>CAVQKQ010000019.1:0-152203 GCA_963713085.1 uncultured Pseudomonadota bacterium | reverse complement strand
CGAGTTCTGAACCCAATGTCTACTGATGTCCCTTATTTGTCCCATTAGCGAAAAAAATACGGTGCCAAAGTCGTTGATGTTCCTGGTAGCCCTCGCCATGCGACACCGCTTTAGCCATGCGGTTACCGCGAGGCTGCTCAAGGAGAACTAATTCACACTCTATTGTGCGATAGCGTACAGAGGACGTTTCAGAGTACCGGGACAATCCAGCATTAAGGTTGCGCCGAATTTCGAAATATTGCGGCGGATCAATCCTTATCTGGAGCGGGCATGTTTGAACGCATATCGCACAAACTGACTCACATCACCCTGCTTGCGACGGCGTTGTACGCCGCCGGCGCGTGCGCCGGCGATTTTGAAGCGCCGATGTTTTCGTTCAGCGGCTTCGGCACCCTGGGTGTGGTTCATTCCAGCGAGGACCAGGCGGACTTTACCTCTTCCATACTCAAGCCCAACGGTGCCGGCTACAGCCATGCCTGGAGCGCAGACGTGGACAGCCTGATCGGGGGGCAAGTCACTGCCAATTTCACCCCTAAGCTCTCGGCCGTTTTACAGGTCATATCAGAACAGAATCACGACAACAGCTACCGGCCCCATGTGGAGTGGGCGAACATCCAATATCAGGTCACGCCGGATTTCAGTGTGCGCGCCGGTCGCACCGTATTACCTACCTTTCTGCTCTCCGACACCCGCAAAGTGGCTTATACCTATCCGTGGGTCCGCCCGCCGCTGGAGGTTTACCATCTGGTACCTGCTTCCAACATCGAAGGGGTGGACGCTCGCTACCGCTTACACGCCGGAGAAATCACGAACAACTTGCAGGCCAATTACGGCCGAGCCCAGATCACGCTGCCGAGTGGCGGCACAATCAAAGGGGAGCAGGCGTGGAGCCTGTCCTATACGGCCGAATATCACGCCGCAACCTTACACCTTGCGTATCAATCAGGTCGCGTGACCCTGGACGCCGTTAAACCCCTGTTTGATGGGTTCAGTCAGTTTGGGCCGGAAGGCATTGCACTCGCAGACAAGTACGATCTCCACAACAAGCCTTTCCCTGTGTTTACCGTCGGGGCCGCATACGATCCCGGCCGGTGGTTCGTGATGACTGAGTGGGGCCACACAGAATCCCATTCCTTTTATGGTAGCGGAACCGGCTGGTATGCCAGTGGCGGCTATCGCTTTGGGAAATTCACACCCTTCCTCACCTATGCTCAGGCGAAGGCGGACAATCTCTCCGACCCCGGGTTGACCCTGTCCACCGTGCCCCCTTCTCTGGCGGGCACCGCTGCCGGTCTCAACGCCACCCTCAATTCGCTCTTGGGCACGAAACCCGTCCAGACAACATTTTCAATTGGCGTGCGATGGGATTTCAGGAGTAACACCGCCCTCAAGCTGCAATACGATCACACCCGCATCGGCACCGGCTCGTCCGGCGTATTGAGCAACCTCCAGCCGGGGTATCAATCGGGCGGCGGTTTCAACCTGTTCAGCGCCACCATTGAGTTCGTGTTCTGATGAGGCTGATCTTGATCAATATGTACCGCATCGGATTGATCATCATCGGGCTGTCCCTGAGCCTGGTCTCAGGTGAGGCTGTGGCCGATGTAGTGGCAGTGGTTTCACCACAAAGTCCCGTGAGCACGCTGAGCAAAAACCAAATCGTGGATATTTTTTTAGGCAAGGCGAACCGTTTCCCCGATGGCAGCCAGGCCGTGCCGATCGATCAGGACGAAGATTCTTCAGCGCGCGAGACGTTCTACCTCAAGTTCGCCGACAAGTCTCCCGCTCAGATCAAGGCATACTGGTCGAAAATCATTTTCACCGGACGGGGTCAACCGCCTCGCGAAGTACCGAACGGCGTCGAAGTAAAGAAGTTCATTGCCAAACATCCCGATGCCATCGGCTACATCGAGCGGAAGCTGGTGGATGACAGAGTGAAGGTGATCCTCACGGAATGATCCGGCCCAAGCGATACCGCATCGACTCTCTTGGGTTGTCAGGTGGCAAGGTTTGAATCGATATCCGGAATATCCGGCTGCGCCCGGATCAGCTCGGCGACCTGATCCGCCGGCATGGGCTTGTTGAGATAATAACCCTGGAATTCGTCGCATGCGTTCCGGCGCAAAAAGTCGGCCTGCTCCTTGGTTTCCACGCCCTGGGCCACGACGGTCAGGCTCAGCGTCCTGCCCATCGCGATAATGGCCTCGGTCAAGGCCTTGTCTTCGGCAACGCTGTCGAGATCATGAATGAAGGAACGGTCGATCTTGATGGTATCGAGCGGGAATTGTTTGAGCGAGGCCAGCGAAGCATAGCCGATGCCGAAATCGTCGATGGCGATCCGGGCCCCGATATCCTTGATCCCGCGAAATACCCGCATGGTTTCTTCAGCATTACGCATCAGCAGGCCTTCGGAAATTTCCAGCTCCAGATGATGTGCGTCCATGCCTGTGTCGGCGAGTATCTTCGCCAGGTCCGTCACCAGGCTTTCATCGAAAAACTGCCGCTCCGTCAGATTGACGGCCATGTTCAAACGACCCAGACCCTGCTTTCGCCAAGCCACGTTTTGCTGGCAGGCGGTCCTGAGCACCCACTTGCCGATCGGTATGATCAAACCGGTTTCCTCCGCGAGCGGGATGAATTTCATCGGTGCCACCGTGCCCAGGTCTGGATGCTGCCAGCGCAGCAACGCTTCCATGCCGGTGATCAGGCCGCTGGCGATATCCCGCTTGGCTTGGTAGTAAAGCTGAAATTGGTTTCGCTCCAGCGCGTTCCGCAGACCCGATTCCAGGTTAAGCCGTTCGAGTGAGCTGGTGTTCAGTTTCTCGGAATAGAACTGGAAGTTGTTCTTGCCTTCCTCCTTCGCCTTGTACATCGCGATATCCGCGTTTTTGGTCAGCGTCTGCTCGTCCAGACCGTCTTGCGGGTAGGTGCTGATCCCGACACTGGCCGTGACGCGATATTCCTGACCGGCCAGGATAAATGGCCGGGCGACGGCGATGAGAATTTTCTGGGCCACTGCCGCTGCGTATTTTTCCACATCCAGTTCAGTCAGCATGACGACAAACTCGTCGCCACCCAGCCGCGCAACGGTGTCGCTCTCGCGCAGACAGGTCTTGAGTCTTGCCGCGACTTCCCTCAACAATTGGTCGCCGGCCTCGTGTCCGAGCGTGTCGTTGATGTTTTTGAAATGGTCCAGGTCGAGATACAGCGCCGCCAGTTGCCCATTGTGGCGATGAGCCTGGCTGATGCTATGACTTAGAAGCTTGCTGAACAGGCTGCGATTCGGCAGCGTCGTGAGGCTGTCGTGATAGGCAAGGTATTCGACACGCGCCGCATGGGCGATATGTTCCTCGACGGCGCGCTGGCGGCTCAACTCAAGCTGCCGGCTCATGCGCCCCATCACCGCGATAACCAGGATTGACAAAAGGCTGGCGGCTACCGCGAGCAACAGATAGTGATGCTTGTTCCGCTGTATTTCCGCCAATTGTTCGTCCGCGGATAATCCGACGACCACAGACAGGGGGAAACCATAGACCTGGTGTACGCTGGTGTAGCGCCGCACACCATCCCAGGCGTTGATTTGTGGCGTGGCTTCGCTGATCACCTGGTTCGTAACATGCTGTAGCGGCAATGTGTATTGAGACCTGTCGTTGGCAGTGACCGTTTCTCCGCTGCGCCTGACCAGGAAGATGTCATCGTTGCCAATAATGCCGAGCATGCCATGCTCGCCCAGGTTCGCGCCTTCATAGCCGCTAACGAAATAGTCTGCATCGACCGAGACAATCACCATACCGGAGGATTTTCCGTCCGACGCACTGAGCCTGCGTCTGAAATGCAGGTGCCCATCTTCGGCGTCAGAGTCAGGCGGCGGCAGGACAATCGACATAACATCTGCCTGATCCCGGTTCAGGTACAAATTCTGATCGATGATATGTGTTATCTCTTTGGGGTCGGTGCTCTCCAGAATTTCCCCCTTGTTGTCAACAATACTGACATCGAACACCAGCGCCGACGGCAACAGATCCATGGCTGTTAACTTCGGTAGCACGTTCTTCGCGCCCCAGACTTCGTACGCGGATTTGACGATCTTCAGGGTCTGATCGATTTCGCGCAGCGCGCGCACAACCTGTGATTCATAAGTCAGGGCCAGTTCGTGGCTTAATGTCGTCGCTGTTTGCTCGGCCGCGGTTCGTTCAATTTTGATGAAGTTCAGGGTCGTCCCCCAAATCGCGGCCAGCACGACAACGGCGATCGCCGGAAACAGGAAGCGTGATTCCATTACATGACTAAACCAATGCTCCGGTGTCGGAGCTGGAATCAATGTGTCCGGCAATCCTGCTTGATCGGCCGGCAAGTCGTCCTCGTTCGGGTGGTTCATCATTATTTGTCGCCCGGCGCAAATGGAGCCATGAATCCTGTTTCGAAGCTAATGCCCATCTGTTCGCCTTTTATCCTTCTGGATAGAAACTTCTGCACTACCCATATCCGTGCGATCAGGAACATCTTCTTCATGCGCCGACGCGACCACGACGCGATTGCGTCCCGTCTCCTTGGCCTGGTACATCGCCGCGTCTACAGCGCTAATCAAGGCATCCTGCGTCTTGCCATCCATCGGGAAGGCAGCCACGCCGAAGGAAGCTGTCACCCGGATAGCGGACTTTCCTATCTGTTGCGCCGCAAGCGCTGCACGCAATTCTTCGGCGCGTTGATACGCGATGTCCGGCGGCATATCAGGCAGCAGCAGCAGAAACTCCTCGCCGCCGAAACGGCAAACGATATCGCTCTCGCGTGAATGTGTTTTCAACAGTTCGGCAAACACCTTCAATACTTCGTCGCCCACCAGATGGCCGTAGGTGTCGTTGACGAGCTTGAAATGGTCGAGGTCGCACATCACGATGCCGACCGGCTGGCCGTAGCGTTCAGCGCGGGTGATTTCGCGTGCCATCGATTCTTCGAGGTAACGGCGATTGTAGAGGCCGGTCAACGGATCGTGCAGGGTCTGTTCGCGCAGTTGTTCCTGCAATTTTTGAACTTCCGCCTCGGCGAGCTTGCGCTCGGTGATGTCGAGGATCGCTCCGATCAAACCACTGACGACTCCTTGACTGTCGTGGAAAACCGCCTTGTTGAAAATGACATCGTGAAACGAACCATCCGCATCCGTTACCCGAGACTCATATTGCTGTATTCCACGGCTCTCATAAAGCTCGGCATCCTTCGCATGATAGATTTTCGCAAGCTCCGGCGGACTGAGATCGAATACGCTCTTGCCGATTAATTGATCAATTGTCGCACCGAAAAATGTCTCGTATGCCTTGTTGAATCCCAGATAGCGCCCGTCCATGTCCTTATAGAAAACAGGAACAGGGATCGCATTCAGCAAGGTGTCGAGAAAATATTCGCTTGTACGCAACGTCAGTTCCGCCTGCCTGCGTTCGGTGATATCACGAAAGAACCAGACCCGCCCATAATACTTGCCGTGTTCTCCGATCATCGGCGCGGAGTAGCGGTCGATTACCCTGCCATCCCTGAGATCGATTTCTTCATGGCTGTCGTCTGATCTGTGCTGATACAGATAATCGACGCGGGCGAGCAATGTTTCAGGATCCCGCAGCTGTGAAACGACCGAGTGCAACACGGCCTCTTCGACGCGCGCTGCCACCAGCTCTTGCGTCAGGCCCCATAACTCGACGAAGTTTCGGTTGTAGGAGATGATTTTTCTGTGCTCGTCGACCACAAGTATCGCGTCCGGCGAAACTTCCAGCTGTGTTGCCAGTATGGTGTTTTTGAGCTGGAGTTCCTGCTGCGCGTACGATTCGCTGAACAGACGCCGCATGCTGAACAGCAGGCCCGAGCATCGCACAGATGTAAGAAGCGTTCTTCAGCAAATGTGCCGAATCGAACATCATGTCGAAGACCTGTCCGGAGAACGACATGAACATGGCCTGACCCATGAAGCTGACGATGAGGCTCAACACCAGCCAGTGTTCGAACACATCGGTTTTCCATTTGCCTTTGCGCAGATAGCCGATCAGGGCAAGCAGAAAAAACAGCGCGGGCAGGAATTCCTGCGGCCGGGGAACAGGCAGCTGTTGATAGTAAGCTGCCGGCATCGGCACGAACGCAACGATGGCAAAGCACACCAGTGCCAGCGTAGTAACAGTGCCGTAAACCAGCTTTTCGCTAATCAGGCCGGTCGCGTCGCGCCGGTCTCCATGCCGCCAGAACAGCCAGCTCATCCACAGCAGCAGGGACAGAAAGGTGCGCGAGGCAAACCAGCTCCAAGCGATCAGTGAAGGCGGTGTCGACGGGAAGGTTTCGATGAAGTGAGAGGAACTGACCACCGTGTGATAGCCGTCCAGAAAAGCAGTGGCGACAAAGCCTGTGCCGATGAACAAAAAGGTGTTGTCCTTCTTGCTGTAGTAGCGAACCAGCGCAAGGCTGCCGACCGCAAGCGCCAACACCGTCGAGACCGTTTCCATCAGGGTATGCAGCGAGATGTCTCCGCGCCAGCTCGAATCCCTGAGGTAGAAGTAAGCGAAGAACAGGGTCACAAACAGGGCGACGTAGACAAACCGCCTGCGCCTTGTGACTGTGCCGTCGATATCGGAGAATTCAGCCACCATGAATTGTTATCTCTGCGTGCGTTACTTCAGGCCGTCGTCTGGCGCAAGCGGTGCCAGGAATATGGATTCGAAGGTTTCCGCCGGCACCGGCTTGCTGAACAGGAAACCCTGCATCTCGTCGCAGTTCAGCGAGAGGAGCTGGCGCGATTGCTTCTCGGTTTCGACGCCTTCCGCCACCACCTTGAGCTTCAGCGCATGCGCCAGGATGATGATGGTGGACACCAGCGCCAGCCCCTCCGGGGCATCCATTTTGATCACGAAGGCGCGATCGATCTTAAGCGTGTCCACTGGCAGTTTGGCTAGGTAGCTGAGCGAGGAGAAGCCGGTGCCGAAGTCGTCGATGGCAATGGTGACACCCTGGGCGCGAATCGCATGCAAAGTGGCGATATTGTGCTCGACGTCCTCCATGATCAGGCTCTCGGTGATCTCCAGTTCCAGCCCTGCCGCCGCATGCGAGTCAAGAGCGACTGCCCGTCTGACCTCGTCCATGAAGTTGGTGTTGCGCAGTTGCAGCGGGGACACGTTCACCGCGATCCGCACGACGGGCAGGCCCGCCGCGCGCCAGCGCAGGTAATCCCGGATAGCCTGGCGCAGCGCCCAGCGCCCGACTTCATAGATCAAGCCGGTTTCTTCCAGGATCGGGATGAACATGCCCGGCGGGACCAGGCCGGTGCGCGGATTATTCCAGCGGATCAGCGCCTCGGCGCTGGTGACCTTGCCGCTCACCAGGTTCACCTTGGGCTGGTAATACAGCACGAATTCCTCGTTGTCGACCGCCTGGCGCAGCTGATTTTCCAACGTGAGCTTGCCGGCCACCGCTTCGTTCATTTCCTTCTTGTAAAACAGGTATCGGTCACCGCTCTTCTTGGTTTTCTTGAGTGCGGCCTCGGCGTTCCTGAACACCGTTTCGGCATCGGCGCCATCATCCGGGAACTGCGCGACGCCGATCTTGGCTGTAAGGCGCAGCTCGTTGTTATCTACCCGGAACGGATGGGCCTGAAAGGCTTTCGCGATTTTATCGAACAGCGCGATCAGGTTGCCATCCGACTTTATTTCCGGCACCACGAAGGCGAAATGGTCTGCGTCGATACGCGCCAACAGGCTGGCATCCCGCGTGAATTCTGTCAGCCACTCCGCCACCTGTTTCAACAGCGCGTCTCCGACCGGCCGGCCGAGGCTGTCGTTGATGTTCTTGAACCGCTCCAGATCGAACAGGCCTATCGCGAGCTTGTACCCGCCGCTCGATGCGCTGCGCATATACTGCGCTACCCGATCGAGAAACAGCGTGCGGTTGGCGAGGCCGGTGAGCACATCGTAGTAGGCGAGATAATTGAGCTGCTCCTGCTTTTCGATGTGATCGATCGCGTATGCGATGTCGCCGGCCAGTTCCGTCAGCAACTTCATCTCGTCTTCCTGGAAGAAATTGATCTCGCTGGCATAAAGTGCAAGCGCACCCAATGCTTCACCCGAGATGATCAGCGGCAATACTGTCATCGACCTTACCCCTGCTTCGGTGTAGCGCTTGCCGAATAAAAGCCTGGGATCGTTTTGCGTATCATTAGAAATGACGGCCTGCTTCTCCCTGATCACCCGCGAAACCAGGGGCTTTTGTATACCTTCACCGGATGACAATACTTCTTTGATTTCTGCCTGAAGCGCCTCATTCTTGCCTGCCGACGTGATCGAGTCCGGCAGCATCGTGACCGGGTCCACGATAACCAGCATGGCCATGCGGAACCCGCCCGCATCGACCGCGATGTTGCATGCCTCCCTGAACAACTCGTCGAGGTCATTCACGCGCACGATCAGCGTATTGATGCCGCTCAGCACGGAGAGCACCCGGTTGAGAGCTTTGATACTGGCCTCCGATTTCATGCGTTCGGTGATGTCGCGGATGGCGGTAATCGCCAGGGTGCCTTCGTTTGTCTCCAGCGGACTCAGGCTGATTTCCACCGGGAATTCGCTGCCGTCCTTGCGCAGCCCGAACAGGTCCACGCCCGCGCCCATCGGCCGTGCATGCGGTTGCGCGAAAAAGCCGTTCCGATTTTCCGGATGCTTGGCGCGGAAGCGTTCCGGCACAAGTATGTCGATCTTCTGCCCCAGCAGTTCCTCGCGGCGCCAGCCGAACAGACTCACCGCCCGGGCGTTGACCAGAACCATTTCAGCGTCGCGGTTGACGATCACCATCGCGTCGGGCGCGGATTCGAGCAGATCCTTGAATTTTTGCTCGGCCAGTTTTCGTTCGGTGATCACCTGGGTGAAGAAAATCAATCCTCCGACTTGATCTTTCGACTGGTACCAGGGACGTGCCTCCCATTGCAGCCAATCGGTTGAACCGTCGGCGCGGGGAAATGGGTCTTCATCGCAGTGTTCGATCGCGCCGGCCAGAACGCGCTGGTGGATATCCTTCCAACGCTGATCTATCTCCGGAAAGATCGTGTAATGCGACTTTCCGATGATATCCTGGCCAACAATTTTGTAATCCTGCATCCACCGTTCGCTGGTCTGGATATAGCGCATCTGCGTATCCAGCATCGCGATTGCCGCCGGGGTGTGCCTGATGAATTCATTGAGCAAGGATTCATTTGCCGCAAGTTTGTTCTCGGCCTGTCTGCGTTCGGTGATGTCTTCACCGATGCTTGCCGTTCCGATCACCTCGCCGGTTGCCGAGCGCAACACCGAATTGTTCCAGCGTATCAGCCGGTGTTCGCCCGAACGGGAGACGATATCGTTCTCGTGATGCCACGCCTCTGGCAGGTTGTCGAGCAGGCTCGCGAAAAGCGTGTCTTTCAAATCGTTCAGTTCGGGGGGCACGAAAATATCCCACCAGTTTTTACCGATGACTTCCTCGCGCTTCCATCCTGTCAGGCGCAGTATGTAATCATTGCAATAGGTGATCCGCGCCTCGCGATCCAGCATCATCGAAACCAGTTCCACATTTCCCAGCAGGTCGGTGAAACGCCGTTCACTCTCTCGCAGTTCACTATTGGCGCGGAAAATATCCAGTTCAGCCATCTTCAGGTCATGAATATCCGTGCAGGTGCCAAACCATTTCAGGATGTTGCCGCCGGCATCTTGCAGTGGCACACCGCGGAGCAGCCACCAGCGGTACTCCCCATCGGCGCGGCGCAAGCGGCTTTCGACCATGTAAATACCGGTTGTCGCAACCGCGTTCCGCCAGGCGTCCCATCCCCGCTGCCGGTCGTCCGGATGAAACGGTTTATTCCATCCACGGCCCAGGCTTTCTTCCAGGGTGAGTCCGGTGTAATCCATCCAATGCTGGTTGAAATAAATGTTCCAACCATCCGCGCGCGCGATCCAGACGAGTTGCGGCATCGCTTCGGCCAGAGAATGAAACTCTTCTTCACTCTCGCGCAGCGCTATTTCCGCCTGCTTGCTCTCGGTGATATTCAAGTGCATGACCACTACACCTTTTGAGGTGTAGCCAGCCAGGGGCGTCACCGTCATCAGGAACCAGCGCTGTACCGCGGGGGAATGGCAGGTATATTCGAGCGTAAAGGTACTGACCGTACCCTCCAGCACCGCACGAATACCGGCGGCGGCCTGGCTGGCTTCGGCGGCATCGTCTCCCCGCGCCTTGTCGCATACCGTCAGGTAATTGACGCCGACATCGTGTCCCGGGCCATGAGCTGCATTGGCGCGGCCGAATTGTTGCCACGCTTCATTCACAGAAAGGATAGTTCCCTGGCCATCGAGCAAGGCGATGCTCGCTGGCAGCGCGTTGAGTATGGCGACCTGATTGGCGGACTCGTTCAGGCGCAACTGATCCTGGGCGTGCCGCAACATGAATGTCTGGCCGGCACGATTCGCCACGGAATCCACCTCACCGCCAGTCAGTTGTTCCAGGCGTTGCCCGGCATCGTGCAAGGTCTCGATCAACGCGGCGATCTCCTCGCTGCTATCCCGCGTTGTCTGTGGTTTGGTTTTCATTTAACGATGACTTGCAGGCCCAATGTATCCATCACGGTCTGCATCTGGCTGAGCGCGCCGACGATTCTGCGGATGGGAGCCGGCGAGAGTTTGAGCAGGGTCGGCGTCATGAGAATATTGTCCTTCAGCGCGAGCATGGGCACCTTGAGCACATCCACGACTTCGATCTCGTACTGATCCGGCAGATGTGTCTGGCACAGCGCAGTCAGGTTGGCCTTCGCCAGCACCGAATTAGGCGCGTCCCCGGCGACGTAGAGACGAAATCTGTATTTCATCCGGCGGCTCATGGCGTTTTCGCTTTCCGAACCGACTTCGCGGCATCACCGCCGCGCAACTCCTGTATGCGCGTGTGGCCGCGCGACAACTCGCCCTTGCGGCTTGCCGTAGTCCGTTCCAACAGAGTCTTTTCCACCTGTTTTGCCAACAGTTCGGTCTGAACTGCTTTCGCCCGCACTTCCAGCACGGCCTCTTCGGCATCGAGGGTGACGCGCTTGAGCTGTCCTTCGACTTCGGCGACTTCGTTTGCCACGCGCTCGGCGCTTTCCTTTTCCCAGCGCATCGTGCCCATCAGCACTTCGCCACCGGCCGTATAGATGTCCGCCAGCGTCACGCCGTCATTGCTCAGTATCAGTTCGCGCACCTGGTTCGAGTGTTCGGTGCCGCGCGATTTGACGATGGACAGGCCGCGATTGCGTTCACCGGCCTGCACCAGGTAGTTGAGGTGGATCCAGGTATCGGCAATGGTCGAGATTTGCAATGGCGTGGAGCCGCCTTCCTGACTTGTCATCTCATCGAGCAGGCTGGTGCAGACCAGCGTGGTGCCGTCAGCCTTAGACCAGTCGATCAGCCGTTCGGCGACGCCGTGCGCGGTCAATTCGTTGCCGGTCTTGGCCAAGGTCGACACCGGGTCGATGACCAGGCAACGTGCCTTGTGCTCCTGCGCCAGCGTCTTGATATGCACCAACAGGGTTTCGGCACTGCCGGTGATGGTGCGTGCCGACACGATGTGCAGTAATCCGCTCTTCGCATAACGATCGAGGCGGATGCCCACGGAGGCCAGATTGCGCATCACTTCCGAGCCATCCGAATCAAAGCTGACGAACATGGTGCGTTCGCCGCGTTTGCAGGCGGCCTCGGCGAACGCCCCGCTCAAGGTGGTCTTGGCCGTGCCCGGGAAACCGGTGATCAGCACGCTGGCGCCGCGATAGTAACCGCCGCCGAGCATGGTATCGAGCCGCGACACGCCGCTGCTGACGCGTTCCTGCGACACCTGGGTATCCGTGCGACCTACGCTGCGCGCCAGGGCGACTTCGAATCCGTTCTTGCCAATGATGAACGGCGATTCATTCTCATCGAAGCTGGAGCCGCGAAACTTCTGCACGCGCAGATTGCGCTGCGATACGCCCAGCGACACGCGGTGATTCAGTTTCACGGCGCAGTCCACCATGAATTGCATGAAGTTGAATGGCTGCTGGCCTGGCGAACTGCTCTCCTCTTCGCCTGACTTGGCGGTGATCAGCCCTGTCAGTTCCTGCGCCAACAACCATTCGTGCAGCCGGTACACTTCGCGCCTTTTCGCCGCCGCATCGGGCAGCAGGGCCAATACGATATCCAGTGCATCGAACACGATGCGTTTCGCCCCCATGGATTTGGCCTGTGCCGCGAGCGCCGCCAGCATCCCGAGGAGGTCGAAATTCCCCGACTGGATCAGGTCGGGTACCGGCTGGGCGTCCATGAAATACAGTTTTTTTCGCTGTACCAATTCCTCCAACTTCCAGTTGAAGCTGTTTGTATTGGCAATAATGCGTCGTGAAACTTCTTCAAACGCAACGAAGATGCCCGGCTCCTTGCTATCTCGTGCGCCATGCATCAAGAACTGCAGTGCGAATAATGTCTTGCCGGAACCCGGCCCACCCACCAGCAATGTGGTGCGGCCACGCGGCAAACCGCCGCCGGTGATTTCATCGAAACCGGCGATGCCGGTCGGCTCTTTGGTCGATACCTTCACCTGGGGAGATCGGGCTGATTTCATATTTGCCTTCCTTCTGATTTTGTTCCATGCAGAATGCGTTTCAACGCTGCAACTGCGACGACTACTTGCAACACACATCCTGCGAATCAGGGCATGGATTGCGCGCAGGCATCTGCAAATTCCTACTGCTCTCTGCTTCTAAGTGAAGTCATACGCCGATTTTTAGCGTTGGTATGTGCGCTACCGTACAACGTTCTCCGTCGCGCATCCCGGCTTCGGGGCGAGGGCAGTTAATTTGCCTTGGCAAATCTTGTTTTGGATTGATTGTTTTACCCAGATGCAATCTTCAAACAAAAAAAGCGACCATCCGGTCGCCTTTTTGTTTTCAGCATCAGATTCACTAACCCACCGATTTCCCAGCATCCTGGAGCATCTTCATCCACGCGCCGTTTTCCTGCCAGCCGTAGGAATGCCAGAAGTTCTGTACCGAGCGAAACATGCGCTTCGGATGCGGCATCATGATCTTGAAGCGCCCGTTCCTATTGGTCATGCCGGTGATAACTTGCGGCTATCTTCCGATAGAGGCCTCGTCCGGGCTTATCACTCTACATTTGAGTTCCATTCATTCTGTTTCTGTTACAAGCTGGCCACATGATCCGCCGAAACGGGCAAGTTGAAAATTCATCCCTGATATTCGACTACGTTCGAGCTTTCCGTTATTGCTTGTCATTTGCCAGCAACGGAGCCAGGAATTTAGATTCAAAGATTTCCGCCGGCACCGGCTTGCTGAACAGGAAACCCTGCATCTCGTCGCAGTTCAGCGAGATGAGCTGGCGCGATTGTTTCTCGGTTTCGACGCCTTCCGCCACCACCTTGAGCTTCAGCGCATGCGCCAGGATGATGATGGTGGACACCAGCGCCAGCCCCTCCGGGGCATCCATTTTGATCACGAAGGCGCGGTCGATCTTAAGCGTGTCCACGGGCAGTTTGGCCAAGTAGCTGAGCGAGGAGAAGCCGGTGCCGAAGTCGTCGATGGCAATGGTGACACCCTGGGCGCGAATCGCATGCAAAGTGGCGATATTGTGCTCGACGTCCTCCATGATCAGGCTCTCGGTGATCTCCAGTTCCAGCCCTGCCGCCGCATGCGAGTCAAGAGCGACTGCCCGTCTGACCTCGTCCATGAAGTTGGTGTTGCGCAGCTGCAGCGGGGACACGTTCACCGCGATTCGCACGGCGGGCAGGCCCGCCGCGCGCCAGCGCAGGTAATCTGACATGGCTTTGTGCAGTGCCCAGCGCCCGACTTCATAGATCAAGCCGGTTTCTTCCAGGATCGGAATGAACATGCCCGGCGGGACCAGGCCGGTGCGCGGTTTATTCCAGCGGATCAGCGCCTCGGCGCTGGTGACCTTGCCGCTCACCAGGTTCACCTTGGGCTGGTAATACAGCACGAATTCCTCGTTGTCGACCGCCTGGCGCAGCTGATTTTCCAACGTGAGTTTGCTCGGCCACCGCCTCGGTCATTTCCTGCGTGTAAAACAGATATCGAACCCCGTTTGCCTTGGCTTTCTTGAGCGCGGCCTCGGCATTCCTGAACAAGCTGTTGACATCGTCACCATCATCGGGAAATAACGCGATGCCAACCTTGATGCCGATGCGGAACGTGGCGTCATTCAGACGGAACGGATGCTCACGAAAAGTGACCATCAGCTTTTCGACCAGCTTGGCCAGGTTGCCATCTGCATTTACTTCCGGCAGCACGAAGGCAAAATGGTCCGCGTCGATTCGCGCCAACAGGTTGGCATCCCGCGTGAATTGGATCAGCCACTCCGCCATCTGTTTCAACAGGACGTCGCCGGCCGTCCGGCCGAGGCTGTCGTTGATGTTCTTGAACCGTTCCAGATCGATCAGGCCTATCGCAAGCTTGTGCCCACCGCTGATTGCGCTGTGTAAATACTGCGCTACCCGATCGAAAAACAGGCTGCGGTTCGCGAGACCGGTGAGCACGTCGTAGTAGGCGAGATAATTGAGCCGCTCCTGCTTTTCAATGTGATCGATCGCGTAGGCGATGTCGCCGGCCAGTTCCGTCAGCAACCTCATCTCATCTTCATGGAAAAATTCAATCTCGCGGGCGTAAAGCACGAGTGAGCCTACTGCTTCATCCGAGATGATCAGCGGCAATACCGTCATCGAGTTTATCCCCGCTTCGGCATACTGCTTGCCGAATAAGAGACTGGAATCGTTTTGCGTATCGTTCGATATGACGGCTTTTTTCTCCCTGATCGCCCGCGCGACCAGGGTCGTTTGCATACCTTCACTGGATGACATCACGTTTTTGACAGCTGCCAGAAGTTCATCACCCTTTCCTGCCGATGTGACTGAAACTGGCTGCATCGTGTTTCGGTCTACGATAACCAGCATGGCCATGCGGAACCCGCCTTCCCCAACCGCGATGTTGCACGCCTCCGTGAACAACTCTTCGCGGTCATTCACGCGCACGATCAGCGTATTGATGCCGCTCAGCACGGAAAGCACCCGGTTGAGATATTTGATGCTGGCTTCCGATTTCTTGCGTTCGGTGATGTCGTGGAATGTCCAGATACGACCGTAGGCATGGCCATTGTCATCGAGCACCGGTGCCGAATAACGCTCGAGGAAGGTGCCATTTTTCAGGGCGACTTCGGACTGCGATGTCTCCTCAGGATGGTCGTAGAGGTTGCGCACCTTGTCGCCAAATTCTTTGGCGTCGACGACTTGGTTTATTACGTACTGCAGTTGCGGATTGTCATCGGGGTTCGCAGCGAAATCTTCCGGTATCTGCCACAGGTCGATCATCCGCTGATTCTGCAGGATCTTATTGCCTTGACCATCGACGACGAGAATGCCGTCTCCCGATGTTTTCACCAGAGCCTCGAAAAATGCGGTTCTCCAGCGCAGACCTTTTTCCGCCAGTTTGCGGTCGGTGATGTCTTCGCCGATGCTGGCTGTTCCAATTACTTTGCCATCTGCCGAGCGCAACACCGAATTGTTCCAGCGTATCAGCCGGCGCTCACCCGAACGGGTGACGATATCGTTCTCGTGATGCAGCGCCTCGGGCT
Organism: uncultured Pseudomonadota bacterium; assembly: GCA_963713085.1. GTDB lineage: Bacteria > Pseudomonadota > Gammaproteobacteria > Burkholderiales > Thiobacillaceae > PFJX01. The sequence continues at coordinate 136,562 of CAVQKQ010000019.1, read as the reverse complement.
GGTTGTCGAGTAGTGCGGAGAAAAATTCATTTCTTAAATCCTGAATTTCGGGCGGTAAGAAAAGCTCCCACCAGCTTTGGCCGATGACTTCCTCGTACTGCCAGCCGGTCAGGTACAGCAGATAGTCGTTGCAGTAGGTGATCCGTGCTTCGCGGTCGAGCATCATTGATATCAGTTCTACATTTCCCAGCAGGTCGGAGAAGCGTCGTTCGCTTTCGATTAATTTCATTTCCGCCAGCTTGCGCACGGTGATGTCCTGATTGACGCCGAACATACGAATTGAGTTGCCTTGCAAGTCCTTCTGGACGCTCATACGCACTTCGACCCAGATAATTTCTCCATCCCCGGTCAATATGCGAGCCTCGGTTTTGGCAAAATAATCCGGATCCCGGGTTTCCAAAGCCCATCCAACATGTTGGCCAATGGTGGGTGCGTCTTCAGAATAAACGTAGCGGCTGGAAAAATCTGCGGAGGACATCCGGTAGCCTCCCGCTTCCTCGGCAGTAATCTTGTGCAGCAAATAATATTGGTCATTGAATACGAATTCATCTGTTGGATATTCATATTCCCAGTAACCTATCTTCGCAATAGTCAGCGCCTCAGAAAGTTGAAGTTCACTTTTCTTTAGCGCAAGTTCAGCCGTCTTGCGTTCAGTGATGTCAGTCAGCGTAACCACACTACCGAGCAGCTCGTCTCGCGAGCCCTTCAGGTGGCCGACACTGACCAGAAGATCGAATTCCCGCCCATTGCGTTTCAGCCTCGCATCCACCGATTGGCTATGTTCCGCGTCGATAAAGTTGATGGTGGAAAACCCAGCGCCGTCCAGCTGGCGCAGGGGAAAGGCCTGCTCAAACAATTGTCCGATGGGGTTGTTGCCATAGAGCGCTTGCGCCTGATTGCTGGCGCGCATGATCCGTCCGGACTCGTCGCAGATCACGATCGCGTCGGCGGCCTGTTCCAGAATCGCGCGCGCGAGTTTTTCTTCGGCGAGGATCGCCTCATTGCGTTTCTGTTCCGTCAGGTCGGTCACGACCATGCATACCGAATCGATCTCATCCAGAACCAGGCGGCTCACCGATAGATAGACTGGCACCTGTGTGCCGTCGGTGGCAGCAAGCGCCAGTTCCTCGTGGTGGTTTTCAATAGTGTCTTTTTGCAGCAGAGCCTGCAGGGCCTGTCTGCTCTCCGGCGCAAACCAGTCTTGAATCTCGGTGCCGATCACTTTTTCGAGCGGCGTTCCGAGCATCCCGGCAAAGCGCCGATTGGCGTACAGCACCAGACCCTCCGGTGTCAGGGTCAGCGCCCCTTCGCTCATGTTCTCGATCAATTCCCGGTAGGACTGATCGGCGCCCTTGAGCGTAAACAGCTGCGCGCCGGCCGCGCCCGTGACGAACAGCGCGTCCGCCTCCCCGCTGAGTACCTCGCCCAGGGTCGTTTCGGCAATTTCCAGCCTGGCGCGCAGGTCCCGGTTATCCGCTTCCAGCTGTTCCGAAGTGGGCTTGTTTGGCATTACGCTGTACTTCGTATATCCAGCCCTACCAGCACCCGTTCGGTGTTCGACAAATCGCCGATGATGCGGCGCAACGGAGGCGGAAGTTTCCTGATGAGCGTCGGCACGGCGATGATCTGGTCGCCCTGCGCCAGTTGCGGCTGCTGGTACAGGTCGATCACGTCCAGCTCGTAGCGCCCTTGCAGGTTTTCCTTGCAGATTTTTTTGATGTTGGTGATCGCGCTAACCGATTTCGGCGAATGTCCGGCAACGTACAGCTTCAGGATATAGCGACTGGTGGCCGCTTTGCGTGGCGCCGCTTTTTCTCCAGTCCGCGTGGGCCGGGCCGGATTTGTTTTCATTTCGGTCCCCCTTTTTGTTTGTTCGGCTTCGCATCCACTTTGCGGCTCAGCCCCATGTCCAAACGTCCCTGCGCCAGTTGTGCTTCCTCCGCAGTTTCCTGGCCGATGATTTTCAACGACGCGACCTCTTGTACCGCAAACTCGGCGCGCAGCATGGCGATCTGCGCTTCCAGCGTGGTGCGCTTGCGTTCCAGCTCGATCCGCCGGAGTTCGACATCCTGATTGCGTATCAACATCGCGGCATCGTTTTCAGCCTCTTTCGTCAGACGCGCCGAGCCGGTCAATACCCCCTCCGGCCCGACATAAACATCGCGCAATTCCACGCCGCGATCGGTCAAGAGGAACTCGCGTATCTGGTTCGAGTGCGCCATGCCGCGCGATTTCAGGATGGACAGGCAGCGATTGCGCTCGCCGCCGCTGTCGATATCGCGCAGCAACAGCCAGGTGTCGATCACGGACGAAATGGCCACCTCGGTTCGCTCGACCGGACTGCCGCTCTGCGCCAGATTGGTGAACAAACCGGTGATCTGTCTCGTTTTCAGAAAATCCACCAGCCGCATCAGCATCGATTTGACTTCAATCTCATTGCCGCCGATGACGAAGCTGTTCAACGGATCCATGATCACCACGCGGGGTTTGAAGACACTGATCATTTTGTGCTTCATCGCCAAATGCGTTTCCAGGCCCGCAAACGAGGGGCGTTTCGAAATAATCTGCAGAAGACCATTCTTTACCCAGTGCTGCAGGCCTATCCCGATCGAATTCATGTTGCGCACAATCTGATCGGGGGATTCTTCAAAGGAAAAATAGAGTACGCACTCACCGCGACGGCAGGCAGCGTCGGCAAAGTGTGCTGCGAGGCTGCTCTTGCCCGTGCCCGCCGTGCCGGAGACCAGCACGCTGCTGCCGCGGTAATAGCCCTTGCCGCCCAGCATCGCATCGAGACGCGCAACGCCGGAGGACACGCGTTCGCCGGAAACCTTGTGCGCCAAGCCCAGCGACGTCACCGGCAACACAGAAATGCCGTCTTCGTCGATCAGAAACGGATACTCGTTGGTGCCATGGGTCGATCCGCGATACTTGACCACGCGCAAGCGCCGCGAGGAGGTCTGCTCGCTGACGCGGTGGTCGAGCACGATCACGCAGTCGGAGACATACTCTTCCAAACCCTGGCGCGACAGCTTTCCATCGCCACGCTCGCCGGTGATGATGGACGTCACGCCCTTGTCCTTCAGCCAGCGAAACAGGCGGCGCAATTCGGCGCGCAGGATGAGCGGGTTGGGCAGGCCGCCAAACAGCGAGTCGATGGTATCCAGCACCACGCGCTTGGCGCCGATGGAAGCTATGGCTGACCCCAGGCGGATGAACAAGCCTTCCAGATCGTATTCGCCACTCTGTTCGATCTCGCTGCGCTCGATGTACACATAATCCATCACCAGCTTCTTGCGCGCGACCAGGTCTTTCAAATCGAATCCGAGCGAGGCGACGTTCTGGGTCAGGTCCCGGGCTGTTTCCTCGAATGCCATGAACACGCCCGGCTCGTTGAACTCGGTCGCCCCCCGCACCAGAAACTCCATCGCGAGCAGCGTCTTGCCGCAGCCCGCGCCGCCGCACACCAGCGTCGGCCTGCCTCTGGGCAATCCGCCGCCGGTGATCTCGTCCAGCCCCTGAATGCCGGTCGGCGACTTGGGGAGTTGCGGCCTGGCTTTTGCTGTTGATTTGGCCTTTGATGATGGTTTGGTTTTTTGCGCCAGCTTGAGTGTGGCCATTAGTTATTCCTCCTTTATTGTCTTGATTATTAGCTCAATTGTGAGCTTCCCTCGGAATTTTCTCTTCCAATGAGAGGTTTCATGCTAGTTCATTCACAGGAGCTTGAGTCTCGAACCATTGGCGCAAGAATCTGGCGGGCGACTGGATTTTCATTTGAACCATGCGTAATGAGCCATCCCGATTGGGCCATCACTACCATTTACCCGGCCGCCCATGCGGCCAAGAATGCGGCCTCGCACATTGCCAACCACAGGAGCACGAATCCATGTCCATGAATCGCCGAGAATTTCTCCAGGTACTGGCGGCCGCCAGCGTGGCGGGCTTCGCCCTGGACAGCCGCCAGGCGCTGGCCGGCAACGTGCCCGCCGGCTACTACGACATCCCCGTGTTCGGCAACGTCTCGCTGATGCACATGACCGACTGCCACGCCCAGCTGAAGCCCATCTACTTCCGGGAACCCAACGTCAACCTGGGCGTGGGCGCCGCGCTCGGCAAGGTCCCCCACCTGGTGGGCGAGCACCTGCTCAAGGCCTACCACATCCAGCCCGGCACCATCGATGCCCACGCCTTCACCTACCTCGACTTCAGCGAAGCGGCCCGCACCTACGGCAAGGTCGGCGGCTTCGCCCACCTCAAGACCCTGGTGGACAAGGTGCGCGCCTCCCGGCCCGGCTCCCTGCTGCTCGACGGCGGCGACACCTGGCAGGGCTCCGCCACCGCCCTGTGGACCAACGCCCAGGACATGGTGGACGCCAGCATCGCCCTGGGCGTCAACGTCATGACCCCCCACTGGGAGATGACCTACGGCGCCGACCGGGTCCAGGAGATCGTCAACGGCGACTTCAAGAAGGCCGGCGTCGACTTCGTCGCCCAGAACGTCGTCACCAACGACTTCGGCGACCAGGTGTTCAAGCCTTACGTCATGAAGCACATCAACGGCGTCCAGGTCGCCATCATCGGCCAGGCCTTCCCCTACACCCCCATCGCCAACCCGCGCTACATGGTGCCCGACTGGAGCTTCGGGATCCGCGACGACAACATGCAGAAATGGGTCGACGACGCCCGCGCCAAGGGCGCCAAGGTGGTGGTGGTGCTGTCCCACAACGGCATGGACGTGGACCTCAAGATGGCCAGCCGGGTCACCGGCATCGACGCCATCTTCGGCGGCCACACCCACGACGGCGTGCCCCAGCCGGTGCAGGTCAGGAACGCCAAGGGCATGACCCTGGTCACCAATGCCGGCTCCAACGGCAAGTTCCTGGGCGTCATGGACTTCGACGTCCGGGACGGCCGGATCAAGGGCTGGAAGTACCGCCTGATGCCGGTGTTCTCCAACCTGCTGCCGGCCGACAAGCAGATGGACGCCCTGATCACCAAGATCCGCGCCCCGTTCGAGTCCAAGCTCAACGAAAAGCTGGCGGTGACCGAGGACCTGCTCTACCGGCGCGGCAACTTCAACGGCACCTACGACCAGATGATCTGCGACGCCCTGATGAAGGTGAAGGGGGCCGACGCCGCCTTCTCGCCGGGCTTCCGCTGGGGCACCAGCCTGTTGCCGGGGGACGAGATCACCATGGAGAAGCTGATGGACCAGGTGGCGATCACCTACAACGCCACCACCCTGAACACCATGACGGGGGAGACCATCAAGACCATCATGGAGGATGTCTGCGACAACCTGTTCAACGCCGACCCTTATTACCAGCAGGGTGGGGACATGGTGCGGGTGGGGGGCATCCGGTACTCGGTGACCCCCAACAACGGCATCGGCAAGCGGATCGGCGACATGACCCTGAACGGCAAGGCGGTGGACCCCGCCAGAAAGTACAAGGTCGCCGGCTGGGCGCCGGTGGGCGAGGGCGTCAAGGGCGCGCCGATCTGGGAGGTGGTGGCCGAGTACCTGCGCGACGTGAAGGTGGTCAGGCAGGTCAAGCTCAACCAGCCCAAGGTCATCGGCATGGGCAATAACCCGGGGATGGTGCTGTAAGGCACGGTATTGCAACGAGGCGGCGGCGCCCAGGAAAGGAAGAAAACCATGTTTGCAAGAATGCGTACATTTTTTTCACCCGTCGGGATCCTCCTCGTCGCCGTCCTGCTCGCCGCGGGGGGCGCGCGGGCGAACGAGGAGCCGGTCGCACCCACCTACCATGTGGTGTTCGCGGTGACCGGCGGCGACCAGCATACCTGGAACGAGGTGTTCGGCAACTTCCACAATATCCAGCGCGCCCTGGGGCCCGGGAACGTGGCCATCGAGATGGTGGTCTATGCCGACGCCATCGCCATGCTGCGCGATGACTCCCTGGTGGAGAACAAGGTGGCACAGGCCCTGGAGGAAGGCGTCAAGATCGTAGCCTGCGAGAACACCATGAAGGCCCAGAACATCACCCGCGACGACATGCTGCCCAACATCGGCTATGTACAGGCGGGGATCGTGGAACTCATCAAGCTGCAGGCGTCAGGCTGGGCCTACGTCCGGCCCTGACCGGACATCCCCGTCGAGAGTGGCCGATTAACTACTTGTTGGGCCGCATACCCCCACTTATTCAACAATCTTGTTGATGGGCAGTTCGATGATGCCCCGGGCGCCGGCCTGATAAAGCCGGGGAACCAGTTCACGCACCTCCTTTTCCTCCACAACCGTGCTGAGGTCCACCCAGTCCGGATCGGCAAGGGTGGAGAGGGTGGGCGTGGCCAGGGCGGGCAGGAGACGCAGCACCTGGTCCAGGGTGGCGCGCGGCACGTTCATGGACAGCAGTACCCGCGTGGCGGCGGCTATCGCGCCCTGGAGCAGCATCAGCAGTCGGTCGATCTTGCCGTGCTTCCACGCATCGTCCAGCGACTGGCGGTTGGCGATGAAACGGGGGGTACTCTCCAGCACCACGTGGAGCACCTTCAGGTTGTTGGCGCGCAGCGAGGAGCCAGTCTCGGAGACGTCGACGATGGCGTCGGCCAGGATCGGCGGCTTCACTTCCGTGGCGCCCCATGAGAACTCCACCTCGGCGGCGACGCCATGACTTTCCAGGAAATGCCGGGTCATGCCGACCGCCTCGGTGGCGATGCGCCTGCCCTGCAAATCCATGACCGAATGGAACGGCGCATCCTCCTTGGCCGCCATGACCCAGCGCACCACCCCGTAGTTGGGCCAGGGCGCGCGCAGGTCCGCCAGCTCGGCCACGTCGGCGCCGGCCTCGAGTATCCAGTCCAGGCCGGTGATGGCGCAATCCAGGATGCCCTGCCCCACGTAGCGGGCCATTTCCTGGGGCCGGATCAGGATGCACTCGATCTCCGGATCGTCGATCTCCGGGTAGTACGAGCGGCCGGAGATGCGCAGATCGAAGCCGGCGCGGATGAAAAGCTTCTGGGTGGTGTCCTGGAGGCTGCCTTTGGGAATGCCCAGGCGCAGGGTGTGCTGTTGGTTCATGGCCTTTCCGTGGGAGGGGTAAACGGCGATAGCGTCAACGATAGTGCATCAGCGACCGTGACGTGAGGTACTTTGGTTACGGAGTGGGACTCGCGTTTTGACCGGCGTCAGGCGCGTTGTGAGCCCTTCACCGCGCGGGCGTACGATGCTTGCCGGCGATGCGTACTCACCAGGCAACACGCCCCCGAATCCGGACGTGGTTACTGCAGGGACATCTGCATCGCGTAGGTGCAGAGGGAGATGAGGGGCTGGGGCATGATGCCCAGCAGCAGGACCGCCAGGATGTTGGCGGATAGCAGGGCCTGGACCTCGCCCACGGGAGTGATGGTCATGGCGTCTGCCTTCGGGGCATCGAAGTAGAGCAGCTTGACCACGCGCAGGTAGTAGAACGCGCCGATCAGGGAGAACAGCACCGCCAGCACCGCCAGCCAGAGGAAGCCGGCGCCCACCAGGGACTGGAGGATGGTCAGCTTGGCATAGAAGCCGACGAAGGGCGGCAGGCCGGCCATGGACAGCATGAGGATGGCCATCAGGGCGGCGAGCCAGGGATGGCGGCTGTTGAGGCCCTTGTAGTCATCCAGGTTTTCCGCTTCCAGGCCCCGCTGCGACAGGTAGACCACCAGGCCGAAGCTGCCCACGCTCATGAGCACGTAGGTGACCACGTAGAACAGGCCGGCCGTGTAGCCGGCGACGGTGCCGGACAGGATCCCCAGCAGCAGGAAGCCCATGTGGGAGATGGTGGAGTAGGCCAGCATGCGCTTGATGTTGCTTTGCATGATGGCGGCCAGGTTGCCCACCGCCAGGGACAACACCGCCATCACCGCCAGCATGCCCTGCCATTCCCCCACCGCCGGGTGCAACCCGTCGACCAGGATACGCATGGTGAAGGCGAAGGCGGCCAGCTTGGGGGCGGAACCGATGAACAGGGTGACCGCGCTGGGCGCGCCCTGATAGACGTCCGGCACCCACATGTGGAACGGGGCCACCCCCAGCTTGAAGCCCAGGCCGGCCACCAGGAACACCAGGCCGAATGCCAGGATCATGTGGTCCTTGACCCCCGCCTGAACCAGCTCGGCCATCCTGGGCAGTTCCAGGGTGCCGGTGAGGCCGTAGAGCATGGACATGCCGTAGAGCAGCAGCCCCGAGGCCAGCGCGCCCAGCACGAAATACTTCATGGCCGCCTCGGTGGCCTGGGCCGAATCGCGCTGCAAGGCCACCATGGCGTACAGGGAGAGGGACAACAGTTCCAGTCCCACGTACAGGACCAGGAAGTGGTTGGCCGAGATCATCACCATCATGCCCAGCACGGCGAACAAAGCCAGCACATAGAACTCGCCCCGGAACAGGCCGCGCTCGCTCAGGTAATCCCGCGAATAGACCACCACCGCCAGGGTGGAGAGATAGGCCATCAGCTTGAGCACGTCGCCCATGGCGTCGTCGACGAACTGGCCGCTGAAGGTGTAGCGGGTCTCGGGCTGGGCGGTGAAGGCGGTGATGGCCGCCGCGCCCGCCAGGGTGAACAGGGTCAGCCAGTAGGCCCAGGCGCGCTGCTTGCTCATCACGTCGATCAGCAGGATGGCGCAGGCCATGACCAGGACGAAGATCTCCGGCAGGGCGGGGGCGAGATCGGGCATGGGGAAGTTCATGGTCATCAGGGCACCAGCTTGCTGTGGGCCACATGCTCCAGCAGGTTATTGACGGAGGCGTGCATGACCTCGGTGACGGGCAGCGGATACAGGCCCATGGCCAGCACGGCGATGGCCAGCAGGCCCAGGACGATGAATTCCCGGGAGTCGATATCCGCCATCCCGGCCACGCGCTCGTTGGCGACCGGGCCGAATACCACCCGCTTGACCATCCACAGTGTGTAGGAGGCGCCGAACACCAGGGTGGTGGCGGCCAGGGCGGCCCACCAGAAGTTCACCTTCACCGCCGCCAGCACCACCATGAACTCGCCGACGAAGCCGGAGGTGGCGGGCAGGCCCGAGTTGGCCATGGCGAACAGCATGAAGAAGGCGGCGAAGCGGGGCATGGTGTTCACCACGCCGCCGTAGTCGGCGATCTGGCGCGAATGGACCCGGTCGTACATCACCCCCACGCACAGGAACATGGCGGCGGAGATGAAGCCGTGGGAGATCATCTGGATCAGGCCGCCCTCCACCCCCAGGGGGTTGAACAGGAAAAAGCCCAGGGTGACGAAGCCCATGTGGGCGATGGAGGAATAGGCGATCAGCTTCTTCATGTCCGACTGCACCAGGGCAACCAGGCCGATGTACACCACGGCGATCAGGGAGAAGGTGACGATGAGCCAGGTCAGCTCGTGGGCGGCATCCGGCACGATGGGCAGGATGAAGCGCAGGAAACCGTAGGCACCCACCTTCAGGGTAATCGCCGCCAGCACCACCGAGCCGCCGGTGGGCGCCTCCACGTGGGCATCCGGCAACCAGGTGTGCACCGGCCACATGGGCACCTTTACCGCGAAGGCGAAGAAGAAGGCCACGAACAGGAGGATCTGGGCGCTCATGGCCAGCGGCACCCGGTGCCAGGTCAGGATATCGAAGCTGCCGCCGCTCTGGAAGTAGAGATAGATCATGGCCACCAGCATGAGCAGAGAGCCCAGCAGGGTGTAGAGGAAGAACTTGATGGCCGCGTAGACCCGGTTTGGGCCGCCCCACATGCCGATGATCAGGTACAGGGGGATCAGCATGGCCTCGAAGAAGACGTAGAACAGCACACCGTCCAGGGAGACGAACACGCCGTTGAGCAGGCCGGACTGGATCAGGAAGGCCGCCATGTACTGGCCCACCTTGTTCTGGATGACTTTCCAGCCGGCGATCACCACCAGGACGGTGGTGAAGCTGTTGAGCAGGACTAAGGGCATGGAGATGCCGTCCACCCCCAGTCGGTAATGGACGTTGAACGCGGGTATCCAGCCGGCCAGTTCGGTGAACTGCATGGCCGCGGTGCCGGTGTCGAAGCCGGTCCAGAGCGGCACGGTGACCAGGAAGCCGAGCACCGAGCCGATCAGCGCCAGGGTGCGCTGGCCGTCGGCATTCCTGTCGTCGCCGCCGGTAGCCAGGATGAGCACGCCCACCACGATGGGCACCCATATGGCGAGGCTTAACAAGCCGATCCCTTCGAACATCGCGTCGCTTCGCTTTCTTCTTGGTCAGCCCCGCGCGAACCAGGTGGCGAGCAGCAGCACGCCAATGATCATCGCGAAGGCATAGTGGTAGATGTATCCGGACTGCAGGTGGCGCACAACGCCGGCGATGTGGCCCACCACCCGGGCGGAACCGTTCACCAGCCAGCCGTCGATGGCCATCACGTCGCCCCAGCGCCACAGCCGTCCGCCCACCAGGCGGGCACCGCCGGCGAAGAACCACATGTAGAAGGCGTCGAAGCCGTACTTGTTCTCCAGGACCTTGTAGGTGAGGGCGAAGCGCTTGCGCAGGGCCGCCGGGATGTCCGGCCGCTTCATGTAGAAGAACCAGGACAGGCCGACCCCCGCCGCGGCCAGCCAGAACGGCGCGGAGGCCAGGGCATGGAGGCCCATGGCGACGGCGCCGTGGAACTCGCCGGTCAGCTCTTCCATGGCCGGATGGGCCACGGCGTCGACGCTGATGGCATGGCCGAACCAGCCGCCGTACAGCAGGGGCTCGATGGTCATGTAGCCGATCACCACCGAAGGGATGGCCAGCAGGACCAGCGGTAGCCACACCACCCAGGGCGACTCCTTGGGCGCGTGGTGATGGCCCTGGTGGCCGTCCTCGGCGGCATGGCCATGGGGGTCATGGGCGTTGCGGAAACGCTCCTTGCCGTGGAACACCAGGAAGTACATGCGGAAGGTGTAGAAGGCGGTGACGAACACCCCGGCGGTGACCGCCAGCCAGGCGATTTGGGCGCCGGGCAGGTGGGAGGCGTGGACCGCCTCGATGATGGAGTCCTTGGAGTAGAAGCCGGAGAAGAAGGGCGTGCCGATCAGGGCCAGGGAGCCGACCAGGAATGTGATCCAGGTGATGGGCATGTACTTGCGCAGGCCGCCCATGTTGCGGATATCCTGGTCGTGGTGCATGCCGATGATCACCGAGCCTGCGGCCAGGAACAGCAGGGCCTTGAAGAAGGCGTGGGTCATCAAATGGAAGATGGCCACCGAATAGGCGGAAGCCCCCAGGGCCACGGTCATGTAGCCCAGCTGGGACAGGGTGGAATAGGCGATCACCCGCTTGATGTCGTTCTGGATCATGCCCAGGAAGCCCATGAACAGGGCGGTGATGGCACCGATCACCATGACGAAGGACAGGGCCGTGTCGGAGAGCTCGAACAGGGGCGACATGCGCGCCACCATGAAGATGCCGGCGGTCACCATGGTCGCGGCGTGGATCAGGGCGGAGATCGGGGTGGGGCCTTCCATGGAATCCGGCAGCCACACATGCAGCGGGAACTGGGCCGACTTGCCCATGGCGCCAATGAACAGCAGGATGCAGATCACCGCCATCAGGCTCCAGGGATGGCCCTCGATCAGGGTGATGGTGTGGTTGGCCAGGTGGGGCGCCAGCTGGAACACCTGCTGGTAGTCCAGGCTGCCGGTGTAGGCCAGCACCAGGCCGATGCCCAGCAGGAACCCGAAATCGCCCACCCGGTTCACCAGGAAAGCCTTGAGGTTGGCGTAGATGGCGGACTCCCGGGTGTACCAGAAGCCGATCAGCAGGTAGGACACCAGGCCCACCGCCTCCCAGCCGAAGAACAGCTGGAGGAAGTTGTTGCTCATCACCAGCATCAGCATGGAGAAGGTAAACAGGGCGATGTAGCTGAAGAAGCGCTGATAGCCGGGATCGTCGCGCATGTAGCCGATGGTGTAGATGTGCACGCAGAGGGAGACGAAGGTCACCACCAGCATCATCAGGGCGGTGAGGCGGTCGATCAGGAAGCCCACCTCCAGGGACAGGCTGCCTGAGGTGAGCCAGGTGTAGACCGTGCCGTTGTAGGTGTTGCCGGCCTGCACGTCCTGGAAGATCAGGAGCGAGGCCAGGAGGGCGATGGCCACCCCCAGGATGGCGACAACGTGGGAGGCGGTGCGGCCGATGCTCTTGCCGAACAGGCCGGCCACCAGGGCGCCCGCCAGGGGGGCCAGGGGCACGGTGAGATAGAGGCTTTGCATGGTCATGGCTAGCCCTTCAACCGGTCGAGGTCATCCACGTTGATGGTGTGCAGGCTGCGGAACAGCACCACCAGGATGGCCAGGCCGATGGCGGATTCGGCCGCGGCCACGGTGAGGATGAAGAACACGAAGACCTGTCCGGACATGTCGTTGAGGTAGCGGGAGAAGGCCACGAAGTTCATGTTCACGGCCAACAGCATCAGTTCGATGGCCATCAGCAGGATGATCACGTTCTTGCGGTTCAGGAAGATGCCCACCACGCTGATGGCGAACAGGATGGCGCCGAGGATGAGGTAGTGGTTCAGGCCGATCATTGGTCTTCGTCCTTGGGCGCTTCGGGGTGCTGGGACTTCAGGTTGACCATGCGGATGCGGTCGGCGCGCTTGACCTTGACCTGCATGGCGGGGTTCTGCTGCTTGGTGCCCACGCGCTTGCGGTGGGTCAGGGCGATGGCCGCCACCATGGCCACCACCAGCAGCACGGCGGCCAGTTCGAACGGATAGACGTAATCGGTATAGAGCAGTCGGCCCAGTTCCTTGGTGTTGCTATAGTCGGCCGGATGGGGGATGGGCGCGCCCAGGCCGAGATCCTTGCCGCCCAGCACCATGACCATCTCCGCCACCATCAGGCCGGCCACCAGGGCCCCGGCCGGCAGGTAGCCCCAGAAGCCCTTGCGCAGTTCCTCCAGGTTGATATCCAGCATCATCACCACGAACAGGAACAGCACCATCACCGCGCCGATGTAGACCAGCACCAGGGTGATGGCCAGGAACTCCGCCTCCAGCAGCACCCACAGGCCGGCGGCGCTGAAGAAGGCCAGCACCAGGGCCAGGGCCGAGTGCACCGGGTTGCGGGCGATGACCACGCGCACCGCGGCCAGCAGCAGGATGGCGGAGAGGGAGTAGAAAACCAGGCTTTGAAAGTCCATGACCATTCCGTCAGCGGTAGCGGGCGTCGTCGGCCCGATCCCGGGCGATCTGTTGTTCGTACTTGTCACCCACGGCCAACAGCATCTCCTTGGTGTAATAGAGATCGCCGCGCTTTTCGCCGTGGTATTCCAGGATGCGGGTCTCGACGATGGCATCCACCGGGCAGGCCTCCTCGCAGAAGCCGCAGAAGATGCACTTGGTCAGGTCGATGTCGTAGCGGGTGGTGCGTCGGGTACCGTCTTCGCGCTGCTCCGACTCGATGGTGATGGCCAGTGCCGGACAGACCGCCTCGCAAAGCTTGCAGGCGATGCAGCGCTCCTCGCCGTTGGGATAGCGGCGCTGGGCGTGAAGTCCGCGGAAACGCGGGGACTGGGGCGTCTTCTCTTCCGGGAACTGCACCGTGATCTTGCGCGCGAACAGGTGCCGGCCTGTGAGGGCCATGCCGCGCACCAGCTCGGTGAGCAGGAAGGTCTCGAAGAAGGACTTGATCTGTCTCAGCATCGTCCTCTCCTCAGTGGAACAGGTAGCCGTAAGGCGTCTGCATGGCCGCGCCCACCACCAGGATCCAGACCAGGGTCACGGGGATGAACACCTTCCAGCCCAGGCGCATGATCTGGTCGTAGCGATAGCGCGGGAAGGTGGCGCGGAACCACAGGAACAGGAACAGCACGAAGCACATCTTCGCGGCGATCCAGATGAAGCCGTCCTGGAAGAGCCATCCGACCAATGGGATGTTGGCGAGGAACGGGAATGGCGACAGCCAGCCGCCCAGGAACATGACGCTGGTGAGGCCGGCGATCAGGATCATGTTGGCGTATTCCGCCAGGAAGAACACGGCGAAGGCCATGCCGGCGTATTCCACGTGGAAACCGGCGACGATCTCGGACTCCCCTTCCGCCACATCGAAGGGTGCCCGGTTGGTCTCTGCCACGCCGGAGATCAGATAGACGATGAACAGGGGGAACAGGGGCAGGAAGTACCAGTGCCAGAAGCCGCCGGCCTGGCCCTGGACGATGTCGACCAGGTTCAGGCTCTGGGCGGCCATCAGCACCCCGACCAGGGCGAAACCCATGGCGATCTCGTAGGACACGATCTGGGCCGAGGAGCGCATGGCGCCCAGGAAGGCGTATTTGGAGTTGGAGGCCCAGCCCGCCACCACCACGCCATACACGCCCATGGAGGTGATGGCCATGATGTAAAGCAGGCCGGCATTCAGGTTGGCCAGCACCAGGTGGTCGGTGAAGGGGAACACGGCCCAGGCCGCCAGGGCGGGGGCGATGACCAGCACCGGGCCGAGGAAGAACAGGCCCTTGTTGGCGCCGCTGGGGATGATGATTTCCTTCATCAGCAGCTTCACCGCGTCGGCGATGGGCTGCAGCAGGCCGAAGTAGCCCACCCGGTTGGGGCCGATGCGCACCTGCATCCAGCCGATGATCTTGCGCTCGGCATAGGTCAGATAGGCCACGCACACCATCAGGGGCAGGACGATGGCGACGATCTTGACCAGGGTCCAGAGGGGGAGCCAGGCGGGACCCAGCAGTTGGGCCAGGGGAGTCAGGATGGCATTCATGTCAGGCCTTCTCCACGCTGATGTTGCCGATGCGGGCGCCCAGGCCGGCGGTCTGGGCGATGGCGGCGGCCACCCGCACCACGCCCGAGGCCAGGCGATCGTCGCGGCGGGCCGGCAGCACGGCTTCGCCGCCGTTCTGCCGGACCTTGGCCGGAGCGCCTTCGACGAGGCCCAGGCTGGCAAGCAGTTCACCGTTCATCCAGATAGCGGCGACGTCGGCATCCGCCGTGGCCTGGAGGGGATGGGCGCGACGGGTCAAAGGATCGAGCTGATAGATGGGAGTCTCGCCCAGGCGCTCGGTGGTGTCCGTGGCGGCCAGGCCGGCCAGGCCAACCTCGCCGATGGCGTTGTCCAGATGGGCCGGGATGTGGTCCTGGCCCTGGGGCAGGGCATCGTCGCGCACGGCCTCGGCGGAGTCGTAATCGAAACCGTTCAGGCTCAGCAGGTTGCCCAGCACCCGCAGCACCTTCCATGCCGGGCGCGCCTCGCCCATGGGCTTGACGGCACCGTGGAAGCTTTGCAGCCGGCCTTCCATGCTGACGAAGCTGCCGGCGGTCTCGCTGAAGGGGGCGATGGGCAGCAGCACGTGGGCATCGGCCAGGGCCTCGCTCCTGAAGGCGGTGAGGGCCACCACGAACTCGGCGGACTTGAGGGCGGCGGTGGCCTGGGCGGCGTCGAAGGCATCCAGGGCCGGCTCCATCCCCATGAGCACATAGGCGGAGCGAGGCTGGGCCAGCATGGCGGCGGCCCCCAGGCCGTCCGGGCCGGGCAGCGCGCCGACCAACTGGGCGCCCACGGAATTGGCCGCCGTCGACAGGAAGCCGAAGCTGGCACCGGTGGCCTGGGCGATGGCCCCGGCGAGGGCGTGGATCCGGTCGGCGGCGGGATGGTTCTGGGCCAGCGCTCCCAAGAGGACGGCCTTGCGCCCACCCGACATCAGGCTGGCGGCGATGGCGCGGGCGGCATTGTCCACGGCCACGGAAGCGATCTGCTGGCCGGCAAGCCCGGCCGGCAGGCTGCCGCCCGCTTCCCCAACGGCCTTGGCGATGCGGGCCAGGGCGTCGGTCCAGGCGGCGGGCTTGGCAATCAGCCTGGCGTTGATCTTGCACAGCAGGTTGTCGTCGGCGCCGTGCACCACGTTGAGCTGGGCACCGCGCTTCACCGCCTGGCGCAGGCGCTGGGCGATGAGGGGTTGCTCCTTGCGCAGGGTGGACCCCACCAGCAGCACGCGCTCCAGATTATTCAGTTCCGCCACGGGCATGCCCAGCCACTGGACTCCGTGCCGGGCGCCGCCACCCGCTCCGGTATCGCCCCGGGCCAGGCGGTGGTCGATGTTCTCGCTGCCCAGGCCGCGCAGCAGCTTGGTGAACAGGTACAGCTCTTCCACGGTCTGGTGGGGGCTGGCCAGGCCGCCGATGGCGGCGCCGCCTTTGGCCCCGTGGACCTGGGCAAGACGGGCGGCCACCTGTTCCAGGGCATCCTGCCAACTCGCCTCTTGCCACTGTCCGCCGTTGCGGATCATGGGCCGGGTCAGGCGCTGGTCGGAATTCAGGGCGGCATAGCTGTAGCGGTCCCGGTCGGCGATCCAGCACTCGTTCACCGCCTCGTTTTCCAGGGGCACGGCCCGGTAGACCCTGCCGTCCTTGATGTGCAGCTGCAGATTGGCGCCGAGGCCGTCGTGGGGGCTCACCGACTTGCGCCGGGACAACTCCCAGGTACGGGCGGAATAGCGGAACGGCTTGGAGGTCAACGCGCCCACCGGGCACAACTCGATGACGTTGCCTGACAATTCGTGGGTGACCTGGGCCTCCAAGAAGGTCATCACCTCGGTGTGCTCGCCCCGCCCGGGCATGCCCAGTTCCATGAGGCCGGCGATCTCCTGGCCGAAGCGCACGCAGCGACTGCAGTGGATGCAGCGGGTCATGTCGGTGGCGATCAGGGGCCCCAGTTCCTTCTCCCGCACCACCCGCTTGGCCTCGTCGTAGCGCGAGGCGGAACCGCCGTAGCCCACGGCGATGTCCTGGAGCTGGCATTCGCCGCCCTGGTCGCAGATGGGGCAGTCCAGGGGGTGGTTGATGAGCAGGAACTCCATCACCCCCTTCTGCGCGGCGACGGCCTTGGGAGAATGGGTCTGCACCTTCATCCCGTCGGTGACCGGGGTGGCGCAGGCCGGCACTGCCTTGGGGGCCTTTTCGATGTCCACCAGGCACATGCGGCAGTTGGCGGCGATGGACAGCTTCTTGTGGTAGCAGAAATGGGGGATGTAGATGCCCAACTGGTTGGCGGCATCCATCACGGTCGAACCGGGGGCGACTTCGATCTGCTGGCCGTCGATTTCGATTAGCGGCATATCAATGGCCCACCATGCAGCGCTTGTGTTCGACGTGGTACTCGAACTCCTTGCGGAAGTGCTTCACGAAGCTCGCTACCGGCCCCACGGCCGCCTCGCCCAGGGCGCAGATGGTATTGCCGCCGATGTTCTTGCCGATGCGCAGCAGCTCGTCCATGTCCTCGGGTCGGCCCTGGCCGCGTTCGATGCGGTGGATGATGCGGTACATCCAGCCGGTCCCCTCGCGGCAGGGGGTGCACTGGCCGCAGGATTCCTCGAAGTAGAAATAGGACAGGCGCTCCAGCGCCCGCACCATGCAGGTGGTCTCGTCCATGACGATGACCGCGCCGGAGCCCAGCATGGAGCCGGCCTTGGAGATGGCGTCGAAATCCATGGTCAGGTCCATCATCACCTCGGCCGGCAACACCGGGGCCGAGGAGCCACCCGGGATGATCGCCTTCAACTTATGGCCGTTGCGCACACCACCGGCCATCTCGAGCAATTCGGAGAAAGGCGTACCGAGGCCGATCTCGTAATTGCCGGGTTTGTTGACGTGGCCGGAAACGGAAAAGATCTTGGGACCGCCGTTGTTGGGCTTGCCCAGTTCCAGGAAGGCCTGGCCGCCGTGGCGCATGATCCATGGGATGGAGGCCAGGGTCTCGGTGTTGTTGATGGTGGTGGGCTTGCCATAGAGGCCGTAGCTTGCCGGGAACGGCGGCTTGAAGCGGGGTTGGCCCTTCTTGCCCTCCAGGGACTCCAGCAGGGCGGTTTCCTCGCCGCAGATGTAGGCGCCGTAGCCGAGATGGGCATGGAGGTCGAAATCCCAGCCGGAGCCCAGGATGTTCCTGCCCAGGAAGCCGGCGGCCCGGGCCTCTTCCACGGCCAGCTGCCAGGATTCGTACTGCTCGAATATTTCGCCGTGGATGTAGTTGTAGCCCGCCACCGCGCCCAGGGTGTGGCCAGCGATGATCATGCCCTCGATCAACTGGTGGGGGTTGTAGATCAGGATGTCACGGTCCTTGAAGGTACCCGGCTCGCCCTCGTCGCTATTGCACACCACGTACTTGTTGCCCGGGAAGGAGCGGGGCATGAAGCTCCACTTCAGGCCGGTGGGAAAACCCGCGCCGCCGCGGCCACGCAGGGCGCTGGTCTTGACCTCGGCGATGATCTCCTCGGCCGGAGTCTTTTCCGCCAGGATCTTCCTTAGGGCCTCGTAGCCGCCGTTGGCCGTATAGGTGGCCAAGGAACCCGGGTTGGGATGGTCCAGGGTCCAGAGGCAGACTTTCTTGCCGGGTGAACTCAAACTCATTTCATTTCGTCCAGGAGTTGGTCCACCGATTCCGGCGTCAGGTGGTCATGCATCTTGTGGTTGTTGTGCAGGCACAGTGGGCCGTGGCCGCAGGCACCCATGCACTCGCCCTCTTTAAGGGTATAGCGGCCGTCCGGCGTGGTCTCGCCGAAGCCGATGCCCAGCTTGGCCCGCATACGCTCGGCCACCTGGTCGGCGCCCTGCAACTGGCACGGCAGGTTGGTGCAGAGGGTAACCTTGTTGCGGCCCACCGGTGCCAGGTCGTACATGTTGTAGAAGGTGGCGACCTCGTAGACGGCGATGGCGGGCATCTCCAGGTAGCCGGCCACGAACTCGATGGTGTCCTTGGCCAGAAAGCCCTTCTCGATCTGGGCAATGCGCAGGGCGCTCATGACGGCGGACTGTTTCTGGCCGGCCGGGTACTTGGCGACTTCCTGGTCGATGAGGGCGAGGGATTCCGTTGAAAGCATTTCGTTACCTGTCGCTTATCTGTCTATATCGCCGAACACGATATCCAGGCTGCCTATGAGGGCCGTCACGTCAGCAAGCATGTGACCGCGGGAGAGTTCGTCGAGGCCGGCTAGATGCGAAAAACCGGGCGCGCGCAGCTTGAGGCGGTAGGGCTTGTTGGCGCCGTCCGATATCAGATACACGCCGAATTCACCCTTGGAATGCTCGATCGCCGCGTAGCACTCGCCCTCCGGCACGTGCATGCCTTCGGTGAACAGCTTGAAGTGGTGGATCAGCTCTTCCATGTTGGACTTCATGGATTCGCGGGCGGGGGGGGCGACCTTGTGGTTGTCGACGATCACCGGACCGGCACCTTTGGCATAATCCGCCTTCAGCCAGGCCACGCATTGCTGGATGATGCGGTTGGACTGGCGCATCTCTTCCATGCGCACCAGATAGCGGTCGTAGGTGTCGCCGGTGCGGCCGACCGGAATCTCGAAATCGAGCTTGTCGTACACCTCGTAGGGCTGCATCTTGCGCAGGTCCCAGACGATTCCGGAGCCGCGGATCATGGGTCCGGTGAAACCCAGCGCCTTGGCCCGCTCTGGCGTGATCACGCCGATACCGACCGTGCGTTGCTTCCAGATGCGGTTGTCGGTCAGCAGGGTTTCGTACTCGTCGACATAGCCGAAGAAGCGGTTCGAGAAATCCTCGATGAAGTCGAGCACGCTGCCCTGGCGGTTCTCGTTCAGGCGCCGGATGTCGGATTCGTTCTTCCCCTGGGAGGCCAGGTACTGGGGCATACGATCGGGCAGATCCCGGTAGACGCCGCCGGGCCGGTAGTAGGCCGCGTGCACGCGGGCACCGGTGACCGCCTCGTAGATGTCCATGATGTCTTCCCGCTCCCGGAAGGCATACAGGAACACGGTCATGGCGCCGATATCGAGCGCATGGGTGCCCAGCCAGAGCAGGTGATTCAGGATGCGGGTCAACTCGTCGAACATCACCCGGATGTATTGCGCCCGCTCAGGCACCTCGATGCACAGCAGGCGCTCGATGGCCATGCAGTAGGCGTGCTCGTTCATCATCATGGACATGTAGTCCAGACGGTCCATGTAAGGCACGGACTGGAGGAAGGTCTTGTGCTCCGCCAGCTTCTCGGTGCCGCGGTGCAGCAGGCCGATGTGAGGGTCGGCGCGCACCACCACCTCGCCATCCAGTTCCAGCACCAGGCGCAGGACGCCGTGGGCGGCGGGATGCTGGGGGCCGAAGTTGAGGGTGTAGTTGCGGATCTCGGCCATCACCCCACCTCGCCGTAATTGTCTTCGCGCCGGATGCGGGGCGTCACCTCGCGCGGCTCGATGCTGACCGGCTGATAGACCACCCGCTTGAGTTCCGGGTCGTAGCGCATCTCCACATGGCCGGACAAGGGGAAATCCTTGCGGAACGGATGGCCGATGAAGCCGTAGTCGGTGAGGATGCGGCGCAGGTCGGGATGGCCCTCGAAGACGATGCCGAACAGGTCGAAGGCCTCCCGCTCGAACCAGTTCACCCCGGGCCAGATGTCTACCAAGGAGGCGATCAGCGGCAACTCGTCGTCGGGGCAGAAGGCCCGCACAGACACGCGGTGGTTGCGCACCACGGACAGGAGGTGGATGACCACCGCGAACCGCGCGCCCTCCCAGGCGCCATCAGCATAGGCGGAATAGTCCACCCCGCACAGGTCTATGAGGGTATCGAAGGCCAGGCCCGGTTCATCCCGCAAGGCCAGACAGACCTCCAGCCAGTCGGCGGCCGCCACCTCCAGGGTCACTTCACCCAAGGCCACTTTGCTGGATACGAGCTTGTCCTCCAAGGCATCCTGTAGGCGCGAAAGCAGTACTTCCGGGGTCAGCGGCATGTCGTTCGGATCCTGATCAGCGGGCGATGGTATTGGTGCGGCGGATCTTCTTCTGCAATTGGATCAGGCCGTAGAGCAGGGCCTCCGCAGTCGGGGGACAGCCGGGCACATAGACGTCCACGGGTACGATGCGGTCGCAGCCGCGCACCACGGAGTAGGAATAATGGTAATAGCCGCCGCCATTGGCGCAGGAACCCATGGACAACACCCAGCGGGGCTCGGCCATCTGGTCGTAAACCTTGCGCAAAGCCGGCGCCATCTTGTTGCACAGGGTGCCGGCCACGATCATCAGGTCCGACTGGCGCGGACTGGGGCGGAACACGATGCCGAAGCGGTCCAGGTCATACCGGGATGCGCCGGCCTGCATCATCTCGATGGCGCAACAGGCCAAACCGAAGGTCATGGGCCACAGGGAACCGGTACGGGTGTAGTTGACGACGGCATCCACCGTGGTGGTGACGAAACCTTTTTCGAGTACGCCTTCGATGCTCATACGCTTGTGCTCATTCCCAATCCAGGGCGCCCTTCATCCACTCGTAGACGAAGCCCACCACCAGGATACCCAGAAAGACCACCATGGCCAGGAATCCGAACAGACCGATGTCTTCCAGCACCACGGCCCACGGGAATAGAAAGGCGATTTCCAGATCGAACAGGATGAACAGGATGGCCACCAGGTAGTAGCGCACATCGAACTTCATGCGCGCATCCTCGAAGGCTTCGAAACCGCACTCGTAAGGCGAAAGCTTCTCCGCATCCGGCCGGTGCGGCCCCAGAAGCGCGCCTGCCATCATGGGGACAACACCAATTGCCAGCCCGACCAGGATGAACAACAGCACCGGAAAATAGTTATCGAGCATTGATCCCCCGAACGACGCGCACACAGCCCGCCAAGAAGTGTGCGAGTTTAGGCCCTTAAGGAAAATGATGTCAAGGAACCAGACAATAAAAAACCCATTGATATCAATGGGTTATTAATTGATTCCGCCTGCACATAAACAAATTCGATGGTGCCGACGACGAGACTCGAACTCGTACGACTTTCGTCACTGCCCCCTCAAGACAGCGTGTCTACCAATTTCACCACGTCGGCATATGCGACATCGTCAGATGTCAGAAACCTTACTTGGGGATCGCCCCCGCCTTGTCCGCGTTCGCCGGCGGAAGGCTCGGCTCGGGCTGCGGCTGGATCGGCTGCGCAGGCTGCTCGATCGGCGTGGCAACCTTGCCGTGCTTGGAGCCGGAGAAATAAGTCAAACCCAGACTGGTCGAAAAAAACAGCGCAGCCATCACTGCCGTGGTACGGGACAAGAAGTTGGCGGACCCGGTAGCACCGAACAGGCTACCGGATGAACCGCCGCCGAATGCGGCCCCCATGTCCGCGCCCTTGCCGTGTTGCAGCAACACCAGACCGACCACCGTCGCGGCCACGAGCAGGTGCAGAATCCAAACGATAAATTCCATTTATTTTACCTCGACACTCGCCTCATGCCGCCCGGCATATGGCAAGAAACTCATCAGCAATCAGTGACGCGCCGCCGATCAGGCCGCCGTCGATATCACCCTGACCAAAAAGCTCAGAGGCATTGCCACCCTTGACGCTACCACCGTATTGAATAACCAGGTTCTCGGCGACCTGTGCATCCAGAGCCCGGATCTTGCCACGAATGAAGGCGTGGACGGCCTGGGCCTGCTCGGGCGTAGCGGTCTTACCGGTGCCGATGGCCCAAACAGGTTCGTAGGCCATGACCGAGTTCGCCAAGGCGGACACCCCGGACTTCGCAATTACCGCATCTATCTGGCGTCCGACCACGACTTCCGTCACACCGGTCTCGCGCTCTTCCAGGGTCTCTCCGACACAGAATATCGGCTTCAGGCCAGCCGCCTGGACCGCGGCGAATTTTTCCGCCACTACGGCATCGTTTTCGCCATAGATGGCGCGACGCTCGGAATGGCCGACGATCACGAAGGTGCAACCGAAATCCTTCAACATGGCGGCGGACACCTCACCGGTGAACGCCCCTTTGCCATGCTGACTCATATTCTGGGCGCCCCAGGCAATCCTGCTGCCGTTCAGCTTGGCCTGGACCTGTGCCAGGTAGGGATACGGCACGCAAACCGCGACATCCGCCTTGACGTCGCCCATGCCCGCCAGAATTCCTGATAGGAGCGCATCGTTTTCAGCCAGAGTACCGTGCATTTTCCAATTGCCGGCAACGAGTTTGCGACGCATGAGGACCCCCTGGAAGAAAGCTGTGGATGATAGTGCGCAGGGCGGCGCCGGTCAATTACAGTTGTCCAGCATGGCCGCTGCCGACACAGCCCACAAGGTGGGCCGCCAAGCGCGATCAATCTTCTGATTGCTCGAAATACTTGGAGAAGCGACGTTCGGTCACATGCCTGTCGAAACGCCATTCGGAGAGAAGATCCATGGCCAGTTCAAATGCCTTGGGCGGCAGGTCATAAAGCCGTGCCAGCTCAAAGGACTTGCCCAATTCCAGGGCATCGCAGAGTTCCCGCAGGATGAGCACCGATTCGTCATCCTGGTTCTTACTCACGAATTTCGCTATGGATTTGACTGCATTCGCCATGGTGTTGAACCCTTGCCAAGAATGCGGATAGTCGATTCTTGTCCGCGTCAGGATGATACTGGACTACAGGCACCCTTGTGTTTCAGTCATATTACCACTGGGGATTGGCATCACGCCGGACCCGCCCAGCCTCTCCCCCCACGCTACGCCATGCGCCTGCCGGTTGCTGAGGAAATCAGCCGAAACGGCCGGTGATGTAATCCTCGGTCTGCTTCACCTTGGGTTTCACAAACAACTCATCCGTGGGGCCGAATTCGATCAGTTCACCTATGTACATGAAGGCGGTGTAATCGGATATCCGCGCGGCCTGCTGCATGTTGTGGGTCACGATGGCGATGGTGTATTCGCTCTTCAACTCGTTGATCAATTCCTCGACCTTGGCCGTCGAGATAGGATCCAGTGCCGATGTCGGCTCATCCAGCAGCACAATTTCCGGTTTGACCGCCACCGCCCGCGCGATACAGAGCCGTTGCTGCTGGCCGCCGGAAAGGGACAGGCCGCTCTGTTGCAACTTGTCCTTGACCTCCTCCCAGAGCGCGGCCTTGCGCAGGGACCACTCCACCCGGTCGTCCATCTCGGATTTCGACATTTTTTCGTAGAGCCGCACGCCGAAGGCGATATTTTCGTAAATGGTCATTGGAAAAGGCGTCGGCTTCTGGAACACCATGCCGATCTTGGCGCGAACCAGGTTCACGTCCTGCTTCTTATCGAGGATGTTCTTGCCGTTGAACAGGATCTCGCCCTCGGCCCGCTGGCCGGGGTAAAGATCGTACATGCGGTTGAATGTGCGCAACAGGGTCGATTTTCCGCAACCTGACGGACCGATGAAGGCGGTGACCTTGTGGCGGGCAATATCGAGGTTGTTGTTGTTCAGGCCCTTGAAGTCGCCATAGTAAAAATCCAGGTTCCGGACCTTGAGAGCGGCTTCTTCCGTGATTCGGATGTTATGGTCGGACATGGAAAACTCCGGGAATTAAAGGGGTTCTTTGGAGCGGAACACGACGCGCACACCGATGTTGATCGCGAGCACCACCAGCGCGATCAACAACGCCGCCCCCCAGGCCAGGTTAATCCAGTTGTCGTAGGGACTCATGGCGAATTGGAAGATCACCACCGGCAGGTTGCCCATCGGTTTCGACATGTCCGTGCTGAAGAACTGGTTGTTGAGGGCGGTAAACAACAGCGGCGCGGTTTCTCCGGTCACCCGCGCGATGGCCAACAGAACGCCGGTTACCACGCCTGCCTTGACCGCGCGCAGGGTGACGCTCAGGGACACACGCCAATGCGGCGCGCCTACGGCGAAGGCCGCTTCCCGCAGGGTTGGGGGGACCAGCCGGAGCATATTTTCCGTGGTCCGCACCACCACCGGAATGGCGATCAGCGCCAGGGCCACCGATCCCGCCCAACCGGAGAAACCACCCAGGGTCGCCACCATCAAGGCATAGACGAACAGGCCGATGACGATGGAGGGTGCCGACAGCATGATGTCGGTGACGAAACGGGTGGTGGCCGCGAATTTTGATGTGGCGCCGAATTCCGCCAGATAAATGCCGGCCAGGATACCGATGGGCGTCGACACGAAAGTGGTCACGCCGATGATCAGGATGGTGCCGACGATGGAGTTGCGCAGGCCGCCACCTGCAGTCCCCGGTGCCGGGGTGTCCTGGGTAAAGAAATCCCAGCTCAGGGCCGCGAAGCCTTTCGAGAACAGGGTCCACAGTATCCACAGCAATGCCGCCAGCCCGAACGCCATGGCGATCATGGACAGGCCGATACCGAGGCGGTTGATGAGGAGGCGACGGCTATAGAGCTGCATATCCCATACCTATCCGCTTATTTACCCTGTTTTACGGTGCCACGATGGATCAACCAGCGGGACAGGGCCAGCACGATGAAGGTGATGACGAACAGCACCAGGCCAAGGGCGAACAGGGACGAGATGTGCAGACCGGGATCGGCCTCGCCGAACTCGTTGGCCAACACGGAAGCGATGGAGTTGCCGGGCGCGAACAAACTGCCGATGCGGTTGGCGTTGCCGATCACGAAGGTAACCGCCATGGTTTCGCCCAGGGCACGCCCCAAACCCAGCATGATGCCGCCGATCACGCCCACCCGGGTGTAGGGCAGGACGATATTCCAGACCACCTCCCAGGTGGTGCACCCAACCCCATAGGCGGATTCCTTGAGCACCGGCGGCACCGTTTCGAACACGTCGCGCATCACCGAGGCCACGAACGGTATCACCATCAGGGACAACACGATGCCCGCAGCCAGGATGCCGACGCCGATGGGCGGTCCCGCAAACCAGCCGCTGACCACCGGGACGCCGCTGAACAGCGTTTGCAGATAGGGCTGGATATATTTGGCGAAAAGCGGGGCGAAGATGAACAGGCCCCAGATGCCATAGATGATCGAAGGCACGCCGGCCAACAACTCGATGGCGGTACCAAGCGGGCGACGCAACCAGACCGGGCAGGTCTCGGTCAGGAACAGGGCGATGCCGAAGCTGACCGGGACGGCGATCATCAGTGCAACGACCGAAGTTACCACCGTGCCGTAGATCGCGATCAAGGCGCCGAATTCGTCGTCCGGCACACTCCAGACATTGCGCCACAGGAAGGATGCGCCGAAGTGCTTGAGCGCCGGCGACGCCTCGATCGCCAGGGAAATCAGGATGCCGATCAGCGCGGCAAACACGATCAGGGCGAAAACCAGTGTGATCTGATGAAAGACCAGATCCTGCAGCTTGAAGACCTTTATCCTCGCGGCCTGCCTATCCACCTGGATATCCACCTGGCTGACGCTAGCCACTTGATTCATTTAACAACCATCCTCGTATCTGAAGGCATTCTTCGGGAGCAGCCTAACACTGGAAAAACCACTCCAGAAGAAAGTCCGGGCGTGAATCAACACGCCCGGAATTCTCAAACCAGCCGAATTACTTGAGGTTCTTCATTTCAGCTTCGACCATTTTCACCACGTTGGGAGGCAGCGCGACGAAGCCCAGGTCTTCGGCCATCTTCTGGCCGTTGTTCAGGGACCAGGTGAAGAAATCCTTGACAGCCTGCTGCTTGGCGGCATCGGCTTTCTCATAGCCCAGAATATAGGTGGCGCTGACCATGGGCCAGGAATCCTTGCCGGACTGGTCCAGCATGCTAGGCGCCATTCCACGCACCTTGAAATTGGCGTTGGCGGCGGCGGAGGCCATGGCATCCTGGGTCGGCATCACGTAGCGGCCGGCCCTGTTCTTCATGGCGACAAACTTGAGGTGGTTCTGCATGGCATCGGCATAGTCCACATAACCGATGGCACCCGCGATCCTCTGCACGTTGGCGGCCACACCGGGGTTGCCCTTGCCACCCATGCTGTTGCTGGGCCAGTTCACGACCTTGTCGGCGCCGACTTCGCGCTTGAAGACCATGGACTGCAAGGCCAGGTAATTTGAGAACACGTAGGTGGTGCCGGAACCGTCGGAACGATGCACGATGGTGATAGCCGTGTCGGGAAGTGATACGCCTGGGTTCAGCCTGGCGATGGCCGGATCATTCCACTTGGTGATGGCGCCGCGGAAAATATCGGCGGCGGTGCGGCCATCAAGCTTCACTTGGCCGGACTCCAAGCCGGACAGGTTGAACACGATGGTGGCGCCACCGATCACACCCGGGAACTGCACCAGGTGGTTGGCGTCCAGTTCAGCGATGCTCAGGGGGGCGTCCGTGCCGCCGAAATCGACAGTCTTGGCCTTGACCTGCTTGATGCCGCCCGAGGAACCAATGCCCTGGTAGTTGACCTCGTTACCGGTAGCGGCCTTGTAGGCCTCGGCCCACTTGGTGTAGACGGCGTAGGGGAAAGTGGCGCCGGCACCGGTAATATCGGTGGCTTGGGCGGCGCTGGCGGAGAAGCCCAAGGCCATGGCGGCGGCTACGCCGGCCAGTTTCAGGAAAACGCGTTTGGAACTGATCATGATTCCTCCAGATAGGAAGTGGGGTGAGTGAAGACCCGACCATCCTAATGGCGGAATATTACAGTCCCATTACCATTGTAATGAATACTTTGACACGGCTCAGACCCCCGCGGACAACCTGACCGCCGTTGCGATGTTGTCCGCGCTGGTTCGCACCAGCAGTTCGTCTCGCCCCTCCACCATCACCCTGATCAAAGGTTCAGTACCCGAAGGCCGCAGCACGACCCGACCGCTGTCGCCCAACTCGGCCTCGGCCTGGACCACCGCCTGGCCGATTTCCGCCTGCCCATTCAGTTTGAAGTCCTTCGCGACCCGCACATTGATCAGCACCTGGGGGAAAACCGGACAGTCCCGAGTGTAATCGGCCAAGGCCTGGCCTGATCCGCGCATGGCCGCCAATACCTGGAGGGCGGAAACGATGCCATCCCCGGTGGTGTGCTTATCCAGGCACAGGATATGGCCGGAACTCTCCCCTCCCAACAACCAGCCGTGCTGCTGCAACAATTCCAGAACATATCGATCCCCAACCTTGGCGCGGCGGAAATCGCAACCCAGGGCCTTCAATGCCAACTCCGTCCCCAGATTGGTCATAAGCGTTCCCACCACGCCACCGCCAAGACCGCCGGTTTCCTTGCGATGACGGGCGATGGCGTAGAGCAACTTGTCGCCATCCATGATCTGGCCGGAAGCATCCGCCATCATCAGCCTATCGCCATCGCCATCCAGCGCCACACCCACATCCGCCCGGTGTTTGCGCACGGCGCGGGACAAGCTGTCGGTATGCATAGCCCCACAGTCCTTGTTGATGTTCATGCCGTTGGGCTCATTGGCGATGGCGATGACATCAGCGCCCAATTCATGGAAGACGTGGGGCGCGATGTGGTAGCTCGCGCCGTTGGCGCAGTCCACCACGATGCGCATGCCGCGCAGGTCCATGTCGCTGGGGAAAGTGCTCTTGCAGAATTCGATGTAGCGGCCGGCGGCGTCATCCACCCGCTTGACGCGCCCCAACTGCCTGGATGATGCGGTCTTCATGGGCGCATCCAGCGCCGCCTCGATGGCCATCTCCACAGCGTCGGGAAGCTTGGTTCCCCGGGCGGAGAAGAACTTGATGCCGTTGTCCTCGAACGGGTTGTGGGATGCGGAGATCACCACACCGGCCTGGAGGCGCAGTGCCCGGGTAAGATAGGCCACACCCGGCGTCGGCATCGGACCGGTCAGACGCACATCCACACCCGCGGCGGTCAGTCCCGCCTGCAGGGCCGACTCCAGCATGTAACCGGAAACGCGTGTGTCCTTGCCGATCAGCACGCCCGGGCGCTCCCCATGCAGGGCATCATGCTCTGCGGCGGCCAACACCTTGCCGGCGGCATAACCCAGACGCATGGCGAAATCCGGAGTGATGGGCTCCTCCCCAACCCTGCCTCGCACGCCATCCGTACCAAAATATTTCCTGCTCATTCCTAAGCTCCCAAAACCTGCAATATTTTCAAGGCGTCCACGGTTTCCTTCACGTCGTGGACCCGCAATATGGCCGCGCCCCGCATGGCCGCCAGCACGGCGGCCGCCACGCTGCCCGCCAGGCGATCCTCAGTGGCCCTGCCCGTGATTTGGCCGATCAGGAACTTGCGCGACAACCCCAACATCATGGGGGCTATATCGGCAAAGCGTGACAAAGACTTGAACAAGGCGATGTTGTGCGCCGTGGTCTTGCCGAAACCGAAGCCCGGATCGATAACGATCCGCTCCCTTGATACCCTCGCGGCAAGGGTTGCATCGACCCTGTCTTGCAGGAAAGAAGCCACTTCCTCGACGACATTCCCATACCGGGGGGCACTCTGCATGGTTTGAGGGTCGCCCCGCATATGCATGAGGCAGATCCCGCATTCCGAATCGGCCACGACTTCCAACGCGCCGGGCCGCGCCAAAGCCCCCACGTCGTTGATCATGTCCGCCCCGGCGGCCAATACGGCACGCATCACCCCGGGTTTCATGGTGTCCACCGACAAGGCCGCACCGCATGGCGCTAGACCCGCGACGACCGGCAGCACCCTTTCGAGTTCCTGCTCCAGGGCCACCGGGGCCGCACCGGGCCGGGTGGACTCGCCGCCTACATCCAGGATGTCGGCGCCCGCCTCGCGCAGGCGCAGACCATGCTCGATGGCCTGATCGGCATGGAAATTGCGCCCGCCGTCGGAAAAGGAATCGGGCGTGACATTGACGATCCCCATGACCAGGGGACGATCCAAGTCAAAGAGATAACGGCCGCAGCGGAATGACATGGCGATAAAAAAGGGGAGCGGCTGCTCCCCTGCCGTTTCGGATCGGCCTCAGGTTTCCTGGGCGGGCGTGGTGGTGGATGGCGCGGGCGCGCTGGGCGTGCTGTCGCCACTGCTACCGGCGGGCGGCGTCACTGGCTTGGGCGGGCGGGGCGGTCGGCCGGCCATGATGTCGTTGACCTGATCCGCGTCCAGGGTCTCCCATTCCAGCAGGGCCCTGGCCATGGTCTCCACCTTGTCCCGGTTCTCCTCGATCAGTCGCCTGGCGACGGCATACTGCTCGTCGATGATGCGGCGGATCTCGGCATCCACCTTCTGCAAGGTGGCCTCGGACAGGTTCTTGTGGGTCGTGATGGAACGGCCCAGGAAGACCTCGCCCTCGTTGTCGCCGTAGATCATGGTCCCCAACTCATCGGACATGCCGTAACGGGTCACCATGTCCCGGGCGATATGGGTGGCGTTCTCGAAATCGCTGGACGCGCCGGTGGTCATGCGATTCATGAACACCTCCTCGGCGATCCGTCCGCCCAGGGCCATGGAGATGCGTTGCAGCATCTGTTCCCGCTCCATGCCCAGGCTGTCCCGCTCGGGCAGGGTCCAGGTGACTCCCAGAGCCCGGCCGCGAGGGATGATGGTGACCTTGTGCACCGGGTCCACCTTGGGCAGCAGCTTGGCGACCACGGCGTGGCCAGACTCGTGGTAGGCGGTCATGGTCCGCTCTTCCTCGGACATGACCATGGATCGGCGTTCCGCCCCCAGGAAGATCTTGTCCTTGGCGCGTTCGAAATCCACCATGTCCACCACCCGCTTGTTGGACCGCGCGGCAAACAGGGCGGCCTCATTCACCAGGTTGGCCAAGTCGGCGCCGGAGAACCCGGGCGTGCCCCGGGCGATGATGTCGGCCTTGACGTCCTGGGCCATGGGCACCTTGCGCATGTGGACCAGCAGGATCTGCTCCCGTCCACGGATATCCGGTAGCGGCACCACCACTTGGCGGTCGAAACGCCCAGGACGCATGAGGGCGGGATCCAGCACGTCGGGGCGGTTGGTGGCGGCGATGACGATGATGCCGACATTGGGCTCGAAACCATCCATCTCCACCAAAAGTTGGTTCAGGGTCTGTTCCCGTTCGTCGTTTCCGCCGCCCAAGCCGGCGCCGCGTTGACGGCCCACGGCATCGATCTCGTCGATGAAGATGATGCAGGGCGATTGCTTCTTGGCCTGCTCGAACATGTCACGGACCCGGGCTGCGCCCACGCCCACGAACATTTCCACGAAATCGGAGCCGGAGATGGTGAAGAAGGGAACCTTGGCCTCACCGGCGATGGCCTTGGCCAGCAAGGTCTTGCCCGTGCCCGGCGAGCCCACCATCAGCACCCCGCGGGGAATCCGCCCACCCAGCTTCTGGAAACGGGAGGGATCGCGCAGGAACTCCACCAGCTCGCTGACTTCCTCCTTGGCCTCATCGCAACCGGCCACGTCGGCAAAAGTGACGGTATTGGTATCCTGGTCCAGCATGCGTGCCTTGCTCTTACCGAAGGAGAAGGCGCCGCCACGTCCACCACCCTGCATCTGGCGCATGAAGAAGACCCATACGCCGATCAGCAGCAGCATCGGGAACCAGGAGATGAAGATGCTCATCAGCATGGAAGGCTCTTCTTCCGGCTTGGCCTCGATCTGGACGCCATTCTTCAGCAGATCCGAGACCAGCCAAGGGTCCGACGGCGCATAGGTGGTGAAGCGCCGCCCATCCGACCCGACGCCGCGCAGCACATGGCCTTCGATGGTGACCTTGCCGACCTGGCCCTGGCGTACTTCTTCGATGAACTGGGAATAGGCCACGCTGGATTGGGTCGACTGGCGCGCGCTGAATTGGTTGAACACCGTCATCAGGACCAGTGCGATGACCAGCCAGATGGCGACGTTCTTGTACAGATTGTTCAATTTGACTCCTTTGCGGCCAAACGCCGCGAACCACGAACTTAGAGCAATTCCGGCGCCGCATCAATCGCGACCGGCCGTTTCAGCCCTTCGCCGAGCAGATAGACCTCCCGGCTCCTGTCCCGGGAGGCCTTCGGTTTGCGGGTGGCCACAGCCCTGAAGGCCTCACGCATGCTGCGCACGAACGCCTCGAATCCCGCGCCCTGAAAGACCTTTACCAGAAACATGCCGTCCGGTTGCAATTGTTTGGACGCGAAATCCAGCGCGAGTTCCGCCAGTCCATAACTCTTGGCCTGATCCGCCGCCGCCACTCCAGTGATATTGGGGGCCATATCGCTTAATACAAGGTCCGGACGCCGCCCTCGCAATGCGGTTTCCAATTCGTGCAGGGCCGCATCCTCGGTGAAATCCCCCTGGATCAGGGTCACGCCGTGCAGCCCCACCACCTCCAGAAGATCGATGCCGACAATCGTGCCCTGACCCTTCATGCGATCCGCGGCCACCTGGCACCACCCGCCCGGCGCGCACCCCAGGTCCACCACGAGCCGGCCGGGCTTGAACAGGTGATCCTTGTCGTCGATCTCCATCAGCTTGTAGGCGGCGCGGGAACGGTATCCCTGCTCCGCCGCCTGGCGCACGTAGAAATCGTGCACGTGCTGATGGTGCCAGGCGTGTGTTTTGGCTTGTCGTTTCATCGGCTACTATCAGCGCATTTTTCGAGGGATATCATGCTCACACTATCGACAGAACAGCGAAAATTCCTGAAAGCCCAGGCCCATGGCCTGAAGCCCGTCGTCATGATCGGATCCCAGGGACTGACCGAGGCGGTCATCAAGGAATCGGAGCGGGCCATTGCCGCCCACGAGTTGATCAAGGTTCGGGTCCTGGGAGATGAGCGCGGCGAACGGGAGGCATACCTGAACCAACTGTGCGAGGCGTTGGCGGCCGCGCCGGTGCAACACATCGGCAAGCTGTTGCTGATCTACCGTCCGGCCGACAAACCCCGTATTCAGCTCCCCTGACACCTATTTGGCGCACTGCTTGCCGACCAGGGCCAGCCCCAGCAGGCTCTCGATCAAATACACCACACTGGAGATGCCGTGCCAGGTCTGGAAGCGATCCCGCAACATGCTTTCCATCACGTCCTTGGGCATGGCCGCCGCCTTGATTTGGACCAGGATCGGCTGGATGCCAAAATGACCGGCCATGGTCAGCAACAGCATGAGTACGACGATCCAGAAAAATGCCTGCCTGAAGGCAGCCATCCCGAAGCGCATCAACCGGAACAGAAGTAGCCAGGCCGCGCAGCCCATCCCGACCCAGGCCATGACCGTGAACATCTTGCCGGCCAGCATCCCCGCCAGCATGCGGTCATCGAGGGTATAGAACAAAGTCGGCGCGACCAGGTAGCCGACCGCCCAAAGGCCTCCCACCCAGAACACGACGGCCCAGGCGGCAAGCAGGTCGGGAAGATGTTTCATTTCCGGAGCGTGAAAGTCGGGGCCGATTAAGCCCGCGACCCGACGCCTACCCCTTTCAAATGTAATGGACGTCGACAATCTCGTAATGTCGCAGGCCGCCGGGCGCATGGACATCGGCCACGTCGCCGGCGTACTTGCCGATCAGGGCACGGGCGATGGGGGCGCCCACGGAGATCTTGCTTTCCTTGATGTCCGCTTCGTCATCGCCGACGATCTGGTAGCGGACCTCCTCCCCGGTTTCGGCGTCCACCAGTTCCACGGTGGCACCGAACACCACGCGGCCCTCGGCATCCAGATGGCGCGGGTCGATGATCTGGGCATTGGCCAGCTTGCCCTCCAGCTCCTTGATGCGGCCTTCGATGAAACCCTGTTTTTCCTTTGCGGCATCGTACTCGGCATTTTCCGAGAGATCGCCATGGGAACGGGCCTCGGCGATCGCCTCGATCACGGTGG
Source organism: uncultured Pseudomonadota bacterium (assembly GCA_963713085.1). GTDB lineage: Bacteria > Pseudomonadota > Gammaproteobacteria > Burkholderiales > Thiobacillaceae > PFJX01. The sequence continues at coordinate 103,163 of CAVQKQ010000019.1, read as the reverse complement.
GACGTTCCACCGTTTTCAGGCGTTGCAATTCATTGCGCATCTTCTCGGCGCCGATCACCGTCAGGGGGACTTTCTGCATGTTGTTCCTCGAATTCAGCGCAAGCGCTTGTGCAGCTCTTGCAGCGGGTAGACCGTGATATCGCGTCGATCCTTCATGCCCAGGCAGGCGGCCTTGGCGCCGGCCAGTGTGGTCACGTAGGGGGTATTTTGAGCTAGGGCGGCAGCGCGGATCGCGAAGGAATCGATCACCGCGCGCTTGTCTTCCACCACGTTGACGATCCAGTTGATCTCACGATTCTTGATCATGTCGACGATGTGAGGACGCCCTTCCGCCACCTTGTTCACCTGCGTCACCGGCAAACCCGCCTTGGCGATGGCCCCGGCGGTGCCCTTGGTGGCAAATAGCTTGAAGCCGAGTTCATGCAGCAGGGTGGCGATCTCGGTTACCTGGGGATGCTGGGGATTGCGCACGGATAGCACCACGTTGCCGGTCCTGGGCAGTTTTTCGCCGGCGCCATATTGGGCCTTTATGAAGGCCTCGCCGAAACTCTCGCCCACCCCCATGACCTCGCCGGTGGACTTCATTTCCGGACCGAGAATCGGATCCACGCCGGGGAATTTGCGGAATGGGAATACGGCCTCTTTGACCGAGTAATAGGGCGGGATAACCTCGTGCTGGGCGCCCTGTTCCCGCAAGGTCTTGCCCGTCATGCAACGCGCGGCGATCTTGGCCAGCTGGCGACCGGTGGCCTTGGAGACGAAAGGCACGGTACGGGATGCCCGCGGATTGACCTCCAGCACATAGACCGTGTCGCCCTTGATGGCGAACTGCACGTTCATGAGGCCCACCACGTTCAGGGCCTTGGCCATGGCCACGGTCTGGGTGCGCAGTTCTTCCTTGAGATTCGAGGAGAGGCTGTAGGGTGGCAGGGAGCAGGCGGAATCGCCGGAATGAACACCGGCTTGCTCGATGTGCTCCATGATGCCTCCGATCATCACATCGACGCCATCGGAGAGGGCGTCCACATCGACCTCTGTGGCATCGTTGAGGAAGCGGTCCAGCAATACCGGGGAATCATTGGAGACCTTCACCGCTTCACGCATGTAGCGCTGCAGGTCGGACTCCTCGCGAACGATTTCCATGGCGCGACCGCCCAGCACGTAGGAGGGACGCACGACTAATGGATAGCCGATCTCCTCTGCCAGGCGGATTGCCTCGTCCTCCGCCCGCGCGGTCCGGTTGGGGGGCTGCAACAGACCCAGGTCGTTGATCATGTGCTGGAACCGTTCCCGGTCTTCCGCGGCATCGATCATGTCCGGGCTGGTGCCGATGATGGGGACGCCGTTCTTCTCCAGATCCCGAGCCAGCTTCAGCGGTGTCTGGCCGCCATACTGGACGATCACGCCGACGGGTTTTTCGATCCGGACGATCTCCAGCACATCTTCCAGGGTCAGGGGCTCGAAGTAGAGACGGTCCGAGGTATCGTAATCGGTGGAAACCGTCTCCGGGTTGCAGTTGACCATGATGGTCTCGTAGCCATCCTCGCGCATGGCGAGGGCGGCATGGACGCAGCAGTAGTCGAACTCGATGCCTTGGCCTATGCGGTTGGGGCCTCCACCCAGGACCATGATCTTCTTGCGATCCGTGGGCTGGGCCTCGCACTCCTCCTCATAGGTGGAATACATGTAGGCGGTGGAGGTGGCGAACTCGGCCGCGCAGGTATCCACCCGCTTGTAGACCGGGTGGATACCCATTGCCCAACGCTTGGCACGCACCGCATGCTGATCCGTGCCCAACAAACGGGCCAATCGTCGGTCTGAAAAACCGTTGCGTTTCAGTCTGAACAACTTGTCGTTGCTCAGATCCGCCAGCGATTGTCCGGCCAGATCGGCTTCCTGACGCACCAAATCCTGGATTTGGGCCAGGAACCAGGGATCGATCTTACTGGCCGCGAAGATGTCCTCGAAGGATATGCCGATGCGGAATGCGTCCGCCACATACCAGAGGCGCTCCGCGCCGGGATTCCCCAATTCGGCCTCGATCTCGCCCAAGTTGGCGCTTTTCTCATCCAGGCCATCCACCCCGGTTTCCAGGCCGCGCAGGGCCTTCTGCAGAGATTCCTGGAAGGTGCGGCCGATGGCCATGACCTCGCCCACGGACTTCATTTGGGTGGTCAGACGGTCATTTGCCTGGGGAAATTTCTCGAAGGCGAAACGGGGCACCTTGGTGACGACGTAATCGATGGAGGGCTCGAAGGACGCGGGCGTCAGACCGCCAGTTATATCGTTCTTGAGCTCGTCAAGGGTGTATCCCACCGCCAGCTTGGCGGCGACCTTGGCGATCGGGAAGCCGGTCGCCTTGGACGCCAAGGCCGAGGATCGGGACACGCGTGGATTCATCTCGATCACGACGATGTGTCCGTTGTCCGGGTTGATGGCGAACTGGACGTTGGAACCGCCGGTGTCCACGCCGATCTCCCGCAGCACCGCGATGGAGGCATTGCGCAGCAACTGATATTCCTTGTCCGTCAGGGTCTGGGCCGGTGCCACGGTGATGGAGTCGCCGGTATGGACCCCCATGGGATCCAGGTTCTCGATGGAACAGACGATGATGCAGTTGTCCGCGCGGTCGCGCACCACCTCCATCTCGAATTCCTTCCAGCCGATCAGGGATTCCTCAATGAGCAGTTCCTTGGTGGGGGAGACTTCCAGGCCACGGTCGCAGATCGTGACGAACTCTTCCATGTTGTAGGCGATGCCGCCGCCGCTGCCGCCCATGGTGAATGAGGGACGGATGATGGTGGGGAAACCGATGCCCGCCTGGATCTGCATGGCCTCCTCCATGCTGTGGGCAAGGGCGGAACGGGGGTTCGCCAGGCCGATCCTGGCCATTGCCTGCTTGAACTTCTCCCGGTCTTCGGCCTTGTCGATGGCCTCCCGGCTGGCACCGATCAGCTCCACGCCATATTTTTGCAGCACACCATGCTTGGCCAGGTCCAATGCGCAATTGAGGCCGGTCTGTCCGCCCATGGTGGGGAGGATCGCATCGGGACGTTCCTTCTCCAGGATGCGTTCCACGGTCTGCCAGTTGATCGGCTCGATGTAGGTGGCGTCCGCCATTTCCGGGTCGGTCATGATGGTGGCCGGGTTCGAGTTCACCAGGATGACCCGGTAGCCCTCCTCTTTCAGGGCCTTGCAGGCTTGCGCTCCGGAGTAGTCGAACTCGCAGGCCTGACCGATGACGATGGGCCCGGCACCGATGATGAGGATGGAATGGAGGTCGCGACGCTTAGGCATGTTGCGCCTTCTCGTCTTGCATCAACTTGATGAACCGGTCGAACAGATAGGCCACGTCATGGGGTCCGGGACTGGCCTCAGGATGCCCCTGGAAACTGAAGGCGGGCACATCGGTTCGCGCAATGCCCTGGAGCGTGCCGTCGAACAGTGACACGTGCGTCGTGCGCAGATTACCTGGCAGGGTGTTCGCATCCACGGCAAAACCATGGTTCTGGCTGGTGATCATCACCCTTTTGCTGTCCAGGTCCTGAACAGGGTGGTTACCACCGTGGTGGCCGAATTTCATTTTAATGGTCTTGGCGCCGGAGGCCAGGGCCAACAACTGGTGGCCGAGACAGATCCCATAAGTCGGCACGCGGGCCGATAGGATTTCCCGGATTGCCGTAATGGCGTAGTCACAAGGTTCCGGGTCTCCCGGGCCATTGGAAAGGAAAACCCCGTCGGGTTTCAGGGCCAGGACCTCCGCAGCGGTGGTCTTGGCGGGGACAACTGTCACGCGGCAACCACGGCTGGCCAGCATGCGCAAAATATTGCGCTTGACACCAAAATCGAAGGCAATGACGTTGAACTTGGGTGAACTCGGATCCTTGAACCCCTTGTCCAATTCCCACTCACCCACCTGCCAATGGTAAGGAGCCGAGCAAGTCACCTCCTTAGCCAAATCGAGACCGGCCATACTCGGGCAGGCGCGAGCTTGCTCAAAGGCCGCTTCTTCATCCACCCGGCCCGCCATGATGCAGCCATTCTGGGCGCCCTTCTCCCTTAGCAATCTAGTGAGCCTCCGGGTGTCGATACCTGCGATGGCCACCACCTTGTGCCCGACCAAAAAGCCCGACAAGGTCTTGTCCATGCGGAAGTTGCTGGGCAGCAGGGGCAAGTCACGAATCACCAGGCCTGACGCGTGAATTTGTGCCGATTCCTCATCCTCGCCGTTGGTCCCGACATTGCCGATATGAGGATAGGTCAACGTCACCAGCTGTCGGCTGTAGGAGGGATCGGTCAGAATCTCCTGGTAGCCGGTCATCGCGGTGTTGAATACCACCTCGCCAACACCAAATCCTTCGGCACCGATGGCATAGCCGTGGAACACGGTACCGTCGGCCAATACAAGAATAGCTGGAACGTGCTCAGACAAGATTACCCCAAGTCCAGATGTGACAAGCGGGAAGGGCGCGCCCATCCCGCTCGATTGAAATTCACCTGTAATTATACGGTTACAGCCATTTCCCCTCAAGCCGGATGTAAGGCAATTAGGGGATTCACCGGATCGTGTTCAAACAAAAAGCCCACCTTATTGGGGTGGGCTTTTTTGGAGTGGGGAGTCTGGCGATGACCTACTTTCGCGAGCGCGGGGCTCACTATCATTGGCGCTGGGGCGTTTCACGGTCCTGTTCGGGAAGGGAAGGGGTGGGACCGCCCCGCTATGGTCGCCAGACATAACTGGTTGGATGCTGACTGGGTCAACGATCCTGAGTTGGGTCTGAACGGTGGTTCAGGCAATGCGGAAGAAGAAGTTTTTACCTGGGCATGATTGCCCTTGAGGCATTCAAGGTTATAGGGTCAAGCCTTACGGGCAATTAGTACTGGTTAGCTTAACGCATTGCTGCGCTTCCACACCCAGCCTATCAACGTCGTGGTCTTCGACGACCCTTCAAGGGGCTCAAGGCCCCGGGAGATCTCATCTTCAGGCGAGTTTCACGCTTAGATGCTTTCAGCGTTTATCTCTTCCGCACTTAGCTACCCGGCGATACCACTGGCGTGATAACCGGTACACCAGAGGTGCGTCCACTCCGGTCCTCTCGTACTAGGAGCAGCCCCCGTCAAATCTCCAGCGCCCACGGCAGATAGGGACCAAACTGTCTCACGACGTTTTGAACCCAGCTCACGTACCTCTTTAAATGGCGAACAGCCATACCCTTGGGACCGGCTACAGCCCCAGGATGAGATGAGCCGACATCGAGGTGCCAAACTCCGCCGTCGATGTGAACTCTTGGGCGGAATCAGCCTGTTATCCCCAGAGTACCTTTTATCCGTTGAGCGATGGCCCTTCCATACAGAACCACCGGATCACTAGGACCTGCTTTCGCATCTGCTCGACTTGTGGGTCTCGCAGTTAAGCTGGCTTATGCCCTTGCACTATCAACACGATTTCCGACCGTGTCTAGCCAACCTTCGTGCTCCTCCGTTACCTTTTGGGAGGAGACCGCCCCAGTCAAACTGCCTACCATGCACGGTCCCCGACCCCGATAAGGGGCCTAGGTTAGAACCTCAACGACACAAGGGTGGTATTTCAAGGTTGGCTCCACGAGAACTGGCGTTCCCGCTTCACAGCCTCCCACCTATCCTACACATGTCCCGTCAAAGTCCAATGCAAAGCTGCAGTAAAGGTTCATGGGGTCTTTCCGTCTAGCCGCGGGGAGATTGCATCTTCACAAACACTTCAATTTCGCTGAGTCTCTGGAGGAGACAGTGTGGCCATCGTTACGCCATTCGTGCGGGTCGGAACTTACCCGACAAGGAATTTCGCTACCTTAGGACCGTTATAGTTACGGCCGCCGTTTACCGGGGCTTCGATCAAGAGCTTGCACCCCATCACTTAACCTTCCGGCACCGGGCAGGCGTCACTCCCTATACGTCCACTTTCGTGTTTGCAGAGAGCTGTGTTTTTGTTAAACAGTCGCAGCCACCATTTCACTGCAACCCCATCGTGCTGCTGCCGCGAGGGCTCTCACACTACCGGGGCACACCTTCTCCCGAAGTTACGGTGTCAATTTGCCGAGTTCCTTCTCCAGAGTTCTCTCAAGCGCCTTAGGATTCTCACCCTGCCCACCTGTGTCGGTTTGCGGTACGGTCACTATCCAACTGAAGCTTAGAGGCTTTTCTTGGAAGCATGGGATCAACCACTTCAGTCCACATGGGACCTCGTCATCACGCCTCAGCTAAGCCGTCCGGATTTGCCTAGACAGCACGCCTACACGCTTAAACCGGGACATCCAACACCCGGCTGGCCTACCCTTCTCCGTCCCCCCATCGCATTGGATAGCGGTACAGGAATATTGACCTGTTTCCCATCAGCTACGCTTCTCAGCCTCGCCTTAGGGGCCGACTCACCCTGCGCCGATGAACGTTGCGCAGGAAACCTTGGGCTTCCGGCGAACGGGCTTTTCACCCGTTTTATCGCTACTCATGTCAGCATTCGCACTTCCGATACCTCCAGCATCCCTCACAGGATACCTTCACAGGCCTACGGAACGCTCCTCTACCATGTGCGCCTGATTCAAGATCCTGAATCACCATCTCACATTCACCAACCTTACGGTCAGTTCACGGAAGCTTTGGTCTCGGCCGTGGCTTCGCCACTTAACTTGGCTTTGCCAAGTTAGCCTCGCCCAGCTTCTGAGCGGCTTTCAAGCGCCTTGAATCAGGCGCACATCCCAAGCTTCGGTTACGTGCTTAGCCCCGTTACATCTTCCGCGCAGGACGACTCGACCAGTGAGCTATTACGCTTTCTTTAAAGGATGGCTGCTTCTAAGCCAACTTCCTGGCTGTCTATGCCTTCCCACTTCGTTTACCACTTAGCACGTCATTTGGGACCTTAGCTGTGGGTCTGGGTTGTTTCCCTCTTGACGATGGACGTTAGCACCCACCGTCTGTCTCCCGTGCTCGCACTTCTCGGTATTCGGAGTTTGCTATGGCGGGGTAGGTCTAGACGACCCCCCCAACCATTACAGTGCTCTACCCCCGAGAGTGATACACGAGGCACTACCTAAATAGTTTTCGAGGAGAACCAGCTATCTCCGGATTTGTTTAGCCTTTCACCCCTATCCACAGCTCATCCCCTAGTTTTGCAACACTAGTGGGTTCGGTCCTCCAGTGCGTGTTACCGCACCTTCAACCTGGCCATGGATAGATCATCCGGTTTCGGGTCTACGCCCAGCTACTGAACGCCCTGTTCAGACTCGCTTTCGCTGCGCCTCCCCTATTCGGTTAAGCTCGCAACTGAACGTAAGTCGCTGACCCATTATACAAAAGGTACGCAGTCACACCCGAAGGTGCTCCCACTGTTTGTATGCATGCGGTTTCAGGATCTATTTCACTCCCCTCCCGGGGTTCTTTTCGCCTTTCCCTCACGGTACTGGTTCACTATCGGTCGATCACGAGTATTTAGCCTTGGAGGATGGTCCCCCCATCTTCAGACAGGATTTCTCGTGTCCCGCCCTACTTGTCGCACGCTCAGTTCCACACATCGGTTTTCAAATACGGGGCTATCACCCGCTATGGCCGGACTTTCCAGACCGTTCTCCTAACCGTTGTGCTAAATCGCGCAGGCTCGTCCCATTTCGCTCGCCACTACTTTGGGAATCTCGGTTGATTTCTTTTCCTGCGGCTACTTAGATGTTTCAGTTCACCGCGTTCGCTCTACCCGCCCTATGTATTCAGGCGGGAGTACCCCGAAGGGTGGGTTTCCCCATTCGGACATCTCCGGATCAAAGCTTCGTTGCCAGCTCCCCGGAGCTTTTCGCAGGCTCGCACGTCCTTCATCGCCTGTGATCGCCAAGGCATCCACCACATGCACTTAGTCACTTGACCCTATAACCTTGAACCCTCTCGCGAGGCTTCTCCGTCATAGGTTGTGTTTGTCCCTTCGCATCCGACTAAAAATGCGAAGCGACGCAATCAAACCCAGGTTCAATCCCTATCTCATCAATAGGGATCAAACTTCTTCTTCCGTATTGTTAAAGAACTCACAGCCTCACTCGCAAAGAGTGAACCATGCACCGCTCGCGGCACAGGGTTCACGCCTCTTACTGCCTTCAGTTGTATCTGGTGGAGGATGACGGGATCGAACCGACGACCCCCTGCTTGCAAAGCAGGTGCTCTCCCAGCTGAGCTAATCCCCCGTTAAGCCTCGATGGCCGGCGCAGCGCTTCGTTGCTCGGCGTCTCGTTTGCACCAGCAAACGTCGACACCTCGCGCCTCGCCCCGCTTGGCCCTCGCGTCTTAACGTTCGGGCTGACCACTCTAGCCTGGTGGGCCTGGTTGGACTCGAACCAACGACCCCCGCCTTATCAAGACGGTGCTCTAACCAGCTGAGCTACAAGCCCGTAGCCTTCCATTTACAACAGCCTTGAAGTGTGGACATTGAGCCAGCTTCGCTCAAGAAAGGAGGTGATCCAGCCGCACCTTCCGATACGGCTACCTTGTTACGACTTCACCCCAGTCATGAATCACTCCGTGGTAAGCGCCCTCCTTGCGGTTAGGCTACCTACTTCTGGAGCAACCCACTCCCATGGTGTGACGGGCGGTGTGTACAAGGCCCGGGAACGTATTCACCGCAGTATGCTGACCTGCGATTACTAGCGATTCCGACTTCATGCAGTCGAGTTGCAGACTGCAATCCGGACTACGATCGGCTTTGTGGGATTGGCTCCCCCTCGCGGGTTGGCAACCCTCTGTACCGACCATTGTATGACGTGTGAAGCCCTACCCATAAGGGCCATGAGGACTTGACGTCATCCCCACCTTCCTCCGGTTTGTCACCGGCAGTCTCATTAGAGTGCCCTTGCGTAGCAACTAATGATAAGGGTTGCGCTCGTTGCGGGACTTAACCCAACATCTCACGACACGAGCTGACGACAGCCATGCAGCACCTGTGTCCAGATTCCCTTTCGGGCACTCCCTAATCTCTCAGGGATTCCTGGCATGTCAAGGGTAGGTAAGGTTCTTCGCGTTGCATCGAATTAATCCACATCATCCACCGCTTGTGCGGGCCCCCGTCAATTCCTTTGAGTTTCAACCTTGCGGCCGTACTCCCCAGGCGGTCAACTTCACGCGTTAGCTTCGCTACTGAAAGATTTCTCTCCCAACAGCCAGTTGACATCGTTTAGGGCGTGGACTACCAGGGTATCTAATCCTGTTTGCTCCCCACGCTTTCGTGCATGAGCGTCAGTGTTATCCCAGGGGGCTGCCTTCGCCATCGGTGTTCCTCCACATCTCTACGCATTTCACTGCTACACGTGGAATTCCACCCCCCTCTGACACACTCTAGTCTCCCAGTTCAAAATGCAGTTCCCAGGTTAAGCCCGGGGATTTCACATCTTGCTTAAGAAACCGCCTGCGCACGCTTTACGCCCAGTAATTCCGATTAACGCTCGCACCCTACGTATTACCGCGGCTGCTGGCACGTAGTTAGCCGGTGCTTCTTCTTACGGTACCGTCATCCACTCCAGGTATTGGCCGAAGCGATTTCTTTCCGTCTGAAAGCGGTTTACAACCCGAAGGCCTTCTTCCCGCACGCGGCATGGCTGGATCAGGGTTGCCCCCATTGTCCAAAATTCCCCACTGCTGCCTCCCGTAGGAGTCTGGGCCGTGTCTCAGTCCCAGTGTGGCGGATCATCCTCTCAGACCCGCTACAGATCGTCGCCTTGGTAGGCCTTTACCCCACCAACTAGCTAATCTGACATCGGCCGCTCCAATCGCGTGAGGCCTTGCGGTCCCCCACTTTCACCCTCAGGTCGTATGCGGTATTAATCCGGCTTTCGCCGAGCTATCCCCCACGACTGGGTACGTTCCGATGCATTACTCACCCGTTCGCCACTCGTCAGCGCCCGAAGGCCTGTTACCGTTCGACTTGCATGTGTAAAGCATGCCGCCAGCGTTCAATCTGAGCCAGGATCAAACTCTTCAGTTCAATACTGTTTAACTCTTCAAACTTACCTATTCCTAAGTAAGCCGCTCGTCACTCTTCAGAATCTTCTGACTAGTGCAAGCATCAGGTTTTACTTTCGCTTCTCAGTTACCCATCAAAAATAAGTAACCAGCTAACCCAATGCCCACACCTTAAGGCTGTAAGTACATTGTTAAAGAACTGGTTGCGGGGACAGGATTTGAACCTGTGACCTTCGGGTTATGAGCCCGACGAGCTGCCAGACTGCTCCACCCCGCGTTCGATAGAAGCGAGACTTTACAGGCACAAAAACGACACGTCAATATCTTTCCTCAATTCCCTCACCGAGTAGGATGTCGCCACATCGATCCAAATGTGAACGCCATGCCCCTCAACTTCGGCATTACCCGGCTGCCGCGCATTCAGTTCGGTGCCGGTTCCCTGTCAAGTATTCCCGCCCTGGCCCAACGTTTCGGCCACAACATACTGTTAGTGACCGGTGCCGATTCATTTCTGGCCAGTCCGCACTGGACCACGCTCTCGGCCAAGCTGACGGAGCAGTGCCTGACTTGGCAACTGATCCAAGTTCCCGGAGAACCCTCACCGGAACTCGTGGATAAGGTGGTAGCAAACCACAGCGCCTCGAACATTGATTGCGTCGTGGGCATCGGGGGTGGCAGCGCGCTGGACGCCGCCAAGGCCATCGCCGGACTTCTAATCCCTGGAAACTCGGTCATGGACCATCTGGAAGGCGTGGGCCCGGAATTGCCTTATCAAGGTCCCGCCACCCCGTTCATCGCCGTCCCCACCACCGCGGGCACCGGCTCCGAGGCCACCAAGAATGCGGTTTTGTCCCTGCACGGTCCGGAAGGGTTCAAGAAATCCTTCCGGGATGAACTACTGGTGGCGGAATACGCGGTCATCGACCCGGACTTGCTGGTCGGCTGCCCTCCTCGGGTGCTGGCGGCCAACGGCATGGACGCATTCACGCAACTGCTGGAATCCTATGTTTCCAGCCGGGCCAATCCGTTCACCGACGCGCTGGCCTGGTCCGGCATGGAGAAGGTACGGGACAGCCTGCTGGGGTGGTACGAGGGCGCGGGACACATCGCCCCTTATCGGGCACACATGGCCTATGCCGCCCTGCTCTCCGGCATCACACTGGCCCAGGTGGGGCTGGGTTCGGTGCATGGTCTGGCATCTCCATTGGGGGCCTTCTTTCCCATCCCCCATGGGGTGGTATGCGGGACCCTGGTGGCAGAGGCGACGCGCATGAATATCGCCGCCCTGCAAATCCGGGAGCCGAGCAACCCCGCGCTGGGAAAATATGCCGAAGTGGGTCGGCTACTGTCGGGCAAAAAGCTCTCGGATGAATCCGCGCGTATAGCCCTGGTGGAAATACTCGAAGACTGGACGCGGCGCCTTGAATTGCCAGGCCTCGCGGAATTCGGTGTCGATCAGGGCGATGTTGCCGCCATCGTCGCCAACAGCAGAGGTTCCAGCATGAAGACCAACCCCATCCTACTAACGGACGACGAGATCGCCCACATCGTCATGGCCCGGCTCTAGTCCTCGTCCGCCCCGGCCACAACACGGCGCACCACCTCGGCGGGGAAACCGCGGCTGGCAAGAAAACGCATCTGCCTGGCACGTCCCGCCGCATCCTTCGCCTGATGGCCGTACTTCTTCTGCCAGACCATGCGAGCTGCCTCCAGGTCTCTGGAACGGGCCTCCCCCAAGACCTCGGCGATCACGCCTTCGGGCACACCTTTTTCTCGTAGAACCACCTTGAGGCGCAGGCTGCCGTGCCTGCCGTCGCGGGCGTGGGCCAGGGCCTCCGCATAGCGCTGGTTGGAGAGCAGGTTTTCCCGCTCCAGATCGTCCAACAAGGTGGCGATGTTGTCCGCCTCGTCGTGGGGCGCGAGCTTGCGGGCCAGTTCGGCGCGGCTGTGTTCCCGCCGCGCCAACAGGTTCAATGCCCGCTCCCGCAGCTTCACGCTTCGGCAGCGCCACCCGCGGGTTTGACCCCCAGTTTTTCCCGTATCTGCGTCTCGATCTCTTGGGCGATTTCCGGATGCTGGCGCAGATATTCGCGGGCATTGTCCTTGCCCTGGCCGATCTTCTCGCCCTGGTAGGCATACCAGGCACCGGACTTTTCGATCAGCTTGTGGACCACGCCCAATTCGATGATCTCCCCCTCCTGGGAGATGCCTTCACCGTAGAGGATGTCGAAGATGGCCTCCTTGAACGGAGGGGAAACCTTGTTCTTCACCACCTTGACCCGGGTTTCACTGCCTACCACTTCGTCGCCCTTCTTGATGGCGCCGATGCGGCGGATATCCAGCCGCACGGAAGCGTAGAACTTCAGTGCGTTGCCGCCGGTGGTGGTCTCGGGATTGCCGAACATCACACCGATCTTCATGCGGATCTGATTGATGAAGATGACCAGGGTATTGGTGCGCTTGATGTTGGCGGTCAGCTTGCGCAGGGCCTGGCTCATCAGGCGCGCTTGCAGGCCCATGTGGGAATCACCCATCTCGCCCTCGATCTCCGCCTTGGGGGTCAATGCCGCGACCGAATCCACCACGACCACGTCCACCGCGCTGGAGCGCACCAGCATGTCGGCGATCTCCAGGGCCTGCTCCCCCGTGTCGGGCTGGGAGATGAGCAGTTCAGCCACGTTCACCCCCAGCTTCTGGGCATAGCCGGGGTCCAGGGCGTGTTCCGCGTCGATGAAGGCGGCCGTGCCGCCCATCTTCTGCATCTGGGCGATGACGGATAGGGTCAGGGTGGTCTTGCCGGAAGATTCCGGGCCGTAGATCTCCACCACCCGGCCGCGCGGCAGCCCACCGATGCCCAAGGCCACATCCAGCCCCAGCGAGCCTGTGGAGACTGCCTGAATGTCGTCGACGACAGTACCGTCGCCCATGCGCATGATGGAGCCCTTGCCGAACTGCTTCTCTATCTGGGCCAGAGCGGCGGCCAGGGCCTTGGTACGGTTTTCATCCATGATTTTTCCTCCGAATTTGGCTTTGCGATTATGGCACGAGGGACAACAACTGCTTCAGGGCATGCCGCACAGACTGGGCCCGGACCTGACCCCGGTCGCCCGGGAAAGACAGCCGTGAGCTTACCGTTTTCGCGCCCCTGCGTGACCAGGCAAAACACACCGTGCCCACGGGTTTCTCCGGTGTCCCGCCAGCGGGCCCGGCAATCCCGGTAATGGCGCATACGATCCCGGCACGGCTGCGCGCCAGCGCCCCCTCGGCCATCTCCCGGGCGGTCTCCTCGCTGACCGCACCGAACCGAGCCAGGGTGTCCACCCCGACCCCCAGCATGTCCTGTTTGGCCTCGTTACTGTACGTGACGAAGCCCCGATCGAACCAAACGGAACTTCCAATGATGGCGGTGACTGCCTGGGCGACCCAGCCGCCGGTGCAGGACTCCGCCACGGCCAACATCAGGCCATTGCGCTGTAATGCGTTACCCAGTTGGGCTGCAAGCTGTTCCAGTTCTTCCTGATTCACATCCATATCGACAATCCCAATAAACAGAGAATGGCGTAAACCGCGGCAAGCACATCGTCCAGCATGACGCCGAGGCCGCCTTTGACGCGGGCATCCAGCCAGCCGATGGGGAACGGCTTCCAGATGTCGAACAGCCGGAACAGGGCGAAGGCCAGGACATAGCCCAGGACGGAGTGGGGCGCGAAGGGCAGCACCATGAGAAAGGCAGCGATCTCGTCCCATACCATACCGCCGTGGTCCGCCACGCCCAATGCCTGGCCGGTCACCTGGCAGGCCCAGATTCCCACTGCAATGAACACCGCGATCCAGGCCCAGTAAAAGGGCGAACCGAGCAGCAGCCAATAAAGCGGGAAGCCCACCAGGGTCCCCACCGTTCCCGGGGCCTTGGGCGACAGCCCCGCGCCGAACCCCAGGGCCAGGAAGTGGGCGGGGTGGGCCAGAAGAAAACGGCGGTCAGGCGAAGTGGTCAAAGCCCCGCGCCCTGATAGCCATCTGATTTCCATGCTCGTCCAGCACCCGCAGTCCAGCTTGCCCGGTGATACGGCCGATGCGGGCGACCGCCACGCCCACCGCACGGGCCGCCTCAAGTATGGCGTCCGCGTGTTCAGAGGGGGCCGTGAAACACAATTCGTAGTCGTCGCCACCGGCGAGAAGACACCGGCGCACGTCGGGGTCCGCCAATCTGCGCGCCACGGCGGGATGGGCCGGCAGGGCGTTCAGATCGATCTCCGCGCCTACCAGGGAGCGTTCCAGGATATGCCCCAGATCCGCCAGCAGGCCGTCGGAAAGGTCAATCGCGGCATGGGCCAGACCGAGCAGCCGACGCCCCAACGCCACCCGGGGTTCGGGCGCATTCAGACGATTCAGGCAGGCGCTTGCCTCCTCCTCGTCCAAGACCATCAAGCCCTGAAGGTGGCGCAAGCCCAGCATGGCGCCCCCCAGGGTGCCGGAGACCCAGATGTCATCCCCCACCCGGGCGCCATCCCGGCGCAGGGCCTTGCCGGCCTCCACCTCGCCCAGGATCGTCAGGCACAGGTTCAACGGCCCCCGGGTGGTGTCTCCCCCCACCAGATCCACCTGGAATTTGTCAGCCAGATCGAACAGCCCACTGCTGAACCGTTCCAGCCAGGCCGTATCCGCCTCGGGCAGGGCCAGGGCCAAGGTGGCCCAGCGCGGCAAGGCGCCCATGGCCGCCAAATCGGAAAGATTTACAGCCAGGGTCTTGTGGCCCAGAAAGTATGGATCGGTATCGGCAAGGAAATGGCGTCCGCTCACCAGCATGTCCGTGGACACCGCCAGTTCCATGCCGGACGAAACGGAGATCAGGGCAGCGTCATCCCCCACTCCCAGCCGGGCATGGGGCGCCGGACGGGTGAAGAGACGGGCGATGAGGTCGAATTCGCTGGTCATCCTCGGAGGCTGTCGCCCCCCGGTTCAGGGCCGGTTGGCGGCCTCGATCTCGACCTGGCGCGTCACCCTGGCCAGCTTGTCCAGGACGCCGTTGACGAACTTGTGGCCGTCGGTGCCGCCGTATTTCTTGGCCAGGTTCACCGCCTCGTTGATGACCACCTTATAGGGCACGTTCAGGCTGTGGGTCAGTTCGTAGGCACCGATCAGCAGGGCGCAGTGCTCGATGGGGGAGAGCTCGGCGATGGTCCGGTCCAGATGCGGGGCCAGCGCGGCGTCCAGGTCGCCGGCAGTCTTCAGCACGCCTGCAAGCAAATCCTTGAACAAATCGGTGTTGGCCTCTGCATAGGCCTCCTCCTCCTCCGCCTGAACCAGCAGCGAGGCCAGGTCGGCGCCGGCCACCTGCCAGGGATACAGGGCCTGCAGCACCAACTCCCGGGAGATCTGGCGGCTGCCGCGTCCGGCCTTTTTGCCTTTGCCAGATGGAGAAGCTTGTGCGGTCATAGCGCCTTCAACAGGTTGACCATCTCGATGGCGGTCAAGGCCGCGTCGCGGCCCTTTTCCGACATGCGCGAGGTGGCCTGGTGGTCGGTATCGGTGGTGAGCACACCGTTGGCGATGGGCACGCCGGTATCCAGGGTGATGCGCATGATGCCGCTGGCCATTTCGTTGGAGACGATCTCGAAATGGTAGGTGTCGCCGCGGATCACGGCCCCCAGGGCCACCAGCGCGTCGTACTTGCCGGACAGAGCCATCTTCTTCAGGGTCAGAGGCAGTTCCAGCGCGCCGGCCACGGTGGCTATCACCATGTCCGATTCCTTCACGCCGGCCTTCACCAGGGCGGATACGGCGGACGACAGCAGACCTTCGCATACGTCGATGTTGAAACGGCTCATGGCGATACCGATGCGCATGCCGTTGCCGCTCAGTTGAGGTTCCAATTCCGGGATGTTGTGATAGCGGGCCATCTCAGGACTCCTGCAGGGCCGCCCCAAGGGAGGCCTGAGCCCCCTCGGGGTGCAGTGAACGAAGAGAGCGTGGGGGCTGTTTCATCCTAGTTTCCTTGTTCCAGATAACCGGTGACTTCCAGGCCGAAGCCGTCCATGGCCGGCATCTTGCGGGGTGTGGCGAGGAGCCTCATCTTGCCCACGCCCAAATCGCGCAGGATCTGGGCACCGGTGCCGTAGTTGCGCAGGTCGAACTTGCGGGCTGGGGGCTGGGTGTCCGCCGGCAGGGCGCGCGCGGCCAGATCTTCGGCGGATTCCGGGCGGTGCAGCAGCACCATGGCGCCCGCTTTTCCGTCGGCCGCCGCCTCGGCCATGATCTGCATGGCCCGGGGCACCGAATAGGCATGGCCGGCCGCACCGGCGTCCAGCACGTCGATGAGGGAAACCGGCTCGTGCACCCGGACCAGGGTTTCGGCATCGGCGCGGATTTCGCCCTGGGTCAGGGCCAGATGGGTGGCACGGCTGATCTTGTCCCGATACACCACCAGGCGGAAGTTGCCGTAGGGTGTGGATATGTCCCGTTCACCCGCCCGCTCCACCAGGCGCTCGTTGGCGGCGCGGTAGTGGATCAGGTCGGCGATGGCGCCGATCTTCAGGCCGTGCTCCTTGCTGAACTCCAGCAGATCCGGGAGACGGGCCATGGTGCCGTCTTCCTTGAGGATCTCGCAGATCACCGAGGCCGGTTCCAGGCCGGCCATGGCCACCAGGTCGCAGCCCGCCTCGGTGTGGCCGGCGCGAACCAGCACGCCGCCTTCCTGGGCGCGCAACGGAAAGACGTGGCCGGGCTGGATGATGTCGTCGGGTTGGGCGTGCTTGGCCACCGCCGCCTGGATGGTGACGGCCCGGTCGGCGGCGGAGATGCCGGTGGTCACCCCCACCGCCGCCTCGATGGAGACGGTGAAGGCGGTGCCGTGGGGGGTCTGGTTATCGCTCACCATTTGCTTCAGGCCCAACTGGATGCAACGCGCCGGGGTCAGAGTCAGGCAGACCAGGCCCCGCGCGTGCCGGACCATGAAGTTGATGGCCTCGGGCGTGACATGCTCGGCGGCCATAACCAGGTCGCCCTCGTTTTCCCGGTCTTCCTCGTCCACCAGGATGACCATGCGTCCCGCCTTGAGCTCGGCGACGATTTCTTGAATGGGGGCCAAACTCATGTCAGTCCTTGTCCGTATCGTTGGTATAGGCCAGCAGCCGCTCGGCGTAGCGGGCCAGCATGTCGGCTTCCAGGTTCACCCTGGAGCCTTTTCTCAGTTCCTTGAACATGGTGTTGTCCAGGGTGTGGGGGATGAGGTTGATGGTGAATTCCTCGCCCCGTACCCGGTTCACGGTCAGGGACACCCCGTTCACCGCCACGGACCCCTTCGGCGCCAGGTATCGGGCCAGGTTGCCCGGGGCGCGGATCTCCAGGAGCCAGCTGGCATCCTCTCCCGCCTTGGCAGCCACCGGCGCGAAATGGATCACCTCGCCGACGCCGTCCACATGGCCGGACACCAGATGGCCGCCCAGACGGTCGGACAGGCGCATGGCCTTTTCCAGGTTGACCCGGTCCCCGGGGGCGAAGCCGATGGTGCAGGAAAAGGTCTCGCCCGAGACATCCACGCCGAAGCCTTCCTGGCTATTCTCCACCACGGTCAGGCACACGCCGTTGCAGGCGATGGAATCGCCAAGCTGCACGTCACCCATGTCCAGCCCGTCGCCGGCGATGGTGACGCGGGCGTCGCCGCCCCGCCCTTCCACGAGGTGGGAAATATGGCCTACGGCCTGGATGATGCCTGTGAACATGATGGGAAAACGCCTTCTGTAAGGAAACCGCTAGACGCGGCCGAGCCGTAAAGAAAGCGGCCATTTTATGTTTTTAGGCGTGGCAAGGGAAACACCGGAGGAAACCCAGGCCCGGGCGAGGCTGGCCCGCAGATCCGGCATGGGGTCGCGGCCCCCGGCCTTGAGATAGGCCCCAAGTGCCGACCAGGTGGAGAAATAGCCCAGGAGCTGGTCCAGGGTCCAATCGGCCGACATCTCCAGGGCCGGTGCCGACAGCTCCCGGAACGGAAAGTCCAGGTCCCGGTAACCCGCTTCCACGTGGCGCCGCTCCGGCGGCCACCAGGGCCCCAGCAAGCCGCTGTAGAAATCCTCTATCTCCCGATCCAGTCCCGGCTCGATCACCAGGCGTTCGTAACACCACAAGGCCAGGACGCCATCCGGTTTCAATACCCACCGCACCTCTGCGTAGAAGGCCGGCAGGTCGAACCAATGGGCCGCCTGGGCCACCGTAATCAGGTCCGCGCAATGGTCCGGCAGGCCGCTGGCCTGCGCCGGCGCCACCCGGAATTCGATGCCGGGGTGACCAGGGGCAGCGGCGATCTGGGCGGCGCTGGCATCGCTGGCCACCACCCGACCGTAATGGCCCACCAGCCCCCGTGCCGCCTGGCCGTTTCCGGTGGCGCAATCCCAGGCCAGGTCATGGCCCGGCGTCAACCCGGCGAGCGCGTCGAACAGTGCCCCCGGATAGGTAGGTCGATGGGCGGCATAGTCCGGGGACCGGGTCGAGAAATGATCCTTGAAGCCGCTCATGCCCAAGGAAGACGCTACGAGGCCTCGCCCCGGGCGATCTCCTTGGCGCTGGCGGGGCGCACCGCTGCGACCGTGCCGCTGAACACCAGGTCCATGCCGGCCAGGGGATGGTTGCCGTCGATGACGACCTGGTCCCCGTCAACGGCAGTGACGGTGTAGAGCTGGCTCTCGCCGTCCGCGCCCTCGGTCTCGACTCGGGTGCCGATCTGAATATCGGCGGGGAAGGCGTCCCGAGGCTCGCCGCTGACCAGGTCCCGGTCGTACGCGCCGAAGGCCTGATCGGCGCTCAGCTCGACCCGGAATTCATCGCCCACCGACTTGCCCTGCAAGGCCAGTTCCAGGGCATCGAACAGGTCGCCATAGCCGCCGTGCAGATAGACCAGGGGCTCTTGCCCGGCGTCCACCACCCGCCCGTCGCGGGTGGCGGCCTGGTAGCGCAGGGTCACCACTTGATTTCGAGTTATTTGCACGGCTATTCCATTCCTCGATGTGTGAAGGTCAAACGGGGCGCAGAAGCAAGCGCAGGTCGGTGCCCAGCATCGTCGCCTCCTGCAGCGCGAACCCCCGCCGGCCGGCCATGTCGGTCAGGGCCGGGAGATTGAACAGGCCGCGTGCCTGGTGGCCCATCACCAGGGGCGCGAAATAGGCCAGCCATTCGTCCACCAGGCCGGCCGCCAGCAGGGCGCCGTTGAGGGTGGCGCCGGCCTCGCCGTGCACCTCGTTGATGCCGCGCCGGGCCAGTTCGGCCATGAGGACGGCCAGATCCACCTGCCCTGTGTCGTCGGACAGGACCAACACCTCGGCTCCCGCCGCTTCCAGGGCGGCGCGGCGCACCGGATCCGGCGCCGCGCAGGCGATCAGGGCACCGCTAGCCAGGATCTGGGCCGTCGCCGGGGTGGTAAGGCGGCTATCGACAATCACCTTCAATGGCTGGCGCGGGGTGCCCAGATCACGCACGTTCATACGCGGATCGTCGGCCAGGACCGTGCCCACCCCGGTCAGGATGGCGCAGGCCCGGGCGCGCCAGCGCTGCACGTCGGCCCGGGCCGCCTCCCCCGTTATCCACTTCGACTCGCCGTTGAGCAAGGCGGTCTTGCCATCCAGGCTGGCCGCAGTCTTCAGGCGCAGCCAGGGGCGGCCCCGGGTCATGCGGGAGATGAAGCCGAAATTGAGTTCCCGGGCCTGGTCTTCCATCAGGCCCACTTCGACCTTCACTCCGGCCAGGGTCAGGAGTTCCAGGCCCCTGCCGGAGACCTGGGGATTGGGGTCCCGCAGGGCCGCCACCACGCGGGCCACGCCGGCGTCGATCAGGGCGTTGGCGCAGGGCGGCGTACGGCCGTGGTGGCTGCAGGGCTCCAGGCTGACGTAGACCGTTGCGCCCCGGGCCGCCGCGCCGGCCTCGCGCAGGGCATGGACTTCGGCATGGGGAGCGCCGGCCATTTCATGCCAGCCCTCCCCCACCACCTGGTCGCCCTGGACGATGACGCAGCCGACCCGGGGATTGGGCGTGGTGGTGTAGAGCCCCCGCTCCGCCAGGCGCAGGGCCCGGGCCATGTGGGCATGGTCGGCGGCGCTGAAGCTCAAGGCTTCTCGGCGTCCCGGATGGCGTCGCGGAAGTCGTCCACGTCGCGGAAGGCCCGGTAGACCGAGGCGAATCGGATATAGGCCACCTTGTCCAGGCGCTTCAACTCGGCCATCACCAGATCGCCGATCAGGCGCGAGGTGATCTCCTTCTCACCCAGGGCCAGGATCTGGTGCAGCACCCGGTCGATGGCCTCGTCCATCAATTCGGTGGAAACCGGCCGCTTGTGCAGGGCGCGGCGGAAGCCTTCCCGCAGCTTGTCGCGGGAGAATTCCTGACGCTCGCCGGAGGAGGTCTTGACCACGGCGGGCAGGCGGATCTCCGCCGATTCGTAGGTGGTGAAGCGCTTGTCGCAGGCGGCGCAGCGGCGGCGGCGGCGCACCGAGGCGCCGTCCTCGGATTCCCGGGTCTCCACCACCTGGGTATCGGCATGGCCGCAGAAGGGGCATTTCATGACTGGCGCGCCGGGCGGCTGGGCGGTCTGTTATTTGCCGTAGACCGGGAAGGCGGTGGTGAGCTTCTTCACCTCGCCCCTGACCCGCTCGATCACCGCTTCGTCGCCGGGGGCGTCCAACACGTCTGCCACCAGGTGGGCCAGCTTTTCCGCCTCCAGTTCCTTGAAGCCCCGGGTGGTCATGGCCGGCGTGCCGATGCGGATGCCGGAGGTGACGAAGGGCTTCTGGGGATCGTTGGGGATGGCGTTCTTGTTGACCGTGATGTGGGCCTTGCCCAGGGCGGCCTCGGCCTCCTTGCCGGTCAGGCCCTTGGCTTGCAGGTCCACCAGGAACAAGTGGGACTCGGTGCGTCCGGAGACGATGCGCAGGCCCCGTTCGATCAGCACCTTGCACATGACCAGGGCGTTGGCCGCCACCTGCTCCTGGTAGCGCTTGAAGTCCTTGCCCAGGGCCTCTTTGAAGGCCACCGCCTTGGCGGCGATGACGTGCTCCAGGGGGCCGCCCTGCAGACCCGGGAAGATGGCGGAGTTGATGGCCTTCTCGTGTTCGGCCTTCATCAGGATCACGCCGCCACGGGGACCGCGCAGGGTCTTGTGGGTGGTGGAGGTCACCACGTCGGCATGGGGGATCGGGTTGGGATACTGGCCGGCGGCGATGAGGCCGGCGTAATGGGCCATGTCCACCATCAAGATGGCGCCCACGGCCTTGGCCACCTTGGCGAAACGGGCGAAGTCGATCTTCAGGGCGTAGGCCGAGGCGCCGGCGATGATCAGCTTGGGCTTGTGCTCATGGGCCAGCCGTTCCATGGCGTCGTAGTCGATCTCTTCCTTGGCGTTAAGGCCGTAGGCCACCACGTTGAACCACTTGCCGGACATGTTCAGGGCCATGCCGTGGGTCAGGTGGCCGCCCTCGGCCAGGCTCATGCCCATGATGGTGTCGCCGGGCTTGAGGAAGGCCATGAATACCGCCTGGTTGGCCTGGGAGCCGGAATGGGGCTGGACGTTGGCCTCGTAATCGTGTTTATCGGCGCCGAACAGCTTCTTCAGGCGATCGATGGCCAACCGCTCGGCGATGTCCACGTATTCGCAGCCGCCGTAGTAGCGCCTGCCCGGGTAGCCTTCGGCGTACTTGTTGGTGAGTTGGGAACCCTGGGCCTCCATGACGGCATGGCTGACATAGTTCTCGGAGGCGATCAGCTCGATGTGTTCTTCCTGGCGCCGGTTCTCGCCCTCGATGGCGGCCCACAGCTCGGGATCGAAGGTCTTTATGGTCTGATCGGGGGCAAACATGGCGAATACTTCCGGGAAAATTTGAAGGGCGCAATTTTATCATGGCGCCCGGGCGGCCAGGCCCTCCCCTTGTTCTCCTAGCCCGATGAAAACAAGGGAATTTACGGTCGCCCCATTGCAGGCAAGGCTTTGCACCAGCACACCCCGACCTGGAACGCCCATGCCCCGGAAGCCACTCGACCGGACCCTTCCCGCCTCGACCGCGTCGTCGCCGAGGTCCGGTGCCCAGGCCGACGCCCGCGCCAGACCAATCGCCCTTGGCGTCGAGGTGTTTGGGGTAAGCATACCCAGCAGCGGTCATGAACAGATTGGACACAACCAAAAGCAAAGCGGCCTGCAATACGCTAGTGTTCATTTCGGCCGGATCAGATGCGCCGGTGCCATGACAATGCGGCCGAGAGAGGAGCCAGACATGGAAATCAGCTTTTTTCGGGATGCCCCCATCGACCGGGAAGCGCGTACCCTGCCGGCGGCGACCTACAACCTGACCCGGCTGCTGCTGGCCCACAGCACGGAGGCCTGCGTGTTCGTGCCGATCCGCTCCATGCAGTACCTGGCCGTCATCGACGCCGAGGAGATCATCTTCACCCACCGGGAGGCTGCCCGGGAGGTGGAAATCGCCTGGTCCGGTTTCCGGGCCAACCAACGCACCGCCCTGGATCAGCCGGTGGCCTTCGAGGCCCTCTACTACCACCCGGTGGCGCGCGACACCATGAAGCGACTTCCGGTGGAGTTCCGGCTCGCCCTGGAATTGATGGCGGGACGCCAGGCCCCCACCGAAGCGGCCCGTGTGCTTGCCTTCCCGGGCAAATCCGGGACCGTGGATTAGCGGCCATCGGCGGGATTCCTTCCGCCGACACTATCTTCACCAGGTTCTCCCGGCGCCTGATGACCGTTCTCGACGATGCCTGACCTGGACTTGGCCGCAACCCTGTCCCGCTTCAAATAGAATGTGCGTTCTGGAGGCCGCCGCCGCGAGTGATGGAAATCAGCCGGGTACGCTACCGTGACAAGCCGACATGCCTCACGTTTATAGGACGCCCACGACATGATCAATGTCACCACCCAGGAACTCGAGTCCATCCTGGACACCCTGGAAAAAGCCATCGCCATGCACGACAGCTGGCGCGAGCAACTGCAGCGCACGGTGGCCTGCAAGCTGCCGCCCTCGGAGGCGGACATGGCGGAAGACGCCCACCAGCAATGCGCATTTGGCAAGTGGTTCTATAGCAGCGGCAATGCCCCGTTGCGCAAGCTGGCCAGCTTCCAACGCGTCGAACAGCTGCACGTAACCATGCATGGTCGCGCCCGGGAGCTGTGCACCATGATCAAGGGACACTGGGCCGTCACGCCCAAGGAATACGATGTCTGCATGGACACCATCAAGAGCTTCAGGGGCGAGTTGAACGGTCTGCGCCAGAAGGTGTTCGAGACTCTGCACCACATCGACGCCCTCACCGGCACACTCAGCGGCGCCCATCTCCTGGCCGACCTGACCCGTGCGCAGGAAGCCCGCAAGGTCTCCGGGCAGGCATACAGCCTGCTGTTGCTGCGCTTTGACCTGGCCGCTGTCAACCATACCCTGGGCCGCGCCGCGGGCGACGATCTGTTGCGCAGGACCTTCGAGGAAAGCCGCCAGATACTGGAATCGAACGACAGGATCTATCGCTATGCCGGCGCGGAATTCGTCATCTGCCTGCCGGGAAAGGACACCACCGAGGCCAGCGCCATCAAGGAGCGCTTGCTGTCGGTCATCGACGGCGCGCTGCGCGCGGTGGCCAAGGATGCCGCCGCGACCCTGGAACTGCAGTACGGCATCGTCGATATGGAGCCGGACATCTTAATCGAGCAGTTGATCAACCAGACCGAACGCGCCACCTACACGATCAACCTCTGAGGCCCGCACCCGGATTGGGTACAGTGGGCTATCAGAGATTGGCCTTCCACTGCCGCGTACCGTTGCGGCCCGCTTTCTTCGCTTCGTACAAGGCCTTGTCGGCCCGGTCCAGGGAGGCCTCCACCGGCAGAAAGGCATCGAGCTCCGTCAGACCGAACGAAGCCGTGGCCGTCAGGACACGTCCGTCCGCCGTCTTGCAGGAACTCCGCGCGATGCCCTCGCGCAACCGTTCGACCACGCCAAACGCCGCCCCCGCGTCCATGCTGGGCAGGCTGATCAGGAATTCCTCGCCACCGTAGCGAAACACCTTGTCGTAAGGACGCAGGTTGTCGATCAGGAAGCGTGCCGTCTCGATCAGGACCTGATCCCCGGCGGGATGCCCATGGTTATCGTTGATGGCCTTGAAATGATCCATGTCCATCATGACCACGGTGCAGGGCTGTACGCCCCGTTTCACCAGTTCGTGCTGTTCGCGCAATTCGGTGAGCAGGCCGATGCGGGTATTCACGCCCGTGAGTGGGTCCCGGTTGTACAGCTGTTCGTTCAGTTCGCGCTTGAGGGTATGGATCTGCAGGCGCAGCCGCTCCAGGGCATGGGAGAAATTGTCGTAGTCATAGGGCGAGATGGGTTTCCCGGTGGTGCTGGTGACCAGCAGGCGCCCGGCCAGCTCGTGCATGCGCGCATGCTCGGCCTCGATCGCCATGAAAGCGGGCAGTTGCCGCAGGTGGGAGGTGGCATGATTGTAGTACCACTGACCGAACTGGCACTGGCGATGCGCTTCCTTGTCCACATCGCGCTGGTCGTATAGTGCACGGCAAACCAGGGTGCGATCCAAGGCCCTTGACCACTGCTCGTGGTTGTAGATGGCCTGATCCAGATGCGTCAGGATCGACTGCAACTCGTCCGTTGTAAGTGCGTACATGGCAGCTTACTCCTCGTCGGATGGATTGGTGCATCGGCAGTGTATCCCCGATGCAATCGATTCATATTTGACGATGGACAAGCCGGCCATCCATAGGTCGAAGGTATCCCTGACCGTTCCGGGAACCCCCGGATCCAGCCCATCCGGGATGATCTCGGGCGCTCAGACGCGCAGGCCCGCCCCGCTCACGACAGCCAATATCCCCCGCAGCAACGCCGTCGGCTCCGGCGGACATCCCGGCACTTCCACATCCACCGGGATGACATCCGAGACCTTGCCGCGGGTGGCGTAGTTGGCGCCGAACAGGGCGCCCGCCTCGCCCAGGCCGCAGCCGCAGTCGCCCACCGCCACCACCCATTTGGGTTCGGGCATGGCTTCGTAGGTGCGCAGCAGGGCCGTTTCCAGGTTGCGGGAGACCGGGCCGGTGACCAGCAGCAGGTCGGCATGGCGGGGGCTGGCGGCAAACCTGATGCCGATGCCCTCAATGTTGTAGCGGGGGCCGCCCAGGGCGTGGATCTCAAGCTCGCAGCCGTTGCAGGAGCCGGCATCCAGGTGGCGGACCACCAGGGCCTGGCCGAACACCCGCAGGATCTCGGCCTGGAGTATCTCCCCCTCGCCCACCCGCAGGGCGGGGTCGGCACCGGGCGGCGGCTCGGAGACGATGCCGGTCTTGAGGATCTTGCGCAGGATCAGGTGGGTGGCCATGGCAGCGTCCTCACAGGTCCTGGCCCGAATAGCTCAGGTTGAAGGATTTGTTGATCAGGGGAAAGTCCGGAACGATGTTGTCCATCACTGCCAGCTCCAGTGCCGGCCAGTTGCGCCAGGACGGATCGTGGGGATGGACCCGGTCCAGGCGGCCGTCGGCGCCGATGCGCAGCCCCACCACCACCTCGCCGCGCCAGCCTTCCACCCAGCCCATGCCTTCGCAGGCGGCTCGCACCGGATCCAGGGGCGCGCGGATGGTCCCGGCCGGCAGACGGGCCAGGATTTCCCGGACCAGACGCAGGGACTCGAATACCTCGGCGATGCGCACCTCTGCCCGGGCCAGCACGTCGCCCCGGCGGTGGGTGGCCATGTTCACGTCCAGTTGGTCATAAGGGGCCTGGGGGAATTGCACGCGGGCATCCCAAGCCTGCCCGCTGGCGCGCCCGGCCAAGCCGGTGAGCCCCAGGCGCGCGGCCAGGTCCGGCGTGACCGTTCCGGTGTGGGCGAAGCGGTCCTGGAGTCCGGGGTGCTCGTCGTAGATGGCCTTGAGCTCCCGCGTCTCCTTTTCGACGCTTTCAGACATCTTGGCGAGTTCCGTCCGGCCCGCCTCCTGGATGTCCACTGCCACGCCGCCGGGGACGATGCGGTCGAACAGGTAGCGGTGGCCGAACAACCGTGCGGACAGGCGCAGCCAGTCTTCCTTGAGGCGCCAGAACTGCATGAAACCGAAGCCCAGGGCCGCATCGTTGCCCAGATAGCCCAGGTCCCCCAGGTGGTTGGCGATGCGCTCCATCTCCAGGAACAGGGCGCGCAGCCAAAGTGCCCGATCCGGGACGGCGCCGCCGGCGTCCCCGCCGGTCGCGCGCTCCACCGCCATGCAATAGGCCCAGGCGAAAGCGCTGTGGCTGTCGCCGGAGATGCGGCCGGCCAGCTTGGCGCCGGTGGCCAGGTCCAGGCCCTCGAAGCGCTTTTCGCTGCCCTGGTGGGAGTAGCCCAGCCGCTCCTCAAGCTTCAGGATGCGATCGCCGATTACGGAGAAGCGGAAATGGCCCGGCTCGATGACGCCGGCGTGGATCGGGCCCACCGGGATTTCATGGACGCCATCCCCCTCGACCCGGATGAAAGGGTAGGCATCCGTTTCCGGAGCGGCTTGCCGGGTGGCGGAAAAATCCTTGCGCAGGGGGAATTCGTCCTCGGCCCAGGCACCGTGGCGCAGCCATTTGCGCAGGTCCACTGCGCCTTCGGCGCGGATGCCGAGCAGGTCGTAGACGGCACGCTGCATGCGGTCGGCCTGGGGAAAGATGGCCGACAGATCGGGATAGGCGGGAGCGTCGACAGGAAGGGTGGCGCTGATCCAGACCAGGCCGTTGGCGGTGAGAAAGGTGGCGTGGATCGCGTAGCCGTCCGCCTTTGCCGCCAGTTCCTCCAGCGTGATATCCGGAGCCAGCCGATCGAACAGCCCCTCCGACATCGCGTCCGCCGCGCGAGGGATCTGGGATGGGGAACCGCGAGTAGCGCGACCGCCGGCGGCATCGTCCAGCATCCGCTGGTCCGAACCCCACAGGGCCACCAGCTGGCCGCCTTCGTCCCGCACCGCCCGGGCGAGTCCCGGCAGCCGCGCCGCCTGCACCCGGCCGCGCCAGCTGTGGGGGCCGAGGGGGGAAAAGTTCCAGTTCTGTTCGCCGATCCGCATCTCAGCCTCCCAACAAGGCGGCGGCCTGGCGGTACCAGTCGGCCAGATAGGCCGGGATGAACAGACCCAGCATCAACACCAGGGCCAGGTGGATGAACACGGGCGCCAGGGCGGGCTGGTGGGGCAGGCGCGGCAACTCCGTCTCGCCGAACACCATGGGCTGGACCTTGCCGAAGATGGAGGCGAACGCCACCCCCAGGGCCAGCAGCAGGAAGGGCGTGGCCCAGGGATGTTCGTGCATGGCGGTGGTGATGATCAGGAACTCGCTGGCGAACACGCCGAAGGGCGGCACGCCCAGGATCGCCACGGTGCCCAGCATCAGTCCCCAGCCGATGGTGGGATTGGTGCGGATCAGGCCGCGGATACCGTCCATGACCTGGGTGCCGGCCTTCTGGGTGGCATGGCCCACGGCGAAGAAGATGGCGGACTTGGTCAGTGAGTGCATGGTCATGTGCAGCAGGCCGGCGAAGCTGGCCACCGGTCCGCCCATGCCGAAGGCGAAGGTGATCAGGCCCATGTGCTCGATGGATGAGTAGGCGAACATGCGCTTCACGTCGCTCTGGCGCTTGATCAGGAAGGCCGCAAGCACCACCGAGAACAGGCCGAAGCCCATCATCAGGCCACCTGCCAGGTCCGAGCCAGCGCTGCCGGCGAGAGCGCCGTCCACCAGCACCTTGCCGCGCATCACCGCGTACAGAGCCACGTTGAGCAGCAGACCGGAGAGCACGGCGGAAACCGGGGTGGGGCCTTCGGCGTGGGCGTCCGGCAGCCAGTTGTGCAGGGGCGCCAGGCCCACCTTGGTGCCGTAACCCACCAGCAGGAAGACGAAGGCCAGTTGCAGCACGGTGGGTTCGAGTTGGGTCTTTACCCCGTTGAGATGGGTCCAGAGCAGGGCCGTACCGCCGGGACCAAGGACCTTCTCCGCCGCGAAGTAGAGCAGGATCGTGCCGAACAGGGCCTGGGCGATACCCACGCCGCACAGGATGAAGTACTTCCAGGCCGCCTCCAGGGAGGCCGGGGTGCGGTACAGGGACACCAGCAGGACGGTGGCCAGGGTGGCCGCCTCCATGGAGACCCAGAGGATGCCCATGTTGTTGGTGGTGAGCGCCAGCAGCATGGCGCCGATGAAGATCTGGTAGCTGCTGTGGTACAAGCGCAGGCGGCCGGCGCCCAGGCGGCCGTGCTCCTGTTCGATGCGCATGTAGGGCCGGGAGAACAGGGCGGTGGTGTAGGCCACCAGGGCGGTGAGGGCCACCAGGAAAACGTTGAAGGAATCGATGAAGAACCAGCCCTCGCCGCCCACGATCATGGGCCCGTCGGCGACGATGCGCGCGGTCAGAAGGGCGGCGGCGATCAGGGTGAGGCCGCTGAACATGGCATTGATCTCGGGGGCGTTGCGGCGATTGCCCCACAGGGCCAGGAAGACGCCGCCGGCCAGGGGAAAACCGAGGAGCCAGTAGATTTCCATGGCCTAGCGCTCCTTCAACTTTTCCATGTGCTTCAGGTCCATGGAATCGAAGGTCTCCCGGATCTGGAAGAAGAAGATCCCCAGCACGAATACCCCCACCAGCACGTCCAGGGCCACCCCCAGTTCCACCACCATGGGCATGCCGTAGGAGGCACTGGTGGCGGCGAAGAACAGGCCGTTCTCCATGGACAGGAAGCCGATCACCTGGGTGATGGCCTTGCGCCGGGTGATCATCATCAGGAACGCCAGCAGCACGCAGGCCATGGCGATGCCCAGGTTGGCGCGGGTCACCGTGCCGGCCATCTGGGAGATGGGCAGGGCCAGGTTGAAGGCGAAGATCACCAGGGCGATGCCGATCAGCATGGTGGTGGGAATGTTGATCATGGGCTCCACATCCCGTTCCACGTCCAGCCTGCGCACCAGCCGGAAAAAGAACCAGGGCAGGACCACCACTTTGAGGACCAGGGTGAGCGCCGCCGACCAGTAGAGATGATGTTGGCCGGTGGACCAGGCGACCAGGGCGGTGGAGGCCGACAGGGCCGCCCCCTGCCAGGCGAACAGGGTCACCAGGCCGACGATGCGCCGTTGCGACAGCATGGCGAAGGAGATCAGCAGAAGCAGGGCGGCCAACAGATTGATGATCTGGATGTGGTGGCTGAGGGACACGTTCTAAGCCTCGAGGAGGAAGTGCAGCAACATCCCCAGCACCGCCAGGAGGAAGGCGGTGCCCAGGAATTCCGGCACCCGGAACAGGCGCAGCTTGGCGCTGATGGTCTCGGTGAAGGCCAGGAGGAAGCCGCCGCCGGTCAGCTTCAGGACCAGGGCCAGACACGCCAGGGGCAAGGCCGCGTAATCGCCCGACGGAGCGATACCCCAGGGCAGGAACAGGGCGATGCCCAGGGTGGAATAGGTGAACAGCTTGAGGGCAACGGCCCATTCGATCAGGGCCAGGTGGCGGGCGGAATACTCCAGGATCATGGCCTCGTGGATCATGGTCAGTTCCAGGTGGGTGCTGGGGTTGTCCACCGGGATGCGGGCGTTCTCCGCCAGCGAGATCATCCAGAACGCCACCGCCGCGAAGGCCAGGCTTGGGTAGATGGCGAATTCCCGATGGGCCAGGGTGGCGACGATCCGGGGCAGCTGGGTGGACTGGGAAATCAGGCTGGCGGTGAAAAAAACCATGAGCAGGCCCGGCTCGGCCAGGAAGGAGACCAGCATCTCCCGGCGCGCGCCCATGCTGCCGAAGGCGGTGCCGATATCCATGGCGGCCAGGGCCAGGAACACCCGGGCCATGGCGAACACCCCCACCAGGGCGATGACGTCGGCCGCGGGCGAGAACGGCAGGTCGTTGGCGATCATGGGCACGAGGCCCGCCGCCAGGGCCATGCAGGCGAACTTCATGTAGGGGGCGAAGCGGAACAGGGGTGAGGCGTTGTGGGCGAGGACCGCATCCTTGTGGAACAGCTTGCGCAGGTTCCGGTAGGGCTGGGTGAGAGGCGGCGCGCCGCGCCCCTGCAGCCAGGCGCGGCACTGGTTGGTCCAGCCCAGCAGCAAGGGCGCCACCAGGATGGCCAGCAGGGTCTGGGCGATTTGCAGGAGGATGCCGGCGCTCATGGGGTCAACGCGTCACGAAGACCAGCAGGAAGATCAGGGTGGCGAAACTGTAGATCAGGTACCACTGGATGCGGCCGTGCTGCAGCCGCCCGGCCTGTTCCGAGAGCCAGCCCGCGAGACGGGCGATGGGCGCGTAGAACAGGAACCAGGTCTTGTCCATGCTGGCCCCCTGGTAGCGGGGCTGGCGGTCCAGGGGATCCGGGGTTTCCCGTTCCACCTGCATGAAGCTCTCGAAGATCTGGCGGATCGGCTGGCCGAAACCCTCGGCGGTGTCCTGCATGCGTGGAGTCTGTTCGGGATAACCGCAGTCCCACGGGTCGCTCCGGCGCACCCGGCCGTGATAGACCCGGCGCACGCCCAGGAAGGTCAGCAACAGGACCACCATCACCACCACAAGGAAGATCAGGGGCGCATAACTGGCCCGCTCCGCGTTCACCGGCGCCAGCAACAGCCAGTTGCCATCGTTGATCATCGTCTGACCGGTGAGCTGGCGCACCACCGGCGCCATCCAGGCGATCACCCGGGTCGGCAGCAAGCCCAGCAGGATGCAGCCGGTGGCCAGCCAGATCATGCCCGCCCGTTCCGGCCGGCCCGCCTCATGGGCCTGTTTCAAGGCCGGCTCCCGGGGCTGTCCCAGGAACACCACGCCGTAGAACTTCACCATGACGTAGGCCGCCAGGGCGGCGGCCAAGGCCACCGTGGCCGCCGCCACCGGGATCACCATGTTCAGGTAGGAATGGTTCAGGCCCGGTGTCAGCAGGAAGGCCTGGAGCAACAGCCATTCCGAAACGAAGCCGTTCAGGGGCGGCAGGCCGGCGATGGCCAAAGCACCGATCAGCATGAGCCAGGCGGTCCATGGCATGTAGCGCATCAGGCCGCCCAGTTCCCCCATCTGGCGCGAACCGGTGGCATGCAGCACGGAACCGGTGCCGATGAACAGCAGGCCCTTGAAGAAGGCGTGGTTGAGGGCGTGATAGAGCATGGCCGTCATGGTCAGGGCGGCCAGGGTCCCCTTGCCGTCTGTGTAAAAGATCAGGGTCAGGCCGAAGCCGGCGATGATCACGCCGATGTTCTCGATGGAGGACCAGGCCAGCAGCCGCTTCATGTCCGATTGCACGGCGGCGAAGATGACGCCGTACAGGGCGGTGATCAGGCCCAGGGCCAGGGCCAGGGTTCCCCACCAGGCGAGGTGGATGTTGAGCAGGTCCAGACTCACCCGCAGAAGGCCGTAGATGGCGGCCTTGAGCATGACGCCGGACATCAGCGCGGACACCGGCGAGGGCGCCGCGGGATGGGCCTCGGGCAGCCACACATGGAGCGGCACCAGGCCGGCCTTGGCGCCGAAGCCGAACAGGGCGAGCAGGAACGCGACCGAAGCCCAGGCCGGCGACATCTCGGCAAGGCGCATGGTGCCAAAGGTGTAATCGCCATGCCCGCCCTGGAGCACGCCGAAGCAAAGCAGAAGGGACACCGCGCCCACGTGGGCAATGAGCAGGTAGAGGAAACCGGCGCGGCGGATGTCTGGGATCTTGTGATCGGTGGTGACCAGGAAATAGGAGGATAGGGCCATCACCTCCCAGGCCACCATGAAGGCGTAGGCGTCGTCGGCCAGCAGCACCAGGGTCATGCCCGCCAGGAAAAGGTGGTACCACAGGGCCACCAGGGACCGGGTGCCGGCTTCCATGGCCCTGAAATAGCCGTGGGCATACACCGTCACCCCGAAGGCGACGCTCCCCAGCAAGGTAAGGAAGAACGCGGACAGGGCATCCAGGCGCAGATGGAAGGGGAGATCCGGCAGGCCGATGGGCAGGATGAAATGGGCCACCGGGCCGTGCAGTCCGACAGCGCCCACGATAGCGACCAGAAATGCGCCCAGGGCCCCCAATGGAAAGACCAGGGCAAGCAGCGAACCGTGCCGACGCAGGAAAGGCGCTGTGGCCGCCAGCGCCACCCAAAACAGGACCACACCCCAGACGAGATCGAGGGCAAAGCGGTCCAACAAAGCGGCGGGTGAGATCAAGGGTGGGGCCGGGAATCAAATGGGATTTGATTCTAAGGGTGGCTCAAGACATGCTCAATGCGAATATGATTAACATGTTTCCGTGCCTGCAAATATCCTATGGAAAACCGTACCGCGCGACTTACCGTACTCATCGATCCCAGAAAAAAACTGCTGTTCGAGCAGATTTGCGCCCAGAAGGATCTGACGCCTTCCCAGGTAGTGCGGCGGCTGATCCGGCAATACATCATCGACAATGCCGGCGGCCGCGAACTGCCGGAGTGGCTGACCGCGGCTGCGCCGCGCGGCGATGAGTGAGGCGGGTTGCCGCCCGCTTCTAGTCAGAACTCGTTTCGGATCCGCTTATAGCCCTTGACCAGATCGTTGTTGGCCTGGGCCACGCTCTCTGAGAACCCGGCCTGATCGGGGGTCACCGGTTCGATCTTGGCCAGTTCGGCATCGGAATGGATGTTGCTGGTGGACGGGATGTAGAAGCCGGACGGCACGCGGCAACCCTCCACCACGGAGTTGTGCCGAACCACGGAACCGTCGCCGATGACGCAGTTGAATAGCACCGAGTTGAAGCCGATGAACACGTTGTCGCCCACCGTGCAGGGTCCGTGCACGATGGAGCGGTGGGCGATGGAGGTATATTCGCCGACCTTCACCAGGCCGCCGGCCTTGGAGTGGATCACCACCCCGTCCTGGATATTGGAATGGGCCCCGATCACGATGGGCTCCATATCGCCGGCCTCGTTCACCTCGTCGGCGCGGATCACGGCATAAGGGCCGATGAAGACATTCTCATGGACCACGACCTTGCCACACAGGATGGCGGTGGGATCGACGAAGGCGGTTTCGTGGACCACGGGCAGATCACCATTGGGATTGCGACGGATCATATCCCCCCCGAATAGCGCGATCCTCGAACACCCGCTCAGGAAGCGTCAGCGACCCCGTGCAATTGCGGTGTGTCGGTCTGCGCATTCCCTGATCTGGGGATGGTGTGGCACTGGGCAAAGACGCGAAGCGGGCAGGCATGGCAGATGGATTTTTCCAGCTGGTTGAAGATGATGTCGATGGGGCGGACACCAACCGGGATGAGATTATATTCGCGAATATCCGCCATGAAGCCACCTTTGCTGAGCATCTCGGCGACGCCATCCTTCATCCGGTAGAAATACAGCCCTCCCCCCTTCTTGCGCCAATTGCGGGCCTGCTCGGCGAGCATCTCGGCGCCCGCCAGATCGACGAAGTTCATGCCGTGGGCCATGATCACCAGGTGCTTCAACTTGGGATGCCTCTCCTCAAGTTCCTGGAATTGCTGCTGCAGGTGGGCCACGGCGCCGAAGAAGATGGAGCCGTTCAGGCGCATCATCTTGACTTGCGGACACTCGGGCCGATCTTCCACGGTGACGAAGTGATAGCTGGCCGGATCGGTATCGGGCAACACGGACTCCAAGGTCGGCCGGGAAGTGCGGTAGAGGTAAAGAACCAGGGACAGGGCGATCCCGAAGAATATGCCCTTCTCCAGATCCACCAGGGTTCCGATCAGGGTCACCCAGAGCACAACGGTCTCCTGACGGCTGATCTTCGGCAATACCCCGATGTGATGCTTGTCGATCAGGTCCCAGGCCACCAGGAACAGGATGCCGGCCATGGCCGCAGTCGGCAGATAGGCCGCCAGGGGCGCCACCAGCAGCAGGATCACGGCCAGGAATATGGAAGCGAACACCGCCGCCAGGGGGGTTTTAGCCCCGGCCGCATAGTTGACGCCGCTGCGGTTGAAGGACCCGGAGGCCGCGTAACCGGAAAAGAAACTGCCCACCAGGTTGGACAGGCCCTGGCCGATGAATTCCTGGTTGCCGTCGATATGCTGGCCGGAACGGCTGGCGATGGCCCGGGAAATGGAGACCGCCTCGGTCAGGGCCAGCATGGTGATGATGAGGGACGGGAACAGCATCTGCTCCAGACCGTGGAAGGAAAAGTCCGGCGCGGACAGGGGCGGCAAGCCGGCGGGGAGCGCGCCCACGGTGCGGATGTGGGTCAACTCCTGGCCGTAATGGCCGTTGAGAAGCGCGGCTATGACGCCCCCCCCACCATGGCGATGATCATATAGGGCACCTTGGGCCAGAACCGCTTGACCAGGATGCCGACCAGCAAGGTGGCCATACTCACCGCCGTGACATAGATGTTGATGTCGCCAACCTGCTGGACGAACATCTGCAAGGTATTGAAGAACGGTGTGCCGCGAGGAATATTCAGGCCGAAGAAATTCTTGATCTGGCTGCCGGCGATCAGCATGGCGGCCCCCGCGGTAAAGCCGATCACCACGGTATGGGAGATGAAATTGACCAGCACCCCCATCCTCGCCACCCCCAGGGTGAGCTGGAACAGGCCGGTCAGGAAGGTCATGGTCAGCACCAGGCCTATGAACTCCGGCGAGCCGGGCTGGGCATAGGGACTCACCGAGGCGAACACGGCGATGGAAATGGCCGTGGTGGGGCCGGACACCAGATGCCACGAGGAGCCGAACAGCGCCGCGACGATGGCCGGGGTCATGGCCGCATACAGTCCGTATTGCGGCGGCAGGCCGGCAATGGTGGCAAATGCCACGGCCTGGGGCAGGACGATCAGGGCGCCGGTGAGGCCGGCCAGGGCATCATCACGGGATGTCCCCTTGTTGACCGTGGGCCACCAGCGCAGAAAAGGGAAAATTTTGTAGACCCAGAGAGGGCACGCCACTGCGGCCATAGTCGTAGCTGCTTATTTCAACAAAACTTTCACATTTTACTAATATTCACGGACTTTTTGCCAGTGCGACACACTGCCAGACTTCGACTCTGTTCATGCAAGCCCTTAATTTACGGTTAATTTTCAGGCTTCAAGCTTCTCTCCATCGCGCCATCCGGCGCCAACCAGATTGGAGAGAACATGACTTCCCGGACCCTGAAAAATACCCTGGCCGTCCTGGCCCTGGGCGCAGGCGCCCTGGCGGTGGCCTCGACTTGGCATACCCGTGCCGAGGCCTGGCCCGTGCCCCAGGCCAGCGCCGTAGCGACGCAGGTCAGCCTTCCGGACTTCGCCGGCATCGTGGAGAAGACCGCCCCCGCCGTGGTACAGATCACGGTGGATGGGGACACGACAAGGGATGCCCAAGGCGCGGCCCCGGCGGACTTCCCCTACGACGAGCTGTTTCGACACTTCGGCCTGCCCTGGCACCCCCCTGTGCCCGAGGCCCATGAATCCCCCCAACGCCATGGCATCGGCTCGGGTTTCATCCTCGGCGCCGACGGATACATCCTCACCAATGCCCACGTGGTGGATCACGCTCGGGAGATCACGGTCAAGCTGGCCGACCGTCGGGAATTCAAGGGCAAGGTCGTCGGCACGGACCAGAAATCAGACGTGGCCCTGGTGAAGATCAACGCGGACGACCTGCCCACCGTCGCCCTGGGCAAATCGGACGGGCTCAGGGTGGGTCAATGGGTCCTGGCCATCGGCGCGCCCTTCGGTCTGGAGCGCACCGCCACCCAGGGAATCGTCAGCGCCCTGGGACGCAGCCTGCCGGATGACGCCTACCCGTTCATCCAGACCGACGTCCCCCTCAACCCGGGCAACTCCGGCGGACCCCTGATCGACACGGCCGGCCGGGTGGTCGGCATCAACGCCCAGATCTACAGCAATACCGGTGGCTACATGGGCCTGTCCTTCGCGATCCCCATCGACTCGGCCCTGGAAATCGCCAAGCAATTGCGTGACGACGGGCATGTCAGCCGCGGCTGGCTGGGAGTCGCCGTCCAGTCCGTAAACCAGGATCTGGCCCGATCCTTCGGCCTGGAAAAACCCCGGGGCGCCCTGATCGCCGACGTCAGCCCGGACAGCCCCGCCCACCGGGCCGGCCTCAAGTCCGGGGACATCATCCTCGGTTTCGACGGCAAGGAGGTCAATGACAGCGGCGATCTGCCAAGCCTGGTATCGAACCAGCCACCCGGAAAGCAGGTCCCCATCGAGATCCTGCGGAACGGCCACGACACCACCCTGAATCTCACTTTGGGTACGCCTCCCGAGGCCCAGGCCGCCCACCCTGTCCACCTTGCGGAGGCCAACGGCGGACGGCTGGGCATCGTGGTGCGCGACATCTCGCCGGAGGAGCGCGGCAATCTTTCCCTTGAGGCCGGGGTTCGCGTCCTCACGGTGGGGCCGGGGCCGGCCGCGGACTCGGGCCTGCGGCGCGGTGATATCCTTTTGGCTGTGAATGGCGCCCGCGTTTCCAATAGCGAACAACTGCGGGATCTAGTCCTGGCCCTGCCCAAGGATCGCCCGGCGGCCTTTCTGGTGCGGCGCGACGACGCGCACCTTTATCTGGCCGTGCGCCCCGGCCCCCGGCCTGCCTCCTGACCAGTGGTTGGCGTCGGCGGGTGCCGTCTCCGGGATCGCACCCGCCGCGCCAGCTGCCACGCCAGACTCACCGCCAGAATGCCCAGGATGATCTTATCTTCTATGGATTTCACATCCTCTATCAGTCCTTGCAGCACTTGGCCGAAGACATAGCCTGCGCCACCTATCAGCACCGACCAGATCACCGCCCCCAATCCGTTGAGCAGGGCAAAGCGCCAGACTGGCACGCCGCTCATGCCGATGGCGACGGGCCCCACCGTGCGCACCCCGTAGAGGAAGCGCACCCCCACGATCAGGGGCATGTGATGGCGCTCGATGAGACGGTTCGCCCGTTGGAATCCCGGCTCCAGTGTGGGAAACCGCGCCCGTACCCAGGATCCGTGGCGCCGCCCCAACCAGAAGTAGAACTGGTCGCCGAGGAATCCGCCTACCATGGCCGTGACCATGACCCAAGGCAACTCCAAGTAACCCCGGTGGGCGGCAAATCCCCCCAGGATCAAAAAGGTTTCTCCCTCCAGGAAGGCCCCGAAGAACAGGGCGGTATAACCGTATTGGCTGATCAGGCCGGCAATACTCATGGGGCACGTCCCATTGCGTCCCGGGATTCCACGGCTGGGGGAAAGGCCACTTCCACGCATAGCCCCATCCCTGCAGCGCTATCCAACAGGGAGACCCGGGCGCGATTGCGTAGTGCCGCTTCCGCGACGATGGCAAGCCCCAATCCACTGCCGGCCTCCGTCACTGCTTCGCCGCGTCGGAACCGCTCGAACATGTGCTCCCGTTCCTCCGGCGGAATGCCCGCTCCGGTGTCGGCAACGCGCAGGCGGGGAACGGGTTCGACAAGCACGCTCACGTCCACCCGTCCGCCCCGGGTGGTGTACTTCAAGGCGTTGTCCAGAAGATTGCCCAGCAGCAGGCGCAGGCTGACAGGTTCGGCCTCGATCAAGATGCGCTCCAATCCGGCCACGCCCAGGTCGATGCCCTGGCATTCGGCCAGGGGGAAATAATCCGCCACGGTCTGCCGCACGAATTCGGACAATTCAAGCTCTTCGAACTGGACTGCGGACTCTGGGCCAAGCCGCGCCAGATCCAATAACTGCGTCACGAGTCGTCCGGCACGGGTGATGCCGCCGCGCAATTCTTCCAGCAATGCCGCGCGCGCAGCCGGGTCCCGTTCCGCCGCCGCCACCTCGACCTGCAGGGCCAGGGCGGCCAGCGGGGTGCGCAGTTCATGGGCGGCGTCGGCGATGAAATGCCGCTGACGTTGCAAGGCCTGGTCGAGCCTGGCCATCAGTCGATTCAGCGCCGCCACCAAGGGACGCATCTCCAAGGGCAGTTCGTCGCCGGGCAACGCGGCCAGATCGTCCTCGCCGCGCCGCGCCACATCCCCGGCCAAGCGCCGCATGGGACGCAGGCCCCGCCCCACTCCCCACCAGACCATGAAGGCCAGGGCCGGCGCCAGAAAAAAATAGGGCAGCACCCCCTCGAAGGCATAGTTGGCGGACAGCCAGACCCGGTCTTGGGCACGCTGCGCCACCTGGGCCACCAGCCCACCCTGGCGGGCCTGGTATACGCGATAACCGGTTTTTCCCACCCGAACGTTCCAGAAACCGTCACGGGGCAACAAGGGAAAACCAACATTGCCTAAACGCAACAACCCGGCCGCATCGCCGACCTGGATCTGGAAGCCATGGGGATTGGGACCTGGCGAATGTCCCTCATCATCCGACTCGTCCCGGATGGTGGGCCCGGAAAACAAGGGCCGCAATTGCTGGGGCGCGACCAGCAAACGCGTGACCAAGGCCTCCATCTGGGCATCGAACAGGCCGTTGACCTGTTCCCGCGCAATGTAATAGCTGCCGATCCCGGCCCCCAGCAGGGCCAGCGCCGTTCCCGCCAGCACCCACAAGGCAAGGCGCATGCGCAGCGATTTCATGACAGGCTCTCCAAACGCCAGCCCACCCCTCGGATGTTCCGGATCAAGGAAGGATCCAGCTTGCGGCGCAGGTTGTGGATATGGACATCAACCGCATTGCTTTCCAACTCCTCGCCCCAGGCACACAGCTTCTCTTCCAGCCCGGCCCGGGACTGGATGGCACCGGGGCGTTGGGCAAGGGCCTCCAGCAAAGCGAATTCCCGGCCGGTCAGGTCGACGGCCCGTTTACGAAAACGGGCTTGGCGGGTGGTCAGGTCCAATTCGAGCGCGCCGACCGTCAGCAGATTATTGGCACGCCCCGCGGCGCGCCGGGCCAGGGCGCGGATCCGCGCCAGCAATTCCGCCAGGGCCACGGGCTTGACCAGGTAGTCGTCGGCGCCGGAATCCAGGCCGGCCACCCGTTCCTCCAATCCATCCCGTGCGGTCAGGATCAAAACGGGGGTGGTGTCCTGGCGTCCGCGCACAGCCCTGAGTACCTGCAAACCGTCCCTGCGCGGCAGGCCCAGGTCCAGCAGCACAAGGTCATAGACCTGCATGGTCAGGGCCTGGTCGGCGGACCGCCCGTCCCGCAGCCAATCCACGGCATGGCCAGCCTGCCGCAAGCCGGTTTCCAGTGCCCGTCCGAGCATGGCGTCGTCTTCCACGATCAGCAATTTCATTTCAATGGAGCTACGTATCCGCACCTCTCATGCAATACCCGGATTGATTGAGACGACCCGCACAGGGTTCCGACGACTTCGTTCCGTTTCCAGAAATGCCCTATTTCCGCAATATCCTGCGCTCGAGGCAAAGGCTTGCATACCGCGTAAATCCGTGGATTCCATGAGCATGGTCAACGAGAGATAGGCAAATTGCGTTATCTGATGAACACCACCCTGAATCCGCACAGTCAAGCGAAAGCATTAAGGCGAAATCAGGAAGCGTGCTTACTGAGAATTAATCGAGACCTTTCAAAGACATGGCCCCACTATTTCATAATGAAACTCTAATGTTGCTTTTTCAGACATTTGTACCAAATGACGCTAGTATTTCCCCTATGGCGCTATGGGCGCCTGTGAGTCTGGGTCTGTTAAAGCAACCTGGTCTTTTTTTTCGTTCCGCAATCTCGAGGAGACAAACCAAATGAGCGAGAACCTTGGAAGACGTGATTTTCTGAAGATGGGCGGTGCCGTACTGGCCGCTGGTACGGCAGGCTGCGCCACGGGTGTCACCGGCTCGGCCATGGCCGGGAGCGGTAGCGCTGCCCCCGCCATGATTTCTTCCCTAGACAACATCAAGCTGCCCAAGGCCAAGGGACCACGTCTGGTGGTGGTGGGCGCCGGCACCTCCGGCATGACCATCGCCGCCCACGCCAAGAAAAACTACCCCAACTTCGACGTGGTGGTGGTCGACAAGCGCGACATGTACTCATCCTGCTTCAACAGCAGCCTGTGGTACGTGGGCATCGTCAATCTGGAATTCCTGGCTGCCCACAGCTTCCTGGATGCCGCCGTCAACAACGGCTACAACTTCGTCTGTGCCACCGTCACCGGCCTGGACCGCGCCGCCAAGAAGCTGTACACCAACGACGGCGCCATCGCCTATGACTTCCTGGTCCTGGCCCCCGGCATCTCCTACGACTACGACAAGATCGGCGTGACCGACCCGGAAAACCGCTACGCCGTGCAGCAGAACTGGCCGGGCGGTTTCATCTCCCCCATGGAGCACGTCACCATCCGCAACAAGTTCCAGAACTTCGAGGGCGGCTTGTGGATCATGACCAATCCTGGCGGCAACTACCGCTGCCTGCCCGGCGTGTATGAGCGTTCCTGCCTGGCCGCCTCATGGATCAAGAAGAACAAGATCCCCGGCAAGGTGCTCGTTCTGGATGCCAACCCGGAAATCACCATCAAGAAGGTGGGCTTCCACGACGCCTACGACAACCTGTACAAGGACGTCCTGGAATGGAAGCCGACCCAGGCCGTCACCGGCGTGGACCACGAGAAGAAGATCATCAAGACCGAGTTCGACTCCTACCAGTTCGACGAAGCCTGCATCTACCCGAACGTGCGCGGCAACACCCTGATCGAGCAGCTGGGTCTGATGGCGCCGTCCACCAAGAGTCCCCAGAAGGAAGGTGACAACGACGTGCGCTTCTACAACTTCATCGGCGACCCCCACGTCTACATCACCGGCGACGCCCGCTCCCAGCCCTACTCCAAGAGCGCCAACACCTCCAACAGCGAAGGCCAATTCGTGGCCCAGGTGCTGGCGGCTCGGGCCCAGGGCAAGGAGATCGCCTGGGAGTCCCCGGAGACCGTGTGCTACTCCATGACGCAACCGTACGCCGACGACTACTCAGGTCTCAAGCCCAAGGGCATCAAGGTAGACGCCAAGTACACCTACGACCCCAAGGCCGACGCCATCACCGGCTTCTCGCCCGACACCAAGACCTGGGAAGTGCGCGACGAGGCCATGGGCCGCGCTTATCTGGAATGGGCACAGGGCATCTACCGCGACATGTTCGGCCAGTAAACCCACCTTCAACTCTGACAAGGGGCCTCGCGGCCCCTTTTTAACCAGTAGAGGAGATTTTCAATGGACAGAAGAGACTTCATCAAAGTATGCAGCGCCAGTGCATTGGCGGTGGCAGCGGGCGCCCAAAGCCGGCTGGTGTATTCCAGCGCCAAGGACTATGCCAAGGTCAAACTGGTGGATGCCAGCGGCGCCCCCCTCAAGGCCTCCAGCCTGGACCAGAAGGAGGCGTATGTATTCAACTACCCGTTTGCCGGCACGCCCTGCTTCCTGATCGCCCTGCCGGCCGCCGCGCCGGGCGGCACGGCACTGAAGACCGAGGGCGGCGAGGACTACACCTTTGCCGGCGGCGTCGGCGCCAACAAGAATGTGGTGGGCTACCTGGCGGTATGTACCCATCAGATGGTCCACCCGACCAAAGCAAGCAGCCAAATAAGCTACATCTCCGGCAACAGCGAGACCTCCGGCCGGTCCGGCACCATCGTCTGCTGCGCCCACAACAGCGCCTTTGACCCAGCCACCGGCGCCAATGTGCTCACCGGCAAGGCCTCCCAGCCGCTGCCTGCCGTGCGCCTGGAAGTCGATGCTGCGAGCGACGAAATCTATGCCACCGGCATGTACGGCGCCGACTTGATCGAGGATTATTTCAAGGCTTTCAAAGGCAAGCTCAACAAGGAACTGGGCTTCGGGAAATATAAAGAGGAAGTGAAGGACACGGCCCAGGCCATTCCCCTATCCAAATACTCTGCGGAAGCCGATTCCTGCTGAACATCAACCTCCGGGCGCTCCGATTGGTTGCGACGGGCGTCTGATTTCATCAATTCGTCTTCGGCCCGGCCTCCGCCGGGCCTTTTGTTTCCGCCCCGCGATGTCCGAGGGAATTGCCCCGCAGTTTCATCGCCATTCGCTATGCTTGTGAGTGTCCTTGTTTGCGAGCACGAACATGAGCGACCAACTCTCCCCCCTCGCCCGCTTCGACAATCTCGTCCTGGCCACCGACGGTAGCGAAGTCAGTGCCGGCGCCGTGCGCGTGGCCGTGCACCTGGCCAGCCGCTGCGGCTCCAAGCTCACTGTCATGCACATGGCCCAGACCTATCCCGGCTACGCCATGTTCAACCCCAACGCGGTCGGACAGGCCGAAGACCTGGGCCGAGGCATCCTGAAACAGGTGGAGGAGCAGGCCGGCACCGCCTGTGTGAATTGCGCGCCGGTGCTGCGCTACGGCGAGGAACCGGTGCGGGAGATTGCCACCCAGGCCGAGGAAAGCGATGCCGACATGGTGATCATGGGCCGGCGCGGGGTGCACTGGCTGGAGCGCCTGATGCTGGGCGAGGCCGCCGCCCGGGTGATCGGCCACGTGCGCTGCAGCGTCCTGGTGGTGCCCAAGGAAAGCGGCATGTGGGAAAAGGGCATCCTGCTGGCGGTGGACGGCTCCCGGGGCGCCGACGCGGCGGCGGTGTCCGCCGGCGCCCTGGCCAAGCGTTGCGGCTTGCCAGTGACGGTACTGGCGGTATGCGCCAGCGACGACCTGAAATGCGACATCATCAAGCCCATCGCCGACCGGGTGCGTGACCTGTTGCGTCAGGACGGCGTGCCCGCCGACAGCGTTGTCAAGGAAGGCCGGCCGGCCGACTGCGTCATCGCAGCCGCCAAGGAAAACGACTGCGACCTGATCGTGTTGGGCTGTTACGGCCGCACCGGCCTGGACCGCCTGCTCATGGGCAGCGTCGCCCAGCAGGTGGTGACCCGGGCCGCCTGTCCGGTGCTGGTGGTGAAAACCATCTGACCCGGAGACCGTTTCCCGGCCCGCATCGAAGTCGGTGTTGCAATGGCCCCGTCCGGGTGTGTTATAGGTAACGGGATTTTCCAACCTGCGCGGCCACCTGCCGCAGTACGCCCATGAACGCCCTGCAAGACTTCCACACCCGCAATCTCCTGCTGGACGCCGGCAGTCCGGAAGAGATGCGGCTCAAGCTGCTGGACTACTTCGACAAGACCTACGCCCTGTTCGAGCGCCTGTTCGACTGCTTCGCCGGCGACGACACCTTCTATGTCCAGCCCGAACCCCTGCGTCACCCGCACATCTTCTACTTCGGCCATACCACCACCTTCTATATCAACAAGCTGAACGTGGCCAAGCTCATCGACTTCCGCATCAACCCGGAATTTGAATCCATGTTCGCCATCGGCGTGGACGAGATGAACTGGGACGATCTCAACGCCACCCACTACGACTGGCCCGGCGTGGACGCGGTGCGGGCCTACCGGGCCCGGGCCGGGGAAGTGGTGCGGGAAGTCATCCGCACCGCCCCCATCACCCTGCCCATCGGCTGGAACGACCCCTTGTGGGTGGTGCTCATGGGCATCGAGCACGAGCGCATCCATCTGGAAACCTCCTCGGTGCTGATCCGCCAGACGGCGCTGAAACATCTCAAGCCGGACCCGTTCTGGGCCCTCTGCCCGGCCAGCGGCGCGGCGCCCCGCAACGAACTCCTGCCGGTGCCCGGCGATCAGGTCACCCTGGGCAAGGACCGTGACCACAACCAGTACGGCTGGGACAACGAGTATGGCCGCCACAGCGCCGATGTGCCCTCCTTCAAGGCCGCCCGCTTCCTGGTGAGCAACGGCGAGTTCCTGGAATTCGTGACGGCCGGCGGCTACCGGGATGCCAAGTGGTGGAGCCGGGAAGGCCAGCAATGGCTGGAATACCGCAAAACACGGGGTCTGGGAGAACACCCGGTGTTCTGGGTGCGCCACGGCGACGACTGGCATTACCGGTCCTTGCTGGAGGAGATCCCCATGCCCTGGGACTGGCCGGTGGACGTGAACCACCTGGAGGCCAAGGCCTTCTGCAACTGGAAGTCCGCCGTCACCGGCAAGGCCATCCGCCTGCCCACGGAGGACGAGTGGGTGTGTCTTCTCAACCACGTCGGCATCCCGGACGAACCCTATTGGGGCGAGTGCGGCAAGGCGCCGGGCAACATCAACCTGGAATACTGGGCCTCCAGTTGTCCGGTGAACCGGTTCGAGTTCCGGGACGGTTTCTGCGACGTGGTGGGCAACGTCTGGCAATGGACCGAGACCCCAATCGACGGCTTCGACGGCTTCGAGGTCCATCCCTGGTACGACGACTTCTCCACCCCCACCTTCGACCACAAGCACAACCTGATCAAGGGCGGCAGCTGGATCTCCACCGGCAACGAGGCCAACCGCCACTCCCGCTACGCCTTCCGCCGCCACTTCTTCCAGCACGCCGGATTCCGCTACGTGGAGGCGGGGCCCAATCCCTACCAGGCCCTGGTGGAACAATCCCACACCGGCGTCTACGAAACCGATGCCCTCCTGGCCCAGTACTGCGAATTCCATTACGGCCGGGAATACTTGGGCGTGGCCAACTATCCCAAGGCATGTGCCGACCTGTGCATCAGATACATGGAAGGCCGGACCAAGGGCCGCGCCCTGGACATCGGCTGCGCCACCGGCCGCTCCAGTTTCGA
This sequence comes from uncultured Pseudomonadota bacterium, assembly GCA_963713085.1. Taxonomy (GTDB): domain Bacteria; phylum Pseudomonadota; class Gammaproteobacteria; order Burkholderiales; family Thiobacillaceae; genus PFJX01. The sequence goes on along the minus strand of CAVQKQ010000019.1, from coordinate 58,715 downwards.
ACTGGCCCGGGCCTTCGCCCACGTGGACGGCGTGGACTTCACCGCCCGCTTCATCCGCCTGGCCCTGGCACTGAAGGAGAAGGGCCGGTTCAGCTTCGAACTCCCCACGGAAGGCGACCTGACCGAGCACCGCGCCATCCGCCTGAAAGACCTGGGCCTGGAGGAAGTCATCGGCAAGGTGGACTTCTGGCAGGGCGACGCCAGCAACCTGAAGCCCATGTTCACCGGTTACGACCTGGTCTTCGCCGGCAACCTAATCGACCGTCTCTACAGCCCGCGCCGTTTCCTGGAGACCATCCACGAACGCCTCACCCCCGGCGGCCTACTGGTCCTCACCTCCCCCTACACCTGGCTGGAGGAATTCACCACCAAGGAAGAATGGCTGGGTGGCCGCACCCGCCATGGCCAGGCAGTCGCCACCCTGCAAGGGCTCCATGAAGCGCTGGACGCCCGCTTCCGCCTGGTGGGCGAACCCCGCCAGATCCCCTTCGTGATCCGGGAAACCGCGCGCAAGTTCCAGCACTCCCTGGCGGAGATGACGGTGTGGGAAAAAAGGTGATTGCGGCGCTGAGCTTCGACTTCGACACCCCCGTTTCCCGGCTCGGCAGCCACAGCGTCAAGTACGACCTGCGGCGGGCGCGGTTCGGGCGCGAGGACGTGCTGCCCCTGTGGGTGGCGGACATGGACTTCGCCGCGCCCCCCTGCGTGCAACAGGCCCTGGCCGAACGGGCTGCCCACCCCATCTACGGCTATACCCTCGCCGACGCCGGCGTGTACCAGGCCATCATGGACTGGCAATGGCGACGCCACGGCTGGCGGGTGGAAAAGGAATGGATCACCCTGCTACCCGGCGTGGTGCCGGGCCTGGACCTGTGCGTCCGGGCCTTCACCGAGCCGGGACAGGCGGTGGTGGTCCAGGCACCGGTCTACAACCCCATCTTCGAGGGCTCGGAACGCAACGGCCGCCGCGTCGTCCGCAACCCCCTGCTGTGGACGGAAGGCCGCCATGCCATGGACTTCGCCCGGCTCGACGCGGCGCTCACCGACGATGCCCGGCTGTTTGTCCTGTGCAACCCCCATAACCCGGGAGGACGGGTCTGGCGTCGTGAAGAACTGGAGCGCCTGGGCGAGATCTGCGCCCGCCACGACCTGATCATCGTCAGCGACGAGATCCACGCCGACCTGGTCTTCCCCGGCAACAGGCACCTGCCCATCGCCGCCCTCTCCCCGGACTTGGCCGCCCGCACCCTCACCCTCAACTCCCCCGGCAAGACCTTCAACATCGCCGGCCTCAACACCGCCTACGCCATCATCCCCGATCCCGGCCTGCGCGCCCGGCTCCACACCGCCGTGCACCAACTGCACCTGGAAGGCCCCAACCTGTTCGGCCTGACCGCCCTCAAGGCCGCCTACCGGGAAGGCGAGGCCTGGCTGGCGGAACTGTTGCAATACCTGAAAGGCAATATCGACCTGGCCTGCGGCCACATCGACCAACGCCTGCCCCGGGTGAAATGCGGCGCCCCCGAGTCCACCTTTCTTCTTTGGTTGGATTGCCGGGGGTTGGATCTGGATGACGCCGCCCTGCGCCAACGCCTCGTCGATGCCGGTCTGGGCCTCAGCCCCGGCACCCAGTTCGGCCCGGAGGGCAGCGGATTCATGCGTTTGAATGTGGGGTTGCCGCGAAGCGAACTGGCGTCTGCATTGCAGCGGTTGGAAGACGCCTTGAGACGGTAGATTGCCAACCCCTCGCTGGTCGGTATTAATAACCAAAAAGGCAGGATTTCGGCCAGAGCGGGAATAGTCGGCTCCACTAATACGACTAGCTGTGAATGGCCGCTTCCTCAGTACCCGAAGGAGAGCTATCGCCTCGCAACGGAAATTCACGCTATTGGCTACCGTCCGGCAGCAAACGAATCACCAGGCTGCCATTGGCTTGTGGGAGGGCACGTCATCTGCTTGGCCATTGCGGTCACAGGAAGCCATGTTCCAGCGATTGTCTTTGTCGCTCATCAGCGCGTGCGATAGCAGTAAACCGGAGGCGATCCAAGGCGTCGGTGATGAACCAATTCGTTCTTGAATTAACCCCTGCATCTTTCCACGGCTGGCGACGGTAGCATGCTTGCCGAGCATCACCGTCTCATGAACCACCACCGCCATGTGGGGGCTTTTTCTGAAGGCATCGGTTCTGATATCAGGTTGGAAATGAGCCCCACCATTTCCGGGCTATCCCAATCCATGGGCCCGACCCGGCTATAGCGAATTCGTCCCAACTTGTCCACCAGGAAACTGGCCGGCACCATCATTCCCCCCCACGCATGCAAATTGTGACCGCCTTCATCCAGGCCGATGGGAAAGCTGGGGTGTGTCTGCTGGATGTAACCCTGAAGCCAATTCAATGATTCATCGGTATTAACCGCCAACACGATGAAAGGGCTGCGCCCCATGGTCCTGGCCAGGCGATCCATGGACGGCATCTCCATTAGACATGGTGGGCACCAGGAAGCCCAAAAGTTGACCAAGACCACGCGGCCACGCAATTGGGAAAGATCCGCCACGCCTCCGGTTGCAATGGGTACCACCAGAGACGGAGCGGTGCGTACGGAATCGGAATGTACGCCTATGGCCTGGGCCGGCAGAGATAGGGCCCAGAGAAGGGCCACAACAAGCATGCGCGTCATCGTGGATGGGTCTCCAAGGAATCGTTATGCTGCCTGGGTCAAGAACGCCTGGCTGCGCCGCAGTTCAAGGATTTGGCACAGGGTAATTGGTTGGCTTGCAGATCAATATCGTCAATGCTTTGGCGCGTTTCACAATTGTGCCTGTACCTCCGACATAGAGCCCGTTTAATCGAAGATCGGAACATGGCCTTGCGGAGGCGACACAATCCGAAGGAGGATGTCTTTGCATGGTTGTGTTGACGGCAGTGGAAGCCGTAGTTATCTGATCTCACCGTAGGGTTACGGATCAGTTACCAGTCATACGTGGCGCTGGATCATGCATCGCGCCAGTGTCTCGTCTTGGTTCGCCGCCGCCTGAGACTGAGATATCAGAAAACAGTCATTTACAAGAATCGAAGGGACCACCCTCATCGACCGAACGGGCCTCGAACCGATTTCCTGGACATTTTGGCGAAGGCAACAAGAAGGCCGACCATTCTCAATCCACATATCTGTTCGTTGCATGGAATATTTTTGTCTATTGGCGCCCATTTTCGGAGAGCCATTCTCTGTACTTGGCTTTTTCGGCTTCATCGCTCCGGCCATGCTCGATAAAGGCCTGGCAAACCCGTTTGACATGCGTGTACTTGCCGGAGGCCGAATACAAAATGCGCAATCGCTCATAAGGATAGGAACTCTTGAAGTGGTCCCGCAGATTGGCCTCATAGAGTTCAATGGCCTTGTCCGGCTGATGCAGCCTTTCCAAAGCGGCCCCTTCAACATTCCGGTTGGCCATGATATCGGCGACGAAATCAGCATTCGCCTGCAGGAAAAGCGATTCATCCATGTCGACCGTCTCGTCCTTTAGTCTGCGCAGGGCCGATTCCTGTTCCTGAAGAGGTAGACCAGACGAACGGATCACCTCGACCCGCTTCTGGATGGATGAGCTTTGCGGGCGGGTTGGAGAAGCCGGTGGTTTCTTGCCTGCATTGCCGGTCAGCCATGAAAACAATCGAAAAGCCAAGTGCCGTCTCCCTACAAAGCCTCACGCCGCCATCAGATTAACCATGTATCCCGGTGACCCTCGCGGACAATGGTTGACCGAATGCCACCCAACCACCGGCAATCTGGTCGAGCCCGGCAAGTCAGCCCCCCATGACGAAAGTATGGATCAGACCGACCGCGGCGCAGGCCCCGATGACCCGCATGATGTCCTGCTTGTACCGCCACAAGGCGACAAAGGCGGCAACCGAGACCAGCGCGTGGAACGCTTCGAAGCTCCCCGAGAACGGCGCCGCTTCGCTGGCCTGGGGCCAGAGCACGTGCCAGCCAAAGAACACCGCCAGGTTGAGCACCACCCCCACCACGGCTGCGGTGATCCCGGTGAGGGGCGCGGTGAACTTGAGGTCGCCATGGGTGGCCTCCACCAGGGGCGCGCCGGCCAGGATGAACAGGTAGCTGGGCAGGAAGGTGAAGAAGGTCGCCACCGAGGCGCCGATGAAGCCGGCCAGGAACAAGGCGTCCGGCCCGAACAGCTGCCGGGTCCAGGCGCCGACGAAGCCGACGAAGGACACCACCATGATGAGCGGACCCGGCGTGGTTTCGCCCAGGGCCAGACCATCGATCATCTGGGCACCGGTAAGCCAGCCGTGGTGTTCCACGCCGCCCTGGTAGACGTAGGGCAGCACGGCATAGGCGCCGCCGAAGGTGACCAGGGCGGCCTTGGTGAAGAACGCGCCCATATCCCGCAAGGTGCCCGCCGGCAGCAGCAGCATCGCGGTGCCCCAGAGCGCCAGGCCGGCCGCCAGCAGGATTGCCAGGCGCGGGGCGCTGAACCTCACGTGGGTCGGCGCCGGTGTGTCGTCGTCGATCAGGGCCGGCCCGTAGTCCTTGTCGGAACCGCCATGGCCGCCGCCCACCCGGAACTTGCCGGGCGCCAGCCTGCCGCCGATGAAGCCCAGCAGGCCGGCGCCCAGCACGATGTAGGGGAAGGGCACCTTCAGGGCGAAGATGGCGAGAAATGACAGGGCCGCCATGGCCCACAACAGCGGGTTCCTGAGCGCGCGCGAGCCGATGCGCCAGGCGGCGAATACGACGATGGCCACCACCGCCGGCTTGATGCCGTTGAACACGCCCTTCACGAACCCCACATCGCCGAAGGCCAGGTAGATGTAGGTCAATCCCGCAAGGATGAACAGGGAGGGCAGCACGAACAGGGTGCCGGCGACGATGCCGCCCCAGGTGCGGTGCAGCAGCCAACCAATGTAGATGGCCAGCTGCTGGGCCTCCGGACCGGGCAGCACCATGCAGTAGTTGAGTGCATGAAGGAATCTGCGCTCGGATATCCAGCGACGTTTCTCCACCAGTTCCTGGTGCATGATGGCGATCTGCCCGGCGGGACCACCAAAAGAGATGAAGCCCAGTTTCAGCCAGTAGGCGAAGGCCTCCCAGAAGCCGGGATGGGCGGGTGCCTGCATCTGGGTGCTATCGGCATTGCTCAAAACATTTCTCCTCGGGCCGGAAAAGCCCATACAAGTGTCATCCGGCAACAATCCGCACTGGACAGGCAGTTGGCCATCTCCAACGTCGGACCGCCGCATCCGGGGCACTCGCCCTGCCGGTCATGCGCATCGTGACAGTATCCCCGTCCCACCCGAAGCCCGCGAGCGGCGTATCGAGTTCACTTTGCATAACTTTCCAACGTCGAAACGACCATACTCCAACTCCCAGTCCGCCCTTGCCCGAGGAGGGCGCAGTCGTGAGTTGCATAGGTAATCCGCACCCAGTCCTTCACTGGAGCGAGGCGAATGAAGTTCGGTCGGTCCGTTGGCGCTCGGAGAGCGGGCATCCGCCGCCCAAGCGAGTGGTCGTCGCCGACGACCAGATAACCGCCGATGTCGCCTATCGCCTGGCCTGCGAGGGTACCGCACTGCTGTGGCGCGGTGATTTCCAGAACGCGCGCCAGTTGCTCCAGGCGCTGGCACGGCGCGCAGACCGCAAACCGCGCAAGGCATCCAAGAATCCGGACCTCTCGCCGACCGAGGCCTTCCATCGGCACCGCCTGGCGCAGTCCCAGCGCGCCCGGATCCTGGGGATGCTGCTGCTGCCCCTGGAGTCCGACTACAGGATTCCATTGCGGCGCGCGCCCGATCTGCGCCAGGCCTTCACGGAGGCTTACGGCCCGCCCGACAGTCCGACCGATGGTCCTTCCGTGGTTTCCCTGCGCGAGGTGCTCGGCCTGATTGGCGCCCACCAATGGCGCGAGAAAGGCGTGGAGGTTCCCGCCCTGGGCGCCCGCATCCACCCGCACTACGGTGTGTTCGCGCCGATCCGGGGCGAGTACGTGGGGCTGGTGGCGGAAGCGCCCCTGCCCGCTAAGGCACTGGCCTTCGACATCGGCACGGGGACCGGGGTCCTGGCCGCGGTTCTGGCCCGCCGGGGCATCGCCCGCATCGTGGCGACCGATCAGGACCCCAGGGCGCTGGCGTGCGCCCGCGAAAACATCGCCCGCCTCGGGTTGACCGGCCAGGTGGAGGTCGTCCAGGCGGACCTCTTCCCGGAAGGTCGGGCAGCGCTGGTGGTCTGCAATCCGCCGTGGCTGCCGGCGCGCCCGAGTTCTCCGCTCGAAGCCGCGGTGTACGACCCCGACAACCGCATGCTGTTGGGTTTCATCAACGGGCTGGCGGCACATCTGACGCCGGAAGGCGAAGGCTGGCTGGTGCTGTCGGATCTCGCCGAGCACCTGGGCCTGCGCTCACGAACCGAGTTGCTGGCCGCATTCGATGGGGCGGGGCTGAAGGTCATCGGGCGCATCGAGGTACGCCCTCATCACCCCCGCGCTTCCGATGCCAGCGACCCGCTCCACGCGGCACGGGCGGCGGAACTCACATCCCTGTGGCGGCTCGCGGCCAGATAGGAAAGCGGAATACGGCGGGCTATTCGTGCTCGCCGTAGGCATATTTTACGTGGCCGAAGCGGATGGCCAGCACCGCCAGGGTCAGCATCAGGATGGCGGCGGCGATGCCCATCATGTGCCACAGGTCCAGGTTCTTCATGTCCAGCACCAGGTAGCGGGCCAGGGCGACGATGGCGATGTAGATGGGGAAGCGCACCGGCAGTTTGCCGGACTGGAAGTAGAGCCCGACCATGGCCAGGATCTCCAGGAACAGGAACAGCATGAGCAGGTCGGCCAGGGTCACCCGCTGCGCCGCCAGCATGTTGCCAATCTCCCCCATGGCCGCCACCACGGTGGCGATGGTGATCACCGTCAGGCCCGCATATTCGATGAAGTCGAGCACGGTCTGGGCATGGTGGGTCAGGGCGTTCTGGCGCATGGCACTCCTCCTGGCGGGACGGCGGGTTCGAGTAACGGACGCAAGCATGCCTGCTCCGCCGCCGCTTTTCCAGGGGCTTACATCTGCGGGGATGCGGCGGGCTGGCGCTGGTACAGGGCCTTGAGGGCGAAGGGGGCCATCAGGGTGGTGAAGGCCACCACCATGAGCATGCCGGCGTAGATCTCGTTGGAGAAGATGCCGGAGGCCCGGCCCAGCTCGGCGAAGATCAGGCCCACCTCGCCACGGGGTACCATGGCCACGCCGATAAGCAGGCGGTTCAGCCAGCTTTCCTTGAGCAGCATGGCCCCCAGCACCTTGCCCAGAACGGCCACCAGCAGCATGCTGAGCGAGAACAGCCAGATGAAGGCGGAACCCCAGTCGATCTCGTGCAGGTTGAGGGACAGGCCCACGGTGACGAAGAAGATGGGCGTGAACAGGTGGACGATGGGCCGCATCTGGGTTTCGATGCGATGGGCGAAATCCGGGTCGGTCTTCAGGGCGATGCCGAAGGGCAGGAAGAAGCGCCGTGACAAAGCCAGGCCGGCGGCGAATCCGCCCAGCAGTTCCGGCACCCCCAGGGCATGGGCCAGCCAGGCGAAGAACAGCACCAGGGAGACGATGGTGGTGGGGATCAGCCCCGGGATCTCGCTGCTGATGTCGACCCGGCGGATGACCAGGGACATGAACTTGGCCAGGGCCGGGGCGAGCAGGAAGAACACCACCACGAACAGGATCACCTTGCCGGCGTTGGGCAGGTTCACGCCGCCGCTGGTGGAAAATTCGTAAAGCAGGGCCAGCAGCACCACCCCCATGATGTCGTCCAGCACGGCCGCCCCCAGCACCACCTGGCCTTCCATGCTGTTCTGGCGCTTCAGGTCGGTCAGTGCCCGGATGGTGATGCCGATGCTGGTGGCGGTAAGGGTGCCGCCCACGAACAGGGACACCAGCAGACTCAGGTCGAAGGCCCAGTAGGCCAGGGCGAAACCGAACAGGAAGGGCAGCGTGAATCCGCTCAGGGCCACCAGGCTGGCGCGCCGGCCGGCCTGCATGAGCTTGCCCATGTCGGTCTCCAGGCCCACCTCGAACAGCAGCAGGATGATGCCGATCTCCGCCAGCAGCTTGATCACCTCGTCCAGGGGAATCCAGCCCAGCAGGCTGGGGCCCACCACCACCCCGGCCAGCAGCTCGCCGATCACCGGCGGCGCCCGCAGCCGACCCGCCAACTCGCCGAACAGGCGGGCGGCGATCAGGATGATCATCAAGTGAAGAAAAAAGGTGTGGGCGGCCATTGCGGTAGAAGCGACTCAAGTCGCCGGTAGGAGATGACTCAAGGGGCCATTATGAAGCACGGTGCTGCACGGCCCCCAGCTGCGCGTTCAGTCGTCCTCGCCCAGTTCCGGGTTCCAGCCTTTGGCACGCGCCGCGGCAATGGCGCGCTCATACAGTTCCGTGTGGCGCTGGCGCAGCTCTGGCGGCAGGTGGCTGGGGAGGCTGGCGTATTTGTCCCACTCGTTCTGCACGCGCTCCATCAGGCCCTGCATGCGGCCGATTTCCCAGCCGGCGCAGTCTTCCGTTTCCGGAATCAGTCCGAACAGCCAGCCGTCGAGGACGATGCGGCCGAGCTGGGTGATGCCATGTTTGTCGTTATGAAGACCAGGGTAAGTGTTTTGCATAGTCCGTTTCTATCGAGTGAGGCCGGCGTAAAGGAGCGGCAACTTTTCCGGCAGCCGCTGCACATGATCGACGACCATGTAGTTCTTCTGTCCGAAGATGCGTGAGACGTAATTATCCGCCCGTGGGTCCAGGCTCATGCAATAGGTGGTGACGCCGAATTTGGCCACCTCTTCCACCGCCTTCTTGGTGTCCATGCGCAGGTACTGGGGGTCGCGCACGTCCACATCAGCCGGCTCACCGTCGGTGATGACAATAAGCAGCTTCTTGGCAGAGCGTTGCAGTTGCAGGTGATGGCCGGCATGGCGAATGGCCGCGCCCATGCGGGTGGAGAGCTGGCCGGTCATGCCGGCGAGCTTCGCTTTGGGCACCTCGTCCCAGTGCTGGTCGAAGTCCTTGAATCGGTAGTACTCGACATCATGGCGGCCGTCGGAACAGAAACCGTGGATGGCGAAGGGGTCGCCCACCTTGTCGATGGCATCGGCCAACAACACGCAGGCCTGCTGGGTAAGTTCGCGTACCGAGTATTCCTGGTCCTGTACCTTGTCGTTGGTGGACTCGGACAGGTCCAGCAGCACCAGGATGGAGAAGTCCCGAACCTTGCGCACTGAGCGCATCATGATGCGGGGGTCCGGCTGGTTGCCCAGGCGGATGTCGGTGAAACTGCTGATGGCGGCATTGATATCGATCTCATCGCCGTCCTCCAGCTTGCGGATGCGCTGCACACCCTGGGGCTGCATGGCGTCCAGCAGGAATTTCATGCGATGGATCTCGCGCTTGTACTGGGCGGTGATGGCATCGATGATCTGCAGGTCGCCGGACTTGGCGCGCTTTTCCAGCACCGTGACCCAGGCCGGTCGTTCCAGCTGGATCTGGTAGTCCCACTCCGAGTAGTGGAAGGGATCTGAGACAGCCTCCTTGCCTTCCAGCTCGTTGAAGCTCTTGCCCCCACTCTCGTCGCCGATATTCTCGTAGGGGAACAGCTCGGTACCCAACACCCAGATTTCATCGGCATCGTCGCCGGCGGTTTCCACGTCGATCTCGTTGGCCATCACCATCACGCTCACGTACTTGCGTACCTGCTTGATAGACTCGTAACCGGCGCCGGCTGCCTTGTTGAAATCGAATTCCTCGAATTCCCAGAAGTAGCGGTTGTCGTCGCGGTAGGGTGCGTTGAGCAGATCGGTGCGCGAGTTGAAGGCGATCTTCTTGCCAGTCAGGCTGTGCGCCAGTTGTACGCCGATTTCCCAGGACGTGACATTGGTGTCGAGCCGATCCTGAGCGCTGGCGAACAAGGCGCGTGCTTCAAGAATCCAGGCGTCGTCATCCCGATAGCTTTCGTCCAGCAGGGCGCGCGCCAGGCGGTTGAGGTAGTCGCCCACGCTTACGCTCATGTCCGGCGTGGCCGTGTGCAACCTGCTCCAGAGTTGCTTCAGGCCGGGAAAGCGGCGGATGGAGAGCGCTTCCACCCGCGCATCCTCGATGACCGAAATGACCGCCATCTGCATGGGGTTGAGCGCCTCGGCGGAAATAGGCTGCTTCGTTTCCACCACATGGGCGGCGCAGTGCGCGGCAGTGGCGCGATACAGTTCCAGGCCATTCACCGGCTCGAGGCCCTCGGGCGCGAAGTCGTCGAAGGCATCCGGCAGGTGCAGCAGGTAGTCCTCGATGTAGGGGCGATAGCCCTCGCGCGACTCGAAGTCGCCCGAAGTCGGGCGCATGAAGAAGTCGCGCGCCCACAAGGCGCGCAGATACATGTTGATGCGGCGCTGCACGTCCACCAGCAAGGTGCCCTTGCGCTCCTTCTGCAGCATCGCCAGCGATTCTTTCGAATCAAGGCTGAAATACCTGATCTGCTCTTCATAGTTGGTACGGTGCGCATGCGCCCCCCACAGGGCCCAGCGGCGCAGGCCGCCGAGCGTGAGCTGTTGGAACAGCACTTCCAGCTTGTCCAGCATCGGGCGCACGCCGCGCGGCGCCTGCGCGATGAGGGTGTTGATGAACTGCAGATACTTGAGGAACAACTCGGCATCGCCCAGCCGATTGGCAGCGGTGGCCGAGGTGGCGAGCAGCAATTCGATCACCGCGCCCGAGGTCCTGGAAGCCAGTTCGAGGGAGGCGGTGGCGAGGTCGCCGACCACGTCCTCGCCCACTTCCTTGGCCACCATGGGCGCTTCCTCGATCCAGGTTTCCACCAGCGAGTCGCCTTTTCCCAGCCCGCGGATCGCGGACGCGCCCTTCAGGTAATTGTCCAGGCCGCGCGGCGAGAACACCTTGGTCGCCTCGTGCCAGTTGGCCTGCAGTGCCGCCTGGCTGTGCGGTGACAGGTCTTCCAGCAGTTCGGCGTAGTCAGCGAGATTGATCGACATGATTCAAGTCCTCAGTTGGCAGTAGGCTGTCGGCAGAAAAAGCTGCCGACTGATATCACTGATTGCTGCCTACTTTCAAAAGAACGTGGTCACCGCCGCATCCAGCGCGTCGCGCATGTCGGGATCATCGGTAATCGGGCGCACCAGCGCGACGCGGCAGGCGGCCTGCGGATTCACTCCCTTGGCGATCAGGCTGCCGGCGTAGATCAGCATGCGGGTGGACATGCCCTCGTCCAGGCCATGGCCCTTGAGGTTGCGCGAACGCTCGGCGATGGAGACCAGTTTTCCGGCGACCTCGGCATTGGCGCCGGACTCATGCACCACGATCTCAGTCTCGATGGCATGCTCGGGATAGGTGAAGTCGAGGCCGCCGAAACGCTGCTTGGTGGACTGCTTGAGATCCTTCATCAGGCTCTGATAGCCGGGGTTGTAGGAAATCACAATCTGGAAGTCGGGGTGGGCATGGACCAGTTCGCCCTTCTTCTCCAGCGGCAGCACGCGGCGGTTGTCGGTCAGTGGGTGGATCACCACGGTGGTGTCCTGGCGCGCTTCCACCACCTCGTCCAGGTAGCAGATGGCGCCATAACGGGCAGCGATGGCCAAAGGGCCATCCTGCCATTCGGTACCGGAGGCGGAGAGCAGGAAGCGGCCGACCAGATCGGAGGCGGTCATGTCCTCGTTACAGGCCACGGTGATCAGCGGCTTTCCCAGCTTGTGCGCCATGTACTCGACAAAACGGGTCTTGCCGCAACCGGTGGGGCCCTTGAGCATCATGGGCATGCGCACGGAGTAGGCGGCTTCATACAGTTCCACCTCATCGGCTACGGCGCGATAGTAGGGTTCCTCGGTGATGCGGTATTGATCGACGATATTGCTCATGGGGGCTCCTTGATGAAGACGCAGATTTGTCCACGAATAACGCGCGAATTCATGCGCGCCGTATTCGTCGGTAAACCAATCACGTAAACAAAAACCCCCACCACGCTTGGCGCGCAGCGGGGGCCAGATACCGCTAACCGCCGCGCAGACTTAAACCGTCTTGCCGCGGAAGATCACCATGGCCGCGCCTTGCGACTGCTTGAAGTTGTCGTAGCCGACCAGACGCACATGGTTGTTGGGATTGGCCTTGTGGCAGGCTTCGGCCTCGGCCAGCACCACATTGACATCGGTTTCGCCGAACATCGGCAGCTTCCACATGTACCAGTAGGAATCCATCATGTGCTCGGGCTCGGTGTGCTCGATGGCGGGGTTCCAGCCCTTCTTGACCAGATACTCGACCTGCTTCTTGATGTTGCCGGCATCCATGGCGGGGAGGTAGGAGAAGGTCTCGAACTTGCGGCTGGCGGGGTCGCTCAGACGGCTTTTGTAATCCATCACTTCAGACATTTCATTTCCTTTCAGATTGGGTTCCGGATCCCGGACGCGCAAGGGCGCTCCGGGATGACATCGCGGCTATGCCGCGATGTCACTTGTGGGCGACGTCAAGCTTGTCGACGGTGTCGAACTCGAACTTGATCTCTTTCCAGGTTTCCATGGCGATCTTCAGCTCGGGGCTGTTTGCGGCGGCGGTGGTCAGGATGTCCTTGCCTTCCTTCTCAATGGCGCGACCCTGGTTGCGCGCTTCCACGCAGGCTTCCAGCGCGACGCGGTTGGCGGCGGCGCCGGCTGCGTTGCCCCAGGGGTGGCCGAGGGTACCGCCACCGAACTGCAGCACCGAGTCGTCACCGAAGATGGAGACCAGCGCGGGCATGTGCCAGACGTGGATGCCACCGGAAGCGACCGGCAGCACACCGGGCATGGAACCCCAGTTCTGCTCGAAGAACAGGCCGCGGCTGCGGTCTTCCTTGATGACTTCGTCACGCATGGTGTCGATCCAGCCCAGGGTCGCTTCGCGGTCGCCTTCCAACTTGCCGACGACGGTGCCGGAGTGCAGGTGGTCACCACCGGACAGACGCAGCACCTTGGTCAGAACGCGGAAGTGGATGCCGTGGTGCGGGTTGCGGTCGAGCACGGCGTGCATGGCGCGGTGGATGTGCAGCAGCATGCCGTTGTCGCGGCACCAGTTAGCCAGGCCGGTGTTGGCGGTCAGGCCGCCGGTCAGGTAGTCGTGCATGATGATGGGGGCGCCGATTTCCTTGGCGAACTCGGCGCGCTTGTACATTTCCTCCGGGGTGGGGGCGGTCACGTTCAGGTAGTGGCCCTTGCGCTCGCCGGTTTCGCGCTGCGCCTTCAGGGTGGCTTCCTGGACGAAGGCGAAACGGTCGCGCCAACGCATGAAGGGCTGGCTGTTGACGTTCTCGTCGTCCTTGGTGAAGTCCAGACCGCCACGCAGGCACTCGTAGACCGCGCGGCCGTAGTTCTTGGCGGACAAGCCCAGCTTGGGCTTGATGGTGCAGCCAAGCAGCGGACGGCCATACTTGTTCATCTTGTCGCGCTCGACCTGAATGCCGTTGGGCGGGCCGCCGCAGGTCTTCACGTAGGCGATGGGGAAGCGCACGTCTTCCAGGCGCAAGGCGCGCAGGGCCTTGAAGCCGAACACGTTGCCGACCAGAGAGGTCAGCACGTTGACGACGGAGCCTTCCTCGAACAGGTCGATGGGGTAGGCCACGAAGGCATAGAAGCAGGTGTCGTCACCGGGCACGTCCTCGATGCGATAGGCGCGGCCCTTGTAGTAGTCCAGGTCGGTCAGCAGGTCGGTCCACACCGTGGTCCAGGTGCCGGTTGATGACTCGGCAGCCACGGCGGCGGCCACTTCCTCACGCGGCACGCCCGGCTGGGGAGTGATCTTGAAGCAGGCCAGGATGTCGGTATCCAGCGGGGTGTAATCGGGGGTCCAGTAAGTCTGGCGGTATTCCTTCACGCCAGCGTTGTAGGTCTTCACAGCCATGTGTCGCTCCTTGTGGGAATGTGGGTTGATCCACCGAATCGTTCAAATGCCGATTCGAGGTGAACGAATCCTGAGGCCATTAATTCATAAATAACAGTCGCTATTTTCTATATACATCATTGTATTTTATCTATGTATAGTACTGGCTATTGTTCTGATTTGCGGAGGCGTCCATGCGCCACCACACCACCTTTCGCCAACTGGAAATCTTCGAGGCCATCGCCCGCCTGGGCAGCTTCACCCGCGCCGCCGAGGAGCTTTATCTGACCCAGCCCACCGTCTCCATGCAGATGAAAAAGCTTGCCGACACCGTGGGTGCGCCCCTGGTGGAACAGGTGGGCAAGAAGGTGCTGCTGACCGAGGACGGTCGGGAACTGGCCAAGGCAAGCCGGGAGGTCTTCGCCATCCTGGACCGCTACACCATGTCGGTGGCGGAACGCCAGGGCCTGGAAAAGGGCCGGCTGAACCTCATGGCCATCACCACCGCCTCCTATTTCGCGCCGCGCCTGCTGGGGGAATTCGCCAAGCTGCACCCCGGTATCGAGGTGAGCCTGCGGGTCACCAACAAGGAACAGGTCCTGGCCAGCATGGCCGACAACCTGGACGACCTCTACCTGTTGGGCCAACCCCCCGAGGAGATCGACGTTGCGGCCGTCCCCTTCATGGACAATCCCATCGTCGTGCTGGCCGCCCCCGACCATCCCCTGGCCGGTATCAAGCACCTCTCGCTGGAACGCCTGGCCCGGGAACCCTGGTTGATGCGGGAATCGGGCTCCGGTACCCGCAAGGCCATCGAACGTCTGTTCGCCGAGCAGGGCCTGGAACTGCGCCCGCGCCTGGAACTGGGCAGCAACGAGGCGGTGAAGCAGGCCATCCTGGCCGGGCTGGGCATCTCAGCCCTCTCCTGCCATGCCCTGACCCTGCACCAGCCCGGGCAGTTCGCCGTGCTGGAAGCGGAAGGCTTCCCCATCCGGCGCCATTGGTACGCGGTCCACCCGGCGGCAAGGCAACTCTCGGTGGTGGCGCGGGCCTTTCTCGACTTCCTGATGGGCCAGGGCAACACCCTGTCCTGCTCTCCCGTGGCCGGACTGGCTGGCTGTGGCAGCAACTGCGGCAGTACTTGCGATACGGGGCCGAATCCCGAGCTGGTGCAACCACTCTCCACGGCATCCGGCACCGAGCCGGCCGGCTGAACCGGCAGGCGCATCCCAGCCGCGGCCAAAGCGCGGCTGTCGGTTTCATGACAAAGGCAGGCGAGGGGAATGGAAACACCATACTTCCCAGCCGCCAACGCCCACATAAACAATCATTTAGGCAATACCTCAGCTTGGTACGGATATTGCCTTTGAAAGCAGTCATCACCACCTTTATCCCCGACAGAAGATGGCTACCGAACAGGACTTGCAGCAGCTCAAGGTCCGCATCGCCGAGGTCTATGCCCGGCGCGAGTGGATGAAGAAGGCATTGGAGAACGGCACCATTGCCTCCCGCGCGGGGCTCGTACAACTGGAGGCTACCGACCTGGAGCTCTCCGACTTGGATTCGCGCTTCAAGGTTCTGTGGGATGTCGCCAACAGCAGATCCAGTCCAGCCCCCCATTCAGCCGCCCGCTGGGCGCAAGACACCGTATTCGAGCCCATCCACCTGGATTGCGTCACGGCCATCATGCTCAAGATCCTGGACGCCAAATGCAAGATGGGCGAGGCCGACCAGATTGCATTGGCAGCCATCTACGACGTGGTCAGGAATCGGCCCGGCCAGTGCCTGGACGGGGCTGTACACGACCTCATCGCCGCCGCCCGCCGGCAATCGGACGACGACCTGAACGAACCCATCCACGCCTGGCGGGTACGGGCCGAGGCCCACATCCCCAAGCCCGTGATGAAGGGATTCAAGCAACTGCTGCGGGACTCCCTACCCAGGCATTAGCCCATAACAAAGAGGAATTCACCCCATGAGTTACTGTGATATCCACCCCGCCGAGGTCGAAGCCCTGCGCGCCGAAGCCGACCTGCTGATCCTCGACACCCGCGACCCGGCCAGCTACGCCAAGGGCCATCTGGACGACGCCCACCCGATCTCCGACGCCCTGCTCAGGCAGCTCATGATGAGCCGTCAGAGGGAGCGCCCGATCATGGTCTATTGCTATCACGGCAACAGCAGTCGGGACATCTGCCGGTTCATTGCCGGCTTCGGCTACAGCCGGGTATACAACCTGGTGGGCGGGTGGCAGGCCTGGGCTCAATTCTCCCTGCCGGCCTCGGTGGTGGCACCGGGCGATGCCCTGGCAGCCTGGCTCACGGAACTGGGCTTCCCCGCCGACCGAATCCACACCCGCATCGACAACGGCATGTCGCCTCTCATGATGGCCGCGCTGAAAGGCGAACACGCCCGGGTGGAGGAACTCCTCGCCCTGGGTGCCGACCCCAACCACGTCAACGACGACGACCACCACGCCCTCTGGTTCGCCTGCGTCCACGGCGATCCGGAACTGGTGTCGTTGCTCATCGCCCGAGGCGCCAACGTGGACAACCAGAACGTCAACGGCGCCACTTGCGCCATCTATGCCGCCTCCACCGGCAAGCTGGAGGTCCTGAAACGGCTGGTGGACGCCGGTGCCGACCTGGTCAAGGAAACCAGCGGCGGCTACACGGCCTTTGAAAGCGCCTCGACACTGCCGGTGCTTAAATACTTACGGGGATTGTCCGTGGATCGCAAAGAATTGTCGGCGGTGTGAAAGGGAGCTCCTGGCCACCGCTTTGCTTTTGAACGGAATGGGATCGGTCAATCACGCATCAAGTCTGTAACCGTGGTTTCCTAGGGGCACAGCAATTAATCGTGAAATTGCCGCCAGCCCATGCCGGGCTTCGCCCGGCCCCTCACCCTGGCCCTCTCCCAACAGGAGAGGGGACAAATCACCCCCTCCCCCGCTGGGGGAGGGGTGGGGAGAGGGTGGCGCCTGGCTACCAGACCCGGATCTTCAGCTGCAAGGAGACCGCGCCATAAAGCCGGTCCTTGTAATTGGGGGTTACCAGGACGTTCAGGCCAAACCGCCTGCCTTCATAGGTAGCCGCCGGAATGACCGCGACGAACCAGTCGCCATGATGGTAGGCGGGGTAGCCATCGAGCGCGCCGAAGGTGGCGCCAATCTTTACCGGGCCGATGGCAAAAGGCTGCCAGTACCAGCTCAAATAATGTGAGATATGCCGGTCGCTGTTCTTGTACTCGCCGGCGGTTACGGACTGTGTGTCCGAATACCGGTACTCCGCCCCGATGCCGTAGTTATTGTCGTTGAACCCCTTATCCTGGTAATGGAACGAGTAAAGGCCCGGATTGAGCCACAGGGACCCATGCTCGTTTGCATCGCCTGACTGGCTGGAGGGCCCACTCTCGGGATCCGCCGCGTATCCTGTCGTTGCGGCAGATACGCCCAACATAAGGGCCAGCGCAAAAAAAAACGGGCTCGAACGCCGCCCCCGCCCCCCATTGATCACGACCGTATCGCTTTTCAAAGCCATTTTTCTTATCCCCATCATCGAGTTGAGATCCCGCCACCCAAAACCGGCCGGAGCGGTTGGCTGACCATGCATTTCCGAGTGGGAGCTTATGGCATCACCGCCCGCCTGGGTACAGAAATTCTATGCAGATGTAACCTGAATCAAGGACGATAGTAAGTTGTAGGCCGGAATCCAAACTTCTCACATCCCTGTACCTTTTCTCTTGTGCAACTTCACGCTGCATCCCCGCTTCCCGAGGACCCGCCCATGAATCCCCTGACCCTCGTCATCGGCAACAAGAACTACTCCTCCTGGTCACTGCGCCCCTGGCTGGTACTGCGCCATTTGGGCATCGCCTTCGAGGAGGTGCGCATCCCCCTGTACCGCCCCGACTCCGTCGGCGCGCTTGCTGTCTGGTCGCCTTCGGGCAAGGTGCCCGTGCTTCACGACGGCGACCTCAGGGTGTGGGATTCCCTGGCCATCTGCGAATACCTGGCCGAGCGCTTTCCGGACCAGCGGCTTTGGCCCGAGGATAGGGCCGCCAGGGCGGTGGCGCGCTCGGTAGTCTCGGAGATGCACGCCGGATTCACCGGATTGCGCCACGCCATGTCCATGAACATCCGCAGCCGCTACCCCGGCAAAGGCCGCACGCCGGAATGCCTGAAGGACATCGAGCGCATCCTGGCGATCTGGGTGGATTGCCGGTCGCGCTTCGGCGCCGGCGGCGCTTTCCTGTTCGGCCGTTTCGGCATCGCCGATGCCATGTATGCGCCGGTGGTGTTGCGCTTCCGGACCTACGGGGTGCCGCTGGAAGGCGTGGCGCAAGACTATGCCGATGCAGTCCTGGCGCTGCCCGCCTTGCAGGCCTGGGTCACGGATGCCCTGGCGGAATCCGAGCGCATTGAGAAGTTCGATATCTACAAATAGGCAGCGCAGGTCCGCTTGGCGTCGCGAAACCCAACGGCCTGTCAAATCTTGGCATAGAGCAAAATACCCGCGACCAACCCAACTTGTATCAGCTGGAAAACCACATTCAACGGTGACGAGTGCCCGTCCGACCCCGACCCACTACGGCCGCTCGGGCTGAGCTCATCGAAAGTCTGTTTGTCGGCCCATAGCAGCCGGGCAAGACTCCAAAAAAACGGATGTTCCCTTTCCCCGTGAGATGCTCTGCTTTCAGAAATAGCGATAGGCGCATCTCGAACTGCGCCCCGGGACTGCACTGGAGCACACCCCCGCACCATGACACTCAGGAATAGGTGCAGGGCGGCGTATTGAGAAGTGGCTCCGAAACGGTCGCGCGAACGGCCCTGAACAGAAGAAAGAATCACACCGTGTAGCTGGAAGCGCCGGCCCTGAATTAGTGGGCTTCCAGTTTCGCCCCGTATCAGGTGGTCTGGGGTAAGCACAGCCGCATCAGGGAGAACGCCAGCGCCCCGGCCACCCGTGCCCATATGATGTACGGCAAGCCGGGTAACCCTGGCGTCCGTATGGCCGCTTACCGAATATAATTGGCGTCGGCCTGATTCCGTCGGGTCGCCCACCCATCATCGATATGTGAAGCCGCCATGCCTGACACCAACCAGGAATTGCAAAACGAGGTCGCCGGGCTCATCGCCTCCGCTCTGAACCTGGACATCAGCCCGGAAGAGATCGCGCCCGACGCGCCTCTTTACGGCGAGGGATTGGGGCTCGACTCGATCGACATTCTGGAAGTGGCCCTGGCTGTTTCCAAGCGTTTCGGTTTCCAGCTACGTTCCGATGATGCGGACAATGCCCAAATCTTCACTTCCCTCGCCAGCCTGACCCGGCACATCGCGGCGAACCGGACAAAATGAGTTTTACCCTGGTCCGCGCCCTACGCTGGACCGCCATCGCCACCGCGGGCATCGCTTATTCCGTGCTGGCGCATTACAGCGCGGCCACCTCCGCGGCCACCACCTTGCCGTCCCTGGGCGTAGCCGTCTCCCTGGCGCCTTCGCTGGC
The DNA here is from genome assembly GCA_963713085.1 of uncultured Pseudomonadota bacterium. GTDB lineage: Bacteria > Pseudomonadota > Gammaproteobacteria > Burkholderiales > Thiobacillaceae > PFJX01. The sequence goes on along the minus strand of CAVQKQ010000019.1, from coordinate 39,314 downwards.
CATCCTGCTGGTGCTGGCCTGGCGCTCCGCCAGGCGCCTGGCCATGGGGCTGCTGTGCGCCGGCGTGGGTCTGCTGTTGTGGCTATCCTGGGGCGCGCTGGAACGAAATTTCAGCTGGGTCTATTTTCTCCAGCATGCCGGCACCAATGTCATGCTGGCGGCGGTGTTCGGCGTCACCCTGGCACGCGGGCGACAGCCTATCTGCACCCGCTTTGCCGAAGTTGTCCATGGCGGGCTCAATCCTGAACTGGTCCGCTACACCCGCCAGGTCACCCTGGCCTGGACCGTGTTTTTCCTGACGGTCAGCCTGGCCTCGACGCTGCTGTTCCTGTTCGCGCCCATCAAGGCCTGGTCGATCTTCGCCAATTTCCTCACCCTGCCGCTGGTCTTGCTGATGTTTGTCGCCGAGTATCTGGTACGCCTGCGCAAGCTGCCGCATCTGGAGAAGCACAGCATCATGGACGGCATCCTCGCCTACTGGAAAAAACCGGCCACATCCCGCGCCGCCCCCAGCCCTCCCCGTTAGGCCGCACTTGGAGTCCGGATTGCCCATGTCGTACCTGCCGCTCATCGCCCATCGCCGCCCCGATGCGGTCATGGCCTGGCGCGGCAGCACCCCGGTCAGCGTCAGGCAGTTTCTCGGCGACGTCGATCAGCTCGCCGGCCTGTTGCCGCCCGGGCGGCATGTGCTCAACCTGTGCCGTGACCGCTACCGCTTCGCCGTCGCCCTGATGGCCAGCATCGCCAGCGGCCGGGTCAGCATGCTGCCCTCCAGCCAAACCCCGGAATCGCTCAGGCAGATGCAGCGCTTCGCCCCGGATGTCTTCTGCATCACCGACCGGGATGACGGCGGCGACGAGTTGCCGGTCTTGCGCTACCCGGAGTCGCTGCCGGAGCCGCTGGCAGACCCCGCCATTCCGCAAATCGACCGCGACCAGGTCATCGCCCAGATCTTCACCTCCGGTTCCACCGGCATGCCGATCCCCCATCTCAAGCGCTGGGGCAATATGGTGCGCGGCGTGCAGGCGGGGTCGGAGCGGTTGCGCGTCGGCCCCGGCCTCGCCATCGTCGGCACGGTGCCGCCCCAACACATGTACGGCCTCGAATTCACCGTGCTGCTGCCCTTGCAGAGCGGCGCCGCCCTGCACGCCGGCCACCCCTTCTACCCGGCCGACATCCGCGCGGCGCTGGCGGACCTGCCCCGGCCGCGCATGCTGGTCACCACGCCCTACCACCTGCGGGTACTGCTGGCCGAGCCGGCCGAACTCCCGGAAGTGGACCTGCTGCTGTCCGCCACCGCCCCCCTGTCGCAAAACCTGGCCGTCGCCGCGGAGAGCCGCCTCGCCGCTCCCCTGTTCGAAATCTACGGCAGCACCGAGACCGGCCAGCTCGCTTCCCGGCGCACCACGGCCGGCGCCGCCTGGCAGACCTTGCCGGATATCCGCCTGCGCTGCGAGGACGAGGCGGTCTGGGCCGAGGGCGAACGCATCGAGGCGCCGACCCGGCTGAGCGACGTGATCGAACCTGTGGACGCGGATGCCCGCCAGTTCCTGCTCCACGGCCGCCATGCCGACCTGGTCAACATTGCCGGCAAGCGGTCCTCCCTGGGTTATCTCAATTTCCAGCTCAACGCCATCCCCGGTGTACAGGACGGTGTCTTCCTGCTGCCCCAGGAAGGCGATGGCGACCACCCGGAAAACGTCCGCCGCCTCATCGCCCTGGTGGTGGCACCCGGATTGACACCCGCCGCCATCATGCAGGCCCTGCGCGAGCGCATCGACCCGATCTTCCTGCCCCGGCCGCTGCTGTTCGTCGACGCCCTGCCGCGCGACGCCACCGGCAAGCTGCCCCGCCAGGCGACGCAGAAGCTCCTGGCCAGCCTGCGGGCGCCAGGCACGGACGCCATCCGGTCATGACCGACCAGTCCCTGCCCTTGCCCGTCGCGGCCGACCACCCGGCCTATGCCGGCCATTTCCCCGGCCATCCCATCCTGCCCGGCGTGGTGCTGCTGGACGAGGCCTTGCATGCCCTGGCCGCTCGGCAAGGCCTGACGGCCACCGGTGGCCAGATCCGGTCGGCCAAGTTTCTCAATCCGGTCAGTCCGGGCGAGGCACTGCGTCTGGACTATGCCGCCACGGCGAACGGCGTGTTCCGGTTCGAAGTAGTGGCTGCCGATCCTGTCCATGCGCGGGTGGTCGCCAGCGGCATCTTTGCCTTCGCTGTACCCGAGGCGGCATCGTGAGCCCTGCCGATACCGGCAAGGCCGAATGGAGAAAACAACCGGAACGCGGCAGCCAGGCCCTGCTGCGCGTGATGACCTGGCTGTCCCTGGCACTGGGACGGCCTGTGTCCCGGGTCATATTGCTCGGCATCAGTCTCTATTTCCTGTTGTTCGCGCCGGCCGCCCGCAAGGCCTCGCGCGCCTACCTGCAGCGCGCACTGGGACGGCCGCCGCGGCTGGTAGAGGTGTTCCGGCACGTTCACTGTTTCGCCTCCTGCATCCATGACCGGGTCTATCTGCTCAACGACCGCTTCGACCTGTTCGATATCCAGGTGGAAGGGGAGGACGTCGTCAAGGAGGTGATGGCCGCCGGACAGGGTGCCTTCCTGATAGGCGCCCACCTGGGCAGCTTCGAGGTGATACGCGCCCTCGGCCGGCGCCAGCCCGACCTTAAGGTGGCCATGGCCATGTACGTGGAGAATGCCCACAAGATCAACGCCGCCCTGGCCGCCATCAACCCGTCCGCCATGCTGGACGTCATTCCGCTGGGCCGGTTCGATTCCATGCTCCAGGTGCAGGCCCGGCTGGACGAGGGCGTGGTGGTGGGCATGATGGGCGACCGCACCCTGGCCCGGGATCCCACCCAGCCGGTGTCGTTCCTGGGCCAGACCGCCGCATTCCCGGTCGGCCCCCTGCGTCTGGCGGCTGTGCTCAAGCGGCCGGTACTGTTCATCATCGGTCTCTATCTGGGCGGCAACCGCTACGCCATCCATTTCGAACGCGTGGCCGATTTCACCGGCATCGAGCGCAAGGAGCGGAGCGCCGCCGTCCATGAGGCGGTCAACGCCTATGCCGGCTGCCTGGAGCGGTACTGTCGCGCCGCGCCCTACAACTGGTTCAACTTCTTCGATTTCTGGCAACCGCCGGCGGAGACATCATGACCCGATCCGTTCGGCTTCTGCTCGGCGTGGTGGCCCTTGGATTCACCCTGTCCGCCCAGGCCGCCCAACTCAGCGTCGGCCATCTGATGGCCGCGCTGGCCGGCAACAGGCACGGTGCGGCCACCTTCACCGAAAAGAAATACCTTGCCATCCTGGACCAGCCGGTCGAGTCGTCGGGCGAACTGCTGTTCATCCCGCCCGCCCACCTGGAGAAACGTACCCTCAAGCCCAAGGTCGAGACCCTGGTGCTGGACGGCGACGTGCTGACCATTGAGCGGCGACGGCAGAAACACATCCTGCAGCTCAAGGACCATCCGGAGGTGGCGGGCATGATCGAGAGCATACGCGCCACCCTGGCCGGCGACCGCAAGGCGCTGGAGCGGGTCTATTACCTGGACCTGCGGGGCAGCAGCGAGCGCTGGACCCTGGTACTGATCCCGCTCGACGCCAGGGTGGGCAAGGTGATCGCCCGCATCCGCATGGAAGGTAGCCAGGATGAGGTGCGCACGGTGGAGATACTGCAGGCCGATGGCGACCGCTCGGTGATGAGCATCCGGAAGACCGCCTCGCCATGAGCCGGCGCGGCGTGAGTCGACGTGCAAGCATCGCAATCGCCCTCTGGCTGGCATTTCTGCTTGCCTGCATAGGGCTGGTGAGCCGGGCCAGCTTCACGGCCGACCTGTCCGCCTTCCTGCCGCGCAGCCCCAGCCCGGAACAGCAACTGCTGGTCGACCAGCTGAAATCCGGCATCGCCTCGCGCCTGATCCTGATCGGCATCGAAGGCGGCGACCAGGCCGGGCGCGCCCGTGCCTCCCACGATCTGGCTGCCCGCCTGCGCAGCGACTCCCTTTTCCTCCACATCGCCAACGGCGAGACCCTGGAACTGGATCGCGACCGCCAGGTCTTGCTGGACAACCGCTATCTGCTCAGCCCGGCGGTGACGACCGAGCGCTTCACGGTAGCGGGCCTGCATGCCGGCGTGGCGGACAGCATCGACCTGCTGGCCAGCTCGGCCGGGATGTTCAGCAAGGCCCTGTTGCCGCGCGACCCCACCGGCGAGTTCATGCAACTGCTCGATGCCCTGGCCAACCACCCTCGTCCGCAAATGGCCGACGGCGTCTGGGTCTCCCACGACGGCCGGCGCACCCTGCTCCTGGCCCGCACCCGCGCCGACGGCGCCGATACGGATGGCCAGGAGCAGGCGGTCGCGGCGATCCGCGCGGCCTTCCGGGCGGTCGCAGGGCCCGGGCTGCAACTCGTCCTGACCGGCCCCGGCCCCTTTTCCGTGGCGGCCCGCGCCACCATCAAGGGCGAAGTGGCCGCCCTGTCCGGCGTCGGTGCCCTGACCATCATCGCCCTGCTGCTGCTGGTCTACCGTTCGCCCACCGCCCTGCTGCTCGGCCTGCTGCCCGTGCTGTCCGGCGCCCTGGCCGGGGTGGCGGCGGTCAGCCTGGGCTTCGGCGTCATCCATGGCGTCACCCTCGGCTTCGGCACCGCCCTGATGGGCGAGGCGATCGATTATTCCATCTACCTGATGATGCAGTCCGAGCCGGACCAGGACGGGGCCGGCGAGCCGCGGGGCCAATGGATTGCCACGTGGGTTGCCACCTCCTGGCCAACGATCCGGATCGGCGTGCTCACCTCGATGTTCGGCTTTGCCTCGCTGCTGTTTTCCGGGTTTCCCGGCCTGGCCCAACTGGGCCTCTATGCCATCGCCGGCGTGGTCACCGCCGCCCTGACCACCCGTTTCGTGCTGCCGCATCTATTGCCCGCCCAGCTGCGCCTGCGCGACGTCAGCGCCCTGGGCCGCAGACTTCAGGCCCGGGTGGCGCAGGCTAGCCGGCTGCGCTGGCCGCTGCTGGTCCTGTTCGTCGCCGCCTGCGCCGTCCTGGTGATTCAGCGCGACAGCATGTGGAACCGGGAACTGGCGGCCCTGAGCCCGGTATCCGCCGCCGACCAGGCCCTCGACGCGAGCATGCGCGCCGACCTGGGCGCCCCGGATGTGCGCTACCTGGTGGTGGTGACCGCAACCAGCCAGGAGGCGGCCCTCGCCGCCAGCGAACAGGCGGCAGCGGCGCTCCAGCCGCTGGTCGAGGCTGGCGTGATCGACGGCTTCGACAGCCCCGCCTTTTATCTTCCCAGCCAGGCGAGCCAGCGCCAACGCCAGGCGAGCCTGCCGCCCGACGCCGAGCTGCGCCGGCGCACCCAGGCCGCCATGGCCGACCTGCCCCTGCGTCCGGATCGTCTCGAGCCATTCTTTGCCGACGTGGCCAAGGCCCGCAACCAGCGGCAGCTGACCCGGCAGGATCTCGAGGGCACCTCCCTGGCGGAAGGGGTGGACGCCCTGCTGCTGCCGTCGGCGGGTGGCTGGACCGCCCTGCTGCCGCTGCGCGCCAGCGCCGGAAGCGTCCTCGACTCGGCGCGGGTGCGTACCGCCCTCGCCGGATCTGGCCTGACTGGCGCTCATTTCATCGACATCAAGGGCGAGGCCGACCGCCTTTACCAGGGTTATCTGCGCGAGGCCATCCTGCTCTCGCTCGCGGGCCTGGCCGCCATCGTCTGCCTGCTGTTCATCACCACCCGCTCTCCGGTCCGGGTGTTCCGCATCCTCGCCCCGTTGGTCGTCGCCGTTGCCGTGGTCATCGCCGGCTCGGTCCTGGCCGGGCGGCAACTCACCCTGCTGCACCTGGTGGGCATGCTGCTGGTGGTGGCGGTCGGTTCCAACTATGCCCTGTTCTTCGACCGGGGCGCCGCCGAAGGAGGCATCTCGCCGCGTACCCTGGCCTCCCTGCTGCTGGCCACCAGCACCACGGTGGTCGGGTTCGGCATCCTCGCCTTCTCCAGCGTGCCGGTGCTCAATGCCATCGGCGCCACGGTCGGTCCGGGTGCCATCCTCGCCCTGGTCTTCTCCGCCATCCTGGCGCGGCGGCCATGACGGCCCTGCCGCCACCCCATGCCCGCCGCCCGTGGCGGCCCACGCCGCTGTTGCAGGCCACCTTCACCCTCCATGCCGGCAGCCTGGGACTGCTTGCGCTGCAACCGGGGCTGTGGCCCTGGGGGCTGGGCGCGCTGGCCGCCAATCACCTGATCCTCGGCGCCGCCGGCCTCTGGCCGCGCAGCCGGAGTCTCGGCCCCAACTGGGTGCGACTTCCGGCCGCCGCCGCGCCGGGGCACATCGCCATCACCATCGACGACGGTCCCGACCCGGAGGTGACGCCGCAGGTGCTCGACCTGCTCGACAGCTTTGCCGCCCGCGCCAGCTTCTTCTGCATCGGGGCGCAGGCACAACGCCATCCCGAGCTGTGCCGCGAGATCGTCCGGCGCGGCCATGCCGTGGAAAACCACAGCCAGCACCATTACCACCATTTCGCCACCTTCGGGCCGCGCCGCATGGCCCGCGAGGTCGAGTCCGGCCAGGACAGCCTGGCCGCCATCACCGGCCAGCAGCCGTGTTTCTTCCGGCCCACCGCCGGCCTGCGCAACCCCTTCCTGGAACCTGTCCTGGCCCGGCATGGCCTGCATCTGGCGAGCTGGACCCGGCGCGGCTTCGACACCCGCAACCGGGATGCTGACGACGTGGCCCGGCGCCTGATCCACGGCCTCGCAGCCGGCGACATTCTGCTAGTGCACGACGGTCACGCCGCGCGAACCGCGACCGGTCAGCCTGTAATACTGGCCGTACTGCCCCGCCTGCTGGAAGTGGCCACCTTCTCCGGTCTCCAATCCATTACATTGCGTACCGCACTGGCCGGTTCGGCACCCTGAACCTCCGCCCCGCAAGCCTGCGTGAACGCCGGTCGCTTATGACGCAGGCAGGCGTTTGCGGTGTCGCCAGAAGAGGTTCATCAGCGGCTTGACGCTGGTTCCGTGTACGAGAATGGAAAGCGAGACGGCAACGAGCGTCAGCTGGATCAGCTCCAAGGCCAGGTCTTCGGGAAGACCGTGCTGGATGGCATACATCAGGTAATACAGCGAACCGATGCCGCGTACCCCGAACCAGCCCACCATGCCGCGTATCGGCCATGAAGTGCGGGTACCCGACAGGCTGGCGAGGACACTGACCGGGCGCGCCACCATGAATAAAAACAGCGCCAGTCCCACCGCCCGCCAGCTCCAGGAATCGATAAACAGCGTGCCGCCGATGAGCAGGACGAGCAACACTTCCGAGAGCCTCTCCAGATGTTCCTTGAATACCAGGGATCCGCCGCTGACTGTCGGCGGTAGCTCGTCATCCGGGCTTGCTTTGGCAGTTTCCGGTTCGATTCTGTCGGATTGCGTCCGATTCGGGGAATCCTGACCGGCACCGGCGAGTTTGAGCTCGGTCTGGCGCAACGCGACGGCCGCGAAAAAAACTGCCAGAAATCCCCACGCACCAACCAGCACACTCAAGCCGTACACCACACCGATCAGGCCGAGTCCGAGGAAGTCGTCCATGAGCGTGTGTCCGGGTGTCTCGCTACGCAGCTTCCATCCAAAACGGCCCAGTGCGGCGCCAGCAATGACCCCGATGGCGATCCCCGCCAGCGTGGCCCACAGCACATCGACCAGTACCCAGCGCAGGCCGAATTCGCCGATCTCGTGCAGTCCGAGCAATCCCATCCCCAGCATCACGAATGGAAAAGCGCTGCCGTCATTCATGCCCGCTTCGCAGGTCAGGGTGAAGCGGAGCTGGTCGCGATCACCAGGATGGCGGATCTGGACATCGGTCGCCAGCACCGGATCGGTGGGCGCCAAAATCGCGCCCAGCAAGACGCCCGCGCCCACTGGCAGACCCAGCAGGTAATAAGCGAAGGCGGCGACCATCCCGACACTGACCGTCATGGAAACCGTTGCCAACAGAATCGGTGTGCGCCAGCGGGCGAGGCTTACCGGCACAGGCATTTTGATGCCGGCGGAAAACAACGAAATCAGCACGGCCACTTCGGTCAGCACTTCCAGCAGCGCCGATTCCTTGAGCGGATTGAAGTGAAAGAAATTGAGTACCGTAGGCCCGACCAGCAGCCCCACCGCCAGATAGATAATGGCTGGGGTGACCGGCATGCGCTGGAGCAGCGAGGGAGCCAAGCCCCTGGCGAGCAACAGGGCACCCACGAGTAAAAACCATTGTGCGTTAGTCATGGCTTGTTCGATTCAACTGGAATTGATGTTGCCGCCTTTTCGTGGACACCGGAAGCTCATGAACCGGGGAGTCCGCACGCCAAAATCAAGGCCACCCTACCCGGTGGAATTCCGCCAACAGATTATCAAACGTTCCGGCACCGGCATGACGCAGGGGACGTGAGCGAAGGATACTCGCCGTCGACCAAGTACCGCCGCCGGGACCACCAAAAAACCACGCCGATGAGTGACGGATCTTCAGCTCGTTGCCGACCTTCAGAATAAGCGAGCCGATGGCTCTTGATCGGCCATTTCGGCCGCTCACCGCTCTGTGATAGTCGATGGCCGAAAACGTAAGTTCTGAAACTTCCAGATCTTCGGGACAAGTCTCCCGGGCGGGCCGGGCAGGGTCATCAACAGCCATCCAGCTTGGGCGCCGAGAAGCTCAGCTACCGAGTCCATTGCTGGCATTCGCAATGAAAGGCAGGTGCAAGCAAAACCGGCATATCGGCCGGGCGCGTGGTGGCATGGCATGCTTTTGCCAAATGCTTGACGCCAACCCGGCACAAATTCGTATCAACCCTGCCGAACAAACGCCTCAAACTCATCCTTGGGAAGCGGGCGGCTGAACAAATAGCCCTGGTAGGCACAGCAACCATGAGCTTCAAGGAATGCACGCTGCGCTTCTGTCTCAACGCCCTCTGCGATGACATCCATGTTCAACCCGCGACCTATCGTAATAATGGCCCGCGCAATGGTCTCGTCTCTTTTTTCTCCCGGCAGTTTACATACGAAGGACTTGTCTATCTTGAGTTGGTCCAGCGGTAACTGCGCCAGATTGGACAAGGACAAATAGCCGGTACCGAAATCGTCCATGGAAAATTTGACGCCCATGCGCTTGATGGCGTTCATCTTCACGATGGTGCCCTCGATGTCTTCCAGCAACAGCCTTTCCGTCAGTTCGAGTTTTAGACGCGCGGGGTTAATGCCACTGCTTTCCAGAATGCTTTGTACCTTTGCCACACAGTCGGGATGCCGGAACTGCCTGGCACTGACTTTCAATGCGACCTGTAAATCACAGGTACAGGCCTCGTTTTCCCACGATTTAATCTGCGCGCACGCGGTTTCCAATGTCCAAAGTCCTATCGGCAAAATCAGACCGGAGTCTTCTGCCAACGGAACAAATGCGTCCGGCGGCACCAACCCACGTGTCGGATGCTGCCAACGCAGCAAGACTTCCACTCCAATCACGTGAAGTGCGGCATCCACCTGAGCCTGATAGAAAAGACGCAACTGCTTATGGCTGATCGCCTGGTGTAGTTCGGACTCCAGAGCAGTGCGAAGCTGCAGTGCCGCCTGCATTGTGGGGTCAAAAAAACTCAAGGTATTGCGTCCGGCCTTCTTGGATTGATAGAGCGCAAGGTCGGCCTGTTTGAGCAATTCCTTGCCGTTGTCATCCTTATTGAACAGGCTCACGCCGATACTGAGCTTGCTGTGGTATTCAATGCTACCGAGCTGGAAGCGTTGCTCCATGGCTGCAAGAAGCTTTTCGCCCAGCTGGCTGGCCTTCACCGCGGCCTCATTGCGGTCTTTACTCAAGTTTTCCATAAGCACGACGAATTCGTCGCCGCCTAAGCGCCCGAGCGTGTCGCCGCCGCGTATCACAGACCTCAGTCGCTGCCCGACCTCGACCAATAGCAAATCTCCAACATCATGGCCGTGCGTGTCGTTCAGCGCCTTGAAGTTGTCCAGGTCGATAAAGAAGATGGCACCGTACTCATGTGTGCGCCCCGCGGCGGCAATCACCTGCTTCAAGCGGTCTTGCAGAAGGAGACGGTTGGGTAGTTTGGTCAGGGTATCGTAGTAGGCCAGGCGGTGAATCGTGGCCTCGGCTTCCTTGCGTTCGGTGACATCAAGCGCAGCGACCTGGACAAACCCACCGATGAATTTGGCCTCGGTCTCAAGGTGGATAAATCGATCGCCCGCTGTGGACGCATTGCCGACCAACTTGACATCACAACTTTCTCGCTCGCTATGCGCGAGAACACGTTCCAGCAGCCGGGCCAGAACGGGTAAATCATTGGGGGCGACAAACCGCTTGAAAGGCTGACCGACCAGACTTGCGCGCGGCTTGCCAAGCAGACGTGCGGCAGCGAGATTGATTTGGTGGATGACGCCGTCGCGGTCGAGAGTGAAGTAGCCCACCGGGGCAAAGTCATAAAGATTGGTATACAGCGCCAGGGCGGTTTCGAGTTCAGCACGCACATCGCGCAGCTCGCTGTTCTGCATCTCCAGTTCTATCTGGTGCACCTGCAGCTCATGCATCAGGCGCGGCACATCGGCGGCGGCCGGTGCGGCCCGCTTCGTTGCGCGCAACTGCGCCTCGGCCGCCCGGCGCAGGGCCTTGTCTTCGTCCGGTTGGGTCACGGCTGGTCCTTCCCCTTGCCGACCAGCGTCCGAAGTTCCGCTTCCAAACGTTTGGCGCGGCTGATGTCGTTGAAGGTGATGACCACGCCGTCGATGAGGTTCTGCATCGTCCGGTAGGGCATGATCTTCACCTGGTACCAGCGTCCGTCGCGGGTGGCGATTTCCCGGTCGGAGAAGACCAGGGTGCCCAGCACCTCCCGGGCATCCCGGCTCAGTTCCGGATAGTCGAGATCGGTGACGATGTCCAACAGGGGCCGGGCCACGTCGCCCGGGATGAGCTTGAACAGGCGCGTCGCCTGACTGGTGAAGCGCCGGATGTTCAGGGCGTTATCCAGGAAGATCGTGGCGGTGTCGGTGCTGTTGAGCAGGTTCCTCATGTCGTTGTTGGCCGCCGACAGTTCGTCCAACTTGGATTGCAGCTCGTTGTTCACGGTCTGCAGCTCCTCGTTCATGGACTGCATCTCCTCCTTGGAGGTGGTCAGCTCTTCGTTGGTGGATTGCAGCTCCTCGTTGGCGGACTGCAGTTCCTCGTTCGTCGACTTGAGCTCCTCCTGGGTGGTCTGCATTTCCTCCCGCAGGGTGGTCATGTTTTGAGCCGCCTGTTCCAGAGCCTGCTCCAGTTCCGCCACGCGCGGGCTGTGCCGGCGGCCACCCTTGCCGGGGACCGGCGGCACGGCGGCCACATCGGCAAACACCACCATGGCCATGCCCTTTAGAGCCGCCGGCTCGCTGATGGGGTGGACCGTCAGGTCCACGGTCTGGCTGCCGCCGTTGCCGCCCACCCGCAGATTGCTGCAGGTCACAGCCTCGCCGCTGCGCAGCGCCTTGGGCAGGGCCAGGGCCAGTTCATGGCGCAACCCCTCCCGGGCCATGGCGTGGATGTTCCAGTTCACCCGGCCGGCCGCGGGTTCCAGGTACTTGCCGGTGCGGCCGCTGATGTAGACCAGGTCGCCGTCGCCGTTGACCAACACCGCGGCGGGGGCGAACTGCTGCAGCAGCAAGGCGTCGGCCAGGGTTTGCAGATTGGCGTGGGCGGGTTCCGGCGTGGCATCCATGGCGGTGGAGACGTGGCGGGTGGGAAACTCCAGATCGATGGCGCGCAGGGGACTGTCATCCCGCCGAAACAGGCGGGCTTTGCCGTCCAGCGGCGTGAACAGGTCGGTGAAGCCGCCCACCGACTCGGAGCTGCCCAGCATCAGCACCCCCCCGGGCTTGAGGCTGTAATGGAACAGGGGCAGCAGCTTCTTTTGCAGTTCCGGGTTCAGGTAGATCAGCAGATTGCGGCAGGTGAGGATATCCAGCTTGGTGAAGGGCGGGTCGGTGATGACGTTCTGGGGCGCGAACACCACCATCTCGCGGAGCTCCTTGCCGACCCGGTAGCCGCCGCCCTCCTCGACGAAGTAGCGCGCCAGCCGCTCGGGCGAAAGGTCGGCGGCGATGTTGGCGAGGTAGAGGGCCTGGCGCGCCTTGGCAATGGCGTCCGGGTCCAGGTCGGTGGCGAAGATCTGCAGCGAATGGCGTGGCACGGGCTTGCTCCGCTCCAGGACCTCCCGGAAGGCGATGGCCAGGGAATAGGCTTCCTCGCCCGTGGAACAGCCCACTACCCAGGCGCGCAGGGCGGCACCCGCGGGATGGGCGGCCAGCAGGTCGGGCAGAACATGCTCGCCCAGGACCGCCCAGGCCGCCGGGTCGCGGAAGAAGCTGGTGACGCCGATCAGCAGTTCCTTGAACAGCAGATCCACTTCCTGGGGCGTCTCGCGCAGGTAGCGCACATAGTCGGTGAGGTGGTCCAGTTGATGGATGGCCATGCGCCGCTCGATGCGGCGATGCAGGGTGTTCTTCTTATAGAGGGAGAAGTCGTGGCCGGTGCGCGCGCGCAGCAGGATGCAGACCTTATCCAGGCCGCTTTTCTGGTCTGCGGTTTCCCCTTCCGGGGGAGGTGTGGCATGCACTGATGGGATATGGCGCAGACAGTCGGCGAGGCGTTGAGGTAAGGCCGGGGCCGGGGCGACGACGTCCACCAAGCCGGTATTGACGGCGCTGCGGGGCATGCCGTCGAACTTGGCGCTGGCCGGGTCCTGGGCCAGCACCAGGCCGCCCTGCTCCTTGATGGCGCGCAGCCCCAGGGCGCCATCGGAGCCCATGCCGGAGAGGATGACGCCGACAGCACCTTCGTGACGGTCGTCCGCCAGGGCGCGGAAGAAGAAATCAATGGGCAGACGCAGGCCCCGGGGGGCCATGGGTTCGAGCAGGTAGAGGCTGCCGTGGAGGATGGACAGGTCCCGGTTGGGCGGGATCACATAGACGCATCCGGGCTTGACCTTCATGCGGTTCTTGGCCTGGGCCACCGGCATGGCGGTGGCCCGCTGCAACAGTTCGGGCAACATGCCCGTGTGGTCCGGGTCCAGGTGCTGGATAACCACGAAGGCCATGCCGCTCTCGGTCGGGACGTGTCTGAAGAACTGTTCCAGGGCTTCCAGGCCGCCCGCCGAGGCGCCCAGGGCGACAATGGGGAAGCGATTGGCGGGGTTGACTGCCGAGGGCTTGTCGGCGCCGCCGGAAGGCTTCAAGGGTCTCCCCTGAACGGATCGTCCTGTCGATTGGGTCGCTTGCGCTGGCTTTGCCAATGTTCACCTCGTTTACAAAGGCGAATAGGTTGGGTGCGCTCTCGCCTCTGTGCAATGTCTTATGGGTACGATGGCAATCTTGCGTATTGCCTATAGAAATCCATCAATAGAAATTGGCGCGGAAAGATTACGCACCCGCACGAGTCGATGATTCACCGGCTCGTATTCCCTACCTGTCACCACATCGCGCCTATCGTACCTGAGATGATCTTGCCCGGTCGCGCGACAATTGACCAAGAGCCCAACCATCGAACGACCGGATTACCGGGCGGTCATGTTCGGCAGCAGGCGATCTTGCTCCTTCTTGACCACCGCATAACACTCGCAGACCCGCTTCTCCAGACCCGCCCGGTCGAGCACGGTGATGTGGCCACGGTGATATTCGATCAGGCCGGCCTTCTGCAGGTGGCCGGCAGCCTCGGTGACGCCTTCACGGCGCACCCCGAGCATGTTGGCGATGAGTTCCTGGGTCATGACCAGTTCGTTCGAGGGCAACCGATCCAGACTGAGCAGGAGCCAGCGGCACAGTTGCTGATCCACTGAATGGTGCCGATTGCAGACCGCCGTCTGCGCCATCTGGGTCTGCAGCGCCTGGGTGTAGCGCAGCAGCAAATGTTGAAATGCACCGCTACGGCGGTCGCCGGTTCGATTGAATTCACTTTTCAGAAGCTGCCCGTTCATCCGGTAGGCATGGCCGGCGCTTTGCACGACCGCCCGACTGGTCGTGGTTTCGCCGCCCATGAACAAGGCGACACCGACAACGCCATCGTTCCCGACCACGGCGATTTCGGCTGAGGCGCCATCTTCCATGACGTAGAGCAGGGAAACGATGGCGGTGGTGGGGAAATACACGTAGGTCATCCGCGTGCCGGGCTCATGAAGCACGTGGCCAAGAGGCATCGGGATCAGTTCCAGATGGGGCCGGATATGTGCACAAATATCCGCGGGAATGGCGGCCAATAAATGGTTCTGCAGGGGATCATGGGCGCCTGAATGAGCCTGTTCTGCCATTCCGGATCCTCATGTCTTAGTGCTGAAATCTGGCGGTGGAGTGCGCATTTCCGCTTCGACCCGCTCAATGCTGCCGATATCGAGCAGGGCTAGACGAAGGATCGGAGACCGATCCACTGACTGCAGGCGCTGGCAGTCGAGATAAGCTCGAAAGGATGCGTTGTCGGAACACATCATCTCAAGAGCCAAGGTTCGCTTCTCGAATTCGGAATTTTCCATCAAGTTCATGAACACCCGGTGCCAACGGTCTCTATCTTGGGGTGCAACGAACAAAGAAAAACGGCGATGGATCAGTTTGCCGCGATCCGCACCCAGCAATTCAGCACCGGTCAGGTTGATTTCATCTATCAGACCTTCCCGGTCAAGGGTGATAAAGCCGACCGGTGCACGTTCATAATACTGCGCATAATGATCCCGCACTTCTTCCATCTCGGCCTGCGCCCGTCGCAATTCCTCAACCTGCATCTCCAATTCCACCTTATGGACGAGGAGTTCATGAAGCATGACCTCTGAAGGCGGAACTTCGGTTCCTGTCGGTGACAAGTTGGAAAGCATCCGGTCTGCGTCAGTCCTTAGCGCCTGACGTTTTTCTACCCAGTCTGTCTTATGCTTCATACAGCATTCTCCTGACTCGCATACGGTCGCTCGGGACAAGCAGTTAAAGCCAGTGGCGAGGTGGTTTGCATTGGGATGACCGCTTCATTTTCAGTGACATCGGGCGGGACTCCGTCTCACCATGGCTACCTATTGGAGAGTTTCCCGAAAGAAAACCGAGGTCCCTCTGGCCGACAAGCCGAAGATTACCGCAAGTTGTTGAATGGCGGCACCCAGATACCCGACTGTTGTGACGTCGAAGGCTGAGCCGCTCTTGAGGGCAGCAGTGGAGGTTCAGACCAACCGATGATGGTTCGCTGACAAGCTTTCTCGTCTCCGATCAGCTTGCCGGGCCGCCGGCGCAATCTGCCCTGTCGCCAAGGACAGGCCGATCGCCCACTTAGCCAGGAGGGCCAGAACACGGACGTCAGTTAGAATTCAGCACAATGTCTGCCGCCCCATCCCCTCGTGAGCCCTCTCCACCTTTCCCACTTCACCGCCAGCAGTTGCCTCGGCCACGGCCTGGAAGCCACGCTGGCAGCATTGTGGCAGCAACGTAGTGGCCTGGCTCCTTGCCATTTCGAGACGGTGCGGGATCTCGACACCTACATCGGCGAGGTGGCGAAGGTGGACAACTCCCCTTTGCCTGCCACGCTCGCCGAATACGAATGCCGCAACAATCGCCTGTCTTTCCTCGGCCTGCAACAGGATGGCTTCAGCGCCGCCGTCGAGGCGGCCATTTCCCGGCATGGCCGCCGCCGGGTGGGGGTTTTTCTCGGTACCAGTACCGCCGGCATTCTGCAGACCGAGCAGGCTTACCGCCGCCGCGATCCGGCCAGCGGCGCCCTGCCGGACGACTTCATCTACCGCACCACCCACAACACCTATTCGCTGGCGGATTTCGTGCGCCATGTCTTTCGCCTGGAAGGGCCGGCCATGGTGGTCTCCACCGCCTGCTCCTCGAGCGCCAAGGTGTTCGCCTCGGCCGTTCGCATGCTGGCGGCCGGGCTCATCGATGCCGCCCTCGTGGGCGGGGTGGATTCCCTGTGCCTGACCACCCTATACGGCTTCAATTCCCTGGAACTGCTCTCGCCTGAACCCTGCCGACCGTTCGATGCCGAGCGCAAGGGCCTCTCCATCGGCGAGGCCGCCGCCTTCATCCTGCTGGAGCGGCCGGCGGACAACCTGAATGCCGACGACGTGCTGCTTTTGGGTACGGGAGAATCGAGCGACGCGCATCACATGTCATCGCCTCATCCCGAAGGCCTGGGCGCCCGCATGGCCATGGCCGCCGCCCTGCAATCGGCGGGTTTGCGGGCGACCGACATCGACTACATCAACCTGCACGGCACCGCCACGCCGAGCAACGATGCCGCCGAGGGAAAGGCGGTGGCGGCGTTGTTCGGCGACCGGACGCCATGTAGCTCGACCAAGGGCGCGACCGGCCACACCCTGGGGGCGGCAGGCGGCCTGGAGGCTGTCATCAGCGCCCTGACCCTGCGCCACGGCTTCCTGCCGGGGGGCGTCAACACCCGCCAGGTCGATCCGGGCATTCCCATCCAGTATCTGACCGCGAACCGGGAAAACGCGCCGCACCGGGTGATGAGCAACTCCTTCGGCTTCGGCGGCACCAATTGCAGCCTGGTGCTGGGCAGGGCGGGTTGAGATGAAACTGATCGCCTATCTCGACGGCGTCGGCCTGCTCGGGTCGGGCCTGGACAACTGGATCGCGGCGCGGCCCATCTTGGCCGGTGCCGCCGGCTATGTGCCGCGTCACATCGACGTGCCGCCCCCCATGGCGCTGCCTCCCGCCGAGCGGCGCCGCGTCGGTCTGGGCGTCAAGGTCGCCCTGGCCGTGGCGCGGGACGCCGTCGCCGCCGCGCAACTGGATGCCGGACGACTGGCCACCGTGTTCTCCTCCTCCAGCGCGGATGGCGACACCTGCGACGCCATCTGTAGGACCTTGGCCTCGGAGGATCGCCAGATCTCCCCCACCCGCTTCCACAATTCGGTGCATAACGCTCCGGCCGGCTACTGGGGTATCGCCTCCGGCGCCATGACCCCGGCCACAGTGCTGTGCGCCTATGACGGCAGTTTCGCGGCGGGTTTGCTGGAGGCACTGGCGCAGGTGAACGTGGACACTACCGGTGCGTTGCTGGTGACCTACGAGGCGCCCTACCCGGAGCCGCTTCACGCCAAGCGGCCGTATCCTTCCGCCTTCGGCCTGGCCCTGGTGTTGCTGCCACGGCAAGGCCCTAACTCCCTGGCCCGTTTGCAGGTCGAGCTGGTGGAAGCGCCCGCAGACCGGCTGGCGAATCCGGACCTGGAGGCCTTGCGCCGCCGGATTCCGTCGGCGCGCAGCCTACCCCTGCTGCAAGCCTTGGCCAGGTGCCGCGCGGAGCGGGTGGTGCTGGAATACCTGGAACCACTCAGCCTGACGGTGACAATTCAGCCATGCTCCTAGATCGGGACTGGCTGCTGGCCCACATCCCGCACCAGGGCAGCATGTGTCTGCTGGACCACATCGATGCCTGGGACAGCGAGCACATCCGCTGCACGGCCACCAGCCACCGCGACTTGGACAATCCCCTGCGCACCCACGGTCGGCTGGGAGCCGCCTGCGGCATCGAGTATGCCGCCCAGGCCATGGCCGCCCATGGCGGCCTGCTGGCGGCGGCTGATACCTCACCCCGAACCGGCTACCTGACCAGCGTGCGCGGGGTCGAGCTGCATGTCGCGCGCCTGGATGACATCGCGACCGATCTGAGCGTGGCGGCGGAACGCCTGTCCGGCGACGACAACCTGGTCATGTACGGCTTCAGCGTTGCCGCTGGGGAGCGCCTGTTGCTGAACGGCCGCGCCATCGTGGTGCTGGATGCGGCAAAACTGGAGAGTCGACCATGAAACGTGCCTTGGTCACCGGCGGCAGCGGCGGCATCGGCGCCGCGATCTGCAAACGCCTGGCCGCTGACGGCTGTTACGTCTATGTCCACGCCAACAGCAACCTGGCCAAGGCAACGGCGCTGGCGGAAGAGATCCGCCAGGCCGGCGGCGCCGCCGAGGCCATCGCCTTCGATGTCACCGACGCGGAGGCCAGCCGCAGCATCCTAGAAGCCCTGGTCGTGGACGCGTCGATCCAGATCCTGGTCAACAATGCCGGCATGCATGACGACGCCGTCTTCCCCGGCATGCGCGCCGAGCAATGGCACAAGGTGCTGGACGTGTCGCTCAACGGCTTCTTCCATGTCACCCAGCCGCTGACCCTGCCCATGGTCCGCAGCCGCTGGGGCCGCATCATCAACATCACTTCCATCGCCGGACTGGCCGGCAACCGCGGCCAGGTCAACTATGCCGCCGCCAAGGGGGGGCTGCACGCCGCCACCAAGTCGTTGTCCCTGGAGTTGGCCAGCCGCGGAATCACGGTGAACGCGGTGGCGCCGGGCATCATTCAGACCGCCATGATCGAGGGGGTGTTCGACGCGAAAAGCATCGCCACCATGGTGCCGATGAAGCGGGCCGGCAAACCGGAAGAAGTGGCGGATCTGGTGGGCTTCCTCGCCTCTGAACAGGCCAGCTATATCAGCGGACAGATCATTTCGGTGTGCGGTGGCATGACTTGAGCGCGTCCGCTCACTCGCTATCCGTTCACCAGACCGAAGCCCTGATGTTCTTCACCCTGCTGCAACTGACGCAGATCGTTCTGGCTGCCCGTCGAAGCTTATCTTGAGTTTCGAAGTTGATGGTTTGCCTCCAACCCTCGAAAGTCCGCTCATAAATGGTAATCGCCCGCCGAGAAGAAATAGCTCTTTGTCGAGTTTGTGCGGCAGCGATTGGCGCGACTATCAGAATCATCGCCGCACGAATACACCGCTTCTTTTTCTTCCGTACGCCAGCAGACAGACGGTGCCTGCATCGGTACGTATTCTGTAAATATTGATGTGTGTTCCTGAACTGCCTGTCCCAGACGAAAGCTTGACGGTCTGCACCGCAGCAATTACGAACTTACCGCTAGGACGAGTGGAGTTGGTCCTGAGGGAATGACAGAACTCATGGCATCGGACTTTCTAACTTCTGGTCCAACCCCGCTCGCGGTTCCAGTTTTCCATGAAGGCATCGAGTTTCTCTGGAAACACCGGACCTGGGATGACCATCACTACCTCTCCGGTAGGGTCGTAGAGATAGGACGTTGGGTAGATGACCACATCCCCGACCTGGCGGTAAGGGCCTTTCGGATCACGTCGAGAGCCACCATTGATGATGGCGGTGACATTGAAGTTATGAGATTTGGCAGAGTCATGGACAACGTTTGCAAAGGGACCTGCGTCCAGGGCAACTCCAATCACTACCATATCCTCACGTTTGTTGAGGGCATTGAGCAACGGAATCTCACTCATGCACAAAGGACACCAAGGCGCCCAGAAGTTAACCAGAACCCACTTCCCCTGGAAATCGGAGAGGTGCAGGGTCTTCCCCCTGGTATCGGTGAACTCGAAGTTGATGGTCTGGCTGGCGTGGGTGGGTAGAGGTAGGTTTGCTGCCAAGGCCAGAAACAAGGCCAGCGCGAAGCGCTTGCCCCTAACTGATGATCGTTCCAAATGGCGATTCAAGATCGTAGCACTCCCTCAATGAATCCATCGAACAGCGGTTTAACCTCTTCGGTGTGATTCAAGAGGGAAGATCGACTGCGGTTTTGACCAATTAGCAAGCTTCGTAACGGCCTTGATCTGACATGGAGGCGATCATTTAGTTGCAGTCCTGAAGATCATAGGCCCCTTCGTCCCTACACAAGGACTCGCAGGGTGTATGGCTCCACTTCCAGGATGACAGGTTGCACCTCACTGGCACACGGCAGGTCATTCGATTAGTTTGAAGATTGGCGCTATGTTCACATATAGCCTTGAGGCAACCGCCGGGAGCGCATATGAAACAACAGAATAAAGAGCGGCACAGCAAACTCGGGGCATCCGGGCTCGTGGGGCGGGAAAGGCAGGGTTGCTCGGTATGCGGGACGACCGCCCCGGATCGGCATACCACAGGACGTCGGATGGCCTCATCCGCGAGCATTGCCTGCTGGATTCCCGCAAACAGCTCGCCGGGCTTGTCGATTCGCATCCCTACGAGGAATTCACCGAATCACTCGCCGCCGCACTAGACCTGCGCGAAAGGGAAACCGGCTTGCACTCGAAGCGGGTCGCGTCGCATACGCTAATCCTGGCGCGTCACCACTTTACTGATGCGACTACCCCGCGTGAAATCTACTGGGGTAGCCTGCTGCATGATATCGGCAAGATCGGCGTGCCTGACGCGATACTTCTGAAACCGGATCGACTATCAAAGGACGAGTGGATTATCTCGACGGAGGACGGACGGACTGATTATTAAGTGAAGTCCTCCTGGTCAATGGGCTACTGCGAAAAACCTTATCCGTTGAGGTTGCCAGACCAGCGTTGGGCTGGGTACGGTGAAGCCATTAAATTTTGCAGCTCCCAAATTCACACGTCGTGCGGGGCGCAATTCATAGGTCCCAATTAGAACCGCAGGCACTCATATTGGGTCTTATACAATACACAAACAGATGACCATTTATGACAGCCACTGACATTCATCTACCACTCATCGCCCCGCATCCATGGTCGATGGATCAGATCGCTTTTGACCGTATAGAGCATGAGCGCATCGTCAGCGAAGATACTTGGTTCTTGGTGCTTGCCGCCGCATCGTTTGTGGAGAGTCTGTCCGATTTATATAGCCAAAATCTGCTTGGACACATGGGGGACGATCCCGAAGCCAGCCAATGGCTTCTCGATCGATGGGAGCCGGAGGAACTGCAGCACGGACGCGCCCTACGTCGCTATGTGGAGACGGTGTGGCCCGAATTCGATTGGCAGATGGCGTTTGACGGGTTCTGTGCAGACTATTGTCCACATTGCAATCCTGAATTGTTGGAGCCCACCCGCGCACTTGAGATGGTTGCGCGCTGTGTCGTTGAAGCCGGCACCTCGGGCCTGTATGGGCTGCTACAGCAGATCAGTCCGGAACCGGTACTCACCACGCTGGTGGGACATATCCGCAACGACGAAGTACAACACTACAAATACTTCTATCATTTTTTCCTGCGGTATCGCGAGATCGAGCATCCGTCACGCTGGCAGGTGGCGCGCGTTTTGCGGCAACGGCTAGCGGTAATTGGTCAGGAGGATGCCTACCTCCCTTTGAAACACGTAGTGGCTGTGCACAACCCCGGACAGACATTTAGTCCACAGGAGTTTCAGCGCTTTCAACACACCGCGGGGCGCTGGGCACGCGCCGATTATCCTTACGAAATGACGGTGAAAATGTTGCTCAGGCCGTTGCGCCTGCCAGGCCTGATCAATCGCATGCTTCTACCGCTGCTAGTGCGCTATGCGCGACGCGTGGTAGCACCGTGATGGGTGTTAGTGGCAAAACCGGCCATGATGAAATACGTCAGGCGGCGTGACACCTCGATGTTCAGGTTCTGGCTCGTTGCGTCCATCGAGTGTTGTTCTCCAATCTGGCACGCGATACGGGGTTTCACAGCCTACAGAACACAAATACCTATCCGTTTCCTTGTGGCGGATAGTTCCCATGGAGATGCATCGAATATCGCAATTGTGCGATGTGCCAGTATTTCCAGAAAGTTTATTGGCGAGCTTCTATCCTCAGGCAAACCCCCAAATTCAATGATGTGGCTGTGTCAATTACAATAGACGTGATCCGGTTAGACCTGGCTCAACAATAGCTCGAACGCTTCGCCTGACTCGGGGCGGCCAAACAGATAACCCTGGTAAGTATGGCAACCTTCCCCAGCCAGGAAATCACGTTGTGCTTCTGTTTCCACGCCCTCCGCAATGACCGATATGCCCAGGCTCTGCGCAAGAGCGACGATGGTACGGGCGATGGCGGCATCGTTGGGATCAGTGATCACATCCCGCACAAATGACTGATCAATCTTGAGTTGATCCAGGGGGAGACGCTTCAAGTAGGCGAGCGAGGAATAACCTGTGCCGAAATCATCCAGGGAAAAGCCCACACCTTTGGCCTTCAATTGGCTCATCTTGGCGATGATGTCTTCCACATCGTCCAACAGCAGACTCTCGGTGATTTCCAGCTTGAGCTTTGCTGGTTCGGCTCCCGAGTGATCAATGATTGCAAGCACCTGGTCCGCAAAATCCGGGTGCCGGAATTGGCGGGCACTCACGTTGACCGCCACGGTGAGGTGGGACAATCCTGGCCGGGTTGCCCAGGCCACCAATTGAGTACAAGCGGTCTCCAGCACCCAATGTCCCAAAGGCAGGATGAGTCCCGACTCCTCAGCCAGAGTAATAAACTCGTTAGGTGCCACCAACCCACGTTGGGGGTGTTGCCACCTCAGGAGGCCTTCGCAACCCACCAAGCGGCCATTGCTATCGACCTGGGGCTGGTAGTAAAGGACGAATTCGTTGCGACGCAATCCCTGACGAAGATCCGCTTCCAAGGCCGCGCGGGCATTGACCACGGCCTGCATGGCCGGATCAAAAAATCGCATCGCATTGCGCCCCGCCGCCTTGGCCTGGTACATGGCCAGGTCGGCTTGCTTCAGAAGCTCATCGACGGATTCCTGGTGTCCGGAGAACAAGGTGGCACCAATGCTGCTGCTGTTGTGGTGCCTGTGGATACCGAGTTGGAATGTCTGATTGAACATGGCAAGAATCTTCTCGCCGACGGTCTTGGTTTGGTTTGCGGCTTCCTTGAGATTCTCACTCAAGTCCTCCAACATAACGACGAACTCATCACCGCCGAAGCGGGCCACGGTATCCCCTTCCCGGATGCAGCCGATTAGGCGTTGGGCGACCTGTTCCAGCAACAGGTCGCCTTTGTCGTGGCCCAGGGTGTCATTGAGGGTCTTGAAGTCATCGAGATCGATGAACAGCAGTGCACCGCCACGTCCACTGCGGGCACTGACCGTCATGGCCTGATTGAGTCGATCAGTCAGGAGCCGCCGGTTCGGTAGCCGAGTGAGCGGGTCATAGAAGGCCAGATGCTTGATCTCCTCCTCAGCCGTCTTGCGCTCGGTAATGTCTCGCAGGGCAGTAATTCGGAAAGTACGTCCTTCACTTTTTTGGTTCTGGCCATGAGCCTCGACCTGGATAAGGCTGCCGTCCTTCCGAATCATGGCGTGTTCTAAGTGGCTTTCACTGCCCTTCTTGATGTTCTCCAACACCCGCTCGCGATCCTCGGCCGGAATCGTGTCCGCCACGGCCATGCTGATCAGATCCTCGCGCGGGTAGCCCAGCATATTAAGCAATTGATCGTTGGCATCGATAAATCGACCCTGTTCGGTGATGGCAATGCCTTCAAAAGTCGCCGAAGCGAGCAGGTGGAAGCGTGCCTCGCTCGTCTGCAGCGCTTCCTCGCTACGTTTGCGATCAGTGATATCTCGTGTGATGGACAGGAGACACGGTTCCCCATCCAGCGTCAGTACGCTGGCGGACATCGAGCCAAAAAAAATCTCTTTATTTTTCTTGACGAACTGAGTCTCACAACTGTTGCACTTACCCTTGTCCTTAAGCTTGTCAATAAGGCTGAGAAGTTCGGTCGGATCATGCCAGACGTTGATATCAAGAAACGTCTTGCCGATGACTTCCTCGCGGTCCCAGCCGGTGATTTGCTGGAAGTTGTCATTGACATCCAGATACATGCCGTCAGACAAGCTGTTGAGGGTGACCGCATCCGGACTGGTTTGGAAGGCTGACCGATAACGGGCTTCACTAGCCTGCAGTGCAGCGGCAGACTTGACGGATTCCGTCAGATCGGTCATCGCGTAAACGTAGCCCGTGACTTCTCCATCGTTGTTCTTGAGGGGGGAGATGCTTAGTCTGACCGGAACCGAGTTCCCGTCTTTGTTCCTACAGTGGGTCTCGCCACGGAAAAGCGAAATCGTGGCCGAAATGTGCGAGATTCCCTGGACCCCAGTAGCATCCTCCTCAGCCTGGGGGAGAATGGACCCGATGTGGCGTCCCACCACATCCCGTAAGCCATAGCCGAACATCGCCGTAAAGGCCGCGTTCACATAGGTAATTCGGAATTCAGTGTCAATGACCGAGATGGCTTCCTCGATCTGGTACAGGACATCGGCCAGGAGGTGCTGCCCGACCTGCTCGGCAAGTTCGCGCCGGAGCCGTTCATTTTCCCAAGCGACTAGCGCGGGCTCCGACAACTGGCTCCCCAGAACCAGTATGGCAACGGCCCCATTGTTGTGACGGGCTACGCCGTCGTCGGCGAGGCCGTCCTCGCCAAAGCTGAAGAACCCAGCCAGAGGGACTTGCCCTGCAATGTTCAGCATGTGGCCGATTTCCCGTCTGGCCATGTCTTCACCCATAATTCTCGGCCGCAGCGCGCAGTAGTGCGCGATGATCAGGGCTGGGGATGGGCTGCCTGCCCGGATCAAAGCCTTCCTGATGGCTTCCCGACCCGCTAATTCGGTGTTGTTCGGGTCGGCCTCAAGACTAGTGAGCTCTGAACTTGCGGCGACCGGCTGGGTCATTCTCACGCCGCCGCGCGGCGTGAAATAGGTTGCAACGTTGACGCTGTACTGTCCCATGGGGTCGGGGGTCCCAAAGGGATATCCTGTCGTCAGTGTCAGGTGCTTGCCGTCCAGGCTGTCGCGGGAAACTCCAATGTGCTGGGTGAGCACGTCGGCTGCCGGTTTGTGGTCAACGGTGATGAGTTCATGCCCCTCGGAGGATGTCACGGACATTCGTTGTCCACTGGGAAGGAATCCGTGGCCGATGCTGATGCCGAACGCCAACCGGGTTTCAAAAATAGCGATCAGCACGCTATCAGGATGAACCTGATCCCCCAAAAATACCGCGTTACCTTCCATCTGCCAGTCATCGGCGGCAGCACCTCCGAAGATGGGAATCCGTCCGAGACAAATTCTTTTGAACTCCTCCAGGAGCTCATAGCCCATCGACGTCGTTGTTCGCGTATTGCCGGGATACAGGATGAGCGCGAATAGTGATGTGCCACTGCGTTTGAGCTTTGAGGTCAAGGACGCATCGGCGCTTACATATGGGGAAATCGCCGGATTGGCGACGGCTTTATGCAAAGATTGGCGCCAGTCTTCCGAAACACCCTTGCCAACGGCAACTCGCACCGACAGGTGGGGGGATGCGATGATGATGACCGTAACGCTTTGCTGATGTACCCCACCGCATATTTCACCGGCGGTTGTGGCGCCCATGATGGCAACCTGGCCCACCACCTCCCGAATACCGGCCAGAACCTTGGGCAATTGGTGATGAACGGAGGCATAGACCAATACAACGGACGGGGGGAGATTCCGTATGCTCCGCATGGCGTCCCCGGCCGCACTGACCCCAGCCGAATAGCTTTCCATGCTATGGGCGACGCCGGTTCCAACTTGCGATGATGGGCCTTCCGTATGCACGCAGACTTGGCTCGATCAAGAAATTAAAAGTACCTGAATTCAGTGTGTTGAAAACACAGAAGGTGCTATTAGGTTCTCAGATGCCTATTCAATAGCGACCACGTGAGCAAAGGCAACAACGCTAGTTCCCAATAGTAACCATCGGCCGATGGCTTGAATTCTTTAGACCACTCAGAATTCAAGAAGCAGACACTTAACCCTGATTCTTTTGGTGTTGACTCGAACTGCCGGAAGGGCTGATGACTTGCCGACCCGGCCATTCCTGCGACTGGCAACTTCCGGAGGTACTCCGGCCATACAGAGGACCGCTCATTTGGCTTTCTGGATGGCCGGAAATGGCCGGAAGTCGTGGTTCTCTCCCGGCTCCCGGCCGGCCGACTGACCCTGCCTTGCCTTGGATTCACCGTGTTTGCTCGTTGTGTTGAGGCGGAAGCTAGAAAGAGTCTGGCACAGATCCTGAACGGGTGCGGTGGAGATCGCCATGCGCGACCCCGTCGAATTCGTCCGGGCGCGATGCGGCGGCGTCGCGATGCTGGTGCCGGCGGGCGCATCGCCGCCCGACTTCGGTCCGCCTTGACGGCATAGCACCGGCGGGCGGAAGCGGGCCGCCCCCGGTTGTTCCTGGCCCTCCCCATGACGCCAGTCCTGGCGCGGCTTCCCGGCCGGCGGGCGGCGGCGGGCCGGCGCGAGACTCGCGGACTTCAGGGACCCGCACTGCCGCCCGGCCCCCATTGGGGCCGGCGGCGATTCCTCGGGCATCGGTCCGCGTGCCGGCTTCGTCGGCAAAGGACGACTTCTGAACAGACCCATAGACGGATCGCGATGGTGCGGCCCGTCCTGTCCGCCCCCGCCGGTGCCCAGCCGGTGGCGGCGCATCCATTTCCATCGATGAAGAGGTACACCATGACCCGTTCCAAGCAGTTCAACTTCACCCAGCGCGGCGTCGCCGGCCTGCCGGACCACGATCCCCAGGCCCGCGCCAAGTCCACCGAGTATTCCGACACCGCCGTGCAGGGCCTGCGCCTGGTGGTGGGCAAGGGCGGCCGCTGGTTCGCCTTCCGCTACACCCTGGCCTCCGGCCGCGCCCGCTACGCCCGCATCGGCACCTTCCCCGCCCTGGGCGTGGCCGAGGCCCGCGCCGAGGCCCTGGAGATGCGCGCCGTGGTGGACCAGGGGCGGCGACCCCCTGGACGAGCGCGACCGGCTGAAGGCCATGCCCACCTTCGGCGAGTTCTTCATCCAGGAATATCTGCCTTTCTCCCGGCAGGTGAAGCGCTCCGCCAAGGACGACGAGTCGAAGTTCCGGCTTTACCTGAAGGATAAGTTCGGCGCCCTGCGCCTGTCCGCGATCACGCCGCGCGACATCCAGCTGCACCACGCGGAGATGAAGGCCAAGCTCACGCCGGGCACGGCCAACCGGCACCTGGCGCTGCTGTCGGCGGTGTTCCGCAAGGCGGTGGAGTGGGGCCGGCTGGAGCGCAGCCCGGTTTCGGGCATCAAGGCCTTCAAGGAGGACAACGTGGTGCAGAACTTCCTGTCGGCGGATCAGCTGGCGCGGCTGTTCGCGGCGCTGGACGCGGACCGGAACCGGACGGCGGCGGCGGCGCTGAAGCTGCTGGCCCTGACCGAGGTGAGGCGGGAGGAGGCGCTACAGGCGGAGTGGCGCCACGTGGACCTGGAGCGCGGCCAGTGGTGGCTGGCCAGGACCAAGGCGGGCAAGGGGCGGTGGGTGATGCTGAACGAGGCGGCGAAGGCGCTGCTGGCGGGCCTGCCCAGCCGGGGCGCGTCGCCCTGGGTGTTCCCCGGCCGCGAGGACGACAGGCCGATCGTGAACGTGCGGAAGACCCTGGAGCGGGGGCTGGCCGCCGCCGGGCTGGCGCACGCGCGCATCCACGATCTTCGCCACGCGTTCGCCAGCGTGGCGATCAACCAGGGCGCCACGCTGTACGAGGTGATGCACCTGCTGGGCCACGCCAGCAGCCAGGTGACACAGCGCTACGCCCACCAGGCCGACCAGGGCCTGCGCCGCGCCAGCCAGGCGGTGGCGAAGGAAGGCAGCCCGGCTTGAGGCGCCCGGAACGGTCTTGGACCGTTCCGGGATTTTTTTGCCGATGGGGGGGAGGGGGGGCGGCGACCGTTCGCCAGTCGCTGGAAGCAGAATCAGGATCTGGATGCACGGTAGCAACATCCCATGTCGCTGCCCTTCGATAGAACGTGGCGTCCTCGTGATCGGCGCGGCGATGGTGGAGGCGGGGAAGGAGGTAGTGAAGGAAAACAGCCCCGCTTTGAGGCGCCCGGAACGGTCCTGGACCGTTCCGGGATTTTTTTGCCGATGGGTAGGTGGCGGGCGTTCGCCAGTCGCTGGAAGCAGAAGGATGAAGGGCAGCGACACCCCGTGTTGCTGACCTTCGATAAAACGTGGCGTCCTACCGTTGTTCGGCCAAAGCAGTCAAATAACCACCGTCGCGCGTCGGACTGGTATATGGCCAAGACGGGTGTTTCTTGGTCGTCAATATCAGTTTGTTTTGGAACCGTTAGCCGGGCTTCAAATCGGCCTACTGAGTAAGCAGCTGGGCCATGAATATGCAGTCCCAGTAGCACGATCGCTCCCACGCCCTGTCGGAGTCGTCACGCTCCCACTGCCATTGCATGAGAGGCCTGGTCGGAGGTTTTTCAGGCGACGGGCAACGACCGAGTGTCTTCTGCCTGACACTGTCGCTACGGCCCTCACTCAGGTAGGCGAAAAAGGCGTTGCCCGGATTCTTGCTCGCGAGTCGCCGGGCAGCCTCGCCAAGCCTGCCGTCGTTGCTCCCGATCATTCTGGCAAGCATGATGGTCACGCCAACGAGATGTTGCGAATAGCCAGGCTTGTTGACCATCGAATCTATGTTCGTAATAAACGCCTGGTCGTCTGTAGAACGTCACCCAGGTAACCTCTTAATCGGCCATCGGGAAGATCCGGCAGACCGACCGTCTTCTGCAAATAGCTTACAGTAGCGGCGAGAGTGGCGGCGTCTCCTGGGCGCATCGTGCAGCCCTTGTCGGGGTCGTCATTCGTGCAGAACCTGGGCAATGCGTAAAGCAAGCACTTTTCCTGGAGTTTGATCGAGCAGGCCACGTTGTTGTGCAGCCACAGTAACCACTTCATGCCCCGCTCGACATCCTTCGCCTTGACGAGATAAAGCTGCACGCCGAGCGCCATGTCCGGCGAGAAGGATTCCTTTCCCCGATCGTTACGCCCCAGAACACGGAGTCGCGGAGAGCGGTGCCATTCGCCTGTGGTCGGGTCCTGTGCATCGCGCACCGCTTGGCATCCCCGCTCATCCCCGGCCGCACACAGAAGGCCGTTGAAAAGCGTCATGTCGCCATCACTGCACGGCTGGGCATTCCACCGGACTCCATAGTCGGGAACACCATCCCGTAGGCGTGGCACTCCGGCTTGTGCGCTTCCCAAAAGGCGATGCGGGACGCGAGGAGATCCGGCTCAGTGGCCCCGGCGGCTGTAGCAATGGCTATGAGGGCTGCGCCAACGTGCCATGAAATCGGCATGGCTACCTGCTACCTGGGCGCGGCAGTAATGGTTGCTCTTGCTGATAATAGCCCCTCGACCGTAAGCTCCCTTTCGGACATCGCGATCCGGCCCAGGCCCATCGAGACGTCGGTGAGCGCTACATTCATGCCGGGATGTGCACCGGGATCTCGCACTGCAAGGTCTAGAGCCGCCTTGGCATTGTCGATGTCCCTGGACAGGTCATAATGTGATGCTTCGGTCAAAGTGGCGATGATCTTTTTCTCGAACACTACTGTGGCCACGTTCCAGAAGTCGTTATCGAGCTTGCGTGCAAACCCGATGTCCGCCAAGTGAATACTTGCCGGTCCATCAACCACTGGTTTCGCAATAAGGTAAACATCTCCAGAGGTATTTAACCAGCTCGTTGGAAGTTCCGCGCTCACCTTGAGACCGAGCACCACACGATCGCCAGAAGGGTAGACCTCTACCTCTTTGACCGTGACTTTGGCCTGGCCAACGGGCGTGTCCCCAACGAATGTTTTTCCTGCGACCGCTCTATTAAGGGCGACCTGGAGCGCCTCATAGGAGGCGCGGAACGGTAGTGCAATGTTCATCCTGGGTGCACCCGGCGGAATACTTTGCCTCGGGGGCAGCGGCATCTGGGTGGGAACGAGGCCTTTGTCCGAAACCTCAGCCTTGGCGGTGACGAGGCCGGAAATCCGCATCTTGTCCGGCTCGATTACAACATTGGACAATCCGATCCCAGAAGGGGTTACATTGACGAAGACCCTGGCCTGGTTGGCAAGTGCTAGGGGAAAGGCCTGCGACGCGTAGACTTTCTGTGATTCCCGTTTGATGACGCTGCAATCGACCGCTGAATTGATCGCGTTGCTGATTTCCCCGATCCTATCGTTCAACATACCGCCAACCTGACCGGATACATCAACCCATATGCCACCGACTATTTCAACGCGTGGATTGCTTGTGAAACCGTAGTTCACGCTCGCGTTCAGACTTGGGCACCAGTCGCTTCCAATAGTAGGACTGACATCGACCGTCAGGTTCGCGCCCCCATTGAAACTCTTGGCGTTGCAGCTAAGGAGCCTGCAGCCATCGCCACGAAAGCCACCATGACCATCGAATCTCACAGGGATAGACAGCCGTATTGTCGAAGGATTCACGGCCGATAAAGTGCTGGCGCCGATGTTTACGTCGAGGTCGTAATGGGTCCCGGCGCATTGATTTCCGACCGGCCACCCAAAGTCGTGACATAAATCCGGGCCATTGTCGTCTCTATGGAACTGATGCGGATCCTGGCGTCGACTAGCGTCCTGATGTCAGAAAGCGCCACGCCAACCTCTGCACCGATGGCCGACTCCCGAGTATCCAAGGTTACCGAGGTCGCTTGTCGCGGGGGCTTCTCACTCAACTCTTTCGGAATGCATCCGCTGATGCTACCGAGTAATGCTGTGCAGACGGCTATCGTTGTTGCGCGCTGCAAAATCGCCTCATGCTTGTTCATTCGACCTCCCCATTTTTTCTCCACTCAAGATGGACTGGTGCGAAAGACGCGGCAGTCCATCTTGAGTAATGTCAGACGGATCACCAATTGCACTTCGTATCGAAGCGAATTGAAACATTGTCTCCAGCGAACTGCGCCAACCCTTCGCTTGTCACGCAGGTATTAAACGTTCCTTGAAAGGTTGCCCATGCCGATGCGCCACTTGTTAGAAGTGCCGTAGCACCGGCAACAGCAACAGCTTTTAGCGCACAGGATTTCAGGTGGTTTGTCATGACTTCATCAACAGTCCTAGCCAAGTAAATCTCACCATTCAGGATTTGGCCGACCGACTCGTTAGTTGGCCAAGTCAACCCAAAGTCGTCTTTGTAGTATTTAACGCGATTGCATGATCCAAAGTTGGTCCACCCGCGCCACAGGATGGTGTCTCCAGCCATCGCTTCTGAACTAAGCGATATGAGCATGCTGATTGCTGCCAGCGATACTATTGTTTTTCCCATGGTCTAACTCACAAAATTTGGGGAGCAGGATGTATTCCTCTTCGGGGTTGCTCCCCTTGCTCGCCTACCTCTTTTCTCTGACCTAATTGTCTTGTTGCAAGGCATATTCCGCCGGAATTTTTACCATATCGTTCGTGTGCACTGCTATCTGGCAAAAGATATAGATTCAGCGGTCCACCTGGTGTTCTGGACATCGTAAATGCCGCCATGATTCTGTGGGGGAGATGAACTCTTGTCACCAAGGCTTCCTGTCGGTTCCATCTATCGTCCCAATGAATTGAAGTGGATGATCTGGCGCTGGAACGGACGGTCGAGCATGAATGATCGACTGTTTGGTATGGCAGATGACTTACAGACCATGCAAGCCTGAGGCTGGCGGCTTCCGAAGGCACAGCGGCCACCCAGAATCTCGTTTTTAGACTCTTCTAAGGACTGCTCCTGGCCGAATCGAGGCAGCGTGACCCCCACTTTGCTCGCCGATGACCTGACACTCAAGTTGCTCGGGAACAGTCCCGTCAATTGAAATTCGATAGCCACCTCGACGGGCAGCTTGTGGCCGGAAGGGTGATGTCGCCAACGGCCGCTTTGTAGTCGTCCCTGCAAAATTCATCTGACGCCGCCAAGCCTTGCCTGAACGAAGGTGTAGCGAAGCGTGTTGACGTTGCCGGAGGGGTGTGAGCCGAGTAAGCGAAGCCAGCTCACCACGAATTCAAGGCGCAATAAAAGGGCCTTCAGCCCCATGCGGAGCATCGCCCGCAGCAGCCAACGCAGGTTGTAGCCCGCCGCGCAGAGCACCGCATGCAGCGCATCGCCCGTGGCGCCCCGCAACCAACATCGATCCATCCGGTTGTCCGATTTCAGATGCCCGATGGCCGGCTCCACCGCCTGCCTGCGCTTTAGCCACCGCCGCTGCGGTTGGGTCAGTGACTTGTACTTGCCGCGGTGGATGATCTCCACCCCCGGGTTGTCCTGGTCCACACCCCGGTAGCCCAGATCCACCACCACCTGCTTCGGGGTACGCCCCACGTCCTCCAGCAGGACGCTCGTCTGCTCCAGTTGTTCGCGCAGGGCGTGGCCGTCGTAGGGGTTGCCTGGGAAGGTGCGGGCACCCACCATGAGTCCGCTCTTATGGGTGACGGCAATACTGGCCTTCACCCCGAATTCGTAGGGCTTCCGGGCCTTGCCCTTGCCAATGCACTCGACTTCCGGGGCATGCAGGGCATAAAGCTTGTGCTTGTCCTTCGGTTGCTGGGCGCGGATGCGCTCGGCCCGTTCCAGCAGCGTCTTCAGGCGAGCGATCGTGGTCGGGGACTCCGGGATGGCCGTGTCGAGCTTGCGTTCGACCTCGCGCAGGACGCTGCCCAAAATCGTGCGCTGTCGCTTGATCACCCGTCTGAGTCGCTTGAACTGCTTCGCATGGGCGTAGCCACCGGCGCGGCGCCTCAGTTCCTTGCCTTCCTTGGCAAAGGTCTGTTTGAGGGCGAGGCCGGCAAACTTCGCGGCTTGCACCACCTTGGCCCGGGCGATCTCCAGCAGCCGGCTGTCCACCGGGTGCGCGATGGCTTTCTCTTGGACGGTGCTGTCGACGATGACCCGTTCGAATTCGCTGGGGCGCACCGCCTTGGTTTCCACCGCCGTGTCGATGGTCGCCTTGAGCAGTTCTTCCACCCCGGCTTCGCCGATGGCAGCGCGGAAGCGCCCGATCTGGGTGGCGTCGCACGGCAGCCGGGGCTCGTAGTAGTCCATCCCGCTGAAGTATTGCCAGACGACGTTCTCGGCCCAGCGCTCGACCAGGTCTTCGTCGCTGAGGTTGAAGGCGTGTTTGAGGTAGAGCAGCGAGGCCATGAGGCGGATCAACAGGCGGGGGCGCCCGGCGGCGCTCACACCGGCGCCTGCGACCACCAGGGTCGGACCGAACAGGTCTGCTCCGGCTATTTCCTGACCTGCCCGGTCACGGCGCGCGAAGGCGGGGCCCAGGGCCGCCTCGATCTGACCCCAGGGCAGGCGCTGGGCCAGCGCGGCCAGCGGGTGCTTCAGGTCAATCATCTGGTCCAGGCGGGCGCGGAAGAAGTCGGCAGTCACGGGGTTTCCAGGTCGGTGATTTCTCTCAGGTTATGGCCGGATTATTTCAATTCCTGCGAGATTCAGGGGGCTGAATTGCGACCACTTCCCTTTGTTCATGCAGCGTTTGAGGGTTTTGCAGGGACGACTTTGTAGAACTCCAGTTCGCAGAACATGGGTTTGGCGGGACGGCAGCCATGGAGAAAACTGACTGGCCGAAATGGTTCGGGTGCCGTCCCACGCCGCTGATGGAAGCGGCCATTCAGGCAGAGTACCGCGTCAACGTCGGTGACCTGCACGACACCAGCCATTGAACAGAGCCAACGCCAGCGGCAGCAATGGCCGATAACCTGGCATCCACCTCGAAAATCAGAATCAGAATGGACGAGTGACCCGAGACAGCCGCCCGCCATGGGTGTCAGCAGCCAGTCAGTGGTTGAAGGTCGGTAGCACGCTATCGAGGATTGGCGAAGTGGACGTCGAGTACACATGCGCGAAACCCGGAACGGTCCTGACCGCTCCGGGTTTCGATGCTGTTGGGTGCTTGGAGACTTTTTGCCTGACACACCAGACTCGGGGGTCAGGCTGAACCGGAGGCGGCCTTCCGGCATCGCAGCGGCACGCGGAGTTTGCCCGCACGTGTCCGCAAGCGAATGACGCTTTTCTGTTTGTTTTCAATGGGATAGTTGGTGGCCAGGGGCGGAATCGAACCGTCGACACGCGGATTTTCAATTCTCATAACTTATTGTTTTTGTTGATATTGTGCCCGCCCTCAATCGCCAATACTCGCCAATACGCGCCGTTTTTGTCACGTCTATCAGGCAGGGGCATCGCGCCTGCTCTTACGAGGAAGTTGCGTCAGGGATCGTTACCGAAGGCCAAGACCCGAAGGGGCTTGGGGAGCTGATCGAGCGACCAGAGCCCGGCCCCGTGCGAAGCAGGGGGAGACGCACAATCTATTCCGCAAAGACTTCTGTGTGGCGGGGCTAGATAACTTCTTGCTAGCGAAGTCGTAGCGTTATGGTATGAGAAATGCTGAGCATTCCGCATAAGCAGATGCTTTTGATTGATTGGCCCCTGCTAAGTACGCTTGTTAGGTCGCTGGGTAAGTGCTGAGCCGGACGCCGTTTTTGCTGCCTTACTAGTGCCGCGGTTGCGAAGCACTTTAGAAGCGGCAGTGGCTGAAGAAATGGATGTCACTTTTGCCGGTGCCTTTCTCTGCGACAAAGCTGAACCGGCTGCAGATTTGGCAGATTTGGTCGCATCAGGGCTGCGCAAGACCTTAGCAGCAGCAGTCGCCGCGCGCTTTCCTGTAGCTTCTTTATTTTGAGTCATGATCATGTGCCTCCTGTTGAGAACTAAATTCTCTAGCAAAATCGCCGGGAGATGGACTTTTTATCAGTATTATCGCCAAAGATACAAGTAGCAAGGCGAACAACAGGGAACTGATAAATCCACCTGCAAGGTTAACGCCAAACTGTGGCCAAAAGCGCTTCAAATCGCGTATTTCGCTCACTAGGCTGCTTGACTGAATTTCCTTACGTATTTCTTCGGAGACTTCTTCAAGAACTTCACTGGAGTATACCTGCAAAGCATTTTCGGCCGTGCCCTTGGCTCTAAGAACGGCTCCCGGCGGGAGCTGCTCATACCACTGACGTATTTGATCGGCGGAAGGGGAACTGCCATTATGAATGGAATGATGTTTGATCCACTCTACTTTTTGTTCTTCGACCACAGCGAATGCAACTAAACCCAATAACCAGCTAGTATCCTTGTCGGACACAAGTTCGTCATAGATATCCTCCGGCCCTTGGTACTTCTTTGTGCTGGACGTACGCGACACAATTTCTTCAGACATCTGCGCCTCCCACTGCTAACTCATCTAAGTCCAACCCCAAACCAGCTAGTAGATAGTTGCCGTTGTGTTTCTACGGTTATCTTATCTTATGTGCCTGCTGCCTTAGTTTCTCTAGGGCTGATTCTGCTTTGGGGATCACTTCCTGAAATGTCGAATCAAGTTCGTCATGGCTTTGCGAAATAATGTCTGCAATAAATTTGTCTCTAATAAAATGTGGCGTGGTGCTGACATAAGAAAGCCATTTCAAGAATGGCTTTTCAACGTGAAAATATTCTTTTATCAAATGCGATAATTTTTGTATATATTCTTGAATTCTTTTCATTCGCTCATACTTATACTCAACATCAATCTTATCTAGATCCGATAATAATGCATCAGATTCCAAGGCGAATGTCTGCATTTCCTGTGCTCGCGTCTTAATCAGCTCAATTTTTTCTGCCACCCAGCTCCCGAAGTAACGACCCAAAAAATCCTGCTCCAGTCGTTTTGTGATCTCATGCGCATCAATGTTATGAAGCATAATATCTCGTTCAAGTCGGTCGAGCGCAGTAAGGTAACCCGTACGACCGACAAGTGCAAACAGCGCGATTAAGCCTAAGCAAATCAATGATGCGTTCATGGCAACGACAAAGGCCATTGGCTGACCGGGCATTTGTTGGAGAAGAGATTGAACGCTCGCCCCAAGATTACCGAAAAAAAGTTCGAGGTAAAGCATCATCGCCACCCAATGAATAAATTGGAGTTTTTTGTGATTAAGCATTACTAATGAATTCGGTGAAGGATACCCCGTATACCATTGGTATCCGGTTGTAAATATAAAATCAATAATTGCAAATACTCCAGTAACAATCAAAACCCATTTGT
Organism: uncultured Pseudomonadota bacterium; assembly: GCA_963713085.1. Classification (GTDB taxonomy): domain Bacteria; phylum Pseudomonadota; class Gammaproteobacteria; order Burkholderiales; family Thiobacillaceae; genus PFJX01. The sequence continues at coordinate 3,633 of CAVQKQ010000019.1, read as the reverse complement.
TAACTTGAAATTGAAGATGCTGTAGAGGGTCAAGAGAAACTGTGTTTGCACTGTATATAGAACAATACAGTGGAAACGCCAATACAAGAGTGAGAAATAAAATTAGATGGAGGATGCTGGCAATTGTCGGGTTCCGGTCAATTCTGTAGTCGAAGGGCCTCTTTGGCCGGCTATCAGAGCCATAGTTCACCAGTACAAATCCAGCCATTAATGCAATGGAGAGGTTAGAAAAGTTTTTACAGAACAGTTCGGGATAATTATTGTTCTTGACGAGCTCAGATACTTGTGGCACCAATTGCCAAACTACATAGATAATACCAATAAACAGAGCCCAGACAGTAAGTCCATGCCGGGATGCGCGTTCGATCTCTCTGCTACGCAAAGACCGTACGTAAAATACCAATTCAGATCTATCCATTAAGATAACCCTATGTATTGATAAACAAGAGATCACAAATCTAATTTTATTTTGTGCTTGCCACTAACCAGTTTATGTCATATAAACAGAAATTACTGCCTGGAATTATGGGCCTAATTTGCACTCATGTACCACAAGTATCATGCCGCACAAGGTCACTGTCATTAATGGCCAATAAGGACAGACCTGTGCTGTCTAGGGGCAAGCTGCTTGAGCAACTTCAATCAATGTTGCCTGACGCAGTGTGGATTTTGAAGCAGATTGAATCGGAACAGGGATGGTACCGCTTTCCCAAAGTTCTCGTTGACGCAATAGACAACCTCAGACTCCATAGCTACCCACTGCTCTACACCAGCGAAGCGGCAATCGGGAACATGCTGTATAGAGCCATCTTTACAACAGAGGAGCGGCAGCAGTTAGAAGAAGCATTTGAGGACGCCACCCCTGAACAATTGCAGGAAGACATATCTGAGCTTATCGATGCACTAGATCAGGTATTTGAAGGGTTCGAGATACCCAAGACACATGAACAGCAGCAGGAAGCTCGGCGCTTATTTGAATCCATGTCGCCAGACGAAAAGAAAGAAGCTATTCGAGTCGGGCAAGGTGTGTGGTGCACATTCCTATGCATATTTCACCAGAATCTATCCACCATGGTACATGGTGAGACGTTGACCTCTCTTGTTGCCCAGGCCCAGGCAGGGAATGACGACGCCTTCGTCAAGGCCGTACAGATAGATAGGCGCATCCTCACGACCATCCCCTACTTTAGGGCGCGCTATGAGCGTTCACAGATGGAGGCGCATAGTGAATTTTCGGATAAGTTGTCATATCGACTTGGGCGTGCGCCATATATCGGGAAGATTCGTCACAAGACACTATGGCTGACCCTCTCACTTCTAGATCAAGTTGGTTGGCTTGATGCCATGCCACATGGTGAGATTCTTAAGATCTGTGATGAAGTCGGAATCAATTCCTACGAAAACCGAATCGAAAGCGAGCAGGCCTTAACGAAGCGCATCAAGCAATATCGGGAGTTCCAGAAGCGCGGGTTAGTTACAACCCCCTGAAAAACTTTTTCATAGCGTGGCCTGTGTGGCCCCCGGTGTATCAAATCCGTATCCGTTCCAGGCGCCATTCCGGCACCTGGCAAGTCCGAAAGGAAACGGATCATGCCCAAGAAGCTGCAAGCCACCTCTCTAGGTCCTCAGGAAGGCGATTTTCAGGAAGTTCAATCACAATCCGCCGATGAGCGGGGACACGGCCCACGCGGCACGGGCCGCGGGGCCGAACCCCGCTCGGAGGTGGGCCAGGATGCGACGCCTAGTAACACAGCATCCAATTCATACAGGAATGACTTTACCTTCCAGCCTTTAAGGTGGGGGGTGGACAGTCTCTACCTGTCCTATCCCGGCGACATCACCTTGGACATGGAAGCCCGTCTCAAGGACCTCAAGAAGGCGGCACAGTCCCAAGAGGCCCATGAGCAGGTCTACGCCCAGTTCCCCATCAATGGCCATATCTTCGAGGTCAAGGACAAGGGCGCACCCCTGTTCCCCTACGTCCTTGAAGACAACGCCTTCCGCATCCAGCTCTCCCGGCCTGGCCGCAAGGTGCCCATGGCCTATGTGAAGGTGTCCAGCGGTTTCCTCAGTCACGTAGGCCCGGAACAGGCGGAAAAGGAACTGCGCGCCATCCTCCTGGAGTTCGGTGAGGTCACGGATTCCGCCAACGTCAGCCGCATCGACCTCTTCGTGGATTTCGTCGCCTCCTGCGCCATGGATGAGCTGGGGCCGGGAAGCCTGGATCACCCGGGCCAGCTCCATCAGCAATTATTCTGAAGGCGGCCTCTTCACCGGCTGGATGATCGGCGCCGGCGGTACCCTCAGCAGTCGCCTCTATGACAAGACCCAGGAGCTCAAGAAAAGCCACAAGGACTATCTCAAGCCCGTGTGGCAGGGCGCGGGCTGGGATGGTGAGCTCCCGGTATGGCGCCAGGAGTTCCAGTACCGCCGCGAGCTCCTGGATCAGTTGGGCGTGGTCAAGCTCTATCAGGTGCTGCACCACCTCAACGGCCTATGGAGCTACGCCACCACGGAATGGCTGCGCCTGGCCATCCCGGACCCCGGCGACAAGAACCGCTCGCGCTGGCCCATTCATCCCCTATGGGTGGCATTGGCCAGCATCGATTGGGAAGCCCATGGCGGGCCGCTGCTGGCACGCTTCAGCTATGACCGCGCCCCCAGCCGGGATTGGGTCATGCGCATGGGCCTGAGTGTCCTCACCTCCTTGATGGCCATGGAGGGGGTCTACGACTTCCGGGAAGGCATGAATCTCCTGTCCCTGTCCCTCTACAACCACCATTCCAGCCGGGCCATCTTCGAAGGCGTTTCCCTCGATCAATACCTGGTGGAGAAGGTGCAGGCCAAGGGGCGCAAGCAACACTATCTCCAACCTGGAAGAGATTCCCAACGAGGACCGCATCCGTGAGGAACTGGATGAGCAGGCCAGGGCCTACCGCAAGGAATCAGGCCGCTAGAAATGGACGAGAACGACCTGCCTTTGCCTGCGGTGCGGGGCCTGTCCAAGGAACAGACCGCCGAATACTTGGGGATCGGGATCACCCTGCTCATGGCGCTGGATGTCCCCTATCTAAAGCTGGGCCGTCGCTGTCTTCGACAAGGTTGACCTGGATGCCTGGCTCGATGAGTATAAGCAGCGCGAGCGAGGGCGGGCCGGAAAGGAGTTGAGCTTATGGCCGGTGGAAATGGAGTCTATCAGCGCGGGGATTCCCGCTACTGGTGGATCAATGCAACCCTCCCGAACGGCAAGCGAATACGCCAAAGCACTGGGACTGAAAGCCGAGAGGAAGCCGAAGCACTGCTAGCCAAGATCAAGCTGGAAGCGTTCCGGGAAACTCATTTCGGGATTAAGCGCCAGCGTTCCTGCAGGAAGCGGTCGTGCGGTACCTCGAAGTCAGCGACGTTGAGGAGCATTCGTGGATGTAAGCGGATTTGTCGGCGGCTGGACCCCTACCTGGGCAAGCTTTCGCTGAACCACATCAACGGCGACGTGATCTGGTCCATTGTGCAAGGCGAGCTCAGGAAGGCGGACAAACCGGCAACCGTGAATCGGTACTTGGCCACGATTCGCAACCTGTTACGCACGGCGCGCGATGAATGGCAGTGGATCGATAGCATCCCGATGGTCCGCTT
>CAVQKQ010000018.1:0-269892 GCA_963713085.1 uncultured Pseudomonadota bacterium | reverse complement strand
CGATTGTGTTGAAAAACTCGCTGTTTATTCCGGAATGAAGCTGGTGCAAGGGCAACTGGATTTGCGAGTTGCTCTTTTGGGCTTTGTATCCGGGTCTTGAGGCCCGGTTTCTTGGTTAATCGGGTGGGTTTTGCCTCAAGCAGGCGCACCTATCCTGTCAGCAGGCGGTCCTTGCGCGATCAACTTGGCCATGCGCCGTAGATTCTGAACGGTGGCCGCGAGGGTGAATTCATCGCGGGCACCACTGAGCCCATGTAACCGAAGTCGATCCAGCTTCAGGATGGACTTGAGATGCGCGAAGAGCATCTCGACCTTCCTGCGTTCGATCCTGGAGCGTTGATACTCGGGCGTGGTGGCAATCTTCCGTGCGACATCGCGGGACTTCTCATGGACACTGCGGACGATCTTGCGAAACGTCGTATTCGGACAGCACTGCGCCTTCAATGGACACGCCGCACAGTCACGCTGACTGGAACGGTAAATGATGGTGTCTGCCTTGGTGATGTGCGTGCGCAGATTCTTGAAGGGACGCCAGTTGCTGCGCAGTACCTTGCCGGCCGGGCACCGGTATTCGTCCGCCGCTTCATCCCAGTGGAATTCATCCCGCTGGAAGGTGCCATCTTTGCGCTCGGTCTTATCAAAGACAGGCATGTGAGGCTCGATCCTTTTCTCCTCAACCATCCAGTTGAGCATCGGCGCAGTGCCATAGGCGGTATCGGCGAGGAGCCGCTCCGGTTTCAGATCGAAACGTGCCTCGACCCGCTCGACCATTGTCTTGGTGGACTCAACCTCCGCGACGCGATGGGCCGGCGTCGCCTCCACATCCAGGATCACGCCATGAGCGGTATCGACCAGATAGTTGGTCGAATAGGCGAAGAAGGCGATGCCGCCCTTGGCGGCGGTCCAACGTGAATCCGGGTCGCTGAGCGAAACCTTGCGCGATACGACTTCCGCGAGAACTTCCTCATCCAGCGCCGCCAGGTACTCGCGCATGGCCCGGGTGTTGATCTCGGGGTTCGCCCAATCGCATCGTTCACCTGGCTGCACACTGTGCTGGTGGCTTGCATTGGCCTCGATCAGGCTGGCGTCTACCGCAGAGCCTTCGCCCTTGACCAGGCCGGCTACCATACAGCGGCGAACCACTTCCTCGAACAGCCAGCGGAAGGTGCCATTGTCCCGAAACCGGCCATGACGATTCTTGGAGAAAGTGGAATGATCAGGAACCGCCTCTTCAAGCCCCAGGCGGCAGAACCACCGATAGGCCAGATTCAGATGTACTTCCTCGCATAGGCGGCGCTCGGAACGAATGCCATAGCTGTAGCCGACGATCAGCATCCGGATCATCAGTTCGGGATCAATGGAGGGGCGGCCGGTATGGCTGTAGTGATCGGCCAGTTGATTGCGTAGATCGCTCAGGTCAAGGCACTGATCGATGCCACGGAGGTGATGATTCTGGGGAACGTGGTCGTCCAGGTTGAAGCTGTAGAACAACCGGTTCTGATCTGACTTCCGATACCCCATCATTCTGATAAACCCCTTCAGAATCAATGGTTTGATTATATATCAGACCACCATTAGATGCATGATTTTGAAGAGGTTTTTCAACACAATCCGGCCAGTGCAGACCTTGGCCCGGTGGCCTGACTCGGCCAACAATGCTTCGGTTACCTGCCGCTCAGCTGCATTTCAGGTTGAACGGCAGCTTCCCCACCTCGGCGAACTCACACTTTCGCATCTAAGCGGTCACTGGCCTTGTCACTGATCTTCCGCCGCTCCTCGGCCACAAGCGACATTCGCCGTGTTTGGCAATTGCCAGCATTCGACTACAGGCACAGCCGGACAGCCGGGGTGATCTTACTGTTATCGCCGCCATCGTAGAGGTACCGGTTGCCGAAAGCATCCTGACTTATTTGGGATGGCGCCCGAGGCGCAGCCACATTCACCCGCGCGCTGGCAGATTCTGCTGCAAGCGGCCTGACTTCCGTTCAATCCATCCTCGTTCGAGTAACCCGGCGTCCCGGACCAAGAGGGCCAGTTGCGTCTACGTTCACATGGGCCCTTCCAGGGCGGCCCGATCGTTAGAGCCGATTTCTGAACTGCCCTGCTGGTTGGCTCCCGCGGTCTGTTCGCCACCGTGCAACTTGCCGCCGCCTTCCCCGAAGAGCCGTCCCATGCCATCCCGGGCCAAAAGCGGGAAGAGGACGTTTGAATTTCCGAACATCGTCCTTACCGGGATTGTCCATCGGCCACGGCAGCGATCTCGTCCCGACGACGTCCATGCCGCAAAACCCCTGTCAACTCATGGAGTTTCAACCACTTGCACGGTGAAGATCATGAACTAGACTTTGGATCGACCCGACAATCGGGGGGAGGTCTTGAAGTAGACCTGGGACATGCGTGTGAGCCGTTGTACCCAGTTCATGCGCACGGCTATGGGCAGCCATACCGAGGAGGATACGATGAAGAACATCAACGAGCTCGGTTGGGACGCGTCGATCTGGCAGGACATCGACGCTGCGGTCGTGACGGAAATGGGTCGGGTACGCAGCGCACAGAAGGTGCTGCCGGCGACGCTGTACGAAACCAGTCCGACCGAGATTCCCAACGATGTCATCAATTTTTCCGACCTCTCCATCCGCGAAGGCCAGACCAAGGCCTTTGTCGAGCTGTTCCAGGAGTTCACCCTGACCTCCGCGCAGGCGATGAACGAGGCCCAGCTCAAGACCTGCCGGACACTCGCCCAGATGGCGGCAAAGTCGATCGCGCTGGCCGAGGACACGGTGGTCTTCCAGGGTACCAGCGGCAAACTTCCCGCCGGTGTAAACGCCGAGCTGGTCGAATCCGCGGGCGGTGGACTGCTGGCTGAAGCGGGCCCCAAGGATGCCAACGACAACGATCCGCTGAAGGTCACCGTGCCAATTGTGGTACCTCGTGTAGCAGCCAAGCGGACCGGACTGTTGTTCGGCGAGAACCTGTTCACGGCGGTAGCAGAAGGCATCGCCAAGCTCACTGCCAAAGCCCAGGCACCGAAGTTCGCGCTGTTCCTGCCGGTGAAGGTGTTCGCCGATGCTTTCGTTGCCTCGAGTGAAGCCAGCCTGGTGACCACGGCCGACCGCATCAAGCCGTTGGTCGAAGGCGGCTTCCAGGAAACCGTAAGCCTACCGCCGGACAAAGGGCTGCTGGTCGCCCTTGCCGGAGATCCGACGCAGCTGCACGTCGGACTTGAAGCGACCACCGAGTTCGTGCGCAAAGAGGGTTCTAGGTATTTCTTCCGCGTGGTCGAGCGCATCCAGTTCGTGGCGCGCGATCCGCGCGCCTTCGTGCTGCTCAAGTTCAAGTACGACGAATTGCGCTGAGCGCCAGGCACCAAGCGGAGGAGTGGCCATGGCTTCCGTAAACCTTCGGGTCGGAGAAACCGGCGACGCGGTCGCCCGTCTCCAGCAGACACTCGCTGAGCGCGGCTTTCCGGTCTCCGCGCAGGAGGTCAAACGCAAGTTCTTCGGCCCGGCGACTCGCGCCGCCTTGCTCGAGTTGCAGAAGCGGCTGGGGCTCGACGTGACCGGCTCGGTCGATGCCAAGACTGCCGCAGCATTGTCGATGGCGAGCACTGCCGTGTCCCGCGCACCGACACAGACTATAGCCGTGCGGAAGGCGTCCGCCGCGCCCGTTGCCGCCGACCAGACTGCCGGTACTGCATCGCCACCATCTGCCACCGCGCCGTCCAACAGCGCGCGCCTGCTGCCCGGTGCGCTCGGCGGCATATTGGCCGGTGCGATCGACAACTTGCCAACGTTCCAGAGCACGTCCCCGCCGGCGGCCGACCCCTGCGACGATCCCCCGCAGAGCGGCTTCGCCAGCGACCAACAGATTCTGCAGGTGACGGTTGCGGCCAACGCGACTGCGGAGGTGTTGTTCGGTCCGGCCAACGGCGGACCCGGCATCGCCAGCGTGGACATGTATTCGAGCCTCGTGGCAGGTGGTCCGGCGCTACAGCCGCAGGCGCAGGCGCAGTCCGTGCCGAGCGTGCAGATTGCGCCGCGGATTGGCGGGACGCCGATCGGTGCGAGCGGTGTGATCGGTACGACCAACACCATCAACGCCATCCGTGCAGTCGACACCAGCAATCCCGGCGGCGGCAGCTCGCCTCCACCCGGCACGGGGCCGTTGCCGCAGGGCGCCTTCCGCCTCGAATTGCTGCCGGCAGCGTCCGGGGCGGCAACGCTCGCCGTCGGGCCAGCACCGCTGCAGTTCACGCTGCCGGCAGCCAAGCCGTCGGCGATTGCCGCCGTCCTGGCTGCGAACGTCAATACCCATACCGCGCCGAACTGGAAGTTGCGCATAACGAACACAACGACGGTAAACGCGACCGGCAGGGTGTTTGTGACCTTCGTCGGCAACCGGCCGATCTTGCGCAAGGATTTCGATCTCGACGCGCTCAATCATCTCCTCTGTCGCGTCGTCGGCGGCTCGGCCCCGATCACCGTCGCGTTCGAAAACCGCACTCACCAGTTCGGCGGCGGGTTCAACGTCGAAACCACCTGGCTGATCGTGCTGCCGGATCGCGACATGCAGCGCCAGTTCGGTGTGCACGAGTTCGACCTGGGCATGAAGATCGTCAACCAGCGCTACGAATCGCAGCGGCTCAAGGTCAAGTTGGTGGTCAACGACGGGCGCCTAGCGCTTAAGACGCGCATCGACTTTCCCTACGGCACGACGCTGCTGATCGAAAATCTCGTCAACCACCTGGTCGCGTCTGCGATCGGCCCGGCCGGCGGCAGCAACATCTTCGAGGCAGCGGTCCGGGGTGCGCTCTCGGCGCTCGAGAACACCATCGCCGATCAGTTTGCCAACATGCTGGTTGGCAAGAGCGAAGCGAAGATCAAGACGCTTTCGGCAGACGTCATGTTCACTATGCGCGACGGCTCACTGTGGGCCCTCGAAGGTCCACTGGACAGCTGCGACATCATGGTCCGCCCGTACATCGATCTCGAAGACGTGTCGCCGACCTTGACCATGCTGGTGTCGACGCTGATCGAGGGCGTCATCGGCCGTGCCTACGATTTCGGCAATCCCGCCTACGACTCGCTAGCCAAGTTGCGCGACATCGCGCACACCATTTGGCTTGCGCTCGGACGCTACATGCTCGGCCGCGACCTGCCCGAGATCACGCATCAGTCGGCGCCGGCGATCACCCAGTTCTTCGCCGGCGACCGGCCGCAGGGCCCGGTGGCGACGACCGGCAGCGACGCAGGCGTTCCCGGTGCACCGCTGCCCAATCCAGGTCTGCTGGCCAACATCGACCACATCGTCGTGCTGATGATGGAGAACCGCTCGTTCGACCAAGCGCTCGGCCACCTGAGCCTGCCGGTCTCGCTGGGCGGCCTCGGCCGCACCGAGGTCAATGGCCTGAAGGGCACCGAATTCAACCTCAAACCGGACGGCTCGCGCGCCTACGTGTTCCCCTTCACGCGCGCCCCGGCAACCCTGTTCGGCTACGACCCGGGTCACGGCTTCTCATCCCAGAAGATCCAGCGCGGCGGGCAGAAGCTGGTGGTGGGGCGCACGACCAGCCCGAAGCCGATCGGCAACCCCGAAGATGTCGGTGACGACTTCAATGGCGGTTTCTCGGTGACCGAGGTGACGGTGCCGCCCATGGGCGGCTTCGTGCTGGCCTACGGACAGCGTCTGGCGGAGAAATATTCCCAGGCGGAGTTGAACGACGCCTCGCGCAACTACGGCGCGAAGGCCACCGACATCATGGGCTACCACTTGCCCGCCAGTGTGCCCATGTATTCGTTCCTGGCTGACAACTACCTGATCTGCGACCACTGGTACGCGGCGCATCCGGGCGATACCTGGCCCAATCGCTTCATCACCCTGACCGGCAATCTGGCGCCCAAGCCGCCGCACGACCCGCACGCCGGTTTCCCGGAAACCGGCACGCCGTCGCCGGCGGACTTCACGCCGCTGCATGTGCAGAACATCTTCGACCACCTCGACGCTGCGGGTGTGAGCTGGCGCTACTACGAGCACGACATGTGCATGCTGCGCCTGTTCGCCGACTATACGCTCGGCCATCCCAACATCGTGCAGATCAACGACCCCTTGCAAGGGCTGGAAACTGCCGCCCGTGCCGGCACGCTGCCGTCGGTGGTGTTCATCGACCCCGATCTGACCGACATCCCGGCGGGCAACGACGATCACCCGCCGACCGACATCGCCTTCGGCCAGCGGCTGATCAAACGCGTGTACGACGCGCTCGCATCCGGTCCCCTGTGGGAGAAGACACTGCTCATCGTGACCTACGACGAATACGGCGGCTTTTACGATCATGTGCTGCCGCGCGAAGTGAGCAATCCGAACGATCCCGAGTATGTCTCGCCGATGTTCAACGATCCGGAATTCCCCGAGCAGGCGCCGCCCGGACAGTTCAACCCGCAGCCAATCCACTACCGCGGCGCACGCGTGCCCGCGTTCATCGTCTCGCCCTGGGTACAGAAGCGTGGCGTATCGCACCTGACCTTCGACCACACGTCGATCCTGAAGACCATCGTCACGCGCTTCCTGCACGAGAACCCTCCGCAACTTGGCGAGCGCGTCAATCGTGCCAATGGGCTCGAAAACGTGCTGTCTGCACCCAGCATTGTGACCACCACCGGCACGGCGACGGCGCTGTCGAAGCCGGCGGCACGGGCGGCCGCGGTGTCGCCGCGCATGTCCGCACCGACCGTTGCAGGCCCAGCCATCGCTCCGGGCCAATTTGCCGACGACTTCCGTACACTCATTAGCGCCGTGCGCGACCGGTATGGACTGAGGTGAACGATGTTCGACGGCCAGCTTGGAGACACGCGGGATGCCTGTCGTTAAAGGCCAGGTGCACGGTCCATGCGACAGCCCCAAGCGCCCTCGGCTTGGGGTCTCGTCGAGCCGCAATAGAGATGGGAAGCTGCCGTTCAGCGCGATTCTGTTTATGTGTCGCCGGTAACGAACGCTGAGCCGACCCGTAGCCGGCTGCGACAAACCAGTCACAGCGGACTGCACACGCGATTGTAGGTTCTGCTTTCCGTGCACCTTAGCCAGACTGCTTAATGCCTCGGCATTTTCAATCACATGCGTGATCCGCATCTCTCGCAGATCTCCCCACACCGCCTCAAGCTCTGCCACTGCCTTGCCATGGCCAGCAAAGCCAGACGGGAACTGCGTCACCCATACCCCGCCACTGAAAGATGGATGGCCCATGCTGACTCCTATCGGGGAGGGACGAGGGGCGATACCAGACGTCTTTCCATGAACGACCCGACACCGGCAGCCCGGGCGTGTCGACACCCCCGGACAGGCCGTTTCCGCACCCAAAACATAATTGGGGCCGGGGCGGAATCTGACGTGGAGAGCAGGAGGATTGAGTCGTGAGGGCTTTGCAGGGCAGCGGTCGCAAGGGTGCCGCTTGTCTGGAGCGTGTTGACCGGTGACACTCCTCACCCGAGAGGGACGGTCGGCGTCCACCCCTGGCAGGTTGGTTGCGGTCGGCTAGGTGACTGCGACCAACCTGTGGCGCACCCTAGCAATACAAGATAGAAAAGACTCACAAACCAAGCGGTGACGAGCGCATAGCTACGCCCGTCACCGGCTACGATGTCTCTACAACCTGTTACTCGCTTGCTATCAAGGCCTTACAGACGTGGGGGATGGGGAGGCCTTTGGCAACTCATACTTGATGAACGGAAAACCATTTGCCGCATGGCAACCATTGCATCCTACGACGGCCTCTTTGAATGATTTTTCGAATTTCTTCCAATCCTTGGCCTTGATGTTATCGGCAAGCTTGTCCAGGTTTGCGGCTTCGAAGGACTTCAACATGGCCGCACGGCCAGGCCGGGTATTTTCTCCAACTTCCTGAATCTCACGCGCTTCCTTCAATTGATACTCAGCCATGCCCCAATTGCCACCTTTGGCAGCGTAATACATGGTGGAGATCCTGTTACCGTATTCGATCATGACCGTACCGAGTCCGGGCTGAATATCAGCAAGAGTTTTGAGTTGCGCTTCCGTCGAACCTTTCAGCCAATCGGGAGCGGCATAGCTGAAACTGGCAACAGTCATGAGACAAGCTGCGGCGATGATGGTCTTGCGTAGTGTTAGCATGAAAATCTCCTTAACCTTCAGTGAGGATGGTGGTCTGCCCGTGTAATTACGAATAACTGAGTTACTTCTTGCCCGCCAGTCAGCACTTGCCCGCAGGCGGGGACAAACAGTTGCAGTAGCCGATAGGTCTCCTTCATCAAAGTGGCATCCTTAGCTGCCTGTTGGCGGAATCTCAGGCTCCGAACAAATTGGTTTGATTACCGTTGTGAAAGCGACCAGTCATGCTGGGTTGCTGCATTGCTGGATTTATTTTCATCCTTTTCCTCCCCGCCCCATGCCCACCAAAGACCCAGATAGGCAACGGTGTGCCTCTCCCCGCCAACGCTGTGTCCGGCGGAGAAGAGCAGGTTGAAATCCGGTGTGAACTTGTAGAAGCCACCGAAATTCAAGAGCGTGGTGGACTTTCCATCCTCGGTATCCTTGGCGCGGCCGAAGATCTCTCCGCCCAGTGTCAGTTTTTCGTTCAAGTCTTTCTGAAGCAGCCAACCCCCGAATGGGTAGCTCTTTTGGCCCGCCGCGCGATTGATCACATATCCGGCGCCGCCGTAGCTGGTCCAGTCACCCCAGCTCTTTTGGATCCAAACAGGCAGCCGCCACCAAGTCTTGCCGTTGCCAAGCCCTTTTTTTGAATCTCCCGTGGCCAACTCGGCCATGGGGAAAATGCCGATTTGCGGCGATGTCTCCGTCTCCTGGATGAATCGGTATTTGACGCCGACTTCCACATCGCCGATGCCGTATTCCGAAGAAGCGCCATCGGGTTCGCTGCGGACAAATGGGACGACAATGTGCAACTGGGTTTCGGGGAAGGCTCCGTAGTTGTATTCGAAGGCCGGCAGGGCCATTTCCTTCCCGTCCCGGGTCTTGTCGTACGTCGAGAACACGTAGAACTCGCTGGACTTGTAGTCGACCGGGGCGGGGTCATCGGTCATGAATGGAGGACCCGCCAAGGCGGATTGGGAAGCCAGCGCCAGGAAGATGATCGCCAAAGTGGAAAAGTGGTTTTTGTGATCGCGAACTCGCATCGTCTGGGTCCCTTGGTCAGAATGAGATGGGGAGGTTCCGTACGGCCGACCGGTACCTTGCTCGCCATAAAGCGATGTGGCGACAAGGATAAATTGCTGCCAACACGGCATTCGATCAGGTGAATTACGTTCTCGTTACATTTACGTAATCTGTCTGTCATCCTGGTGACGGAGGGTGAGAATGGACAGAGTTGGTTTCTGGGGGTGATGGCTGGATGAAATTGCTGATCGTCGAAGACGAACCCAATACGGGCGATTACCTCCGACGGGGGCTCACCCAGGCGGGGTTTACTGCCCACGTCGCCAGGGATGGCTGGGAGGGTTTGAGCCTTGTGCTTGCCGAGGCTTATGACTTGGTGGTCCTGGACATCATGTTGCCCGGACTGGATGGTTGGGAAGTGTTGCGCAGGATTCGGAATGAGAAACCCTCCCTACCCGTCCTCTTCCTGACCGCGCGCGACGAGATCGACGATCGTGTGAAGGGCTTGGAACTGGGGGCGGACGATTATCTGGTCAAACCCTTTGCGTTTCCGGAATTGCTGGCCCGTATTCGCACACGGCTGCGACGTGGGCAGGCGGCTCCGTCCCTCGACAGGTTGACCATCGCCGACCTGGAAATGGATCTTCTGCGCCGCCGCGTTTCTCGGGCCGGACAAAAGATCGACTTGACCCAAAAGGAGTTCGCGCTGTTGGAACTGCTGGTGCGCCGGGCCGGCGAGGTGTTGCCGAGAATGCTGATCGCCTCTCAGGTTTGGGATATGAATTTCTACAGCGAGACCAATGCGATCGACGTTGCGGTACGTCGCTTGCGTTCCAAGGTTGACGACAATTTCGAATTCAAGCTCATCCGCACGGTACGCGGGGTCGGCTATGTGTTGGAAAACCCCGAACAATGAGGAGGCCGACCTCCCTGACCGCTCGCATGAGCCTGCTTTTCGCGCTATCCGTGGCGGTCGTGCTATTGGTGGCGGGGGTGTTGTTCGAGCAGGCCCTGAATGACCGATTGCTCAAGCGCGACAGGGAAGAACTTTACGGCAAAATGGACTTGGTTCACGGTCTGATCGCCAAGGCCCATAGCGCCGTGGACCTGGATAATTTGCCCGTCCATCTGAACGATATTGGCTCCGGCCATCCGGGTATCCTGATCTCCGTTGTCGCGGACAATGGGGAAACCCTATATTCGGCGGGCGAGCCTCATGCCGTCAGTCTTCTGCAACGACTCCAAAGCGACACAGCCGAGGATCCGGCCCTCTGGAAGGATGGCGGTCGTGTCTATCGATTTATGTCCGACCATGTGCGGTCGGGTTTGCCGGATGGCAAACAGGCAAAAGTGATCATCGCCTTCGACATCACCGCAGACCAGGCCTTTGCCAACACCTTTCTGGAATCTCTCTGGATCACCATGTCGTTGGTGGCGTTGGTGCTGGGATGGCTGGGCTGGATCGTTGTGCGGCATGGCCTGGTGCCATTGCAGGAGGTATCGGCAAAGGTGGCGGCCATATCCACCTCGCAGCTCGACCAGCCACTTGAAAGCCAGGGGGTGCCCAAAGAGTTGCAAGTACTCGTAGTGGCATTCAACACGATGCTTTCACACCTGCACGAGTCCTTTCGTAGCCTGTCGGATTTTTCGTCCGATATCGCCCACGAGTTGCGTACCCCCATCCACAACCTGTTGATCCAGACCCAAGTCACCTTGTGCGATCAATCCAGTATGGAGGACTACCGCGCCGTACTGCTGGCCAACGAGGAGCAATACCTGCGCCTGTCGAGAATGATTTCGGACATGCTGTTTCTGGCCAAGGCGGACAACAAGCGGGTCTTCCTGAAGAAAGAGACCGTGGATCTGGCGACGGAGGTGATGACCCTGTTTGAGTTTTTCGAGGCATTGGCCAGTGAACAGGGTATCGAGCTTCAGCAAAGCGGAGCGGCGACGGTGGAGGCGGATCGTTTGATGATTCAGCGCGCCCTGTCCAACATGCTGTCCAATGCGATCCGCTTCACCCCGCGTGGCATGGCCATCAGGGTAAACATGGGCGTCGAATCTGGGTGGGCGCATCTTTCCATCGCCAATCCGGGGCCAGAAATTCCGATTGAACATCGGGCTCGAATCTTCGAACGCTTTTACCGTATAGATCCATCGCGCAGGGAAGGCTACGCCGACAACATCGGATTGGGATTGGCCATTACCAAATCCATAATCGAAATGCACGGCGGACGGATCAGTGTGGGATCGAGGGATGGCATGGTCACTTTTACGATGTCGCTGCCGGTATTGCTTAGCTGAGCCTTTCCTACTCCAGCGCTCTCAACCCTGACTTCACCAGCTACAAGTGTAATAGATGCCCAGATAGGCACGATCATTGCTTGTCCTGACCTACATGTACCTGCCTACAGACTGAGGATTGCTCACCCAGTGCCGGTCCAACCTAAGCAGTCATTAGTGAATGACCGGTGTCCGCTCCGAGCGAACGTCACTTACGGCCGATTCGCCGACCTCTAGCCGATCTTGGCCGAAGGTCAGGCGTACAACGCAGAGCCGACCCGTTAGACGGCTGCGAGAAACGGGTCACAGTGGACTGCACACGCAATTGCCGGCGCTGCTTTCCGGGCACCATAGCGTGACTGCTTGAGGCCTCGGTATCCTCAATATCAAGCGCGATCCGCATCTACTGTAATACTCCCCACTCCGCCTCATGCTCTAACTGCCAAACAACGACCGGCAAAACCCGACTTGGCCCGCGTCACCCATATCCCGCCACTGAAAGATGTATGGCCTATGCTGACACCTATCGGGGAGGGTCGATACCATCCGTACTTTCGTGAACGACCTGACATCGGCGGCCAGGGTGTGACGACCTGGCGGGCTCTATCCGTACCCAATAAACAAGCAAGGGAGGCAATCACCATGAGCATCAACCAAGCAAGCCACGACCAGTTGGAACGCAGCCTGGCCGACATCGACTGGGCCGCTTATGTCCAGCGCCCCTACACCCCCTCCCCCGCCGCCTGGGAGGACCAGGTTCTGTATTTCCTGATGCTGGACCGCTTCTCCGACGGTAATGAGCGGGGCTTCCGGGACAACACCGGGGCGTTGGCCAACACCGGCGCCACACCGCCGTTCAGGTTCCCCGACGACGCCTACATCGCCGACCGGGCCGCCTGGTCCGCCGTGGGGGCCGACTGGCTGGGGGGCACCTTGAAGGGCCTGGAGTCCAAGATAGGCTACCTCCAGCGGATGGGCGTGACCGCCCTGTGGATCAGCCCGGCGTTCAAGCAGGTGGCCGCCGACCTCCATTCCTATCATGGCTACGGCATCCAGAACTTCCTGGACGTGGATCCCCACTTCGGTAGCCGCAAGGACCTGGTCAACCTGGTGAACACGGCCCATGCCCACGGCATCCGGGTGATCCTGGACATCATCCTCAACCACTCTGGGGACGTGTTCGGCTACCAGACCAACCCGGACCGCTATCCGGACGGTCGCGGCGGCATGGACCCGCGCTGGGACGGGGCGCCCTACCCGGTGGCGGGCTGGCGCAACGCCTTCGGCGCCACCAGCCTGCCCTTCGGCCCCATCGATCCGGCCAGCCACGGGGGCGCCTGGCCCAACGACGGGGTATGGCCGGCGGAACTGCAACCCGCCGCCTCTTTCACCGCCAAGGGCCGCATCGACAGCTGGGACTACGACCCGGAATACCTGGAAGGCGACTTCGTCACCCTGAAGGACGTGCACCATGGCGAACACGCCCGGGACGACCAGGGCCGGCGCATCATCGACGACTTCCGCCCCGCGCCAGCCCTGGATGCCCTGTGCGAGGTGTACAAGTTCTGGATCGCCCTGGCGGACATCGACGGCTTCCGCATCGACACGGTCAAGCACATGGAGCCCGGGGCCACCCGCTACTTCGTCTCGGTGATCAAGGAGTTCGCACAGACCCTGGGCAAGGAAAACTTCTTCCTAGTGGGGGAGATCACCGGCGGCCGGGAATACGCCTACAACCTGCTGGAGCTCACCGGCCTGGACGCGGCCCTGGGCATCGACGACATCCCCGACAAGCTTGACTATCTGGCCAAGGGCTGGCGCGAGCCGGCGGACTACTTCGGCCTGTTCCGCAACTCGGAGCTGGTGAACAAGTCCTCCCACGTCTGGTTCGGCAAGCACGTGGTGACCCTGTTTGACGACCACGACCAGGTGCGCAAGGGCAACGCCAAGGCCCGCTTCTGCGGCGACAAGATCAACGACGGCTATCGGCACCTGAAGGCGGTGCTGGGGCTGAACCTCTGCTCCATGGGCATCCCCTGCGTCTACTACGGCAACGAGCAGGGCTTCGACGGCGCCGGCGACAACGACCGCTATCTGCGCGAATGCATGTTCGGCGGCGCCTTCGGCTCCCTGCAAAGCACTGGCCACCACTTCTTCGACGAGGATCACGAGATCTACCGCTTCATCGCCGACGTCACCCGGCTGCGCGGCCAGCACCTGGCCCTGCGCCGGGGGCGGCAATACCTGCGGGAGATCTCTGATTCCGGCGAACCCGGCAGCTTCGGCCTGCCCCGGATGATCGATGGCCGGATCCGCTCGCTGGTCCCCTGGTCGCGCCTGTTCGATAACCGGGAGATCCTGCTGGCCATCAACACCGACGCGGACCAAATGCGCGAGGCCTGGGTCACCATCGACGCGGCCCTGCACGCCGACAACGGGACGCTGGCCTGCCTTTATTCCACCGATCCGGCACAGATCGGAGCCTTGACGGACATCAAGGCCCGCAACGGCAAGGCGGTGCGGGTCAGCGTGCCCGCGGGAGGATTCGTGGTTTTCGGCTAGATTGCCGAGGACGCGGTCCTGGCAAGATCAGTCTCGCCTTCCGTCTTCACCGGCTTTAGCTTGATCGCGCCTGATGCGCGAGGTCTTCCAGGCAAAGTAGAGGAAAGCCACTATGAGAAGACTCGCGATCCAGGCAAAAAGAAACAGGGAGAGGAAGAACGCGACCAGCAGGAGCGCAATGCCGACGATCCCTGCGATGAGCTTGCCCCACCAGGTCTTCGGCTGCGCCTCGATGCGGATCACTCGCATCGAAGAGTGCGGCGGCGATTGCGGGGGATCCTGATGGGGCAGTGGCTTCATTGTGGCCTCGTACCGGTGACTGGTGCAGCTGCACGCCCTTACCAGCAATACAGTCTGGATGGGCACAGCCGATAGGTTTATTTTCCAACAATACCGCATCGCGGCGACGGCGTTTCGAACGACTGGCGGGATCGACCGGAATCGACTACATACAGTCATAGGGTTCGCGTCCCCGCGACGCGCGACGCGCGACAACGCAGACGAATAATCGGGTAGGTACCTGCACTGGAGGACGATATGGCCACGAAAAAGCGTGGGGACGAACTGACCGCGAAGAAGTCGGCCCGGACCGGAACAAAGTCGGCCACGGCGAAGAAGTCCACGCGCGGCGGAGCATCCGGCGCCGCCAAGCCACTCACCATGAATCTCGCCACCAACGTGGCCATAGCCCATGCGGTCAGCGCCGGCGCGGCATCCACCGCGACGGCCACGGCCGCGACCGGTCATCCGGCTGGTGCCGTAAGTGCCGCCTTGGCCGCAGGCGCGGGCAACGCCGTCCTGCAAATCCCCCCCGGGATTTTCGCCCAACCGTCCCTCACCAACCTGTTTGACCCCGGCAAGCCGGGCAAGGCGGTGGTGCGGCCGGGCGACCTGCTGGCACTGCGGATCGAACTGGTCAACCTCAAGGTCATGGCCGGCGCGCCGCCGATGCTGCAACGGGCGGCCACGGGGGCGGCCTACATCGTCCTGCATTTTCCGCCCCAGTCCATCGCCGAGGAGGTGTTCTTCGAGACCGCACCACCCGGAATGGACAAGCCGGATCTGCCCCCGAACGTCACAGCCAAGCCCGACCCCGCCACCAGCGGCGTCTCACCGCCGCCGATCCGGGCGCGCATCGCCGGCGAATCGAGGCTGGTGTTCAAGGTCCCCGACGACTTCTCCGCGCCCTACACCCTGTCGGGCGTGCTGGAGGCCTGCGGCAAGCTGTCCCTCAATGTGCCTGCCAATGCCCTGCCGCGCACCACCGGCGGCATGGTCATCAGCACGTCCCCGGCATTGCTGAATCAGCTGCGGAAATTAAACGCCGGCCAGCGCGTGGCATTGAGTGGCCTCGCCCTGCGCGGCGCACTGCTCAGTGCCACCGAAGGCCCTGCCTCGCCGACCCTGGCGGCGCGCATCAGCCAGGACAGCGCGATCGTGGGGCAGGTGCTGGCGCCCCAGCGGCCGCCGGTGTTCCGGGTCAAACCCAAGCCGGCCCTGCCGGCAGCAAACCAGACCGCCATCGAACTGCCCTGGCGGCTGATCATTGCGCCCCACGCGGGCGAGGGTTTCCGCCATGCCGCAGACCCGGTCACCTCGCCGCTGACCCAGCGCACGGAGTTGTGGCATTCGCGCCTGGTGGCGCCGGACGACAAGGGGCAGGTCATCGAGCCGCCGCGCCCTGACGACAAGCGCACCCTGCGCGCCGTCTGGGCATTGACCGGCGAGAACTCCGATCCGGCGGCGCCCATGCAGGCCAATTTCCCGACCACCGACGAACTGCCCACCACAGACCATCCCACCGGTCCGTTCCTGGCAACGCTGGAGGATTTCGACCGCTACCAGATCACCCACCTGTCCTCCAATTTCTCGGTCACCAGCTACACCCCGCAACCCCTCGACACCCACCTGTTGATGCTGTCCACCCTGGGCGGCTGGATGGACGCCCGTGGCGCCTGGGACCCGCCGGGGCTGTCGGTGGAAGAGTGGGTGCACCGGGCCAGCATGGGCAGGGACCACTACGTGCGGGTGGTCTACAAGGGTTTCCTGTATCCCTTCGGCCACCGCGTCGCCCTGGTCAAGGTGAGCGAGCGCAAGTTCCACAACGGCAGGAACAACACCCCGGCGCTGGCCGGCAACCCGGCCTACCTGCGCCAGCGCATGTTCATCATCGTGCGCGAGCGCGACCGCGTCTACCAGGATCCGCAGCTGCGCAGCAAGGATGGCCTGCGCGCCTTCCAACGCCAGTTCCCGTTCAATAACGTGCGCATCCTTACGGCCGTCACCCCCAACCTGGACCAGCCGACCAGCGCCGCGTCGGTCATCCAGCGGCCGGCCTACGATTCCAAACCGGGCAGCGCGACCTTCGGGCAAAGCATGTTCTGGCCCTGCGTCAACGGCGCGCCCTTCGCCTTCCGCTGCGTGGGCACTGACATCGACGGCAGCCGCATACAGTTCGAACTGCCGATGATCTTCATGGACAACTCGCTGGCCTCGCCGCGCAAGCGGGTTGGCAACAAGCTGGTGCCGGTTTTCTCGGACGAGACCGTGGGCGGCAAGCTGGTGCGCGGCGCCGAGACCCACGCCAGGGCCGCGACCCAGGAATGGCAGGCCCGGGAAGATGGCTCGGGACCGCGCCGGACGGCGGACCTCAAACGCCAGCGGGTGGCCCTGGCGCCCAGCGTCAAGTCCGGCGATACCGCCGTCGAGGTGGAAAAAATGGAGTTCGGCGGCGAGTGGGAGGCCCAGGGCAACGGCCTGCGCGGCTATTCCCAAAACCTGTCCCGGCCGGTCTTCTACCCCAGCGTTCTTGGCACACGGGTGCGCATCGCGGCGCTGGCCCAGTTGACCGGCTCGGGCGCCAACAACCTGCTGCAATGGAACGCCGCCTACCTGAAGGATGGCTTCGACGCCGCCGATGTGGCGCCTGCCGCGGCCAGGAACAAGGGCCAGGTGTTCGCCGACGTGGCCCAGGAATCGGGCATGGCCGCCCTGGATTTTTCCACCCAGGGCGACCGCTCGGGTGGCTTCGTGATGCCCAACCTCAAGCCCAGCGGCCTGTCGCGGCTCATAGGGCCGCTGACCGGGCCGGTGGACAAGTTCGTAAGCGGTGCCGACCTGCAAGGCACCGAGATGTTCCCCGGCGGCCTGAGCGACCTGCCCCTGCCCCTGCTGTTCGGCTGCATCCCCCTGGGCGAGATCCTCAAGGCCGTGGCCGGCGGCAGCGACAAACTGCCCAGGTTCGCCTCGGAGGCGAGCGGCAAGCTGGAGTCCTTCTTCAACACCCTGACCCGCACCTACGGCTTCGTGCAGGAACTGGGCAGCCGGAGCGGCTCCCTGGCCCAGGCCGCGGTGGACGTGGTCAAGGCCATGGCCCAGGACCTGCTGGCCCAGGCCCAGTCCCTGGCCAGCGGCGAGGTGGCCCAGGTCAAGGCCGCGCTGAACACCGTCAACACCACGCTCAATACCCTGCGGGCGCGCTTCGACAGCTTCGTGGCCCCGCAGCCGGACGGCGGTCTGCCCTCCATCGACCAGATCGCCGCCGCGTTGACGCCGTCCAACGCCGCCGCCCTCACCCTGAAGATCAACGACGTCAGCGCCGCCCTCCAGGACCTGCGCGCCAAGGCCCAGGCGGCCACCCTGCCGTCCGGCTACAAGCAGTCGGTTCTGGCGGCGGTGACCCGAGGCCTGAACTTCCTCGACGATCTGAAGACCGTGTTGCAGTTGGTGAGCACCGGCAAGGCCCTGTTCGAGGCGGTGGGGGCGGTGGTGGAGGACCCGACGGTTTTCACCACGCCCGGCGCGCTGGGGCCCAAGCTCGACACGGTCAAGTCCACCATCAACCCGCTGCGCGCCACCCTGGCCGGGTTCCGCCTGCTGGACGGGGCGCCGCGCAAGACGACCCTCGACGCCCTGGACGCGGTATCCGAGGCCCTGGGCCTGGCGGCCGATCTCACCCAACTCCTGGATAACCTGCTGGGAGACGAGCTGGTGGTGCATTTCGACTGGAAGCCCGAGATCGACAACTGGGCCCTGCCCGGCTCGAATCCGGCCACCGAACCGATCTTCCGCGCCAACGACAAGCACGGCTTCATCGTCGCCGTCGACGCGCGCATGAAGAAGAGCGGCGGCAGCCCCAAGGTGGTGGTCGTCTGCAGCCTGAAGCATTTCGACCTGGTGCTGATCAACCCGGCGGCCTTCCTGGAATTGAACTTCGAGAAGATCGAGTTCAGCGTCGACGCCTCGACCAAGATGAACGTCGATGTGCTGCTCACCGACATCAAGTTCGTCGGCCCGCTGAGCTTCGTCGAGACCCTGAAGGACCTGATCCCCCTCGACGGCTTCTCCGATCCGCCCTACCTGGACATCTCCAGCAAGGGCATCGACGCGGGCTTCTCCCTGACCCTGCCCAACATCGCCGTGGGCATGTTCTCTCTCACCAACCTGAGCTTGGGCGCCGGCTTCACCGTGCCTTTCATCGGCCAGCCGCTGTCGACCCGGTTCAACTTCTGCACCCGCGAGCAACCGTTCAACCTCACCGTGTCCCTGTTCGGCGGCGGCGGCTTTTTCGGCGTCACCATCGACCCCCACGGCGTCCAGATTCTGGAGGCCGCGTTCGAGTTCGGCGCCGGCATTTCGGTGGATTTCGGCGTCGCCTCGGGCGGCGTGTCGGTGATGGCGGGCATCTATTTCCGCATGGAGCAGGACGCGGCTTCCCTCACCGGCTACTTCCGCCTGGCGGGCCACGTCAGCGTGCTGGGCCTCATCAGCGCATCGCTGGAACTTTATCTGGAGCTGCGCTACGAGTTCGAGACCGGCAAGTGCGTGGGCAAGGCGCAACTGACCATCGAGGTATCGGTGTTCATGTTCTCGGCCAGCGTCCAGATCACCTGCGAGCGCAAGTTTTCCGGTTCCAACGGCGATCCCAGCTTCCGCCAGGTGATGGGAGCATTCCCGGAACTGTCCCTCGCCGACGAACTGAACCAGATCCAGGACGCGACCCAATACGCCTGGCGTGAATACTGCGAGGCCTTCGCATGATGCCAAAGGTCCGCCTACAACATTCGACAGGGAGCAGACATGGCTAAGCAGAAGATACTTTGGACTGCCCTGCCCTATGGGCGCGTAACGGAAGGCCCGTTGGCGGGACGGCTGCGCGTGTCCATCGTGGTCTCGCCGCGGTTGACACCGGAGACCGCCGCCGAGCAGAAGCTGGGTGCCGCCGGCTTCGCCGATTTCCTGGACTGGCCAAAGACCCTGGCCGCCGCCAAGCCGCGGTTGATCGTGGCAGGCAAGACCATCCCCCTGGAGTTGATCGGCAAGACCTGGCCCGGCCTGTGGGGACAGTTCTTCTCAAAATCCACGCCGGTGGCCGGGTTCGTGTTCAAGGACATGAGCGGCGTGAACCTGCGCTCCTACGCGGTACGCAACGTGATCGGTTTCCTGCGCAAGCATTACGGTGGCCTCGCCACCCAGGCAGCCGGCACCCACCCGACCTTGCTGCCCTGGAGCGAGGCTCACGGCGTCCTGAAAGGCATGCTTGTCGATCTGGGCACACGCACCCAAAAGGTCTATCTCGGGCATACGGCCATAGAGTCGCTGCTGCCGGGTTTCGACCGTTTCTTCGACAATAAGAATGAAGGCGCCCTTGAACAGCGCCTGCGGGGCCTCGTGTTCGGCCCGGACAGCATTTACCACTCGCCCGTGGTGGACGTGACCGGCCAGCCCGGTAAGAAGCTTGCCGCCGTCCGCGCCCTGCCGCCGGACTGGCATGCGCCTTCGGGCGGAACCGACTCGGCTTTGATGTCCCAGTTCGCCAGCGCGGACGAATACAACTTCTACCAGGCCGACCGCTTCTATCGGCGCACGGTGCCCACGGACAAGCAGCTGCGGATGCGCCGGCCCGATCTGAAGAACATTGCGCCGGCGCCCAAACCGCCGGTGTTCGACTTTCACCAGATCATCGCCTCCCTGGCCGACTATCCCGAAGTCCTGCGCGCCCTGGGCCTGATCATCGACTGCGCCCTGCCCGCCGACAACGTCCTGCTGGACACCCTCGTCAACGGCGGCGGCACTGCTGACGGCACCCTGGGCGTGGCGGTGGATTGGAGCAACGGCCATGACAAGAACGCCGATGCCTACCCCGGCACGGCCTGGCGGTTGACCAAGACCCGCTTCGTGACACGCGCCCGTAGCGGCGATCACACCGATGGGCTGCTGAGCCTCGCCGGTATAGCCGACCCCACCCTGGCCCCGGGCAAGCAGGAGAAGCCAGTTGATTTCGACGTGTTCCAGGTCGATCCGGACGGTGCCGGCCTCAAGACCACCAACTTTCTCCTTACCGCCCAGAACCTCATCGGCCGCAGCCTCAAGCCCGGCACTCATGGGGAAGTGACCTATACCACCGGCGACCGGCAGCCGGTGGCGGCCTTGCGTTCCGGGGGCCTGGGGGTTTCGCGGCATGGCCGCGCCGTCCAGGTGGCCCTGACGGCGGCGGCCGCCGCGCTCAAGAACGACGCGGTGGAGGCCTCGGCCAGTGCCTCCCGCAAGGTGGTTCTGTTCGTCGAGGACGTGTTACGCGGCTACCGGGTCGACGTTCGGTACCGGGACAAGTGGTTCTCCCTGTGCCAGCGGGAAGGGGACTACGAGCTGGTCAAGACCGGCAAGAAACTGGATATCGGTTCCGACGAGGGCTATGTAAAGGGCGCGTCCACCACCGGCGATGGTTCGGACGACCACTATCTGCACGAGTCCCTGTTCCGCTGGACCGGCTGGAGCCTGGCGGCGCCGCGTCCCGGCCGTGCCATCCGGGGGGACCCGGCCGAGGACAGCGGCCTGCAGGGCGAGACGGTGGGAGATGTCCAGGACACGGCCAAGAAAGGCAACGGCTTGGCCGTGCGCTTCCATGCCCGACCCGGCAGCCTGCCCAGACTGCGCTTCGGCGAGGACTACCGCTTCCGGGCCCGCGTCGTCGACCTGGCCGGCAACAGCCTGGGGTTGGAGGATGCCAGCCTGGCTCCCCTGGAGCAGGCGACCGAGGCGGTGAGCTATCTGCGTTACGAACCGGTTGACCCGCCTGCTCTGGTGCACAGGCACAGGCTCAGCGAAGGCGAGTCGCTGGAGCGCATGGTGATCCGCTCCAACTACGACAAGAAGCCGGCGGACTATCTGCAGACGGCGGCCTTCAAGAAGGCGGTCCAGGCGCCCGCCTCGGCGGATTTCGAATATGTCGCGGACAACGAGCGCCACGTGGTGCCGCCCAAGTCATCGCAGCTCCAGTGCGAACAGCACGGGCTGTTCGACTCGGCCTTCGGCGGCGGCTCGCCGGCCACAATCAAGGCGGCCTACGAGACAGCGGCTCGGGAAGCGGGAACCCTGTACGAGCCGCTGCCGGGGGCCCAGATCGAGCTGGTCACCCCGGCGAGCGTGAAGGACGTGGCCTTGACCACCAGCGTGCCGCCGGCCCTGCCCTCCGCCGAGGAACCCACCGGCGGACGCCTGGTGGGCGGGCAATACGTTTTGCACCGCGAGGAGAGCGTACCCACGCCCTACCTGCCGGACGGCACGGCGGGTGGCTTCGCATTGCGCGGCGACAGCCACGAGGATTTCGCCCGTATCGGCATCACCCAGCCCATGGTGCTGGGCCCCGGGGCCATCGTCGTGATGGCGCCCAACCAGGAGCTGGTGCTGCTGGTCAAGCACGCCGACGACTGGCCGGATACCCGCGGCCTGCGCATCGTGCTCAGCGAGCGCGAGGCGAAATTGGACGACGGCCCCTGTCAGGAGACCTTCCCAGACGACGGCCGCCCGAAATGGGACGAGCAGAACCGCGTGCTGACCCTGTTCCTGCGCAAGGGCCACCTCGCCCGGCTGCGCTACGCGAGCTACATCGAAGCCCAACACATCGACCATTTCGGCCTGCCGCGCTGGAGCCAGACCGCGGCCGAGCGAAACTTCATCGCCGGCATGGCGCTGCTGGGCATGCACTGGATGCTCACGCCCTACCGTGCCCTGGTGCTTGTCCATGCCACCCAGCAACCGGTGTGCACGCCCAGGCTGCAAAAGGTCCAGGCCCCGCGCGAGGTCGGCGCCACCTTCACCGATCTGAACGCCGCGATCCAGCTGCACGGGCCCTCCACCGGCAAGATCGAGGTGGTCGCCCATTGGCGGGAATGGATTGACGATCCCCAGCAGCCGCAACCCAAGCGCATCGACATGGAGGCGAGACTGGCCGAGATCCCGCTGCCGGAAAACGGACCGAACAACTTTGCCTTGGCGGCCGCCGCGGCCGCGACCCAGCCCCCCGCGGGCAATGCCGCCCTCAATCCGGCCCAGCGCGTCAAGGGCAACCGGCACGACTTCGGGGACACCAAGTTCCGTTTGGTCCGCTACCAAATCGAGGCCACGACCCGGTTCCGGGAATACCTGCCCGAATCTCTGTACACCCAGCCGCCGCTGGTCACCCGCACCGGCCCCGAGGCGCTGGAAAGCCAGGCGCTGGTGGGCGGCGACGACGACTTGGGTGCGCCGGTGCTGTTCAATGTCGCCGGCGCCACACCCAACGGCACCCGCGTGGCCAACACCGCCGCACCTGAAGTGCCGCGCATCGTCTATGCCGTGCCCACCTTCCGCTGGAACCAGGACCTGGGCGCCGCCAAGGCCACCCAGTCCAGCACCCGCCTGGGCAACGGCCTGCGTGTGTACCTGGAGCGGCCCTGGTTCAGCTCCGGAGACGGCGAGCTGCTGGGCGTGGTGCTGCTGGCGGACGGCGGCCGCTTCACCGATATTCCCGAGGCCATGCTCCCCTATGTGACCCAATGGGGGATGGATCCCCTGTTCGATTCGGCGCTGCCAAAATCCCTGGCCCGCGCAGGCGACTTCACCGTCCGCGTCGCCGACGAATCGGTTCCGCTGCTGGAATCCGGGACGCCGGTGCACGTGGTAGGGCACCGGGTGCAATGGGACGACGCGCGCAAGCTCTGGTACAGCGATATCGAGATCGACCCCGGCGCGAGCTACATGCCCTTCGTGCGCCTGGCCCTGGTCCGCTACCAGCCCCACTCGCTGGCCACCATGAAGATTTCCCGGGTCGCCCTGGCCGAGTTTGCCCAACTGCTGCCGCGCCGCCGCGCGGTCGTCACCCGCAGGGGCCAGACGATCCAGGTAAGCGTTCACGGCGTGATGCCCGACCATGGCCCGATGGTGTTCAACAACGACTCCGCGCACCAGGGTATTTCCTTTGTTCCGCCGCCCGGCAGTGCGCTGGAGTCGGGCCGCAACAAGATCGAGCTGGTGGTGCAGACCCGAGATCCCAACATGGACAGCGACCTGGCCTGGAACGACGTGGCCACCCTGGCCTCCGGGCTTGCCCTGCCACCGGGCGCCAAGACCGACACCGCCGGGGGGATCACTCCGGTCGGCCGTCTGTTCGAGCAGCCCGCCACGACCGCCCCCGCCAAGGTGAAGCGGGCCGGCGCGCTGGGAATCGCGCAGACCTTCCAATCCCAACTGCTGGTGTCGTCCGGAATGGCGGTGATCGGGGAGTTGATCGATCCCGCCGTCTGGCAGGCCAGCGCCACGCTGCCGGCCACGGGCAACAAACCCGCCCGCCTGGTACTGCGCGAGTTCGAGCGCTATTACACCGACCGCACCGTGCCTGATAAGCGTGGCAGGCAAACCTACCGCAAGCGGGTCGTCGAGGAGCGACTGGTCTACAGCGAATTCTTCCCGCTGAACTGAAGGGGCCGGCGGCCGCCTCCGGGCCGCGGCTCCCGCAGCAGCCTTGATCCCTGGCCTGGACGTGCCGTCCAGGAACAAGGCGTACCCGCCGTCTGGATCATGGTCGGCGCCATGAAATCGACCCGAGAGCGTCGCCGCAACCTGAGGCATAGGTAACTTGTGATATTAAAGCCGGGTTTTTCCATCTCACTGGATAGGCCTGACGATGTCTAGAAAGACCTCCACCCATGAACGGATCGTCGCCAAGCTGGCGCGGATCGACGCCTCGGTGGCGCAAGGCAATACCCTGGAGTCCGCCTGCAGGGAAGCGGACCTGTCGGAGCAGGGCTATCGCCGCCTGAGCAGAAAATATGGCGGCTCGCGGCCGGAACCGGGCAACGCTCCCGCAAAGGCGTCCATACGTCGAGAGGATGTGCGCCCGTTCGCCATCCTCATCACGGTGCCCATCTGCCTGGTGTTCATCCATTACTTCAGCGACGTGTCCTGGCTCGGCTGGTTTCTCGACAGCCTCGGCGCCCGGGGCCTGGCGGCGGATTTCCGCGGCGCATTCTCGGGTACCGGCCCCCGAGACCTGCCCCCCCTGCTTTGGTGGGCCGGCACCAGCATCGCGGGGTATCTGGTGGTGCCTCTGGTGTTGATCACCCTGGTCTGGCGCCAGCGTCTGGCCGATTATGGGGTGCGCTGGAGTGCCGACTGGCCGACCCTGAAACCTTATCTGGCGTTCGTGGTTTTCATGATCCCGGTGGTGTGGATCGCCTCCTCGACGGACCAGTTCCAAGCCAAGTACCCCTTTCTGACCCTTTCGTATGGCGAGTCGATCTGGCCCCGCTGGTTTATCTGGGAGTGTTTCTATTTCGTCCAGTTCTTCGCCCTGGAATTCTTCTTTCGCGGCTTCATGGTGCTGGGCCTCAAGGAACGTTTCGGCTGGCTCGCGATACCGGTCATGGTGGTGCCCTATTGCATGATTCATTTCGCCAAGCCGATGCCCGAAGCCATGGCGGCGATCGTGGCGGGCATCGCGCTCGGCCATCTCAGCATGAAGAGCGGCACCGTGTTCTGGGGCGCCGTGCTGCATTGCACCGTCGCGATGTCGTTCGATCTGACCGTCCTGCTGCACCGGGGGTCTTTGAACGTCTAGGACCGCCTGGTCGTCGGTTTTCCGGCGGCATCGCCCCCGATGGTCAGGTCAGATGCCATTGCTGCGCCGAGGACCCGCATTGCTCGGCGTCGCCGGGATGGCAACCGAGCGACGTGGGGATGGACACGAACGCCACGCTGGCGACCAACAGCAGCGTGCCGACGACGACGCCGAGCATCTGTCTGGCGAATTCGGTTTCCAGGAATTTCATGATGAGCACCTCCGTATTGAGTGGAGGCGCCAGACTGCGCCAGTAAGCTTAAGTCCCGCTTAACGCTTGCACGCAGACTGAAACAGCGAGCCGGAGACTCATCCGGCATCGGCCGCATCCCCGCCTCGGCCGTATATCCGGTCGGCCCGCTCGACAAAGGCACCGAGGGTTCGCGCGGCGGATTTCCGCAGCAAATGGCCGACCAGCCCCGACGCGAACCTGGAGGGAGGCGTCAGCGCCATCCGGAAGTCCACCCGGGTGCCCGCCGCCGTGGGCACGAACCCCCAGCGGATCTCCAACTCGCCCAGCAACAGCTGATGCGAACGCACCAGGATGGCCTCCGGCCGGCGCAGCGTCGCCACCGCGCTGAGGGTCAACTCCAGGGTGGACAGGCCGATGACCTGTTCCACCCGCAAGCCGTCCCTGGTCCGAGCGAGGACGCGCACCGCCCGGTACTCCGGCAGGAATTCGGGATAGCGTTCGATGTCGGCGACCAGATCGAACATCCGCTCCGGCTCGTAAGGCAGATCGGCGGACTCCTGGTAGCGGATCGGTTCGGCATGTCCCATACAACGCCTTTTCTGGCACAGGCTGGGCCTGGACGATGCCTATCATGCCCCGACGCACGCGACAGGACCAGTGCCAGAGCGCAAGGAGGTTTTCCGCAAACCGGCCGTCTTGTCTAGTATGTTGGAAACAGCGTTGTCGATACACGGCGTTACCTGGCTGCCAGGCCGACGCCGACCGCGGAAGGAGATTCACATGGCTTCCATGCCTGAACCGGAACGGATGCGGTATCGCAAGGGCCACGGGACCGCCTGAGCCATGGCCGAACAACCGCCCGGATTCAAATACTGGGCCTTCCTCTCCTACAGCCACCAGGACGCGCGCTGGGCGGCCTGGCTGCACCATGCCATCGAGACCTATTCCGGCCACCGGAAGCTGGTCGGCAAGCCGAACAAGCAGGGCGAGCCCGTTCCGGCGCGCCTGTTCCCCGTGTTCCGGGACCGGGAGGAACTGGAAGGGGTGCCGGACCTGCCGACGCGCATCCAGGAGGCCCTTGTCCAAGCACGCTACCTGATCGTCCTCTGCTCTCCCCGGGCGGCGGCCTCCCGCTGGGTCGACGAGGAGATCCGGGCGTTCAAGGCCCTGGGCCGGGAGGACCAGGTGCTGGCCTTCATCGTCGACGGCGAGCCCAACACCTCGGACCGGCCCGGCTCCGGCCTGCAGGAATGTTTTCCCGCGGCGCTGCGCACCCGCTTCGATGCCGACGGCCAGGCAACCGGGCAACGGGCGGAACCCGGAGCCCCCGACGCGCGGGAAGGCAAGGACGGGCGCCACAACGCCCTGGTAAAGCTGGTGGCACGCCTGCTGGGCGTGGACCTGGACGAGTTGCGCCAGCGGGACCTGGAACGCCGGCGCAGGCGCTGGTTCCTGCTCAGCGCCGGCCTCATGGCGCTGGTCCTGGTGCTCGCCGGCCTGTCGGTTTACGCGTTCAACCAGAAGGGGGCGGCCGAGATGGCACGGCAACTGGCCGTCAGCAACGAAAAGCTGGCCGAGCGCAATGCCACTGAGGCCACCCGGCAACGCGACGCGGCGGACACCCAGCGCGGCATCGCCCTGCGGCGCCAGCGGGAGGCCGAGCGGGAAAAGGCCCGGGCGGAGCGGGAGCGGGCCGAGGCGGTCCGGCAGCGGGGCCTGGCTGAACAGCGGGCGCGCATCGCCCTGTCCCGGCAACTGGCAGCCGCAGCCGTCAATGCGCTACCCGCCCCGGGCCGCGCTGACAGCGACCTGCCTCAGGCCTTGCTGCTGGCGGCCCAGGCGGTGAGCACCTCGCCCACCGTGGAAGCCCGTTCCGCGCTGCTCAGGGCATTGCAGAACTCGTCCCATGCCATGCGAATCCTCAGGACGCCGATGCGCGGTGTGAACGGTCTCGGTTTCAGTCCGGACGGCAAGCTGCTGGCGGTGCACGACTGGTGGGGCGGACTGGTCCTGGGAGATCTGGCCGGGCCGCAGCCGCTGTACGACAGGCCGACACAGTCCTTTCCGGCGCTTTCCATCCGCACCTACGCCTTCGGCCCGGATGGCCGCACCCTGGCGCTGGGGGCCTCGCGCCGGCTGCTCCTGTGGGATATGGCCGGCCGACGCTTCCGTGCGGAATCGCCTCGGCTGCACAAGGACGAAATAACAGCCCTGGCCTTCGACCAGGAGGGCGGGCGGCTGGCCAGCGCAAGCAATGATGGCGAGGTCCGCCTCTGGTCGGCCACCGACCTGCGGCCACTGGGCGAACCCCTGCATGCCCCCGGAGGCCAGCCGCTGCGCCTGGCCTTCTGCCCTGGGGAGCGTCTGGCGACAGTCGGCCAGGATCGTCGTCTGACCATCTGGCATCTGCCGGATCGGTGCCTGGTGACGGATCAGCGGCTGGGGGAAGGCAAACCCCTTGCCAGCGCCAATCTGGATGCCGACTGCCATATCCTGGCACTGGGCGGGGCGCAACCCCTGCTCTGGGATGTAAGGGAAAACACCACCTGGCTGCAGGTCCCTCGCAATCAAGCATCCGGAAACGAGGCCACGGCCATCGCCCTTGCGCCCGAGGGCAGGCGTGTGGCCCTTGCCGGACCCGGAGATTTGGCCCTGTGGAGCTTGAACGGGCCGTTGGACACACGCCTGCCGGGGCACACCGGCCAGGTCGGCGCCGTGGCCTTCAGCCCGGATGGCAAGGTCCTGGCCTCTGCGGGCAAGGATGACGGCCAGGTCATCCTGTGGGACGTGGCTGAAGGCGCCATGCCGCTGGGCAGGCGTTTTGCCGACCACATCGGGAGCAGCGTCACCGGCCTGTCATTCAGCCCCGACGGCAGAAAATTGCTGTCGCTTTATTGGGACGGCACCCTGTCCCTGCGGGAGACGAAAAACTACACCGCCTTGCGCCAACCCGCCCAATGGCACCGGGGCGGACCGGCCACCCTGGCGTTCACTCCGGACGGCCGGCGGATGGTGCTGGGCAGTTGGGACGGCGGCGCCCTGGTGTGCCTGAATGCCCGCTGCCAGCCCCTGGGCAAGGCGCCCCAGACCGGCCTGGGCGGGATCGTCCCGGCCGATGCCGGTGCCGTGGTCATCGGCTTCAGCCGCGACAGCCGCTACGCGGCCCTGACCCGGCGCGGCCGGCCGGTGGAATTTTGGGAGTTGCGGACTGCCCAGCCTGCGGATAGTCCGGTGCCTGGCGGGAAGGCGGGGGACGCCTTCAGCTTCGCCTACGGACCCGGTAAAAGCCTGGCCTGGAGCGACGCGTCGGGACAGATCTTCCTGTGGGACGGCCGCCGCAAGCGCCGCCTGGAACCGGCGGGAGACTGGCTGGCGGGGGCCGTGACGCGGCTCCTGTTCAGCCCGGACGGCTCCAGCCTGCTCAGCCTGCGGGAAAATACGCAAGGCAACGCCAGCCTCGCGCTCTGGGATACCCGCACGGGCCAACGCCTGAGCACCCTGCCGGAGATCCGGGGCCGGGTCGGCGCCCTCGGTTTCGATCCAAAGGGCGGTCTCCTGGCCGTGGGCGAGGGCGTGGGCACGGGCAAGGACGTGACCAATTATGTGGTGCTCTGGGATGTGGTCCGCCGCAAGGCTCTGAGCGAACCCTTGCGCGGCCATGGCGGCCCCGTCACCAGCCTCACCTTCAGTCCCGACGGCAAGACCCTGGTCACCGGCGCGGGGGATGTCATCGTCTGGGATGTGGACCCGGCGTCCTGGGTCGATCGGGCCTGCGAGATGGCCAATCGCGAGATGCAGCCACGGGAGTGGGCGGAACTGGTCGGCGGGGATGTGCCCTACCAACCCACTTGCGGTCCGCCGCCGGCCACGCTGGCACAAACCGCGGAGAAAACCGGTTGGCCTTGAACCCGGACAATTCGCCCGGCCTTGTCCGCGACGCTTTCGGAATGCTACAAACGGGATACCATCCGGCGACAGGCAACCGCCAAGGCATCGGCGACGACACGGGCCGGTACCATAGAGAAACAGAGGAGGAGAGTGCCATGATCGGAACCGACATCCGCCGCAGCACCGCCGCCGGCAAGACCTGGCAGACACGGACCGCCTGACGAGGACGTTTCGGTGCAGAGTAGCTCCATCTTCTTCGGCCTGATGCTCGGCGTGCTGCTGGCGGCGGGCGCCGCCTGGATCGTGGCGGGGCTGTACCGCCGCCGCATGGTGGCCCTGATGCGGGGCGGGTCGGCGATCCGGTCGGAGCAGCCGGTCGAGCGGAGCCTCGAACTCCAGATTCATCCCGTGGCCCGCTGGGGCGGCGGCGTGGATTTCCCGGCCAACCGGCGCGCCACCCTGCGGCTGATGCTGGGCCTGGCGCTCCTGTCCCTGCTGATCGGCCTGAGCCAGTCCTGGCTGGCCCTGCTGTTCGTCTACAAGGTCCACCCCCTGTCCCTAAACCGGGTACTGGTGCTGGCAGCGGTGTACGGCTGGCCCATGGCCCTGGGCTGGGGCATGGTGCTGCGCTGGTCCTGGCTGCGCACCCTGGGGGCGGTGGCCCTGTACATGGCGGCCATGGCCCTGCTGGTCATGTGGCGCTCCAACGCGAACCAGTCCTGGTCCTGGGTCGGCGCCTGGCTCGGCAGCCAAGTGGCCATTCCCATGACCGTGGCTTTGCTGGTGGGCGCCAGTGGCCGCATCCGCGCGGCGGCACCCTACCTGCTTCCCCCGTTCATACTGCTCTCGGCCGCCTCGATCATGGGACTGGAGGTGTTGTCCAGGAACGCGGCGCAACCGCCGGCCTGGGTGACGGCCGTGGTGGGGACCGTGGGCGCCTACGGCACCTTCGCCCTGTTCACCCTGCTTCCCTGGGCGGTCCTGGCCTGGCCGGTCTGGCTGTTGGGCAAGGGCCTGGCGCGCGGCTACCGGAACAAGCGCTTTTCCGATCTGGCCTACCTGTTCGCGGTCTACTGGTTCGTGATCCTGTTCGCCAGCGCCCTCCCGGCCATCGGCGACGTGGGGATCGTCGCCTTCGTGGAACTGGGCGCCTGGCTCTGGATCCCCGCCGGCCTCGGCATGATCGGCCTCTGGCTGAAAACGCCCGCCGGGCCGCCTACCCTGCTGGTGCTGCGGGTGTTCCAGCGCGACGCCCAGGTGGAGCAGCTGTTCGACCGGGTCGTCGAGCGCTGGCGCCTGACCGGCAACACCGTGCTGATCGCCGGCACCGACCTGATGAGCCGCACCCTGGATCCGGACGACCTGTTCACCTATCTCAATGGCGGGCTGGCCGGCCGCTTCATCGCCAGCGAGGACGAGGTGGATCAGCGCCTCGGCGAACTGGACCTGGCCCCCGATCCCGACGGCCGCTATCGGGTGAATGAATGCTACTGCTTCGACACCACCTGGCGCGCCGCACTGGGCGCCCTGGTGCAGCAGTCCGACGTGGTGCTGATGGATCTGCGCGGCTTCCGCCCGGAGAATCGGGGATGCCGTTACGAGCTTGGCGTTCTGGTCCGGGCGCCCCATCTGCGCCGGGTGGTTCTGCTCCACGACGCGGATACGGCCCGGGAGGCGGCGGATGAGGATATCGCTGGCGCGCCGGCCGGGCGCTTCCGGTGGCTGGCGGTCCGGCGCATGAACCAGGCCATGGCCGCCAAGGTGCTGCGTGCGCTGTTCGGCGCCCAGGCATGACGATTTCAAAATTAAGGAGATACAGCATGAACGACGCCCTGCTTAAGCGCATCGACGCCCCGACCCCGAAGAAGATCCTGGCCTGCGACGGGGGCGGCATCCTGGGCCTCATCAGCGTGGAGGTGCTGGCCCGCATCGAGGCCCTGCTGCGGGACCGCCTGCCGCTGGAACAGCGCAAGGATTTCGTCCTGGCGGACTATTTCGACTACTTCGCAGGCACCAGCACCGGCGCCATCCTGGCCACCTGCCTGGCCATGGGGATGTCGGTGGAGCGGATCCGCAAGTTCTACATCGACAGCGGCCGGGACATGTTCGACAAGGCCGGCCTGCTGGAGCGGCTGCGCTACAAGTACGACGACGACAAGCTTTCCCTGAAGTTGAAGCAGGAAATCGGCGAGGCCACCACCCTGGGCTCGGACCGGCTGCGCAGCCTGCTCACCGTGGTCATGCGCAACGCCACCACCGATTCCCCCTGGCCCCTGTCCAACAACCCCCGGGCCCTCTACAACCGGCGCGCCCGTCCCGACGGATCCGCGCGCGACAACTGCAACCTGGACCTGCCCCTGTGGCAGTTGGTGCGCGCCAGCACCGCCGCGCCCACCTATTTCCCGCCGGAGGTGGTGCGGGTGGGCGATCAGAACTTCGTGTTCGTGGACGGCGGCGTCACCACCTACAACAACCCGGCCTTCCTGGCCTTCACCATGGCCACCCTTGAGCCCTATGCGGTGAACTGGCGCGCCGGGGAGGACCGGATGCTGGTGGTGTCCATCGGCACCGGCAACGCCGCCAAGGCCGACCCCGACCTGGCCCCGCGCCAGATGCACCTGCTCTACCAGGCCGGCACCGTCCCCTCGGCCCTCATGTTAGCCGCCCAGAACCAGCAGGACCTGCTCTGCCGCATGTTCGGCCACTGCCTGGTGGGCGACCCGCTGGACCGGGAGTTGGGGGACCTGATCGGCACCAACGGCCCGGCGCGTCCCAAACTGTTCACCTACATGCGCTACGACGCCGACGTCAGCCGGGCCGGGCTGGACGCCCTGGGCCTGGAGACCGTAGACCCGGCCCATGTCCAGCTCATGGACTCCACCGCCTACATCGACGAGATCCAGACGGTGGGCCGGGCCCTGGCCGAATTGAAGGTGCGGGCCGAACACTTCGCCGCCTTCCCGTGAGCGGGACGTTCGTCAATAACCCCTTCACGGAGTGATTCCCCCATGGCCAGTCTGTTCCTCTCCTACCGCCGCGATGACAGCGCCGGCTTCGCCGGCAGGCTGACCGACGCCCTTGAGGCCGAGTTCGGCGCGGGCAGCGTGTTTCGGGACGTGGACGACATCCGGCCGGGGCAGGACTTCGTGGTGGCGATCGAATCCCAGCTGCGCGCTGTGTCAGCGGTCCTGGTAATGATTGGCCCCCATTGGCTGGATGCCGCCAGCTCGAATGGCATGCGCCGACTGGGCACGCGGGATGATTTCGTCAGCCTGGAGGTGGAGGCGGGCCTGGCCTCGGGCAAGCCGGTGATTCCGCTGCTGGTGGGGGGCGCGGCCATGCCCGCCGCCGCCGACCTGCCGCCCGCCCTCGCCGGCCTGGCCCGGCACCAGGCCGTGACCCTATCTGATATCGACTGGCGCGGGGACGTGGAGCGGCTGGCGGCCAGCCTGCGCGAACTGGTCCCGGCTTCGGGCAGGCGCTCGCCCCGCCCGCTCCGGATGATCCTGGCCGGCGCGGCCGTCGTGGCACTGCTCGGTGTGTTCGCGGCCCTGCGTTTCCTGCCTGACTCGACCGCCCACGAACACCCGCTGAAACCCGCGCCGGACATCAGCGGGCGCTGGACGGCCCATGTGAAATACGATTGGGGCGACCAGTATGACGAGGTCTTCGAGTTCAAATATCTGGGCAACGCCCTGCACGGCACCGCCACTTATCAAACCGGCCGGAGGCCCATCGAGCAGGCCAGGCAGGATGGCGAGTGGTTGGGCTTCATCACC
Source organism: uncultured Pseudomonadota bacterium (assembly GCA_963713085.1). GTDB lineage: Bacteria > Pseudomonadota > Gammaproteobacteria > Burkholderiales > Thiobacillaceae > PFJX01. The sequence goes on along the minus strand of CAVQKQ010000018.1, from coordinate 237,167 downwards.
CGCAGTCACGAGATGCTGGGCAGCGATACCCCCTGGAAAGAGGTCACCCAGCGCTACACCGGCCGGGTCGCGCCGGACGGCATCTACTTCACCCTGGAGATCGGCGGGGGCTATTCCATCCATCCGCCGATCGAGTTCATAGCTAAACGTACAACCAAGTGATGGCGACCGCCGCGCCCGATTGGCTATGCTGACACCAGACCATCCCCGGCGCGACGACGGGGATGCACAACGAAAACGAGCGTAGAGGAGCAACCATGCCGGGTATCTTCATAAGCTACCGCCGCCAGGACAGCCAGAGCGCCGCCGGACGTCTGGCGGACAGCCTCAAGGAACGGCTGCCGGAGGCGACCCTGTTCCGCGACGTGGACACCATCGAGGCAGGCGCGGATTTCGTCAACGCCATCAACGCCGCCCTGGAATCCTGCGGCGTGCTGCTGGCGGTACTCGGTCCACGCTGGATCTCGATCCAGGACGAAGCCGGCGGCCGCCGCCTGGACGACCCCAACGACTACACCCGGCTGGAACTCGCCACCGCACTGGGCCGCGCGGACGTGCGGGTCATCCCGGTGCTGGTGGACGGCGCCACCATGCCCGCCGCCGAAGCCCTGCCGGACGACCTGAAGGCCCTGGCCAGGCGCAATGCCCTGGAACTCACCGACAAGCGCTGGGATTACGACGTCTCCCAACTGGTGGCCACCCTGCGCCACGCCCTGGGAATGGCGCCCAGCATCGCCATCCCCCGCGCCTGGCGCTGGGTGGGCGCCGGTCTGGCGATCCTGCTGGTGGCCGGGATCGGCTATCTGGGCGGACGCGGCAAAGAATCGGCCGCTCCGGTCGCGGCACCGTCCCCGTCGGGACAGGCCGCCGGCGGAGCCGCAAGTCCCGCCCCGGCCACACCCGTCACCCCCACGCCCATGACTGCCCCGTCAACCAGCGTGCCCCCTGGCATGCCGACCGCACCTGCCATGGCCACCGGCACCCGGGCGGATCCCTGCCCGATCCGCCTGAGCATCAACCGGGAACTGCCCACCCCCTATACCTGCCAATGCACCCCCGAGACCGTCAAAGAAGGCGCAGTCTGGGGCACCGACAGCTACACCGACGACTCCGGTCTGTGCCGGGCGGCGGTCCACGCCGGCGTCATCCCCCCGGCCGGCGGTGCGGTGACGGTGTTGCGGGTGCCGGGGAGACCCCTTTATATCGGTAGCCGCCGCAACGGCATCCAGAGCAACGACTATGGCGCCTATAGCGACAGCATCCGCTTCGCCGGCGCGGCCCCGCCGCCGGCCGGGCCGGAGCCCTGCCCGATCCGGTTGAGCATCAACCGGGAACTGCCCACCCCCTTCACCTGCACCTGCAATGCCGAGGCCATCCAGCAGGGCGCGGTGTGGGGTACCGACACCTACACCGACGACTCAGGCCTGTGCCGGGCGGCGGTCCACGCCGGGGTCATCCCGGCCGGTGGCGGCAAGGTGACCGTGGTTCGGGAGGCTGGGCGCCAGATTTATCCGGGCACCAGCCGCAACGGCATCCAGAGCAGCGACTACGGCAGTTATAGCGACAGCATCCGGTTTCTATCGAGGTAGCCGCCGGGTCATGCCGCCGGCCATGGAAACGAAATGGAGGAATGAGAAATGCCGGGCATTTTCATCAGCTATCGCCGCCAGGACAGCCAGAGCGCCGCCGGGCGGCTGGCGGACAGTCTCAAGGAACAGCTGCCCGAGGCCGCACTGTTCCGCGACGTGGAGACCATCGAGGCGGGGGACAACTTCGTCAGGGCCATCGACGGCGCCCTGGAATCCTGCGGCGTGCTGCTGGCCGTCATCGGCCCGCGCTGGGTCTCCATCCAGGACGCGGCCGGCCGGCGCCGCCTGGACGACCCCGGCGACTACACCCGACTGGAACTGGCCACCGCCCTGGCCCGGCCCGATGTGCGGGTCATACCGGTGCTGGTGGACGGCGCCGTCATGCCCGCCCCCCAGGACTTGCCGGACGACCTGAAAGCCCTGTCCCTGCGTAATGCCGTGGAGCTGACCGACAAACGCTGGGACTACGACGTCGCCCAGCTGGCGCGCACGCTGCGCCGCTGCCTGGGCCTGAAACTGCCCATATCCAGGAACACCTGGCGTTGGGTGGGCGCGGCGGCGGCCGTGCTGGTGGCGGCGTCCGCCGGGTTTTTCCTGAATGGCGGCGACGGCAAGCCGCCGCCGGGCGAAACCGTGCAGGTGCCCGACATGGTGCGCATGGAGGGCACGGCGGCCACCCAGCTGCTCACCAACCTGCGCCTGGCCGCCCTGGAGGAATCCGTCGAGACCGAGGCCCTGCCCCCGGGCCGGGTGGCGCGCCAGAGCCCCGAGCCGAACCAGTCCCTGCCGCTGGGCGGGCAGGTGACCCTGTACATCGCGGTCCCGCTCCAGGTGGCGGTGCCTCCCCTGATCGGCCAGCCCCTGGACGCCGCGCGCCAAGCCCTGGAAAGCATCGGCCTGACGGCGGGCGTGACGGAACAGGTCGCCACCGACGCGGCGCCGCCGGACACGGTGATGGGCCAGATTCCCAGCGCCGGCGCCCGCATCGCCAAGGGCCAGGCGGTGAACCTGAAACTGGCCGTGGCCTACCCGCCGGTGCCGGTGCCCAACGTCATCGGCATCCCCGTCCAACAGGCGGAGCAGACCCTGTCCGAGGCCGGGCTCAAGCCGGAGCGGGCCCGGCTGCTGCCGCGCACCAGCGCCCAGGCCAGGGCGGACCACGTCCAGGACCAGTCGCCGGACCCGGGCCAGCAGGTCAAGCGCGGCGGCCTGGTCCGGCTCACGGTCTGGTCCTCGGCGGTACGGCTGCCCAACGTCATCGGCTACGAGGCGCGCCGCGCCATCGATGAACTGGCGGGCTACGGCCTGCGCAGCCGCGCCGACTACCGCGAGATCGGCACGGTCAAGCCCGGCGTCATCATCGGTCAGCAACCGGCGGCCGGCGCGGACCAGGCCGGCGACGGCCAAGTGGTCCTCACCGTGGCCAAGGCCCCGGTCTCCGCAGCCAGCGCGCCCCGGGTCAGCCTCAGTCCCCAGGTGCTGGCCGTGCTCAGGAGCAAGAACCTGCTGATCCAGACGGCCACCGAAATCGCGACCACACGTGCCACACCCGAGATACGGCCGGCCACGCCCAGCCGCCTCATTGTCCGGCCGGCCCGATAACCCGACTGCGGTCATCTACTACACTGAATCACGATAACCCGGGAGCGTGTCCATGCAAGGCATCTTCATCAGCTACCGCCGCCAGGACAGCCAGAGCGCCGCCGGCCGCCTGGCCGACCACCTGAAGGAACACATGCTGGGGGTGCCGATGTTCCGCGACGTGGAAACCATCGAGCCGGGGGTGGATTTCGTCGAGGCCATCGGCCGGGCCCTGCAATCCTGCGACGTGTTGCTTGCCGTCATCGGCCCCCGCTGGCTCGACCTCGTCGGCCCCAACGGCAAGCGCCGGCTGGACAACCCCAACGATTACACCCGGTTGGAGATCGTCACCGCCCTGCAGCGCGCCAACGTGCGGGTGATCCCGGTCCTGGTGGAAGGCGCCCAGATGCCGGACAGCGATGCCCTGCCGGACGACCTGAAGCCCCTGGCCCGGCGCAATGCCATCGAGCTGACCGACAAGCGCTGGGAATTCGATGTCTCCCAGCTGATCGAGACCCTCAACAAGGTGCTGGACATCCACACCCCGACGCCGAAACCGGGTCCCCGGCCGCCCGCACCGCCCCAACCCGACGGCAGGAACTGGTTCCAGCGCCTGAGCCCCGTGGCCCGCTGGTCCCTGATCTCGGTGCTGTTCATCCTGGGCGTGGCCAGCTATGTCGCCGACCAGCAGGACCAGGCCTTCAACGGTTCGACAGTCGGTCCGGTTATGGGCCCAACGATGGGGCAAACGAGTGGCCCGCCGATGGCACCCAACCCGATGCCGGTTACGCCCAACCCGGCCGGCATGGGCGGCGCGGCGCCCGCCGCCGGGACCGGCGGCACGGTCAACCTCACCGGCCTGTGGCTGGACAGCGAGGGCGGCCGCCATCAGATCGTCCAGAACGGCAACCGGCTCCAGGTCCAGGGCATGAGCCCGGAAGGCTATGTGGCCGGCGCCGGCGTGATCCAGGGACGCAGCGGCTGGATCGACTACACCCTCAACGGCTATCCCCTGCGCGCCCAGGTGGAGGCCGCCCCGGACGGCATGCGCCTGCGCATCATGGTGGTGGACAGCACCACCGGCGACCAGGACGTGCTGACCATGCAGCGGGTGCAATGACCGTCACCACCACCGACAACCGCGACAAAGGAACCCCCCATGACCGATATTTCCATACTCCTCGGCAGCGAGGCCGATCACCTTCTGAACCACACCTGCAAGACCTTTCCCCGGTCCGCCCTGCACCTGCCTGGGCCGGACTTCATCGACCGGGTGGTGGCGGACAGCGACCGCACCCCGGGCACCCTGCGCAGCTTCCAGCAGATCTTCGACACCGGTCGGCTGGCGGGCACGGGCTACCTGTCCATCCTGCCGGTGGACCAGGGCATCGAGCACTCGGCGGGGGCCTCCTTCGCCCCCAACCCGGACTATTTCGACCCGGGGAACATCGTCAAACTGGCCATCGAGGGGGGCTGCAACGCGGTGGCCTCCACCCTGGGGGTGCTGGGGTCGGTGTCGCGCAGGTACGCCCACAAGATCCCCTTCCTGGTGAAGCTCAACCACAACGAGATGCTTACCTACCCGACCATGCACGACCAGACCCTGTTCACCGACGTGAAGAAGGCCTTCGAACTGGGGGCGGTGGCGGTGGGGGCCACGGTGTACTACGGCTCTCCGGAATCCCGGCGCCAGCTCTGGGAGGTGTCCCAGGCCTTCGCCGAGGCCCACCGGCTGGGCATGGTCACCTTCCTCTGGGCCTACCTGCGCAACCCGGGCTTCAAGAAGGACGGGGTGGACTACCACGAGGCCGCCGACCTGACCGGCCAGGCCAACCACCTGGCGGCCACCATCGAGGCGGATATCGTCAAGCAGAAGCAGGCGGTCAACAACGGCGGCTACACCGCCATCAATTTCGGCAAGACCCATCCCAAGGTCTATTCCGAGCTGACTTCCGACCACCCCATCGACCTGGTGCGCTACCAGGTGGCCAACTGCTACATGGGCCGGGCCGGCATGATCAACTCCGGCGGCGCCTCCGGCGACAACGACCTGGCCCAGGCGGTGCGCACGGCGGTGATCAACAAGCGCGCCGGGGGAATGGGCCTGATCTCCGGGCGCAAGGCCTTCCAGCGCCCCATGGCCGAGGGTGTGCACCTGCTCAACGCCATCCAGGACGTCTATCTGTCCGAAGCGGTGAGCATCGCATGAACCTGTTGTGTCGATCACGGACCAAGCAGGACAGGATGCTTTTCCTGTCCACGACCTAGGAGAGGTACGCCATGGACCATACCGTCACCCTGCTCATGAGCCAGTTCGTCACCCACGACGTGAAGCGCTTTATCGTCAGCAAGCCGGAGGGGTTCTCATTCATACCCGGCCAGGGGGTGGAGTTGGCCATTAACCAGCCAGGCTTAAGCGATCAAGGCCGCCCCTTCACCCCCACCGGCCTGGCGGCGGACCGGGCCCTGGAATTCACCATCAAGGCCTACCCGGACCACGCCGGCGTGACCCAGGCCCTGCACCGGCTGGAACCCGGCGCCGAGCTGACGATGTCCGAGCCTTTCGGCACCATCAGCTACCAGGGGCCCGGCGTGTTCATCGCCGGCGGCGCCGGCATCACGCCCTTCCTGGCCATCCTGCGCGACCTGGCGGGCAAGGGCGAACTGGCGCGCCAGACACTGATCTTCGCCAACAAGACCCCCCGGGACGTGGTCCTGGAAAAGGAGCTGCGCCATCTGCTGGGCGAACGCTGCCTGCTGCTGTGCGGCGGCGCCGAGGCCCCCGGCTACGAGCACCGGCGCATCGACCAGGCCTACCTGCAAGAGAAGATCCGGGACTTCGACCAGCGCTTCTACGTCTGCGGCCCCCCCGGCTTCATGGACGCGGTCAACGGCGCCCTGGCGAGCCTGGGCGCCCGTAGCGAAAGCCTGGTATTCGAGCGGTAGTCAGATCCGACGCGGGACCTTATCCCTCTCGGCCTCGCCTCAACCCGGGTCGGGGATCATCCCGAACCCGAGCTGCTTCAGGTAGCCGCCGCGCGTCAGGGCGTTGACGATGGCCAGGTGCTGCGCCAGCGGCAGGTCGGGGAAACGGCCCGCCAATTCCTCGATCCGGAAGGCCGCGTCATGCTCCGCCAGCCACCGGAAGGCCGCCTGCATCGCCGCCGGCATCTCCAATCGCAACGGGGTATGTTCGCCGCCATCATGGCCGCGCACCCGGATCGTGACGACCTGTTCCCCCACGGCGTTCGGCTCGAACGCCATGCGGGCCTCTGGACGGCGCTGGAAGCGGCTGTGGGCGTCCATGCGCTCCAGCCGTTCGGCCTCGTGCAATTGCGTGAGCAGCGCGTCCTCCAGCCCCAGGCCGGCCGTCACCCGGGTCCAGTCTTCCATCAGGGTTCGCCACTGGTCACGGGCCTGCTCGTACCGCGAGCCAGAACTCCACGCGCCGTGGAGCGGCCGTCGCCAGCGAGCATCCTGCAACAGGCGGCGGCGCAGGGCTTCGAGGGCGCATTCGAACGCCGCCGGGGTGCGCACAATAATGCTGACCGACAGGGACCCCTCGCCGGATTCGGTGTAATGCCAGGTTCCGCGCGGCATGAAGAGCACCGTGCCCGGCTTCATGTCCACCGTCTCGAACCGGGACCGCGCCGGGTCCGGGAACCCCGCCGGCACCTGGGGATACTGGTCGTCCAGGCACGCGACGCCCGGATTGAACTGGGCGCCCCAGGGCTGCTCGATGTCCTGGGCCTTGGCGACATGGAAGCGTTTCTCGCCCTGCAACTGGATGGAGAACACCTCTTCCGCATCGTAGTGACAGGTCACGCCGTTGCCCGGGGACGCCGCGAACGCGCCGATGCGCGCCGACCCCGAAGGCGCGCCCAGTTCCCGCTCCAGTGGGCGCAACAACTCGCCCAGCGCGGGCAACATCGCCGCGATGTCCACCAGGTACAGGCTCAAACCCATGCGCAGCAGCAAGGCCGGATTGGCATTCTCGATGCCGACGGTGCGGCTGCCGGTGGCCGCGTTGCCGAAGGTCATACGGCCACGATACCTGGCCGCCAACGCCTCCACGCTTTGCAATTCGGGGACGCGCAGGGCGGCGGGCAGGCGCCGGAGATCGCCGTGCAGGGCAAAGACCCGGTCGGGCCAGTACTCGCGCAGGAAGTCACCGACGGAATGCGGCGACAGCAGCGCGGCAAGGATGGGAGTCGTGTGCGTCATGCCGGGTGTTCAAGCTGTGGGCCAGATATGTACTGAATCCTACCTCAGGCCATCGCGGAAGCAGGCATCCTGCTGTTACAAACCGCTCCGCAAAGCCTGCTGCTAGCGCCTTACATTATGGAAGTCCCAGTTCGGCAAGTAACCGCCTGCGACTGTCGATGACGCGACGACAGAAATGAACCTCTTGTTGCCCTTCGGCATTCCCAACAAGCCGTCATACGAACGGCTAATCCCTGCCGAAGACCTGTCGGATACCGGGAGCCCTGGACAGTAGCATCGACGAGTGGGACATGTTGGCGACGGCGAACAGCATGGTCACGCACTTAAACGGGCGTTCGTATTCGTCGTTGGCTCGGACTACTTTCAGGAACTCGCTTCGTTCCACTTCTTTTGCATGACAACACCGCTTTCCGTGTCCACGAGCCACAGCTCCAACTCCGGAAATGCCGCACCGATGCGTGTCCAGGCCGAACCGTAGTGGCGTGCTCGTTGCGGCAAGCCCATCCTAGCTTGGGCGGCTTGGGCGATCACTACCTTGTCAAACCCTTCATCTAGACGCGAGATCGCCCGAAAAAATGCTTCATAGAAATCCTTGGCTCGTGCAGGACCACTAGACTTGTACGCGATGGTCTCGATTGCATAGCGTGTCGCGCCGAACTGTGCGTTGATGTCCACACCGGTCTCGCCGTTGCTGCGCTCGGACTTGTGAACCGTAAATCCCTCTGCATGTAGGTAGGCGAGCACGAATTTGTCTACTTCTTCAGACGTGACGATTGCAGGCACCTTGATCTTTCCTCTTAGAAGACCCCCAACCATGGGCGCCGAGGTACTTAGCTGACAGTTCCTTCAAGCATACGACGGAGAGTACCCCAGTTCTCCTGGCGCTTCCGATCTAACCTAGCGAGCAAAGTTTTACGTATCGACATCGGCAACGCCACTAGGTCGGAATCGGTCACTTTGGCAAAGGATGCCGGAAAGAATGTTGGCTTCGGTGGGGCATCTGGCAGCACCTCCAATCGCTTACTTGGCGGAAGGTGTGACAGGGCGGAAACCATGAAAAGGAGTTGTCTGAAGCACGGATTCAACGCTTTCCAATGGCCGCCATATGGCAATGATGATGACGACTGGGCAGCCAAGGGCGGACGCTCTTGGTGACGACAGCGATCGGCAGGTTTAGTGGTAAACAGAACTCACCATCCAATTGAGAAGCGACAAGCGCTGAGGTGCTTTGCTGGCTAAGGAAGCGATGTGATCAGGGAACCAATGACAAATTAACAAGGAAGGGAACCCCATGCAAAAGCCAACCAATATGCCGACCATTGATGGCCTATCTGACGCTGAAGCACTTGACCTGATCGCGAAACTTGTAGACCAAGCCGTGGATGACAGCGACATCTTGCTCATCAATCACTCACTCTTCCTGGCGGATGAGTTAGCGGCTCGCGACCTTCAGCCACAAGAGATGGCACTGCTAGATTACTTCCGCGCTAACGCTTGGGCAGGTCATTACCAGCAGCGGCTCGGCGACCGCGTCGCTGTCTGGGACTTCGAGCAGCCCGAGGTGCGCCAACAAGTGTTCCTGTTGCGCCGTGCGGCGAATAGCTCCGGTTTCGCTGTGATGGACGCGATCCGCCGCTGTCAAATCCTCACCAACCTTGGCAATCAACTAAACACGCTCGGTCGCTTTGCCGAGGCTCACGCATATTGGAGCGCAGCGCTTGCGATCGACCCGAACTTCTGGATGGCGCGCGCCAACCGGGGGCGTGGGCTCATGTACTATGCCGCCGCGCTATACGATCCAGGACATTGCGCGGTATTTGCCCTTCACTCCTACCAGGATCTCGTCGAAGCGGCAGCGCAGGCCGTTAGATATCCGCATCTGGGCGACATTCAGCTGGCCCCTAGTTTTTCGAAATCGGCAGAGCAGATCGCGCATCACTATGATGTCGAGGCGATCGGCAAGGCGCATAAGCCAGATGGCTGGAACATGGGCGACGAGCCAACGGAACGCGAATATCGCCGCTGGTGCCTCGACAACATACTGTTCCTCAACCCCCTGAACGATGTCGAAAAGGCATCGATCGCCGCTCACGACATCATGAGCCTTCCGGACTTCATCACGGCGATCAACGAGCCCCCAATCGTGACTGGCATGTTCAACGAACTGAAGCAGGAGTTCGTATCGGCGCGATGGCTGCTATGGGACGGAACCAAGACGCGTGAGCCACACTTCTCCGACCGTGTGGTGTTGCTTTACAACACACAGGATTATCCATCGTATGGTCTGTCGGTCGAGAAGGTGAAAATTGCGTTTCGAATGGCCTACTCGATCTTCGACAAAATCGCTTACTTCCTAAACTACTACCTTGCGCTGAACATTCCTGAGAGGCAGATCAACTTCAGAACAATCTGGCGCGAGAAAGACAACGGGCCGGTGCGTGAACGCTTTGCAAAGTCTGAGAACTGGCCTCTGCGTGGCCTGTTCTGGCTGAGCAAGGATTTGTTCGAAAAGGACATGCGTGACTCGACCGAGCCAGAAGCGCGTGCCCTAGCCGATCTGCGCCACCATCTCGAACACAAGTATGTGAAGGTTCATGAGATGCAGTTGCCGCCCATGTTGGTTGGCGCTCCGTTTCACGACACGTTAGCCCACGCAATCACCCGGTCTGATCTCGAACGGCGGACGCTACGCCTCATGCAACTGGCTAGGTCGGTGCTGATCTATCTCTCGCTCGGAATGCACTGGGAGGAGCGTGAGCGTGCCAAGGGAAAAGAGGGACTGACGGCGACAATGCCGCTCGACCCTTGGCGCGACGAATGGAAGCGCTAACCAAGCGTCTCCCCAGGCTTGCAGACAGAAAATGCGCTGGCCACATCATCCCCTTTGCTGCGGGGCGATTACAGTTCTGCGTATTCGTCCATGTATGAGGTAATTCAATTTTCCGGACACCAGTATCGAGATCAAATTTGGGCAGCTACGCTTGCCTGGCCTGCTCGGAAGCAGACATTCCTGAGTTTACAGTTTGAAGTGATGTTCAACCGTCAGGGGGTAGTCGTGCGAAATGACTGTTCGGCTCAGATACCTGCCCTCGACAGAATGACTGATCGACAGGCCGGACTGAGGCGAGAAGAGCCGGATGGGTCTCTGGTTCCAATGGCCGTAGAGGGCCGGTTCCTGACTTTGCTCCCCATTCCAATCACCCAATAAAAGGCCCGGCAGGCACATCGCCTGCCGGGCCTTCCATCTCATCAGTCCTGGGCGATCCCTAGAACGGAATATCGTCGTCCATGGTGCCGAAGCCGCCACCGCTTGAGCCACCCGAACTGCCCGAACCGCCCGAACCGCCAGTGCCGCCCGAACGGCCGGAGGAAGCACTATCGGCGGGCGGTGCGTCGTAGTCCGTGGAACCGCCGCCCCCGCCGCCGCCCCGGCTGCCCAGCATCTGCATGGTGTCGGCGACGATCTCGGTGGTGTAGCGGTCCTGGCCGTCCTTGTCCTGCCATTTGCGGGTCTTCAGGCTACCCTCGATGTAGACCTGGGAGCCTTTCTTCAGGTATTGGCCGGCGATTTCCGCCAGCTTGCGGAAGAACACGATGCGGTGCCACTCGGTGGCCTCCCGCTTTTCGCCGCTGCTCTTGTCCTTCCAGGTATCCGTGGTTGCCACGGTGACGTTGGTTACCGCATCCCCGTTGGGCATGTAGCGGACTTCCGGGTCCTTGCCCAGGTTGCCGACGATGATCACCTTGTTGACCGAAGCCATTACTTTTCCCCTTGTGAGAATTGCGATAACAGATGTCGAACGCCTTCATCGTCCCAACCGGTCTGACTGACCTTGAGCAGCACGGCGCCTTCCTCCGCCAGCACGGTGACCGCCTCCACGCCGGCGAACACCGTCAGTTTCGAGGCCAGGCTTTGGGCCTGCGCCACGGGCAATGCGCCGATATGGAACATCTGGGTCTTGACCCGGGGCGGCGGCGTCATGCGGCCGGCGACGACCAGCCAGATTGCCATAAGCACGGCGCAAAACACAAATACCGAGCTGTAGCCCTGATGCTGGGCCAGCCAGCCGCCCAGGGCCCCGCCGGTGAACAGGCCCAGGGCCTGGGAGGTGTTGTACACCCCCATGGCGGTGCCCTTGGATTCGGGCGGCGCGATCTTGGAAACCAGGGACGGCAGGGAGGCCTCCAGCAGGTTGAAGGCCACGAAGTAGGCGAACAGAGCGGCAACAACGCCCCAGAACAGGTGCATGGTGAGGGCCAGGCCGATCTGGGCGCCGAGCATGAGGGCGATGGCGGCGACGAACACCTGCTTCAGCTTGCCGCGCTTTTCCCCGTAGATGATGGCCGGCACCAGCAGCACCAGGGAGCCCAGCAGCACGGGCAGGTAGACCTCCCAATGGTGCTGGGCGTCCAGGCCGCCCCGCACCAGGGCGAAGGGCACCACGGTGAACATGGCCATCTGGGCCGCGTGCAGGGAAAAGATGCCCCAGTTGAGGCGCAGCAGCTCCTTGTTGCGCAGCACGTCCGGCAGGCGGGCCGGGCTGGCCTCGGCGTCGGAGTGGAAGGCGGTCTTGCCGGGATTGGGGGTGACGAATTTGACCACCCCGATGGCCAGCAGCGACAGCACGCCGGTCATGGCGAAGATGCCGGGTATGCCGATCCAGCGGTAGAACACCGGGCCGGCCGCCAGGGAGAAGGCGAAGGCCAGGCCGATGGTGCTGCCGATCATGGCCATGGCCTGGGTGCGCTTCTCCTCCCGGGTCAGGTCGGCCAGCAGGGCGGTGACCGCCGCCGAGATGGCGCCGGCACCCTGCAGTGCCCGGCCCAGGATGATGCCCGGCAAGGTGTGGGCACCGGCGGCGACGAAGCTGCCCAGGGCGAACAGGACCAGGCCGACGATGATCACCGGCTTGCGGCCGAATCGGTCCGAGGCCATGCCGAAGGGGATCATCAGCAGGGCCTGGGTCAGGCCGTACATGCCCAGGGCCAGGCCGATCATGGTGTGGTTGTCGCCCCCGGGCAGGGTTTTGGCGTAGAGGGCGAATACCGGCAGGATCAGAAACATGCCGACCATGCGCAGGCCGAAGATGCCGGCCAAAGACGCGGCGGCGCGGCGCTCGATGGAGGTTAAAGAGGAAGCGGACACGGGAGGACACTTTCAAAAGAAGGCTGGATTCTAGCAATGGACGGCGCCTGCCTGAACAAGTGAATGGATTTCTCCCTGCGCCGGGTTTACCCGCACCCGCGAATCCTCACTGTGGGGAATACGCATCGGCCGGGGTATCGAAAAACGCCAGCAGGCGCGCCGGCAGCCAGCCCAGATGGCCGGGGAACCGGCCGCTGACGAAGCCCACGTGGCCGCCCTCATCGGGAAACTCCAGGGCGACCCGGTCCGAGACTTCGCTTGCTGTTGGCAGCACCACCGCCGGCAAGAACGGGTCGTTGCGGGCATTGATGACCAGGGTGGGCACCCGGATATGGCGCAGCCAGGGCTTGCTGGCACAGGCCCGCCAATACTCGTCGGCGTCCCGGTAGCCATGCAGGGGGGCAGTGACCAGGGTGTCGAAATCACGGATCCGCCATGCCGCCGCCACGGCGCGCCGGTCGTACAGTCCGGGGTAAATCTTGAGCTTGGCCAGGGCCTTGCGCTTCAGGGTCCTGAGGAAGCGGGCGGTATAGAGACGGGTGAAACCCATATCCAGGGCCCTGCCCGCCGCTGCCAGATCCAGGGGCGCGGAGACGGCCGCCGCCCGGTCCACCAGGGGCCGCGCCCCATCGCCCTGCTCCCCCAGCCATTTCAACAGCGCATTGCCGCCCAGGGACACGCCGACGGCGAATAGCGGCCGGTCCGGATTCTCCCGGCGCAGACGGTTCAGGACATGGCCCACGTCCTCGCTGTCGCCGGCGAAATAGGCCCGGGGCAGCCGGTTGAGCTCGCCCGAGCAGCCCCGGAAATGCGGCACCACGCCGCGCCAGCCCCGGGCCCGCACCGCCGCCATCAGGGGTCGGGCGTAATGGCCGTCGGAACCGCCCTCCAGGCCGTGGAACAGCACCACCAGAGGTGCACCGGCCGGGCCGTCCAGCCAGTCCAGGTCGATGAAATCCCCATCGGGCAATTCCCAGCGCTCGCGCCGGTAGGCCACCCGGGGACGGGGCACGGCCACCGCCCAGATGGTCTGCAAATCGCCGCCCGGCAGCCAGAACGGCGCCCGGTACAGGTTGGCTGGCGGCATGCGGAGATGGGCGTCGGGCGTCATGGCGGCATTATAGGGATGCTCCTGCGCAGTGCCGGGCAGGGGGCAGGCGGTATGAAACACTGAAACATGCCACCGGCACCCCGCGCCTGCCTGGACTGGCAAACGGCTTGTGCTTGCATTGCGCCCCATAATGCCTAAGAAATAAGCATAGGGAGGTCAAGGGATGCGATAACTTACCCTTACCGAGAGGAGATGATCATGAGACGCCGTATGTACTTCCTCCTACCCTCCGTCGACAGCGCCCGCCAGACCGCCAACGACCTGCTCCTGGCACGCGTCGGAGACCAACACATGCACTTTCTCGCGCGCCGAGGCACGGACCTGGGCGACCTGCACGAGGCCACCCATCTGCAAAAAAGCGATCTGGTCCACGGTGCCGAACTGGGTCTGGGCGTGGGCGCCGCCTGCGGCCTGCTGACCGGCATCCTGGTGGTCCTCCTTCCCCCCGGCGGTGTGGCCCTGCAACTGGTCGCGGTGGTGCTGTTGACCCTGGGCGGTGGCGCTGTGGGGGCCTGGATCTCCAGCATGGTGGGGGCAAGCGTGCCCAACTCCCGGCTCACGGCCTTCGCCCAGGACATCGAGCAGGGCAAGATCCTGCTGATGATCGATAGCGAATACAGCCGCGTAGGCGAGATCAGGGAACTGGTGGGACGCCGCCATCCTGAGGCCGAGCCGTTCGGCAACGAGCCCACCGTGCCGGCGTTTCCGTAGTACCTTTCGCCCGGCCCGGAGCCACCCCGGCGCGTGGCGGGGATTGGCTTGCCCTTCCATGGCGCGCGCACCAGAATGATCGCCATTGTGGGAGGGACAGATGAAGGAACGGATGTCCGCGCTCGAGGCGCCGGCCACGGGTCTTCGCATCCGGGCGCGGCTCGCCGTGGTGGCTGCCGTGGCGATCGTGGCCATGGTTCTGGTCGCCGCCCTGTCACTGGCCACGGAAAATCATTACCTGCGCCAGGACCGGGCGGAAATGACGCGCCATCTGGTGGAGACCGCCTATTCCGTCGTGGCCCATTTCGAGGATCTCGAGCGGGCGGGGCGCTTGAGCCGTGCCGAGGCGCAACGCGCGGCCATCGAAACCGTCAAGCACATGCGCCATGGCGAGGGTGGATACTTCTGGATCAACGACCTGCATCCCCGCATGGTGATGCACCCCACCCAGCCACAGCTGGATGGCCAGGATCTCGCCGGGTTCACCGACGCGCGTGGCAAGCATCTGTTTGTCGAGATGCGGGACGTGGTCCTGCGCGAGGGCGTCGGCTACGTCCGGTACTGGTGGCCGAAGCCGGGCCATACCGGGGCCGAGCCCAAGGTTTCCTACGTAAAGGGGTTCATGCCCTGGGGCTGGATCATCGGCTCGGGCGATTACGTGGACGACATCGACCGGGCATTCTGGCGCATGGCGGTCTGGCAGGCGGCCATCATCGGCCTGGCGCTGCTGGCTCTGGGGGGACTCATGCTCTGGGTGACACGCCGGGTGGAGGCTCAACTGAGCCGCTACGCCTCGGCCCTGGCCCTCTCCAACGAGGCGTTGCGGCTCGACGTAACGGTGTTCGAGAACACCCAGGAGGGCATCATGATCACCGACGCCGATCAGCACGTGGTATCGGTCAACCCCGCCTTCGCCCGCATCACCGGCTACCAGCGCACGGAATTCCTGGGCCAGACACCCGATCAGCTCTACTCGCCGCGGCACGACATGGCGTTCCGCCAGCGCGTGGCGGAGGCGGTGGCGAACAGCGGCCAGTGGCAAGGCGAATTGTGGAACTTGCGCAAAAACGGCGAGGAGTTTCCGGAGTGGTGCAGCATCAACGCGATTCGCGACGCTGCGGGGCGGATAACCCATTACGCCCGGGTGTTCTCGGACATCAGCTCCCTCAAGGAGTCGGAGGCCAAGCTGGACCAGCTGGCCCACCACGACCCCCTCACCGGCCTGCCCAACCGCCTGCTGCTGGATGCCCGCGTCGCCCATGCCCTGACCCGGGCCGCGCGCCACCAAAACACGCTGGCGGTGCTGTTCATCGACCTGGACCGGTTCAAGAATGTCAACGACACCCTGGGCCATCCCGCCGGCGACCTGCTGCTGCAACAGGTGGCCGCGCGCATCTCGGGCTGCGTGCGCGAGCAGGACACGGTGAGCCGCCTGGGCGGCGACGAATTCACCGTATTGCTGGAAGATGTGGCGGATGCCGGCGCCGTCGGCACGGTGGCGCGCAAGATCCTTGGCGTCCTGGCGGCAAAGATCAGCCTGCACGGCCATGAGGTATTTATCTCCGGCAGCATCGGCATCAGCCTCTACCCGGACGACGGCAAGGACGCCACCACCCTGTTCAAGCACGCGGACAGCGCCCTGTATCGGGCCAAGGAGCAGGGCCGCGACAATTACCAGTTCTATACCGAGGAACTCACCGCCTTGGCCGAGGCGCGCCTGGAGGCGGAAAACGACCTGCGCCAGGCCTTGGATGCGGAGCAGTTCACCGTCTACTACCAGCCTCAGGTGGACCTTCACGGCGGCCAGATCAACGGCATGGAGGCGCTGGTGCGCTGGCGGCATCCGCGCAAGGGCCTGGTCCTGCCCGAGGAGTTCATCCCCCTCGCCGAGGAGACCGGCCTCATCGTCCCCCTCGGCGCCTGGGTCCTCTCGACCGCGTGTTCCCAGACCAAGGCCTGGCTGGATGCCGGCCTGCAGGTGGTGCCGGTATCGGTCAACCTTTCACCGCGCGAGTTCCGACAAAAGGATCTGGTGGAAAAAGTGGCCGGCGCCCTGGCCGAAACCGGCCTGCCGGCACGCTACCTGGAGCTGGAGATCACCGAGGGGCTGGCCATGTACAACGTTGAGGAGAGCATCGCCATCCTGCACCGGCTGAAGGATCTGGGCGTGCGCATCGCCATCGACGACTTCGGCACCGGCTACTCCTCCCTCAACTATCTCAAGCGCTTCCCCATCGACAAGATCAAGATCGACCTGTCCTTCGTGCAGCACATCACCACCGACCCGGACGACGCCGCCATATCCGAGGCCATCATCAACCTGTCCCACAGCATGAGCCGCAAGGTGATCGCCGAGGGGGTGGAAACCGAGGCCCAGCGCGAATTCCTCACCGCCCGCCACTGCGACGAGATGCAGGGCTTCCACTTCAGCCGGCCCGTTCCGGCGGAAGCGATGGAGCACATGCTGCGGGAACCCCGTTCCGCCGGCTGGCGCGGGTCCGAGGACGAAGCGGAACAGCCTGCCCTGCTGCTGCTGGACGACGACCCCAATATCCTCAGCGCCCTGACCCGGACACTCAAGCGGGACGGCTACCGCATCCTCCAGGCGACCAGCGTTACGGAGGCCTTTGAACTGATGGCCCGCAACCGGGTCGCGGTGGTGGTGTCCGACCAGCGCATGCCGGAGATGGAGGGGACCGAATTCCTGCGCCGGGTCAGCTCCCTGCACCCGGAGACCGTGCGCATCATGCTGACCGGCCAGCTCGACACCCAGACCATGACGGATGCCATCAACGAAGGGGCGATCTACAAGTTCGTCGCCAAGCCCTGGGACGACGCTCAGCTGCGGGAATGCATCGCCGATGCCGCCCGCCGCGCGCGGCGGAACAAGCCGGAATGACGGCACTCGCCATGGACAAGCTTCGTCCCGTCCGCGATTCCATTTTCCCTAGGAGACCGGCATGCGCACCCTGGCCCTGTTGTTGACCTGGCTCGCCCTATGCTTGGCGCCCGCCCACGCCGCCCGGCTGGTGCCCATCGACGTACCGCCCCTGGCCGGGGCGGAGGCGGAACAGCGCTTCGGTACCGACCCCGCCAAGGCCTTCCTGCCGGCCCGGGCCGTCGACCAGCCCCGGGCCCCGGTGTACGCCGTCGATGCCAACGCGCCCGACACCCGACCCCTGCCCTGTTACCGCATCGCCCCCGACACCTATTTCCTGTTCGGCAACATCGCCGAGGTGGACCCGGTGAACCGCGGCTTCAACGCCAACGCAGGCTTCATCGTCACCAAGGAAGGCGTAGTGGTGGTGGACGCCCTGGGCACCCCCGCCCTGGGCCGGCGACTGATCGCCACCATCCACTCGGTGACCGACCGGCCCATCCGTTACCTGGTCATCACCCACGCCCACCCGGACCACTTCTACGGCGCCGCCGCCTTCGCCGAATTGCCGGGGGTGACCATCATCAGCCACGCGGGCACGGCGGACTATGTCCACTCCCCCACCATCGAGCGCTCGGTGGCCTATCGCAAGGTATTCCTGCCCAGGGAGATGGAAAACTTCAAGGCGGTGGTGCCGGACATCCTGCTGGACGGCGGCCATCCCGCCCGTCTCACCCTGAAACTGGGCGGCAAGACCTTCGACATCTACGACGCGGGACACCACCACTCCCACGGGGACCTGATCATGCACCAGGTGGAGGACCGCATTCTGTGGGTCTCCGACCTGGCCTTCAACGGCCGCATCACCTTCATCGGCGACGGCCGCCTGGACGAGATCCTGCCCATGCAGCACTGGGTGAAACAGCACTTCACCGATCTGGCCCTGATGGTGCCCGGCCACGGCGCGCCCCAGACGCCGCCCTTCCCCATGATGGACTTCACCGGCGGCTACGTTTCCGCCCTCACCGCTCGCATGAAGGCAGCCCTGGCGGCTGGCAAGGGGCTGCAGGACGCGGTGGCCGGGGCCGGGCTGCCGGAATACGCCCAGGTGCCGCTGTACGAGTTGAACCACTGGATCAACGCCAACTACGTCTATCGGGTGCTGGAGGAGGAGGTTTTCTAGGTTGTGCCGGTCGCTGGGCCGCCCCACCTAAATCGAGTTGCCCAGAGCACGGTTTCGGGAAGATCTGACGGTCCGCGAAGGCCGAGTACCGCTGCGCCGCAAGCAATCATCCAAGTCGATATTCGACGCGCGCTTCAGGTCAATCACAAAGCTACCCGCTGGCGAGCATCGATCGCGGCTTGTGAAAACCGCGTTCGCCGCACGCGACGAGGCATCTGCCTTAAGGCTACTGGCAGTTTTTCTGTTGCGCGAGCTGCATCAATCGTTGCAAACGTGCGTCCGACTGCAATTGCCGGCCTTCCTTGGCGACCTGCTCCATTTGCGACTTGTATGTGTCATTGAGCGGTTTGTCCTCCGCCTCCGCTTGTTTCCAGCGTGCCTTCTGACTCTGAAGCTGTCTCTGCCCCAGGATCTTGCTTGCCATCCCCGTGGGGTCCGATAACGTGGCCAAGGACTGGGCTGTTTCCGCCGCGGACTCTGCAGCCCCTTCTTCCATGCGAGTCTCGCTGCGTGCCATCACGGCCTGACTGGTCTGTCCCATGGCCATCATGGCGGGCATCATCTGTGCCATGTAGGGCTGGAGTTCCGTCGCGATCTGGGCACAGGTCATGTTCGCGTCGCCGGGCCGGTTGCCTGACCCATCCGCGCCGACCACCACCGTGCTCCATAACCCAATCGTCAAGGTGATCGAGGTCGCGAGGATCCCACTAAAGAATTCACGATTCGTGTTTCGCATACCACCTCCTTATCTACACGTTCGCCGGTTAATGAATTAATCACATCATTACTATCTGTTGCCACGCCCTGAATCCGACAACGAAGCCAAGGGGTTGATTTCTGCGAACGGACTACAGGTCTGTTTCGGCAGATGACTTGCCGAGCTTGCCACCCTTTGACCTGCCGCTTGTTGCATAGGCCCAACAATATTCACTTAACAGTCCCAGGATGGCTGGAATATTGTTGATGGTAACGTGACAGTTATCTTTATAGGGGGGAGTGGCCATGGGTTACAAACGCGCGCTGGTGGTGGACGATTCAAAAGTGGGGCGTGTGACCATGCAGAAGAAGCTGGAAGCGCTCGGCGTCATGGTGGACCTCGTGGAGTCGGCTCCCGATGCCCTGGATTACCTGGCGCAGCAGCGGCCCGACGTGATCTTCATGGACCACCTCATGCCGGAGATGGACGGTTTCGAAGCGACCCGGCGCATCAAGTCCGCCCCGGCCACCAGCGACATTCCCGTGTTCATCATCAGTGGTTCGGATGACGAGGCATTTGTCCGGGAGGCGCGTTCAATCGGGGCTGCCAATGCCATCACCAAACCCCCGGCCGCCGGCGTGCTGGAGGCAATCATGGGATCTCTACCTGAGACGGTTGCCGCACCGGTCCCTGGCGAAGCAGCGAAGGCCGCACCGAAGCCAGTGGCGGCGGAGAAACACGCGACGCCTTACATGGACCAGGCGGCGGTGCATGCAATTGTCGAACAGGTGCTCGGCGGGGTGGTCGAGCACCTCCGCGGCGACTTGCTGGCCGGAGTCAGGAAGCAGGTGGAGGCTGAATTCGACAACGAGCGTAAGGCGTTGCGGGAATGGAACACGCGCCTGGAGGAACGGCTCGAGCAGACCACGACGGCAATGACCGAGCTTCGCCAAGGGTCGCTGGATGCCGACACGCTGCGACAGCAGTTGACCGCCATGGAACAACGCTTACTTCCGCTGGAAGCCAGCGCAGGCCGAGCAATGCCGACTTTCGATGAACAACTGGAAAAGTTGGAACAGCATGTAGCGCCGCGTCTGGCCGAGATCAAGGAAACAATCGGTCGCCACGAACCCATGCTGGATGGCCTGCGGCAGGAACTGCTGGCCAGGGTGGATGACCAGAATGTGCAGGCTGAACAAAGTGTCCGTGATCTGATTGGCCGCGTGGAAAGGTTGTCCGAGGACATGAAACTGCTCTCAGGTGGCACGCTGGCCTCTGAGACGAAGCATGACCAGCGCTACTCGGCGATCGAGCAGCGGCTGGTGGCCATCGAGAGTGCCGAACACACATCTGGCCCGGATTTGGAAACGATGCTGGAGGCCATAAACGAGCGCATCGCACCGCAACTGGCGGAATTGCGGAACGAGCTCCAGGATCAGCCCTCAGTACCGCTGGAGGAAGACCTGCGCGAGAGACTGGCAGGCCAGTTGCAGGAACAGCACGAAACATTGCGTTCTGAACTGGATGCGCAACGTACCCAGTTACAGGCGATGGAACACATGCGGGGTGCGCTGGAAGCGGAGATGGCGGCCCTGGGCGAGCGGCTGCAGGCGCGGATTGAAGACGGGCGTGAACAACTCACTACCGGGTACGAGCAGGAGCGGGTGCAGCTGGCCGCCGCACTGGCGGAGCAACAGACTCGGCTGGGGGTCTGCGACGATGACTGGACCCGCCGCTTCGAGGCCTTGGAAGCAAGGCTTGAGGAAATGGCACGGGTTGGTATCGATGATCGGGTACAGGGGGTGCTGGAACAGCGCATTGCGCAGATGCGGGAAGTGATCGGCGCGGCGCTTCAGCCGAGCTACCCCGGCCGTGCAGCAAGTGCCGCCGAAGTGGAACACGACTACGATGCGCAACAGGCGACACCGGTTGCCGACAAGGGGAATGACGGGTTGCGAGCTGGGGTGGTTAAGCTCGAGGGCAGGCTTAAGACTCTGACCGTAATGGTCGCCATTGGCGGGGCGGTACTGTTGGCGGCGATCGCCACGATTGCCTACCTGCGGTGATCTCGGCTACAGATTTTTGGAGTATCCGATTGATATCCGTCGTCCTCGTCAACCTTCCAGTTACAACATCCGGTTTAAACGCACTTCCAATACTCTGACCAGCCCGACCATGATCTCCATCGCCATGTCTTGGGCCGGCGAACCCACTGGGCAACGAAGTTGAGGACTGCATGGCCGAACTTCCGCCGAATCAGGATAAGGGGTAGACAGTCCGTTTTGAGACGGTCGCGGAAGTAACGGCACTGGAGCAGCAGACATTCGTGAACATCCGGCATCCGGGTGGCTGCGATGGCGACTTTTGTCGGACAACCGGTCCTATGAGGTACTCACGCCGGAGTCTGCATCCAGGCGTTCGACAACATATCCCGTCAGCATCCTCACTTGATCAAACCGCTCAACATCAGCTGGCGCAGCCGGCTAATTCTTGAGCCGATACCCGGTCCGGAAGATCCAGGCCACGATCCCCAGGAACACCGCCAGAAACGCCAGCGTCATCCCCAGGCTGACGCCCACGGCCACGTCGCCTTTGTCATAGAAGCTCCAGCGGAAGCCACTGATGAGGTAGACCACCGGGTTGAACAGGCTCACGGTTCGCCAGAAGGGGGGCAGCATGTGGATGGAATAGAAGCTGCCGCCCAGGAAGGTCAGGGGCGTGATGATGAGCAGGGGCACCAGTTGCAGCTTCTCGAAGCCGTCGGCCCAGATACCCAGGATGAAGCCCAGAAGGCTGAAGGTCAGCGAGGTGAGCAGCAGGAACAGGGCCATCCACACCGGATGGGCGATGTGGAGAGGCACGAACAGGGCGGCGGTGGCCAGGATGATGAGGCCGATGATGACCGACTTGGTGGCGGCGGCACCCACGTAGCTGAGCACGATCTCCAGATAGGAGACTGGGGCGGAGAGCAGCTCGTAGATGGTCCCCGAGAAGCGTGGGAAGTAGATGCCGAAGGAGGCGTTGGCCACGCTCTGGGTGAGCAGCGACAGCATGATCAGACCGGGTACGATGAAGGCCGCGTAGCCGATGCCGTCCACCTGGGGAATGCGCGAGCCGATGGCCGAGCCGAACACGACGAAATAGAGCGAGGTGGACAACACCGGGGAGACGATGCTCTGGACCAGGGTACGGCCGGTGCGGGACATCTCGAACAGGTAAATGGCGCGGACGGCGTGAAAGTTCATTTTCCGTCCCTCACCAGGCTGACGAAGATGTCCTCCAGGGAACTCTGGGTGGTTTGCAGATCCTTGAAGGCGATGCCCGTGCCGCTCAGCGCTTCCAGCAGGGCGACGATGCCGGTGGGGCCGGGCTGGGAGTCGGCTGATGAAACGGCCTGGGTGTCATAGGTGTAGATCAGTTCGCAGCCTCCTTGCGAGAGTTCCAACTGGTAGTCGGCAAGCGCGGGGGGAATGCCGGCCAAGGGCCGGCGCAGCTGCAGGGTGAGCTGCTTGCGGCCCAGCTTGCGCATCAGCTCCGCCTTGTCTTCCACCAGGATGATTTCGCCCCGGTTGATCACGCCGATGCGGTCGGCCATCTCCTCGGCCTCGTCGATGTAGTGGGTGGTGAGGATGATGGTGACGCCGGTTTCCCGCAGGCCACGCACCAGCGCCCACATGTCCCGGCGCAGGTTGACGTCCACCCCGGCGGTAGGCTCGTCCAGGAACAGGATCCTGGGCTCGTGGGACAGGGCCTTGGCGATCAGCAGCCGGCGCTTCATGCCGCCCGACAGGGTCATGACGCGGTTGTTCTTCTTGTCCCACAGGGACAGTTCCCGCAGCACCTTTTCGATGTGGCCGGGGTTGGCCGGCTTGCCGAACAGGCCCCGGCTGAAGGACACCGTGGCCCACACCGATTCGAAGGCGTCGGTAGTCAGTTCCTGGGGCACCAGGCCGATCAGCGACCGGGCGGCGCGGTAATCGGCGACGATGTCGTGGCCGTCCACCGTCACGCGACCCTCGGTCGGATTGACGATGCCGCAGACGATGCTGATCAGCGTGGTCTTTCCGGCGCCGTTGGGACCCAGGAGGGCGAAAATCTCGCCCCGGCGGATGTCCAGGTTGACCCCGAGCAGGGCCTGGAAGCCGGTGGCGTAGGTCTTGGATAGATCGGCGATTGAGATGATGGGCTGCATGCAGGGACGATAGCAGATGGCGGGGCGCGATTGGTTTCGCCGGAGTAACGACCCGGCCTTGACCCGATGGTTGAAAAGACGGTCCTCGCCCACCTGGCCGCAAATCTGACTGGCGACGTAACCGCCGAATCGCTCCATTTCCGGCCCTTTGCGGATCAATTCGCACAACCGGGCGGAATGTCAGGTTGAGCCGGGGTGGGCTGGGCGCTTATAGTTGGCTGTTTTCCTTTCCGCCGTCCCCCTCCGGCAACCGCCATGATCCGCGTCCGCGGCGCCCGCACCCACAACCTCAAGAACATCAACGTCGATCTGCCCCATCACCGGCTGGTGGTGATCACCGGCCTGTCCGGCTCCGGCAAGTCCTCCCTGGCCTTCGACACCCTCTACGCCGAGGGCCAGCGCCGCTACGTGGAGTCCCTTTCGGCCTACGCGCGCCAGTTCCTGCAGCTGATGGAAAAACCGGACGTGGACCTGATCGAGGGCCTCTCTCCGGCCATCTCCATCGAGCAGAAGGCCACCAGCCACAACCCCCGCTCCACCGTCGGCACGGTGACCGAGATCCACGACTACCTGCGCCTGCTGTTCGCCCGGGCCGGTACGCCGCGCTGCCCGCACCACGGCATCGAGCTGGCGGCACAGACCGTGTCCCAGATGGTGGACACGGTGCTGGCCCTGCCGGAGGACACCAAGCTGATGATCCTGGCGCCCCTGATCGTCGGCCGCAAAGGCGAACAGTTGGGCCTGTTCGACGAGCTGCGGGCCCAGGGCTTCGTGCGCCTGCGGGTTGACGGCGAGGTGTTCGACATCGACGCCCTGCCCACCCTGGAAAAGAACCGGAAGCACACCATAGAAGCGGTGGTGGACCGGCTCAAGGTGCGGCCGGACATGAAGCAGCGCCTGGCCGAATCCTTCGAGACCGCCCTGCGCCACTCCGACGGCAAGGCCCTGGCAGTGCTCATGGACGCAAACGCAACGGATACCGACCGGGAGATCCTGTTCTCCGCCAAGTTCGCCTGCCCGGTGTGCGATTACGCCCTGCCGGAACTGGAGCCGCGCATTTTCTCCTTCAACAATCCCATGGGCGCCTGCCCCAAGTGCGACGGCCTGGGCCAAATCACCTTCTTCGATCCCACCCGGGTGGTGGCCTTCCCCCATATGTCCCTGGCCTCCGGCGCGGTGAAGGGCTGGGACCGGCGCAACGCCTTTTTCTACCGGATGCTGGAATCCCTGGCCCAGCACTACGGCTTCGACATCGAGACCCCCTGGGAAGACCTGCCCCAGGCAATCCAGGACATCATCCTGCACGGCAGCGGCCGGGACGAGATCGCCTTCAACTACATGGCGGAGGGGGGCCGCAAGGTGGTGCGCAGGCACCGCTTCGACGGCGTCATCCCCAGCCTGGAGCGGCGCTACAAGGAAAGCGAATCCCAGCTCATGCGGGAGGAACTGGCCAAGTACATCGCCACCCGCCCCTGCCCGGAATGCGGCGGTTCGCGCCTGCGCGTCGAGGCCCGCAACGTCACCATCGGCGGCTGGACCCTGCACGACCTGTCCCGACTGCCCATCCGCCAAAGCCTGGCCTTCTTCACCGATCTGAAGTTGACAGGCCAGCGCGCCCAGGTGGCGGAAAAGATCGTCAAGGAGGTGTGCGCCCGCCTCACCTTCCTCAACAACGTGGGGCTGGACTACCTGTCCCTGGACCGCTCCGCCGACACCCTGTCCGGCGGCGAGGCCCAGCGCATCCGCCTGGCCTCGCAAATCGGCTCCGGCCTCACCGGCGTCATGTACGTGCTGGACGAGCCCTCTATAGGCCTGCACCAGCGCGACAACGCGCGCCTGCTGGAGACCCTTCGGCACCTGCGCGACCTGGGCAACACGGTGATCGTGGTGGAGCACGACGAGGACGCCATCCGCCACGCCGACCACATCATCGACATGGGGCCCGGCGCCGGCGAGCACGGTGGCGAGATCGTCGCCGAAGGGAATCTTGCGGACATCCTGGCCAACCCCGCCTCCCTCACCGGCCGATACCTGGCCGGCTTCATGCGCATCGCCATGCCGGCCCAGCGGCGCAGTCCCCGGGAAGGGCGTGTGCTGAAACTGATCAACGCCAACGGCAACAACCTGAAGGACGTCACACTGGATCTGCCCACCGGCATCTTCGTCTGCGTCACCGGCGTGTCCGGCTCGGGCAAGTCCACCCTGATCAACGACACCCTCTACGCGGTCACCGCCAAAATGCTGAACGGCGCCGCACACGAGCCCGCGCCGTTCGAGGCCATCGAAGGCGTCGAGTTCTTCGACAAGGTGATCGCCGTGGACCAGAGCCCCATCGGCCGCACACCGCGTTCCAACCCGGCCACCTACACCGGGCTTTTCACCCCCATCCGGGAGCTGTTCGCCGGCACCGTCGCCGCCCGGGAGCGGGGCTACGAGCCGGGCCGCTTCTCCTTCAACGTCAAGGGGGGGCGCTGCGAGGCCTGCCAGGGCGACGGCATGATCAAGGTGGAGATGCACTTCCTGCCCGACATCTACGTGCCCTGCGACGTCTGCCACGGCAAGCGCTACAACCGGGAGACCCTGGAGGTGGAATACAAGGGCAGAAACATCCACCAGATCCTGCAGATGACCGTGGAGGAGGCCCACGCATTCTTCAACGCCGTGCCCACCGTCGCGCGCAAGCTCAAGACCCTGATCGACGTGGGCCTGTCCTACGTGCGCCTGGGCCAGTCCGCCACCACCCTGTCGGGCGGCGAGGCCCAGCGGGTCAAGCTGGCCCTGGAGCTGTCCAAGCGCGACACCGGCCGCACCCTCTACATCCTGGACGAGCCCACCACGGGCCTGCACTTCCACGACATAGACATGCTGCTCAAGGTGCTGCACCGCCTGGTGGGCAACGGCAATACCGTGGTGGTGATCGAGCACAACCTGGACGTGATCAAGACCGCCGACTGGATCATCGACCTGGGGCCAGAGGGCGGCGAGGGCGGCGGCCGGATCATCGCCCAGGGCACGCCGGAACAGGTGGCGGCGAATCCGGAGAGCCATACCGGGCGGTATCTGAAGCCGGTATTGCAACGGTCTTGAACTGACCCGATTCGGTAGTATCCTCTCACTGTCCGTACGCGAGGTAACCAGCATGTCGCCACACACCCTGGTCCAGGAAGTTACCCATCTGTTCACGCTCCCCGACGTGGCCATACGCCTGAACGAGATGATCGAGGAGCCGGACGTCACCACCAAGGAACTGGAACAGGTGGTGCATCTCGACACCGGCCTGACCACCACGGTGCTCAAGCTGGCCAACAGCGCCTGGTACGGCCTGCCCACCAAGGTGGACACGGTGGCTCGGGCGATCACCCTGATCGGCCACCGTGAACTGCGCGACCTGGTGCTGTCCGCCTCGGTCATCACCACCTTCCAGGGCATCTCGGAAGAATTCGTCGACATGCTGGACTTCTGGGACAACAGTGTCACCTGCGGGGTCATCTCGCGCAACCTGGCCCAGCGCTGCCGCAGCAGGGAGGCGGAGCGCCTGTTCCTGGGCGGGTTGCTGCACAAGGTGGGACGTCTGGCCTTCTATGCCGCCCGGCCGGTGCAATACCGCCAGGTGCTGATGGTGCGTGACTTCGGCGAGGCGGCCGTGCTGCGGGAGGAAAAAAACGTGTTCGGCTTTTCCTATGCGGAGATGGGCGCCGCCCTGCTCAAAGCCTGGCGCCTGCCGGAGATCTACCAGATCCTGGTGGAGTTCCATACGGACCCCATGCTGGCGCCGGATTACCAGAGGGAAGCCGCCATGGTGCACGTGGCCAGCGAACTGGCCTACAGCATGACGCCGGATATCAAGGCCAGGAAGCATCTGGGCAACGGCCTGCCCGCCATCGACGATCTGGTGTGGGAAGTCCTGAAGCTGGATAAGGATGTCTTGCCGGATATCCAGCAGGAGGCGCTGATCCAGGCCTTCGAACTCCTGGAAATCATCAACCCCAGGGCCACCATGATCGTTTGACGGGAGCGGGAGCCTTCAATCCCGCGCGATGCGCGATTGAAAATATCCCGGGACGGTTGTAATCACCAAATCGTCAAACGGTCGAGTGCCATTTATAGCTTTTGCTGCGTCGATCCTCGCCGGAACGGCGGTCCTCTTTATCCACCTCGAACCGCAATTCTTCACGGCGTTCGTGGCCGCCGCGCCGATCAATTTTGCGTTGCTCGGGAACCGGCTCGTAGTGGCACTGGCATTGCATGGCCATATTGCAATCCGCATGGGGCAGCCTGGGTTCCTTGCCTGCCTCGTAGACATGGCCTTTCATGTCTATGGCCGCATCGCAGGCCCTGGTCGGGTCGGGTATCACGATCCGCTTGCCCCAGTAACGCGGCTGGGGTTTGCCGGCTGCCTGCAACAGCAGCGCATCCGCGGATTCCTGGGGGGCCGGTGCGGCGGTCTTCTTCCCGAACCACAGGTATCCAGCCACGGCGATCACGATCAGAACCACTGCCACAATCCAAATCATCGCGGTTTCTCCATTTCTGACCAGCCTAATCGATCACTTCCGGTCGATGCGCGTCGCGATTGGTTTTCCGACCACGATTACCACGCTGGCACCCCGACCCCTGAAAGGCTTCGAGCAAGCCCGACGCCATTCTAACCAGAGACGCCCCCCGGAAACCAAGTCGTTCGCTCAGCCACGGTGATATAGGAATCGTAACGGTCCGACTCCAACGATTCTTCCCGGCTGTGTCGTGGCACCACCGGCCCTTCAAGCGGATTGCTCATGGATTACCCAAAAATGCGAAAATAGCGCCCATAGACAACCTGCCTGGCCATTTCCATGAAAGACGACTTCCCGCGCGCCCCGCGCCTGGCGCGCACGACCGTGTCGCCCGGGCGTTTGCGCCATATCCGCCAGATCAACCTGCAGCTGGCGGCCCTGAATCAGCCAGGCTGGCGCGGCGACAGCGATGACCTGCTGGATATCGCCGACGACCTGCTGCGCAACTACCGCCAGCACCGGCGCCTGCTGCAGGGATACCGCTGTCCGGCGGACCGGCGCATCCAGGACTTCGTCAACGCCTATCTGGCGCGCAACGACGTGGCGGCCCGGGTGGAATTGCCCGCCGCCAGCTTCGTGTTGGACCGGCCCGGTCTGGCAGCGGAGCTGTCCCTGCCCGCGGACGGCGACCGGTTCGAGTCCCCCTGGCTCACCTCCTACCGGGTGAAGCAGGGCGTGTTGCACAACCCGGGCAACGACCGCCGTACAACTCAGGGTGTATTCCATATCGTCGAAGGCGACCTGCCCATCCCCTGGGACAAGAAGGCGGTGCCGGCCGGCGTTTTCGCCGCCCTGTTCCAGGCTGCCATGGAGCCACCGTCGCCGCTCCAGCGCCTGCCCTTCACCGCCGACCAGGAAAGCCAGGCCCACCTCTGGGTTTCATTGCTGCTGCGCCCCCTGGTGTCGCCGGAGGTGCCCGGGGTGATGCCGGAAAAACGCATGGAGACCCGCTTCTTCGCCCCCGGCGGGCTGGTGTCCAACCTGGATTTCGTGGAGCGCATCTTCGGCAACGGCGGCGACCCCTACCTGCCACAGAACGATGCCGGCCTGGACGTGGAACACTGGTCCGGCCATACCGGCTGCGTGGTCCTGGCGCCCCATCTGGTCCACCTGACCAAACTGGAACTGGGCCTGCCCAATTGGGATGCCGCCAGCGAACGCCAGCGCCGCGACGGCATGTGCTGGCGCGACCCGGACGAAAAATACAACGAGGGCCAGCCCTTCAAGATCGTGTGCCGGGATATGGAAGGGGTGATCGTCACCCTCATCGCCGATAACTACTTCGGCTACAGCAAGAAGGAGATCAAGTCCCAGATCAGCTACGCCGCCAACCTGTTCGGCGGTTGCGAGGAGGAGCACTCCGGCGGCGCCCTGGCCTTTCCCAGCTTCAACCTGGGTGACAGCTTCAGCCTGGATCCCCGCTACCTGGCCGGCGGCCACACCCTGGCGGAACTGCGCGAGCGCTATGGCGAGTTGATCGAGTTCCGGCCCGAAGGCTACGGCGTGGACCGGCAGTACCGGGACATCGTCTACGTGCCGGAAGACGCCCATATGGACCTGCTGGAACAGCGCGCCAACTGGACCCTGAACGGCCGGCCGCAACACCTGAAGCTTCTGGCCGGCACCACCTACCTCTACCCATGCGGTTTCAAGGTGCAACTGGAGAAGCATCCCCATGCGCCCTCCTGGCGCCTGGTGGGCAGCGAGGCGGAGGGTACCTTCTGCTACAAACCCTGCACCGTGTCAGGCGGCGGCAAGTCGGAGATATCCAAAGCCCTGGACAGCGCCATCCTGTCCGGCCCGTTCTATGTGCAGGACCTCAAGCAGGACCTGGACCAGGTGGAGGCCCTGTTCCAGCGTGATTACGCGGACCGCTTCAAATACACCCCCGGCAGCGGCCCGGACAACCGCGGCCTGCTGGATCCCGACCGTACCGTCGGTTCGGTGATCCGCATGCTCACCCCTTCCGAGGAATACACCGACACTTACAACCAGTGGTTGGAGTCGCTCCCTCACCACATTCTGGCCCTGGCCTTCGTGATCAAGCGCTTCTACCGGCCGGAATGGGGAGACAACTGGCGCGAGCACTTCCACGTCGACCTGGTGAACGGCCGTCCCGACCACGAGCTCAAGTTCCATCGGCGCAAGCTGGAGGCCAGCTTCCTGCGCGTGGGCCGGATGGAGGACGGTTCCTGGCGCGTCTACAAGACCCGCCAGGACTTCGTCGGCGCCCAGAAGGTGCAGCTGGCCGACGACATCGCCGTGTCCGCCACCCTGCCCGCCCGACAGATCGCGCGCCTGGATACCGACAACCGCCAGATGGCGGTGAAGATGGTGCAGAACTGCGAGCAGCGCCTGTTCCAGCGTCCCGACGACGCCAAGCACCCAGGCGTGGATGCCCAGACCGAGCTGGACTTCACCCAACCAGACAACTTCATCTCCAACTTCGAGCCCCTGACCGCGGCGGATGCCCGGGAGTTGGTGGAGGACGTGGTGGGCTTCCACCATTTCACCCCGCCCATGCGGACATTCATCGAGGCGGCGGCCCGGGAGGAGGGCTATTTCGTCTCCTCCGCCCATGCCCGCCTGGTGGACGGCAAGCCCACCCCCAACGTGCGCTACCTGCAGGCGCGCCCCGACCTGGCCAATCCCAAGGACCAGTACGTGGCCATGATGGGCACCCGCCTGTTCCAGCGCGTTCCGGCCGGGTCGCCGGTGCACTTCCCGGTCAACGTCATGCTCCCGGGCCGGCGCAACAATCCACCCGCGCCGGGCATCCGCCCCCTGGCAGTGTATGGGCCGATCCATTACCAGGAACTGCCCGAACTGTTCATGGACTTCATCGCCAGCCTGTCGGGCAAGTCCCCCTCCACCACCGGGGCGGGCTCGGAAGGCGCGCTGACCAAGGGACCGTTCAACGCCCTCACCGCCACGGCGGACCTGAACAACGCCCTGGTCTCCTTCATCCTGTGCGGCCACGACGGCTATACCACCGCCGCCGGCCACATTGGTCCGAATCGGCGGGTGGGCCACGACATCAGCTTCCTCATGCCGGAGATCTGGTGCCGCCTGACGCCCAAGGAGCGGGACGCCCGCTGGCTGATCGGCAAGGGCTACCTGGAAAAGCTGGACGACTTCGAACACCTGGGACAGACCGTGCTGGCCAGCCGCCTGGGCTACCGCATCACCCCCCGCTTCATGCACGCCTTCCTGGGCAAGATCTTCAACTACCCCATGGCCGTGTTCGACCAGGCCATGCTGCAGCCCGAAACCCAGGACCTGGAGGCCTTCGTCGACGGCGTCAACCACATCGTCGAGGCCCAGCAGCGGGTGGCCCACGGCTACCTGGCGGACGGCTCCATCGCCGACGCCTGCCCGCCGCTCCAGACCCTGCTGCACATCATGGCCGAGGGGCATTACCAGGGCAAAGGCATCGGCGATCCCGAGATCCGCCGCCTGTTCACCCGCGATGCCCTGCTGGAAAGCGACTGGTACCGGCAAC
Source organism: uncultured Pseudomonadota bacterium (assembly GCA_963713085.1). Classification (GTDB taxonomy): domain Bacteria; phylum Pseudomonadota; class Gammaproteobacteria; order Burkholderiales; family Thiobacillaceae; genus PFJX01. The sequence continues at coordinate 205,800 of CAVQKQ010000018.1, read as the reverse complement.
GCCTGGCCATCAAACAGGCCCGGGATGCCGCCCTCTACCGCCGCCACGTCACCTATCTGCAAGGCTTTCTGACCCAGGCGGAGAGCCGTTGCGAGCCGGACTGCGTCGCCCGCAGCCAGGCCGCCCTGGAGGAGGCGCGGCGCAAGCTGGCCGAGGTGGAAAGCCCGGCTTATCTGGAAAGCCTATGGGGTAGCCTGGGGGCGGATTGGGTACAGCGCACGAGTTGCGCAGGGCCTGTACCCGGCCAGGGTCCCGGCTGAAGCGGAGATCGCCGGTTGGGCGGCGCGCTCTCCGCCAGCCGTGCTGGACACGCAGGCCGGTGACTGGCACCGGATCCGACTAGACGAAGCGACTCGCTGAACCGCCGGACCCAATAGGTGCCAAGCAAGGCCGAGGGGAACGGAGGAGCAGCCGTTGTCGGCATGCCCTGACCGGGCGCCATTACCGAAATGGCGGGAGGAACCGGCGGCGAACTGGCGGCGAACTGGCGGAAAGGCGGGGCGGTAGGTTCGGCCGGTATTGCACTTGGCATTCCCAGCCGCTCCCTGGTGGGCCACATGTACTACTATTCAAAAAAATATTTTACAAAATATTGCTGGATTGCCGAGAGGAGAAGGCCATGTCCAAGCCAATGTTCCCCCATTCCCTGTTATTCGCCGCATTCACCGCGCTGCTGGCCGGTTGCTTCAACGCCATCAACATCAAACCACCCACGGATACGACCCACGTCAAGGTGGAGGACAGCAAAGGCAATGTCCTATACGACGGCAAGGGAGGCGACATCAGACTCCGCGAGGAGACGATCCGGAAACTCCCGACCGACGAAGTGACCATCACGACCACCCGGTCCACCGCCAAGGAGGGCCAGGTCGTCAACGAGACCACCACCCAAACCGTCAAGATCGATGTCGGGGATATCGCCGGCAGGGGCGAGACCGAGACGATCAAGTGGGACGCGGCTGCCGGGACCTATGTAACCCATGAGACGAGCGTGGGAGGCCCCAGCAACATGACCCAGATCGACGCGCCTTCCATTGCGTTTGCAGAACAGGCCCCATCGAGGAAACCAAACCACGTCAAGATCCAGAACGGTGCCGGCGAGGTGCTGACGGACAGTGATGTGGGCGAGACAGGCGGCCTGAGCGCCAACTTTGATCGTTCGAAATTCGACGGCAAGCTCGTGATCACCACCAAGTGGGACCATGGGAAAGACACCGTCCAGACCCTCACCCAGGAAAAAGGCAAACCGGTCGACATCGGCTGGGACGGCCAGAGGTACTACCTCAGACCCGTCGACTGGCGCGGCAATGCCACCCACATCACGATCACGGATGCCAAGGGGAACACCTTCTATGACGGCGACCCGCACAACGCCGATGAACCCTATTCCATCGGCAACGCGTCGGGCGACAAGCTGTTCATCACCACCCACTGGCAGCACGGCGATCCGACCCGGGAGGAAATCACCAAACCTTCCACCCTCGAAGGCCCCCCATCCTCCGTCACGTGGGACAAGTCCGCGGGCGGCTACATCATGTCGGCCTTGCCCGGATTCATGGAAAAGACGGAGTCCTCCGGCACCGTGCCTGTGGAGGGCGCCGCGGGCCAGGCCGCCTACGCGGCCGCGATCCCCGGCGCGCCTGCGATCCGCCTGGCTGCGCAAGCAGACAATCCGCCGGTCTCGGTGGCGCTTTTCCGTGGCACGAATACCGACACCACGCCTTACCGGGTTTACTCAGTGAGAACGGATCTGCTCGGAGGGTATGAAGTCGAACCCGGTCCCGCGCCAATCTTGATCAGGACAACCTTCAAGAACGGCGACGTGACCACCCAGCAGCTCGAATATGGCGAGGATGACATCGACTGGGACGACTGGTCCGGGGATGAATGGGTACCCTTCTGGTGGAACCCACAGACCCGTCGCTATGAGCTTGGCTATCCGCCCCACCACTTTGTGCGGTATGCAGGTGAGACGACTCCGAAATTATTCGGCGACGTCCGGCTGAGCGGGACCAGCGTGGCCATCGGCGCTTCCCGCGCGGACATCCCGGGAGCGAGGATCGGCGTGTACCCGACCCCCGGCGATCCGACCGTGCTGAAGGGACCGACCCATATCAGCGGCACGTCGCTGGATCTCGGTTTCAACCAGCTCAAGGACGGCAAGCCGGGAAGCCGCTGGAATATCGGCCTGGCGTGGGGGGATGGCCGGAAGTCCACCGAGGTGGACCCTGCTGACCCGGCCGGCTGGCTCTACTGGGACCAGCCCTCGGGATCCAGTCAGGGACTTGCGGGGGCCGGCGGTTGGGACGCGACGATCAAGACCTCATTTTCCAACTACTACGTGAACTGGTGGAATCCCAGGCAGATCCGGAGCGGACCGAGGTACAAGCTCAACTTCGGCCCCACGGCGAGGTTCGACTACACCAAGGTCGAAACCAACGGCAGCCTGGAGTACCAGGCACTGCCGGGCATCTACACCCGGAACGATGTGGAGACCAAGGAATATTCCCTTTTCGCGGGCGTCAAGCTCGATGGGACGTACCGGCTCGGCGGTAACTGGCTGGGCTCTGCCGGCGTCGCCGTCGGGCTCGACTTCACCTCGGCCAAGCTGGATGCAACCCAGGAGAATTCCTGCGGCGGCTATTGCACGGATTCCACGGTCCACATCAAGGACGATTGGAACAAGCTCGGCTGGGGGACGACCTTCAACGGCTCGCTGACCTATTCCATCAACCGAAACTCGGCGGCCTCGCTGCTGGTGGATTACCGCTATAAGAACAATTCGCCAGCGGTGAAGTACAAGATCGGAGAGGCGGATAACGCCACCCATCTCGGGGTGGATTCGCGCGAGGAATGGCGCGTCATGGCCCAATACCGGCACATCTATTGACCGGTCCCCGACAAAGGATTCGAGCCGGATTGCCGGCATCCGGGGCGGCCCTCCAGGTCGGCTTGCGCGGGAGATTCCGAGCCGGTATCAGGCTGACATGTTGTTCCGACAGGATTGATTCAACCAAGTGACAGTTCAAGGAGGAGATCGCCATGACCCTGTACAACACTTCATCCCGCCCGCTTATCGCCTGCCTGGCCATCGCCCTTTTGGAGGCGGGCTGCGCCAGTCCCATCGTGGATCCTCCCCATTTGGACCTCAACACCTGGCCCGGCAATGCCGGCATCAGCACGAGCAACCCGCTCCATGTGACCGTGAAGAACGGCGCCGGAGAGACCCTCTTCGATCAGGACGTCAAGGCGGGTGTCGGGAGTAGCGCCAATCCGCCCCTGGACAAGCTGGACGGCAAGCTGATCATCACCACCCGGTGGGACATCGGCACCGTCACCAACCAGGAACTCACTTATGTGGCCGGCAAGCGCGTGGACATCGGATGGAATGGCCATGACTACTATCTCAAGATCCCACCCATCTCCGCCGAGGTGGCCCTGGGCAGGGCAAGCACCAAGGTCGGCCAGCCCAGCATCGGCGTGCGCAACCCCCTGGGCGCCGAGACGCCCCTGCACAAGGCGCCGGGCCGGGTTGACGCGACCCGCCTGGATTTCGCCTTCCCCATCAGGCGGCTGGGTCCCTACGATGCCAGGCTGGGGTTCCGGTTCCAGAGCGGGGATGAGTCCAACCGCGGCCGGGTCGAGATCGGCGACGGCACGTCCGGCGTGTCCTATTTCGAACCTCCGCCGGGAAGCGCCTCCACCGGCCTCAACTACGGCGGCACCGGCGGGGAATCCACCTTCAAGAGCGAATTCGACAGCCAGGAAGTCCATCTCAACCTGTTCAAGACCCTCAAGGACACCGGCAACTCGGACATCTGGCTGGAAAAACGCATCGCCATCCAAAGGGCCGTCGCGCAATTCAAGGGCCGCGTGCAGAACCTGACCTACTCCGACATCCACAGCGACCATGACCTGAAGGTCAAGACCAACGGCATTTCCGACGGCATCGGCGTGCGCGGCCGACATGCCTTCCCCAACGGCCTGCGGCTCGGCGGAGGCATCGGGGCCGAGCTCAAGGCCTTCTGGACGGATTACAACGGTTCCCAGCTCAACACCTGCGGGGTTTGCGCGGGCTCCGAAGCGGATTTCACCGCCAGAGCCAGCGACAGCAAGAACCGCCTGACCTGGGGCGCCTGGCTGGACGGGGACGTGTCCTATCCCGTCGGCAAGAGCGGGGAACTGTTCCTGCGCGCGGAGTACACTTACCAGCATGACAGTCCCGTACTCATCACCCCGGTCAGCCCCGGCGGTCCCAACCGCCTGGCGACGGACAACGCGGATTCCTACGGATACCAGGTGGGTGTGAGGTTCAGCTTCTGAATGCCAGTCGACCACCCGACCCGCTGCCACAAACCGACGCACGAATCGCCATGACCGACCAGCCGACCGGCATCCGCCTGTCCAAGCTCATGTCCGAGCGGGGCCTGTGCTCGCGCCGGGAGGCGGACGTCTACATCGAGCGGGGCTGGGTGTTCGTGGACGGCCTCAAGGTGGACACCCTGGGCACCCGGGTGGACCCCAACTGCGAGATCAAGCTGGCGGCCCAGGCCAACCGCCAGCAGCAGGAGCGGGTCACCCTCCTGCTGCACAAGCCCATCGGCTACGTCTCCGGCCAGCCGGAGCCCGGCTACCAGCCCGCCGTCACCCTGATCCGCAAGGAGAACCGCTGGCAAGGCAGCGGCGGCCCCCCCTTCCATCCCAGCCATCTCAAGGGCCTGGCCCCGGCCGGCCGCCTGGACATCGATTCCACCGGCCTGCTGGTGCTCACCCAGGACGGCCGCATCGCCAAGCAGCTGATCGGCGAGGACTCCGACATCGAAAAGGAATACCTGGTGCGGGTCCAGGGCCAGCTTTCCGACCAGGACCTGAGGCTGCTCAACCACGGCCTGGAACTGGACGAGCGCAAACTGCGCCCCGCACAGGTTTCCTGGCAGAACACCGACCAGCTCAAGTTCATCCTCAAGGAAGGCCGCAAGCGCCAGATCCGGCGCATGTGCGAGTTGGTGGGGCTGAAGGTGCTGGGCCTCAAGCGGGTGCGCATCGGCCAGGTGCGGCTGGGGGATTTGCCGCTGGGGCAGTGGCGGTATCTCAAGGAAGGTGAAAGGTTCTGAGCTTGGTTACGAGATGGGGCAAAACGGCTGAACACTGACGTTGGAGTGATCATTCGAAACAAAGGCTTTCAGATATTGGGAGCCTGGTTGCCATATGTGGAAATGGTGTTCAATTTATATTAGGAATGAACATGTTCCAGCAGCTGGTTGAGTACTTACAGGGGTTTAGCTGGAGCAAGCTATTCGTCTCCATTCTGCTCGTTGCGGTCGGAGTAGCAGGGCTTGCTCTCTATGAGGTCTATACACAAAACCTTGCCCTCCAACGAGCGAAGACTTCCCTCGAAATCGCAGCATTGGCAGAAACATTCCGTAGAGAAGCTGGGGCTGAGCTGTCGATTACCCAACAGAAAATCTATGAGGGCGCGCTTAGTGCCGCCGACTCGGCGGTCAACGTTACACAAATGACAATCCAGCTCCAGCACGGCACCATGAAGTTTCTAGCTGGCCTTCTACCTTGGTTGCTGATGGCCTTCGTCTATATCGGCGAAAAGTCCAAGGGTACATTCATCGGTATGTTTGGAGCGGTTGTATTTGGCATTGCTGCGGCCGGCCTATTGGCTATGGTGCCAGACATCGCATGGCCTTGGCTTAATCTTGCAGTACTTCCGGTTGTACCATTCGTCCTAATTTTGGGATTCTTTGCGTATACATTTAATCGCAAGAAAACAATTCCCTAACCAGCAGCCCGCGTAGGGCGCAATAACCAAAGGGCATTGCGCCGAATGAAATACCACCACTTCCCCACCCATGCCTGATTACCGCCGCGCCTGGCATCCCGGCGGCACTTGGTTCTTCACGGTCAACGCTCTGCAACGGCAGGACAACGACCTGCTGACGCGAAGCATCGAGCCACTGCGCGACGTGGTTCGGCAGGTGCGCCGGGCCCATCCCTTCACCATCCACGGATGGGTGGTATTACCCGAGCATATCCACTGCGTGCTGGAACTGCCGACCGGGGAGACGGACTTCGCCCTGCGCTGGCGGCTGATCAAAGCGGGGTTCTCCAAGCGTCTGCCGGTTGTCGAAAGACGCTCTGCGGTACGTCAGAATCGGGGAGAACGGGGCATCTGGCAACGGCGGTATTGGGAGCATCTGATTCGGGATGAAGGAGACTTCCAGGCCCACATGGATTACCTGCATTTCAACCCCGTGAAACACGGCCATGTGAAGCGGGTAGTGGATTGGCCCTATTCCACTTTTCACCGGCTGGTGGCAAAAGGCGTGTATCCGCTGGAATGGGGCGGAAGCGTGGCGGCGGATGCGTTAGCCGAGTTGGATTGACATGCGGCGCAATGCCCTTCGGTTATTGCGCCCTACCTAAGCTGACAAGTTCCCGATACTCGGAACTCGACGACTCCCGTTAGCCTCTCACGCATGCCGTGATCCTAACGGCTAGTATTTCGGATAGTCATCTTTTTGCTGTGCCCACATTACTGAGTCCACACCATGTCCCACCTCTTCGAACCCCTGACTATCCGCAGCCTCACCCTTCCCAACCGCGTCGGCATCACCCCCATGTGCCAATACTCCGCCCGGGACGGCCTGGCCCAGGACTGGCATTTCGTCCATTACGGCAGCCGGGCCGTGGGCGGGCCCGGCCTGCTCTTCGTCGAGGCCACCGCCGTGTCACCGGAGGGCCGCATCAGCCCGGGGGACATGGGCATCTGGGGCGACCAGCACATCGAGCCCCTGGCCCGCATCGCCGGTTTCGTGAAAGCGCAGGGCTGCGTGCCGGCGATCCAGCTGGCCCACGCCGGGCGCAAGGGCAGCGCCGGACGGGGCTGGGAGGCGCAGCGCGGCCTGGGCGAAGCGGAAGGCGGCTGGCCGGTGCCGGCGCCCTCCCCCATCGCCTTCGGCGACGGCTATGCCCTGCCCCATGAACTGGATCAGGCGGGCATCCAGGCGGTGATCGGGCAGTTCGCCGCCGCCGCCCGCCGGGCCCTGGCAGCCGGCTTCCAGGTGCGTGGAGATCCACGCCGCCCACGGCTACCTGCTGCACCAGTTCCTCTCGCCCCTGTCCAACCTGCGCAGCGACGGCTACGGCGGCAGCTTCGAGAACCGCACCCGCCTGGTCCGGGAGGTGGCGGCCGCGGCGCGCGCCGAGTGGCCCGCCGAATTGCCCCTGTTCCTGCGCCTGTCCGCCACCGACTGGGTGGAGGGAGGCTGGGACGCGGACCAGAGCGTGGCCCTGAGCCGCCTGCTCAAGGACCTGGGCGTGGACCTGGTGGACGTCTCCTCGGGCGGCCTGGTGCCCTCGGCCCGGATACCGGCGGGCCCCGGCTTCCAGACGGAATTCGCCGCCCGCATCCGCCGCGAGACCGGCATGGCGACCGCGGCGGTGGGCCTGATCACCTCGCCCGCCCAGGCCGACCACATCATCCGCACCGGCCAGGCGGACCTGGTGCTGCTGGGCCGCGAAGCCCTGCGCAATCCCTACTGGCCCCTCCAGGCGGCCCGGGAGCTGGGCCAGACCACCGCCTGGCCCCTGCAGTACCTCCGGGCCGCGCCCCAGGGGATGCCCGGGCGCTGAGCCCGAGGTCACCCGGCCATGCGCTTCCTGCTGGTTTTCCTGGCCTATGGCGGTATCCAGGCCTACCTGGCCATCAAGTCCGTTCATGCCTTCGGCCTGGTGGGCGCACTCCGCTGGCTGGTGTTCGCCTGGGCCCTGCTGATGACCTTCGGCCCCCTGTTGCTCTGGCGCCTGGAGCGCTGCCCGGACTGCCACGATGCGGCCGTCGCCGGCGCCTGGATCCTGTTCGCCTGGATGGGCTTTTCCTTCCTGTTGTTCTGGCTCGGCCTGGCGGCGGATCTCTATGGCTGGACGGGCCGTCTGGCGGGGTGGCCGGTGCCCGCGCCGCGTCCGGCCTTTCTGGGCCTGGCCGCACTGGCCGTGGCCCTGTGGCTGTACGGCTTCTACAGCGCCTGGCATCCCCGGGTGGAACGGCTGACCATCCATTCGGCCAAGCTGCCGGCGGATTTCCCGGGCCTGCGCATCGCCCAGATTTCCGACCTGCATCTGGGCGCGCTGATCGGCCGGCATCGGCTCGAGCGCATCCTGGCCCAGGTGAAGGCACTGAATCCCGACATCCTGGTCTCCACCGGCGACCTGGTGGATGCCGAATCCCATTTCCTGGACGGCCTGTCGTCCCAGTTCGCCGCCTACCGGCCGCGCTACGGCAAGTTCGCCGTCACCGGCAATCACGAACGCTATGCCGGCCTGGAACATGCCCTGGCTTTTCATGAACGCGCCGGCTTCACCCTGCTGCGGGAGCGCGTCGCGGAACTGCCCGGCGCCATGTCGAAGGTAACCCTGGCCGGGGTGGACGACCCGGCCGTGCTGCCCGGTCCGACGGGAGAGGCGGCGCTGCTGGCCGGCATACCCACCGACCGGTTCGTCATCCTGCTCAAGCACCAGCCGGTGATCGACCCGACCTCCCGCTTCGACCTGCAACTGTCCGGCCATACCCACGCCGGCCAGATCTTCCCCTTCGGCCTGCTAGTGCGGCAGCTCTACCCCATGACCCAGGGCCTGTACGACCTGACCCGTGGCGAAAATACCCAAGGCGGACGGCTCTACGTCAGCCGGGGCACCGGCACCTGGGGACCGCCGATCCGCATCCTGGCGCCGCCGGAAATCACCCTGATCACCATCACCGGCCCCAAGGGTTGAGGGTCCCTGACAGGACTCCCGGGGCGAGGTCGCAACAGTCACGCCGGTCTTGCTACCATGCGGCCATGAAGCCCGCCGCCTTCCTCACGCTCCTGCTGCTCTCGTCCCCGGCCCTGGCCTGGCAGGCCAAGCCCCTCAAGGCGATCGCGGTTTACCCCGAGCGCAGCGCCCAGGCCCAGGTGGTGAGCCTGAACCAGAGCAAGGTGGCGGCGGAGATCACCGCCCGCATCCTGAGCCTGCCGCCCGAGCCGGGCCAGACCCTGGCCAAGGGCGCGCTGCTGGCCCGCCTGGACTGCACCGATTACGACCTGGCGGCGGAACGCGCCCGGGCCGCGCTCCGGGTCGATCAGGCCCGGGCCCGGCTGGCCGAGTTGCAGCACCAGCGCGGCGTCAAGCTGGCGACGGAGAACTTCATCAGCCAAGCGGCCCTGGACACCCAGAACGCCGAGCTGGATGCGGCCCGGGCCCAGGTGGCGGTGGACCAGGCAGCGTTGAATACGGCCCGGGCCACCCAGGCCAAATGCACGGTGCGCGCGCCCTTCCCCGCCATCGTCCTGGAACGGCTGGCCCAGCAGGGTGAGACCGCCGTCCCCGGCACCCCCCTTGTGAGCCTGCTGGACACCTCCCGCATCGAGGTGATGGCCGCGGTTCAGGAGGCGGATGCCGCCGGCCTGAAGGCGGCCCGTGCCATCGCCTATGTCGGACCGGAAGGCCGCTATCCCCTGCGCCTGATTCGCCTGTCACCGGCGGTCTCCGCCAGCACCCGCATGGTGGAAGCGCGCCTGCGCTTCCAGGGCCGGCAAGCCCGGGCAGGCAGCAGCGGCCGGGTGACCTGGGCCAGTCCCCAGCCCCATGTGCCCGCCAACCTGGTGGTACGGCGCCAAGGCCGGCTGGGGATTTTCGTGGCCGATGCCAAGACACCCCGTTTCATGGCCCTGCCCGAGGCCCAGGAGGGCCGCCCCGCGCCGGCCGACGGCCTGACGGCGGATACCCCCGTGGTGGTCCAGGGCATGGGCGAGCTGCCTTGAATCCGCGTGGGTAGCGCATGCGTCTCTATGAAACCCTGATCCGCAACCATCCCCTGGCCAACATCGCCTTCGTGGTGGTGCTGGTGATGGGGACCATGGCCTACCTGACCATGCCCCGGGAGCAGGACCCGGAGGTCAACTTCAACTGGCTGGTGGTCACCGCCGTGCTGCCCGGCGCCTCCCCCGCCGACGTGGAGCGGAAGGTGACCCAGCCCCTGGAGGACGCGGTGGCACGGGTGGCCGACATCCGCTTCATCTCCAGCATCTCCCGTGAAGGCGTGGCGACCCTGCTGGTGCGCTTCCGGGACATCCCGGCCTACAGCTTCGACAAGCGGGTCACCGACCTGCGCCGGGAGGTCCAGACCGCCGCCGAGCGGGACCTGCCCCGGGAGGTGGACGAGCCCCGGGTGGACGAGATCACCACCAACAACGGCTTTCCCAGCGCCATGGTGCTGCTGGAGGGCCCCGCCAACGACGAGGCCCTGCGGGCCGCCGCCCACCGGGTCAAGCTGGACCTGGAGCGCATGCCCGGCGTGGACAAGACCTGGGCCAGCGGCCTGTCCGATCCCGAACTGCAAGTCACCTTCCGCCCCGGCGCCCTGGCGGCCCGGGGCCTGACGGCGGCGGACGTGGCCGATGCCGTGGGCCACTGGTTCCAGGACACCCCGGCTGGGCGGGCACGGGTGGGTGACACGGAATGGCTGGTACGGGTGTTCGGCCAGGAGGTGAGCCCGGAGCATCTGGCGAAACTCACCGTGTTCCCGGCCCGGAATCCCGGCCTCCAGATCCCCCTGGAGGATGTGGCGTCCCTGGATCGGGCCCGGGAAAAACCCACCTCGCTGGTGTCCCACCAGGGAAGGCCGGCGGTGCTGATCGCGGTGACCAAGAAGAGCCGGGAGAACACCCTGAAGCTGGTGGACCGCATCAAGTCCTACCTGGCGGAGCAGAACCGGCATCTTGCCGGCAGCGGCCTGCGGCTGTCCCTGCTGGATGACCAGACCGTGCCCACCCGGCAGTCCATCCGCATCATGCAGAACAACGCACTCCAGGGCCTGACCCTGGTGTTCCTGCTGTCCTGGCTGTTCCTGGGCAGCCGCATGGCCGGGCTGATCAGCCTGGGCATCCCTTTCGCTCTGGCGGGCACCTTTTGGCTGCTCTCCATGCTGGGCTTCACCCTGAACATGACCGTGCTGCTGGGGGTGATCATCTCCCTGGGCATGCTGGTGGACGACGCGGTGGTGATCCTGGAGGACATCTACTTCCGCATGACCCGGGGCACGGCGGCCATGGAGGCGGCGGTTGGGGCCGTCACCAGCGTGGGGCTGCCGGTGGTGTCCTCGGTGCTCACCACCATCGCCGCCTTCCTGCCCCTGATCCTGCTGCCGGGCATTGTCGGCAAGTTCATGATGGTGGTGCCCCTGGTGGTCTCGCTGGCCCTGGCAATCAGTTTGGTGGAGGCCTTCTGGATGCTGCCCGCCCACGTCACGGTGCTCAACCCGGATTTCGGCCGGCCCAGCCGGCTGCATGGCTGGCGCATGCGTTTCAACCACAAGCTGCGGACGAAATATGCCCGCCTGCTCATCACCCTGATGCGCCATGCCTGGATCTCCCTGGCCGGGCTGGCGGCCGCCTTCGCCCTGGCCCTCTATGCCGTGGCCGGCGGCTGGGTGAAGCAGCAGTTTTTCGCCGCCGATCCCCTGCGCCTGTTCTACGTCAATGTGGACATGCCGCCGGACGCGGCCATCGACGTGACCCTGCGCGCCGTCGAGAAGCTCGAACGGGCGGTCACCGCCCGGCTGGAAAAGGACGAATTGCGCGCCGCCGCCAGCTACGCGGGGCTCAAGTTCACCGACACGGAGCCCTATTACGGCGACGCCTACGGCCAGGTGGCGGTGTCCTTAATGCCCCGGGTCGGCGACATGCGCACCACCGACAAGGTGATCGACGCCATGCGCAAGGAGGTGGAAGCCATGGACGTTGGCGGCCACATCACCTTCACCCTGCTGTCCGGCGGCCCGCCGGCCCAGAAACCGGTAAAGGTGCGGCTGCGGGGCGACGACTACGGCCAGCTGCGCCTGGCCGCCGACGCCCTGAAGTCGGTGGTCCGGCGGGTGCCCGGCAGCCGGGACGTAAGCGACGACGACCTGCCCGGGCGCAAGGAATACGTGCTGCGGGTGGACGCCGACGGGGTCCGGGCCGCCGGCCTGGATCCGGCCCTGGTGGCCCGCCTGGTCCGGCTGCATACCGACGGGGACATCGTCGCCGAGGCCCGGGACAGGGGCGAAAAGGTTCAGGTCCGGGTCCGGGGGCCCCAGCGCAACCTGGACGACATCGCCGCCATCCTGGACGACCCCGTCGCCCTGCCGGGCGGCGGCACCACCACCCTGGGGGCCCTGGTCCGGACTGAGCCGCACAGCTCGAAGGCGGTGATCAAACGCTACGACCTGCGCCGGGCCATCACGGTGGAGGCGGACCTGGACAAGACCCGCACCGACACCCTGGCCGCCAATGCCTTCATCAAGGCGGAATGGGCCAATGTCGCTAGCCGCTTCCCGGCGGTGAGCATCGATTTTTCCGGCGAGCTGGACGACATCCAGGAGAGCCTGGACGCCATGCTGGGCCTGTTCCTGCTGGGCATCGGCCTGATCTACCTGATCCTGGCGGCCCAGTTCCGGCATTACTGGCAGCCCCTGATGATCCTGGCCACGGTGCCCATGGCCTTCACCGGCGTGGTGTTCGGCCTGCTGCTGTCGGGCAATCCCCTTTCCCTATACAGTCTGTACGGCGTCATCGCCCTGACCGGCATCGCCGTCAACTCCGCCATCGTCCTGATCGACGCCGCCAACCAGCGCCGACGCCAGGGCATGAGCGTGCTGCACGCCGCGGTCTATGCCGCGCGCCGGCGGGTGGTGCCCATCCTCATCACCTCCAGCACCACCATCGGCGGCCTGCTGGCCCTGGCCCTGGGCATGGGTGGCAAATCCCTGATCTGGGGTCCGGTGGCCTCGGCCATCGTCTGGGGCCTGGCGGTTTCCACCACCCTGACCCTGTTCGTCATCCCCCTGCTTTATCGTCTGTTCATGCGCCCGGGCCGTCCCGTTAGTGCGGGTTGAAAACCAACCGCCCGGTCGAGCCGGGCGGTTGGTTCCGTCAGACGAGACCCTCACCAATCCTATTGAGTGCACATCTCCCCGCGCACCTGGGCGGTCTGGCCTACACTGTTGCCGAGGATGGTCAAGGTCCCCCTGGCATTCCTTAACAGGCCCTTGCCATCGGTACCCGTGATGACGCTTTGTTCGGTTACCTGCTTGTCCGCGTAACAAGAATGATTTCAGCCGCATAGAAACGGGTCCCGGCCATGGTGAAGGTACTGCGCGCGGTCCAGACGTTGCGGCCATCCTGCACCAAAACCGGACTCTGGGCTGACACCGCCACCGGAGATAAGACTGGCCATCTGTTCAGATGTGACCCCACTGTAGCCAGATGCTGTTCCTAAAACCCGAGCAGTTTGAGCGTTGACGGCATAGCACCGCCCGAAATCTGCATCCCCCCTTGCCCAGAATCGTGGCAATGGTACAGGTCGTTTCTACCGGCTGCTCCAGCGTCAACTGAACCGTGCCGAGGACAGGCAGGCACCCACCATGAGCCAGTTGCGACGTACCCGCCACCAACAGGAATGCGATGGTGGATTTTGACCCGCGAATTTTTTGAAACATTGTGTCCCCTTTGAAATTGGTTAACTGAAATGTCCGTGCCGCCCGGACCGGCGCATTCTCGGGTATGGATCAATTCCTGTCGAACCTTTTGGATCTGGCCTGGGTAATCCTATGATGCCCAACATGGATGCCAGAGCCTTGTTGTTGGGGTCGTTCCAAGCGGCCGTGGATTCGGTCCGGGCCGAGACCGTATTGCCCGCCCATCTGCCTGAACCGCCCAAAGGACGAATACTGGTGGTGGGCGCCGGCAAGGCGGCGGCGGCCATGGCCGCCACCGTCGAGTCCCACTGGTCGGCGGGTGCGCCCCTGGACGGACTGGTGATCACCCGGCACGGCCATGGCCAGCCCACCCGTCGCATCCGGGTGGTGGAGGCCGGCCACCCCCTGCCCGACGCGGCCGGCCTGGAGGCGGCCGAAGCCCTGCTGGGCCTGGTCGGACAAGCCGGACCCGAGGATCTGGTGTTGGCCCTGATCTCCGGTGGCGGCTCCAGTCTGCTGAGCCTGCCTGCCGGGCGTCTGACCCTGGCGGATCTGCGGGATGTCAGCCTTTCGTTGCTCCGTTCCGGCGCTCCGATCGCCGAAATCAACTGCGTGCGCAAGCACCTCACCCGCACCCTGGGCGGCCGCCTGGCGGCGGCCTGCCGGGCACCGGTGCGAGCCCTGTTGATCTCCGACGTGGCCGGCGACGATCCCGGCGTCATCGCCTCCGGGCCGTTTTCCCCCGATCCCACCACCTATGCGGATGCCCTGGGCGTACTGGCGCGCTACGGCATCGTCCCCGGCAACGCGGTGCGCGAACATCTTGAACGGGGGATCGCAGGACAAGTGGAAGACACGCCAAAACCCGGCGCGTCCTGTTTCCAACGCGTCGATTGCCGGGTCATCGCCGGCAGCCGGACGGCCTTGGAGGGAGCGGCCCGCTACTTCCGGGCGCAGGGCATCCCACCGGTCATCCTGGGAGACAGCTATACCGGCGAGGCGCGCGAAGTGGCCCAGTCCTTCGCCGCCCTGGCGCGGGAAGTACGCGGGCATGGCCAGCCCTGGCTCCCGCCCGTGGTCCTCCTGTCGGGCGGGGAGACCAGCGTGACGGTCAAGGGCGGCGGACGCGGCGGCCGGAACGGCGAATTCCTGCTCGGCCTCGCCCTGGCCCTGAACGGGCTGGACGGGGTCCATGCCCTGGCCGCGGACACGGATGGGATCGACGGTACGGAATCCAACGCCGGCGCCTTGATCGGTCCGGACACACTGGTACGCGCCGGTGCCCTTGCACTGGACGGCCGGGCCTGCCTGGACGACAACGATGCCTACCGATTCTTTGCCGGCCTGGACGATCTGATCGTCACCGGCCCGACCCGGACTAATGCAAATGACTATCGGGCGATCCTGATAGCCTGACCGGATCGCCCACTTTCAGATCCAGCATTTGGGCGGCGTTGGCCCGGTTGGCGGCGATCTCGACCAGGCCGGAACTGTTCACGTGCCAGAAGGGCTGGCCCTTGGCGGCCTCGGCGAAGATCCGCCGCCAGGCCAGGCTCTGGCCCTTCACCTCGACCAAGTTGTCCGGCTCGGCCAAGCCGCCGCGTATGCCGGTCCAGGCGTTGCCGTAGTGGTCGATGTACAGCACCCGGGGCAGGTCCGCCGCATCGAACTGGACGTTGAGGGCGGCCACGGGCTCCAACTTGTCCTCGGGAAACCGGCCGGCGGCAATCCACGCGGCGATGGGGGCGAACAGGTCTCGGCCGTGGAAAGTATCCGCCAGCCGTTCCGGGCGCCAGTGGATGCGCCAGATGTTGACCTGTCCGGCCCGGGCCGCGACGATGGAAAGCAGGCCGTTATCCGGCCCCACGTACCAGCGGCCTTCCGCCATCACCACCACCGCCTCCCTCGGCCCCCCAACCCCCGGGTCCACCACGCAGAAGAACACCGCCCCGGGCGGGAAGGCCCCGCACAAGGCATCTAGCAATTGGGCCCCGGCATGGGCATTGAAGTCCGGGGCATCGTGCAGGAGGTCGATCACGGCGACATCCGGGGCCTCTCGCGCCAGCACCGCCTTGACCTGGCCCACATAGGGATCTTGCCAACCGTAGTCGGTGAACAGAACCAGCATGATGAATCTCCCCTGAAATGAAAAAAGCCGGTATGACCCGGCTTTTTATCACGAAGTGCGGAGCGCCTATTCGGCGGCGGCGCCTTCGGTGGAATCGGCGGCGCGATCCACCAGTTCGACATAGGCCATGGGGGCATTGTCGCCTTGGCGGAAACCGAACTTAAGTATCCGGACGTAACCGCCGGGGCGGCTGGCGAAACGGGGGCCAAGCTCGTTGAACAGCTTGACCACAATGTCGCGGTCGCGCAGGCGGTCGAAGGCCAGACGGCGATTGGCCAGGCTCGGCTTCTTGCCCAGGGTGATGAGGGGCTCCACCACCTTGCGCAGTTCCTTGGCCTTGGGCAGCGTGGTCTTGATGGCCTCGTGCTGCAGCAGGGCGATGGACAGGTTGCGCAACAAGGCCTGGCGATGGCTGGAGGTGCGATTCAGTTTGCGGTGGGATAGACGGTGACGCATGTTCTTCTACCTTATATCAGGGCTTGTCGAGGCCCGCGGGCGGCCAGTTCTCAAGCTTCATGCCCAGGGTGAGGCCGCGGGCGGCCAGCACATCCTTGATCTCGTTGAGAGATTTCCGGCCCAGGTTGGGAGTCTTGAGCAGTTCGGTCTCGGTGCGCTGGATCAGGTCACCGATGTAGTAAATATTCTCGGCCTTGAGGCAATTGGCGGAGCGGACGGTCAGTTCCAGTTCGTCGACCGGACGCAGCAGGATCGGATCGATCTGGGGCGAACTGGACTTGATGGCGGCCGGCTGATCGGACAAGGGCAGCACGCCCTTCAGTTCGGCGAAGGAGGCCAACTGCTCGATCAGCACCCGGGCGGCGGCACGTACCGCCTCGGAGGGCTCGATCACGCCGTTGGTCTCGATCTCCAGGATCAGCTTGTCCAGGTCGGTACGCTGCTCGACGCGGGCGCTCTCGACGCTGAAGCTGACCTTCTTGACCGGGCTGTACAGGGCATCGACCATCACCACGCCCACGGGCCGGCTTTCCTCGTCGTGAATCCGGTTGCTGGCGGGCACGTAGCCGCGGCCGCCTTCCACCTTGATTTCCATCTCGAGCGTGCCGCCCTTGGTGAGATGGGCGATCACGTGGTCAGGATTCAGGATTTCCACATCGTGGCCGGCCTGGATGTCCGCCGCCGTGATGGGCCCTTCGCCGGACTTGCTGATCGTGATCAGCGCCTCGTTGCGATTATTGAGCTTGACCGCCAGACCCTTCAGGTTCAGCAGGATATCCACCACGTCCTCCTGGACGCCCTCGATCACGGAATACTCGTGGACGACGCCAGTAATGCGCACCTCGGTCGGGGCATAGCCCTGCATGGAGGAGAGCAGGATACGACGCAGGGCATTGCCCAGCGTGTGGCCGTACCCGCGCTCGAAAGGCTCCAGCGTGATGCGGGCCTGGCGGGGGGAAATGCTGTTGACCTCAACAATGCGGGGTTTCAGCAGATCACCAGAGTTAGACATAGTTTGCATCCTTCAGTGAGGCGGGCAATTACTTGGAATACAGTTCGATCACCAAGTGCTCGTTGATGGTGGCCGGCAGCTCGGCGCGCTGCGGAAGGGCCTTGAAGGTGCCCTTAAGGCCCTTGATATCCACCTCGACCCACTCGGGGAATCCGCGTCCTTCCGCGGCCTCGGCTGCCGCCTTGATGCGCAGCTGGCTCTTGGCCTTGTCGTTCACCTCCACCACGTCACCGGGCTTGACCTGGAAAGAGGGGATATTGACGCGCCGACCGTTGACCTTGATGGCGTTGTGACGCACGGCCTGGCGGGCCTCGGTGCGGGAAGCGCCGAAGCCCATGCGGTAAGCCACGGTATCAAGGCGGGATTCCAGGATCTGCAGCAGGTTTTCGCCGGTCACACCCTTGCGGGCATCCGCCTTGAAGTAGGTCAGGCGGAACTGGCGCTCAAGGATGCCGTAGATGCGGCGGATCTTCTGCTTCTCGCGCAGCTGGCCGCCGTAGTCCGACAGGCGGGTCTGCTTGGCGCCGTGCTGGCCGGGAGCCTGGTTGCGGCGCTCGATCGCGCACTTGTCGCTGAAACACTTCTCGCCTTTCAGGAACAGCTTTTCACCTTCACGACGGCACTGACGGCATTTGGGATCTAGATTACGGGCCATGGTGTGCTCTCCTGTAGCTTAGATGCGGCGCTTCTTCGGCGGACGGCAGCCGTTGTGGGGCATGGGCGTCACGTCGGAAATGCTGGTGATCTTGTAACCCAGGGCATTCAGGGCACGCACGGTGGAATCGCGGCCGGGGCCGGGCCCCTTGATGCGCACTTCCAGATTCTTCAGGCCATATTCGAGGGCCATCTTGCCCGCGTTCTCGGCGGCCACCTGGGCCGCGAACGGGGTGCTCTTGCGCGAGCCCTTGAAGCCGGCGCCGCCGGCGGTAGCCCATGCCAAGGCATTGCCCTGGCGGTCGGTGATGGTGACGATGGTGTTGTTGAAAGAAGCGTGAATGTGGGCGACACCATCCGCCACGTTCTTCTTGACTTTCTTCCGCGCGCGCGCGGCAGTTGCCTTGGCCATATTCCTGTCCTGTTACTTCTTGATTTGCATCTGCTTGCGGGGGCCCTTGCGGGTGCGGGCATTGGTGCGGGTACGTTGGCCGCGCACGGGTAGGCCGCGACGATGGCGCACGCCACGGTAGCAGCCCACGTCCATGAGACGCTTGATGTTCATGGTGACTTCCCGGCGCAGATCGCCTTCCACCATGAACTTGGCCACGCCGTCGCGCAGCTTTTCCACATCGGCGTCGGTCAGATCCTTCATCTTGACGGCGGGATTGACGCCGGCTCCCTGACAGATCTGACGGGCGCGCATGCGACCGACGCCATAGATCGCGGTCAATGCGATCTCGGCATGCTTATGGTTTGGGATATTTACCCCAGCGATACGGGCCATGTATTAACCCCTGGCAATCGAAAACTGTAAATTATAGTGAAATGACCCGCCGCTTGGCAAGCCAATCCAACCCTTGTCAACCTTGGCGCTGCTTGTGCCGCGCTTCACTGCAAATAACGCGCACCACACCCTTGCGGCGCACGATCTTGCATTTGCGGCAAATCTTCTTAACCGAGGCTTGAACACGCATGTCCGGCTCCTTCTAATAAACAAATCACTTGGCGCGGTAAACGATGCGCGCGCGGGTAAGGTCGTAAGGCGTCAGTTCCACCGTGACCTTGTCACCGGGAAGGATGCGGATGTAGTGCATGCGCATTTTCCCGGAGATGTGCCCAAGTACCACATGACCGTTTTCCAGCTTCACTCTGAATGTGGCGTTGGGTAGGTTCTCCACCACTTCGCCCTGCATCTGAATGACATCATCCTTGGACATATTTCCCTACTTCACCTACTGATGAAGTTGCCGCCCTTGAAGTTGGCCTTCTTGAGCAGGGACTCATACTGGTGCGTCATGACATAGGCCTGAACCTGCGCCATGAAATCCATGGCGACCACGACAATGATCAGCAG
This sequence comes from uncultured Pseudomonadota bacterium, assembly GCA_963713085.1. Classification (GTDB taxonomy): domain Bacteria; phylum Pseudomonadota; class Gammaproteobacteria; order Burkholderiales; family Thiobacillaceae; genus PFJX01. The sequence goes on along the minus strand of CAVQKQ010000018.1, from coordinate 186,686 downwards.
GGAAGTGCCACCGAAATAGAACGGCACGTTCCAACTGACGATCAGAAATTCCGGGATGAGACAGACAAGGGTGATGTAAACGGCACCGATCAGGGTCAGCCGGGTCATTACCTTGTCAATAAAGCGGGAGGTTTGTTCACCCGGGCGATATCCGGGGATGAACGCGCCGCTTTTCTTCAGGTTGTCGGCGGTTTCCCGGGGATTGAACACCAGGGCCGTATAGAAGAAACAGAAGAAGATGATGGCGGCCGCGTAAAGTATGGCGTGCAGCGGCTGGCCGGGAGACAGGGACGCGCCGACGTCCTTGAGCCACGACATGGACTGGTTGCTTCCGAACCAACCCGCGATGGTGGCGGGGAACAGGATAATCGAACTGGCGAAGATGGGAGGGATAACGCCCGCCATGTTGAGCTTCAAAGGCAGATGGGAGCTTTGACCGCCATACACCTTGTTGCCGACCTGGCGCTTGGCGTAATTGACCAGGATCTTTCGCTGGCCCCGCTCCACGAACACCACCAGGCCGGTGATCAGCAAGGCCCCGGCAAACAGGATCAGCACCAAGGGAATCGAGAAGGCCCCGGTACGTGTCAGTTCCAGGGTGCCGCCCACCGCGCGGGGCAGGCCGGCAGCGATACCCGCGAAGATGATGATGGAGATGCCGTTGCCCAACCCCCGCTCGGTAATCTGCTCGCCAAGCCACATCAGGAACATGGTCCCCGCCACCAGGGTGAATATGCTGGTGATGCGGAACATGAAACCCGGGTCCAGAACCAGACCGGCCTGGCTTTCCAGGGCGATGGAAATGCCGATGGCCTGAAAGGTTGCAAGTGCCACCGTTCCATAACGGGTGTACTGGGTAATCTTGCGGCGCCCGGCCTCGCCCTCTTTTTTAAGGGCTTCCAACTGGGGCGAAACCACCGTCATCAACTGCACGATGATGGAGGCGGAAATATAGGGCATGATGCCCAGGGCAAATACCGAGAAGCGCTTCAGCGCACCGCCCGAGAACATGTTGAACATGCCCAGTATGCCGTTTTGCTGGGAATGGAACAGATCCGCCAGAACCCCCGGGTCGATACCGGGCACCGGGACAAAGGAGCCGATTCGGTAAACCACCAGGGCGCCCAACAGAAACCAGAGGCGACGTTTCAGGTCGCCCATCTTTCCAGACATTTGAAGCAGGTTAGCAGCGGCACCGGCCACGATAAGTCCTCAGTCCTCAACCCGCATTGGATTCAACGCTTCCGCCGGCGGCCTCGATGGCCGCCTTGGCGCCGCTGGTTACGCCCAGCCCGACGATCTTCACCGCCTTTTCGATCTTGCCGGAAAGAATCACCTTGACCGACTTGGTCAACTGGGAAACCAAACCGGCCTGCTTGAGGATCAGCATATCAACGGTATCCACCGGCAGGTTGTTCAGGGCGGAGAGGCGGATTTCCGCCTTGAAGGCGCGATCCAAGGAGATGAAGCCACGCTTGGGAAGACGGCGAGCCATGGGCATCTGGCCGCCCTCGAAGCCCACCTTGTGGAAACCGCCGGCGCGGGATTTCTGGCCCTTGTGGCCACGACCACCGGTCTTGCCCAGACCGGAACCGATACCACGTCCCGGGCGCTTGTTGGCCTGGGTGCTGCCTGCGGCAGGTTTGATGCTGTTGAGTTTCATCATGCCACCTCGGCCTTCACCAGAAAGTTCACACGGGTAATCATGCCGCGCACGGCCGGGGTATCTTCCAGCACCACGCTTTGATGCATGCGCTTCAGACCCAGACCACGCACACAGGCACGGTGTTTCTGAATGGTGCCGATAGGGCTCTTGACCAGGGTTACCTTGATCTTTCCTTTAGCTTCCGACATCACGCTTACTCCAGAATTTCCGCCACGGTCTTGCCGCGCTTGGCCGCCACTTCGCTGGGGGTCATCATTTGCTCCAGGCCATTCAGGGTGGCACGAACGATGTTGTAGGGGTTGGTGGCGCCGATACACTTGGCCAGCACATCCGTCACTCCCATCACCTCGAACACAGCGCGCATGGCTCCGCCGGCGATGATGCCGGTACCGGCCGACGCGGGCTGGATCAACACTCGGGAGGAACCATGGCGGCCGATTACGGCATGATGGAAGGTTCCGTTCTTGAGGGGGACCTTGACCAGTTTGCGGCGGGCCTCTTCCATCGCCTTCTGTACGGCGACGGGCACTTCCCGGGACTTGCCCTTGCCCATGCCGACACCGCCGTCACCGTCGCCCACCACCGTGAGCGCCGCGAAGCTAAGGATGCGACCGCCCTTCACCACCTTGGTGACGCGGTTGACCGCGATCATCTTCTCTTTCAGGCCGTCGCCACGATCCTGCTGCTGTTGTTCTGGTCTAGCCATGATCTTCCTCGCTTAGAACTGCAAACCGTGTTCGCGGGCCGCATCGGCCAGGGCCTTTACCCGGCCATGGAAGGCAAAGCCGGAGCGGTCGAAGGAAACCTTCTCCACACCCAGCTGCTTGGCCTTCTCGGCGATACGTTGGCCAACCAGTTTGGCTGCTTCCACGTTGCCTCCGTTCTTGGCCTGTCCGCTCACTTCTTTTTCGGCCGTGGAGGCGGCGGTCAGAATACGTCCACCGGTCGCATCGATGAGTTGCGCATAAATATGCGAATTGCTGCGGTGCACGCACAGACGGATCGCACCAAGCTCCGCGATTTTGGCGCGGGTTTTGCGCGCCCTGCGCAGACGCCGGATTTTCTTGTCCATTGCAATCGCTCCAGGTTATTTCTTCTTGGTCTCTTTAAGGACCACGACTTCGTTGGCATAGCGCACACCCTTGCCTTTGTACGGCTCGGGTTTGCGGTAGGCACGGACATCGGCGGCCACTTGGCCGACCTTCTGCTTGTCCATGCCCTTGATCAGGATCTCGGTTTGGGTGGGTGTCTCCACCTTCACGCCCTCGGGCATGACATGCTCGACCGGGTGGGAGAAACCCAGGGTCAGATTCAGCTTGTCGCCCTGGGCTTGGGCGCGGTAACCCACACCGACCAGGTTCAGCTTCTTCTCGAAGCCCTTGGAAACCCCCAGCACCATATTGGCCAGAAGGGCCCGGGTCGTGCCGGACATGGCGTGGGCATCGCGGGTCTCGCGGGCGGCGACAACCTGCAGGGCGCCATCGGAGAAGGTGACATTGACCTGTCCGGTCAACTGCTGGGACAAGGTGCCGAGGGGGCCCTTGACGGAGATCATGGCTTCGGAAAGTTTGACCTCGATACCGCTGGGGACCGGGATGGGATTCTTAGCTACGCGTGACATATTTCACCTTACGCAACGACGCACAGAACTTCACCGCCCACGCCCAGGGAACGCGCCTTGCGGTCGGTCATTACACCCTGGGAAGTGGAAACGATGGCTACGCCCAAACCATTCATGACGCGGGGCAGGTCGTCACGGCCTTTGTAAATACGCAGGCCGGGCTTGCTGATCCGCTCGATCTTTTCGATGACGGGACGACCGGCGTAGTACTTCAAGGCGACTTCCATTTCCGGCAGACCCTCGTTCTCGCGGACCAGGAAGCCATCGATGTAGCCCTCATCCTTCAGAACCTGGGCGATGGCCTTCTTCACCTTGGAAGAGGGCATGCGCACACTCTGCTTTTCCGTCATCTGGCCGTTGCGGATACGGGTCAGCATGTCGGCGATGGGATCACTCATACTCATATCTGCTCTCCCTTACCAGCTGGCCTTGACCACACCCGGAATCTCGCCACGCATGGCGATTTCACGGATCTTGATCCGGCACAGACCGAATTTTCTGAACACGCCGCGAGGACGCCCGGTGAGCTGACAGCGGTTGCGCAGGCGACTCTGACTGGCGTCGCGAGGCTGGGCCTGAAGTTTCAGGCGGGCTTCCATGCGCTCCTCGTCGGTGCGCTTGGCGTCCTCGATAATCGCCTTGAGCTCGGCGCGCCTGGCAGCGAACTTCTTCACCGTCTTGCGACGCTTTTCTTCCCGGTTGATCAGTGCAAGCTTAGCCATCGCAACCTCAATTCTTGAAAGGAAACTTGAACGCCGCCAGCAAGGCCTTGGCCTCTTCATCGCTCGTGGCGGTGGTCGTGATCGTGATATTCATGCCACGGAGCGTATCGATCTTCTCGTACTCGATTTCCGGGAAGATGATCTGTTCCTTGACACCCATGCTGTAATTGCCGCGTCCGTCGAATCCCTTTCCGCCAACACCGCGGAAGTCACGGATCCGGGGAATGGCGACACTGATTAGACGATCCAGGAATTCGTACATCTGCTCGCGGCGCAGGGTCACCATGCAGCCTACGGGGTAGTGGTCACGAATCTTGAAACCGGCAATGGATTTGCGTGACAGGGTAACAACCGGCTTTTGCCCGGCGATCTTGGTCATGTCGGCCACTGCATGCTCCATGACCTTCTTATCGCCTACCGCCTCGCCGACGCCCATGTTCAGCGTGATCTTGGAGATGCGCGGGACCTGCATCGGGGACTTGTAGCCGAACCGGTCGGTCAATTGCTTGACCACGGTGTCTTTGTAGAAATCGTACATACGCGCCATGTCTTACCCCTTACGCATCCACTACTTCGCCGTTGGACTTGAAGAAACGCACCATGCGCCCATCCTCCAGCGTTTTGATCCCTACGCGGTCGCCCTTGCTTGTGACAGGGTTGAACAGCGCCACATTGGAAATATGGATGGGCATGTCCTTATCCGTGAAACCACCGGTGGTGCCGCGCATGGGATTGGGTTTGACCGCCTTGCGCACACGGTTTACCCCCTCCACCACCAGGCCCGCCTCCAGCACCCGCAACACAGTGCCGCGCTTGCCCTTGTCTTTACCGGTCAGAACTATGACCTCATCGCCCTTGCGAATTTTGCGCATGGTGATCTCCTTACAGCACTTCAGGCGCCAGCGAGACGATCTTCATGAATCGCTCGGTACGCAGTTCCCGGGTAACGGGGCCGAAGATACGGGTGCCGATGGGCTCAAGCTTGTTGTTGAGCAGCACGGCCGCGTTTTTATCGAATTTGATCAAGGAACCGTCGGGACGACGCACACCCTTGGCGGTACGCACCACCACGGCGCTATAGACGTCGCCCTTCTTGACACGACCGCGCGGGGCGGCATCCTTGATCGTGACCTTGATGATGTCGCCAACACCGGCGTAGCGGCGCTTCGAGCCACCCAGCACCTTGATGCACATAACCGCGCGTGCACCGGTATTGTCGGCCACGTCCAACATGGATTGCATCTGGATCATGTTCTCTCTCCAACTTGCCAAGCCAGAGGCCGGCAGTTTTGGATCCCGTTCGGGTTACGCTCCAGGGCAGAGCCCGTTCGCGTCGTTTCAGAATTTGCGTGGCTGTGAAAATGCAACCACACGTCGAAAAAAGACCGCAATTATATCGGCGGCACTTATCTGCTGCAACCGCTAATTTCGATTACCGCTTAGACCAACTGGGCCTTCTCGACCAGGCGGGTGACCTTCCAGGTCTTGGACTTGGAAAGGGGGCGGCATTCCTCAATGACCACCACGTCACCGGGATGGAAATCGTTGTTCTCATCATGGGCATGGTATTTCTTGGAGAGACGGATCACCTTGCCGTACAGGGGGTGCTTGACCTTGCGCTCGACCAGGACCGTCACCGTCTTGTTCATCTTGTCGCTTACCACCTTGCCGGTCAGGGCTCGGACGATTTTTGCAGTTTGCTGTTCGTTCATCATGCCACTCATCAGTTGCCAGCCTTGGACTTCGTTTCATGCATGATGGTGCGCGCCCGCGCAATGTCACGCCGAATCTTGCGAAGTTCGTGGGTCTTGTTGGTTTGCTGGGTGGAAAGCTGCATGCGCACGCTGAACTGGGCACGCAACAAATCCTTGATTTCCTGCTTGAGCGCTTCCACGCCCTTGCTACGAAGTTCTGTCGCTTTCATCTTGCTCACATCCCAAAGTGACGGCTGACAAATGCGGTGGCAATGGGCAGCTTGGCGGCGGCCAGGCGGAATGCCTCCCGCGCCACGACTTCATCCACGCCTTCCATTTCGTACAACACCTTGCCGGGCTGGATCTCGGCGACCCAGTATTCCGGGTTACCCTTGCCATTGCCCATGCGGACTTCGGCGGGTTTGTGGGAGATGGGCTTGTCCGGGAAGATCCGGATCCAGATGCGGCCGCCCCGTTTGATATGACGGGTCATGGCGCGACGCGCGGATTCGATCTGGCGTGCCGTCAGACGACCGCGGCCGATGGCCTTCAAACCGAATTCACCGAAGCTGACCTGGGCGCCGCGGGTAGCCAGGCCGGTATTGCGGCCCTTCTGCTCCTTGCGGTATTTCCTGCGTGCGGGTTGCAGCATGTTCGTTTACTCCTTTCCTGCCCGTGCAGCCGGACGACGCGGCCGACGTTCGGGCTCGGGCGCGGCCACCGGCTTGTCGCCGCGGCCCAGGGCCTCGCCCTTGTATACCCAGACCTTGATCCCGATGATGCCGTAGGTGGTGCTGGCCTCGGAGAAGCCGTAGTCGATGTCGGCACGCAGGGTATGGAGCGGCACGCGGCCTTCGCGATACCACTCGGTACGGGCGATCTCGGCACCGTTCAGGCGACCGGCAGACATGACCTTGATACCCTGGGCACCGAAGCGCATGGCGTTCTGCATGGCGCGCTTCATCGCGCGACGGAACATGATCCGCTTTTCCAGCTGGTTGGCGATAGAGTCGGCAATCAGCTGGGCATCGGTCTCGGGCTTGCGCACTTCCTCGATGTTCAGGGTGACGGGCACGGACATCATGGCGTTTAGTTGGCGGCGCAGCGCCTCGATGTCCTCGCCCTTCTTGCCGATCACGACACCGGGGCGCGCCGAGAACAGGGTGATACGTGCGTTCTTGGCCGGGCGCTCGATCACGATCCGGCTGATGGAGGCATGGGCGAGCTTCTTTTTGAGGAAGGCACGTACCTTGATGTCTTCAACCAGGATGCTCGAATAGTTCTTGTTGTTGGCGAACCATTTGGAGGTCCAGCCCTTGTTGACGCTCAACCGGAAACCGGTCGGATGAATCTTCTGTCCCATGTGCCTTCCTTCAGTCGCCAACCGTCACGGTGATGTGACAGGTGGGTTTGATGATGCGATTGCCACGGCCTTTGGCACGAGCGGTGAAGCGCTTCAGGCTTGCGCCCTGGTCGACGTAGATGGTTTGCACCTTCAATTCGTCGATGTCCGCGCCTTCGTTGTGCTCGGCATTGGCGATGGCGGACTCGAGCACCTTCTTGATCGTGAAGGCGGCCTTCTGGGGGGAGAAGGTGAGGATGTTGAGCGCCTGGTCCACCGGTTTGCCACGCACCAAGTCGGCCACCAAACGGGCCTTTTGGGCGGAAAGCCGCGTGCCGCGCAGAATTGCTGATACTTGCATCGCTGCTCTCCTTATTTCTTCTTGGTCTTTTTGTCGGCGGCATGACCCTTGAAGGTACGGGTCATGGCGAATTCGCCGAGCTTATGGCCAACCATGTTTTCGGATACGAACACAGGGATGTGTTGCTTTCCGTTGTGCACCGCCAAGGTCAAGCCGATGAAATCGGGCAGGATGGTGGAACGCCGCGACCAGGTCTTGATCGGCTTCTTGTCGCTGACCGCGACCGCAGCCAGGACTTTACTCATTAGATGCCCGTCAACGAAGGGGCCTTTTTTTACGGAACGAGCCATATCTACTTACCTCTTACGCTTTGTAACGGCGACGCACGATCATGCTGTCGGTGCGCTTGTTGTTGCGGGTACGGTAGCCCTTGGTGGGCACGCCCCAAGGGGTAACCGGGACGCGACCCTCGCCGGTCCGGCCTTCGCCACCGCCATGGGGGTGGTCGACCGGGTTCATGGCGACGCCTCGCACCGTCGGACGAACACCGCGCCAACGCATGGCGCCGGCCTTGCCGATGGAACGCAGGCTATGCTCCTCGTTACCCACTTCACCCAGGGTGGCGCGGCAATCAATGTGCACCTTGCGGATCTCGCCGGAGCGCAGACGCAACTGGGCGTAGCTGCCTTCCCTTGCCAGCAGTTGGACGCTGGCGCCGGCGGAACGGGCGATCTGGGCGCCCTTGCCCGGCATCATTTCGATGCAATGGATGGTGGAACCCACTGGGATGTTGCGCAGGGGCAGGCAGTTGCCGGACTTGATTGGGGCCTCGGCGCCGCTCATCAACTGGGCGCCGACCTCGACGCCGCGCGGCGCGATGATGTAACGGCGCTCGCCGTCGGCGTAGCACAACAGGGCGATGTGGGCGCTACGGTTCGGATCGTATTCGATACGCTCGACCTTGGCGGCGATGCCGTCCTTTTTGCGCTTGAAGTCGACAATGCGGTAGTGCTGCTTGTGGCCACCACCGATGTGGCGGGTAGTGATATGGCCGTTGTTGTTGCGGCCAGCCTTGCGATTCTGCTTTTCCACCAAGGCGGCCACCGGCTTGCCTTTGTGCAAACCGGGCGTGACCACCTTGACGACGGCGCGACGGCCGGCGGAAGTAGGTTTGACTTTAACCAGCATGGCTTATTCTCCTGCCGCGAAGTTGAGTTCTTGACCGGGCTTCAGGCAGACATAGGCCTTCTTCCAGTTGGAACGCTGACCGAAGAATCGGCCGAAGCGCTTGACCTTTCCCTTCACGTTGGCGACCTTCACGTCCTTCACCTGGACCTTGAACAGCAGTTCCACGGCGGCCTTGATCTCGGGCTTGGTGGCACTGGGGACCACGCGGAACACAACCTGCTCGCGCTTGTCGGCAAGCATGGTCGCCTTCTCGGAGATGACCGGGGCGAGGATGACCTGGAGCAGACGCTCCTCTTTCATCGGCACGGCGTTCATGCGTACATCTCCTCGAAGGATTTGACCGCCTCACGGGTAATCAGGACGCGGTCGAAACGGATAAGGCTGACGGGATCGGCCTGCTGCGGCTCCAGCACCAGCACGTTGTGCATGTTGCGAGCGGAAAGCCAGAGGTTGTCGTCAACCACGGGGGAGATGATCAGCACCCGGTCGTTGATACCCATGTCCTTGAGCTTGCCGGCCAGTATCCTGGTCTTTGGGGAGTCGACTCCGAGATCCTCGACCACGCTCAAGCGACCATCGGCAGCCAGGCGGGACAGAATGGTAGCCATGCCGGCACGGTACATCTTGCGGTTGACCTTCTGGGAGAAGTTCTCGTCCGGCTTGTTCGGGAAGGTGCGGCCGCCGCCACGCCAGATCGGTGAAGAGGTCATGCCGGCGCGGGCGCGGCCGGTGCCCTTCTGCTTGAAAGGCTTCTTGGTGCTGTGGCGCACTTCCGCGCGGGTCAGCTGGGCGCGATCCCCGGTACGGGCATTGGCCATGTAGGCGGTAACCAGTTGATGCACCAGGGCTTCATTGTATTCACGGGCGAACAGGCTGTCCGCCGCGCTCACGGCGCCGGCATCCTGGCCTTGGCCATTGATCAGCTTCAGGTCCATCACGCGGCTCCTTTCACTGCGGGACGCACCAGCACATCGCCGCCCTTGGCGCCGGGGACAGCCCCCTTCACCAGCAGCAATTGACGCTCGGCATCAACGCGCACAATTTCCAGGTTCTGGATGGTACGGTTCACCGCGCCCAGATGGCCGGACATGCGCTTGCCGGGGAAGATACGGCCGGGATCCTGGGCCTGGCCGATGGAGCCGGGCACGTTGTGGGACCGAGAGTTGCCGTGGGAGGCACGCTGCGAGCTGAAATGGTGACGCTTGATGGTGCCGGCGAAGCCTTTACCTTGCGTCATACCAGACACATCGACGATCTGTCCCGGCTGGAAGATTTCCACAGTGATGGCACTGCCCGGCTGATACTGGGCCGCCACATCGGCGTCGACACGGAATTCGGTCATGCCGACGGCAGCCTCCACGCTCGCCTTGGCAAGGTGGCCCGCGACGGGCTTGGTGATGCGGCTGGCCTTGCGGCTGCCGTAGGCGACCTGCAGCGCGCTGTAGCCGTCACTGCCCGACGTCTTGATTTGGCTGACGCGATTGTTCGACACATCCAGCACGGTCACCGGGATGGACACACCATCGTCGGTGAAAATGCGGGTCATGCCGATCTTGCGACCAACAAGGCCTAGACTCATTTTCTAGTTTCCTTCATAAGGCGCCGACTTCAATTGGCCGGCAATATTCAAAATTCGAGGGATCGAGGCTCCCTCGGGCCTTGTCAAACCGGTTACTGCAGCTTGATCTCTACGTCCACACCGGCGGGGAGATCAAGCTTCATCAGGGCATCCACCGTCTTGTCGGTGGGATCGATGATGTCCATCAGGCGCTTGTGGGTTCGGATCTCCAACTGATCCATGGAGGTCTTGTTTACATGGGGGGAACGCAGGATATCGAAGCGTTCGATGGAGGTGGGAAGGGGCACGGGCCCCTTGACCACGGCACCGGTACGCTTGGCGGTATCGACGATCTCCATGGCGGACTGGTCGATCAGCTTGTAATCGTAGGCCTTGAGCCGGATACGGATTTTTTGACTGGACATGTTCAGGCCTTGGTTATTCGATGATCTTGGCGACGACGCCGGCGCCGACGGTGCGGCCGCCTTCGCGGATCGCGAAGCGCAGACCTTCTTCCATGGCGATCGGGGCGATCAGGGCAGCGGTGATCGAGACGTTGTCCCCCGGCATCACCATCTCCGTGCCAGCCGGCAACTCGATCGCGCCGGTCACATCGGTGGTCCGGAAGTAGAACTGGGGACGGTAGCCGTTGAAGAACGGGGTGTGACGGCCACCTTCGTCCTTGGACAGCACATAGATCTCGGCCGCGAACTTGGTGTGCGGGGTGATGCTGCCGGGTTTGGCCAGAACCTGGCCACGCTCGACGTCTTCACGCTTGGTGCCGCGCAGCAGGGCGCCGATGTTGTCGCCGGCCTGACCCTGGTCGAGCAGCTTGCGGAACATCTCGACGCCGGTGCAGGTGGTCTTGACCGTAGGCTTGATGCCGACGATCTCGATTTCTTCGCCGACCTTGATGACGCCGCGCTCGACCCGGCCGGTCACGACGGTACCGCGGCCAGAGATGGAGAACACGTCTTCAACAGGCATCAGGAAGGGCTTGTCGATGGCCCGCTCGGGCATCGGAATGTAGCTGTCCAGAGCGTCGGCCAGCTTGAAGATGCTGCCTTCGCCCATGTCGCTGGTATCGCCTTCCAGGGCCTTGAGGGCAGAGCCGATGATGATGGGGGTGTCGTCGCCGGGGAAGTCGTACTTGCTGAGCAGCTCGCGCACTTCCATTTCCACCAGCTCAAGCAGCTCGGCGTCGTCGACCATGTCGGCCTTGTTCATGTAGACGATGATGTAGGGCACGCCCACCTGACGGGCCAGCAGGATGTGTTCCCGGGTCTGGGGCATGGGGCCGTCGGCGGCACTCACCACCAGGATGGCGCCGTCCATCTGGGCGGCACCGGTAATCATGTTTTTCACATAGTCGGCGTGGCCGGGGCAGTCCACGTGGGCGTAGTGGCGGTGCTCGGTCTCGTATTCGACGTGGGCGGTGTTGATGGTGATGCCGCGGGCCTTCTCTTCCGGCGCGGAATCAATGTCGGCGTAGTTCTTCGCCGACCCACCAAACTTCTTCGACAGTATGTGCGTGATCGCCGCCGTCAGCGTGGTCTTGCCATGGTCCACGTGTCCAATCGTGCCAACGTTTACGTGCGGCTTCGTACGCTCAAATTTTTCCTTGGCCATTTCTTTTTACCTCAATCACTTTCTGCTGTTGATCACGGTTTCGGCAACGCTCTTGGGCGCTTCGGAATAATGCTTGAATTCCATAGTGTAGGTCGCGCGCCCCTGTGACATGGAACGCAGATCGGTGGAATAGCCGAACATCTCGGCTAGCGGCACCTCGGCCTTGATGGACTTGCCCACAGGCAGATCGTCCATACCCTGGATGATGCCGCGACGGCGGTTCAGGTCACCCATCACGTCGCCCATGTAGTCTTCCGGGGTCTCGACCTCGACGGCCATCATCGGCTCGAGCAGGGCGGGACTGGCTTTGCGCATGCCTTCCTTGAAGCCCAGGATGGCGGCCATCTTGAAGGCCTGCTCGGAGGAGTCCACCTCGTGGTAGGAACCGTCGAACAGTGTGACCTTCACGTCCACCACCGGGAAACCCGCCAGGACGCCGTTGTTGAGCGCTTCCTGCAGGCCCTTGTCCACGGCGGGAATGTACTCGCGTGGCACGGTGCCGCCCTTGATGGCATCCACGAATTCATAGCCCTTGCCGGCCTCGTTTGGCTCCATCTTCAGCCAGACGTGGCCGTATTGGCCCTTGCCGCCGGACTGCTTGACGAACTTGCCCTCCTGCTCGACCGGCTTTTTGATGGCTTCGCGATAGGCCACCTGGGGCGCGCCCACATTGGCCTCGACGCTGAATTCGCGCTTCATGCGATCCACCAGGATTTCCAGGTGCAGCTCGCCCATGCCGGAGATGATGGTCTGACCGGACTCCTCGTCGGTGCGCACGCGGAAGGACGGGTCTTCCTGGGCCAGACGGTTCAGCGCCAGACCCATCTTTTCCTGGTCGGCTTTGGTCTTGGGTTCCACGGCCACGTGAATCACGGGCTCAGGGAAAACCATGCGTTCAAGAATGACCGGCTTGTCAAGCGCGCAAATGGTATCGCCGGTGATCGCGTCTTTCAGACCGACAGCGGCGGCGATATCGCCCGCACAAACTTCCTTGATCTCTTCCCGGTTGTTGGCGTGCATCTGCAGGATGCGGCCCAGGCGGTCCTTCTTGCCCTTGACCGAGTTGTAGATGGTGTCGCCCGCGCTCACCGTCCCGGAATAGACACGGAAGAAGGTGAGCTGACCGACATAGGGGTCGGTCATGATCTTGAAGGCCAACGCGGAAAAAGGTGCATCGTCGCTGGCGGGGCGCTCCGTGGGTTCACCGTTTTCGGTTTCGCACTTGACCGGAGGAATATCAATCGGCGACGGCATGTAGTCGATCACCGCGTCCAGCATGGCCTGCACGCCCTTGTTCTTGAACGCGGAGCCGCACAGCATGGGCACAATTTCGCCGGCGATGGTGCGGGTGCGCAAGGCCTGCTTGATTTCCGCCTCGCTGAGGTCGCCCTCTTCCAGGTACTTGTTCATCAACTCTTCGTTGGCCTCGGCCGCAGCCTCGACCATCTTCTCGCGCCACTCATTGCAGGTGTCGACCAGGTCGGCCGGAATCTCGCCGTACTCAAACTTCATGCCCTGGGAAGCCTCGTCCCAGATGATGGACTTCATCTTGACCAGATCCACCACGCCTTCGAACTTGTCCTCGGCACCGATCGGCACCTGGATCGGCACGGGGTTGGCCTTCAGGCGGGAGCGCATCTGTTCGTAGACGCGGAAGAAGTTGGCGCCCTGGCGGTCCATCTTGTTGACGAAGGCAAGGCGCGGCACGCCGTACTTGTTGGCCTGGCGCCACACCGTCTCGGACTGGGGCTGCACGCCGCCCACGGCACAGTAGACCATGCAGGCGCCGTCCAGCACCCGCATGGAGCGCTCCACCTCGATGGTGAAGTCCACGTGGCCCGGGGTATCGATGATGTTGACGCGATGCTCGGGCAAGGACAGATCCATACCCTTCCAGAAACAGGTGGTCGCGGCGGAGGTGATGGTGATGCCACGCTCCTGCTCCTGCTCCATCCAGTCCATGGTGGCGGCGCCATCGTGCACCTCGCCGATCTTGTGATTGACGCCGGTGTAGAACAGGACGCGCTCGGTCGTGGTGGTCTTGCCGGCGTCGATATGCGCCGAAATGCCGATATTCCGATAGCGCTCGATAGGGGTCTTGCGTGCCACGGCAAATTTCCTTTAGTCAGAACCGGAAGTGCGAGAAGGCCTTGTTGGCTTCCGCCATACGGTGCACTTCCTCGCGCTTCTTCATGGCACCGCCGCGACCCTCGGCCGCATCCAGCAACTCACCCGCCAAACGCTGTCCCATGGACTTTTCGCCGCGTTTGCGCGCCGCATCCTTGACCCAGCGCATCGCCAAGGCGGAACGGCGGGACGGACGCACCTCGACCGGAACCTGATAGTTGGCGCCACCCACGCGCCGCGACTTGACCTCCACCACAGGGCGCACATTGCTCATGGCCTGAGCGAACACCTCAACCGGGTCCTTGCCGCTTTTCTTGCCAATCTGCTCGAACGCGCCATACACGATGCGCTCGGCCACGGATTTCTTGCCGCTGTTCATGATCATGTTCATGAACTTGGCCACTTCAGTGCTACCGAATTTCGGATCCGGCAGGATCACGCGCTTGGGAACCTCACGACGACGGGGCATGTTTTCCTCGCTACTCTCTGTTCAGCAGGCCGTTAGGCCTTCTTGGCGCGCTTGGCGCCGTACTTGGAACGGGACTGCTTGCGGTCCTTGACACCCGCGGTGTCCAGACTGCCGCGCACGATGTGGTAACGCACGCCAGGCAGATCCTTTACACGGCCGCCCCGCACCAGCACCACGGAGTGCTCCTGCAGGTTGTGGCCTTCACCGCCGATGTAGCCGATGATCTCGAAGCCGTTGGAAAGCCGCACCTTGGCCACCTTCCGCAACGCGGAGTTCGGCTTTTTCGGCGTGGTGGTGTACACACGGGTGCATACCCCACGCTTTTGCGGACAGGCCTCCATGGCCGGTACTTTGCTCTTGTCTTGCGGAGCCTGGCGGGGCTTGCGCACAAGTTGGTTGATGGTCGGCATCTGACGCTATCCCAGCAAAATCGTAAAACCTGAATATTTCGGCCCACGAGTCACCCCGTGGGCCGGCTAAATTAAGACTGTCAATCTTAGGGTCGTGACATATGACTGTCAAGCCCTAAAACCGGTCAGACTTGGGTGTCATCCCCGACCTCCTCGGTGACCACCACGATCTCCTCGCCCTCCTGGATTGGCAGTTCCAAGGTAGGCGTGCTCTTGCGGGCCTTGTGGTAGGCCAGTCCGGTGCCGGCGGGAATTAGGCGACCGACGATGACGTTTTCCTTAAGGCCGCGAAGGTCGTCTTTCTTGGCCATGATGGCGGCCTCGGTCAGGACCCGGGTGGTCTCCTGGAAGGACGCCGCGGAGATGAAGGAGTCGGTGGACAGGGACGCCTTGGTGATACCCAGCAGGATGTTGTCATAGGTGGCAGGCCGCTTGGCTGCTTCCGCCATCCGGTCGTTTTCCTGCAGGAGTTCGGAACGCTCCACCTGTTCACCCAGGATGAAGGCGGTATCGCCCGGGTCCGTGACATTGACGCGTCGCAACATCTGACGTACCACCACCTCGATGTGCTTGTCGTTGATCTTCACGCCCTGCAGCCGGTAGACGTCCTGGACCTCGTCGATGATATAGCGCGCCAGGGACTCCACACCTTGCAGCTTGAGGATGTCGTGGGGATCCGGGGGACCGTCCACGATCATTTCCCCCTTCTGGACAATCTGGCCGTCGTGGACCGTGACGTGCTTGTCCTTGGGGATCAGATAGTCGTGGGGCACACCGTCGAGATCTGTAATCACCAGGCGCTGCTTGCCCTTGGTGTCCTTGCCGAAGGAGATGGTACCCGTCATCTCCGCCAGCACCCCGGCATCCTTGGGCGAACGGGCCTCGAACAGTTCGGCCACGCGCGGCAGGCCGCCGGTGATGTCACGGGTCTTGGAGGTTTCCTGGGGGATGCGCGCCAGCACATCGCCCACGTTCACGTCCTGGCCGTCCTTCACGGTGATCAGAGAACCGACCTGGAAGGTGATGCCGACCGGCGTTTCGGTCCCGGCCACCCGCACTTCCGAACCGTCTTCGGCCATCAGGCGTACCTGGGGACGCACGCCCTTGGACTGGGCGGCGGAACCGCGGCGCTTGCCGTCGATGACGATCAGGGTGGACAGGCCGGTCACCTCGTCGATCTGCTTGGCGACGGTGGCCCCCTCCTCCACGTTCTCGAATTTCACCCGGCCCGCGTATTCGGTGATGATGGGACGGGTGTGGGGATCCCAAGTGGCCAGGGCGGTGCCGGCCTTGATGGCCTGTCCGTCCTTGACCGACAGAGTCGCGCCGTAAGGTACTTTGTGCCGCTCGCGCTCCCGATGGCTGTCGTCGACGATGATGACCTCGCCGTTGCGGGAGATCACCACCTGCTCGCCCTTGACATTGGTAATGAAGCGCAAGGTGGCCGTGAAACGTATGGTACCCGCGGATTTGCCTTCCACCTGGGAGGCGGAGGCGGCCCGGGAGGCCGCGCCACCGATGTGGAAGGTCCGCATGGTGAGCTGGGTGCCCGGTTCGCCGATGGACTGGGCCGCGATCACACCCACCGCCTCACCGTTGTTCACCAGGTTGCCGCGGCCCAGGTCGCGGCCGTAGCACTTGGAGCACAGACCCCAGCGGGTGTTGCAGGTCAGGGGCGTGCGCACCTTCACCTCGTCAACCCCGAGGGAGTCGATCAGGTCCACCAGGGCCTCATCCAGCAGGGTGCCGGCCTCGATGATGGTCTCGCCGGTATCCGGGTGAACCACATCCAGTGCCGCGACGCGGCCCAGGATGCGCTCGCGCAGGGCCTCCACCACGTCGCCACCTTCCACCAGGGCCTTCATGACCATGCCATTGTTGGTGCCGCAATCTTCCCCGGTGATGACCAGATCCTGGGTCACGTCCACCAGACGCCGGGTCAGATAGCCCGAGTTGGCGGTCTTCAGCGCGGTGTCGGCGAGACCCTTGCGGGCGCCGTGGGTGGAGATGAAGTACTGCAGCACGTTGAGGCCTTCACGGAAGTTCGCCGTGATGGGCGTCTCGATAATGGAACCGTCCGGCTTGGCCATCAGGCCGCGCATCCCCGCCAGCTGACGGATCTGGGCGGCGGAACCGCGGGCGCCGGAGTCGGCCATCATGTAGATGGAGTTGAACGACTCCTGCTTGACCTGCTTGCCTTCCCGGTCGGTAACGGTCTCGTGGGAAAGCTGTTCCATCATGGACTTGGCCACCTTGTCGCCGGCCTGGCCCCAGATGTCCACCACCTTGTTGTAGCGCTCGCCCTGAGTCACCAGGCCGGAGGTGTACTGGGATTCGATCTCCTTCACCTCCTTCTCGGCGGCGGCCAGGATGTCGTGCTTCTGAGGGGGCATCAGCATGTCCTGCATGCAGATGGAGATGCCGCCGCGGGCCGCCATGGAGAAGCCGGTGTACATCAGCTTGTCGGCGAACATGACGGTCTCTTTCAGACCGCACTTGCGGAACGAGGCGTTGATCAGACGGGAGATTTCCTTCTTTTTCAAGACTTTGTTGACGTGAGAGAAGTCCAGCCCCGGGGGCAGGATCTCGGACAGGAAGGCACGCCCGGTCACGGTCTCGTAGCGCTTGATCCGCTCCACCAGCTGGCCGGCGTCATCGTAGACCCGTTCCTTCAGACGCACGACGACCTTGGCATTGAGGGCCACGTGGCCGGATTGCCAGGCGCCGCGCAGTTCGTCGGTATTGGCGAACATCATGCCCTCGCCCTTGGCGTTGATGCGCTCCCGTGTCATGTAGTACAGGCCCAGGACGATGTCCTGGGACGGCACGATGATGGGTTCGCCGTTAGCCGGGGAAAGCACGTTGTTGGAGGCCAGCATCAGGGTGCGGGCCTCCATCTGGGCCTCCAGGGACAAGGGCACGTGCACGGCCATCTGGTCGCCGTCGAAGTCGGCGTTGAATGCGGTACAGACCAGGGGATGCAGCTGGATGGCCTTGCCCTCGATCAGCACCGGCTCGAAGGCCTGGATGCCGAGGCGGTGCAGGGTGGGAGCTCGGTTCAGCATCACCGGATGCTCGCGGATCACCTCTTCCAGGATGTCCCACACCACCGGCTCCTCGTCCTCCACCATGCGCTTGGCCGCCTTGATGGTGGTGGCCAGGCCCATGATCTCGAGGCGGTTGAAGATGAACGGCTTGAACAGTTCCAGGGCCATCAGCTTGGGCAGGCCGCACTGGTGCAGCTTGAGGGTGGGGCCCACGACGATGACGGAACGGCCCGAGTAGTCGACCCGCTTGCCCAGCAGGTTCTGACGGAAGCGGCCGCCCTTGCCCTTGATCATGTCGGCCAGGGACTTCAGAGGGCGCTTGTTGGCGCCGGTCATGGCCTTGCCGCGGCGGCCGTTGTCCAGCAGGGAGTCGACCGACTCCTGCAGCATGCGCTTCTCGTTGCGCACGATGATGTCCGGGGCCTTCAACTCCAGCAGGCGCTTGAGGCGGTTGTTCCGGTTGATGACCCGGCGGTACAGGTCGTTCAGGTCGGAGGTGGCGAAGCGGCCGCCGTCCAGTGGCACCAGGGGGCGCAGTTCCGGCGGCAGCACCGGCAACACTTCCAGGATCATCCAGTCGGGACGAATGCCGGACTTCATGAAGGCTTCCAACACCTTCAGGCGCTTGGCGTATTTCTTGATCTTGGTCTCGGAGGAGGTCTTGGATAGTTCGCTGCGCAGCTTCTCCACTTCCATGGGCAGGTCGATGCCCTTGAGCAGGTCGCGCACGCCCTCGGCGCCCATGCCGGCCTTGAACTCGTCGCCGTACTCTTCCATCTTGGCCAGGTAGTCCTCCTCGGTGAGGAGCTGGCCCTTGGTCAGGGGAGTCATGCCGGGCTCGGTGACCACGAAGCCTTCGAAATAGAGCACCCGCTCGATGTCGCGCAGGGTCATGTCCAGCACCATGCCCAGGCGGGACGGCAGGGACTTGAGGAACCAGATGTGGGCGACCGGGCTGGCCAGTTCGATGTGGCCCATGCGCTCGCGGCGCACCTTGGCCTGGGTGACTTCAACGCCGCACTTCTCGCAGATCACGCCGCGGTGCTTGAGGCGCTTGTACTTGCCGCACAGGCACTCGTAGTCCTTGATGGGACCGAAGATCTTGGCGCAGAACAGGCCATCCCGCTCCGGCTTGAAGGTGCGGTAGTTGATGGTCTCGGGCTTCTTGACTTCGCCGAACGACCAGGCGCGAATCTTCTCCGGCGAGGCGAGGCCGATCTTGATGGCATCGAATTCCTCATCCTGGGTAACTTGTTTAAACAGATCCAGTAGGGCTTTCATATCGTGCTCCCGTGAGGTTTTCGGCTATCAATAACGCTCGAGGTCAATGTCGATGGCCAGACTGCGGATTTCCTTCACCAATACGTTGAAGGATTCCGGCATGCCGGCGTCGATCCTGTGCTCGCCCTTGACGATGTTCTCGTAGACCTTGGTACGGCCGGTGACATCGTCGGATTTGACGGTAAGCATCTCCTGCAGGGTATAGGCGGCGCCATAGGCCTCCAGCGCCCACACCTCCATCTCGCCGAAACGCTGACCACCGAACTGGGCCTTGCCGCCCAGAGGCTGCTGGGTGACCAGGCTGTAGGGGCCGGTGGAACGGGCGTGCATCTTGTCGTCCACCAGGTGGTGCAGCTTGAGGACATGCATGACGCCGACCGTGACGGTCCGGTCGAAGGCCTCGCCGGAACGGCCGTCATACAGCACCACCTGGGTCTTGGCCGGGGTGAAGCCGCACACCTCGGTGCGCAGGGCCTCGTCCGGATAGGCCAGATCCAGCATGGTCTTGATCTCTTCCTCGGCGGCACCGTCGAAAACCGGCGTGGCGAACGGCACGCCCTTGACCAGGTTGCCGGCCATTTCCATGATCTCGGCGTCGCTCAGGCCCTTGATGTTCTCCTGCTTGCCGGAGGCGTTGTAGATCTTCTCCAGCAGCTTGCGCACTTCGGCGGCCTTGGCCTGAGCCTCCAGCATGCCGTTGATGCGCTCTCCCAGGCCGCGCGCGGCCCAGCCCAGGTGGGCCTCCAGGATCTGGCCCACGTTCATGCGCGAGGGCACACCCAGGGGGTTCAGGACGATGTCCACCGGCATGCCGTCCGCCATGAACGGCATGTCTTCCACCGGCACGATCTTGGAGATCACGCCCTTGTTGCCGTGGCGGCCGGCCATCTTGTCGCCGGGCTGCAGGCGGCGCTTCACGGCCAGGTAGACCTTGACCATCTTGATCACGCCGGGGGACAGCTCGTCGCCCTGGGTGAGCTTTTTCTTCTTGGTGTCCAGCATGCGGTCGAACTCCAGGCGCTGACGCTCCAGGGAGTCCTTGATGCCCTCCATCTGGCGCGACACGTCCTCGTCGGCGACGCGGATATCGAACCAGTCGTGGGGACTCATGCCGTCCAGGTAGTCGGCGCTGATCTCGGCGCCCTTGGCCAGCTTCCTGGGGCCACCCTTGGCCGTCTTGCCGATCAACATGCGGCGCATTCGCTCGAAGGCATCGCCTTCGACGATGCGCATCTGGTCCGCCAGATCCTTCTGATATTTGCGCAGCATCTCGTCGATGATCTGGTTGGCCCGGCTGTCCCGCTCGATGCCTTCCCGGGTGAACACCTGGACGTCGATCACCGTGCCGCTCATGCCGGTGGGCACACGCAGGGAGGTGTCCTTCACGTCGGAGGCCTTCTCGCCGAAAATGGCCCGCAGCAGCTTCTCTTCCGGGGTCAGCTGGGTCTCGCCCTTGGGGGTGACCTTGCCGACCAGCACATCGCCGGCCTGGACCTCGGCGCCCACGTGGACGATTCCGGCCTCGTCAAGACGGCCCAGTTGCGCCTGGGCCAGGCTGGAGATGTCCCGGGTGATCTCTTCCGGTCCCAGCTTGGTATCCCGGGCCACCAGGTTGAGTTCCTCGATGTGGATGGAGGTGAAGCGGTCTTCCGCCACCACCCGCTCGGAGATCAGGATGGAGTCCTCGAAGTTGTAGCCGTTCCAGGGCATGAACGCCACCAGCATGTTCTGGCCCAGGGCCAGCTCGCCTTTGTCGGTGGAGGCGCCGTCGGCCACCACGTCGCCCCGGGCGATCTTGTCTCCCAGGCGCACCAGCGGACGCTGGTTGATGTTGGTGTTCTGGTTGGAACGCTGGTACTTGGTCAGGGTGTAGATGTCCACGCCCACCTCGCCGGAAGCGGTCTCGTCGTCGTTGACCCGCACCACGATCCGGCTGGCGTCCACATAGTCCACCTCGCCGCCGCGCCTTGCGGTGACCACGGTGCCGGAGTCCACCGCGGCGGTCCGCTCTATGCCGGTCCCCACCAAAGGCTTGTCGGGGCGCAGGCAAGGCACCGCTTGGCGCTGCATGTTGGAACCCATCAGCGCCCGGTTGGCATCGTCATGTTCCAGGAATGGGATCAGCGAGGCCGCCAGGGAAACGATCTGGCTCGGCGCGATATCCATGTACTCGATGCGGTCCGGCGTGGCCAGGGTGAATTCGTTGCGGCTGCGGCAGGACACCAGGTCGTCGCTGAAGCGGTTCTTCTCGTCCAGCGGCGCGTTGGCCTGGGCGATGACGTACTTGCTTTCCTCGATGGCGGAGAGGTATTCGATCTCGTTGGTGACCCGCTGATTGTCAACCTTGCGGTAGGGCGTCTCGATGAAGCCGTACTCGTTGGTGCGGGCATACAGCGCCAGGGAGTTGATCAGGCCGATGTTCGGGCCTTCCGGGGTCTCGATCGGGCAGACCCGGCCGTAGTGGGTGGGGTGCACGTCCCGCACTTCGAAACCGGCCCGCTCCCGGGTCAGGCCGCCTGGGCCCAATGCGGAGATGCGCCGCTTGTGGGTGATCTCCGACAGCGGATTGGTCTGGTCCATGAACTGGGACAGCTGGCTGGAGCCGAAGAACTCCTTGATGGCCGCCGAGATGGGCTTGGCGTTGATCAGGTCGTGGGGCATCAGGTTGTCCGACTCGGCCTGGGACAGGCGCTCCTTGACGGCCCGCTCCACCCGCACCAGGCCGGCTCGGAACTGGTTCTCCGCCAATTCGCCGACGGAACGCACGCGACGGTTGCCCAGGTGGTCGATATCGTCGATCTCGCCCCGGCCGTTGCGCAGTTCCACCAGGATCTTCATGACCGCGACGATGTCGCGGGGCGACAGGGTGAAGCGCTCCTGGATGCGGGCATTCAGGGCCTTGGGATCGAAGCCGGCGGACTTCAGATGCTTGTTCAGTTCCGCCAGTTTGGCCTCGGCCTCCTCCAGGCTGGCGATGTCCTCCAGGCTGGCCTTGGACAGGCTGGCTTCCGGACAAACCCGGTAGAAGTCGCGCAAGGCCTGGGCCAGCTTGTTCTCCCGGTGATGGGTCGGGAACACGATCTCCCAGCTGGACTTGGCGGGTGCGCCGATGCGGCGGTTGAACTTCATGCGGCCGACCTTGGACATGTCGTAGCTGTCCTCGTTGAAGAACAGTCGGTTGAACAGCGCCTCCACGGCATCCTCGGTGGGCGGCTCGCCGGGACGCATCATGCGGTAGATTGCGACCCGGGCGGTCCACTGATCCACCGTCTCGTCGGCGACCAGGGTCTGGGAGATGAAGGGGCCGTGATCCAGCTCGTTGGTGAACAGGGTATGGAATTCGCCGACCTTGGCCTCCAGGATCTGGGCCAGCAGGGTCTCCGTGATCTCCTCGTTGGCGCGGGCCAGCAGTTCGCCGGTCTCGCCGTCCACCAGGTTGCGCGCCAGCACGCGGCCCAGCACGAATTCGCTGTCCACCAGCAGCTTCTTGATGCCGGCCGCCTCCAGGTCACGGATGTGCTTGGCGGTGATGCGCTTGTCCTTGGCGACGATAACCTGGCCGTCCTTGCCGTGGATGTCGAATTTGGCGGTCTCACCCCTCAGGCGTTCGGGGCGCAGCTCGAATTCGATGCCCTTCTTGGAAATGCGGAAGGATTCGGTCTCGAAGAACATCTCCAGGATCTGTTCGAGGCTGTAGCCCAGGGCCTTGAGCAGGATCGTGGCGGGCATCTTGCGGCGCCGGTCGACGCGGAAATACACGAAGTCCTTGGGGTCGAACTCGAAGTCCAGCCAGGAACCGCGGTAGGGGATGATGCGCGCGGAGAACAGCAGCTTGCCGGAGGAATGGGTCTTGCCCCGGTCATGCTCGAAGAACACGCCGGGGGAGCGGTGCAGCTGGGAGACAATGACCCGCTCGGTGCCGTTGATGACGAAAGAGCCGTTGGGGGTCATGAGGGGAATCTCGCCCATGTAGACCTCCTGCTCCTTCACCTCCTTGATCTTCTCCTTGACGCTTTCCCGGTCCAGGATGACCAGGCGCACCCGGGCACGCAGGCTGGCCGCATAGGTCAGGCCCCGCTGCTGGCATTCGACGATGTCGAACACGGGCGTGCCCAGCTGGTAGCTGACAAATTCCAGACGCGCGTTGCCGGAATGGGAGACGATGGGGAAGATGGACTTGAACGCCGCCTGCAAACCCACGTCGACGCGCGCCTCCATGGGCACGCCTTCCTGGATGAACTCCATGAAGGACTCGATCTGGGTGGTCAGCAGGTAGGGCACAGGCAAGACGCTCACACGTTTTGCGAAGCTCTTGCGAAGGCGTTTTTTCTCGGCGAAGGTATAGCTCATAGCGGCTCCGTGTCAGAGGACAGGAATCAGAAGTTGGAATACGGGATTCCATTCAGAAATCAGATCAAAGAGGAACAGCGGGGACTGCTCTGCTTTCATCTGGTCTCTCGCGACTTCGTTTCCAGCAACGGCAAAAGGCCGGCGGCTCGTAGCCGCCAGCCCGGGGTGGGCATCAAATACCCGCAACACGTACTGATTACTTGATCTCGGCAGTGGCACCGGCCTCGGTAAGTTGCTTCAGGATGTCGTCGGCCTCGGCCTTGGGACAAGCTTCCTTGACCGCCTTGGGGGCGCCGTCCACCAGATCCTTGGCTTCCTTCAGGCCCAGGCCGGTGATGGCGCGGACCACCTTGATGACGCTGACCTTGTTGGCGCCGGCGCCGGTCAGGATCACGTCGAACTCGGTCTTCTCCTCGACCGCGGCGGCGGCGCCACCGGCACCGGGGGCTGCCACGGCCATGGCGGCGGCGGAAACGCCGAACTTCTCTTCAAACGCCTTGACCATGTCATTCAGTTCCATGACGGTCATGGCGCCGACGGCTTCAAGGATGTCTTCTTGGGTAACTGCCATTTCAATGCACTCCTAAATTCAAAAAATTCTTAAGCAAACGCTGTGAAAAGGTTCAAGCCGCGGCTTCTTCGCGCTGCTTGGCCAAGGCGGCCAAGGCACCGACGAAACCGGATACGGGCGCCTGCATGACGCCCAGCAACTTGGCCAGCAGTTCCTCGCGGCTCGGGATCGAAGCCAGCGCCTTCACGCCTTCCTCGTCCAGCACCTTGCCGGCATAGGAACCGGCCTTGAGCACCAGCTTGGCATTGCCTTTCGCGAAATCGCTCAGCACCTTGGCGGCGGCAACCGGATCTTCTGAAATGCTGTAGATCAGGGGGCCGACCATCTTCTCGGCGAGAGGCGCGAACGACGTATCCGCGACCGCGCGACGCACCAGGGTGTTCTTCAGCACGCGCAGATAGACGCCAGACTGGCGGGCCTTGGCGCGCAACGTGGTGAGATCGACCACCTCGACACCACGATACTCGGCCAAAACCACGGTCTGGGCCTGCGCAAGCCGGGCCGACACCTCGGTTACGACGGTTTTTTTGTCATCTAGATTCAGACCCATGGGCCTTTCCTCCTATCAAGCCACACACGGTGCGAGGCCTTGTGGACTTCGCACCACCCATACGGCGACCTGATTCAGGAGTGGCATCGACGGCCGGAACCGGTTTCCCGGGACCTTCCAAACAAACGCATTCCTGTTTCGGGTAACGCCATCTGCGTAGGGCGCTGAGCGATTAAATCCCGGCGACCCGGGATCCCTACGGTCTTGGACAACCCCACCACCCCGAAGGCTGGCGGGACCCAAAATTCATTGAGCCTGAAGGCTCGCCTGATCCACCCGCACCCCGACACCCATGGTGCTGGAGACGGACACCTTCTTCATGTAGATGCCCTTGCTGGCTGCGGGTTTGGCCTTGTTCAAAGCCTCCAGCAACGCGGCCAGGTTTTCCCGCAGTGCGGCCGGCTCGAAGGAGGCGCGGCCGATGGTGGCGTGGATGATGCCGGCCTTGTCGGTACGGTACTGGACCTGGCCAGCCTTGGCGTTGTTCACCGCCTCGGTGACGTTGGGGGTGACGGTGCCGACCTTGGGGTTGGGCATCAGGCCGCGGGGGCCAAGGATCTGGCCCAGCTGCCCCACCACGCGCATGGCGTCCGGGGTGGCGATGACCACATCGAAGTCCATCTTGCCGGCCTTCACCTCGGCGGCCAGATCTTCAAAGCCGACGATGTCCGCGCCGGCGGCCTTGGCCGCTTCGGCGTTGGCGCCCTGGGCGAACACGGCCACGCGCACGGCCTTGCCGATGCCGCGGGGCAGCACCACGGAACCGCGCACCACCTGATCTGATTTCCGGGGATCCACGCCCAGGATCACGGCGGCGTCGACGGACTCGTCGAACTTGGCGGTGGCGGCCTGTTTCACCAGGACCAGCGCCTCGTCGACGGGATAGCTCTTGTTGCGATCAACCTTGGCCTTCAGGGCCTGCAGTCGCTTGGATGTCTTGGCCATGTCACACCCCTTCCACGTTGAGACCGATGCTGCGCGCGCTGCCGGCGATGGTGCGCACGGCCGCGTCCATGTCGGCGGCGGTGAGGTCGGGCATCTTGGTCTTGGCGATCTCTTCCAACTGGGCACGGGTGATCGTGCCCACCTTGTCGGTATGGGGCTTGGGGCTGCCCTTCTGGATGCCTGCGGCCTTCTTGATCAGGATGGTCGCGGGCGGCGTCTTCATGATGAAGGTGAAGCTCTTGTCCGCGAAGGCGGTGATCACCACGGGAATGGGCAGGCCCGGCTCCAGACTCTGGGTCTGGGCATTGAAGGCCTTGCAGAATTCCATGATGTTGAGACCGCGCTGGCCCAGGGCGGGGCCTATGGGCGGCGAGGGATTGGCCTTGCCGGCCGGCACTTGCAACTTGATATAGCCGATGATCTTCTTGGCCATTTACAGCTCCTAGTTAAGTGAGTTCGAACGCGCCTTCGGCACCCATTGGGTACTTAGCGGCGCTCCTCGTTACCGGGCCACCCCGGTTCAGGCCGATAGGCGGTCAAGCCTTCTCGACCTGGGAAAAATCCAGTTCCACCGGCGTGGCGCGACCAAAAATGGTCACGGAGACGCGCAGCTTGCTCTTCTCGTAGTTGACCTCTTCCACGGTGCCGTTGAACTCGTTGAACGGACCGTCGACAACCCGAACCAGTTCCCCGGCTTCGAACAAAACCTTGGGCCTGGGCTTCTCGGCCCCTTCCTGCATCTGCTGCAGGATGGCCTGAACCTCCTGTTCGCTGATGGGGGCCGGCTTGTTGGCCGTGCCACCGACGAAACCCGTCACCTTGGCGGTGCTTTTCACCAGATGCCAGGTATCGTCATTCATCTCCATCTGCACCAGCACATAACCCGGGAAGAACTTGCGCTCGGTGGTCTTCTTCTGACCGCCCCGCATTTCCACCACCTCTTCCACCGGCACCATGATCTCGCCGAACTGGTCCTGCATACCGGCCCGCTCGATCCGCTCCTTCAGGGCACGCATGACGCTCTTCTCGAAGCCGGAATAGGCGTGAACCACGTACCAATGCATCGTCATCACTCGCCCCTAGCCGTTAGCATCCGCACCACCCAAGTCAGGCCCCCATCCACCACCCAGAGGAACAACGCCATGACCAGCACGAACAGGACCACGACACCCGTGACCTGCATGGTTTCCTTGCGGGTCGGCCAGACCACCTTGCGTGCCTCGGTCACCGCCTCCTGGCTGAATACATAAAAATGACGCCCCGGCTCGGTGATCGCGGCCAGCCCCGCCGCAGCCCCGAGGCCCGCCAAAACGGCCAGGACACGCACCACGGTGGGCATGTCCGCCAAAAGATAAAAACCGGCTATGCCGGCCACCATCAGCAGGCCAGCAGCCAGTAATTTGAAGTTGTCCGCCATATTGGGGTGCTTGTTAACCTGCTTTTTCCCGTATCAGGTGATGTTTCTGGCAGGCCAGGAGGGTCTCGAACCCCCAACCTTCGGTTTTGGAGACCGACGCTCTGCCAATTGAGCTACTGGCCTAATTCTCAAGGGAGGCGATCGCTCGCCTCCCTCACTTTACTCAACCACCCGGTTATTCGATGATCTTGGCGACGACGCCGGCGCCGACGGTGCGGCCGCCTTCGCGGATCGCGAAGCGCAGACCTTCTTCCATGGCGATCGGGGCGATCAGGGCAGCGGTGATCGAGACGTTGTCCCCCGGCATCACCATCTCCGTGCCAGCCGGCAACTCGATCGCGCCGGTCACATCGGTGGTCCGGAAGTAGAACTGGGGACGGTAGCCGTTGAAGAACGGGGTGTGACGGCCACCTTCGTCCTTGGACAGCACATAGATCTCGGCCGCGAACTTGGTGTGCGGGGTGATGCTGCCGGGTTTGGCCAGAACCTGGCCACGCTCGACGTCTTCACGCTTGGTGCCGCGCAGCAGGGCGCCGATGTTGTCGCCGGCCTGACCCTGGTCGAGCAGCTTGCGGAACATCTCGACGCCGGTGCAGGTGGTCTTGACCGTAGGCTTGATGCCGACGATCTCGATTTCTTCGCCGACCTTGATGACGCCGCGCTCAACCCGGCCGGTCACGACGGTACCGCGGCCGGAGATGGAGAACACGTCTTCCACAGGCATCAGGAAGGGCTTGTCGATGGCCCGCTCGGGCATCGGAATGTAGCTGTCCAGAGCGTCGGCCAGCTTGAAGATGCTGCCTTCGCCCATGTCGCTGGTATCGCCTTCCAGGGCCTTGAGGGCAGAGCCGATGATGATGGGGGTGTCGTCGCCGGGGAAGTCGTACTTGCTGAGCAGCTCGCGCACTTCCATTTCCACCAGCTCAAGCAGCTCGGCGTCGTCGACCATGTCGGCCTTGTTCATGTAGACGATGATGTAGGGCACGCCCACCTGACGGGCCAGCAGGATGTGTTCCCGGGTCTGGGGCATGGGGCCGTCGGCGGCACTCACCACCAGGATGGCGCCGTCCATCTGGGCGGCACCGGTAATCATGTTTTTCACATAGTCGGCGTGGCCGGGGCAGTCCACGTGGGCGTAGTGGCGGTGCTCGGTCTCGTATTCGACGTGGGCGGTGTTGATGGTGATGCCGCGGGCCTTCTCTTCCGGCGCGGAATCAATGTCGGCGTAGTTCTTCGCCGACCCACCAAACTTCTTCGACAGTATGTGCGTGATCGCCGCCGTCAGCGTGGTCTTGCCATGGTCCACGTGTCCAATCGTGCCAACGTTTACGTGCGGCTTCGTACGCTCAAATTTTTCCTTGGCCATCGTCTATCCCCTAGCAAAACGGATAATCAACATAATCAAACGCCTACAAACCCGACCGACAACCTAGCCGGCCCGGCCTAACTGGTGCCCATGGCCCGGATTGAACGGGCGACCTCTCCCTTACCAAGGGAGTGCTCTGCCACTGAGCTACATGGGCAAAACCTATTCGTGCCACCCCTGGAAGCTGGAGCGGGTAGCGGGAATCGAACCCGCATCATCAGCTTGGAAGGCTGAGGTTCTACCATTGAACTACACCCGCGCTCAGGTCGCGCATTCAGGCCCAATTCAATGGCACGACTGAACCTGGTGGTGGGGGAAGGATTCGAACCTTCGAAGGCAGTGCCGTCAGATTTACAGTCTGATCCCTTTGACCGCTCGGGAACCCCACCGGGAAAGCACGCGATTATTCCGGCCTTCAAAATTCTTGTCAATTGCGATTTGCTATCCAACGCCTGGAAACGGGGCAAGCAGCGCGCCTATCGACGGGGTGCGCAACCGCGCTCAGACATTGAACAGGAAGTTCAATACATCCCCATCCTTGACCACGTATTCCTTGCCTTCCGAGCGCATCTTGCCCGCCTCCTTGGCCCCCTGCTCGCCCTTGCAGGCGATGAAATCCTCGAGGGAGATGGTCTGCGCCCGGATGAAGCCACGCTCGAAATCGGTGTGGATCACTCCGGCGGCCTGGGGCGCGGTATCGCCCTTGTGGATGGTCCAGGCACGCACCTCCTTCACCCCGGCGGTAAAATAGGTCTGCAGACCCAGCAGGTCATAGCCAGCGCGGATCAGGCGATCCAGGCCGGGCTCGTGCAAGCCCATCGACTCGAGGAATTCGATCTTGTCGGCCTCGTCCAGGGCGGCGATCTCCGCTTCGATGGCGGCGCACACCGACACCACCGGGGCGCCCTCCGCTTGTGCCAGCACCTTGAGCCGGTCCAGATGGGGATTGTTCTCAAAGCCGTCCTCGGCCACGTTGGCCACGTACATGGCCGGCTTGACGGTCATCAGACACAAGGGGGCCAGCAGGGCCTTTTCCTCGTCGGAGAGCTTCAGGCTGCGCGCGGGCTTGGCCTCGTTCAGGTGAGGCAGAAGCCGGTCATAGATGGCGAGCAGCTTCAGGCCTTCCTTGTCGCCGGCGCGGGCCTTCTTGCCGTCGCGGTGATGGGCCTTCTCCACGGTGGCCAGATCGGCCAGTGCCAGCTCGGTGGCGATGACCTCCACGTCCGACAAGGGATCCACCTGCCCGGCCACGTGGACCACGTTCTCGTCCTCGAAGCAGCGCACCACGTTGACAATGGCATCCGTCTCCCGGATGTTGGCCAGGAACTGGTTGCCCAGGCCCTCCCCCTTGGAGGCGCCCGCCACCAGGCCGGCGATATCGACGAACTCGACGATGGCCGGAACCACCCGCTGAGGCTTGACGATCTCCGCCAACTGCTTGAGTCGCGGATCGGGCACTTCGACGACGCCCACATTGGGCTCGATTGTGCAAAAAGGGTAGTTCTCGGCCGCGATGCCGGCCTTGGTGAGGGCGTTGAACAGGGTGGACTTGCCCACGTTGGGCAGGCCGACAATGCCGCATTTAAGGCTCATTCTGGGTCTTCCTTGTTTTGTTTCGGGGCCGCCGGCTTCGCGTTGGCGCGCTGCATGGCGGCATTCCAGTCGGCCGTGGCCAGCAAGGGCCAGAGCGCCAGGGCCCGATCGATTGCCCCATCGATCTCCTCCCGTTCCTCCCGACGTGGGGGTTTGAGCACGAAGTTCACCACCTCGTTGCGATCACCGGGGTGGCCGATGCCGATGCGCAGGCGCCAGAAATCCTGGGTGCCTAGGTGGGCGGTGATGTCCTTGAGGCCGTTGTGGCCACCCAGGCCGCCACCGAACTTCAGGCGCAGTTGCCCCGGCGGGATGTCGAGTTCGTCATGCACCACCAGGATCTCGCCCGGCTGGATGCGGTGGAACCGCGCCATGGCGCCCACGGATTGACCCGACCGGTTCATGTAGGTCTGGGGCATGAGCAGCCAGACCTTGGCTTCGCGGACGTGGGCAACGCGCCCATGAAACCTGGCCTCGTTGGCGAAGCCCGCCGCCAAGTCCCCGGCCAGTCGTTCACAAAACCAAAACCCGGCGTTGTGCCGGGTTTCGGAATAGTCGGGACCGGGGTTGCCCAGGCCGACGATCAGGCGGATGGAGGCCTGCATCGGCCGAAGTTCCCCGGACCAGGCGGCCGCCGCTCAGGCGGCAGCCTCGCCACCCTCTTCTTCGGTGGCGGCGGCACCGCCACGCAACGACAGGATATTGGCCACGCCTTGGTCCTCGCCCCGCACCAACGTTTGCAGTTCCACGCCCTCGGGGAGGGTCAGCTCGGACAGGTGGATGGTATGGCCCAAATCCAGATTGGCCAGGTCCACCTCGATGAATTCCGGCAAGCTGCCGGGCAGGCACAGCACTTCCACCTCGGTCATGATGTGGCTAACCACGCCGCCGGACAGTTTCACCCCCGGGGCGATGTCGGCGTTCTTGAAGTGCAGCGGCACCTTCACGTGGATTTTGTGGTTGGGGTCCACGCGCTGGAAGTCCACGTGCATGACCAGGGGCTTGTAGGGATGCATCTGGAAGTCGCGCAGGAGCACGGGTTCCTTGGCCCCCTCCAGCACCATGGTCAGGACGGAAGAGTGGAAGGCCTCGTTCTTGAGGCTGAAGTACAGTTCCTTGTGGTCCAGGTCCACGGGCTGGGCATCCTTGCCGCCACCGTAGACGATGCCGGGTACCCGGCTGGCGTGACGCAGGCGGCGGCTCGCTCCGGTGCCCTGTTGGTCACGCTTCTTGGCGTTGATTTCGATCTGCATTGCTAACTCCTAAGGTCGATGAAGGCCGCCCGCGACCAGGCAGCCGGGGTTCATGGGCTCGTTACTCGATGAACAACGAACTCACGGAATCTTCGTCGCTGATGCGGCGGATGGTTTCCGCCATCAGTTCCGCCACGGACAGCTGGCGGATGCGCTGGGAACTTCTGGCATCGTCGCGCAGGGGGATGGTGTCCGTCACCACCAGTTCGTCCAGTGCGGAATTGTTGATGCGCTCCACCGCGCTGCCGGACAGCACGGCATGGGTGCAGTAGGCCAATACCCGCTTGGCGCCGTTGTTCTTGAGGGCCTGGGCCGCCTCGCATAGGGTGTTGGCGGTATCCACCATGTCGTCCATGATCAGGCAGGTGCGGTCCTGCACATCGCCGATGATGTTCATCACCTTGGCCACGTTGGGCTTGGGACGGCGCTTGTCGATGATCGCCAGGTCGCACTCCAGGCGCTTGGCCACGGCCCGGGCGCGCACCACGCCACCCACGTCGGGGGAGACCACCATCAGGTTGTCGTAATCCCTCTTCCAGATATCTCCCATCAGGATGGGCGTGGAATAGATGTTGTCCACAGGCATATCGAAGAAGCCCTGGATCTGGTCCGAGTGCAGATCCATGGTGAGCAGGCGGTTCACGCCCACCACCGTGAGCATATCGGCCACCACCCGCGCCGTGATCGGCACCCGGGCGGAACGCACCCGGCGATCCTGGCGGGCATAGCCCAAATAAGGGATGGCAGCGGTGATGCGGTCGGCCGAGGCGCGACGCAGGGCATCGACGATCAGCATGATCTCCATCAGGCTGTCGTTGGTGGGCATGCAGGTGGACTGGAGCACGAACACGTCCTTGCCGCGCACATTCTCCAGTATCTCGACGTTCACCTCGCCGTCGGAAAAGCGGCCGACGGTGGCTCTTCCCAAACGGAGATTGAGATGGCGAACCACGTCCTCGGCAAGTTTGGGATGGGCATTGCCGGTGAACACCATCAAGCTGTCGTATGCCACTTGCGAGCCCCTACGCGCTATCTGCCACAATAAGCAAAACAAAAAAGCGTGCAGCCTACGCTACACGCCCGCCAACCCTCACCGGGTGAGGGCTCCTGTATGGCTGGGGAGGTAGGGATCGAACCTACGAATGCCGGAATCAAAATCCGGTGCCTTACCACTTGGCGACTCCCCAACGTCTGCCGACCGGCTCAATCAGTCCAATCGTACATTGGATGCTGATCGACCCCATCGGCGACAAAACCGTCCATGTGACCGGGGCGCCGGGCAAAAACCGCTTCCGCCGTCCCTCGATCCGGGAATGCCGCGAACACACAGGCGCCGGATCCGGTCATACGCGCATCCCCATGCCGCCTCAACCAGCCGAGATACTCGGCCACTTCAGGGTGAAGCGCGCCAGCAACCGGCTCAAGATCGTTGTGCCCGAAGCCATCTGAGAGGGCCGAGATTTTGACGGAGGGTGTATTTCGTGTCAATCCCGGATGCGCGAAGACAGCGGGGGTGGATACGTGCACCGGTGGCGCCAGCACCACATAGTTGGCCGGCCCGGGCGCCCAAGGGACAAGCACCTCACCCACACCCTCGGCGAAGGCGCTGCGGCCGAAGATGAACACCGGCACATCCGCCCCCAACTGAAGGGCCAGAGCCTGCAGTTCGCCCCGAGGCAGGTTCACATGCCACAGCCGGTTCAGTGCCAACAGCACGGTGGCGGCGTCGGAGCTGCCCCCCCCCAGTCCACCACCGAGGGGCAACTGCTTGTCCAGCCGGATATCCGCCCCCAGGGAACATCCCGTGTGCGTCCTAAGCAAGTGGGCGGCGCGCCAGCACAGGTCATTTTCCCGTGGGATGCCCGGCATGGGCGCCAGCAAACGGATTTCGCCGTCAGGGCGCGGGGTGATTTCCAAGGTGTCCCCCACGCTTAGGAAGCGGAATACCGTCTGGAGCAGGTGATAGCCGCCCGGGCGCCGCCCCACCACGTGCAGAAACAGATTGAGCTTGGCAGGGGCGGGAAACGTTCCCCCCCGATTGCTTACGGCAATTCCCATTCATCCACCACCAGGCGGATCTCCAGATCATCGCCACGGGCCGCCACCAGCTTGCCGGGTACCGCATAGCCGCCACGGACGTCGTAGCGGCTGAACACGATATGCCAGCCGTCCTGGTCCAGGACCGCCAGGCGCCCCGCCTCATCGGCATCGGCCTGGTAAGGCGCACCCGGCCTGGGATGGCCCACGATCCACCAGGTCAGTCCCCGGAGCGGCAGGGTCATGTGCAATGCCTCCTTGACCAGATCGTCGGGGTTGGAGGCGCTGTAGATATGCCCTTCGGAGTCCTCCAGTTCCATGCCGGCCGGACCACCGCGTAGTTCCGCCACCCCCTGGCCAAGCGGGGTGCGCAGCAGGAGTTCCTCCGAGGTCTTGGCGTGGTGCCATACCATCCCGCCGGAAAACGACTGGTCCTCGGCCTTGACGGAAACCCGTCCCTCGACCCGGAAATGCGACGGCGCCGGAGACAGCGACAGGACAGACGGGGCGCGCTTCTGCGCGAAACCGGGGAGTTGGGCGCAACCGGCCAGGGTGGTCAGGGACAACGCCAGCAGCAAGCCGCGCGCCGGCGCGGACCAGGCAACGCTCAAGGCGTCAGGCGAGTCAGCACCTCGCGCAGGCTTTCATTGTCCGGATTGGACCTCAGGGAGCCTTGCCAGACCCGGCGCGCCTCGTCTCGTTCGCCCTTGACCCAGAGCGCCTCACCCAGATGGGCGGCGATTTCCGGATCCGGCCGGGCGGAATACGCGCGACGCAGATAATCCACCGCCTCGCCATAACGCTTGGCCTTGAACATTGCCCATCCCATGCTGTCCTGGATGAACGGATCGTCGGGCAAGAGTTGCAGGGCCTTGTCCAGTAGGGCGATGGCTTCTTTCAGACGGTCGGTGCGATCCGCCAGGGTGTAGCCAAGGGCGTTGTAAGCATGGGCGTAATCCGGCTTGAGCTTGATTGCACGGCGAAGATCTCTTTCCAGCACGTCCAGGCGGTTGAGCTTCTCAGCCGCCATAGCATGGTCGTAAAGCAGTTCCAGGCTGTCCGGCGCGGCCACCAGGGCCTTGTTCAATACCGCGTACACGCCCTGGTAATCCTTGGCCTCACGCAAAATCTGGGCCTTGGTCTGCACCACCTGGACGCTCTCGGCATCAGATTCAGTCGCCGTCTTGTCCAGCCAGGCCAGGCCATCTTCCACCTGACCGAGCTTGCCCATGACCACGGCCGCCCGCAGGCGGGCTTCCAGTTGCTGCCGCCCATCCTCCACCGACTTATACCAGGTCAGCGCCTCGTTCAACTGACCCCGTGCCTCCGCCAGCTGCCCAAGGTAGTAACGGGCGTTGCCCGGATCTCGATAGCCGAGGTCCAGCGCCTTCTTGAAACTGGCCTGGGCGTTATCCAGGTCATTGGTCTGCAGGGCCAGCAGGCCCAAGGCAAAATAGGTCTCCGGGTTGTCGGGCGTTTCCCGGGCCAACTCCTCGAATGCCGCCCGGGAGTCGGCGAAACGGCCCGCCCGCGCCAGTTGTTTCGCATAGGCGATGCGGACATCGCGGGCATCCGGGTGATCCCGCAGATAGGCGGCCAAGAATGACAGCGCGGCCGGTTCGCCTTCGGTTTGATGCAGGACCTGGGCCTTGAGCAACGCGGCAGGCTCCCAGTCCGGCTTGAGGCGCAAGGCGTCGTCCAGCGCCGCCAAAGCCTTCGTGCCCTGCCCCGCCTGCCAGTCCGCCTCGGCCGCGGCGAATCTCGCCTCCGGGAGGGCCGGATACCCCGCAGCCAGATCGTTGACCAGATCCGCCACGGCCTGCTTGTCTTTCTGGCGCGCCAGCAGGCCATGCATCTGCAGGAAAACCTCGCTGTCCTTGCCCGCCTTGATCCAGGCATCCAATGGTGCTTTCGCTTCGTTCAGCCGTCCCATGCTGATCAGCAGGGAAGACACCGTCTGCAGGGCCTTGCTGGAATTGGGCTCCAACTTCAGCCAGATCTGGGCGTTCTGCAACGCCTGCTGGGGCTGACGGGCGTACAGCGAAATTTCCGTCGCCCGACGGGCCACCCGCGGATCATGGACACGGCCGGCCAGATTGGTATAGGCCTCGGCCGAGAGCCGCAACTCCCCCCTCTGTCCCGCGATTTCGCCCAACAGGATCTGATACATAATCTGTGGTGTCAGACCTTCATTGGGCGGCTGCGCGGTCACCACCACGCCTACGCCCTCCCCCTGCTGGGTCACCACCGACGGCTGGGCACAGGCGCTCAGGGAAACGGTCAACAAGATGAGGCTGAGAGGCTTGGCGTTCATGATAATAATCCAAGTGATTTCCGGACATTATGCTAGACCAGCATACCGGTGGGAAGTTGCCAAGCCTCCGGCCGCTTAATCCTCGTCCTTTTACACCCCCTGGGACACATGCCTGAATTACCGGAAGTCGAAACCGTGCGTCGGGGGCTGGCCCCCCATCTGGAAGGTCGTTGCCTGATCGGCGCCAAGGTCCGAGAACCCCGTCTGCGCTGGCCGGTCCCCGCCGATCTGGATGAGCGCGTCAGAGGCCGGCGCATCCACGCCCTGGCCAGACGGGGCAAGTACCTCCTGTTGCAGTTGGACAAGGGTTGGCTGCTTTGCCATCTGGGCATGTCGGGAAGTCTGCGTCTACTCCCATCTGGCACCCTACCGGCGAAACATGACCATTTGGACCTGCTGCTGGAGACCGGTCAGATGCTGCGCTATCGGGACCCTCGGCGGTTCGGCGCCCTGCTTTGGTGTGCCAACCCGGAGCAGCATCCCTTGCTTAGCCGCCTGGGTGTGGAGCCTCTCTCGGCGGACTTCGACGGATCCCGGCTCCATGTCCTGAGCAGGGGACGAAACATCAGCATCAAAGCCATGCTCATGGATGCCCACCTAATTGTCGGCGTGGGCAACATCTACGCCAACGAGGCCCTGTTTCACGCCGGCATCAGCCCGCGGCTGCCGGCCGGGAAGCTTTCGCGGAGACGCTGTGACGCCCTTGCCGCAGCGGTCAAGGAAACCTTGGAGAAAGCCATCGAGGCGGGTGGCAGCACCCTCAGAGACTTCGTCGACGGGCATGGCAACCCGGGCTATTTTCAGCAGACCTACCACGTCTACGGCCGCGCCGGAGAGCCCTGCAAAACCTGCGGCATGGCCATTCGGCGCATCCGGCAGGGCGCCAGGGCCACGTTCTACTGTCCGGCCTGCCAAAAACGATAAGCGTAAAAATCCCTCAAGGCACGGTGGAATCTGCCGTAAATGGTAGAGTTCACCCCACAAAACCAAGCCGGAAATGGGATCCACCGGAGAATGCCGATGACCACCGCCTCGCTCGCCAACGATTTCGAAGCCTACAGCCAGTGGCGCCAAGAACTGTCCCGTTCCATCGCCGATTATCGCCAATGGCTCAATCGCGAGGATCTGAACGACTCCCAGAGGGATCTTCGCCTGCAGCAGCTCATCGACCGGTTGGCGGAGGACAAGCTCCACGTCGCCTTCGTCGCCGAGTTCTCCCGGGGCAAATCCGAGCTGATCAACGCCATCTTCCTATCGGACCTCAAGCAAAGGTTGCTGCCTTCCACCGCCGGCCGTACCACCATGTGCCCGACGGAACTGCTCTACGATCCGGCGAAACGGCCCATGATCGAGCTGCTGCCCATCGAGACCCGCGGTTCCAACGCCACGATCTCCGAATACAAGGGCTATCCCGACGAATGGACCCCCGTCCTGATTGACACCACATCCGCCAGCAGCGTGGCGGACGCCATGCAGGAGGTTTGCAAGGTCAAGCCGGTATCCGTGGAGGATGCCACCCGCTATGGCCTCTATAACCCGGACGACCCCGAGGCCGGATTCAGCATGAACGAGGATGGCACGGTCAGCATCCCCGCCTGGCGCCATGCCATCATCAACTTCCCCCATCCGTTCCTGGAGAAGGGGCTGGTGGTGTATGACACGCCCGGCCTCAATGCCATCGGCGTGGAACCGGAACTGACCTTCAACCTCCTGCCCAACGCCCACGCTGTGCTGTTTGTCCTGGCGGCCGATACCGGCGTGACCAAATCCGACATCGACGTCTGGCGCAGCCACATCTATGCCCGCGGTAAGAACCGCGGTCGCCTGGTGGCGCTGAACAAAATCGACGGCCTTTGGGACGACCTCAAGACCCGCGACCAGATCGATGCCGAGATCAACAAGCAGGTCAAGGACTGTTCCGACCTGTTGGGCGTGAGCCCGACCCAGATCTACCCGGTCTCCGCCCAGAAAGGACTGCTCGCCAAGATCAACGGCGACCAGGCACTGCTGGAAAGGAGCCGGCTGGCCGACCTGGAAAAGGCCTTGTCGGAAGAACTGATTTCGTCCAAGCAGGCCATCGTCAAGGATCAGACCGAAGCGGAACTTTCCGACCTGCTG
Organism: uncultured Pseudomonadota bacterium; assembly: GCA_963713085.1. Taxonomy (GTDB): domain Bacteria; phylum Pseudomonadota; class Gammaproteobacteria; order Burkholderiales; family Thiobacillaceae; genus PFJX01. Next base: position 149,117 of record CAVQKQ010000018.1, on the reverse strand, counting down.
GACAACACCCTCAACCTCCTGGATGCGCGCCGGAACGGGATCGAGGAGCAACTCGCCGAACTCAGAGGGCTGCAAGGCAAGAATGAGGATGTGGTCGAGCACATCATGGCCAAGATCGCCGGCGACAAGGACGCCTTCGAGCGCGGCCTGCAACAATTCCAGGCCCTGCGCTCGGTCTACTCGCAACAAAGCATCAAGCTGTTCTCCCAAATCGGCATGGACATCCTGCGCGACGAGGTGCGGGTGGCCCGGGAGGCGATGGTGGACAGCCGGTTCACCAAGGGTATCCGGGACGCGATGACCGGCTTTTTCCTGGCCCTGGAAACACACCTGGACAACGCCAACGACCAGATCGAGGAGATCAACAAGATGATGGAGGCCATGTACCACAAGCTCAACCAGGAGCATGGCATCAATCTCATCACCATCCCGCCATTCTCCATGCTGCGCTATCGCAAGGAAATGCAACGCCTGGAAGAGGCCTACGACCAGCAGTTCAACACCTTCTACACCTTCCTCACGACCGAGCAGTACACCCTCACCACCCGCTTTTTCGAAACCCTGGCCACCCGGGTGGTGCAGGTCTTCGAGATCCTGAACAAGGATGTGGAAAACTGGCTCAAGGCCATCATGTCGCCCATGGAAGGCCAGGTAAGGGAACATCAGATGCAGTTGCGGCGCCGTCTGGAAAGCGTCAAGCGCATCCATAAGGCCGCCGACACCCTGGAGGATCGCATCGAGGAGTTGGACCAGATGCAGATCGAGGTCATCCGCCAGATCGGCGAGTTGAACACCCTATCGGAACACGTTCACAATGCCCTGGTTCCAGCGGTGCCGGATACTATCGCCCTGACCGCCTGACCGCTCCCGGTCGGCAATGAAAAAGCGCGGCACAGCCGCGCTTTTTCATTGCCCCGCATACGCACGGCGCTTACTTTTCAGCCGTCAGCTTCTCGTACTTCTTGTAGAGTTCATCCTTGTCTTCCACGTAGTCGGGATTGATGGGAATACAGTCCACCGGACACACCTCGCGGCACTGGGGCGTGTCGAAATGGCCGACGCACTCTGTGCACTTGTTGGGGTCGATGATGTAGATATCCTCGCCCTGGGAGATCGCCCCGTTCGGGCACTCCGGCTCGCACACATCGCAGTTGATGCATTCGTCGGTGATCAACAGAGCCATGCCATTTTCCTTTTCATATCAATGTTGTTGTGCAAATCGGGCGGTCAATCGTTCAGCCACAAGCGGATGCACGAAAGGTCGCACATCGCCGCCCAGCCGCGCGATTTCGCGCACCATGCTGGCGGAAACAAACATGTGCTGTTCCGCTGGCGTCAGAAAAACCGTTTCCATCTCCGAATCCAGTTTCCGGTTCATGCCGGCCAATTGGAACTCGAATTCGAAGTCCGACACCGCCCGCAGTCCCCGCAGCACCATGCAGGCGCCTCGCTGCCGGACAAAGTTCACCAGAAGTCCGGAAAAGGCTTCCACCCTGACCGAGGGCATGTCGGCCAACACCAGCCTGGCCAGATCCACGCGTTCCTCCAGGGAAAAACACGGCGTCTTCGGCGAATGCTCGGCTATGGCCAATATCACCTCGTCGCAGAGTTTCAGTGCCCGGCGCACCAAGTCTTCGTGCCCTCGGGTCAGTGGGTCGAAGGTGCCGGGATAGACCATTACCCTTTTCACGCAAGCTCCATCAGGCAGAAGTGGGACAGCCCCGCCCGTCCCTGGCGCAGTACTTCGAAACCGTCCGGGGACAGGACAGCGGGGGTTTCGGCATAGATTTTACCGCCAGGATTGAGCCATGTCGCCGCGCCAAGCAGGGCGGGCCTCAGCAATTCCCTGACGAAAGGCGGGTCAAGGAAAATCAGGTCGAAACGCTCATCATGGTGAGCCAGGTAAGACAGGACGTCGGCCTGGACCACTTCCACCTCCGGCGCGGGCAGACGCCTGGCGTTTTCGCGCAAGGCCTCGGCGGCCCGGGCATCGCGCTCCAGCATCAGCACCCGGGACGCGCCCCGGGAAACCGCTTCGAACCCCAAGGCGCCGCTGCCCGCGAAGGCATCCAGGCAACTCCAGCCGTCCAGTCGCTGGCCCAGCCAATTGAAGACCGTCTCCCGGACACGATCCGGGGTGGGACGCAGGCCGTCCAGGCTGGGGAAACTCAGGAGGCGGCTGCGAAACCGGCCGCCGATGATGCGGACCGTGTTACTTGGGCGCTGCTTCAAGCTGGCCGCCGACGATCACGGTACTCATGGCCTCCGGCTTGATCCGCTCGCGGAAGGCCCGCAGGATCTCGTCCCGAGTCACCGCCTCCACCTGGCCGGGATAGGTGTCGAGCCAATCCAGAGGCAAACGATAGAAGCCGATGACGGCCAGGTATTCGAGGATCTTGCGGTTGCTGTCGATGCGCAGCGGGAAGCCCCCCACAATGTTGTTTTTGGCCTGGGTAAGCTCCGCCTCGGTCGGGCCCTCAGCGAGATAGCGGGCCAGCACCGCCTTGGCCGTCGCCACGGCCTCGTCGGTCGCCGCGCGCCGGGTTTGCAGGCCGATCTGGAACGGTCCCAGCTGCGCCATGGGCGCGAAGTAACTGTAGACACTGTAGGCCAGACCTTTTTCCTGGCGGATGGACTCGGTCAGCCGGGAATCAAATCCGCCGCCGCCCAGACACATAATTGCCCACCAACAGTGGGAAGTAATCCGGATCCTCCCGCTTGAGGCCGGGCAACCCCATGAACAGGTGGCTCTGGGTGGCATGGTGGGGAATGACCTCTGATAGGCCACGATCCGTCACGATCACCGGCGGAATCGGCGGTGGCGCCTCCCCTTCGGGCAGGCCGAAAGCCAGCTTGGCCGCCAGATGTTCGGCGCCCTCCCGCGTTATGTCCCCCATCAGGGCGACCACCATGTCCTTGGCCCGGTAATAATCGCGGTGGAAAACCACCAGATCCTCCCGGGTAAGGCCCTTGACCGTCTCCACCTCGCCCCCTTCGTTCAAGGCATAAGGGTGGTCCCGGTAGATGTCGGCCTGAAAGGCCTTGGCACCGATGCTCTCGGGTTGGGTGGCGGCCTCTTCCAGGGCTGCGACGGTGCGGGCCTTTTCCCGCTCCAGGATCGCCGGATCGAAACCTGGCGTGGCCAGTATCGCGGCCAGTACGCTCATGGCCTGGTTCAGTTCCGCCTTGCTGCTGAGGGTGCGCATGGTGAAGCCGGCCCGGTCGGCATCCAGACGGCCACCGAGCTCCGCGCCCACATCCGCCAACCGTTCGGAGATGTCCCGTTCGCTGTAAGGCCCGGCCCCCAGGGCCATGAGGTTGCGGGTCAAGTTGGCCAGGCCCGATTTCGCCTTGCCGTCACGGGCGCTGCCGGCGGAGAAATCCACGCTCACGTCCAGCATGGGCAGATCATGGTTCTCCACGAAATAGACCTGGGCGCCCTGGGGCGTGGTCCAGTGCTGGATATCCAGGCCCGCCCAGGCCCAGGGGGCGAGGAACAGGCCGGCGAGGAATACGAGGCTGTGCTTAACGGACATGGCCGGCTCCCATCATGCCGGGCTGGCTTTGCGCCTGCCCTTCCGGCAAGGGCAACGGCTCCAGCTGCGCCACGGTCAGGTCGTCATCTACCAGGTACTTGGCCGCCACGGCGCGGATCTGATCGGCGGTCACCGCCTTTAGCTTGGCCAGCCGGATGTCCCTGTCCCGGTAATCCAGCCCCGCCGTGGTCCATTCACCGATCAGCATGGCCTGATAGAACAGGGAATCCTGCTGATAGACCTGGCCGGCCAGGACCTGGGCCTTGACCCGGGCCAATTCCTTTTCGCTCACCCCCTCCTTGACGATGCGAGCGATCTCCCGCTTGAGGGCGGCCTCCACCTCGGCCACGGATTTCCCTTCCGTGGGGGTGGCATCCATGATGAACAGTTCCGGACCCCGGGCGATGTCGTCATAGCCCGCGCTGGCCTCGGTGGCGATGCGCTGATCCCGGACCAGGGACTGATTGAGACGGGCGGAGGCATTGCCGTCCAGGACCCCCGCCAGGATCTCCAGGGCGTAGGGCTCTTCGTCCGTTCGGGGATCCCGCAGGGCCGGCACATGCCAGGCCAGCGCAACCACCGGCAGCTTGGCGGGGGCCTTGACGACCACCTGGCGCATGCCGATCTGTTTCGGTTCCGTTTGCGGCTTGCGTTCCGGCAAGGGCCGGCTGGGGATGGGACCGAAATATTCCTTGGCCAAGGCGAACACCTTTGTCGGATCCACATCGCCCGCCACCACCAGGGTGGCATTGTTGGGGGCATACCACTCCCGATACCAGTGCCTGACATCGGCCACGCTCATGTGCTTGAGGTCGTCCATCCAGCCGATCACCGGGCGCCGATAGGGATTGGCCTCGAAGGCCGTGGCCATCAGGGCTTCATACAGCTTGGCCTGGGGATTGTCTTCCGTGCGCATGCGGCGTTCTTCCATCACCACCTGGATCTCCTTGGCGAACTCGTCCGGCGCCAGGGTCAGGTTGGCCATGCGATCCGCCTCCAGTTTCAGGGCCAATTCCAGGCGGTCCTTCTGCAGGGTCTGGAAATAGGCTGTGTGATCCTGGGCGGTAAAGGCGTTTTCCCGGCCGCCGGCGGCGGCGATACGCTTGGAGAACTCGCCCGCGGGCACGTCCTTGGTCCCCTTGAACATCATGTGTTCCAGGGCATGGGCCACGCCGGTGGTACCGTTGTGCTCGTCGATGCTGCCGACTCGGTACCAGATCTGGGAAACCACCACCGGCGCCCGGTGGTCGGTTTTGACGATGACCTTCATGCCGTTGTCCAGGGTTTGTTCCGCAATTTCCGCCCGGGCAGGCATGACCGACATCGCCATCAACCCCAGGACGTAACAGATTCGCTTCATGGATAGAGTGCCGATCAGGTGAGGAAGAGGGCGCATGATAGAATTTCCGTGCATTTAACGCAGCCTCTCTGACCGCCCTCCATGGTGTTTGGTTTCTTCAAGTCCGGAAAATCCGAATCCGCGCCAGACACAGCGCCGGACGAGGCAATCCCATCCCCGCAAGCCCCTGCCAAGGTTTCCTGGGCTCAGCGCCTCAAGCAGGGCCTGGCGCGCACCCGAACCGGTTTGACCGGCCAGGTCGGCAGCCTGCTGAGGGTCGGGGTCAAGATCGACGAGACCCTGTTCGAAGAACTGGAAACGGTACTGCTCACCGCCGATGTGGGGGTGGACGCGACCCAGCACCTGCTCGACCGCCTGCGCAAGCGGGTCAAGAAGGACAAGCTCAGCGATGCGGCCCAACTCCGCGACGCCCTCAAGGTGGAATTGACGGATCTGCTCGCCCCCCTGGAACTCCCCCTGGACACCACCCAATCAAAGCCCTTCGTCATCATGCTGGCGGGGGTGAACGGGGCCGGCAAGACCACCACCATCGGCAAGCTGGCCCAGCGCTTCCAGCAGGAAGGCAAGACCGTGCTGCTGGCCGCCGGCGATACCTTCCGCGCCGCCGCCCGGGAGCAACTGGTGGAGTGGGGACGCCGCAACCAGGTGGAAGTCATCACCTCCCAGGCCGGCGATCCGGCGGCGGTGATCTTCGACGCCGTGCAATCCGCCAGGGCCCGGGGCATCGACGTGGTCATGGCCGATACCGCCGGACGCCTGCCCACCCAGTTGAACCTCATGGACGAGATCCGCAAGGTCAAGCGCGTTATCCAGAAAGCGGATCCGAACGCGCCCCAGGAAGTCCTGCTGGTGCTGGATGCCAACATCGGCCAGAACGCCCTGTTGCAGGTCAAGGCCTTCGACCAGGCCCTGGGTCTCACCGGCCTGGTCATGACCAAGCTGGACGGCACCGCCAAGGGCGGCATCCTGGCGGCCTTGGCCAAGCAACACCCCGTGCCGGTGCGTTTCATCGGCATCGGGGAAGGTCTGGACGACCTGCAGCCGTTCCGGGTGGACGAATTCGTGGACGCCCTGTTCTCATGATCGAGTTGTCCGGCGTCACCAAACGCTATCCCGGCGGCCATGAAGCCCTGACCGAGGTGTCGCTCACCATCGAGCAGGGGGAACTGGTCTTTCTCACCGGCCATTCCGGCGCCGGCAAGAGCACCCTGCTGAAACTCATCGGCGCCCTGGAGCGCCCCACAAACGGCCATGTCACCGTTAACGGCCAGAATGTGGGGCGCATGAAGCGGGCCGCCCTGCCCTTCTTCCGGCGCAACATCGGCCTGATCTTCCAGGACCACAAACTGCTCTATGACCGCAGCGTGTTCGACAACGTCCTGCTGCCCCTGCACATCCAGGGCATGACCGGCGCCGATGCCGCCAAGCGGGTGCGTGCCGCCCTGGACAAGGTGGGACTGCTGAAGAAGGAAAAAGCCCGTCCCATTACCCTCTCCGGCGGCGAGCAGCAACGGCTGTGCATCGCCCGGGCCATCGTCAGCCGTCCCGCCCTGGTACTGGCCGACGAGCCCACGGCCAACCTGGACGACGCCTACGCCCGCGACATTATGGATACCTTCAGGGCCTTCAACGAGGTCGGTGTCACCCTGGTCATCTCCACCCACGACCTGGACCTGATCCACCGCTACGGCGGGCGCAACGTGTCCCTGGCCTATGGGAAGCTGCTGTCATGAACGCCTGGCTGGCCCACCATCTCCACAGCCTGAAGATTTCCGCCCAGCGTTTTCTGGATTCGCCCCTGGCCACCCTGTTCACGGTCCTGGTTATCGGCGTGGCCGTGGCGCTGCCGGCCGGACTTTATGTCCTGCTGCAAAATTTCGACCGCGCCGCCGGCGGGGTCAAACCTCAGGCCGAGCTCACCGTCTTCCTCAAACCCGAGGTCGACGAGGAACAGGGCAAGGCATTGAGCATGGAGTTGGCCAAGCAGGCGGATATCGTCAGCGCCCGATTCGTCAGCAAGGCCGAAGGGATCCGTAAACTGGAGGCCGCCGGTCTGGCCGACATTGCCGCCGGCCTGAGCGACAACCCTTTGCCCCATTCCATCATCCTTATCCCCGGCAAGACCGACCCCGATACCCTGGAGGCCCTGGCCGCCCGGATCAAGACCAGGGAGGGGGTCGAGCGGATCCAGATGGATGCCGACTGGATCAAGCGCCTCGCCGCCCTCATGGATTTCGGCCACGACCTGGTGTTCATGCTATCCGTCATGCTGGGCGTGGCCCTGGCCGCAATCACCGCCAACACCATCCGCCTGCAGATCTACGCCCAGAAGGACGAAATCGAGGTGGCACGACTGATCGGCGCCACGGACCGTTTCATCCGCAGGCCCTTTCTCTATTTCGGCGTCATCCAGGGTCTGGCGGGCGGCGTGGCCGGCTGGCTGCTGATCATCCTGGGCAGCCGAATCATCCAAGGCAGCGTCGCCCAAGTAGCCTCCGCTTATGGCGCCATCTACCAGCTGTCGGGGCTGGGACTCCCGGAATTGGCCCTGTTGCTCGGCCTCAGTGCCGCGCTGGGCTGGATCGGCGCCTTTTTCGCGGTTGGCCAAGCCCTGCGCACTGTGGAAAACACTTGACCAATTTCATCGGGAACTTGTCAGTCATTAGCACTCTCTTATATTGAGTGCTAGAATTTATCGACTGAATCAAGGAGGTTATTTACCCATGACGGCTGAAGCGCTGAACTTTCCGGTGCCTTCCACCCTAGGAAGCTTGGAGAACTACATCCAGGCAGTAAACCGTTTTCCGCTGCTCAGTGCCGAGCAGGAACATGAGTTGGCCGTGCGTTTACGCGATGAGGGCGATCTCGAGGCCGCGCGCCAGTTGGTGCTGTCCCACTTGCGCCTGGTCGTTGCCATCGCCCGCGGCTACCTGGGATACGGCCTGCCCCACTCCGACCTGATTCAGGAAGGCAACGTGGGCCTGATGAAGGCGGTCAAACGCTACGACCCGGACCGGGGCGTGCGCTTGGTGTCGTTTGCCGTGCATTGGATCAAGGCCGAGATCCACGAGTTCATCCTCAAAAACTGGCGTCTGGTCAAGGTCGCCACCACCAAGGCGCAACGCAAGCTGTTCTTCAACCTGCGCAGCATGAAGCAGAGCCATGGCACCCTGTCCGCCGGCGAGGTGGGCGAGATCGCCAAGACCCTGGATGTGAGCCAGGCGGATGTGCGCGAAATGGAAACCCGGCTCTATGGCCAGGATATGGCCCTGGATCCCGGCGTGGACGACGAGGAAGACAGCTTCGCGCCAATCGCCTACCTGGCGGCGCCCAATGCCGAACCCACCCAGCACCTGGAACGCGCGGAGCGGGAGCAACTGGCCACCGAAGGACTGGCCAAGGCGTTGGAAGGCCTGGATTCCCGCAGCCGGCATATCGTCGAGGCACGTTGGCTCAATGAGGAAGATCCCGCCACCCTGCACGAATTGGCGGCCATCTATGGCATTTCAGCGGAACGGGTCCGTCAGGTGGAAGCCAAGGCCCTGCAGAAGCTCAAGGGTGCGCTGGCCACCGCATAACTGAGTGGCGAAGCGTTTTACCGTTGCCAACAAAAAGCCCCGTCGAGACGGGGCTTTTTGTTCGGGTCGAACCCGGGATGTCCTCAGAACAGCGAGCCCAGCACCACGGAGAACAGGCTGATCCAGGCCCAAACGATAAGACCGATCACAAGGGTCATGGGCAGGTTGGTCTTGCTCAACAAATTCATGCTCTCGCTCCGCCAGTTTCTAAACGGGTGGATTCTACCGCCCCCGTCCTTTCGGCTCAATCCACATCCAACAAAAAGCGCCCCATCGGGGCGCCAGAATGCATTGCACTTCTATGAACATTAACACCGCGGTTGGCAGCTGTTAAATTGCCGCCAGCCCATGCCGGGCTTCGCCCGGCCCCTCACCCTGGCCCTCTCCCATAAGGAGAGGGGACAAATCACCCCCTCCCCCGCTGGGGGAGGGGGTGAGGAGAGGGCGGCGACCGATCAGGTCGCCTTGCAATTGCGGTTTTTAGGATGAGTCATCAGGGCTTTCCAGCCCGCACCGTCAACTCCGACTTCAGCTTCATCACGCTGGTCTTGCCCAAGCCCTTGACGCCGGTCAGGTCGTCCATGGTCTTGAACGGGCCGTGCTTTTCCCGATAGGCGATGATCGCCTTGGCCTTGGCGGGACCAATCCCCTTGACCGCCTCCAGTTCGGATTGGGTGGCGCTGTTCACGTCGACGGCCGCCCATGCCGGCAGGGACAGCATCAACGACAGCACCAGACCGCTCAACAGTTTTTTCATGATGGTTTCCTCCTTGATTGATAAGCGAACGCTCGGCCCGAATGGGCAGGAGGAATCTAGCTTGCTGTCAGTCGCCGGCCAATTGGTCATTGGGCATATGGCTAAAGCAAGAGACACCCCCCGAAAGATGAAGGGGAGGTCGCCACCAGCATCGCGAATGACCACCACATCGATCGGTTCTGCAAGAAAAAACAAAACGGGCGCGGTTTCCCGCGCCCGTTGCAAACTTCGGATCTAGCTGATTAGGCCGGATTAGAAGTCGTGGTTGATACCGAAGGTCAGAACGTTGACCTTATCACTGCCAAATTCCCACTTGTCATGGTCGTAGGCGACATAGGTCTGGGTACGCTTGGACAGGTTGTAGTAGGCGCCAGCCGTGAGACGGGTCAGATCATCACCGAAGTCGGTATTACGCTTGCCATACTGCAGGCCCAAGGTGATGGGGCCCATCATATAGGCACCGGACACCAGGTAATTCTTGGACTTGTCATCAAAAACCTTGTCCTTCTGGCTCTCGTAGGTGGCACCAACCTTGAAGTCACCGAAGGTATAGCCCACGTTCAACTTCCAGGCGTTTTCGTCATACAGGTTGTTATGGTCTTCGTAGGCCAGGGAGCCGGTCAGAGGACCATTGGCGTACAGAGCGGCCAGCGAGTAGGCATCGGTCAGGCCGTGGGGTCCAGGAGAGACGCTTTCACCAGGAATGACGGCCGCAGCAATGGTCACGCCGGAGAAGGTGGGAGAAATATAGGCAATGGCGTTGGCGACGCGGGCATCAAAACCTATACCAGCCCCACTTAAGTCATAACCGATGATGGCGCCGTTGTTCTGGGCATCCGCGGAGGTGTCGGCGAAGATGTCGGCGGAACCGGCAATCTTGTAGGGGGTGTCATGACGACCCACGATAGCGGTACCGAAATCACCGGCCAGGCCCACGAAGGTGTTGCGACCGCCAACCATCTGATTGCCGATATCGGAGAACTCACCACCACCACGGGCGGTACCCAGGTAGCTTTCCACTTGCCAAATGGCCTTCAGGCCGCCGCCCAGATCCTCGGAACCCTTGAAACCGAGGCGGGAGGTCTGGTCGTTCAACTGCCAAGTGTGTCCGACACCATTGTTGATATCAACATAGTCGAGGGACATGCGCAATTTGCCGTAGATATCCACATTGGAGGTAGCGGCGAAGGCGGCGGGAGCGGCAATGGTGCCGACAACTGCCAGAGCGATCAGGGACTTCTTCATCTTCATACTCCTATCAGGTTGATGAAACTCTCGCCCTTTTGCGAAGGCCTGCTTCTTTTCGCCTTCGCCCGCTTTCCCTTGATGGTTAAGGCGGGGGCCCTAAAAAACCTCTCGCGCGAGAAGTTGCATGCATTGTCGTCATAACCTAAATCGGCAAGCAAACCCTGAATCTCTTTGAAACCATTCTGCTTGTCGCGTTGTTGCTCCCGCGCAACAACTCATTGCGAAAAGAATTCAGAAAGCGCCACGCCGGGCTTGTCAGCCTTCATGAAAGCCTCTCCAACCAGGAAGGCATGGACATGGTTGCGGCGCATCAGCGCGACGTGTTCCGGCGCCAGAATGCCGCTTTCCGTGACGACAATGCGCTCCGGGGGTACCTGGCCGAGCAGGTCGAGGGTGGTCTCCAGGCGGGTTTCAAAGCTGCGCAGGTTGCGGTTGTTGATGCCGATGAGCGGCGTCTCTAGCCGCAGGGCGGCATCGAGTTCCTGGCTGTCGTGGCTTTCCGCCAGGACGGCCATGCCCAAGTTTCGGGCAAGTTCTTCAAGTTCACGCATGCGCTGGATGTCGAAGCCGGCCCCCTCTCCCCTAGCCCCTCCCCCGGGGGGGAGGGGTGTTTGAAGGCGGCAATGATAAGCAGGATGCAGTCCGCGCCCATGGCCCGGGCCTCATACACCTGGTAGGGATCGATCATGAAATCCTTGCGCAGTACGGGCAGGTCGCAGGCGGCGCGCGCCTCCCGCAGATAGTCCGGGCTACCCTGAAAGTAGTCCCTGTCGGTGAGCACGGACAGGCAGACCGCCCCACCCTGCTCATAGCTGGCTGCGATCTCGGCGGGACGAAAATCCGGACGGATGACGCCCTTGCTGGGGCTGGCCTTCTTGATCTCGGCGATCACGGCGGCCTGGCCCGCGTCGATCTTGCCGCGCATGGCGGCGACGAAGTCCCGGGGCGTCGGGGCCCATTCCGCCGCGGCGCGGACGACTTCCAGGGGTTCGCTTTTCTTCGCGAGGGCGATCTCGTCGCGCTTGGTGGCGAGGATTGTTTCAAGGATATCGGACATAAATGGTTTCCTGCTGGATACCCGTCTGGACGGGACTTGATAAAAACAATCCTGGTCAAACTTCCTCGATTGCGACCCGCGGCGCCAGGGCCGTGAGCAACTCATACGAGATGGTGCCGGCGGCGGCGGCCACCCGCTCCACGGGCAGGCCCGTCCCCCAGAGTACGACCGGGCTGCCCACGTGGGCCGCGGGCGCGGAGGTCAGATCCACGCACAGCATGTCCATGGACACCCGGCCCAGGGTGCGGGTCAATTGACCTTCCACCAGGATCGGGGTGCCGGTGGCGGCGTGGCGGGGATAGCCGTCGGCATAGCCGCAGGCCACCACGCCCACCCGCATGTCACGCTCGGCCACATAGGCAAGGCCATAGCCCACGCCTTCGCCCAGCCTGATGGCGCGCATAGCGATCAGCCTGCTGGTCAAGGTCATGACCGGCAGCAGGCCCAGCTGATCGCCAGACTGCCCGGCGAAGGGCGAGGCGCCGTAGAGCATGATGCCGGGCCGCACCCAGTCGGCGTGGGTGGCGGGGTAGCGCATGATGGCGGCCGAATTGGCCAGGCTCGCCGGCAGGCCAAGCCCTTCCGCCGCTCCGCAGAAACAGGCCAGTTGGGCCTCCACGCCGATTCCCGGTTCATCCGCGCCGGCGAAATGGCTCATCAGGGTGATGCCGCCGACATGGGGCGCCCCCCGCAGAATGGCCAGCGTCTCCCCGAGCCGGTTCGGCTGGATGCCGAGCCGATGCATGCCGGTATCCAGCTTGAGGAAAACGTCGAGCTTCTGTTCCAGGCGTGAGCGGGCCAGGGTTTCGGCCTGGTCCTGGCGATGGATCACGGGCCGCAACCTGAGCCGGGCGATTTCCGGCAGTTCGTCCGGATGAAAAAATCCTTCCAGCAGGACGATGGGGTGGGTGTAGCCCTGGCCGCGCAACTGCATGGCTTCCTCGAGGGCCAGGACGGCGAAACCATCCGCCCCGCGCAGGGCCTTGGCCACGCGCAGGAGGCCATGGCCATAGCCGTTCGCCTTAACCACCGCCAGGACCTTGGATCGGGGCACGGCCTTCCTCGCCACGGCCAGGTTATGGCTCAGCGCGGCGGTGTCGATGCGGGCGGTCAGGGGGCGGGACATGGGGAAACACGACTGGCGCGTGGGAAATTCGGACGAGAACTCTGCACCGGCGCCACCGAACCGCGCCCCACCATCAATGCCCACCGCCCGTCGCGAAGTTCTCGAAGCGGGTGTACTCGCCCAGGAAGGTAAGTCGGACCGTGCCGATGGGGCCGTTACGCTGCTTGCCGATGATGATCTCGGCGGTGCCCTTGTCCTCGCTGTCCGAGTTGTAGACCTCGTCGCGGTAGATGAACAGGATCACGTCCGCGTCCTGCTCGATGGCGCCCGATTCACGCAGGTCGGACATGACCGGCCGCTTGTTGGGGCGCTGTTCCAGGGAACGGTTCAACTGGGACAGGGCGATCACCGGGACGTGCAGTTCCTTGGCCAGGCTCTTGAGGGAGCGGGAGATCTCGGAAATCTCGGTGGCCCGGTTCTCGCCGATGCCGTTGCCGGACATGAGTTGGATGTAGTCGACCACGATCAGGCCGAGGGGCCGATCGTCCTTGCACTGCCGGGCCAGGCGGCGGGCGCGGGCGCGCAGTTCCATGGCGGTCAGGCCCGGGGACTCGTCGATATAGAGGGGGGTCTCGTTGAGCCGGCCCAGGGCATGGGTAAGGCGCGGCCAGTCGTCCTCCGCGATTCGCCCGGTGCGCAGCTTGTGCTGGTCCAGTTTTCCCACCGATCCCAGCATGCGCATGACCAATTGGGTGGCGGCCATCTCCATGCTGAACACCGCCACCGATAGATTGGACTCCAGGGCCACGTGCTCGGCCATGTTGAGGGAGAACGCGGTCTTGCCCATGGAGGGCCGGCCCGCGACGATGACCAGGTCACCGGGCTGCAGGCCCGATGTCTTGCTGTCCAGGTCGGTGAACCCGGTGGGCACGCCTGTCACGTCGTTGGGATTGTCCCGGTTGTAGAGTTCGTCGATGCGGGTCACCACATCCATGAGCAGGGGCTGCATGGTCAGGAAACCCTGGCTGGACCGGGCGCCCGCCTCCTTGATGTCGAACACCTTGGCTTCCGCCTCGTCCAGGATCTGGCCGGCGGGCCGGCCGGCGGTGTTGTAGGCGGATTCGGCGATCTCCCCGCCCACCTCCGCCAGCTTGCGCAGCACCGCCCGCTCCCGGACGATCTCGGCGTAGCGGCGGATATTGGCGGCGGAGGGCGTGTTCTGGGCCAGGGCCGCCAGGTAGGCCAATCCCCCCGCCTCGTCCAACTGGTCGCGGGATTCCAGGGCCTCGGCCACAGTCACCACGTCGGCGGGCTTGTTATCGTCGACCAGGCGGGTGATCTGGCGCCAGATCAAACGGTGGTCGGCGCGGTAGAAATCCTGCTCGTTGATCAGGTCCGCCACCCGCTCCCAGGCGTGGTTCTCCAGCAGCAGCCCGCCCAGCACGGACTGTTCCGCCTCCACCGAATGGGGCGGCAGCTTGAGCATGGAAAGATCGTTGTCGAGAACGGCGGACATGGGGGCAAGACTCGGAGGGGAAAGGGGATTGTAGCCCAGCTTAGGGCAGGTTTCGGACATGAAAAAGGCCGCTTTCGCGGCCTTGGTTCCACCGGCCCGGACGCGACGTCCGGGGAATCGGCGGGGTATTACTCGGCTTGTATATTGACCGTGATATCGCAGGTCACGTCGGTGTGCAGGGCCAGGGTGACGGGATATTCCCCCACCATCTTAAACGGGCCTTCCGGCAGCCGAACTTCCGCTTTGGACACTTCGAAACCTTGAGCGATCAGGGCTTCGGCGATGTCCGCATTGGTGACGGAACCGAACAGGCGGCCGTCCACGCCGGCCTTCTGGGTGATCTGAAGGGCGAAGCCCGTCAGTTTCTCGATCCGGGCCTGGGCGGCGGCCAGTTTCTCGGCGGCCAGCTTTTCCAGCTCGGCCTTGCGCTCGGCGAAGGCGGCGATGTTGCTCTGGGTGGCGCGCTTGGCGAAGCCCTGGGGGATCAGGTAGTTGCGGGCATAACCGTGCTTGACCTTGACCACGTCACCCAGGTTGCCCAGGTTGGCCACTTTGTCCATCAGGATGATTTCCATTGATATGCTCCCGATCAATTGTTGTGCTGGTCGGTGTAGTGCAACAGGGCCAGGAAGCGGGCGCGCTCGATGGCGACGGACAGCTGACGCTGGTACTTGGCCTTGGTGCCGGTGATCCGCGCGGGGATGATCTTGCCCTGTTCGTTGATGAAGTCCTTCAGGGTTTCGATGTCCTTGTAGTCCACCTCTTTCACCTTCTCGGCGGTGAAACGGCAGAACTTGCGCCGACGGAACAGTGCGCCGCCGTTGGGGTTCTTGGGACGGGGCTTACGCTTGATAAACGCCATTTCTTTAACTCCTATTCGTTTCAGGTCCGTCCGGGCTGGCCGGGTCGGACGCTATCAATTCAGTCACATGCAATTCGAGCTGGGGACTGTTAACCCCTCTGCGATCTAGGAAACCGGCCAGGACCAGTCGGGTTCCGATCTCGATCCGGGCCAGTTGCTCGGCCACCGGGCCGAACGCCACCGCTTCCGTTTCGATCGCCACCGGCCTCGGCCGCCCCGCCTCCGTCTGGGTGGAGGCATGGGCCAGTTTCAGCCGCAGGGCGGGTAATCCCGCCGGGGTTCGGCGCAGGCCGGTATTTTCCAACAGGCTTGCGCTCAACTCGAATCTATTCAGGACGCTACCGTTGAGGCCGGGGCTTCGGAAGGGGTCGCGGCCTGCTGGGGCGCCAGCAGGTTGCGGGCCTTCTCGCCCTTCATCATCGGGGACGGGCTGGTGACCGCCTCGTCGCGCACCAGGGTCAGATGGCGCAGGATCGCGTCGTTGAAGCGGAAGCCGTGCTCCAGCTCATTCATGGTGTCCAGGTCGCACTCGATGTTCATGAGCAGGTAGTGGGCCTTGTGCATCTTCTGGATGGTGTAGGCCAGTTGCAGACGGCCCCAGTCTTCCAGGCGATGGATGTGGCCACCCTTGGCGGTGATCTGGGCCTTGTAACGCTCCACCATGGCGGGCACCTGCTCGCTCTGGTCCGGATGGACGATAAAGACAATCTCGTAATGACGCATTCAAACTCCTTTTGGGCTAAGGCCTCCCCCGTGCGCACGGAGTGAGGCAAGGACGGAAAGAACCGAGCCCGCCGTGATTCGCTGGGCGGGCTCGGGGAGGGGCGGGATTATATTTACAAATCAGCCGGATAGCAAATCCGGGCAAGTGGCGAAGCACATGGATCCTTGCCCCGTAGGCGCCCTAGGTGACGCAATCCACGAAATACCGCGTCTTGCCGTTTTCCTTGTCCTTGACGAGGCCGTGCACATCGGTTTCGAACCCGGGGAATTTCTCGTTGAACACCCGGGTGAATTTCAGGTAGCGGACGATGGTCGCGTTGAAACGCTCCCCCGGGATCAGCAAGGGTATGCCAGGTGGATAGGGAGTAAGCAGGATGGAGGTGATGCGGCCTTCCAGATTGTCGATCTCCACCCGTTCGATGTCGCGGTGAGCCATCCGGGCGAAGGCGTCGGCAGGGCGCATGGCGGGGACCATGTCGGAGAGATACATCTCGGTGGTGAGGCGGGCGACGTCGTTGGCCTTGTAGACCTCGTGGATACCGGTGCACAGGTCCTTCAGTCCCACGCGCTCGTAGACCGGATGCGCCGCGACGAAGTCCGGCATGATGCGCCACAGGGGCTGATTGCGGTCGTAGTCGTCCTTGAACTGCTGCAACTCGGTGACCATGGTGTTCCAGCGGCCCTTGGTGATGCCGATGGTGAACATGATGAAGAATGAATAGAGCCCGGTCTTCTCGACGATGATGCCGTGTTCCGCCAGGTATTTGGTGAGTATTGCGGCGGGGATGCCCCAGTCGGCGAAGTCGCCGGCCACGTTGAGGCCGGGGGTGATAACCGTGGCCTTGATCGGGTCGAGCAGGTTGAAGCCCGGGGCGAGGTCGCCGAAGCCGTGCCAATGCTCGCCGGCCCGCAGCATCCAGTCCTCCCGGCTGCCCATGCCTTCGTCGGCCAGTTCTTCCGGGCCCCAGACCTTGAACCACCACCGGGTCCCCACATCGGTTTCCATCTCCGCGCCCACCTTGCGCATGGCGCGTCGGAAATCCAGGGCCTCGGCGATGGATTCCTCCACCAGCGCGGTGCCGCCCGGCTCCTCCATCATCGCCGCCGCCACGTCACAGCTGGCGATGATCGCGTACTGCGGGCTGGTCGAGGTGTGCATCAGGAAGGCCTCGTTGAACACGTCGCGGTCCAGTTTCCGGGTCTCGGATTCCTGCACCAGGATCTGGGAGGCCTGGGACAGGCCGGCCAACAGCTTGTGGGTGGACTGGGTGGAGAACACCATGGAGTCCTTGCAGCGCGGGCGGTTCACACCGATGGCATGCATGCCGCGATAGAACCCGTGAAAGGTGGCGTGGGGTAGCCAGGCCTCATCAAAATGCAGGGTGTCGATCTTGCCGTCCAGTTCCGCCTTGATCTCCTCGACGTTGTAGAGGATGCCGTCGTAGGTGCTCTGGGTGATGGTCAGAACCCGCGGCTTGGCATTCTTGTCGGGCGCGAAGGGATGGGCGGCGATCTTCTTCCTGATGTTTTCCCAGGCGAACTCCGAGCGCGGTATCGGCCCGATGATGCCGTAGTTGTTGCGAGTGGGCATCAGGAACACCGGGATGGCGCCGGTCATGATGATGGCGTGCAGGATCGACTTGTGGCAGTTGCGGTCCACCACCACGATGTCGTTGGGCGCCACGGTGGAATGCCAGACGATCTTGTTGGAGGTGGACGTGCCGTTGGTGACGAAAAACAGGTGGTCGCACTTGAAGATGCGCGCCGCGTTGCGCTCCGAGGCCGCCACCGGGCCGGTATGGTCGAGCAGCTGGCCGAGTTCGTCCACCGCGTTGCAGACGTCGGCGCGCAGCATGTTCTCGCCGAAGAACTGGTGGAACATCTGCCCCACCGGCGATTTCAGGAAGGCGACGCCGCCGGAATGGCCGGGACAGTGCCAGGAATAGGAACCGTCGGCGGCGTAATGGGTGAGCGCCCGGAAGAACGGCGGCGCCAGCGAATCCAGATAGGCCCGCGTCTCGCGCACGATCAGGCGGGCGACGAACTCCGGCGTGTCCTCGAACATGTGGATGAAGCCGTGCAACTCGCGCAGCACATCATTGGGGATATGGCGGCTGGTTCGGGTCTCGCCGTACAGGAAGATCGGGATCTCGGTGTTGCGGTGGCGGATTTCCTTCACGAAGGAACGCAACTCGGCGATGGTCTCGTCGGCTTCCTCGGACGAGAAATCGTCGTCGTCCACCGACAGGATGAAGCCCGAGGCGCGGCTCTGTTGCTGGGCGAAGGAGGACAGATCGCCATAACTGGTTACCCCCAGTATTTCCATGCCCTCGTCCTCCAGCGCCTTGGCCAGGGCGCGTATGCCCAGGCCCGAGGCGTTCTCGGAACGGAAGTCTTCGTCGATGATGACGACGGGAAAACGGAAGCGCATGCCCTACTCCTGGAGACGGCGGGTTGATCGAATGGGGCGGATTATAGGAACAGCCGGCGGCGGGTTCGTGAATTCTTGCCGGAGCCGATCAGATTTTCGGCAGGGTCACGCCGGTCTGGCCCTGGTACTTGCCGCCCCGGTCCCGGTAGGAGGTCTCGCACTGCTCGTCGCTCTCGAAGAACAGCATCTGGGCCACGCCTTCATTGGCGTAAATGCGGGCCGGCAGGGGCGTCGTGTTGGAGAACTCCAGGGTCACATGGCCCTCCCACTCGGGCTCCAGGGGCGTGACGTTGACGATGATGCCGCAGCGGGCGTAGGTGCTCTTGCCCAGGCAAACCACCAATACATCGCGCGGGATGCGGAAATATTCCACCGTGCGCGCCAGGGCGAAGGAGTTGGGGGGAATGATGCAGAACTCGCCCTTCACCTCCACAAAGGAGTTGGGGTCGAAGTGCTTGGGGTCGACGATGGTGGAATTGATGTTGGTGAACAGCTTGAATTCGTCGGCGCAACGCACGTCGTAGCCGTAGCTGGAGGTGCCGTAGGACACGATCTTCTCGCCGTTGACGCTCTTGACCTGGCCGGGCTCGAAGGGCTCGATCATGCCGTGTTCCGCCGCCATACGGCGGATCCACTTGTCGGATTTGATGCTCATTGCTGGGGAAACAGGGTGGGTGAAACGGGAAACGCACAATACAACATCGCGTTTCCCTTTTCCCGTTTCTCGTGCGCCTCAGGTGTTCTGAATGACGATGCTGGGAAATTTCGCGGAATGGTCCACCGCCAGGTCGCCCACCTTCACCGCCACGCGGCGGGCAATGGCGCGATAGATCTCGGCGATGCGCGATTCCGGCTCGGCCACCACGGTGGGTTTGCCGGAGTCGGTTTCCTCGCGGATACGGATGTCCAGGGGCAGGGCGCCCAGGAATTCCGTGCCGTAGTCCTTGCACATGCGTTCGCCGCCACCCTCTCCGAAGATGCGTTCCTCATGGCCGCAGTTGGAACAGATGTGCAGGCTCATGTTCTCCACCACGCCCAGGATGGGCACGCCCACCTTCTCGAACATCTTCAGGCCCTTGCGGGCATCGATCAGGGCGATGTCCTGGGGGGTGGTGACGATCACCGCTCCGGTCACAGGAACGCGCTGGGCCAGGGTCAGCTGGATGTCGCCGGTGCCCGGCGGGAGGTCCACCACCAGATAATCCAGGTCCTGCCAGGTGGTCTGGTTGAGCAGTTGCTCCAGGGCCTGGGTCACCATGGGCCCGCGCCAAACCATGGGGGTTTCCACGTCGATCAGGAAGCCGATGGACATGGCCTGGATGCCGTGGCCAACCATGGGCGCCAGGGTCTGGCCGTCGGCCGATTCGGGGCGGCCGTGGATGCCCAGCATGGTCGGCTGGGACGGGCCGTAGATGTCGGCATCCAGCATGCCCACCTTGGCGCCTTCGGCGGCCAGGGCCAGGGCGATATTGACCGCGGTGGTGGACTTGCCCACGCCGCCCTTGCCGGAGGCCACGGCGATGATGTTTTTTACCCCGGGGATCAGCTTGACGCCGCGTTGCACGCTATGGGCCACGATCCTCCAGGTGAGATTGGCCTCCACCGCGCCAGCGCCGGTGGCCGCTTTGATCTTGTCTTCCACCATGGCCTTGATCTGACCGGAAACCATCTTGGCGGGATAGGGCAGCACCACATCCAAAGTCACCTTGTCGCCATCCACCTTGATGTTCTTGGCCGACTTGGTGGCCATGAAGTCCTTCTGGGTGTTGGGATCGATGAGCTCCTTGAGCGCTGTTTGCACTTGCAGTTCGGAAACCGACATGTCTAACCTCTGAGTTGATATGGAAGGGATTCAGCTGGGAACCGGGAAATTTGTGCTGGGCAGATGAAGGCGAACGATGAAATTTCAAGGGTGCCGCTGCCCCAGTCATTACCTGACTATTTTACTCAAATATATTGCCCACCGACAGTCCGAATTACTTGCAGACGTCCAAGCGTCCGTCCTTCCAGCACAGTTTGCGCGGCCTGGATGCCGGTTTTGTCGGCTGTCGGGTCTTGAATGATTGCTTGGGGCGCGTCTTGGCGGGGAGCACAGCACCGCTTGGGGCCGATGTCCTGGGTGTCGCCGCGTCAGGGGACGGTTTAGCCGGCATGGTAGTGGAGTGCGCGGGGCTTGGGCTGGAGACCTCCACTTGAGGGACCACCGGCGATGTCGGCTTCTGTTCCATGGCGGCAGGCTGCATGGCGGGTGACGGCATGGGCGCGGTAGGAAGCGGCGGCGCGGCAATGGGTTCGGAAGGTGCGGGCGCCACAGGCCGGGCTTGTTGTGGGGCCGGGTATTGAACCGGGGGCTGGGCCGGTGGCGGCTGCATGGGCCAAACCCAAAACGGGGTGGGGAACGGCATGGGCTGGGCCGGCGCCGCCGGCACGATCCAGAACGGGGGGAACGGCCAGGGCATGGGGACTTGCTGCCCCCATGCCGTACCCGAGGAGGCGACCAGCAACAGGCCCAGGAGGAGATAGTTCCGCACGGTCATCCCCGTTGATCAGGATTGTGGGCGACCAGCTTGAGTACCGGCGCCTTGGCCCGTAGCGCCGCCACGAGCTCGGCCATGATCCCCGGACGGTACTTCAGGGACACCCAAAGCACATTGATCTTCAGGTTGAAGTCGGCGAACACCACCCATTCGTCGAAGCGGGACAGCACACCCTGTACCACCCGCACCACCCCCTCGATCTCATGGCTGGGCCGTTTCCCGAGTCCCGGCGCCAACATGATGAAATCAGTGCAAAGGTGGCCATCCGCATCCCGCCGGGGCACCAATTTCCACAGAGGCTCGCCGTGCCCCCACTGCCCGGGGTCGCCGGGTAGCGATTGAGGACGGGCGGTCATCCTCACGTTATCTGCCGAGTTCCACGCCCAGTTCGGCGAAGGTACGCGCCACGCCCACGGTTTCCACGTGGGTATCCAGTTGCCGGCTGATCTGGGATACGGAGAACATACCGCGCAGGATCTGGCTGCGATCTTCGCCGCGCTCGACGACCAAGGCATGCTGGCGGCCATGGGCCTTTAGGGTGTCGACGACGTCCCCGACACAGGCGGTGCCGAGATCCTCGATGCTCAGGACTTCCAACCTTTCCCGGGGAGTCATGATGTCCTTGACCATCACGTCGGAATGCCGGATTCCCTGGGTCTGGACCACCTGCATGGGTTTCTCGCTGGTGAGGTCGGTGGAGGTAATCAACCCCAGGATGTGGTTCATATCGTCCACCACCAGCAACATTCGCACGCCGCGGTGGATCATCTTGGCGCGGGCGTCTTCTATGGTCTCCAGCGGAAAGATGGTATAGGCCGTCACCACCTTGAAGTCGGTCATTATGTCGGAGGCTGGGTCATCCAAGGAGACACGCTCGGGAAGGACTTGGCGCGGCTTGTGGAACGTCGCCCCTTTTTGCATGGGGGACGTCGGAATCAGGTGATAGGTTCTACTCATGATGGCCTCACAACTACGGTCATGGCCGCCCCGCGCCGTGGGGACGCATGGCCAGAAAATACGGATGGCGCGCCTTGGCATGCCCGTCATCGGAAGGGAGGTAACGCTCCAATTCGCGCAATGCCAGCCGATAGACTTCCTGCTTGAATTCCACCACGGCCTCCGCGGGCGCCCAGTATTCACTCCAGCGCCAGGCATCGAACTCGGGGTGGGTCGAGGCCCGCAGGCTGACGTCGCAATCCCGCCCCACCAGGCGCAACAGAAACCAAATCTGCTTTTGTCCCCGGTAGTGGCCGCGCCACTCCCGGCGTACCCAGTCCCGCGGAACGTCGTAACGCAGCCAATCGCGGGTCCGTCCAAGGATGCGCACATGTTCCTGAGCCAGCCCCACTTCTTCCATCAACTCACGGTACATGGCCTCTTCCGGGCTCTCCCCGTGCTTGATGCCGCCTTGCGGAAACTGCCAGGAATTCTGGCGCACCCGTTTGCCCCAGAACACCTGGTTCCGGGTGTTGCAGATGACGATGCCCACGTTCGGCCGGTAACCGTCTTTATCGATCATGGCCGTCCCCAACATACTTAACTGGTGTAGATTTTCCCACCCTTCCAGAGGGATGGAAAGCCGCAAACGCCATACTCAGCCTGATTCACGCCCCGCAAATCACCACATAATGAATAGTTATTCCACCTCCGGAATCAAACCAGGAACGCCACGTCAGTGGTGGGGTTCCAGTTGCGCATGCGCTCGATGAACACCTCGAACTCCAGGCCAAGGGACGGCCCCAACAGCCCGGCCTGACGCTTCAACAGGGCGAAACCGGTCCAAGGCAAAGGCTTGTTGAAGGCGAACACCACGATGTTCCCCTTTTTTTCGGAGGGCAGTTGCAAGACATGCTGGCCGAAGGCGCTGGCGATCCGGTCGTAATAGCGTGGGAAATATTCATCCGAACCCCAAAGGTTGAAGACCGCGACGCCTCCCGGGCGCAGCATGGCCTTGCAGGCCTGATAGAACGCAGGGATGGCCAGGGCGTCGACGATGCGCTTGGCATCGTAGCCATCCACCAGCAGCACATCCTGACTGGCGGGGTTTTCATGTACGAATGCCGCACCGTCGCCGGTGATCACCTGCAATCGCTCGTCGTCGGCGGGCAGCATGAAATAGGCCCTGGCCGCCGAAACCACCTCCGGGTTCACCTCCAGCGCCGTCAGGCGGCAATCAGGCAGATGGCGATGGATGTATTTTGCGATGGACCCGCCCCCCAACCCGATCAGGGCGATATCCCTGGGGTCGGCGCGAAACAGCAGGAAAGCCATCATCGCCCGGGTGTATTCCAGTTCCAGCGACCAGGGATTCCGGATGCGCATGGCGCTCTGCACCGCCGGTCCGCCCAAGTGCATGAAACGAACGCCGTGCCGCTCGCTGATTTCCACCGGTGCGTGCTCGCCGCGGCGGCGGCGCTCGAACAAACGCATTGCTTCTCTTTCTCGATAGCGGACACTGATGCCCGATGCATGATTATCCATCAGGCCGGCGGGATCGCCCCTTGCATAAGCGCTGCATTGAAACCGTCATGCCGCGCATTGCATCCTCACCGGCAATCCGGACCCGGTCTTCCGCCCCTCCGGCTCATAGAAGCTGCAACCGCATCGCCCGGGACGGCATCGGGTCCCTTGGATGTTGCATCGCAGGCTCACCCCATTATGATGCGGTCGATAACGACAGAATGATGCTCAGTCCCGGTGACCACGCCACTCCCTCCCCAACTCCCTTCCCGCATCGTCCCCATCCTGGCCGGTGGCGGCACGCGCCTGCCCGCCCACGTGGGCGTTCTCACCGCTCTCCGGGACATGGGCCTGGCCTTCGACCACATCGTCGGCGTCTCCGGTGGCGGCGTGGTGGCCGCCCTCGCGGCGTCCGGCAACAACCTGGAGCATATGAAGGCGCTGTTTCGGGAGGTGGATTTTCGCCAGTTCCGCGGCCATTCCCTGCTGAACCTCATCCTGCGCGGCGGCCTCTCCACCGGGCGGCGCTTCGAGAACTGGCTGGACGGCGAACTGGACGGCGCCCGTTTCCGCGACCTGGAAGTCAGTTTGAACATCGTGGCCACGGACGTCCGCTCCGGCCAGCCCGTGGTGTTCAGCCGGGACACCACGCCGGATCTGCGGATTGCCAAGGCCGTGCTCTACTCCATCTCCATACCCCTGGTCTTCTCGTTCCATCATTACGGGGACCATGTGTTGGTGGACGGCAGCATCATGGCGGAGGACGGCCTGTTCCGCGACTGGGCCGGGGACCGCACCCCGGTGGTCTGTTTCCGGTTGCGGGACAAGCGGATCGCCGAGTCCCATCCGGCGCGCAAGATTCTGCCGGTGGCCGACTACATGTTCATGCTGATGCGCACCTTCATGAGCACCATGTCCCGGGAATACCTCACCGACATCCTCTGGCACAACACCGTGCTGATCGAGACCGAGGGCATGTCGCCCCTGGAGTTCAACATGACGCCCGAACAGAAGAACACCCTGTTCGAGACCGGCTACCAGACCACCCGTGAATACCTGCCGTTCAAGCTGTCTCGGCTTCAGGACGCCTGATCCGGAATCCCCAGAAAGCGGGCCACCCGGTCGGCGGCCTGATCGACCAGATCCGGCGCCATGCAATCCAGCGCCTCCGCTCCCGTCCAGCCTCGCAGCCAGGTCAGCTGGCGCTTGGCCAGCTGGCGGGTGGCCGCCGCCCCTTTCTCGAAAAGCCCGGCCGCGTCGATCTCGCCGGCCAGAAACTGCCAGGCCTGGCGATAGCCCACGCAGCGCATGGAAGGCAGAGCGGCATGCAGTGGGTAATGGGCCTGCAGGCTCCGCAGTTCCTCCACCAGTCCGGCCTCCAGCATGATCCGGAAGCGCCGGTTGATCCGTTCATGCAGCCAGGCCCGATTACCCGGAAGCAAGGCCAGCTCCAGCATGCGGAAGGGCGGCGGCGCCGCACCCGCCTTGCCGTACAACGCCGAGAGGGACTCGCCCGTGGTCAGGCACAGTTCCAGGGCGCGCTGGATACGCTGGGCATCGTTGGGTTTAAGGCGCGCGGCAGCTTCCGGATCCAGCCGCGCCAATACGCCATGCAAGGCCGGCCAACCCGCGCGCGCGGCCCGGGCCTCCAATGCCTCACGCAGCGCGGGATCGGCGGGCGGCAGCGCATCCAACCCCCCCTTGAGGGCACGGAAATACAACATGGTGCCGCCCACCAGGAGAGGGACCCGCCCGCGGGCGGTGATCTCCGCCATCAAGCCCATGGCATCGACCTTGAAGCGCCCGGCGGAATAGGCCTCGGAGGGATCGACAAGATCGATGAGGTGATGGGGCGCCCGGGCCAGGGTCGCGGCATCCGGTTTGGCGGTGCCGATATCCATGCCGCGATACACCAGGGCCGAATCCACGCTGATGATCTCCAGCGGGAAACACGCCGCCAGGGCCACGGCCAGGTCGGTTTTGCCGCTGGCGGTGGGGCCCATCAGGCAGATCGCGGGCGGAAGGGGCTGTTCTCGGCGGGTCATGGTATTGCCGGTGGGTTATGCCGAACTTGACCGGGAACCGCAAGGGGACCGAACCTGTCCTGCCTGTTTTGAAGATGAGCGCCATGAGCCACTGGGAAGAAAAATACCGCGCCAACAGCATCCCCTGGGACCGGGGTGGAACCAGCCCTGCACTGCACGCCTGGCTGGAAAGCGGCGACCTGAGCCCGGGCTCTATCCTGATCCCGGGCTGCGGCCGGGGGCATGAAGCGGTGGTTCTGGCGCAACGGGGCTTTCAGGTGACCGCCCTGGACATCGCCCCGACCGCCCTGAAGCACCTGGAGGCGGAACTCGCCCAAGCCGGCGTCAGCGCGGAACGAGTCTGCGCCGACGTCCTGGCCTGGCAGCCGGTGGCGGCATTCGACGCCATCTACGAACAAACCTGCCTGTGCGCCCTGAGCCCGGACCACTGGCGGGACTATGAACGGCAATTGCAGCGTTGGCTCAAGCCGAACGGGCGCCTCTTCGCCCTGTTCATGCAGACCGAGCGGGAAGGCGGCCCGCCCTACCACTGCGCATTATCTGAGATGCGCACCCTGTTCCCCGCAACCCGCTGGGATTGGCCGGAACAGTCCCCCGACCGGGTTTCCCATCCCAACGGCCTTTGGGAGCTGGCATCGATCTTGACCCGGCGCGCCTAGGCGCGGGTCGGCAAGCTCAGGGGCTGGCAGACTCCAGGTCGAAAGCGATGGCCTGCAGGCCCGCTCGGGCGCAAGCCTCGTCCTGTTCGCCGGTAGCCGCACCCGACACACCCACGGCCCCGACTATGTTTCCGGCCGCCTCGATGGGTATACCCCCAGCGGAGAACACCAGCCCGTCCACCTTGCCGATGGCAAAGGGTTTGGTGAAACGGTCCTCCATGGTGGACGTAGGCGCGTTGAAATTCACCGCGGTATAGGCCTTTTGCCGGCTGACCTCGATGGTGACCCTCGGCGCCAGGGTGTCGCGCAGGAACACCATGGCGTCGCCGCTGCGGTCCACCACGGTCACGCCGACCTGGATGCCTTCCTTGCGGCAGGCATCCAGCGCCGCCCGGGCCAGCTTCTCGGAAGCCTCCAGGGTGAGCCGGGGGATCTTGACCACGGCGTTGATCTCCTCCGCACAGGCGGGAATGGTGCCCGCCGCGCTCAACAGCAGGAACAGGGTTGCCAGGGTAGTTTTCATGATTTCTCCTCTCGGGCGGCGGTCTCGGCGCGGGTGCGCAGGACCTTGATCTGGAACAGGGTATTGCGTTCATCCTCCTCCAGGGCGGCGCGGATATGATGCACCGTAGCCTGGTAGCGGGGAATGATGTTGTATTTCAGGGCGTTGACCCGCTTCTGGGTCTTGCGGCTGGCGGCCAGCAGGCGCCACAAGGCGTTTTCCGCCTCGCCCAGGCGGGCAAGGGTGACGGTCAACTCGCGCAGGCGCAGGCGAGCCTCGTCGAAACTCACGTCGGTCCACATCAGGCCCACCGGCTGGAGCGGCAGGGGTTCCGCGCTGACACTGGCATATTCCACGCCGACGCTGGAACGGGAAACCACCCTGATGGCCACGGCGGGCTTCAGGCCGATGCCGGCCTGGCGCAGCATCTGGCCGCCCATGCGCATCTGGACGATGCCCAGCCAGTGATAGGCATCGGCCAGTTCCCGCACCGTCTGGGCGCGCAGTTCCCGGTACTGGGCCAGACGCTCGTAGACCAGGCGGGCAAGCAGGTCCCGCTTCTTCTCCAGCATCTGCCGCCCCTGCTCCAGGAACCGCACCTGGCGGCCGACTTGGAGCAGAGCGCTTTTAGTTGGGGGGACGGAGAGGCGCTTTTTCATGCCGGCTCGATGACGGGCTGGCCCTTGTGGTACTTGGCCAGTTCCTCCTCCGTCACCCGGACCAGGGACTCGGCCGGCAGCATGGAGAGCAGGGACCAGGCCAGGTTGATGGTCTCGTAGACGCTGCGGTCCTCGTCCTCGCCCTGGCCGATGAAACGCCGCTCGAAGGCCTCGGCGAATTCCAGGTAGCGCCGGTCGGATTCGGACAACTCCTCGGCCCCGATGATGGCGGCCAGGCCGCGCACCTCCAGGGCCTTGGCGTAGCTGGCGAACAGCTGGCTGGCCACGTGGGGATGGTCCTCCCGGGTGAAGTTCTTGCCGATGCCGTCCTTCATCAGGCGCGACAGGGAAGGCAGCACAGTGACCGGCGGATACACGCCCTGGTTGGTCAATTCCCGGCCCAGCACGATCTGGCCCTCGGTGATGTAGCCGGTCAGGTCGGGGATGGGGTGGGTGATGTCGTCGGAAGGCATGGACAACACCGGGATCAGGGTGATGGAACCGCGCCGGTCCTTGATCCGCCCCGCCCGTTCGTAGATCTCCGCCAGGTCTGAATACAGGTAACCCGGGTAGCCCTTGCGCGCCGGCACGTCGCCCCGCAGCACCGCCACTTCGCGCAGGGCCTCGGCGTAGGCGGTCATGTCGGTCATCACCACCAGCACGTGGTAATCCAGGTCGTAGGCCAGATATTCGGCGGCGGTCATGGCCGCCCGCGGCGTGAGCAGCCGCTCGATCACCGGCTCGTCCGCCAGGTTGAGGAACATCACCACTCGGTTCAGCACGCCGGATTCCTCGAAGCTCTCCTGGAAGTAGCGGGCGTCGGAGCTGGATACGCCGAAGGCGGCGAATACCACCACGAAGTCGGAGGATTCCTCGCCCAGCAGTTTGGCCTGGCGCACGATCTGGGCCGCCACCCGGTTGTGGGGCAGGCCACCCCCGGAAAAGATGGGCAGCTTCTGGCCCCGGGTCAGGGAGTTCATGCCGTCGATGGCGGAGATGCCGGTCTGGATGAACTCGCGAGGATAGGCCCGGGCCGCGGGGTTGAGGGGCTCGCCGTTCACGGCGCGGCGGTCGGCGGAGATAATCGGCGGACGGCCGTCCCGAGGCAGGCCCGCGCCGTTGAACACCCGGCCCAGGATATCCCGGGACACCGGCAGTTTGAAGGGTTCGTCCATGAAACGCACCCAGGTACGCTCCAGATCCAGGTCGTCGGTACCCTCGAACACCTCCACCAGCACGGCATCGTCGGCAGTGCGGATCACCAGTCCGGAGCGCAGGCGGCCGGTATGGTCGCGTACCTGCACCCGGCTGCCGGCCGCCACGCCGGGCACGCCGCCCATGACGATCAGGCCGCCCTGGGCGGAGGTTGCGGTTCGGAATTCGATATTCTTCATGTTTCCCTTTCACCCTTCCTCCAACCGTGGGGAGAAGGGGTTGGCATCAGCTCGAAGTCTGTTGGTAATCCAGCGCCAGATTCCCGAATTCGCGCGGAATCGCCGCGATCTTTTCCTTCAGCGCCGCCATGTCGTCGGACTTGTGCTGGCTCTTCCAACGCCGGGCCTGGGCCAGCAGAGGCAATTGGAGGAGGCGGCGGGCGGGCGCCCCCAGCTTCACCAGCTTCATGCCCTGGTGATAGATCTCCAGCATGGCGGAGAGCAGGGCGAACTGTTTCTCCGGCGAGGAGAAACTATCTATCTCGTCGGTGGCGGCCTGCTGCAGCAGCCCCTCCTTGATCAGCCCGGCGGACTCCAGGGTCCAGCGCTGTTCCGAGGACAGGGCCTCGACCCCCACCAGGTTGACGATGCGCTGCAATTCCTCGGATTCGGCCAGCAGGTCCAGCGCCTCGGCCCGGGCCGCCTCCCAGCCGGGGTCCACCTCCGCCGCCCACCATTTGGCGGCGGAACCCACGTAGCCGGAGAAGCTTTCCAGCCAGTCCACCGCCGGATAATGGCGGGCGTCCGCCAACTCCTTGGACAGGGCCCAAAAGGTCTTGATGATCTCCTTGGTGTGGCTGGTGACCGGCTCTGAGAAGTCACCGCCGGGCGGCGAGACGGCGCCGATCAGGGTGACCGAGCCATGGTCTCCGGCCAGGGTCTCGACCCGTCCGGCCCGCTCGTAGAAGGCGGCCAGGCGCGAGCCCAGGTAGGCGGGATAGCCCTCCTCCACCGGCATCTGGCCCAGGCGGCCGGCCACCTCCCGCAGGGCCTCGGCCCAGCGGCTGGTGGAATCCGCCACCATCACCACGTCGTAGCCTTGGTCGCGGAAGTATTCGGCCAGGGTGATGCCCACATAGATGGAGGCCTCCCGTGCCACCACCGCCATGTTGGAGGTGTTGGCCACCAGCAGGGTGCGTTCCATCAGGGGGCGGCCGGTATGGGGATCCTTCAGCTCCGGCATGAACTCCAGCACGTCGGTCAGTTCGTTGCCGCGCTCGCCGCAGCCCACGTAGATCACGATCTCGGCGTTGCACCAGCGGGCGATCTGCTGCTGCAGCATGGTCTTGCCGGCACCGAAGGGACCGGGGATGGCCGCCTTGCCGCCCTTGAGCAAGGGGTAGAAGGTGTCCAGGATGCGCTGGCCGGTGATCAGGGGCTTTACCGCATGGTCCCGGCGCTTGAAGGGACGCGGGATGCGCACCGGCCAACGGTGGAACAGATGCAGCTTCTCGATCCGGCCGTCGTGCAGGCGGACCCTGCCAATGGTTTCTTCCACGGAGTAATCGCCCTCCGGCGCCAACTCCATGAGTTCGCCCTGCATCAGGGGCGGGGTCAGGATGCGATGCAGGATGGACTCGGTTTCCTGGACCGTGCCCAGTACGTCGCCACCGGACAGGCTGGTCAGGTTTCTGCGTTGGGGATCGGGCACGAAATGCCACTTCTTGTCCCGGGCCAGGGAGGGGACCGAGACGCCCCGGGCGATACGATCGCCGCTCTGTTCCCGAACCGCGTTGAGGGGACGCTGCACACCGTCGAAGATGGCGTTGAGCAGCCCCGGCCCCAGTTCCACCGACAGGGGCCAGCCCAGCCCTTCCGCGTTCTCGCCCGGGCGCAGGCCAGAGCTGTCTTCATAGAGCTGGGCCAGGGCGGAATCACCGTTGCGGCCGATCACTTCGCCAACCAGGCCCATCCGGCCGACCCGGACCTGCTCGCCGATGACGGTTTCCGGGAGTTCCAGCTTCACCAGGGGGCCGTTGATTTCGAGGATCTTTCCCATGTCTTATCTCGGTTGGGTTTCCAGCCTGCCGCGTTCGATCATCCGTGCGCCAGCGTGCCCAGATCCGGGGCACTGGCGAACAGCCGTTCCATGGCCACCCTTGCCAGGTCGTCTGCAAGGCGGGACTGGCGGGCCTCGAAGGTCTGGTCGAGTTGGGCCCGGCCATCCGCCAGGCGGACCCGAACCCCGCCCTCGCTCATCCCGCCATGGCTGACCAGGCTTACAGCGCGCCCCGGCGCGGCACGGGCGGCCAGTTCCTTCCATACCGGCGCCAGGCGTGCCAAATCCGCCGGGCGCACTTCCGCCACCAGGTCGCCGGGGGGCAAAGCCTGTGCCGCCGCGGCAAACCAGCCCTCGAGTATGGGCAGATAGCGGGCGTCATCGTTGACCAGTTCCTGGAAAGCCAGTTTCACCTCGGACAAGGTGGCTTCGGTCAGTGCCCAGCGCAACCTGTCCAGTTCCGCCGCCAAGCGCGTCTCGGCCGCCTGGGATTGGCGCCTGACCAAGCGCTCGGCCTCGGCCTTGGCGGCGATCACTTCACGTTCCTCGGCGATCTTCAGCTTGGCGGCGGCATCCGCAAGGATGCGGTTGCGGGCCGCCTCGCCGTTCTGGCGCTGTTCCCGGGCCAAGGTCTCGGCCTGCCGTATCAGGGCCTGTTCCAGTTGATTGACTTGTGCATCTGTTTCCATGTTGTTCTCCAGGGGCTCGGGATGGGAAATTCAGGATTTCCTCGCGCTTCGCGTTTGCATCTCGCTCCTATTTCAGCGCTTCGGGTCCCAGGACCGCGCGTACCACCTCATCCACGGCGGGGGCATAATCCTGAGGCGCGGGCAGCGAGGGGAGCTCGGTCACCACGATCCGACCACCCTCGTTGCGCAAGCGGTTCAATACCGGCCCCCCGGCATGGGCCAAGGCGGATTCCAGCAGCACCAGGGCCTCGCACTTCTCGCTCATCAACCGTGCCAGGACTTCATCGACCTTCGCGGGGTCCGCGTCGGGATAGACCTCCGCGCCGATCAGGCTGAAGCCGTCGGTCAGTCCGGCACTGCCCAGTACCACCAGGCGGCCAGCGGCAACGGGTGAATCGGCATCGGCTTTCACGCCGGCCCCTTCAAAGTTTCCCGAGCAGGAGGATGGACATGACCAGACCGTAGATCGCGATACCTTCGGCCAGGCCCATGTAGATCAGGGTGCGGCCGAACATTTCCGGTTTTTCGGCGATCACCGCCAACGCCGCGGCGCCGACCGGCCCCAATGCGATGCCTGCGCCGATGGCGGCCAGGCCGGTGGGTAGGCCGATACCGATCAGCGCCAGGCCGACCGCCATGGAAATCCCGCTGCCCCCGGTCGCGACGGCTTCCTGGGCCATGACATCCTGCATGCCCAGGTAGAGGAAGGCCGCCATGGCCAGACCGAATACCAGGAAATTCCCCAGCACTCCCCCCTTCAGCCAGTGCGGCGAGGGTCGACGGCTCGGCTTCATTTCCAGCCACACGCCCGCCGCGATGGTAGCGGCCACGGATAGTCCCATCAGTGCGATCAACCAGCTCATCGTTTTCTCCTGTTTGACTCGATCAATCCTTCAATTCGATGGCTTCATTCCCGCCAGCCGCAAGGGGATGAATTCGGTCCCGTCACCACTGAAGAAGCGTGAGAATCCCTCGTAATACATGAGACGCAGCGCCTGGATGGCGACAATGCCGCCTTCCAGGACGATGATCACCACATTGCCCAGCACGATGGTAAGCCAGTGGCCCGCGCTTCCCAGGCCGTTGGCCAGGGTGAAGATCGCCAGCGCCAGCGCCACGTGGTTGAGGCTGAAGGCCGCCACCCGCATGAACGAGAGGGTGTTGGCGAACAGGTTGATGCCGGTTTCAAGCGTTTCGATCGAGGTCACCAGCACCCGCTCGCCCAGGCCGGCGTGGGTTTCCGCCCACTTGAAACCGGCGACGATGCAGATTCCCAGGGTGGCGAGCATCCATGAAGGCGTGGCCAGATCGGCGACACCGGCCAGGCTGGCCACGCCGCCGACCGCGCCGAGATAGAACAGCAAGCCGGCCAGCCCGGTGGAGTCGAACAGGGCTTCCGCAGTGTGCCCCGCATTCAGACGGTTGCGCGTATTGACCAGCAGCGTCATGACGATGAACCCTACCCCGAACGACACCGCGAGGATCAGCATCCTGTTGGGGTGATGCAACGGCGACATCCAGACCGGGTGAATGATGTCCTCGTAGCCGAAGATGCTGCCGTAGAGCAGGCCGAACAGCATCGACACGGCGCCGGCGGACATGCCGATCCAGGCTGTCTTGCCGAGGCGCCGGTAGAACGCGGCGGCAAGCAGAAGGATGACGCCGCCATGGCCGATGTCGCCAAACATGGCGCCGAACAGCAGGAGGTAGGTGAAGGCGAACGGCAAGGTGGGGTCGAATTCGCCGTAGCGCGGCACTCCGTAGCTCTTGACCAGCGGCACGAACGGACGCAGCCAGAATGGATAGGTCAGCAGCGATGGTACCCGGGCATTTTCCCCTTGTTCGGGCAGGCGCTTCGAGAGCAGGTAGCGGCCGTGGAAGCGTGCCTCCAGGGCCTGTTCCAAATCCGTCACGGCATGCCTGGGTACCCACCCGGTAAAGACCGCGAGGTGTCCCTTGCCCCTCACCCCGGCCATGGAGGCCTCGGCCAGGGGCCGGGCCAGGGTCAACTGGACCTGGGCCTCCCGGATGCGGTCTCCGAAGCGCGACAGGTTGTCATCCATGAGCTTGCAGTAGGCGGCATGGGAGTCTTCCAGTCGCTGGCCTTCCTGGGCCAGGAACCGGCGCGTTGCCTCGGGGTGGGTGCGCAGTTCTTCCGGCACGGACAACTCACGCCAACCAGCCTGGGACAAGACCCCGCCCATACCTTCCTCGCCACCCTTGGGACCCGCCACCACGGCAAAGGCCTGGCCCTCGTTCTTATCGAAAACGGAAAGCATGTATCCGGCCAGGCTGAGGGATTCATTCAGGCGTTTCACGTTGCTGGCCGGCAGCTGGCCCAGGCGAACATCCAACAGGGAATCCGATTTGAACAGCTGGGACAGATCCAGATTCAGGGATTCCAGGCGGGCAAAGGTTTCCTTCAAAGCGGCCAGCCGCTTCCTGTCGTCCTGGATGTGCAGTTGAGATTCGTTGGCCGCGGAACAGGTCTGCCACAACTCCTTCAACCACTCGTTGAGCTCTTGCAGTTCCTGGATATTGGGGGCCACCGCGTCTTCCGGGATCGATGGCACGCCGCCGCCGAAAAGTTCAATGATCTTTCCAAGGCGGGACTCCGCCTCCAGGTACACCTCGCGGTATAGCTCGCCGGGTGTTTCCGGCATGCGCGAATCGGGCGCGGATACCGGGGAAAACACACCATGCCTGGCCAGCAGCAGGGCTGCATCGGGCGCCTCGCTGGCCAGCATCCAGAGCGTGACGTGGGTCATGGGCAGGGCACGAAACATTACATGGCTTCCATTAAATCGCGGCTAACCGCCTGTTCGATGGCCGCCATCGGCAATTTAAGGTGGCGCCCGCGCAGGATCGCCCTGACCGCCCGCAGATCCCTCTCCCGCAGGATGATGTAGGCGAAAGCCCTGGCGATGGGTGCAGCTCCGGAATGCAGCACCTTGTCCGCCTGCTCGGCCGCTTGCCGATCCATTCGGGAGTGCACTTCGGGAATATCACGGCTACCTTCCAGGACCTTGCTCATGGGATCCGGCAAAGCCGCCAGTACGGCTTCAAGATTATCCATGGCCGCCAATTCCTTGAGCCGCGCCGAAGGTAGCGAGTAATGGGAAGCCACCAGAAGGTAATAGACCTGGGCGGGCGGGAGGTTGTAGTTGAAGCGGTAACGCAACAGCCAGACCAGGTTGATGCAATCGACAAGCGGCCCCATCAAGCGGCGGAACGCGGCCCCGGCTTCTTGTTCCAAGGCTAGGGCGCGATGGGACAGCCCCTCGTAATAGCCCCGGTCCAGCGCGGCATCCAGCAGAAAAGGATCGTTCCCATCCTCGAACGCCTGCCTGGCTTGGCGCACAATGCTGGCATAGGGTCCGGATTCAAGCCGACGCAAGAGTTCGGTAACGTCTTCGACATGCGCCAAATCCTGAACATCGAGACGGCCAAACGGCCCCATGGGGGTCAATCGGGTAAGCAGCGCGGCGGGACGTTCGCCGATCATCTTGCCACGCAGCAAGGTCTTGACGTTGGTGACCTCGAACCGTTCGGTCCAATAGAGAAGGAAAGCCCGGCCCGCACCGGTCAAGGGTCGCAGCAGGATCCAGGTTTCATCCAAGAGTTGGGCAATGATGCGTTGCTCCAGGGACAACTGGTCCTGACCCATGTAGCCCACCGCCAACTGGGCCAGCCCTCGCTCGGCCAGCACCTCGCCCATTTCCGTGTCGGACGCGCGCAGCACGGCCTGGAAATCCTGCGGTTGCCACAGACGCCCTGAAAACAGGCTGACACGGGCGTTCAGATAGGCGGACATGAAGTTGGCCGCGCGCCTAAAGGCCAGGGTCGAGCAGGTAATCCAGCGCGGCGCCGACCGCCTCCTGCTCATGGCGGGTAGCCATGTCCCGCAGGTTGCGTTGGCGTTCCTCATACTTGCGGGCCAACTCAGCGACCGCCTGGTCGGCACGGCCCTTGGCCTCCTTGAGGAACGGGGCGCGCAGATCGGCGCGTCCCGCCTCGAAACGAACCTCGGACTCGCGCGCGGCAGTCAGCGCGTCATCCAGTAGGTGTTGGCGTTCGTGGCTGGCGGCATCGATGATCTCCTGCGCGCGGGCTTCGGCATCCAATAATCGTTTGAGCGGGTCTTCCATGTTCGTCTTCTTGGTCGTATTTCAGGCCTGTTGAACCAATGTCTGGTCGGGAGCGACCCCATATCTTCTGTTACGCGCCCGTCCCCAAGGGCAACCGCCATGGGTCAGCAACAGCTCGGCTTTCTGCATGGCAACCGCCCAAGGGACGCCCTTTCTGGCACGAGTACAGATCGGGCAGCCGTACTCGCAATAGTCGGGATCGTTGGGATGGAAGATGGGCATCTTCCATCCACCCCATTCATAAACCTTGCGTTCAGCTTTCATATCACACCTCCTTCTGCCCCCTTTCCGGGGAGGAATTGCGCTACTTCACCTTGACCTTCACCAGTTCCTCGCCCTCCGGATCGGTCACATGCACCGCACAGGCGATGCAGGGATCGAAGCTGTGGATGGTGCGCAGGATTTCGATGGGCTGCTTGGGGTCCGCCAACACATGGTTGTCCTGCAGGGCGGCCTCGTAGGGGCCGGACAGGCCCTGGGCGTCGCGCGGGCCGGCATTCCAGGTGCTGGGCACGATGGCCTGGTAGTTGTCGATTTTGCCGTCCTCCACCACGATCCAGTGGGACAGGCCGCCGCGCGGGGCCTCCAGCAGGCCCACGCCGTGCATTGACTTGGGCCAGGTGGACGGATCCCAATACTGTTCGTTGAAGGTACGCACATCGCCCGCCTTGATGTTGGCCATGAGCTTGTCGAACATGCCCTGCATGTTGTCCGCCAGGATCTTGGTTTCCAGGGTTCGTGCCGCGGTACGGCCGAGGGTGGAGAACAGGGCCGTTACCGGAACGCCCAAGTGTTTGAGAGTGTAATCCACCAGTTCCTTGGCCTGCTTGTCACCACTTGCATACATCACCAGCACCCGGGCCAGGGGACCGACCTCCATGGGCTTGCCGTTCCAGCGTGGCGACTTGAGCCAGGAATACTTGTTTTCCACGTCCAGGAAGTCGTAAGGCGGCTTGGGCCCGGTGAAATTGAACTCCGTCTCGCCCTTGAAGGGATGCAGGCCTTTCCCGTCGCCTTCCTGGTACTGGTACCAGGCATGGGTGACGAATTCCTGTATCTCGTTCTCGTCATCCAAATTGATGGGGTGCAGTGTGGAGATATCCCGGTTAAGTATGACGCCTCGCGGGATCAGGAAGGAATCCGGCGTCCACATATCCTTGTCCGGCAGGTCACCGAATGACAGGAAGTTGCCCACGCCTTCGCCCCGGCCGCCCCAATCCTTATAGAAGGAAGCGATGGCCAGGGTGTCCGGCACGTAGACCTGGTCGACGAACTCCCGCATCTGCTTGATGACGTTCAGCACGATCTCCAGGCCCACCAGATTGAGCGCGGTGGCATCCTGGCCGGCCCCTCTTCCACCTCGATCGAGGTGAATACTGATGGCTGACGGCACGCCACCCACAAGGAAGTTGGGGTGGGGGTTCTTGCCGCCGAATATGGTGTGGAGCTTGACCACATCACGCTGCCAGGCAAGCGCCTCCAGATAGTGGGCCACCGCCATCAGGTTGGCCTCCGGCGGCAGTTTGTAAGCCGGATGCCCCCAGTAGGCGTTGGCGAAGATGCCCAGTTGCCCTTGCTCGACGAAGGTCTTCACCCGCTTCTGGACATCGGCGAAGTAGCCGGGCGAGGACTTGGGCCAGCTGGAAATGCTTTGGGCCAGCTCCGAGGTGGCTTTCGGATCGGCCTTCAGGGCCGACACCACATCCACCCAGTCCAGGGCATGCAGGTGGTAGAAGTGCATGACGTGGTCGTGCACGAACTGGGCCGCACTCATCAGGTTGCGGATGACCTGGGCATTGGCTGGGATGGCATAACCGGGGATGGCGCGATGCAGGGCGTCCTCGACCGCCCGTACCGAGGCCAAACCGTGCACCAGGGTGCAAACCCCGCAGATGCGCTGTGCGAAGGCCCAGGCGTCGCGCGGGTCGCGCCCGCGCAGGATGATCTCGATACCGCGCACCATGGTGCCGGCGGAAGACGCCCGGGTGATCCTGCCGGAGTCGTCCGTTTCCGCCTCGATGCGCAGATGGCCCTCGATGCGGGTGATGGGGTCAACGACGATGCGTTGTGCTGTGGTCATGGCCGTTCTTCCTCACCGATTCAAGAAAGCTTCGAGGCGGCGGTATTGCTCTTCGGCTTCGCTGTTCTGAGTACCCAAACCGGTGGCGATGGCCTCGCTCAGGCGCGCCATGCGGGCTTGCATGGCCGCTTCCCAGGCCAGGTTGCCGCCAGCCTCAGCGGGCTGGACACAGGCGGTCGCCGCCTTGGACACGAAATGCCCGGCCTGGGTCATCCAATCGCATTCCCGGCCACACTGGGTATAGCTCTCCACGCTGGCCGTCCTGGCCGCTTGGTACACAGAAGCCAGTTCCGCATCGGTGATGTCTGGCCGCATGGCGGCGCCCACGGCGCCCACCACCCGCGAGTCCGCGGTTAGCGTGAGCACGCTTTCCGTGAAACGCGCCGCCAACTGACGCTGCAGTGCAGTGGAAAGTCCGACCAGGGCTTCCTTGAAATCCTTGTCATTGGTGATTGCCATGGCTTCAAGCTCCTTATTCCGGAATGTGTTCCGCGATCATCTCGGTCAGGCCGATCACCGGAATGTCCATCTGGTAATGCTCCAGGCCCTCTTCGATGACGATGCGGCAGTTGGCGCAGGCGGTCACCAGGCGATCCGGCTTGACCGCCTCCAACTGGGACTTCTTCTTCTTGAAGGTCTCCAGCCGCAATTCCTCGCCTTCCTCGATGGCGGATACCCCGCCCCCACCGCCGCAGCACCAGTTCATGAACCCGGCGTCGGGCATCTCGACGAAGTCCTTTGCCACCATCTTCATCAAGTTGCGTTGAGGCTGGATTACGCCGCCACGCCGGGCCAACTGGCAAGGATCATGGAAGGTGAGACGGTCGGTCTCGAAACCTTCGGTTTTAAGCAAACCCTGGGCGCGGAAATCATCGAGCACTTCAAGGATATGTTGCACATTGAAGGTATAGGGCCGCCCTATCACATTGGCGCCCTGCCAGCGCAAGGCGGAGTATGCATGGCCGCATTCCGGGCTGATCACGGTCTTGACCTTGAGTCGCTCAGCCGCGTCGACGATGCGTGACACGATCACCCGATTCAGATCAGAGTTGCCGATTTGATAGCCTGCATTGGTAGCCTCGAAGGCCGTGGAGCACAGGGTCCAGGTCTTGCCGGCCTGCTTCATGATCTTGGCGATGGCGCCGAGGTATTCCGGGAAGTTGATGATCTCCATCGAAGAGAGCATCACCATGTACTCGGCACCTTCCACATCCAGGGGGACGGGAATACCGTGGTCCGCTTCCACGTGTTTTATCTGGGCCTTCACAGCGGGCAATTTGACACCCATGGGGCTGCCTATGGTCACAGTCCGGTTCACCGCCGCCTTCATGCCTTTGGGCGCATGACCCGAAGCAGACATTCCTTCACGGAATTTCAGCACCATGTAGACAATATCGTTGCCCACAGGACAGACAACGGAGCAGCGACCGCAGAGGGTGCAGCTGTTGTAGACAAGTTCCTGCCATTGATCCAGTTCCTCGTCGGTCACCGGCTTGGAAAGCCCCACCATCTTGGCCAGGCGCCCGAGCAAGGTGTATTCCTGCTGATAGATCCGGCGCAAGGGTTCGAGCTTATGGATGGGCGTGTATTTGGGATCCCCCGTTTCCGTGTAGAACAGACAGGCTTCGGCACACAGGCCGCAATGCACGCAACTGTTGAAATAACTGGCGATGGGGGCGTCGATGATTTCCTTGAGGACCCTGACGCCCTTTTCCAATGACGCGCTCATATCGGCACCCCTTTATGACCATTGACCTGGCCGTTGAACCACCGCGATCCAAACAGGGTAAAGACGTGGAACAGCTTGGTGAAGGGCAGCACGACCAGCAACAGCTCCACGCTCAGAATATGCACGGCCAACATGGTGGTATAGGGCAACAGTAGATGCCGCACGGCCAGCCATCCCGTCAACAACGGCAGGAAAGTCACCGCCCAGGTGAACCAATCCTCGAAGGTGCTGAGGAAACGCTTGGTCGGTTTATTGATGCGATCCACCAGTACCACCACCATGGCCGCCATGGTCACCACCGCCGCCATGTCTATGAACTGGGAAGGCAATCCCGGCCAACTCAAGCCGGTCAAACTCTGGATCAGCTTGATGTGGGGCGCGAACAGCAACACCACCACGACCAGGCCGAAGTGGAACACGTAGCCGCCGATGTAGCTTACGGGTGCACGTTTCAGCATCCCGGGCGGGGGGAAGGAACGCCGGTACACGGTATGCCAGCCTGATGCGCCCGCGGCATGTCTGGGCGCGGACAGGTCTTTCTTTCTTCCCAGCGAGTAGATCTCCAACAAACGCCAGACCACGCCCAGCAGGAAGACGCTTATCGCGATATTCAGGCCCGTTCCACGAACCCAGGTGAGAAACTGGATTTCGTTCATGATCATTTCTCCAGATCGGCCAGGGTGGTGGTCTCGTGATCGGCCTTGGCGCTGGCTTTCTTGGCCCGGTTGGCAAAGCTGATCGCCACCCCGACCGCGGCGCCGGCCACCGCGGCCCCGGAAACCATCCGGAGCGGATTGGCCGGCATGGACAACGCCTTGTAGAATCCGCCGCCATCCCAGAAATCCGGTTCGGAACAGCCCAGGCATCCATGCCCCGACTCCACCGGCCAGGAGGTGCCGCCATTCCATTTCACGGTCGCGCAGGCATTGTGGGTCACCGGGCCCTTGCAGCCCAGTTCGAACAGGCACCAGCCATTGCGCGCGCCTTCATCGTCGAAGGTCTTGGCGAACTTGCCCTGGTCGTAGAAGGGACGCCGGTAGCAGCGGTCATGGATGGTTTCGCCGAAGAACGCCTTGGGACGCCCCAGCTTGTCCAACTCGGGCAGGCTGCCGAAGGTGAGGAAATGGGCCAGCACCCCCGTCATGACCACCGGGATGGGTGGACAACCCGGGATGTTGACGATGGGTTTGTCCTTGATGATGTCCGACACCGCCACCGCCCCGGTAGGGTTCGGATTAGCCTTGGGAATACCGCCGAAGGAGGCGCAGGATCCCATGGAGACGATCGCGGCGGCGCCCTTGGCCACCTCTTTCAAGGTATCCAGGTTGGAACGGCCGGCAATGCAGGAATAGGCACCGTCCATGGCCAGGGGGATGGAACCGTCGACGATGAGCAGGTATTTCCCGTCGTTCTCCTTCATGGCGTTGTGCAGGGCCTCTTCCGCCTGATGCCCGGCTGCCGCCATGAGGGTCTCCTGATAATCCAGGGAGACCATGTCGAAGATCATTCCCTCGATGGTGGGCGAATGGGATCGGGTGATGGACTCGGTACAGCCGGTGCATTCCTGGAATGGCAGCCAGATGACCGAGGGTCGCCTGGCCGACGCCATCGCATCCGCCATGGCGCGCCCCGCGGAAGGCGGCAACGCCATCAGGGACGCCAAGGTGGCGCAGAACTTGAGGAATTTGCGGCGGGTCACACCTTGCCGCGCGAGGGAGTCAATCAATGGACCTTGCATAAGGTGTCGCCTCCTGGCTTCCAACACTCATCTAAGTTCGATTCAGACCCCAATCTCCACTTACCCGCAATTTGCAGCCCTTTCATTCTAGGCCACAGCCGGCCCCCCATCAGGACGAAGCTGGCGCGCTGCATAGCGTTTGAATAACCGCAGCTTCATGTCCGCAAGCTGCAAAATGCGGTTTTAAGGCTAGTGTGTTTTAATTGCCATCGGCCAAAGGTATCCAAGGTTTGCATGCCTCCCGCCACTGTCGGTTTGTTTCTATTAACTTAGTCTTTTAAGTTTGAATTCATTCCAGGTTGAACTTCCACAGCCCTTGATTTTTCAGGGTTTTCGGCTTGGTGAATTCAATCTTCAAAGGATCGAATCAACGATTCAGTCTCTTTGCGATAGAAGTGAGGTTTGCCATGTCAGTCAATCACGCGGAAATGGTTCGCTCATCGCCGCTTGTCGCCGAAATGAACGACGAACAGAAGGATGTTCTCGCCAATCTTGTTTCCTGGAAAAGCCTCAATGACGCCGATGTTTTGATCCGGGAGGGCGAGGTCAGCAACGAGCTTTATGTCATCGCCTCTGGTAGCCTGGCCGTCACACGGGATACCGGGAAAGACGAATGGGTTGTGTTGCATGTCCTGCGAACGCGCGACATGGCGGGCGAATTGGGCTTTCTCGACAGTCTGGAACATAGCGCCACTTTGCGCGCCATCGGCCCGACCCAAGTCTTCAGTCTTCCCCGGGACCGGCTGGAAGAATTGCTCAGCACACAGCCGATGATCGTTTATCTGGCCATGCGCGCCATCGTCCGTGAGGTGCACAGTATCCTTCGGCGCATGAACGTCCAGTACGTCGAAATGAACAACTACATCGCCAAGCAGCACGGGCGCTACTGATACAGGCCCTCATTCCACCCCGGCCACACCCCTGAAAGCCGCTCCTCCCTTTAGAACATCACAGCATGGGGAAGGTCGAGCGGCGGACCACTAGGCCATCGCCCGCTCGGCCCTCACGTGATCACGCATCTGATCCCTGAAGTTGTTCACGCTGGCGAAGAACTCACGCATCACTATGACCCAGTAGGCCTGGCCCTGTCGGGTCAGGCGAATCCGATCTCCGTCATCGACAATGGCACCGGATATCCTGAGGGCGAGGAATTCCTTCCACAGGAGTTGGAAGAAGCGTCCCCCATACTTCGGTCGAAAATCCCGCTTGGAAAGGGATAGGCCAAATAGGGTCATGACCAGATCATATTGGGCCTGCTGATACTCCCCCAGCACGCGATGGGCCGTAACGGCGGTTCCCGTTTTGTCGATCATGCGGGCATAGCGGTTGATGGCGAACGTATTGGCGTACATGACCTCCCCCAGATAGCTGAACGCTCCACTTCCGGCGCCAATGAAACCGGTATCGGCAATGATGTACTCGTCAATGAGTCCCGCGTTTCTGGAGAAACTCCAGACTGAGGAAAGCTGGTAGTCCTGGGCCATCTCATGGCGAATCCTGTCATAGAAGGGCTTCTCGTTCCTCAGTGAATAGGTCCCCATGGTCTTGCGCATCGCCTTCTCGGTGCGCCTGGAAGTCATCAATGGATACATGGAGGCCTGATCCACCTTGACCTCATGAATTAGGATGTCCAGATCCCGCATCAGAGACTGTTCGCTCTGCCTGGGAAGGTTGAAAATCATGTCCGCATTGAGGGTCCCGAACCTGCCCTGTGCGAATTTCAGGCGCTCCCGGAGTTGTTCACCGCTGCCGTATGAGGCATGGCGCCCCATATCCTTAAGCAGATTATTGTCAAAAGTCTGAATACCCACCGACAGGCGATCGACGCCAACCGAATTCAACACCGACAGCACATCTTCACGTAGATGATTGGGGTTGGTTTCCACGGATACCTGCTGAACAGGGAACAGCGAACGAACCAATTCCAGGGTCAAGGCAAGCTCATCAGGCAATACGGTGGGTGTGCCACCCCCAATGTAGACAATGCCCGGTTGATAGCCCTTGGCGGCAATGATGCGCAGTTCCCGGCGCAATGCCGAGAAATACATAGTCGCCTTGGACGCGTTCAACAATACGCGATGAAACGAACAAAAAGGACACAGGAATTCACAGAAGGGAATATGGATGTACAGCACCGCAGGTTGTATCCGGCCGACATCCGGCAGCGCCTGCGGCGTACCTAATTGGAAGTACATCTGGCTGGCGTAGCTGCGCCGCAGGTAGGCGTCCAGCAATCGTTCAACTGTCACGGAATTCATCTCGTTTTAGCCGGGAAGCTGCGCTTGCCCCACCGCAGGGTTGTTACTCCAGGTTGTTTTTTATGCTGCGACTCGGACAATTATAAGGACCATCAGAAGTCCGTTTTCAGCCTCAGCAGCGAATTATGTATACAGTCCCCAGGATGGTTACCCGCAAATTCTTATGCAGCTTGACTCTGATGTTGCTGTGTCTCGTTCCACACCCAGGTACAGCAGCCATGAGCGCCCAGGGCTGCACACGTTGCCATGTCGCCCAGGAAAAAGGCTTTTCCGCCGCGCACGTTGCTTTTTCCCAAGACTGCACGCTGTGCCATTCAGGCGACACGACCTCGGCAACAAAAATCGCTGCTCATCGTGGTCTGATCGCCTTTCCCGGAGACATGGACAGTGCGAGGCAAGCATGTGGTGGCTGTCACGCCGACAAGGTGAACGGTGTCGCTCGCAGCCTCATGCACACCGGTGCCGGCATGGTGGCGAGCACGCGGCGGGCCTTCGGTGAGCCCACTGACCGGCCCGGTCATAACGACCTGATGCACCTCACCCACTCACCCGCTGACAGTCTGCTTAGAAAGCAGTGCGCCAGTTGCCATCTGGGCCAAAAGAAAACCGTCCATCGGCTAGACGCCACGCGTGATCGAGGCGGAGGCTGTCTGGCCTGCCATATCAATGCGCAAGTGTCCCAGGCACACCCGGCGTTGACCGCACAGGTGAGTGACGCGCGCTGTTTCGGTTGCCATTCGCGTTCAGGTCGCATTTCACTCAATTACGCCGGTCTGGCGGAAACCGACACTCCAGCCGCCACAACGGGCAAGTTGGCGGACGGCCGCCTGGTCGAATTTCGTCCCGCCGATCTGCACCATGGGGCTGGAATGGGCTGTATCGACTGCCATACGGAGAGGGATCTGATGGGTTTGGGCATTGATCATTCGCCTGCCTTGGCGAAGCAAGCTGTGGACATCGCCTGCAGCGACTGCCACAAGATTACGCGCACCATCTCCCGGGCCCAGTGGTCGGAGAAGTATCGAAATCTGTTGCCACGCATTCCCTTCCATAGCGATGCAGGCACGCGTTTTCCGGTGACCGCCAAGGGCACACCCCTGTGGAACATCGAACTGCGCGGCGATAGGGCCTGGTTGCACCGCAAGGACGGCCATGGCGTCATACCCATCCCGCCCTACCAGGACGGCAAGCATCCCTTGGCGACACAGCACACGCGCCTGAGTTGTTCGGCCTGCCATAGCCAATGGGTGCCCCAGTGCTATGGCTGTCACATGGACTTCGGTGCCGGCCGG
This sequence comes from uncultured Pseudomonadota bacterium, assembly GCA_963713085.1. Taxonomy (GTDB): domain Bacteria; phylum Pseudomonadota; class Gammaproteobacteria; order Burkholderiales; family Thiobacillaceae; genus PFJX01. The sequence goes on along the minus strand of CAVQKQ010000018.1, from coordinate 104,974 downwards.
CATCAGTACGATCATGCAGACCGGGCAAACACCCCCGGCCGCTGGAACAGTCAGCGCAGTGGCGTACGCAACGACCTGCCACCATTGGGGGTAAACACGGATAACCAGGTGGTTCCCGTCTTGCCCAGCATGATCATGTCGGTCACCCATCCGCAATGGCCCAGACCTCTCTTCAGGAGGGATTTTCACGCCATTGAACCCCACACCACCGGACCTGCCCGCAATTGCGCATCCTGCCACCGGGATTCCACAGCATTGGGATTGGGCAAAGGAAGTATCAAGCGCCAGGCGAACGGCAGGATTCTTTTCCGGCCCTCGCATCCAATGCTTGTAGATGGATTGCCGGCCGACGCCTGGACAAGCCTTGCTAAGTCACCAAAACCCAAGGACTCAGGAATGCTGCGGCCATTTTCCAGGCAGGAAATGGAGCGGATGCTGGCGGTGCCATTGCCGGGAGCCGGTCCCGACCTTTGGCGTTGACTGGGACAGTCAGCAACCTTCGCGATGAGTTGACCGTGGCGGCGGTGCCGCTGGTGTCGACACGGGGGGCACGAAGGCCGGCGTTATAGGTTTGGGGGGCGGAGCGGCTGTTTGGGCAGCCATTTTGCCGCCGACGAAGTAGCAGGCGATGGCCTGCTTCTCGGCAGCACTGGGCGCCTCTTCGTCCGCCTGGATGACCGGATTCAGCACATGCTGGTTCCAGAAGTTGTAGCCCCCTTGCAGCAGATCAGCGTCGTAGCCCGCCAACCGCAGCAATACCACCGACTGGGCAGCGGTTTCCGAACCCTGGGAGTAGACAATGACCTTGCGATCTTTCGGCAATGTTTTCATCTGCTCCGGAGAGAGCAGTTCTGGCACGGAGAGATTACGGGCACCGTCGATGTGTGCGCTGGCATAGTCATTGGCCGGACGGACGTCGATCAGCACAAAATCCTTCTTGCCCTGGATGATCCACCGCGCCAACTCTTCTGCGGAAACCCGATCTTCGCGACGCGCCACCAATTGGGCCACCTGGTCGAAATTGCGGGCCCCCGCACTTAGCTTGGTGCCATGGTCACCGCAGGCTGTTACGGCCAATGCACCCAGGAGGCTGATGATGATCGGTAGGGAAGAATTTTTTTTGGTCATGGCTTTCTCATCCTGGGCCACGCGCTCAATGCAGGCGGTCCAGCAACTGTGTATTGAATTCGGCGGAATAGTGGGTCCAAGTGGTTTCCTGGCCCAGGTCGACGGCGATCACACGCAGTACATATCCGCCCAGCAGCACCAGCACCGGTGCCAACATGGCCAATCTGCGGGCGTTACCGCGGATTTCGAAATATTCCAGGATCAATGGCACCAGCAACCCAAAGGCCACGAACACCCCCCAGAATCCGATGGTGTAGCTGCCGCCCATTAATTTCGCGGCCGCCTCCATCTGGGGTTTGGCACCGGTCGCGAGATTGACCAACAGCAATGCCAAGAGGATCAGTTCAACCACGATCAGCCCAGCATCGATCAACGTGAACAAACGCCGCTCGCTGTGCCGGCGGGCGATCAGGGCCGTCAGTGCCGCGCCGGTCGACAGGCCGGAGACAAGGAACAAAGGCCCCAGCAAACCGGTATTCCAGAATGGGCGTGCACTGAAGGCACTAAGCAGAATCCCGGTATAGATCCCCAACGCCACGGCAATCGGAATGGCCAGCCAGGCGATGAGGCGCCGGTAGCGCTCGGCCCAATCCAGTATGGTGGCGACTAATGGGAAACCATCGACCAGACTGGCCAGGAAACCATACCCCGATCTCAACGTGGATAGCACCTGCAGAATCGCCACCGGGTAGAACAGGATCAGTATCCACGCGCCGTAGGACATGGGCGAGGTAGGCTCGAAGGTCGTATAGAAGCGCCAGACGAACAGCGGGTGGGACAGGTCCAGGAAAAGGGTCGTCATGCCCAGCGACAGGACCACCGGACCGAGCAGGGCCAGGCCGTTAACCGCGAACGGAGCCTCTTCATCCTTTTTCAGCAGCAGCATTAGGGCCGAGAACAACATGATGCCGGCCGTCAGACCCCCCAGGAACAGATAGACCGAGATTTCCCAGCCCCATACCGACACCACCGGGTCAATGTGCGGGTTGCTGCGCGCGCTTACCAGGATTTCTTCGAGCATGGTCGCGGCATCCTCAGATCAGGTAATAGACATTGGGCTGATTGCCGGTTTCCGGATTCAGCACCTTGTACTTACGGGTGCGCAGCAATTCACTGACCTTGCTGGACGGATCGTCCAGCAGGCCGAAATGCATGCAGTGGGTCGGGCAGGTGGAGACGCAGGCGGGGTCCAGACCCTTTTCAACCCGGTGGTGGCAGAAGGTGCACTTGTCGATGTAACCGCCGGGATGCATGATCAGGCGCGCATCGTAGGGACAGGCCGCAATGCAAGCCTTGCAGCCGGTGCACTTGTTGGGATCCACCAGCACGATATTGCTGCCGTTCCAGTAATGACTGGCGCCAGTCGGACACATATACACGCAGGTGGCGTGGGAGCAGTGGTTACAGCGCTCGGAGCGGAATTCCGTGCTCAGGTTCGGGTAAGTGCCTTGGGTCGCTTCCACCACCCAGTCACGGTTGAGTCCCTCCGGCACCTTGTTCTCGGTCTTGCAGGCGACCACGCAGTCGCAGCAGCCGATGCAGAGCTTGGTGTCGATCACCATCGCATAATGGGTCATATCAGGCAGACTCCATGACGATGGTCACGAAATTGCCGCGCATGCCGGTCCCGCCCATCAGCGGATCCATTTTAACGTTGGTCATCAGTTCCGAATCGTCCGCACCAAGGTCGTGGGTCAGAAGCAGGCGTTGCGAACGGTGACCGAAGCCATGGGCCATGAACACGGAATCGGGCCGGATGCGTTCGGTAACACGCACCCGGACTGGGTTGCTGACGATGCCTTCCGGGTTGGCGAGGCGCACGTACTCGCCGTTCTTAATCCCCTTCTCGCTCGCCACCAGCGGATTCACCCACAGGGTATTTTCCGGTGCCAGCTGGAACAGGATGGGGTTGTTGGTGGTCTTGCCGAAGGTATGGGCAGGCATGCGCCCGTAGTTCAGGCGGAAGAACCCTTGGGGCGGCTGTTCCGGACGCGTGTACTCGGGCATCGGGTCGAAGCCCTTGGCGGCCAGTTGTTGAGAGTACAGTTCGATCTTGCCGCTGGGCGTGCGGAAGCGGACAGCCTCGCCGGGTGCGAAATATTTCGGCCGGGTGCGCGGGAAATTCTTGATGCCGGTCTTCTTCATCTCTTCCAGCGATGAGCCCACCTGCTTGAGCTGCCAGTCGATCACTTCGGTGTAATCGTTCCATGGGAAAAATTTGTCCAGGCCGAGACGATGACCGAGTTGCTTGGCGATCCACCAGCCGGGCTTGCTGTCGAACCGGGGTTCGAAGGCCGGCATGCGTAGGGCCAGCGACGGGTGCCGTTCGCCGCTATTGCGAATATCGTCGTAGCGTTCCAGATAGGTGCATTCGGGCAGGACGACATCCGCATAGCCGGTAATTTCCATGGGCATGGTGTCGACGACCACCACCAGTTCCAGCGAGTCCATGGCAGCCTTGAGTTGAGGCCGGATACCCGGGATGGTCATGGGCAAATTGGTCCCGTACACCAGCCACCCCTTGTAATGGGCGTCGGCGCCGATGGAGGCCTCGATCAAGGCCGTGGTGACCCCTTCATTGGCAAAGGGATAACGGTCGCCGTGGGCAGCGCGGAAGGTGCTCTTGGGGATGGGATAGGCCGGCAACGGATAGTCCGGCAGGTTCACCCAGTCCTGGATGTAAAGGCCGCCCTCGCGCCCCCAACTGCCCAACAGGGCGTTGAGGATGGCAATGGCCCGCGAGCGCTGGGTATCGTCACCGTACCAGACCGTATGCCGGCCGGGATGAATCAGGGTCGCCGGCGCGCTGGCCGCCATTTCCCGGGCCGTGATACGGATTAACTCCGGTTCGATGCCGGTTTCCAGGTAGACCCACTCGGGTGAATAGCGCGCCACATGACTGCGCAGTTGCTCGAAACCTGTCGTGTAGCGCTCAACGTAGTCCTTGTCGTAGAGCCCCTCGTTGATCAAGACGTGCATCCAGGCCAGCAACAGCGCAATGTCAGTGCCCGGCTTGATGGGCAACCAGTATTTCGACTTGCCGGCGGGCACGGAAAAACGCGGATCGACCGTGATCAAGGTGACATCACGCCGCAGGGCTGCAGCCAATGTCTGTACCTGACTGTTGTGGAGATTCTCGCCGATGTGGGAGCCGATGAGCACGATGCAACGGGAATGCTCCATGTCAGTCCGCTCGGGGGAACCCAGACCCTCGCCGAACGTCAGCTCAAAGCCCACATCACGCGGTCCTCGGCACTGGGCGAAGGCGGGTTCGGCATTGCTGCCGGAACCGTAGGCGCGCATCAGGTGCTTGAAGTGGCTGGCACCATAGCCGTGGTTGAGCAACGCCGTACGGTCGGCACCATAGCGCTCCGCAATGGACTTGAGGCTTGTGGCGATATGATCCAGCGCTTCGTCCCAGGAGACTTCCCGGAACGTCTGACGGCCATCCGCGCCTGTCACCCGCAGCAACGGCTTCTTCAAGCGGTCGCGGTCTTCATAGCTGCCCAGTCCGGCGGTTCCCCGGGTGCACAGACGACCCTCGCTGTGCAGATCGTGGTCATTGCCGATGATTTTCCAAGGCTGCCCGTTTTCCTGGTGGACGAAGCCCGCGCACTTCCAGAAACACATGTCGCAGAAGGTTGGGGTAAGGCTGACCTGCCCTTGTCCGGGCAGAGGATGTGGAGTGCAGCCACTGAGTAGGGGGGATACCACGCCACCCACACCCAGCAGGCCAGAGATTTTGATGAATTCACGCCGGTTCAAGCGAATGTCCCCTTGCTCAGCATCCCTCATGACCCCCACGCTTCGGCGCAGGCACTTCCACCGAGCGCTCCTTGACCGGGGACAACGCTGTACCCTTATCCGGTTGCGAAAGGGCTGCAGCCGGCTGCTTCTGAATAATGTACCAGTTGCCATCCGACTTCCGCAGATAACGGTCTGTCGGGAAGAAAGCCATGACGCCGGCAAGCACCAGGGCCAGCGCCACCAGAGGCGCTTCATACTTCAGCACCTGTATGGGGGTCATGCCCTCTTCCTCCTGCTTGGGCCAGAACAGACGCTGTCCCAGGCGCATGAACAAGCTGCCGGCCACCGATGCGATCACCAGGATCAGCACCACCGAACCGATGTTCATGCCGAATAATTCATCCAGCCGGTAGATCCCCCGATAGTCACTCTTGTAGAAATCACCCCACACAGGGAAAAGGTCCCCGAACAGGATGGAACCACCCAGGAAGCCAAGTATGAACACCATGGCGTCCACCCGTCCGGTAGCAACAGAAGCCGCCGCCGTACCCGGACAGAAACCGCCTATGGCCATGCCGATGCCGAACAGCAAGCCGCCCACCGCCATGGGCTTGAGGTAAGTCGGCAGATAATACATTTGGGAGGTATCGATGATGCCCATGAGGCTGAGCAGCCACAGGCCCAGCATGCCGGTGACGATGGCGGAGAACATGACCACCGGCACGCCGACATCCTTCAGATAGAAGGCGCGCGCAATCCTGCGACTGTCGGTGAAACCGGCGTGATAAAGACCAAATCCGAAGATGAAGCCAATGGGAATCGCCAGCCACAGGTTTACCGCCTCGGATATCACACCGGTCTTTACCAGCGGCGCCATTAGATCCATTGTTTTCTCACGAACCAGGCCGTTGCGAAGCCACCGACGAAGATACACAACAGGAAGGCCCAAGCGCCCACGGAAAGCTCGGCGCCGCCAACCAAACCCTCACCACTGGTGCAGCCGCGCGCCAGGCGCGCGGCAAATCCGGTAATGGCGCCGCCGATGAGCGCATAGATGAGCCGGCCGGCCACCGAACTGCGGGGACCGCGCTGCACTTCCAAGCGGAAATCCCTGCACGACAAAGCCCCCACGAAGGCCCCCAGCAACAGGCCAATCATGAGATAGCTGAGGTAATCATTGAGAGGATTGGCACCGTGCGCAAAGTAAGGCGCGAAATAGGCGCTCTTTTCTGTGAACGCCGGCAACAACCAGTGCTGAACAGTCGCCACCAGGCTGGTCAACGCGCCGCTGGCGCCTATGCCCCGACCGGCCACCACAAAAGCAAGAAGCATGGAAGAGCCGATCACGATACCGGCGAGCACAGGGGGGAAACGGCAACGCAAGTTCACGACTTCCACCTCAGGTATGAATGATGCGTGGATATGTTTGAACCATTCTAGTTACGACCTTGAACTCTTGCTAGCGGAAACATGTGGAATGTTGAAATGCCAGGCCATGTCGGATTAGGCGCCACCATCCACCTGGGCCAGGCAAACAGCACCGCATGCGGGAAAATGATTCCGGGCATGACGAAGACGCAGAATTTCACGGAAGTTCATCCTCCGCCATAAGCGGAATATCCGCCGTGCCCAGCACTTGGTCGAACAACGCCCAAGTAGCATGAGCTTCCTGGGTCGTGACCTTCTGAACGGCATAGCCGGCGTGCACCGTGACAAAATCACCCACCGCCAGTTCGTCACTCTGCATCATGAAGAGACTGATTTCGCGCTGCACCCCCTTGGCTTCGCACTGGGCAGTGAAGCCGTTGACGGCAATGATCTTCATGGGAATCGTCAGACACATCTAAACTCTACCTATCTGCCAGGGGCAGAAATTTATCCCGCTCGGCGTCACACTGGGGACAGCGCCAGTGAGCTGGCAAGTCCGAGAACGGCGTTCCCGGTGGAATCTGTTCCACCTCATCGCCCAGCGCCGGATCGTAGACGTACCAACAGATGCGGCATTCCAGGCGAGTGCTGGCGTCTATGCGCGTCGAAGCCGTAGCCGGGTTCATCCCAACTCGGTCCAGTAAGGCTCCAGCAGTTCGTGATACCGCCGCCGCGAATCATCCAGGTCTTCCTGAGCGGCACAGGCTACCGCCGGAATGTCGGTGGTTTCCAGAGTATTCAGAATCAGCGTGCCCATGGAATTGGTGTATCGCACCCACCAGATACCCGGAAATTCCGTGCTGGAAATCTTGCAGTCCCCGTAACCGCGCGACAGGGTCTCGACCGGCCCCGTCCCCAGCGTTTCGCCAAGAAATTGAATGTCGCCTTCTGACAATGGCAGCAGGGTGAGGTTGATCACATGGGCGACATCACCCACCCTCCAGCCGGCGACGTGGTCCTGCAGTTCACTGAGGATTGGCAAAGCGTTCATCACCCCATCCGGCGCCGAGCTCCGTGCCAGAAAGGATGCCTGCAACGGGTCGGGTGGTCGCCGTGCCAGCACCGGTACGTCGCATACCTCGATGAGATCGCGTGTGATACGACCCTCGGCGTCAAAATAAAAAGTGCGCCAGATCCCGGCCAACACCGATTCCTGCATTCGCACCCGGATTTCGCCATCGATATATTTCAGGCTGACCTCGCCCTCGCCCAGAATCTGGTTGACCAGTTCCCGGTTGTCCGCATCCAGGCTCGAGATATCGGCGATCAACGGTTCCCCGCCGACTCGATAATCAGCCAGCGCCTGGCTCAGCCAGTCACTGACCGCTTTCGCCCCGCGCAAGTGCATCACCTGCGCGGGTTCGGGCATGTCGGGCGCGCGGTAGCTGCTCATCTCCTTGGGCATGGGAATGAATTCGAGCTGCACACCGTCCGCTTCCAGGGGCTGGCTGCCTTGGCCGATAACTGTCACCGGGAAGATATTGCTTATGGTCATGTTTCCCTTCCCTTCTCAGGCGCTTATCACCGACACTTTGAAACCCGGCACGGGCTTGACGCCGCCCGTCATGAGTTCATCAATATCATGCAGATACTCCGTCCAGTTCTGGATGCCGGTGATGGCGCCGAGATACCCGCCATCACGCAGGAACACCAATGCCGGCCAGGATGTAAATCCGTAGTGCTGTTGCAATGCCTTCTCCGCTTCAGCGCCCACTACACCGGGGATCAACTTGCCCTGGAGAGCCTTGACGAGCTCGGGCAACACCACGGCTACATCCGTGGTTTCGCGATAGGTTTTCGGGTCGCCGGCAAAAAACAGCACCGTAACACCCGGCTGCTTGACGAAGCCCGCGTGTGACGCCAGCGTCACTTCGGGATAGCCGTAATCATCAAACAGCCGCTGAATCAGCGGATGGGTCACAGGGGCCTCCCAAGCTCGTAAATGGCCATGTCCAATTCCCCTGGGCCGGTCAAATCGACCAACGTCAGCGGCTTTTCCCGTTCCCGGAATCCCACACCCCATTCCCGCAACAGGCCACAGGCACAATCAACCGCATCGGGTATGCGCTGGCGAGTCACGTCCCGCAGACTTCCCCCGTAATCATCGAGCAGTTCCGGCTGGACGCCGACAAGCGCCAGCTGCTGGGGGCGATCGCTCAGCAAGCGTGCGGACATCAGGACTTCCTGGAAACCGGTCTGATGCATGCTGACTTTCTTTGCGCCCATGTATTGGGGCACCTCGTCATCCCGGAGAACCCTCAGCTCCCCGGGAGCAAGGCCGAAATCGATGGCATCGAAAATTAACAGACGAGACACAGCCGTCACCCAAGGCAACAGAAACATGCCCTGAGTGCCGCCGTCCATGAGGCGGACAGTCTCGTCGAAGTCAAAACGGGCATTCAGCGCTTCGACACAACGTACGCCAAACCCCTCGTCTGCCCAGAGTATGTTGCCGATGCCGAGGATCAGGGTATCGGTCTCCCCATCACCAATCATCAGGGCAGATCGTCTTTGAATGTGCGCCAGCCGCCGATCATGGTGCTGACACTGCTGGCCCGGCCGATGATATCGGCGCGCACAGCCATGTAGATGTGGATGATGATGAAAGTGATCATGATCCACATCCCCATGTCGTGCCACATGCGAGTCGCCTGTCCGCCCCCCAGCAAGGGGATGATCCAGCCGAACAGCCGATCCGCCCAGCTGCCCTCACCCAGACCTTGGCCGTAGAGGGCGAAGCCTGTGCCGATCATGAACAGCGTCATCAAGGTGTTGAGGAAGAACATCGCTGCCTGGGCCAATGGGTTGTGGCCGAGCGTCTTGTCCTGTTTGCGGGTGAGGAACAGATAGAACCTGAGTTCATGAAACAGGCCATGCCACCACTCGAGCCGCCAGAACGGCAAATAGAAGACCTCTCGGGCATAGCGATTACCCACCAGCGCCCAGTAGATCCGCACGGCAAACCCGATGGCAAAGACATAAGCCGCAATGAAGTGGATCAGGCGAATGTTGCCCATGAGGAAATGATCGCTGGCCTCTCCGGACAATGCCGACAGGGGATTGGCGATCAGGTACCCGGTCACCGCGAGTATCAGGAAGCTGAAGGTGTGCAACCAGTGCCACACACGTACCGGGGCTTCGAACACATAAACGGCCTTCTGATTGGCCGGATCGTGGGGACCACTTGCCACATTGCTGTTCATGTCGCCGTCCTCCCTCTAGCGGACCTTGACCGCAACCAGTTCCTGGCCATCCGGCGCCATGACGTGGGTCGCGCAGGCCAGGCAGGGATCAAAACTGTGGACAGTACGCAGTATCTCCAGCGGCTGCTGGGCATTGGCCATGGGCGTACCCAGTAATGCTGCCTCGTAGGCGCCGATGTTGCCGGCCGGGTCCCGCGGCGAAGCATTCCAGGTGGTCGGCACCACGGCCTGATAGTTTTCGATCTTCCCGTCCTTGATGTGCACCCAGTGCCCCAGGGAACCACGCGGTGCCTCGACGTGGCCAACTCCCTTCGTGTCCTTGGGCCAGGTCTTGGGTTCCCACAGGTCCATGTTGGCCGTGGCGGTATCCCCGGCCTTGAGATTGGCCATCATGTTGTCGAACACTTCACGCATCTTGTGGGCCGTCCAGGAGCACTCCAGGCCCCGCGCCGCAGTGCGGCCAAGTGTGGAGAAGATCGCCGGTAGCGGCACGCCCAGATCATGCAGCAGGCCATCCACCTGCTCCTTGATCTCCTTGTCGCCGCGCGCATAGGCCACCACGTATCGCGCCAGGGGGCCCACCTCCATGGCGTTGCCACGCCAGCGCGGCGCCTTGACGAAGGAATACTTGGCAGTTTCGTCGACCTGTTTAATGTCGGTCTTGGTGCCCTTGGTATTTGGACCCAACTCAAAATTGGGAACCGTGACACCATCCCAAGGATGCAGGCCCTTAGTCTCGTCCGGGTACTTGTACCAGGAATGGGGGACGAACTCCTGAATCTGTTCGGGGTCACGCACATCCACCTCGTGCACATGGGCCAGGTCACCATTGATGATGGCGCCACCCGGCATGTACATGTTGTCCTGGGACCAGTTGTTGGCGGCTCGCGGGAACGCGCCGTAGGACAGCAGGTTCTTGCTGGACAGGCCACCGCCGTATCCAGCCCATTCCTTGTAGAACGAGGCGATGGCCTTCAGGTCGGGAATGTAGACCTGGTCGACGAAGGCGATGGAGCGGTCGATGATCGACGACACCAAGTTGAGCCATTCCATGTTGATGCCGCCGGTTTCGTTCAGGCTGAAGGAGCAGGGCATGCCGCCCACCAGCCAGTTCGGGTGCGGGTTGCGGCCACCGAACACGGTGTGGATCTTGACGATCTCGCGCTGGAAATCCAGCGCTTCGAGATAATGGGTCACGGCCATCAGGTTGGCCTCGGGCGGCAGCTTGTAGGCAGGGCTGCCCCAGTAGGCATTGGAGAACGGTCCCAACTGACCGGAGTCGACAAAGCGCTTCAGACGCGCCTGGACATCGCGGAAATAGCCCGGCGAGGACTTGTCCCAGGTCGAGATGCTCTGCTGCAGCGCCGAGGTAGCCTTGGGATCGGCCTTCAGGGCGCTGACCACATCCACCCAATCAAGGGCGTGCAGGTGATAGAAGTGCACCAGGTGATCCTGAGTGTATTGGGCCAGCATCATGAGGTTGCGGATGTGGTTGGCGTTCTCCGGAATCTTGATGCCCAGAGCATCCTCTACCGCGCGCACCGAAGCCAGGGCGTGGACACCGGTGCACACGCCGCAGATACGCTCTGTGAATGCCCAGGCGTCGCGCGGGTCGCGTCCCTTGAGGATCACCTCCAGTCCGCGCCACATGGTGCCCGTAGACACGGCGTTGCGAATCACGTTGTTATGGTCCAGGTTGACTTCGATGCGCAGGTGGCCCTCGATGCGGCAGATCGGGTCAACCACCACGCGTTGCCCGCTGGTGTCGAGTTTGAAGCCGTTGGCGGTGGTGGTCTCAGTCATGGCTCGCGCCTCCTTTATTGCTGTCCTTTGAATGGCTGATGACCGATGCGGCGGCATGGGCCGCGACACCTATGGCCGCGGCGCCGGCAAGCACCCCGCCAATCTTGTCAGCGGTGGACTCGACGCGTCCAAAGACGTTAAGGTCGGTCACCGAACTATAGAAGGATCCACGGTCCCAGAAATTGTCTTCAGCACAACCCAGACAGCCGTGACCGGATTTCACCGGCCAAGACAGACCGCCGTTCCACTCCACCGTTGAACAGGCGTTATGGGTGGTGGGACCCTTGCAACCCATCTTGTAAAGACACCAGCCCTTGCGCGCCCCTTCGTCGTCGAAGCGCTCCACAAACTGGCCGGCGTCGAAATTAGGCCGCCGGTAGCATTTGTCGTGCAGGCGCTGGCTGTAGAACATCTTCGGCCGTCCCTGCCGGTCCAACTCCGGGAAACGATCGAAGGTCAGCATGTAGGTGATGACGCCGGTCATCACCTCGGCGATGGGTGGACAGCCTGGCACCTTGATGATCGGCTTATCGGTGATGACCTTGTGGATTGGCGTGGCGCGGGTGGGATTCGGCTGAGCGGCCTGCACGCAGCCCCAGGATGCACAAGACCCCCAGGCAATAATGGCCTTGCTATGGCTCGCCATACGGCGCAGTTTTTCCACATAGGGCTTGCCTCCCTGGATGCAGTACATGCCATCCTCGTTCAGGGGTGGGTTGCCTTCGCAGGCGAGTATGAAATTGCCGTCGTACTTAGCAATCGTCTGTTCGAGGATTTCCTCGGCCTGGTGACCGGCGGCGGCCATCAGCGTGTCGTCGTAATCCAACGAGATCATCGACAGGATGACGTCCGCCGCCAGCGGGTGGCCTGAACGGATGAATGATTCAGAGCAACAGGTACACTCCAGGCCGTGCAGCCAAATCACCGGCGTGCGCGGCTTGGTCTCCAGCGCGTGCGCGATGGTACCCGCGAACTCCGGTCCCAAGCCGAATCCAGCAGCGGTGAGGCTACAGAATTTCAGGAAGCTGCGGCGTGTAATGCCATGTTCGCGCATGGCTTCGTAAAAGGTCTGCTGGATACCCATAGCGACGTTCTCCTAGAACTGATGCAGGGTGGTGCTTTGGTTACGGACTGCACAAAGTCACTCTTGCTCACTTGATCTGAAACCTCAGGGACGGCTGAAAGTGCATTCCCATGCAAGGAAATATAAAAGAGATACGAGGATTCGCATGTCAAACATACCATTATTTGATTTAGGTCAATATGTTTGAAGCCAAGCTTTGCAGATGCTCCAGTCCCAACGCTACATCATCCGGATGCGCCTTGAGCAACTCCGGCACAAAAGCCACTTCGATAAATTCAGAAGTAATCTCGTCGTGCTCGTTGCGATGTATTACCCACCACACTCCGGGACACGCCGTTTCGTTAAGGGTGGAGGCCCCGTTCGCCTGAAGCATCACACTGATCTCGCCTTCGCCTAGGCTGGCCAACAACCATTCCCGATCCGCAGCGGTCAAGGGCAGACCCCTGAGATCAATGGCCGAGGTTTCCCCGGTGGCCAAAAGGTGCCGCAACATTTCAGCCGTCTCCCTCAACAATGCAGCGGCGTTGCCAGAGTGCCCCGCCGACGCAAGTGCATCATGGCCCTCGGAAATGACGGGAATATTTTCAATCGCCACGCCATGTCTCGATCAGATTGCGAATAGCGGCACACGCGGGCGGAATCGCCGCCGCCACGGACGCCGACGGAGACTCCCCCCAATCGACCGATTGGGGCTGGATCGCAACCATGGCTCGCCTTGTTGGCCAATGGCCGACCAGTACCGCTATGGCACGCAGATCAATCAGGCCGACCTCGTGAGCGGAGGAGTGTCGGTTGCCCATTAAGAAGGCATCCATGGCCTCGCCCTCGAATAACCGCCAAGTCCCGGGATGGGCATTCAAATTGGCCGCATCCACCACGATCAGCGACTCCGCCACTTCGATAGGGCCCGCCAGCGTGAATGACAAGGTTCCGCCATCGAGCAACTCCACCCCATCGGGCAATGGCGAAACACAAAGGTGCCTGAGGATGTGCACCCCCACGCCTTCATCCGAGAGGAGGGTGTTGCCTATGCCAAGCACCAAGGTCTTCATGAATGCAGGCTCGATGAATAAGGCAACACCGTCATTGCCCATGACAGTGCAACGATCAGCGCGGCCTGAATGAGGATCAGCCTCGGATTCGGCTGCCTGCGTAACATGAGTGCGGACGCAACGACCGTGGCCAATACATAGACGGCAAGCAGCAAGCCGCCTGATCGTGCCGCCAGGCCCAGCCCATAAGTCACGTAGAAGACCGTCAGCAACAATCGCGCGGCGGCATAAGTCTTGTCTGCGCCGAACCGAACGGCAAAGGAATGCTTGCCTGCCTGCCGGTCGGAATCGATTTGCGGCGGCTGGTGAGAGAACAGTAGCGCCACGGAGAGTGCGGCAAATGCAGTCATGGCCAGTATGGAAACAAGGTCTAGCGGCACCCCTGTCAGCAGCCACAGGCAGCCTACCACCCCTGGACCATAGCAAAGACCCGTTACCCATTCGCCCATGCGGGTATAGGACAATGGGCGCGCACCCGAGTTGTATAGATAGCCCAAGCCCACCATGGGCAGGGCAATGGCCAGTATCCAAAGCCGCCCTGAATTCAGGAGGACGCCCAAGCCCAGAAAGCCCCCACCGAGGAAGCTGATCCAGCCGTGGGCACTGGCGACAGCAAGATTCCCATGGTGGGCGCGTACCCAGGAATCCCACTTCTCCCCATCGGCACCAAGCCGCCAGTCGCTGACGTCATTCAGCACGTTGATGGCGTGCTGCAACAGCACGACTGCAATGGTGGCCAACCACAATGCACGACTTGTGTTGCCGGATGATCCGGACAACTGCCAGACAGCCACTCCCGGCAGAACCGAGACCAGGTAGATGGCGGGATTGAGTGCCCGCCACCACCCTGAGGGCACTTCAACGGCGCCCGTCGCCATGCTCATGCAGCGGCGGCGTAGTCCCGAGGAAATTGCGCCAGCGCCGCCTTGAACCAGGCCGCGTGCTGCGCTTCGGAGTCCACCACGCGCTGATAGACTTCGGCTTCCGCCCGGTTGTTCTCAGCCAGCGCCCGGTCCCTGAATTTCGGGTAGATGGAAAGGGCTTCGCGTTCTTCAACGCGGATCGCCACTTGCAGGGCCTTCTCCACGACACCATTTGGATTGAGCGCGATGAGCGAATCACAGTTGGCCTGGATGGTATTCAGCGCGTCCATGGCACGCTGGGTGTCTTCGCCCCGGGCAGGCAAGCCCATCGTGTCGTATAGCTGGCGCATCCACACGGCGTGCAGCTTTTCCTCGCCGGCGACGCGGCGGAAAAGCTTGGCCAGTTCCGGGTAGCCCGCCGTCTCGGCCCAGCGTGCGAATTCCGGATACATGATCTGGTTTTCGTATTCCTCCACGTCCACAAAAGACTCGGCGGTCTTTCCGCACTCTTCCATTTGCCGGGCGGCAGCGAAGCATTGAAAGATCATGTCCTCGGAAATTTCCAGGGTCTGCATAACCACTCCTTTAGTGTAAGAAACAGATAAATACCAACCGCTTCCACCGCAAAAAATGATCACGTCGTACGACGGCACACCTGAGCACTTACTTCATTTGCCACGCCGTAGCCACACGGCATACAAGACAAGTGTGGAAGCATCGCGTCTTCCATGGGAACGCACCACCGGGTTCCACTGGAGCTCCACCACTTCTGAACCTCACGCAACAGGCCAAGGCCTGGGCCGTCGCTATCACTGTCCGGGTACCTGAGCCTGGATTTCCGGGTCGAGTTCGGCGCTCACGGAATCCAGGGCATCCTTGAGCGTTTCATCGGGCAGGGAATTCAGGCTTTCCGCCAGCATCTCGGCGGCATCGATGGTGTCCTGGTCCTGGGGCAGGGTTTCCGAATCCAGATTGGCCACCAGAACCGCCGCGGCCCCCGTCACCTGCAGCAATCTCTGCCGTTCCGCCATCAGCAATTCGATCTCCTGCCGCAGCAGGACGATTTCCTGGTCGTTCAATTTGTGGACGGTCATAGAGCGCTCTCAACGATGAGTGCATGGAATAATACTCTTCACCCTATTTATCCTGAAATCTGATCTGTGCTACGCCCCGCCCAACTCCATCGCTCCATGATCGGACAGTCCCTGCCATGGGATCTGTTCACCGGATCCGGCGTCCTTGTGGCCAGCGCGGGGATGGTGATCCTGGACGAGGAACATTTCCGCAAGCTCACGGCACGTCCCCTGTTTCAGGAAACCCAGGCAGGCCAGGCGAGCGATTCGACCCCCATCGTCAACGTACTCGAGCGGCTGGATGCTCTGGCCCAGGAAGCCGAGTCCCTTTTGGCACCGCCTTACAGTAGCTATTTCGATACACAGGTCAGGCAACTGGCCCGGGATCTCATCGCCATCTACCGTGCCGATGCGGATGCCTGCCTGGGCTACCTCAGGTTGTTGCCCTTATGCCGCGCCAGCATGCGCCACAGTATTGGCGTATTGTTCATGGGCCAAGCGCTCGCCGACAATCTGGATCTGGAAGAAGAGCAGCACACCAGCCTGGCGGCCGCCGCCCTGACCATGAACCTGGCCGATCTGGATTTGCTTGATCGCCTCCACACCCGGACCGAGGCATTGTCTGACGCTGATCGCGACCGCATGGACCAACACCCCACGCGGGCGGCGGACATTCTGGAAAGCGCGGGCGTGAGCGACACAAGGTGGCTGGCGGCTGTGCGCCAGCACCATGAACACATGGATGGCAGCGGCTTTCCGATGCGGTTGTCGGGGTCCGACATCGATCTTCTGGCACGCATCGTCCGCGTCGCGGACTTCTACTGCGCCCGGACCGGGGCGCGCAACTATCGCCCCCCGAAGTCGCCACGCATGGCTGTTCGAACCATGTTCGGAAACACTATCAGTCAGATGGACAGCCAAATCGTCAACCTGCTGCTGAATCGCACCGGTCTGATCCCTCTCGGCACCCTGGTTCGTCTTGCCAACCGGGAAACAGCCTGCATCGCCCGGCTGGGACGCCAGGGACACCCCACTTTCGCCGTCAGTTTTCTCGATGCCCGCAAGCGTCCCTTGGAAGCCCCCGCGGAACGCCGGATCGAATCGAGCATATATGCCGTGCGGGGCTATCTGGATCTGGACCCGACCTGGCCGAGCATCAACTGGAAAAGCCTCTGGGGGTATTGAATGAGCGAAGACATGTCACCCTATGTGTTCGATGCCGACCGGGGAAATTTCGATGTCCTGGTAATGGGCAATTCCATGAAGGGGCTGGTGCTTGTTCATTTCTGGTCGCCCAAGGCGGGGCCCTGCATGGTGCTCATGCCGCGCCTTATCCGGCTGGCCATGGAGTACGCCGGGCGCTTTCTTCTGGTGATGGCCAACACCGAGGAACTGGGTCAGCGGGCACGGGGGCTGGGCGTAACCAGCGTCCCCACCGTGAAGTTCTTCCTGCGTGGGGAAGTCGTCCACACCATCCATGGCGCGGAACCGGACAGCACCTTCCACGAAGCATTGGGCCGATTTCTTGCCGGCCCCCAGGATCAGGGCCGCATGGCCGCCCTGGCGCTGCACCAGTCCGGCCGGACCGAGGCTGCCATCGAAATGCTGGCGCGCATTGCCGTGGAAACCCCGGAAGACCTGGAGGTGGCCAATGACCTGGCCAAACTCCTGGTCCTGGCGGGGCGACCGGATGAGGCCCTGAACCTGCTTTCCAGCCTGCCCCCGGCTGCCCGCGCCACCCCCGCCATCGCCGCCTTGCTGGTTCATCTGGAATTGCTCGACGCCGCCAACAATGGGCCGGAGGATGCCGAGCAACTTCTGGCCGCCGACCCGAAACATGCCGAAGCGCGCCTGGCCATAGCCGCCAGGGCCCTGCTGGACGACCATGTCGAAAACGCCATGGAAAATCTGCTGGAGCTCAGCCGGACGGCCCCCGTTTTTCGCGAAGACATCGGCCGCCGGGCCATGATCGCCCTGTTCGGCATGCTGGGGGGAGAACATGAGCTGACACGCCGCTACCGCCCCCGATTGGCCGAACTCCGGGTGTAACCGGAAGCGACGCGATGGATACCTGGCGAGCGGATTTTGCCCAGACGCCCCCGTTCTCCCACCTGACACCATGGGTCGAACGAATCGCCGGCCCGAACTGGCCAGACCTGGACGTCTTAAACGCGATGGCGGCCGCTGAAGGCCTGCGCAATGCCGACGGTCTGGCCATCGCCTTCCAACCCCAGACCAGCCGTTGCGGCCAACGGGATTACGAATCCGGCATCCGGGACAGCGGCGTGGTGCCCACCCGGGAGGGAAATTGGCACGATCTGCTGAATGCCCTCACCTGGCTGGCCTTTCCCCAAACCAAGGCGGCGTTGAACGCGGTCCAGAGCATTGCCCTGGCCGGGGGCAAGGCCGTTACCCGGGGACCGATCTCGGACGCCGCCACCTTGTTCGACGAAAGCGGCCTGGTCCTGGCCGGACCGGACCCCGCGCTGGCGGAGCTGCTGGCGGCCCGCCACTGGCGCGAGGCCTTCGTGGAGCGTCGCGCTGACTGGCGCGGGGTACGGGCTTACCTCCTGGGCCATGCGGTCCTGGAAAAGCTGTTGGCCCCCTGGCCCGGCATCACCGCCAAGTGCCTGTTCGTGTCCGCCGATGCGCTCGATTCAGAGGTCCCTCCAAACCAGGCATTGGACCGTAGCATCGCAAAAATTTGGCGCGATGGCGCAGTGAGGCGCCCGGCCGATCTGTTTCCCGTACCGGTTCTGGGCATACCCGGCTGGTGGCCGGCCAATGAATCCGCTGATTTTTACCACGATCGCCGGGTATTCCGGCCGCCACGGCCCGATCAGGCGTGAACGCTGACAGGCGGGGTGTTGCAGGCCTCGCCGGGGGCGGTGGGGACCTCGAACACGGAAAAGCTGAGCGCGGCCAGGTCGGCCAGGACATAAGTGGGCCCCTTGCCCACCCCGCCCACAGTGCCCGGGTTCACCAGCCAGGTGACCCCGCCCTTCACGTTCCGCACCTCCCGGACGCTGACTCTGTGGTCATGGCCACAACAGACGATGTCGTATTCGCCGGTCAGGGCCATGCCGTGGGCATAGTGGGGATAGTGGACCATGAACAGGCTGCGGCCGGCCAGGTGCACCACGGCGTCCTGGCCGTGATAGCGCACAACGCTGTCCGGCTCGTGGGCCAGCTGGTGCATGGCGAACAGGTCACCGGTATTGTTGCCGTGGATCACGTGGACCGGCAATTCGAACTTCTTCAGCACCCGCAACGTGGTGGGGGCGACCACGTCGCCGCAGTGCAACACCGCCTGGGCGCCGCGGGCCTTGGCATCCTCGACCGCGTGCTCAAGCAGGCGGCGGTTGTCGTGGCTGTCGGAAACCAGGCAGACCCGCATCAGAAATTGGGCTTATCGGGGGCAGAGTCATAACGTTTCACGCCCGCCACGATCTCGGCCTTGGCCTCATCGGCGCCGACCCAGCCCTGCACCTTCACCCACTTGCCCGCTTCCAGATCCTTGTAGTGCTCGAAGAAGTGGGAGATCTGGTTCAGGATGGATTCCTGCAGGTCCCGGGGGGATTCGATGTCCCGGTACAGATTGGTCAGCTTGTCGACCGGAACGGCCAGGAGCTTGGCGTCCTCGCCGGCCTCGTCCGCCATCTTCAGCATGCCCACGGGACGGCAGCGCACCACCACGCCGGTGATCAGGGGGATGGGGGTGATCACCAGCACGTCCACCGGGTCGCCGTCGTCGGACAGGGTGTTGGGGATATAACCGTAATTGCAGGGATAGTGCATGGCGGTGGACATGAAACGGTCCACGAACATGGCGCCGCTATCCTTGTCCACTTCGTACTTGATGGGCTCGCCGTGGGCGGGGATTTCGATGATGACGTTGAAATCGTTGGGGATATCACGGCCGGTTGAGACACGGTTCAGACTCATTTGACGCTCCAGTTTCTGTATGACTTGCCGATTATAGGGGGGCGAGGGTAGCTTGTTGGCCTCGACAAATCAGGATCGCCACATTCATGGAAACGGAAGCAGCCGGAGAAATCGTCATACGCGGCGTCACGACCGGTGGCCGCGTATTCCGGCCCAGCGACTGGGCTGAACGCCTGGCCGGCATCGTGTCCATGGTCGGCAGCGACAACCGCCTCAACTATTCCCCGAATGTCCGACCCGTCACGCAAAGCGGCGTGCGTTGCGTCGTCATCACACGCGGTCTGGAACGGATTGACGCACGCGTTTACAAGTTCTTGATGGATTTTGCCCGGGATAACGACCTGGAGGTGGTCGCCGGACGCAAAGCGCCCCGGATCTGAATCCGGGTTCGGCTGGGAACCGCCCTCTGCTCGGACGGTTTCACCGCGATCCGCGATCAGGCCATCAGTTTGATGGCCGCAGCCAGACGGCTCTTGTGGCGGGCAGCCTTGTTTTTGTGAACGATCTTCTTGTCGGCGAGGCTGTCGATGATGCTCATGTTCTCGTTCAGGGCGGCCTGGGCGACGGACTTGTCGCCGGCATCGATGGCCTTGCGGACCTTCTTCACCGCGGTCCGGTAAGCAGAGCGCTGGGCCATGTTGTGCAAACGCAGACCGGCTGCCTGGCGGGCACGTTTCTTTGCCTGTGCGCTATTAGCCATACTGGAACTCCTTGAATTCTTGAGACTTTGGAAAGCCGGGCATCCTACTAGCCTGGCCGCCCAAAATCAAGCCTGAATTTCTCCAACTGCAAGCGACGCCGGTGGTGGCGAACCGGGGATACCGCGTCCATAGAGATCATTGAGTATCGAGGATCGCAGCCGCGGACGTCGTTCTCCCTTTGATTCAGCTAGGCCGCGGCTGCGCCATTCGCTACCATGCCGCCTGCCTCCCGCTCCTGCGTCCCTCCCAAATGAACCTGCTCAAGGCCCTCGCCACGATCAGCACCATGACCCTGCTCTCCAGGATCCTGGGTTTCGCGCGGGACGCCATCATCGCCCGGACCTTCGGCGCGGGGGCCGCCACCGACGCCTTCTTCGTCGCCTTCAAGCTGCCCAACCTGCTGCGTCGGCTGTTCGCCGAGGGGGCCTTCTCCCAGGCCTTCGTGCCGATCCTGGCGGAATACAAGAACAGCCGTGGCGAGGAAGCCACCCGCCTGCTCGCGAGCCGGGTGGCCAGCGTCCTGTTCTTGGTGTTGGTCGGGGTGGCCGCCCTGGGCGTCATCGGCGCCCCCTTGGTCGTTTTCTTATCGGCACCCGGGTTTACCGCGACGCCGGACAAGTTCCAACTCACGGTGGACCTGACCCGGATCGTCTTCCCCTACATCCTGTTCATCTCTCTGGTGTCCCTGGCCGGCGGCATCCTCAACACCTTCAGCCGCTTCATGGTTCCCGCCTTCACGCCGGTGCTGCTGAACGTGGCGATGATCCTGGCGGCGGCCGTGGCCGCGCGCTGGTTCGACCCGCCGGTGCTGGCCCTGGGCTGGGGCGCCTTCCTGGGCGGCATCCTGCAACTCTCCCTGCAAGTTCCCGCCTTGAAAAGACTGGGCATGCTGCCGCGCTGGGATTGGAATCCCCGGGACGAGGGCGTGCGGCGCGTCCTTAGGCAGATGGGCCCGGCGGCCCTGGGCGTTTCGGTGGCGCAGATCAGCCTGCTGATCAACACCCTGTTCGCTTCCTTCCTCGATACCGGCAGTATCTCCTGGCTCTACTATGCCGACCGCCTGATGGAATTCCCCACCGGCATGCTGGGCGTGGCCCTGGGTACCATCCTGCTGCCCTCCCTGGCCAAGCATTACGCCGACAACGACACCCGGGAATATTCCAGGCTGCTGGACTGGGGCCTGCGCATGACCCTGCTGCTGGCCGCCCCCGCTGCGGTGGCCCTGGGCATCCTGGCCGTGCCCCTGATCGCCACCCTGTTCTATTACGGCCAGTTCACCCCCCACGACGTGGAGATGACCCGCTGGGCCCTGGTGGCCTACAGCTTCGGTCTGCTGGGCCTGATCCTGGTGAAGGTGCTGGCGCCGGGTTTCTATGCCCGCCAGAACATCAGGACGCCGGTGAAGATCGCCATCTTCACCCTGCTCGCCACCCAGGCCATGAACCTGATCTTCATCTGGCACCTGAAGCACGCCGGGCTGGCCCTGTCCATCGGTCTGGGCGCCTGCCTCAACGCCGGCATCCTGTTCCACAAGCTGCGCGCCCAGGGCATCTACGCCCTCCAGGCCGGCTGGCGGACGTTCCTGGCCAAGCTCTGCCTGGCGCTGCTGGTCATGGGCGTGTTTCTATGGTTCGCCATGCTCGGCGAGTCCCGCTGGCTGGCCTACCATTTCAGCCACCGCATCGCTCATCTGATGGCCTTGGTGGTAGGGGGGGCGAGCATCTATTTCGGTACCCTGAGTCTGCTTGGCATCCGCATCGCCGACTTCCGGCGCCACGCGGTCGCATAGACTCGACGCTTCCATAGCCGCTAAAATTCGCGTTTTTTCAACGAGATAACCCCACCATGTTGATGACCCACGGATGGCCCGCCGCCAGCCGCCGCAATGCCATCACCATCGGCAATTTCGATGGGGTGCATCTGGGCCATCAGGCCATGCTGGCCCGGCTCACCGCCCGCGCCGCCTCGGTGGGCGCGGTGCCGACCGTGCTGACCTTCGAGCCCCATCCGCGGGAGATCTTCACCCCGGATGCCGCCCCCACCCGGCTGACCAGCCTGCGGGAAAAACTGGAGATCCTGCGCGGCCTGGGCGTGGCCCATGTGCACATCTGCCGCTTTACCCGGTCTTTCGCCGCCCTGTCGGCGGAGGATTTCGTGCGCCGCATCCTGGTGCAAGGCCTCAAGGCCCGATATGTGCTGGTGGGGGACGATTTCCGTTTCGGCGCAAAACGGGCGGGCGACATCGCCCTGCTGCGAACCATGGGCGCGGAACTCGGCTTCGAAACCGAGACCCTGCCCACCGTGGAAGAGGCCGGCCAGCGTGCCTCCAGCACCGCCGTGCGCGAGGCCCTGGCCGGGGGCGACATGGCCCTGGCCGCCCAGCTTCTGGGGCGGCCTTACTCCATCTCCGGCCGGGTGGTGGGAGGTGACCAGATGGGACGCAGGATCGGCTATCCCACCGCCAACATCCAACTGAAGCACAACCGTCCGCCGCTCAAGGGCATCTTCGCCGTCCATGTCCAGGGCCTGGAACGGCCGGACTGGCCCGGCGTCGCCAGCCTGGGGACCCGGCCCACGCTTCATGCCGACGGCCGCCCCACCCTGGAAGTGCACCTGTTCGACTTCAACCGCAGCATCTACCGTCGCCATATGCGCGTGGAATTCCTGCACAAGCTGCGCGATGAAGCCAAGTTCCCCAATCTCGACGCGCTCGTCGCGCAGATCGACCGCGATGCCCAGCAGGCCCGCGAACTCCTGAATGTGCTCTGACATGTCCGATACGCCCAGCAAACCCGATTACAAGGCCACCCTCAACCTGCCCGACACCCCCTTCCCCATGCGCGGCGACCTGGCCAAGCGGGAGCCCGGCTGGGTCAAGGCCTGGCAGGAGAAGCGGCTGTACGAGAAACTGCGCGCCAACGGCCGGGGCCGGCCCAAGTTCATCCTCCACGACGGCCCGCCCTACGCCAACGGCGACATCCACATCGGCCACGCGGTGAACAAGATCCTCAAGGACATCATCGTCAAGTCCAAGACCCTGGACGGCTTCGACGCGCCCTACGTGCCGGGCTGGGACTGCCACGGCCTGCCCATCGAGCTGGTGGTGGAGAAGGCCCACGGCAAGGAGATCCCCGCAGCAAAATTTCGCGAATTGTGCCGGGAATACGCCGCCAGCCAGGTGGAACGCCAGAAGGCCGACTTCATCCGACTGGGCGTGCTGGGGGATTGGGAGCATCCCTACCTGACCATGGACTACCGCTTCGAGGCGGACATCATCCGGGAACTGGGGAAGATCCAGGCCAATGGCCATATCTACCAGGGCGCCAAGCCAGTGCATTGGTGCGTGGACTGCGGCTCGGCCCTGGCCGAGGCGGAAGTGGAGTACGAGGACAAGACCTCCCCGGCCATCGACGTGGCCTTTCCGGTCGCCGACTGCGCCGACCTGGCGCGGCGCCTGGGCTTGCAGGCCGAAGGCGACTGTCCGGCCTACGCGGTGATCTGGACCACCACCCCCTGGACCCTGCCCGCCAACCAAGCGGTGGCGGTGCATCCCGAATTTGCCTATGACCTGATCCGCACCCCCAAGGGCCTGCTGATCCTGGCCCGGGACCTGGCCGAGGCCGCCATCCAACGCTACGGCTACGAAACGGTGGAGACCATGGCCCAGATCAAGGGGGCCGATCTGGCTGGACTCCAGCTCCGACACCCCTTCTACGATCGGCAGGTGCCGGTGATCCTGGCCGATTTCGTCACCCTGGAGGCGGGCGTGGGCCTGGTCCACATAGCCCCCGGCCACGGCCATGACGACTACATCGCCGGCCAAAAATACGGCCTCAAGGTGGACAACCCGGTGGGGGACGACGGCCGGTTCTACGTCGACGTGCCCCTGGTGGGCGGGCAGAGCGTCTGGACCGGCAACAAGACCGTGCTGGAGGCCCTCAGGGAAAACGGCCATCTGCTGGCCGAGGCCAAGTTAAGCCACAGCTACCCCCATTGCTGGCGCCACAAGACCCCCATCATCTTTCGCGCCACCCGCCAGTGGTTCATCGGCATGGACCGCAAACTCCCCTCCCCCCTCGGGGGAGGGGCGGGGGGAGAGGGGGACGTCACCTTGCGGGAATTGGCCATGCGCGCCGTGGGCGAGACCGAATTCTTCCCCGCCTGGGGCCGGGCCCGGCTGGAGGCCATGATGAAGTCCCGGCCCGACTGGTGCGTCTCGCGCCAGCGCAACTGGGGCGTGCCCATGCCCTTTTTCGTCCACAAGACTACCGGTGAACTCCATCCCCAAACCCGGGAACTGCTGGAGGCCGTGGCCAAGCGGGTGGAACAGGCCGGCATCGAGGCCTGGTTCAGCATGGACCCGAAGGAGCTGCTGGGTGACGAAGCGGAAAACTACGTGAAGAACCGGGACACACTGGACGTCTGGTTCGACTCCGGCGTCACCCACGCCTGCCTGCTCAAGGAACGGGAAGGGCTGCAGCATCCGGCCGACCTCTACCTGGAAGGCTCGGACCAGCACCGGGGCTGGTTCCAGTCGTCCCTGCTGACCGGTTGCGCCACCGACGGCCACGCCCCCTACGCCGCCCTGCTAACCCACGGCTTCGTGGTGGACGGCAAGGGCATGAAGATGTCCAAGTCCAAGGGCAACGTCATCGCCCCGCAAAAGGTCATGGACAGCTACGGCGCCGACATCCTGCGCCTGTGGGTGGCCAGCACCGACTATGCCGGCGAGTTGTCCATCTCCGACGAGATCCTGAAGCGCACCGTGGACGGCTACCGCCGCATCCGCAACACCCTGCGCTTCCTGCTGGCCAACACCGCCGATTTCGATCCCGCCGGGGATGCCCTGCCGGTGGGTGACTGGCTGGAGATCGACCGCTACGCCCTGGCCCTCACCCGCCAGATGCAGGAGGCGGTGCTGGCCGACTACCGGATCTACAGCTTCCACACCGCCGTGCAACGGTTGCACCACTTCTGCTCCGAGGACCTGGGCGCCTTCTACCTGGACATTCTCAAGGACCGTCTCTACACCGCCGGCCAGAACTCGAAACCGCGGCGCGCCGCGCAAAGCGTCCTGTGGCACATCCTGCAGACCCTGACCCGGCTCATGGCCCCCATCCTCTCATTCACCGCCGAGGAGATCTGGGCACTGCAATGCAAGTCGGAAAGCGTGTTCCTGACCCTCTGGCACGAACTGCCGGCCCAAGCCGACGAGCCGGTGCTGACTGGCCGCTGGGCCCGCCTGCGGGAACTGCGCGCCCTGGCATTGAAACGCATCGAGGAACTGCGCACGGATGGCAAGGTGGGCTCGTCCCTCCAGGCCGAGGCGGTGTTCCAAGGGGAAGGTCCGGATTACGAACTGCTGACATCACTGAACGACGACCTGCGCTTCCTGCTCATCACCTCTTCTGCCAGGGTTGAGCTGGGCCAGGGCGAAACCAGGGTGGAGGTTGCAGGCCTGGCCCATGACAAGTGCGAGCGCTGCTGGCATGTGCGGGCCGACGTGAACGCCGACCCAGCCCATCCCGGCCTGTGCGGACGCTGCATCAGCAATCTTTATGGCGCTGGCGAGCCGCGCAGCCACGCATGACGCCGCGCACCGGCTTCCCCTGGCTCTGGCTCTCCGGCCTGGCCATCGTCCTCGACCAGTTGACCAAGCTGGCGATCATGGCCAACCTGGCGCCGTTCAGGGATTCACTGGTCATCACCGGGTTCTTCAGCCTGGTGCACTGGCACAACACCGGCGCGGCCTTCTCCCTGCTGGCCGACCAGCCGGGCTGGCAGAAGGGTTTCTTCCTGGCCGTGGGGGTGGTCGCCGCCGCCGTCATCCTGCATCTGCTGCGCAAGCCCGGCCGGCCGGCCCTGTTCAACGCCGCTCTGGCCCTGATCCTGGGCGGCGCCCTGGGCAACGTCATCGACCGCCTGGCCTATGGCCACGTGGTGGACTTTCTGCTGTTCCATTGGCGGGACTGGTTTTTCCCCGCCTTCAATATCGCGGACTCCGCCATCACTCTCGGGGCCGGCCTGCTGATCTGGGACAGCCTGCGCAAGCCGGGGTCGGCGTGATGGCCAAGTCCGCGATCCGGCCCGGCGACCGGGTCACCCTGCATTACCGGCTGGCCTGCGCCGGCCACGAGGTGGTCAACACCTTCCCGGAAGAACCGGAGACCTTCATCCTGGGCGGCGGCGACATCGATCCCCGCCTGGAGGCCCTGCTGGTCGGCCTGCCTCCTGGCGCCCACCACAGCTTCGATCTGGAACCCGGCGCGGCGTTCGGGGTCCTTGATCCAACCCTGGTGCACCTCCTGCCCATGGCCGATTTCCCCACCGGCATGGCAATGGAACCGGGATTCCGGGTCGAATTCAGCCTGCCCAACGGCCAGACCATGTTCGGTACGGTGCTGGAGCTTGCAGCGGAAAACGTGAAGGTGAATTTCAACCATCCCTTCGCCGGACTGCCGGTGGAATTCGAAGTCCGAATCCTGGCGATTGAATGAGGTAGGTCCCATGTCCCAAACCGTCTTCCTGGCCAATCCCCGAGGCTTCTGCGCCGGCGTGGATCGGGCCATCGCCATCGTCGAACGCGCCCTGGAGAAATTCGGCGCCCCCATCTATGTGCGTCACGAAGTGGTGCACAACCGCTTCGTGGTGGAAAACCTGAAGGCCAAGGGTGCCGTATTCATCGAGGAGATGAGCGAGGTCCCGTCGGGCGCCACCCTGATATACAGTGCCCACGGGGTATCCCTGGCGGTGCGCAAGGAAGCGGATGAACGCGGCCTGGTGGTCTACGATGCCACCTGCCCTCTGGTCACCAAGGTCCACGTCGAGGTGAAACGGATGCATGAGGCGGGCCTGGGCATCGTCATGATCGGCCACAAGGGCCACCCCGAGGTGGAGGGCACCATGGGCCAGTCCGACGGCGGGATGTACCTTGTGGAGAATGTGGAGGATGTGGCGCAATTGCGGGTAGCCGATCCCCACAAGCTGGCCTACGTCACCCAGACCACCCTCTCGGTGGATGATGCCGCCCGGGTGGTGGAGGCGCTGCGCCGGCGCTTCCCGGAGATCCGCGGCCCCAAGAAGGACGACATCTGCTACGCCACCCAGAACCGCCAGGACGCGGTTAAGAAACTGGCCGTCGAATGCGACCTGGTCATCGTCGTGGGCTCCCCCAACAGTTCCAACTCCAACCGCCTGCGGGAAGTCGCCCGCAACGCCGGCACCCCGGCCTACATGGTGGACAACGCGGGGCAGATCGACCCGGCCTGGCTGGCAGGCAAGAGCCGGATCGGCGTCACCGCCGGGGCGTCCGCGCCGGAGGTCTTGGTGGAGGGGGTCATCGCCCGGTTGAAGGAAATGGGTGCAGAAACCGTGACGCCCCTGCCGGGCATCGCGGAAACCATCAATTTTCCGCTGCCTCGCGCGCTGGTGGATTAAAGGTCTTCCCCCTCTCCCTCTGGGAGAGGGCAGGGGTGAGGGAGCCCGGGTTAGAGACCGTGGATGTAATTCGTGGGCACACGTACGGTTTGGGTGTATTGCCGGGGGCGCCCGGCAGCGCATTACTTTCTTTGCTCGTGCAAAGAAAGTAACCAAAGAAAGCACGCCCCGCTTCCGTCGAAACCCCGAGGCTGCCGGTCTTGACCGGGCAGCGAAAGAACTCGCCCTGCGGGCTCAAACAGCTTTCGCCGGCCTTCGGCTTCCCCGTTCAAGGCCATCATCCTCGGCTCCGTCAGAGGGGGAGAAAACCTGTAGATGTCGCGGCTTATTCTTTCCGCAAACTCATACATCTTGGCGTTTCTTCACTTTCTCAATGAAATCAAGACGCGACTCCTCGTCCAAAGGAGCAAAACTGCCAAAATAAACAAACTGACCATCTGCCACCCAAGCCGACCCAAATGGTCCATCAGGCACATAGTTGTACCAATAGCAGATCGTTAACCAAGACACGGCTTCGTTCCATCTAAAGGAATTAAATGAGCTAGGCGCACTACGAGGTGCCCAGCCTAACAAGTCTCCCTTGCTAATGAAACCGTTGCGATTCTTCCCAGGCATAAGGGCTCTATGCCGTTCGGTGTGGAACTGGACTTCAGCAAACATGACGGAGGCAGCCGACGGAGAGGGGAACGGCGGGAGCCAGCGGGTTGGCGGGCAGATGCTTGAGTTTGGACATGCGCAGGTAAGCGATGGCGATAAAGTTCTCCACCGTCCGGAAGCCTCTGGCCGCGGTTTTGGTCTGCTGCAACAGCCCATTCATGGCCTCGACGTAGGCATTGCTGCGGCCATCGAGCATGCCGCGCACCACGCCGTCGAAACGCTCCTTCAGGGTCTTGGCCAAGCGCTTGAACGGCTCCAGTCGGCAGCGCTGCGCCCACGACAGCCAAGATCGCAACGCTTCGCCTGGCTGCTGCGCGCAGTTGCTCGCCAGCGCCCCGGCATACACCTCCCGCAACGCCTGCTTCAGGCGCCAGGCCCGCGCGCTCTTCAGATTGGAGCGTTGCAGCCAATGCATCGACTCGGTCTGATTCCGACTCCAGCCCTTGGGGTTCTTGCGCATGCCCCACGTCAGCCCCTTGAGGACCTTCCGGTCGCTACCGCCCAAGGCCTCGCGCACGGCTGCCGGCTGGGCTCGCATTTCCTCCCGGCGCACCGCATCCATGGCCTCGGTCGCCAGGGCCACGACATGAAACCGGTCAAAGCTGATGGCCGCCTGCGGCAAGGCCTTGCCCACGCCCAGGGTGGAGGCCGCGCTCATGTCCATGCAGACGTGGGCCACCGCCGCCGGGTCGCCGCCATGCGCGACCAGATCCTTGGCAAAGGTGACGACGGTCTCGTGGTCTCGCCCCGGACAGGCAAACAGCAGACGCTTGGCTTCCAGGTCATGCACGACTGTGATGTATTCGTGTCCCTTCTTGACGCGGGTCCCGTCGATGCCGATCTGGCGGACCGGGCTCATATCGTCTTGGGCGCGAGCGGCCTTGATGTAGTGGCCGATGCGCGTCCACAGGCGCTTGGATGCCACACGCAGGAGATTGGCGGCTTGTGCCACCGGCAGTTCCCGGCACAACGAAAGGGCCAAGGCTTCGAACAGCAGGGTGAAGCCGCTGCCTTCGCGCGCCCAGGGCACGGCGACCTGGCTCACCTTGCCGCAGGCATCGCACTTCACGCGCGGCACATCGGCATGCAGCCAGGCTTCAAACTGGAAGAAGTCGAGATGGCGCCAGTCGCGTCGTGCCCGGTCGTGGATGCCTTGGTCGGCCGCGCCGACTCCGGGCAGGCCAGTCGCCGGGATGACACGAAACCTCGAAGTCGATGCGCCGCTTGGCGGCGTTGAGGTCAACCTTCTCGACCGCCCACGGCGCTTGCAGGCCCAGGGCGGTGGTGAACAGCATTTCTACGGGGTGATTCATGGCGCGCTCGCTCGGCTCTTCAAGCACCAATTAAGCCAGGCCCGTCATGTTTGCTGAAGTCCAGTTCCACACCGAACGGCATAGAGCCGGCATAAGAAGGACATCTTCGTTAACAGCCATGCTCAACCGAAGGTGAGTCTGTAACCTGTTCAGGGCAAACAACCCAATAACGTCGTCCGGCACAGGTGCACCAGCATCAACTAGGCGACAACCAAATGATTTTGCGAAGTACTTGTACAAGTTGAGTTGGGCATCTTCCCAACCATTTCCATATATCTCTTCAAAGTTCACTAATCGTCGATGAAGTACGACAGTCTCATTTTCAAAAACCCAACCAATAAATCTTTCATAGGCTCTATCGAAAGGTTGCGTTTTTGTTGAATTGCAGTGCTGACAGAGATTAGGCGAGTACTTCAAGGATTTTGAGTTAGGTCCTTGCACCAACACTTCCTTCCCTGCCCGAATGTGGGACAAAGCGGAGGATTTTTTATAAGGCCCTCGGCCATGAGCACGTACAAGGTCGCTCTTCTTAAAACGATGCTCTGAGCTATCGGCTGGTGCGCCACACATCCAACAATATCCGTTCACTCGCCACTCCCATTCCTCTAACCGATCTTTTCGTAACTAAGTGCGTGGGGCGGATAAGCGAAGCGTCTTCCGCCGGTATTCCTCCCCTCTGACGGAGCCGAGGATTTCGAACTTGACTGGGGTCGCCGCAGGCCAGCGAAAGCTGTCTGAGCGAAGCGAGTTCTTTCGCTGCCCCAGTCAAGTTTGGAATTCTCGGGGTTTCGACGGAAGCGGGGCGTGCTTTCTTTGCCTACTTTCTTTGCACGAGCAAAGAAGAGTAAGGCGCTGCCGGGCGCCCCCGGCAAACCGTCCGTCGTATACCGCCAGCGGTAATTCAAATAAAAAGCCTTCCCTCACCCCTGCCCTCTCCCGGAGGGAGAGGGGGTTTCACAGCAAAACGAGATTGTCCCGATGGATCAACTCCGGTTCATCCACATATCCGAGAATCCCCTCGATCGCTGCGCTGGGCTTGCGGGCGATGCGGGCGGCCTCGCCGGCGCCGTAGTTCACCAGGCCACGGGCGATGTCCCGGCCCGCCTCGTCCAGACAGGTCACCACGTCGCCGCGCTGGAACTGGCCCTTCACCTCCTTGACGCCGATGGGCAGCAGGCTCTTGCCCTGCTCCCTCAATGCCCGCACCGCGCCCGCGTCCAGCACCAGCCTGCCGCGCACCTGGAGATGGTCCGCCAGCCATTGGCGACGGGCGGCCAGGGGCGCCTGGTTCGCCACCAGTTGGGTGCCGATGGCCTCGCCGCCGGCCAGGCGCGCCAGCACATCCGGCTCCCGGCCGCTGACGATGACCGTGTGGGCGCCACTGCGGGCGGCCCGCTTGGCGGCCAGGATCTTGGTCAGCATGCCGCCGGTCCCCACGCTGGAACCGGCGCCGCCCGCCATGACCTCCAGCTCCGGGGTTCCCGCCTGCGCCTCATGCACGAACTCGGCGTCCGGGTGCTTGCGGGGATCGGCGCGATATAGGCCGGCCTGGTCGGTGAGGATGATCAGGGCATCGGCCTCGATCAGGTTGGCCACCAGGGCCGCCAGGGTGTCGTTGTCGCCCACCTTGATCTCGTCGGTGGTGACCGTGTCGTTCTCGTTGATGATGGGGATGACCTTCAGGTCCAGCAGGGTACGCAGGGTGGTGCGGGCATTCAGGTAGCGCTCCCGGTCCGCCAGGTCGGCGTGGGTCAGCAGGATCTGGGCGCTGCGCAGGCCATGGCCCCGGAAGCTGCGTTCATAGGCCTCGATCAGGCCCATCTGGCCCACCGCCGCGGCGGCCTGGAGTTCGTTCAGGGCGCGGGGGCGCTTGGCCCAGCCCAGGCGCTGCATGCCCTCGGCGATGGCGCCGCTTGAGACCAGCACCACCTCCCTGCCCATCGCCGCCAGCTTGGCGATCTGCTCCGCCCAGAGGGCCAGGCGGGCGTGATCCAGGCCCTGGCCGTCGTTGGTGACCAGACTGCTGCCCACCTTGATCACCAGGCGGTGGGCGGACTTGATGACGGAAGGGGTCATGGCTCAGGCCTCTCCTGTGGTTTCCTCGGGGACCTCGGGTTCGTCCGGCTCGATGGGCTCCGTCCGACGAGTCTGTTCGAGGTGATCCATGATGGCAAAAACCAGTGACATGCACCCCTCCCCTGATATGGCGGAAATCGCGAATACGGGGCCGTTCCAGCCATAAGCCGCCACGAAATCGGCGATCCGCCCGTCTCTTTCCCCGGCATCGATCAGGTCGGTCTTGTTGAGCACCAGCCAACGGGGCTTGCGATACAGGGCCTCGTCATACTTGCGCAGTTCCTCGACGATGGCGCGCGCCTCCCGTACCGGGTCCGCCAAAGGATCGAAGGGCGCCAGGTCCACCATATGCAGCAACAGGCGCGTTCTTGCCAGATGGCGTAGGAACTGGTGCCCCAGGCCGGCGCCCTCGGCGGCCCCTTCGATCAGGCCGGGGATGTCCGCCACCACGAAGCTGCGGTCCTGGTCCACCCGCACCACCCCCAGGTTGGGGTGCAGCGTGGTGAACGGATAGTCCGCCACCTTTGGCTTGGCCGCGGAAATGGCCCGAATGAAGGTGGATTTTCCCGCGTTGGGCATGCCCAGCAGACCCACGTCCGCCAGGACCTTCAGTTCCATATGCAGGCGCCGCTCCTCTCCCGGCTCGCCCGGAGTCGACTGGCGCGGTGCCCGGTTGGTGCTGGATTTGAAATGCAGGTTGCCCAAACCACCCTTTCCGCCCTTGGCCACCAGGGCCTTCTGGCCATCCCGGGCCAGATCCGCCAGTTGCGCACCGGTGTCGGCATCCTGGATCACCGTGCCCACCGGCACGCGCAGGATCACATCGTCGGCGCCGCGGCCATAACGGTCCGAGCCGTGCCCACCCTCCCCGTTGCGGGCCTTGAACGATCGGGTAAAGCGGTATTCCACCAGGGTATTGATATTGCGGTCTGCCACCGCCCAGATGCTGCCGCCCCGGCCGCCGTCGCCTCCGTTCGGGCCGCCTTTGGGAATGAATTTCTCCCGCCGGAACGACACGGCGCCGTTGCCGCCGTTGCCGGCGGTTACGTCGATCTTGGCTTCGTCGATGAATTTCATGGCGGATACCGGTCGGGCCTCGGGTAATCAGGAATATAGGCGCGGGAAACAAAAAAGCCCTATCCGCGGATAGGGCTCCTTGGTCGCCAGGGGATATTCAGGCGGGGACCGGAACCACGCTCACGGTACGGCGCTTGTGCGGACCCTTGACCGCGAATTCCACCACGCCATCCACCTTGGCGAACAGGGTGTAGTCCTTGCCCACGCCCACGTTCAGGCCAGGGTGGAACTGGGTGCCACGCTGACGCACCAGGATGTTGCCGGCGGGGACGAACTGGCCGCCGTAGCGCTTCACGCCCAGGCGCTTGGATTCGGATTCGCGGCCGTTGCGGGAACTACCGCCTGCTTTTTTGTGTGCCATGACTGTCTGCCTCTATCAAACGGAAATGCCGTCGATGCGGATTTCCGTGTAGTTCTGACGATGCCCCTGGGACTTGCGGTAATGCTTGCGGCGGCGCATCTTGAAAATCATCACCTTGTCGCCACGGCCGTGTGACAGCACGGTGGCCCGGACCGAAGCGCCCGCCACCATGGGGGCGCCCACCTTGATGTCCGCGCCGTCGGCGACCATCAGGACGTCCTTGATTTCCACCTCGCTGCCCACTTCCACGGGAAGGCTTTCCACTTTCAACTTGCCGCCCGCGGCCACTTTGTATTGCTTGCCACCGGTCTTGATCACCGCGTACATGCCTGTCTCCAAAAACTGGGTCGATCCGGAAAACGCGGCACTATACCAGCACCTCCAGGCCATTGCAAATCAACGGCGTATCGCCCGCCATTGGCCGCCCCTGTTATAGTGAAAACGCTAAGAACCCGGGTTATACGCGTGGCCAGCAGCGAGGAAATCGACCAGTTTCTTGCCGGAGTGGAACGGCGTGCCTTCAAGCACGCAATCTATGCCGTGCAGGACCATCACGAAGCGCTGGACGTGGTCCAGGACGCCATGTTCAAGCTGGTGGAACGATACGGCGACAAGCCGGCGGCGGAATTGCCCCTGCTATTCCAGCGCATCCTCCAGAACACCATTCACGATCATTTCCGACGTGCGAAGGTCAGGAACTTCTGGGTTCGCCTGGTCTCTCCCCTCCACGCCCATGACGAGGAAAATGGCGAGACCCTGGAAGGCCTGGCGGGGTCATCGGAAATGAATTCGCCCCCTACGCCGGAGGAGGAGGTCTCGGAACGACAACAGGTCGCCATCATCGAAAAAGCCTTGGCGGAACTTCCGGCGCGTCAACGGGAGGCGTTCCTGTTACGTTATTGGGAAGAGATGGATGTGGCGGAAACAGCAAAAGTGATGGGGTGCAGCGAAGGGAGTGTGAAAACTCACAGTTTCAGGGCAGTCAATGCAATCGCCGCAAAATTGAAGGGAAAAGGTTTCAGGCCGTGACACGGGAACAGCAACTTGCGGATCACGTGGCCCAGGTACTCGACAGCGGATGTCGGGAGCTGGATGCGGCCACCCTGGCCCGCCTGCGCGCCGTTCGGCGCGAAGCCGTGGCGGTCGGGGAGCGTCGTGACGGGGGTCATGGCGTCCTGGTCTGGGTCATGCAGCACCGCTGGTTGCCGTTAGCCCTGGGCAGCTTTTTGCTCGGGGGGTGGCTGTATTACCAACATCAGCTCCGGCAACAGGCTGCCGAAACCGGCGAGTTGGATATCCTGTTGCTGACCGAAGCCATACCACCCCAGGCCTTTGCCGACTTCAGCCTGGTAAAACGGGATCTCGTGGAGCAGCAATGCCTGGTCGCAAAATAGTCCTGGCCATTGCCATGGTGGCGGTTTCGTTTGCCGTCATGGCGGACGGAGCGGACTGGTCTGCGCTCACCCAACGGCAACAGACCGCATTGGCCCCCCTGGCCGCCGACTGGGGCCATCTGCCGGAATTCCAGCGGAACAAGCTATTGCTGGTGGCGGAGCGTTACGACCAGCTCACCCCCCAGCAGCAGCGCCTGCTGCATGCCCGCCTCCGATCCTGGACGCACATGACACCGGAACAGCGCCAGACTGCCAGGAACAACTACAAGAGCATCCAGACCCTTTCAAAAC
This sequence comes from uncultured Pseudomonadota bacterium, assembly GCA_963713085.1. Taxonomy (GTDB): domain Bacteria; phylum Pseudomonadota; class Gammaproteobacteria; order Burkholderiales; family Thiobacillaceae; genus PFJX01. The sequence goes on along the minus strand of CAVQKQ010000018.1, from coordinate 70,341 downwards.
AAGACCAAGCCAATATGAAGCAGCAGTGGCTGGATTCCCTGTGTCAGGAATACGGCCTTCCCGTTTCGAAAGAGTCCCGATCTGGACGATGATCATCCGGCCATGAGCCCCCCTCCCGGATCGTCGTCGGACCAGGCGCTTAGTGCCCCCTCCTTGCCCAAACGCCTGCTCTGCGTTCTCTATGAGGGCTTGCTGTTGCTGGCCGTTCTATTCCTGGCGGCGTTTCCGTTCGTCGCCTTCACGCAAGGGCTTCCCCATGCGCTGGCCCGCCACGCGCTGCAAGGTTATCTGTTCCTTGTCGGTGGACTTTACTTCACCCTGTTCTGGCGCAAGGGACAGACGCTGGCCATGAAAACCTGGCGCATTCGGATCGACTCGGCCACAGGCGGGGCGGCCAGCCTGCGGCAAGTCTGGCTGCGCTACTTTCTGGCTTGCGCCAATCTTGCGCTGGGGGGGGTGGGCTGGTGGAGCGCCCTGTTCGCGGCCGATCGCCAATTCCTTCAGGACCGACTCGCCGGAACCCGGCTGGTAAACGTGGCTAGCGCCGCTCCAGCCACCAAAGCGTCCCGATCGCAACCAGACTGAAGACCAGGATTGGCGACACCGCCGCCACCGGCGCGGGCCAATCCTGCAGTTGGGCGACCTGCGCGGAGAGCCGGTTGGCCAGATGGAACCCCAGCCCCAGCAACACCCCCAGCAGCAAGGGCCCTCCGGCGCCGCCGACCCGGGGTGGGCGATAGGCGAATACCAGGGCCAGTAGCAACATGACCGGGGCGGCCACCGGATAGACCATCTTGTTCCAGAGGGCGATCTGGTAACGCTCCGCCGCCTGATGGTTCTCCTCCAGGTGATTCACATAGTTGCGCAGGGTTGCGATGGACATGCGTTCCGGGGCCACCATCAAAACTGACAGAAGATCCGGCGTGATGGCCGATTCCCAAACCTGGTCAGGTAGCCGCGTGGTGCGGGTGGACTGATCCCCCAACTGGGTTTCCGTCACCTGATGCATGATCCAGTGGCCGTTCTTCCATGTGGCATGTTCCGCGCGCAGCACCGAGCGCAGACTGAAGGTGTCGTCGAAGGTATAGAGGCGCAGATCGTTCAGGGAGGCATCCGGCAGCAGTTCCTGGATATTGATGAAGGTAAGGCCGTCCTTGGCCCACAGCCCGGTCTGGAATTCCTTGGCAACCACCCCGCTGGTGGCCCGAATCTTCAACTGCTGGGCCGCCCTTTCCGCATAGGGCGTCACATACTCGCCCAACACCAGGATGCCCACCCCCATGACCAGGCCGATTCCGACCATCCATCCCGCCAATCTCACCGGCGACACCCCACCGGTACGCATGACGCTGAACTCGGAACTGATGGCCAGTCGGTTCCAGGCGAACAATCCCCCCACCAACAAGGCCACCGGGATCAGTTCATAGAGCCGGACCGGGGTGTTGATGCTGACGAACAGCAACGCCATTAGGGGAGTATAGGTGTCGGAGTAATTCCCCGACATCTCGCTGATGAAATCGAAGAAGGAAAACAGGCTGATTAGTGCGAATGCGGTCAGGGCCGTGGTGCCGAGAATCTCCCGGGCGATGTAGCGGAACAGAATGCTCATTTTGACCAGGGCCCCCGGAACCGATGCCAGAAGAAAAAGGCCAACACCAGGAACATGGAGCCATGGACCAGCAGCAAACCCTGGGTCGCGCTCATCTCGGCGCGGGAGACCCAGCCATCGGAGAGCCCGACGAAATTGTTGTAGGCCACGTAGATGAGAATGGCGAACATCACATTGAAGGAGCGTCCGGCCCGCGGATTGACGTAGCTCAACGGCAACGCCAGGAATGCCAGCAGCAGGGCGCTCACCGGGTAACCGATGCGCCAGACCAACTCGCCCATGTTATGTGGCGTGGGGCTGGCCAACAGCGCCCTGACACCCAGCTTGCGCGGACCCCTCGCGATATCCACATAAGCCTGGGGCTGGATGCGCACTGCATAGCTGGCGAACCGCGCGGTGCGGAAGTCCGCGTCGCCCGGCACGCCCTCATAACGCTTGCCGCTCTCCAGAACCAGGAAACGATCGCCGTTTTCATGGGTCTCCACGTGTCCCTGCCGTGCCACCACCACGCCCATACGGCCCTGTTGCCGAAGCTGGACGAAGACCTTGTCCACCCGCTGCCCATTGTCGGAAATAGATTCCACGAAATAGACCCGCTTGCCCTGCTGATCCTCGGAAAAGGCCCCGGGCGCCAGGTTGGATACCTCATCCCTGGTTTTCAGTATCTGTTCGTACTCGGCCTGCTTGCGGGTCGACCAGGGGATCAGTTCCAGGCTGACCAGCGAGATGATCGCGAACATGGGCAGTGCGAACATGGCCAGCGGGCGAGCCCAGGCCCAGGGTCCCACGCCCGCCCCCATCCAGATGACCGCCTCGCTTTCGCGCCAGGCTCGGCTCAGAGTCATGAAGACCCCGACGAACAAGGCGAGGGACAGCAGGACCGGCATGAACCGCAACACCCCGAAGCTCAGCATGGGCAGGACCGCCTCCCCGGCCAATTCCCCGATGGCGGCATGGCCCAGGGTCCGCACCAGGACCACCACCGCGAATATCGCGGTCAGCGCGACGAACACCATGGCGGACATGGCCGCCATTTCCCTGGTCAGGGCGCGCTCGAAGATTCTCATTCTTTGACTATTGGCAAACCAGCTGTCGATAATCCGGCCACGGGCCCGGCGATCGGGTTTTTCTTTTTCTTCAGCATGGCATTAATTATCCGGAGGAAATAATGGATTTCAGCATCAAGAGCGGCAGCCCGGAGAAGCAACGTACGGCTTGCGTCGTCGTGGGCGTTTTCGAGCATCGCAAAACCAGCCTGGCCGCCGACATCATCGATCAGGCCGCCCAAGGCTATCTGGCCGACATTCTCCGGCGCGGCGACATGGACGGCAAGTCGGGCGCCACCCTGCTGCTGCATAACGTGCCCGGCACCCTGTGCGACCGGGTGTTGCTGGTCGGGCTGGGCAAGGAACGAGAATTCCGCGACAAGCAGTATCGCGAGGCGGTGCGCGCCGCCGTCAAGGCCTTGTCCGACACCGGCGTGGCGGAGGCCACCCTGTATCTCACCGAGATTCCTGTGAAGAAACGCGACCTGCCCTGGAACGTTGAACAGGCCGTGGTCGTGGCGGAAGATGCCCTGTACCGTTTCGACCAGATGAAAAGCAAGGCCGAGGACAACAAGAAGGGTCTACGCAAGCTGAACCTGGCCGTGACCCGCCGGGGCGAACTCCCGCTGGGAGAGTCCGCCGCCGCCCGCGGCATGGCCATCGCCACCGGCATGAAGCTGGCCAAGGACCTCGGCAATCTGCCCGGCAACATCTGCACGCCCACCTACCTGGCCGACCAGGCGAAGAAATTGGCCAAGGATTGCGGCCTGAGCATCCAGATCATGGAGCGGGCCGAGATCGAGAAGCTGGGCATGGGGTCCTTTCTCTCCGTGGCCAAGGGCAGCGACGAGCCGCCCCGCTTCATCGTCCTGGAACACAAGGGCGGGGACAAGAAGCAGAAACCCGTGGTGCTGGTGGGCAAGGGCATCACCTTCGACTCCGGCGGCATCTCCCTCAAGCCCGGCGCCGAGATGGACGAGATGAAATACGACATGGGTGGCGCCGCCTCGGTGCTGGGCACCTTCCGGGCAATCTCGGAACTGAAGCTGTCCCTCAACGTGACCGGCCTCATCCCCACCTGCGAAAACATGCCCTCCGGCCGCGCCAACAAGCCGGGGGACGTGGTCACCAGCATGTCCGGTCAGACCATCGAGGTGCTCAACACCGACGCGGAGGGCCGTTTAATCCTGTGCGACGCCCTGACCTATGCCGAACGCCTGGAGCCCGCCTGCGTGGTGGACATCGCCACCCTCACCGGGGCCTGCGTGATCGCCCTGGGCCATGTGGCCTCCGGCCTGCTGGCCAATAGCGACGGCCTGGCCCGGGAACTCCTGCACGCCGGCGAGGTGGCTTCCGACCGCTGCTGGCAACTGCCTCTGTGGGACGACTATCAAGAGCAGCTCAAGAGCAACTTCGCGGACATGGCCAACATCGGCGGCCGCGCCGGCGGCACCATCACGGCGGCCTGCTTCCTGTCCCGCTTCACCGAAAAGTACGACTGGGCCCACCTGGACATCGCCGGCACGGCCTGGAAGAGCGGCAAGGAAAAGGGTGGCACCGGCCGGCCGGTGCCCCTCCTGGTGCATTTCCTGGTCAAGCGTGCGGAGGGACGTTAGCGTCTATTCCTCGGGGCTGAGGACGGTGTCCAGGGCCTCGGGAAGCAGGTCCGGGTAATCCCGGGAGGCGTGCAGGCCCCGGCTTTCGTGGCGTGCCTGGGCGCTGCGCACGATGAGGTCCGCGGTCAATACCAGGTTGCGCAGTTCAATCAAGTCGTTGCTGACCCGGAAGTTGCTGTAGTACTCGAAAATCTCCCCGTCCAGCAGCTTGATCCGGTGCGCCGCCCGGGCCAGGCGCTTGGTGGTGCGCACGATGCCCACGTAGTCCCACATGAAGCGGCGCAACTCGTGCCAATTGTGGGCGATGACGATCTCCTCGTCCGCGTCCGTCACCCGGCTCTCGTCCCAATCCGGCAGGCTCACCATGGGTGCCGGTCCGGCCATCGCGATATCCGCCGCCGCAGCCCGGCCATAGACCAGGCATTCCAGAAGGGAATTGCTGGCCAGCCGGTTGGCGCCGTGGAGGCCGGTGCCGCTGGTTTCGCCAATGGCATATAGCCGTTCCACGTTGGTGCGGCCGTTGCCGTCCACCTGCACGCCGCCGCAGGTGTAGTGGGCTGCCGGGGCCACCGGTATCCATTCCCGGGTGATGTCGATGCCCAGCGCCATGCAGCGCGCATGGATGGTGGGAAAGTGGCTGACGATGAACTTGGCCGGCTTGTGGGTGATGTCCAGATAAACGCAATCCAGGCCGCGCCGCTTCATCTCGAAGTCAATGGCCCGGGCCACCACATCCCGGGGTGCCAGTTCCGCCCGCTCGTCGTGCTCCGGCATGAAACGGGTGCCGTCCGGCAACCGCAGGAACGCGCCCTCTCCCCGCATCGCCTCGGTGATCAGGAAGGACTTGGCGTGGGGGTGATACAGGCAGGTGGGATGGAATTGGATGAATTCCATATTGGCCACCCGGCAGCCTGCCCGCCAGGCCATGGCGATGCCGTCGCCGGTGGCGGTGTCCGGGTTGGTGGTGTAGAGAAATGCCTTCCCCGCGCCGCCGGTGGCCAGCACGGTAATGCCCGCCGCCAGGGTCTTGACCCGTCCCCGGGCGGTATCCAGTACGTAAGCGCCATGGACGCTCCGGCCATCCCGATGCAGGCGACGGTCGGTAATCAGGTCGATGGCGATGTGCTGAGCCAGGAAGGTGAAATTCCTTCTGCCGTGCAAGCGGGCCAGCAAGATGTCCTGGACCGTCTTGCCGGTGGCGTCCGCCGCGTGCAGAACCCGGCGTCTGGAATGGCCGCCTTCGCGGCCCAGATGGTAATCGTCGTCGTCCCGATCGAACGGCACCCCTTGCTCCATGAGCCAGCGCAGTGCCGACGGCGCGGATTCCACCACATGGCGCACCACCACCTCGTTGCACAGGCCGGCGCCGGCCACCAGGGTATCCCGCACATGGTCCGCGAAACTGTCGTCTTTCCCCATGACCGCCGCGATGCCGCCCTGGGCCCAATAACTGGAGCTGTCCTCCGGCGATTTCTTGGTGACCAGCGCCACCTTCAGGCGCTCGGGCAACGACAGGGCCAGCGTAACGGCGGCCAGGCCGGAACCGATGATCAGTACGTCGTAACGGGGCATAAACAGGATCGCAAGGCTGGGAACTTAATCGCATCGCGGCGGGTCTTTGATGCGGGTGACCCGTCTACCGGGCGGTTATACTCGCCCCAGCGCGGAATGCAAAGCCGCGAACATTGATCAGGATGATGGTGCACGCGCCCCCCAATAAAGGCGCGTGCACCACAGGGACGAGAATGAGTGACCGGGAAATCGACCTTCAGTTGGTCGAGCGGGTGCGCACCGGGGACAAGCAGGCCTTCGGCTTGTTGGTGGAGAAATACCGCCGCAAGCTGTTGAGGTTGCTTTCCCGGATGGTGCGCGACCAGGACGAGATGGAAGACATCGCCCAGGAGACCTTTATCAAGGCCTACCGGGCGCTGCCGCAATTTCGCGGCGATGCGGCCTTTTACACTTGGCTGTACCGCATCGCCGTGAACACGGCCAAGAACCATCTCGCGGCCAAGGGCAAGGCGATGCCGACGGTATCGGCCCAGGCCATGGATGATGAGGATGAGCCGGATGAACGCCTGGTGGCTCAGGACATCGGGACTCCCGAGTCGGTGTTGTTGTCCAAGCAGGTCGCCATAGCGGTGAATCAGGTGGTTGAAGGGCTTCCGGAGGAATTGCGCCAAGCCATAACCTTGCGCGAGATGGAAGGCATGAGTTACGAGGAAATCGCCGATTACATGGGATGTCCGATCGGCACTGTGCGTTCCCGCATTTTCAGGGCACGCGAAGCGATCGCGGCTAAACTGCGTCCAATCCTGGGCACGCCGGCAGACAGAAGGTGGTAACGATGATGCAACCAGTCCAGCAACTCCAGAACGAAGATGAAGACCTTTCCGCCCTCGTGGATGGAGAGTTGTCCGACGAAGAGGCCCGGGACATGCTGAAACGCATCTGCGCCAGCGACGGGGAAAGCGAACGCATGATGGGTTACTTCGCCGTGGGCGACGCCTTGCGGGGCTTGGCCAGCCATGTGCCGGACCTGACCCAACGCGTCATGGCGGCCCTGGACGATGAGCCTACCGTGCTCGCTCCGATGCGAAGAACCCGCTCCCGCCAGCCCTATTTCTGGCTCGCGGCGGCCACGGTCACCGCCATCGCCTGGGGCGTCTGGAGCGTCAGCCCCCAGGAGCCGTCGGGTCTACAGATAGCCGCCCTGCCGGCCAACCAGCCGGAAAGCGTCGTTCCCTATCTTGCGGCCCATCAGGATTACGCCCAGGCGCTGGTATCGACCCCGGAAATGAGTTTCACCCGGGTCAATCTGGCGGAGGTCGGCCGATGAGATGGGCTTGGCTGCTCCTGCTCGGAGCCGCCAGCGCCCATGCCGCGGATCAATTTCTCCCCCAGGCCGTCGCCGCCAACTGGCTGCAGCGCATGGCGGATGCCGCAAGGCAGGTATCGTACGAAGGCGTGTTCGTCGCCCAATTGGGCGATGCCATGCATACCCTGTATGTCGCCAATCGTCCTGTCGGCCCCCAGAATGAGAACCGCATGCTGGCCATGGACGGTCTGCAGCGGGAAGTGCGCTGCCTGGACGGAAAGGCCATGACCCTGGAAGGCAACGGCAGCCAGGCCAAAATGGAAAGACGCCTCAACGGCCGCCATTTCCCCGATCTGCTCCCCGCCAACGCCACGCCGCTGGCCAATTGGTATGGGGTGAAAATCAAGGATTCCGGCCGCGTGGCCGGGCTGGATTGCGACAATGTGGAACTGGTGCCCAAGGACAGTTTCCGCTGGGGCTATGTCCTGTGCGCCGAGAAAAACACGGCGCTCCCGCTGAAGGCGGTGATGGTCAACGCAGCCGGCCAACCTCTCATGCAATACGCCTTTGCCGAGATCAAGCTGGGCATCTCCCCCCGCGCCGCGGCCAAGCCCACACCCTTGCCCGACATGCCCAATATGCCCGATGAGGCCAAGCCCGTGGTCGATGAGCGCGTCGAAATCAACAACCTGCCTCCCGGATTTTCCCGTGTCGCCGCCGTTAAACGGCACCTGCCCCACAAAACAGGCGAGGTGGAGCACTGGGTCTTCAGCGATGGCCTCACCTATATTTCCCTGTTCCTGGAGCCCGCCACCAAGCCGGTGGAAGCCGTCAAAGGCCAGAGCAAGAAGGGCATGATCAACCTGATGACCCGCCAGGTCGGCCCCATGCAGGCCACCATCCTGGGCGATGCTCCGTGGCCGGCCATCGAGGCGATCGGCATGAACCTGGAAGCGGTGCGCTGAGCCGCGATGATCGAATCCCCCGCCCGCGTCACCCGCCTTGAAGGCGATAAGGCCTGGGTGGTGAGCGAGGCGCCCGCCTCCTGTGGCGCCTGTGGCGGCAAGGGCTGCGGCTCTTCCCTGTTCGCCCGCATGGTGAACCCCCATGAACCGGAATACCTGGTCGACAATCCGATCGAAGCCAAACCAGGCGACCCCGTTGTTCTCGGCATACAGGATGGCGCCCTGTTGCGGGCCGCCGCGGCCAGTTATGGGGTGCCCCTGCTGCTACTGTTGGCGGGAGCCGGGGTAGGCCAGTACCTCGGCGGGGAACCGAGTGCCGCTTTCGGTGGTCTGTTTGGTCTCGTGCTGGCCGGCATCTGGTTGGCCGGACAGGGACGGACCCGCAACGCGCCACGCATTGATCCGGTGATTTTGCGTCGTGGCGCCACGGCCTGTTCCGCACGACCCTGAACCATTCGCGAAATCGAGGTGTGAAATGAACAGATGGATTGCCCTGTTGGGCTTGGCACTGGGCCTGATGGCGGAGAGCGCATTCGCCCAACTGCCTGACTTTGTCGATCTAGTGGAAAAACAATCCCCCGCCGTGGTGAACATCACCACCACCCAGGATGCCCACGAGATGAAACGCGGCCACAGGATGCCGGACCCGGACGAGATGTTCGACTTCTTTCGGCGCTTCATGCCGCCGGAGGGCGAGCACTTCATGCCGCCGCGCAAAGGCCAGGGCTCCGGCTTCATCATCTCCGGCGACGGCTACATCCTGACCAACGGCCATGTGGTGGACGACGCGGACGAAGTCGTGGTCAAGCTCAACGACAAGCGTGAATTCCGCGCCAAGGTCATCGGTTCCGATGACCGCACCGACGTGGCCCTGATCAAGATCTCCGCGACCGACCTGCCGAGCGTCACCATCGGCGATCCCAACAGCCTGCGCGTCGGCGAGTGGGTGCTGGCCATCGGCGCGCCCTTCGGCTTCGAGAATTCCGTCACCGCCGGCATCGTCTCCGCCAAGGGCCGCAGCCTGCCCCAGGAAAGCTACGTTCCATTCATCCAGACCGACGTGGCGGTGAATCCCGGCAATTCGGGCGGCCCCCTGTTCAACATGCGCGGCGAGGTGGTGGGGGTCAATTCCCAAATAATCTCCCGCTCTGGCGGCTATATGGGCCTGTCCTTCGCCATTCCCATCGATGTGGCCATGGACGTGGCCGAACAGCTCAAGACCGGCGGCAAGGTGAACCGGGGCCGGCTCGGCGTCCTCATCCAGGAGGTTTCCGCCGATCTGGCGGAGTCCTTCGGCCTCAAGGAGCCACAAGGCGCCCTGGTGGCGGAAGTGGAGCAAGGCAGTCCGGCTGACAAGGCCGGGGTGGAGGCCTCCGACATCATCCTCAAGTTCAATGGCAGGACCATTAACTCCTCCATAGACCTGCCTCGCATGGTGGGCACCACCAAGCCCGGCTCCCATTCCACCTTGACGGTCTGGCGCAATGGGGCCATGCGCGACCTCGATGTCACCATCGGCGAAATGAAGGATGAGGCGGTCGCCGCCCAGGCTCCGAAGCTGAAACAAGCCAATCTCGCCGGCCTGGTCGTGAACAGTATCCCCGACGAGCGGAAGAAGGCCCTCAATATCTCCAGCGGCGTGCTGGTGGAGGACGCCAGCGGTCCGGCTGGCCGGGCCGGCATTCAGACCGGCGACATCATCCTGGCGGTCAACAACCAGGATGTGAGCAGCGCCGACGAGTTGAGCCGCCTGCTCAACGACACCAGCCGCAAGCGTGCCGCCATCCTCGTGAAGCGCGGAGACAGCGCACACTACGTGTCCCTGCGGCTGGATAGATAATTTCTTCCGGCCCCACCCGACAGGCGGGAATCACCTGCCTGTTTTTTCGACGGCAGCACCGCCTGGCCGAATGCAGAAAGACCCGGCTCCGGGCGGTTAGGCCCCTGTTCTTTCGGGTAAAATCGACACCCGATCAGACTGTTGGAGGCGCTTTAGGCGCCTCCTGTTATTTCCCGAGCCATGCGCAACATCCGCAATTTTTCCATCATCGCCCACATCGACCACGGCAAATCCACCCTGGCCGACCGGCTGATCCATCGCTGTGGTGGCCTGGCCGACCGGGAGATGGAAGCGCAGGTGCTCGACTCCATGGATCTTGAGCGAGAGCGGGGCATCACCATCAAGGCCCAGACCGCCGCGCTGCTCTATCGCGCCAAGGACGGCAAGGACTACCAGCTCAACCTGATCGACACCCCGGGCCATGTTGACTTCTCCTACGAAGTATCCCGTTCCCTCTCGGCCTGCGAAGGCGCCCTGCTGGTGGTGGATGCATCCCAGGGCGTGGAGGCCCAGACCGTGGCCAACTGCTACACCGCCACCGAACTGGGCGTCGAAGTGTTCCCGGTGCTGAACAAGATCGACCTGCCTTCGGCCGAGCCGGACCGGGTGATCCAGGAGATCGAGGAAATCATCGGTATCCCCGCCGATCACGCGGTGCGCTGTTCCGCCAAGACCGGCATGGGGATAGACGATGTTCTGGAAGCGGTGGTGGCGCACATCCCGCCACCCCGGGGGGACGAGGGCGCCCCCCTCAAGGCCCTGGTGATCGATTCCTGGTTCGACAACTACGTGGGCGTGGTGATGCTGGTGCGGGTCATGGATGGTGTATTGAAGCAAAAGGACAAGATCCGACTCATGGCCGCCGGGGTGGATTACCTGGTGGAGGGCGTAGGTGTGTTCACCCCCAAGGCCCTGCCCCGGTCCGAACTGCGCGCCGGCCACGTGGGCTTCGTCATCGCCGGCATCAAGGACCTGAAGCACGCCAAGGTGGGCGACACCCTGACCCTGGCCAACCGTCCCGCCAGTCAGCCCCTGCCCGGATTCAAGGAAATCAAGCCCCAGGTGTTCGCCGGCCTGTACCCGGTGGAATCCCACGAATACGACTCCCTGCGCGACGCCCTCACCAAGCTGCAACTGAACGACGCCGCCCTGCACTTCGAGCCGGAGACCTCCCAGGCCCTGGGATTCGGCTTCCGCTGCGGGTTCCTGGGCCTGCTGCACATGGACATCGTCCAGGAACGCCTGGAGAGGGAGTACGACCAAAACCTGATTACCACCGCACCCTCGGTGGAGTATCAGGTGATCATGAAAGACGGAACCCAGGTCGAAGTCGAAAATCCTTCGCGCCTGCCGGAACTGTCCAAGATCGAGGAGATCCGAGAACCCATCATCACAGCCACCATCCTGGTGCCGGAGGACTACCTGGGCAACGTCATGACGCTGTGCAACCTGAAGCGCGGCGCCCAGGTCGACATGAAATACATGGGCCGCCAGGTGATGCTGAAATACGACCTGCCCCTGAACGAAGTGGTCCTGGACTTTTTCGACAAGCTGAAATCCACCAGCCGCGGCTATGCCTCCCTGGACTACGAGTTCAAGGAATTCAGGGCCGACGACCTGATCCGGCTGGACGTGCTGGTAAACGGCGAGAAGGTGGACGCCCTGGCGCTGATCGTGCACCGTTCCACTTCCCAGTACCGAGGCCGGGAGCTGGTGTCCAAGATGCGCGAACTGATCCCTCGCCAGATGTTCGACGTGGCGGTACAGGCCGCCATCGGCTCCCACATCATCGCCAGGGAAACGGTGAAGGCTTTGCGCAAGAACGTGCTTGCCAAGTGCTACGGTGGCGACATCACCCGCAAGAAAAAACTGCTGGAAAAGCAGAAAGAGGGCAAGAAGCGCATGAAACAAGTAGGCAACGTTGAAATCCCCCAGGAGGCATTCCTGGCCATCCTGCAAGTTGGAGAGAAATAAGTGAATTTCGCACTGATCCTGTTCGTCGCCCTGGTCCTGACCGGCGCCATCTGGCTCATAGACAGCCTGTTCGCGGCCAAGGGCCGGGCCAAGGACGCCAAGCTGCCCATGCTGGTGGATTATTCCAAGAGCTTCTTCCCGGTCATCCTGGTGGTGTTCCTGCTGCGCTCCTTCCTGGTGGAGCCGTTCAAGATCCCTTCGGGTTCCATGCTGCCCACCCTGCTGGTGGGCGATTTCATCCTGGTGAACAAGTACGAGTACGGTATCCGCCTGCCGGTCATCGACAAGAAGGTGGTCCAGATCGGCGACCCCCAGCCGGGCGATGTGATGGTGTTCCGCTATCCCAAGGATCCCTCGCTGGATTACATCAAGCGCGTGGTCGGCACGCCCGGGGACGTGGTGGAGTACCGGGACAAGCGCCTCACCATCAACGGCAAGCCCTGCATCTACCGGCCGGACGGAAAATTCGAGTACACCGCCAGCGGCCTGAATTTCGTTCAGGGGGATACTTGGAGGGAACAATTAGGGAAACATAACCATATCGCCATGACCCTGAAGGGCGAGCCACCCATCCGGATCTACGACGTGGACGGCAGCTTTCCCTATCGTGACAATTGCAGCTACAGTGAAACCGGCTTCAAATGCACGGTTCCGGCCGGCTACTATTTCATGATGGGAGACAATCGGGATGCCTCCAACGATTCCCGCTATTGGGGTTTCGTGCCGGACACGAACGTCGTCGGGCGAGCATTCTTCATCTGGTGGAACTTCGACGACTTCCTGCATATGGTGCAATCATTCTCCATGCCCACCCGCATCGGGCGTTCCATTGAGTGAGGGAATCATGAAACAGCAACGCGGCGTTACCCTGATCGGCCTGCTCTTCTTTTTCGCCATCCTCGGCTTCTTCCTCTATGCGGCCGCCCGGATCGTCCCTTCCTACATGGACTACCTTTCGGTCCAGAACCTGCTTGAGGACATCAGTTCCCAGGCCGACATCAAGGACCTGAAAGACAGCGAAATCCGGCTGCATTTCGCCCGGAGCCTGAATACCAACTATGTCGATGTCGTTAACGAACACGACTTGGAAATCGAACGTATTCCCACCGGCGTACACCTTTCCATCTCCTATTCGGTGAAGAAACCATTCATGGGGCCGGTTAGCCTGTGGATGGATTACAAGGCCGACGCCTCCAGCAAATAGCGTCATGGCCGCCGACACCGGCCGCCTGGAAGTCCGGCTGGGCCACACCTGGAAACACCGCGATCTGCTGGTCCAGGCCCTGACCCATCGCAGCCACGGCGCAAACAATTACGAGCGGCTGGAGTTTCTCGGCGATAGCGTCCTCAACTGCGTGGTGGGGCTGATGCTCTACCAGCGATTCCAGGATCTTCCCGAAGGCCGGCTTTCCCGGCTGCGGGCCAATCTGGTGAACCAGGACTCCCTCCACGACATCGCCCAGGATCTGGATCTTGGTCGCTACCTCTACCTGGGCGAGGGGGAACAGAAGAGCGGCGGGACCCAGCGCCCCTCCATCCTGGCCGACGCCCTGGAATCCCTGTTCGGCGCCGCCCTGCTGGACCGGGATTTTGCGACCGCCCAAGCCATCATCGAACGTCTGTTCGCCACCAAGGTGGCCGCCATCGACCCGGCACTCCAGGGCAAGGATGCCAAGACCCGCCTGCAGGAATGGTTGCAGCCGCGCCGCTTCGGACTGCCCAATTACACCCTGCTGGAGACGGCCGGCCAGGCCCATGCCCAGACCTTCCATGTGGAATGCCGTATCGAGGCCCTCAAGCTGGCCACCCGCGGACAGGGTCCCAGCCGCAAGGCCGCGGAACAGGTGGCGGCCGAGGCGGCGTTGCTGCAGTTGGAAGCCAAGGGTACGCGCAGACTGTCGGGAACAAGTGCGCCTAAGATTGAAGCCGGGCCGAGATCCACGCCCAAGGCTTTGAAGCGTCGACCATGAGTACGGCTTACCGTACCGGCGTCATCGCCGTGGTCGGCCGTCCCAACGTGGGCAAGTCCACCCTGGTCAACGCCTTGGTGGGGGCCAAGGTCAGCATCGTCTCCTCCAAGCCCCAGACCACCCGCCATCGCATCCTCGGGGTACGCACCGAGGCGGACGCCCAGTACATCTTCGCCGACACCCCGGGCTTCCAGACCCAATACAGGAACAAACTGAACCAGGCCATGAACCGGGCCGTGACCCAGGCCCTGTCCGAGGTGGACGTGGTGCTCTGGCTGGTGGAGGCCATGAAGTTCACCCCGGCCGACCAGCGTTTGATCCCGCTGTTGCCCCGGGACAAGCCGGTGATCCTGGTGGTCAACAAGATCGACACGGTGACGGACAGGAACGATCTGTTGCCCTACCTGCAATCCGTGTCCGGCCAGTTCCGGTTCGCCGAGATCGTCCCCCTGTGCGCCGAAAAGGACAAGGATGCCGCCCGACTGCCCGGCATCCTCAAGACCTACCTGCCAGAAGGGGAACCCTGGTTCGGCGAGGACGACGTCACCGACCGCTCCTCCCGCTTCCTTGCCGCGGAGATCATCCGGGAGAAGGTGTTCCGCCTCACCGGCGACGAGATCCCCTATGCGGTGGCGGTCACCGTGGAAAGCTTCGAGGAGGAGGGCGAACTGTTCCGCATCGGCGCGGTGATCTGGGTGGAACGGGACACCCACAAGCCCATCGTCCTGGGCAGGGGCGGCGAGCACATCAAGCGCATCGCCAGCGAGGCGCGCCAGGACATGGAGAAACTGTTCGGCCGCAAGGTGTTCCTCACCCTCTGGGTCAAGGTCAAGGGCGGCTGGGCGGACGACGCCCGGCTGATCAAGCAGTTCGGGTATGAGTAGCGCCAGGGTCCGGCCCGATATAGCGGCATTCCATGAGTGAGCGGACCGACCACGACCCCGCCTTCGTCCTGCACAGCCGGCCCTGGCGCGAGACCAGCCTGATCGTGGACGTATTCACGCGCCACCACGGCCGCCTGGGTCTCGTCGCCCGGGGCGCCCGGCGCCAAAGCTCCGGCATCAAGGCCCGCCTAATGCCGTTCCAGCCCCTCACCCTGTCCTGGTTCGGCAAGGGCCAGCTGCGCACCCTTCACGCCGCCGAATGGCAGGGCGGCGCCCTCATGCTGCGGGGCCATGCCCTCATGTGCGGCTTCTACCTCAACGAACTGCTGTTGCGCCTGTTGCCCGAGGGCGACCCCCATGAAACCCTGTTCGATTACTACGCCGGCGCCCTGGCCGCGCTGAACGACAATCGCGAAATGGAACCCGTGCTGCGTCGCTTCGAGTTGGATCTGCTCACCGAATTGGGCTATGCCCAGCCCCTGGGCGCCCTGGCCGACGGCGCCTCGATCCAGCCCGACCAGCGTTACGGCTACGAGTTCGGTGTGGGCGTGGTGGCCACGCGCGACGGCACCGTCTCCTATTCCGGCCGTGCCCTGCTGGACCTGACGGCGGGTGATCTGTCCGCCCCGGCCAGTCTGGCGGAAGGTAAACTCCTCATGCGCGCGCTGCTGGCCCATTACCTGGGCGACAAGCCGCTCTCCACCCGGCAACTACTCATAGACTTGCAAAAATTATGATCAAGCTCGGCGTCAACATCGACCACGTGGCCACGCTGCGCCAGGCCCGCTGCACCCGCTATCCCAGCCCGGTCCAGGCCGCACTGCTGGCGGAATCCGCCGGTGCCGACTCCATCACCCTGCACCTGCGGGAAGACCGGCGCCACATCCAGGACGCCGACGTGCGCATCCTGCGCGGCCTGCTCGCCACCAAGATGAATCTGGAGATGGCGGTCACCGAGGAAATGCTGGACATCGCCTGCCAGGTGCGCCCCCAGGACGCCTGCCTGGTGCCGGAACGACGCCAGGAACTCACTACCGAAGGCGGCCTGGACGTGGTGGGCCAATTCGACAAGATTCAATCCGCCTGCCGCCTGCTGGCTGATCACGGTATCCGCGTCTCCCTGTTCATCGATGCCGAAGCCCATCAGTTGGAAGCTGCCCGGTCCGCCGGCGCGCCCGTGGTGGAGATCCACACCGGCCGCTTCGCCGATGCGGAAACCCCGGCGGACGTCGCCCGGGAACTGGCCCGCATCCGCGCCGCCGTGGAACTGGGAACGGAACTGGGCCTGGCGGTCAACGCCGGCCACGGCCTCCACTACCACAACGTTCAGGCGATCGCCGCGCTGCCCGGTGTGGAGGAACTCAACATCGGCCACGCCATCGTCGCGCAGGCGCTGTTCACCGGCTGGGAGACCGCGGTCAGGGAAATGAAACGTTTGATGCTGGAGGCTATGGGCCTGAGCAACCGCCGGTAAGCCGGAGCTGGCTCAGATCAGGGTTTCCTGCCAGAGGGAAAAGCAAACCATGCCATCCCAGTTCTTGGCCAACTCAAGGCGATAGCCCAGCTTCGAGGACTGCTTGGCCGCCTGGTAAAGGCCGATACCCAAGCCGTCGTGGGTGGACACCGGGGAATGGAACAATTTTTCCACGACGATGGGATCGATCGCCTTGCCAGAATCGCACACGGTCAATACGGGGATGGGCATCGTCGCCAAGCTCACCTGGATACGGATGCCCGATTCCCCGGTGCGCTTGCGCAAGGCATTCTGCACCAGGTTGTCCGCCACGCTGTCGAACAATTCATGGGGCAGCCAAGCGGTGGCGGCCTCATCATCGACGAAACAATCAATGCCTTCCCGCGCGTAACGATTCTTCAGACCGCGCCACCACTCGCGCGCCAGGACCTGGCTGGCGTCCATGCCCTGTTCCGGCGACTTGAGCTTGTCCAGGGTGATTTCCAGGCGCTTGGTCATCTGGGGCAACTGCCGCTGCATCAGGTTCTGCAGGGAGGCCGCCTGGTCGGGCTTGCTGTGTTCAGCCGCGGAACACAGGGTCTTGAGGGACTGGAGCAGGTTCTTCACGTCATGGGTCAGGCGCGAACCCGTTTCGAATATCGCCTGGCTATAGGCATTCGCCCGCATCTCGCTCTCGCGAATCTTCGCGGCATGGAAATAGCCGATGATCTCGGTCAGCAGCCGCAGATGCAAGGCAAGGGCCGGATTAACCTGCGCGCTGGTATAAAACGTCGCCTTCACCCCGAGATAGGTGAAATCCGCTTGATAGCGGCTTTCCTTGCCCAAGGCCCCGGTGGAATGCTGGGCGCGCCAAGTCACGCCGGTAGACCAGGGCAGATGGGTGAAACCCGCCAGGGCCATGTGCAGAAACATTTCCGGATCCGATTCCCGCTCCGCGATCTCGGGCAATTGCTTGAGCCAGTCTTCGAGAGGTAGCCCAAGGGACATCACGTAGCGGGAAAACAGGTTGCGCAAGCCGCTCCCTTCGCCGCGTGGTTGCCAAAGCCAGGCAATGATCAGCAACGATACGGCCAAGGAACCGAAGCTGATCAATACGCCTTGCGCATAGCCGGTCCTGGCAAGATGCATGGCTACATAACTTCCCAGCGCCAGCACGCCGATGACCAAGCCGAACAGCAATGTGTACAGCAGGTCCGACACCCCGGTACGACTGGTCATCTTGGGGGACGGGAAGAACAGGATCAGCACGGGCAAGATCAGCAGGCAATCGCGCACGAGTGGAATGCTGATGGTTACCGGCATCGGCAGCCCCAGGCGCTGAGGCAACAGCCAGACGAACAACATCAGCAGCAGATAGACGAAGGCCAGCCCTATGCCGGCCCGTTCGCGACGCGACTTCAGTCCGACCGCCATGCCGCCCATCAGCCCCGCCAGCAGGAAGGTCCAGAGTACGCCGATCCACACATTGTCGATAAATGCCAGACCCAGACCCACGGCCAGGATCCCCAGCGATCGCAACCATGACAACGGCTGCTTGCTGCCGAACAACGGCTGCCAGAGCAAAAAGGTCCCGTAATGCACCAGGGCGATGGCCCTGGCCCAGGCGTGGTCAACCCCCAACACCAGGTTGAAATGCAGGAGCATCAGCATCAGTACCAATATCTTGTTGTTGTACTGATAAAGGCCAAGGCGCTCCGCTAGGGTGGGCGGCACTGTAATGTCTGCTGCATGGAGCGGTAGATGTTGATTGGCCATAAGCCCCCTTTTATCGACCCGGCCAGATAGACACCGCCCATTCTATCGACATCGGCGGCTCTCCCCCGCGATCCTGCGTTCAAGCAGCCGTCAAGTCGGCCAGCCGATCGGCACCCTTGACGAATATCCGCCAGGATTTCAGGAAGCGTCCCGATAACGCACTGTTTTCATTACCCCGGTCAACAGGCCGAATATTTGCTTGAAATCCGCTATGCCCAATACATCTCGCAGATTCACGCTCGCGGAACTGGCTATCGGTCTGGTGGTCCTGGGGCTGTTGTTGAGTGTGGTTCTCAAAGGCAAGGATTGCATCGAATATGCCCGTTTCCTGATAAACACCACCCACTCGGAAGGCAGCGGCACGAGCCACCACCAATCGCCTACCCCACCCCCTGCGACCCGGACGATGAGCTAGGCAGGCATCCGGGACTTGCCCGGCACAATGATAAGCGAGATCGGCGTCATGCCTGTTCCAGGATGATCTCCGCGGCGGCCAGCCCCTCGGTCTCTCCCCGCAATACCAGGACATCCCCGGCCTCGAGCCTGGTTTTCGGCCCATGCTCGAACATGCGGGTACCGCGTCGGCGTACCGCCACCACCGCCACCGCCGACTTTTCCAGTACCTGTTCCACGTCTTGCAATGACTTGCCGAGACCGGGGTGGCCTTCCCGGATGGGGAGCGATATCAGGCGCTCTCCCCCCATCTCTTCATCGGCCTCGTCAGTGACCCCCCGGAAGAAGCCGCGCAAAGCCCCGTAGCGCGCCTCCCGGGTCTGGCGTATCCGCTTGAGCACCCGGGACAGAGGGGTGCCGACCATGAGCAGGGTCTGGGAAGCCAACATCAGGGCGCCTTCCATGACCTCGGGTACCACCTCGGCGGCACCGGCATCGCGTAGCTTGTCCAGGTCGGTCTCATCCACCGTCCGGATGATGACCGGTGCGTCCGGCTTCAATCGCTGGACTGCTTCCAGGACCTTGAGGGCGGAAGGGGTGTGGGCGAAGCTCACCACCACCGCGCTGGCCCGGTGCACGCCGGCCGCCATCAGCACCTCCACCCGTGTGGAATCGCCGAACACCACGGCGTCTCCGGCCTGGGCGGCGGCCCCGACCCGGCGCGGATCGTGGTCCAGGGCGATGAAGGGCACATTTTCTGCCTCCAGCAACCGGGCCAGGCTCTGGCCGCTGCGGCCGTATCCGCACAGGATCACATGTTTCTGGATACCGAAGGCCCGGGCCGCGATCTCATGCACGCCCCTGGCCTGCGCGACCCAGCCCCCACCTTCCAGACGCCGGGCCAGGCGAATACCGAGCAGGTAGAGCAAGGGTGCGATCAGCATGGACAACACCATGGCAGCCAACACGGCCTGATACTGCTCGACTTCCAGCAAGCCGTTCGCCAGCGACAATCCCAGAAGCACGAAGCCGAATTCGCCGGCCTGGGCGAGACCCGCACCGACGCGCAGCACCACCGGCCAGGA
The DNA here is from genome assembly GCA_963713085.1 of uncultured Pseudomonadota bacterium. Taxonomy (GTDB): domain Bacteria; phylum Pseudomonadota; class Gammaproteobacteria; order Burkholderiales; family Thiobacillaceae; genus PFJX01. The sequence continues at coordinate 50,912 of CAVQKQ010000018.1, read as the reverse complement.
TGGGTTGAACAGGGCGGAGAGCAGCGACACCAACAGCAGCTTCCCCGCGATCAGCGCCACCAGGATGGATAAAACCTCGCCCCAATGGCTCGCCACCACATCGAGTTTGAGCATGAGGCCGACGGAAACGAAGAACAGCCCCATTAACACGTCCCGGAACGGCCTAATGTCGGCTTCCACCTGATAGCGAAACTCGGTCTCGGCGATCAGCACCCCCGCCAGGAACGCCCCCAGGGCCAGCGACAGTCCCGCCTGGTCGGTGACATAGGCCATTCCGAGGGTGACCAGCAACACGTTGAGCATGAACAGTTCACCGGATTTGGTCTGAGCCACCCACTGAAACCAGGGACGCATCAATTTCTGCCCCAGGGTCAGGATCAGGACCAGGGCCAGGATCGCCTTGATGCTGGCATACAGCAACGCCTCGCCCAGTCCGTCGCTCTGGGCCAGGGCGGGCACGAAGATGATCAGGGGCGCGACGGCCAGATCCTGGAACAGCAGGATGCCCAGCACCAGGCGGCCGTGCTCGCTGTCCAACTCATCCCGCTCGGACAGCAATTTGCTGACGATGGCCGTGGACGACATGGCCACCACCCCGCCCAGGGCAAGACCGGCCTCCCACGACAAGTCGAGCGCCAAACCGAAGGCCATGACGATGATCATGGTGAGGCTCACCTGCAACCCACCCAGGCCGAACACCGCCTGGCGCATGGCCTTGAGCCGGGCCAGGGAAAACTCCAGGCCGATGGAGAACATCAGGAACACCACGCCGAACTCCGCCAGGCGCGCAGACGAAGATCCCGCATCCATGTGGGGGATGAACGGCCCGATGCCGACGCCGATCAGCACGTAACCCAGCAAGGCCGGCAAACCCGCCGCCTTCACCCCGGCCACGGCGAACACGCCCGCGGCAAGAAGTATCAGGGTCAGTTCAAGAGTGGTTGGCATGGCAGGTGAATCAGCATCTCTCGGCTAGAGCCGCCTCGTATGTATGGCTATACTTCTGGGCCATTATGACATCCCATTCTCCCTCCCCAAGCGACATCCTCGCCATGGCGCGCCGCACCCTCGAGATCGAGGCCGATGCGGTGTCCCTGCTCGCCGGGCGCATCAACGATGATCTGCTCAAGGCCGTGGAGACCCTTCTGGCCTGTACCGGGCGCGTGGTGGTTTCCGGGATGGGCAAATCCGGCCACGTGGGCGGCAAGATCGCGGCCACTCTGGCCAGCACCGGCACCCCCGCCTTCTTCATGCACCCGGCCGAGGCCAGCCACGGGGATCTGGGCATGATCACCGGCGACGACGTGGTCATCGCCCTGTCCAATTCCGGGGAAAGTCCGGAGATCGCCGGCATCGTCCCCCTGATCAAGCGGCGCGGCGCCCGGCTCATCAGCATCACCGGCAACCCCAACTCCACCCTGGCCCGGCAGGCCGACATCCACCTGGATGCCAGCGTGGCCCAGGAGGCCTGCCCCCACAATCTGGCCCCCACCGCCAGCACCACCGCCGCCCTGGCCCTGGGCGACGCCCTGGCCGTGGCCACCCTTTTTGCCCGTGGCTTCACCGCGGAGGATTTCGCGCGCACCCATCCTGGGGGCTCCCTGGGACGCCGCCTGCTGGTCCACGTGCGGGACCTGATGCACAGCGGCGACGCCCTGCCCGTGGTCCACGAATCCGCCAGCCTGAAGCAGGCACTGCTGGAAATGACCCACAAAGGGCTGGGCATGACCGCGGTCACCGACTCGGAAAACCGCCTGGTGGGCATCTTTACCGACGGCGACCTGCGCCGCCTGCTGGACCAGAATGTGGATGTGCGCAGCGCCACCATCGCCCAGGCCATGCACCGTTCACCCAAGACCATTTCCGAGGATGTGTTGGCGGTGGAGGCGGTCCATGTCATGGAGCAGGCCAAGATCAACGGCCTGTTGGCACTCGATCAGGATGGCAAGCTGATCGGCGCCCTGAACATGCACGACCTGCTGCAAGCGGGGGTGGTATGAGCCCGGACGATGCCCGGAGCCGGGCCCTGGCCGTGCGTATGATCGTGTTCGACGTCGACGGCGTATTGACCGACGGCAGCCTTTTCTATGGCGACGACGGTCAGGAGTACAAGGCCTTCAACTCCCGCGACGGACATGGCATCAAGATGCTGAACGCCACCGGTGTGGCGCCCGGCATCATCACCGGCCGCACCTCCCAGGTAGTCCTGCACCGGGCCCGCAACCTGGGCATCACCCAGATCTTCCAGGGCGCCAGCGACAAACTGGCGGCATTTGAGGCGCTGCTCGCGGCCACCGGACTCGCGCCCGGGCAGATCGCCTACATGGGCGACGATGTGGTGGACCTGCCGGTGCTGAGACGCTGCGGCCTGGCCATCACCGTCCCGGACGCCCCGGAGGAGGTCAAGGCCCGTTGCCATCTGATCACCCTGGCGGGAGCCGGACGGGGCGCCGCCAGGGAGGCCTGCGAGTTCATCATGCGCGCCCAGGGCACCTGGGCCGCCCAACTTGCGCTTTATGACCAATGACCGGGGCACATCAAGTTCACTGGCTGCCCATGGCCCTTGCCTTGCTGCTCGCCCTGATGAGTCTCTGGCTGAATCGCCTTACGGATCGCCCGACCCTGGTGGACAATGGCGGCTTCAGCCACGACCCGGATTACATCGTTGAGAATTTCGACGCCCTCACCTTCACCGTCACCGGCCAGCCGCAATATCGCCTGTCCGCGGAACGCATGACCCATTACATGGACGACGACACCACCGTGCTGTTAAAACCCATCTTCCAATCCCAGGACCGGGAACAACCCACCGAGGTCCGTGCCATGCGCGCCCAGATTTCCGGAGACGGCCAGTTCGTGCACTTCCTGGATCAGGTCCATATCGTCCGACGCGACCCCGACGGCGGGCCGCCCACCACCCTGGACACGAACTACCTGCGCGTCGCCCCCAACCAACACACCATGTTCACGGACCAGCCCATCACCCTGCGGCGTGGCAACTCCCTCATTCACGCGGCAGGAATGACCGCCGATGACAGAAAGCGCTTGCTGATATTGACCGGTGGCGTGCGGGGGATTTATGAAGATACGCGCTGAATTCCTCATGCTGGCCTTGCTGGCCCTCTCATTGCCGGCCCATGGGGAAAAGGCGGACAGGAGCAAGCCCGTCAACATCGAGGCCGATACGGTGCGCATGGACGAGGTGCACAAGGTAGCTTCCTATGAAGGCCATGTGATCCTCAGTCAGGGCACCTTGATGATCACCGCCGACCGCATCGACATCCGCCAGGACGACCGGGGATTCGCCTCGGGCGAGGCCCAGGGCAGTCCGGTCTATTTCCGCCAGAAGGTGGAAGGCCTCAACGAATTCACGGAAGGCTGGGCCAAGCGCGTCGAGTACGACAGCCGGGAAGAGAAGCTGAAACTGCTCGGCGAGGCCCGCCTGAAACGGGGCGAGGAAGAATTGCGCGGCAACCTCATCAGCTACGACGGCAAGACCGAAACCTATCAGGCGGTGGGCGGCTCGGCCGAGACGCCGGGCCGCGTGCGCGCCGTGATCCGACCCAAGCCCGCCCCCGACGCGCGACCGTGAACACCCTTTCCGCCGTCAATCTGGCCAAGCGCTACAAATCCCGCCAAGTGGTGAGCGGCGCCTCCATCGAGGTGAACAGCGGAGAGGTCGTCGGCCTGCTGGGCCCCAACGGCGCGGGCAAGACCACCTGTTTTTACATGATGGTGGGATTGATCCGCGCCGATGGCGGCAGGATCCGCCTTAACGATGCCGACATCACTTCCCAGCCGGTCTACAAACGGGCACGGCTCGGCCTTTCCTACCTCCCCCAGGAACCTTCCATTTTCCGCCGCCTTACCGTGGAGGAAAACATCGTCGCCATGCTGGAACTCAAGGGGCACAATGAAGCGGAAGTGGACCAGCGGCTCGAAGCCCTGCTGGAAGACCTGCATATCAGCCACCTGCGGGATGCCCCCGCTGTCGGATTATCGGGCGGCGAGCGGCGGCGCGTGGAAATTGCCCGGGCCCTGGCCACCTCCCCCAGCTTCGTCCTGCTGGACGAACCCTTCGCCGGCATCGACCCCATCTCGGTGATCGATATCCAGAAGATAGTTCGCTTCCTGACCGAGCGGGATATCGGCGTGCTCATCACCGACCACAACGTGCGCGAAACCCTGGGTATCTGCAACCGCGCCTATATCCTCAACGAAGGCCAGGTTCTGGCCGCCGGGACACCCGACGAAATCATTTATAATGAAAACGTAAGGAAGGTGTACCTTGGAGAGCACTTCCGGCTCTAACGATCTCGTGTCCCACACAATTCCATACTCCCCGCTTCGCGCATGAAGCAGAGCCTTCAGCTCAGGCTGCACCAGCAGCTCACGCTTACTCCCCAACTCCAGCAGTCGATACGCCTGTTGCAGCTTTCGACATTGGAGTTGAGTCAGGAGATTTCCCAGATGCTCCAGGAAAATCCCCTGCTGGAGCGTCTGGATGGAGAAGATCATTTCGAGGCGACGGCGCCGGCAGAGCCGGCCGGTGAAAGCCAGAACGACGAAAATCGTCAGGAACGTGAAGAGGTCTACGACGAAATGGCCTGGGGTGATCGGGCGGTCGCGCCTTCGCACAACGGCGGCAACGACGAGGACGACGACCACGACTACCAGCAGGCGGACAGCAGCCAAGCCAGCCTGCGCCAGCATCTGGTGGATCAGATCTCCCTAAGCCCCCTGAGCACGCGGGACCGCCAGATCGTCGCCCTCCTGATCGAGGCCCTGGACGACGACGGCTACCTCACTGTGAGCCTGGATGAACTGGCCGAGATCCTGCCCGAAGAGCTGGAATTCGACCCGATGGAACTCGCGACCAGCCTCAAACTCCTGCAGAGCGTGGACCCGGTGGGCGTGGGTGCCCGTGATCTTGGCGAATGCCTGTGGCTGCAGCTCAACGCCCTGCCGACGGATACCCCCCTGCTGGCCGAGGCCAAGCTCCTGGTCCGGGAACACCTGCCCCTGCTGGCGGACCGGGAGTACGGCAAGCTCAAGAAGCTCCTAAATCTGGACGACACCGCATTCATCAGGCTGCGCCAGCTCATCACCTCGCTCAATCCCCGTCCCGCTGCGGCCTTCGCGCCGCTGGACACCCGCTACGTGGCGCCCGACGTGTTCGTCAAGAAGATCAAGGGGTTCTGGGTGGTCAGCCTAAATCCGGATGCGGTGCCCAAGCTGCGCATCAACGAGATGTATGCCGGCATCCTGCGCAACAACCGGGACGGCGGCAGTTCCCTCTCTGCCCAATTGCAGGAGGCGCGCTGGCTGATCAAGAACGTCCAGCAGCGTTTCGAGACCATCCTCAAGGTGTCCCAGGCCATCGTCGACCGCCAGCGCATGTTCTTCGAGCACGGCGAGGTGGCCATGCGCCCGCTGACCCTGAAGGAGATCGCCGAGGCGGTGGATCTGCACGAATCCACCATCTCCCGGGTGACCACCCAGAAGTACATGATGACGCCCCGGGGACTCTTTGAATTCAAATATTTCTTCGGCAGCGCCCTGGCCACCGAGGAAGGCGGCGCCGCCTCCAGCACGGCCATGAAGTGCCTGATCAAGCAGTTCATCGAAGCGGAGAACCGGTCCAAGCCCCTGTCCGACAACGCCATTTCCGACCTGCTGGGCAAACAGGGATTTGTCGTTGCCCGCCGCACCGTCGCCAAATACCGGGAGTTGATGAATATCCCTCCCGCCAACCAGCGCAAGTCCATGTGACTGCGAAAACCCCGAAAGGAGCCCTTATGAACCTCAATGTAACCGGTCACCACCTAGAAGTGACCCCCGCCATCCGGGGCTACGTAGAAGAAAAGATGGACCGCATCACCCGGCATTTCGATCAGGTCATCGACGTCACCGTCATCCTCGCCGTGGAAAAACTCAAGCACAAGGCCGAGGTCAATCTCCACCTCCGCGGCAAGGACATCTACGTTGAATCCATCGATGCCGACATGTATGCCGCCATCGATTCCCTGGCTGACAAGCTCGACCGCCAAGTGCTCAAGCACAAGGAAAAAAGTGGCAACGTGCACCGCGAGTCGGGTGGCGTGAAACACCAGAGCAGCGAAGTCGATTAACCCGCGCCAGCCCCGCCGGCCGTGTCAGCGGCCGGCGGGGCCTGATAGGGCAGCCCAATGAATCTGATCACCCCCCTTCTCCAGCCCGGCAACGTCCTGGCGGACTTCGAGACCACCAGCAAGAAGCGCCTGTTCGAACAGGTAGGCCAACTGTTCCAAGGCAGCCATGAGGTTCCCGCTTCGGAGGTATTCGACAGCCTGTTCTCCCGGGAAAAGCTCGGTTCCACCGCGCTGGGCTACGGCATCGCCATTCCCCACGGCCGCATCAAGCACCTCAAGGACACGGCCTGCGCCTTCATCCGCCTCAAGACCCCCACCGAATTCGACGCCCCGGATGGGCAGCCGGTGGATCTGGTGTTCATCCTCCTCGCCCCCGCGGCGGCCACCGACCTGCACCTGCAGATCCTGGGAGAACTGGCCGCCATGTTCTCCGACGAGACGTTCCGCGCCAAGCTGCGCAACGCTCGCGACGCCGCTGAACTACATCGTCTCATCACCGCATGGACTCCCTGAGCCAGCACATCACCCCCCACCACATCACGGTGGCGGAGCTGTTCGCCAAGGCCGCCGGCCGGCTCCAACTGTCCTGGCTCGCGGGGCGCGGCGGCGGCGATCGGCAGCTTACCTCCGACACGGTGCAGAAACCCGCCCTGGCGCTGGTAGGCCATCTCAATTTCGTCCATCCCAACCGGGTCCAGGTCATGGGCTGCGCGGAAATGGACTATCTTCGCGGCTTGCCCCATGAGGCCATGATTCAGGCCGTGGACAGCCTGTTCTCCACCGAGATCGCCGCCGTGGTGATCGCCAACGGCGAGGCGGTGCCCGAGGTCCTCATCGAACGGGCGGAACGGTTCTCAACCCCCCTGTTCAGTTCTCCCGAGCAAAGCCCCACCCTCATGCGGCTGCTGTCCCACATGATGACCCAGGCCCTGGCGCCCTCCACCATCCTGCACGGGGTTTTCCTGGAGGTGTCCGGCCTGGGCGTCCTGCTGACCGGCGCGCCTTCCGTCGGCAAGAGCGAACTCGCCCTGGAACTGATCACCCGGGGCCATCGCCTTGTCGCGGACGACGCCCTAGAGGTGTTTGCCGTCTCCCCAGACACCCTGGAGGGTCGTTGCCCTTCCCTGCTCCAGGACTTCATGGAAGTTCGCGGCCTGGGCGTGCTCAACATCCGCCGCCTGTTCGGCGAAACCGCGGTCAAGAGCAAGAAGAACCTCAAGCTCATCATCCAGCTCACCCCCTCCGAGCAGTGGGATTCGGTCGACCGGCTGGACATGCGCGCCCACGACCGTGCCATCCTCGGCGTCGAGGTCCCGGAAGTGCGCATTCCCGTGGCCGTGGGCCGCAACCTGGCGGTGCTGGTCGAAGTGGCGGTGCGCAACCATATCCTCAAGCTGCGCGGCTTCAATTCCTCCGAGGAATTCGTCGAGCGGCAGCGGGCAGCCATCGCCGCGGACAGCGAGTAGGCGGCGGGCAAGATGCGTCTCATCGTCATCAGCGGCCTATCCGGTTCCGGCAAGAGCGTCGCCCTCAAGGCCCTGGAGGATGTGGGCTACTACTGCATCGACAATCTGCCCGCGGCCCTGCTGCCGGAAACCGTGGAATACCTGCGCCTGTACGGCATCAACGACGCCGCGATCAGCATCGATGCCCGCAGCGGCAACAACCTGGTCGGCCTGCCCGAGGAACTGGAGCGGCTGCGCGCGCGCATGGACGTGCGTACCCTGTTCCTCACCGCCAAGGAAGAGGAACTGGTCAAGCGTTTCTCGGAGACGCGCCGGCGCCACCCCCTGTCGTCGGGGGAACGGTCCTTGGAAGAATGCATCCGCTCGGAGCGGGAAATCCTGGCCCGGATCGCCGCCAATGCCCACCTGATCGACACCAGCGACCTTTCCGCCAACAACCTGCGGGCCTGGATCCGGGATTTCCTCAACCTGGAGAGCGCCGCCTTCACCCTAGTGTTCGAGTCCTTCGGCTTCAAGCACGGCACCCCCATCGACGCCGACCTGGTGTTCGACGTGCGTTGCCTGCCCAACCCCCACTACGATCCTATCCTGCGGCCCCTGACCGGGCGCGACGCGCCGGTCATCGCCTTCCTGCAATCCCAGCCCATGGTGAGCGAGATGCTGGAAGACATCCGGGCCTACGTGGCGAAATGGCTGCCCGCCTACATCAAGGACAACCGCAACTACTTCACCGTGGCCCTGGGTTGCACCGGCGGCCAGCACCGGTCGGTCTATTTCGCCGAATCCCTGGCTGACGATTTCCGCGACACCCAGCAGGTGCTGATCCGGCACCGGGAACTGGCCGAGCGCTGAGCGCCCATGCCTTGGCTCAGCCACCTGCGTCCGGGCGACTGGCTGATCATGCTGGCCGGGCTGGCGCTGGTGGCGAGCCTCTGGATGCACCAGGCCGGCAGCCTGGAAGGCCGGGTTATCGTCCGGCTGGACGGCCAGCTGTTCAAGCAGGCCAGCTTGCGCCTCGACCAGACCATCCGCGTGCCCGGCCCCCTTGGCGAAAGCCGAGTCGAAATCCGCAACGGCCGGGTGCGTGTCGCCGCGGACCCGGGGCCGCGCCAGATCTGCGTGCACCAGGGCTGGATCCCCCCCGGCGGCGCGGCGATCTGCCTGCCCAACCGGGTGAGCGTGGAAAACGCCGCAGCCGGCTATGACTCACTCAACTACTGAGCTCATCGCCACCCCGGACGACCGCCGGGTGGCGGCCCTGGCCGCCGCCGCCATCGGCCTGACCCTGGCGGAGGCGGCCATCCCCCTGCCCATCCCGGGCATCAAGCCGGGCCTGGCCAACATCGTCACCCTCGTCGTCCTCTACCGCTACGGCTGGCGCATGGCCGCCTGGGTGGCGGTGCTGCGCATCGTCGCCGGCGCCCTGGCCCTGGGACAGTTCCTCACCCCCACCTTCGTCATGAGCCTGTCCGGCGGCCTCACCAGCCTGCTGGTCCTGGCCCTGGCCAGCCGGCTGCCCCGGCGCTGGTTCGGGCCCGTTGGCCTGTCCCTGCTGGCCGCCTTCGCCCATATCGGCGCCCAGCTGGGGGTGGTGAACCTGTGGCTGATGCGGGGCGCCAGCCTCATGTCGCTGCTGCCCCTGTTCCTCGGCGCCGCCTGGGTCACCGGCCTGGTGAATGGCCTGGCCGCCCAACATCTGCTCAAATGGCGGGATCTGACCGAGGAAAACGCGCCATGAAACGCATCACCCTCGCCCTCACCGGCGCCTCCGGCATGGGCTACGGCATCCGCCTGCTGGAATGCCTGCTGCGGGCCGGCTGCCAGGTGGACCTGCTGGTCTCCCAGGCCGCCCGCATCGTCGCCAGGCAGGAACTGGACCTGGCCCTGCCCGGGCTGAACAGCGAACTGGCCGCCTTCTTTGATGCCCGTTTCGCTGGCCATGGCGGCAGCCTCGCCGTCTACGGCAAGGAGGAGTGGTTCGCCCCCGCCGCCTCCGGCTCCAATCCCGCCGATGCCATGGTGGTCTGCCCCTGCACCATGGGCACCCTGGCCGCCATCGCCCATGGCATGGCGGACAACCTGATAGAACGGGCCGCCGACGTCATGCTCAAGGAAAAGCGCCCCCTGATCCTGGTGCCCCGGGAGACCCCATTCTCCCTCATCCACCTGCGCAACATGACCGCCCTGGCCGAGGCCGGTGCCACCCTGCTGGCGGCCAATCCCGGCTTCTACCACCGGCCCGCCGGCGTGGAGCAGGTGGTGGATTTCATCGTCGCCCGCATCCTGGACCACCTCGCCATCCCCCATGACCTGATGCCTCGCTGGGGCGCGGGGGATGAACCACGGTGAACCTGCCCCTGTTCCCCCTGCAGACGGTCCTGTTCCCCGGTGGCCTGCTGCGGCTCAAGGTGTTCGAGGCCCGTTACCTGGACATGGTGGCCGACCGGATGCGGCAGCAGGCTCCCTTCGGCATCTGCCTGATCAAGTCGGGCCGGGAGGTGGGCGAGGCCGCCATACCCGAGGCCGTGGGCACCGTTGGCCACATCGCCGAAGCGGACATGGACACGCCGGGCATCATGTTGCTCACGGTGACTGGGGGACTGCGTTTCGTGGTGGAAGAAACCTCTGTGGGCCGGGATCTGCTCCTGAGCGGCCAGGTTCGCATCAAGGACGACGAGCCGCTGCGGCCCGTACCGAGCCATTGCCGGCCCGCCCGGGACTTCCTGGTCGCCCTGGCCAGCCGACTGCCGGACACGGGCATCGGCGAGATCCCGGACGACGCCAGCTGGATCGGCTTCCGGCTGGCCGAACTGCTCCCCCTCAAGGCCGAGGCCCGCCAGGCCATGCTGGAGATGAATGACGGCGTGGCCCGGCTGGAGATCCTCCAGGCTTTTCTGCACCGCAACCAATTGATCAGCTAGCCATGGCCAGGTTCTACCCCGCCCTCACCCCGGAACTCACCGAATTCATCGCCCGCCAGAAGGTGTTCTTCGTCGCCACCAATGCCCCGGAAGGCCGCATCAATCTCTCCCCCAAGGGCCTGGACAGCCTGCGAGTGCTGGATGTCAACACCGTGGCCTACCTGGACCTGACCGGCAGCGGCGCAGAAACCATCGCCCATATCCGGGTCGATCCGCGCATGACCCTCATGCTCTGCAGCTTCGCCGCCGAGGCCCTGATCCTACGGCTGTACGGCCGGGCCGAGGCGATCGGCCCACGTGACACGGCCTGGCCCGAGCTGTCCGTCCGTTTCCCTTCCCATCCCGGCGCCCGCCAGATCATCAGGTTGCGGGTGGATTCCCTGCAGACCTCCTGCGGTGCCGGCCTGCCCCTCATGGGTTACGCCGGCGAGCGCGGCACCCTGACCGAGTGGGCGCGCAAAAAAGGCGAAGACGGGATCGCCGAATACCGCAAGCAGAAAAACGCCGTCAGCATCGACGGCCTGCCCACCGGCCTCGATTAGCCCGGAGACCCGCGCCGTTCCATGGCGTGGCCGTGGGTCGGGACCGCGTCCAGTCCGCCTGATCGCCACGACTCGACCGCCCATGCCTGATCCCGCCGCCACGGCGGGCGGGCGACTTTAAGGCCTGATTCATACTCCACGCCTAAAGTCGCGACCTGTTTCGAACCATCCCAAGTTCCATGAAACGACCCGCTCCGCGCCCGGCCGGCAAGGCCATCCGGCGCGGATTCGGGTCCCGACTCTCGCGCCGAGCCGTTCACATCTTCTCCACTCCAATCCCATCGCCATTAGGAAGCATCATGACTGAAATCCCCCGCCCGGACCTCGCCGCCCCCTTGCCGTTGCGCCGTGGCCTCGCTCCCCTGTTCGGTCTGCTGGCCCTGAGCAGCGCGGCCCTGCCCGCCCACGCCCTGCCCAGCTACGCCCGCCAGACCGGGGAGGATTGCGCCTCCTGCCACATCGGCGCCTTCGGCCCCCAGCTCACCGCCCGCGGCATGCGCTTCAAGATGGGGGGCTACGTGGATTCCAACGGCTCGACCGGCAACATCCCCCTCTCCGCCATGCTGCTGGCCAACTGGACCCACACCAAGACGGACCAGCCGCCGCCGTCGTCCCACTTCAAGTCCAACAACAACGCCGTGGTGCAGGAAACCTCCGTGTTCCTGGCCGGCAAGCTTGCCGACCACCTCGGCAGCTTCGTCCAGGCCACCTATTCCGGCGTCGACCGCAAGGCCGCCCTGGACCAGGTGGATCTGCGTTATGCCCGGAGCTTACAGGCCGGCGGCAAGGATCTGCTGTTAGGGGTCAGCCTGAACAACAACCCCACGGTCCAGGACCCTTTCAACTCCACAGCCTCCTGGCGCTTTCCATACACCACCTCCGATTTCGCCCCGACTCCGGCGGTCTCTCCCCTCATCGACGGCGGCCTGGCCGGCGGCGTGCTGGGCCTCGCCGCCTATGGCCTGTGGGACGGCAGCTTCTACGGCGAGATCGGCGGCTACCGCTCCCTGGATGCCTCCACCCTGAACCACCTGAACATCGGCGACCCGGGCAAGGTGAAAGGCACGGCCCCCTACTGGCGCGTGGCCTATCTGAAAGACAACGGCACCGACGCCTATTCCGCGGGTATGTTCATGCTGGACGCGGACCTGGACCCGGCCCGGGTCGATGGCCCCTACGACAAGCATCGAAGCATGGGTCTGGATGCCTCCTACCAGTACATCGGCGACCGCAAGAACATCTTCGCCCTGAACGGCAGCCTCACCCATGAGCGGACCAAGTACGAATCCACCGCCCCCGGCGAGGCCTCCGGCCACCTCAACAGCCTTAACCTGAGCGCCTCCTACCACTACGACGAGACCTACGGCCTCACCCTGGGACTATTCGACACCAAGGGCAACAACAATCCCGCCCTGTGGAACGCCGTCATGGGCAACGACAGGCCGGACTCCCGCGGCTACACCCTCCAGGCCGATTGGACCCCCCTGGGCAAGGACGACTCCTGGGGCGCCCCCTGGGCCAACCTGCGCCTGGGCCTGCAATACACCGGCTACAGTAAGTTCGATGGCACCAGCGTCAACGCCAAAGACAACAACTCCCTGACCGCCTTCGTCTGGGCCGCCTTCTGACCGGGCATCCCAATAGGCTATGGTGATGGGCCCTCCGGGCTGGCGCTGATACCGGCTAACCTCGGGTCCTGGTCCGGGGCCGGCCGTCCCAGCCCTGGGTATAGCCCGCCAGGCCCATGGCCCCCCGCATCAGGCCGTAGGCTAGCCAGGATGCGAACCGGGCGTACCAGGGAATGCGGCTCCAGGCCTGGCGGTGGATGCGGTGCCCGCCCAGTTCCACGGCCTGGTTCAGGCTCGCCAGGAGATCCCCGGCGAATCGCCGGTCATGGGCCACCACGTTGGCCTCCCGCGCCAGCAGCAGGCTCAGGGGGTCGATATTGCTCGACCCCACGGTGGCCCAGACACCGTCCATCACCGCCGCCTTGGCGTGCATTTCCGTCGCGTGGTACTCGAAAATCTCCACCCCGTTTTCCAGGAAATAACGGTACAGGGCCCGTGTCGCCATCTGGGAGAGGGGGTGGTCGCTGCGACCCTGCATCACCAGCGTCACCTTGACGCCGCGCCGGGCGGCCTCCACCAAGGCATGGCGAAAGCGCAGGCCGGGCAGGAAATAGGCACTGGCGATGAGGATATCCCGCCGTGCCCGGCGGAGGGCGTGGAGGTAGGCCGCTTCGATGGCGCGGCGCCGGTGCAGGGTGTCGCGGGTGAGGAACTCGGCGCGCTGTTCGCCCACGGGCGTGGTGTCGGCCTTGAGCCAGGCATCCTCGCCCCGGTGCAGGCCCAGCCGGCTCCAGCGCACTCCTTTCCAGAGCCGCCGGGCCGCTTCGTGGATATCCGCCACCAGGGGGCCCTCCACGCTCACCGCGTAATCCAGGCGCGGGGCCGCCAGGTTGTGGCCATGGAGATCGTCGATGATGTTGATGCCGCCGACGAAGGCGACACGGGCATCCACCACCGCCAGCTTGCGGTGCATGCGGCGCAGGCGGGTGCGGCGAAAGCGGAATCGTCCCACCTCCGGGCGGAAGTACAGAATCTCCACCCCGGCGCCGCGCATCTCCTCCAGCAAGCCCCGCGACAATTCCCGGGAGCCGAATCCATCCAGCAGCAACCGTGTCACTACGCCGCGCCGCGCCCCGCGCATCAGGGCCCTGGCCACCCCCATGCCGGTGCTGTCCGCCTCGAAGATATAGGTTTCCAGGTGGATCTCATGGCGCGCTCCATCCAGGGCAGCGATGAGGGCCGGGAAAAAACCGGCGCCGTTTTCCAGCAGGGTAAGCCGGTTGCCCGGTTTGATCATGCCGCCAGGTTGGGTCGAAGCAGGGGCTTCAGCTGGGCGGTGAGGGCCGCGTGGTCGGACAGGCGGCGCCAATGGTAGCCGTGCAGGACATGGGCGGAGGCGACGGTGAAGCCGCGCACGTAGATCCGGTCCAGGGTGAACAGGGGCAGGGCGGCGGGAAAGCTGCGGGCGGGGCGGCCGTGGGCGGTTTCGAAAACCTCCTTGAGCCCCAGTTCCTCCGCCAGGTAATGGCCGGTGCGCTGACGCCAGTCGTTGAAGTCGCCGGCGATGATGAGGGGGGCGCCGTCGGGCACCATGCGACGGATGCGCTCGGACAACTGGTGAATCTGCTTGCGCCGGCCGGATTCGTTCAAGGCCAGATGCAGGCATATGGCGTGCAGAGGCTGATCCAGGCCCGGGGCGTCCAGCTCGCAGTGGAGCAGGCCCCGGTTCTCGAAGACATGGGCGGAGATGTCCACGTTTTCCCAATTGAGGATGGGGTAACGGGAGAGGATGGCGTTGCCGTGATGGCCATGATCGTAGACCGCGTTCTTGCCGTAGGCCGCTTGGGCCCAGAATCCGCCGGCCAGGAACTCGAGCTGGGGTTCGCTGGGCCAGCCCGCGTGGCTGATGGCGCGATGGGCGTTATGGCCCTGGACCTCCTGCAGAAAGACAATGTCCGCGTTGAGGCCCATGAGGCGCTCGCGCACGTCGTGCAGAACCACCCTTCTGTTGAAGAAGGAGAGGCCCTTGTGAATGTTGTAGGAGGCGATACGCAAGGAGGGTGTCATATGAAAATTTTAGGCCAGGACTCGTTAATGGGCATCGCCGGACCCGGCGGGTTTATCCTCTCCGGCCTTCCCGGCGTGGCCCTCCTTGCCGTCGGCGCCAGCGCCCATGGGCTGCATGTTGTTCTTCAGCATGTACTCGTTCATCTCCTTCCAGCCGGCGTATATCGCCGACTTGGAGGCGCGGTCGTGGAGTTCGAAGCAATTCTCCAGGCCGCGCCCGGCATCGCGGCAGCCGGCTCCGAGCGCCTTGCCCTCGGCCTCGATCTTGGCCGGATCGGGCATACCGGCGCGCTCCGCCAGCCGGTCGCAGCCGACCAGAGCCGGAAAGAACAGGCAGATCCAGGCGATTCGATTCATGTCACGTTCCTATGCTGAGAGGCCCCTAGGCCCGCATTATCGACCCGCGTCCCGCGAGGGTTGCAACAACTGCAGGCGCATGCGCCGCTCGGCTTCCTGCCCCACGGCCTCGAAGTGCTTCTTGATCTCGTCTTCCACGAAGTAATCCGTCACCAAGGGCGGCAGAGGGGTCGAGGGCAGGATATGTGCCCGGTAGGTAAGTGTCACCGGGGCGGCATCGCCGCTGATGTGCCATTCCCCCTGCATGGCCAGGACCTTGCCGGACAGTGCGCGAAACCGGATCAGACGGCTGGGGGTTTCTTCCATCAGCAGGATCACGTGGTCGGGCATGACGAAGGCGAACAGGCCGGCGTCGGCGATCTGTTCCACCTGCTTGGGGGTGCCGGGCGGCGAGATGATCCGGCTGGAGACCATGTCCGGTATGAAGGCGGCGAGCCGGTTGTAGTCGGTCAGGGTGGTCCACATGGTCTTGGCGTCGGCCTGGACCTGCTGCACCGCCACCACCTTGATGCCGCTGAAGCCGGTGCTGGCAGTGACCCGCGCCTTGGCGGCCAGGGCATCGCCGGCCAGGAGCAGCAGGACGGCCAGGACGATGGAACGGGGGACCCTCATTGGGCGGCCCTCCGGTCCATTTCCCGTCCCAGCACCTCCACCCAGGTCCGGACCTGCTGCTCGGTGACGGCCGGGGCGATGGGCGCGGGGAAGGAGGATTTCATGAGATCCACCCGCATCTGGTAGGTTAGTTTGAGCAGATGGCCCGGCTGCCCGGCTTGCGCCTGGATGTGCCATTCCCCCTCGATGTCCTTCAGCAGGCCGGACAGAAATTGCACCGTCATCCCTTCCTTCTTGTGTTCCCGAACCGTCATGACACCTTCATAAGGCATACGGAACTGGCCGGCAACGACTTCCCCCTTTTGCTCGATGCTCAGGGTCCCGTTGCCTCGCTCCAGGATCTTGTTGACATAGATGCCCGGAACGAAATCCGGGAAATGGCTGTAGTCGGTCAATACCGCCCAGGCGGTGGCGCGGTCGGCCTTGGTCAGCAGCCAGCCCTCCACGGTCAGGAGCATGCCGTCCTGGCGCACCAGAGTCTGGGTCAGCGGGATCTGCGGTGCCGGGGACGGAGGCTCGGCGGCCCACGCCGATGTCCATCCGAAGCAGAATAAAACGAGGATTCGGGATAGCATTCTCACATAAGCGAGTATATCCACCTCAGAGCCTTTCGGCGGGAGCAACCGGTTGTTTGAAATTTTCAGATCGCATCGACTGGCGGATCTGGTCCTTGCGACGGTACTGATCCTGGGCGCCTGGGCCTATTTCGCGATGCCCCGGGCGCAATATCCGGAAGTGAACCTGAATTGGGTGGCGGTGGCCGTGGTCTGGCCCGGCGCCTCGGCCCAGGACCTGGAGCGGGAGGTGGCCATCCCCCTGGAAATGGCGGCGCGCCGGGTGCCGGACGTGCGCCTGGCCGCCACCACCTCCCGGGACAACGTGGCCACCTTGCTGGTGCGCTTCCGGGACCTCTCCCACAACAAGTTCGAGCGCCGGCTGGTGGCCCTGGACAGGGAGATCCGCCAGGCCGCCGCCGGCTTTCCCAAGGACGCCCGGCCGCCCCAGGTCATCGAACTGACCTCCTCCAATTTCTTCCCCACCGCCATGGTCGCCGTCACCGGCGACGTGGCGGACGGCCGCATCTGCCGCCTGGCCCAGGCCACCCGGGCGCAGCTGGAAGGCATCCAGGGCGTGGGCAAGGTCTGGGCCTACGGCCTGCGCAATCGGGAGATCGCCGTCAATTTCGACCCGGCTGCCCTGGCCCGGGAGCGCATCTCCCCGGAGACCCTGACCCGCACCGTCATGGACCAGGCCCGTACCCTGCCCGCGGGCATGGCGGACGTGTCGGGGCGCCGCTACGCCATCCGGGTGGAAGGCCTGAGCGCGAACCCGGACCTGCTGGCGGATCTGCCCCTTGCCACCGCCGACGGGCGCCAGGTCCCCCTGTCGGAAGTCGCCAGGGTCACCACCGGCGTCGCCCCGGCCCGGGAACTGGTAACCATGGACGGCAAGCCGGCCGTGCTGCTGTCCGTCACCAAGGCGGAAAACGTCAACACCGTCCGGCTCACCAAGGCCATCCAGTCCTTCGTCAAGGCGAAGAACAAGGCCTTCGGCGCCCAAGTGCTCACCCTGGTGGACGATCAGAGCCAGGCCACCTTGGAGGCCATCGGCGTAATGGAGGCCAACGCCCTGTTCGGTCTCGCCGTGGTGCTGCTGGTCACCTGGTTCTTCCTGGGCAAGCGCATGGCCGTGCTCACCAGCCTGGGGGTGCCCTTCGCCCTGGCGGGCATGTTTCTGGCCCTGTATCTCATGGGCCAGACCCTCAACGTCTCGGTCCTGCTGGGGGTGGCCATCGTCCTGGGCGTGCCCCTGGACGACGCCGTGGTGGTGGCGGAGGCGATCCGCCTGCGCCTGGGCGCCGGCATGGACCGCAACCGGGCCGTTGCCGAAGCCATGAAGGAGGTGGCCCGGCCGGTCACCGCCTCGGTGCTGGCCACCTGCATGGCCTTCACGCCGCTGCTGTTCCTGCCGGGGCTGATGGGGGACTTCATGTTCGTCACCCCCCTGGCGGTCATCATCACCCTGCTGGCCAGCATGGCCGCCTCGCTGTGGATCCTGCCCGGCCACGCCGCCGCCTGGGGCGGCATGACCCCGGGCGAAAGCTGGCGCAACGGCATGGAGCGGGTCATGCGCCGCCACTACGGCCGCGCCCTGGCCTGGGCCTTCCGCCACCCCCTGCCCATCGCCGCCGTGTTCGGCCTGCTGTTCCTGGTGATGGGCCTGAGCCTGCAGCAGGAATGGGTGAAACCGCGCTGGTTCGCCTCGGACCCGCTACGGGTGTTCAACCTGAACATCCAGGCCCCGCCCGCGAGCAACATGGAGACCACCCTCAAGCTGTCCCAGGCCGCCGAGCGGGTGGTGCACCGGGTGGCCCGGCCCGGCGAACTCACCGCCACCCTGGCCTCCGCCGGGCTCCAGTTCACGCCCAGCGAACTGGTCACCGGCGACAACCTGGGCCAGGTCACGGTGAGCCTGGCGCCGGAATCCACCGGCGCCAGGGGGGTGGACGACTTCGTCGACGCCCTGCGCCCGGCCTTGCGGCAGGCTCGCCTGGACAACGTCTCCATCCAGGTCCTGTCCGCCGACCTGCCCATGCTCTCCAGCCTGTCCCTGCGCCTTACCGGCGCCCCTGTCGAACGCTTGGCCGCGGCCGCCGACGACCTGCGGCGAAGCTTGGAACAGACCCCGGGCTTCACCGACCTGCGGGACGACGCCAGCGCCAACCAGCCCCGCCTGACCCTGCGGGTGAACGCGGACACGGCCGCCCGCAACGGTCTGGACCCTTTCAAGCTGGCCGCCCTGATCCGGCTGCATTTCGAGGGCATTACGGTGGGCAAGGTGATGGACGGCGAGGAAAGCGTGGACCTGGCGGTGCGCGGCCAGCCCATGAGCGAGCCGGCCCTACAGCGCTGGCTGAAGGAGCCCTGGCGACTGCCCGACGGCCGCAGCGTCGATCCCGCCGAGCTGTTCACGGTGCAGTTCGAGGCCGCGCCCAGCG
Source organism: uncultured Pseudomonadota bacterium (assembly GCA_963713085.1). Lineage (GTDB taxonomy): Bacteria > Pseudomonadota > Gammaproteobacteria > Burkholderiales > Thiobacillaceae > PFJX01. The sequence goes on along the minus strand of CAVQKQ010000018.1, from coordinate 32,250 downwards.
AACTGCGCCGGGTCAACGGCGAGCGCACCGTGACCGTCCACGCCCCCTTCGACCAGGACCGTCTCACCGCCCGCCACGCCGTGGAGGCCGTGGAGGCCGCCTGGCGAGGCGTGGCCGTGCGCCATCCCGGCGTGGCCATGTCGCTGGGCGGGGAGATGGACGACGTGAAGTCCAGCCTGAACGACCTGCTGCGATTGCTGGTGCTGGGCTTCCTGCTGATGTACGGCCTGCTGGCCATCCAGTTCGGCCGCCTGGGCCTGCCCCTGGTGATCCTGGCCACCGCCCCCATGGCCCTGGCCGGCGTGGTGGTGGGCCTGCTGGTCAGCGGCCAGCCCCTCACCCTCTACACCCTCTACGGCTGCGTTGCCCTGTCCGGGGTGGCGGTCAACGCCTCCATCGTCCTGGCGGCCGCGGGAGAAGAGCGCCTGGCCATGGGCATGAGCCCAGTCACCGCAGCCTTCCGCGCCGCCCGCAGGCGCCTGGTGCCCATCATCATCACGACGCTCACGGTGATCGGCGGCCTCATATCCCTGGCGTTCGGCTGGGGCGGACAATCCCTGCTCTGGGGCCCGGTGGCCAACGCCATCGTCTGGGGCCTTACGGTGGCCACCCCCCTTACCCTGTTCGTGACACCGCTGATGCATGCGCTTGATGCAGGGGCTTGCGCGGGGATAAGCCTGAACCTTAGGCCAGTTTCTCAATGCGTTGTTGAGGCTTGAACCGGCAGGCATCCTTAAGTCACTCGAACCGTTGGCACGATGCCCCAACCAACGACAGCATTCATTCCACCCGGACTATCGCCGATAGTCCTGCCGGCCGAGAAAATTACCACAGTAATGCTGCCAAATTTTTTGGTTTCAGTCAGGACATGGGTTTTCAGAATTTCCTGCATGGTGAGCGATCGCGGATCGCATAAGTTCGCGTTACGCATCACGAGCGCCACTCTTTCATTATCTTGAATAAGTTGCGAAACTCGGCCCAAGTCCATAATTTTCATATTACAGCTACCCGCAAATCCAAGCTTTGGCTATAGAGTCGGACTGGCACGTGAGTAACCCGGTTCCGGCCACTCCGCAGGTACTCCAATAATCTTGAACGCCGCACCCTGTCTAAGCGCATAGTATTTAAGCGTCGGAGCGACGAACGCAGGCACCAACAGAACAGGCTGCCGGTTCAGGGCCGCGAAATATACGAGCGTGTCCTGCCAATTTATTCCTTGTGAAAATCATTGAAATAGGAACCCAGAGACACTACAAGCATGCCAAACATCACCACACCGAAAATCCTCCAGAACGTCACGGGAAGCTGGGTAAGTCCATAGGCTGCGGCAACGTATAGTGGAATGTTTACATAGATCAACGTTCGTCCGACAAAAATTGGCATAGCCAGATAACTCACCAGTAGTTCCAGCAGAAACGGAACAAGTCCAACCGACACGAGCAGCAGCGCCACTGAACGCATGCCTCGCTGCCATAGGGAAATAAGCGCAAATATTGCCAACGACAGGGAGATAACATTGAGTGCAAAGCCCTCTTTTGAGGTTGCACCGAACAACCTGGTGGTGGTCGTGGTTATATCTGACCACAATGGGACCTCTGTCCAGAATGACGCGTGCACATGTTTTGTGTGACTGAGCAGTGGCCCGATATACGGCAGAAAAAGCGCCAAGGCGATGGCTTCGGCTTCAGTAGCCTGACCACATCCTTGGGGGAAGCGTCTTGCATCTACAAACCACCATAATCGCAGCTACAGCAGCTCCAACCATCCAAGGACCCCGGCGTTACAAGGGTCAGAGCACTCCGCGCAAAGCAAGCAGCGTAACGCCCATTAAATTGAACCTTCTTGTGCCGGAAAGCGCCCGACCACAGGAGCTCAATGCCCAATGTCAGTCGGACGCTGAGATCGCAAGAAGGAGTATGAACTCGATGCCCTGCTCATACTGAACATGGACGGAGAGAAAGCGAACATTACCGCTGCCATCAACCCACTCACCACTCCTGAACGACGGTCACCGACCATTCTGCCCACCGCGAACACCAACGGTATGGTGGCGACGCTGAATAATGCCGAAAGGGACCTCAAGGCGGCCTCACTATCACCGAACAGGAAACGCCATCCTTTCAGCAGCGTGTAGTAAAGAGGCGGGTTTGTCTCGAAAGTAGGAAGCACCGTCCACAGGTACCAGACACTCTGGCGGGAAGCCCACTCGCTGAAACCCTCATCCACCCACAAGGGTTGCCAGCCAATGTGATACAAACGAACCACAGCCCCAATCATGACGATGAACAGCAGAGCCAACACCTCGGCAGTGCCCACATCACCGAGCCATCTTTTGGGGCCAGCATCTGGGTCGCTGGCAAGACACTCAGACATCGACATGTTTGAAGGTCCAGTAGGAATTCAGGAAATAGTTCACCAACGTTGCGTGGATGATGCCGATCACCTGAGGAACCTGGGGTGGCACCGACGGGTATGCCGTAGAAAGAACCACAAAGGTCGCATAGCTGACCCCCAAGGCAACCAACGATACGATATTAAATTTCCGTTCCTTGACGCGTATGCCGTGATCACCGGTCAGCGCCAGCGGTTCCAAATTGTGGACTAGATTGTGAAAATCCCGACTTCGATCTGTGGGCCAGGAACTTGTTCGTCCCCATCGCCAGCACCGGGGTAGACAAACCAGATTGCCCGTATTACGCGCGGACCAATCGAGGCGCATTGGGATTCCGCGTCCTTTGCACGGTCAAGGGTTTGAGTGTTCGATGATGTCGCCCAAGCGGCCTCATATTCAATCTATTAGAACGAAAGGAACCTCGACGATCTTGGCGCCATCGTTCAGCGGCATAAGGCGCTATATCGAACGCGTTGCCAAGTAGCGTAACCTAAATCGATGTCCGCAGTGCCGCTTGCGGATAAGGGCACCCTAAGTAACGTTTGCCATGCGCTTGATGGGCTTGCAGGAATACTTTACTCCTCACGGTTTCAGCGAGGCAGAGCCCCAGTTCGCCGGATGCTGGGTCGCCGACTATACGGGCATGGATGGCTATGGATCGGTAGAGCTATATGGTCTCTATCCAGCAATCGGTACTGGGGCTTTCGGGATCAGCGGCCAAATTGGGACACGAAGCCCGCGGACAATACATCCAGGGCGTATCGCATACCTCGGCTGTAGCCGGCACCCAACCCGGCTTTCTGTCCCTGGATTAGGTGCACGTTGCCATATAGTGTCTGCAGCACGCGCACGCTATCCGCAGTACCGTCCGGCGAATTGTCGTCCACGACAACGACATGCATGTCGTGGTCCAAGGACTCGAACTGCGTCTGTAGTGCACCAACTAGGCGCGATATTCTCGCGAACGTTGAAGCTCTAGATGATGATGACAATCTTCATTTTTCTCCCAAGACACACTCCTCGGGCACACCCCACTAACCCGTCGTTCCCAGACCACAATCTTCTCATTTTTCATTGAATTCCTTGCGCTACTACATCAAACAAACACCCCTCTCTGGCATGTGAGCAGGATACTAGCTTACCGCTCTACGCCAACTCCTCGATATCAAAAATCCGCCGGTGTTCCCGTATCGCAAACCGGTCGGTCATGCCGGCGATGTAGTCGCACACCGCCCGGTGCGGTTCGGTGTCGGCCCGGGCACGGTGTTCCGGCGGCATCAGGCGGGGTTCCGTGCTGAAGGCCTGGAACAGTTCCCGGATCAGGCGCTGGGCCTTTTCGCTCATGCGCACCACCCGGTAGTGGCGGTAGAGGTTCTGGAACAGGAAGCGCTTGAGTTCCCGGTGCCGCTCCAGAACTGACGGGCCGAAGGCGGCCAAGGGCGGGCAGCGGCGCACGTCGTCGATGCTTTCCGGCTTGTGCTCGGCGATATTTCCGCGGGTCTGGTCCAGCAGATCCACCACCAGGGTGTTGATCATGCGCCGCACGGTCTCGTGGATCAGGCGCCGGTCGTTGAGGTCCGGGTAGAGGCCCCGCACGGTGTCCAGGTGGCGGGCGAAGATGTCCACCTCCTCCAGTTGCTCCATGCTGATGAGGCCGGAGCGCAGGCCGTCGTCCACGTCGTGGTTGTTGTAGGCGATCTCGTCGGCCAGGTTGGCGATCTGGGCCTCCAGGGAAGGCTGGTGCCCCTCGATGAACCGCCGGCCGATCTCCCCCAGCTTTTCCGCGTTCTTGACGGAACAGTGCTTGAGAATGCCTTCCCGGGACTCGAAGGTGAGGTTCAAGCCCTCGAACTCGGCGTATTTATGTTCCAGCGCATCCACCACCCGCAGGGACTGCAGGTTGTGCTCGAAGCCGCCGTGCTCCTTCATGCACTCGTTGAGCACGTCCTGGCCCACGTGGCCGAAGGGGGTATGGCCCAGGTCGTGGGCCAGGGCGATGGTCTCGGTGAGATCCTCGTCCAGGCCCAGCATGCGGGCCAGAGTGCGGCTGATCTGGGCCACCTCCAGGCTGTGGGTGAGGCGGGTGCGGAACAGGTCGCCCTCGTGGTTGACGAACACCTGGGTCTTGTATTCCAGGCGGCGGAAGGCGGTGGAGTGGACGATGCGGTCCCGGTCCCGCTGAAATTCGGAACGGGGGGCGGCGGCGGGTTCCGGGTGGCAACGTCCTCGCGACTGTGAGGAATATGAAGCATATGGAGCTATTGGGCTCATAGTATTAATTATATAAATATCGTTTGAATTGGTATGTATGTCATTTAGTACCAGATGTCACGTTCCGGATGATTCGATAGGTATGAAGCAGATTGGATTATTCTTAGCCCGAGACGCGATTCGGGAGCTACTGCGATGCAAGTGAAGCTGCACAAGAACTCCACGACGACCCCACGGATACGCGCGGTGATTCAAGCCAGCGACCTGTCTGCTACCAAGTTGGCCAAGCAGTTTGGCGTGACAACGCCGACAATCCTGCGCTGGAAGCGGTGTTCGGCTGGATCAAGACGGTGGGCGGGCTCAGGAAGACCAAACACAAGGGCCTGGCGAAGTTGGCGGAGCAGGCCCTGTCACCTTCGCGGCCTACAACCTTACGCGCCTGCTGAACCTGATGAAGCCGAAGGTCAAGCCGAGGGACTTGGCGCCGGTATAGGGACCACTCCCTCCGCCGCTGGCCTGGTGGCGGGGATTCGGCTCCAAGACCCTGGATTGCAGGGCCTGGCGGCCCTCAACACAGGCCATGGGTCGCTCCAGGCGTCGAACCATTCGAACAGCGGGGCAAATCCAAGGGGCCATAGAGGGCTTCTCACCAGCCTGTTAAGCACCAATAGATTCAGCTTATGAGCAAGGATGGCACCATGAAAACGATTCACCTTATAAACCCCATGTGGAATGATTACGGTGGCAGCGAACATCGAACTGCGGCCTTATACGCAATCCTTAAAGGAGTCGCAAAAACACATGTATGGTCCGAGTTCAAACCAACTCAGACTTGGCAACAGAAACTATCAATAAAACAAATTCGAACCCATAGACTAAACTTTCCATTTAACGGCACTATTGTATTTGTTGGATCATATTATTGGGTTGGCAATTGGATAAAACTAGCCAAGCCCAGACGAATAATACAAATATACAACATAGATCAGCCGTCATTATTATCCAGCCGACTAGAGCTCATTAGTAAAAGCGGCAAGCGTAATGTCGAGTTGATATACTCATCCGATAAATTAAGACAAAAAACCCTCTTGCCAGGAGAAGTACAGGATTCATTCTTCGATATGAATCGCTTTCATCCAGTCCAGCATAGGCGAGAAGAGTTTGTAGTTGGCAGGCTAAGCAGGACACCCAGCAAAAACATCATCCAAACGACCCAGAGGTTTATAGAAGGCTGATCGCAGCCGGGTATAAAGTCCGCATCATGGGAGGCACCGTACTACACGGGAAGCTTCCATTTGATTCCACAGGATCAATAGAATTGTTAACCGAGGGGGCATTACCTGCTAATAAATATCTAGCAAGCCTAGATGTTTATATTATCGGACACATCCAACTTTTTTTGAAACTGCTGGACGTGTAATTACTGAAGCAATAGCCACCGGCCTGCCTGTAGTCGCACATTATCGTGGTGGCTATTCGGACTGGATCAGACATGGGGAGAATGGATATCTGTTTGATACAGAAACAGAACCCTATCCCATATAGAGAAATACATCGACAGCCGGAACATCGTTGCACATCAGCTTAGAAGCAAGAAAAACAGCGAAGCCAGATCTCAAAACAAAAAAACAAGAATGAACAGCTACTGAGAGAGACGTAACAGTCACCCGAACAAGCCGAGCCTATAGACACGAAGCGCATAACAACTGGAGACGCCCTGATCTCACAACATCTTGAGAACGCCCTGGTTAACGTAAACACTGCGCCTGTCTCACGATCACCCGTCACATCAATGCCAAGCTCTCCTTGGAACTCGTCGATCACCGTCAGCACTTCAGCTTCTGCCGTAGGCACAGGCATCAAGCACGAAATCATAAGCCCCCCACAAAAAAAAAAAAAAAAAAAAAAAAAAAAAAAAAAAAAAAAAAAAAAAAAAAAAAAAAAAAAAAAAAAAAAAAAAAAAAAAAAAAAAAAAAAAAAAAAAAAAAAAAAAAAAAAAAAAAACTCGAAAAACGACGCTGAATATATGTCTAACTCACCTAATCAGACACAACAACAAAAAAAAAAAAAAAAACGTCTCGCGCGGCTGTGGCGGCAAAAAAAAAAAAAAAAAAAAAAAAAAAAAAAAAAAAAAAAAAAAAAAAAAAAAAAAAAAAAAAAAAAAAAAAAAAAAAAAAAAAAAAAAAAAAAAAAAAAAAAAAAAAAAAAAAAAAAAAAAAAAAAAAAAAAAAAAAAAAAAAAAAAAAAAAAAAAAAAAAAAAAAAAAAAAAAAAAAAAAAAAAAAAAAAAAAAAAAAAAAAAAAAAAAAAAAAAAAAAAAAAAAAAAAAAAAAAAAAAACAAAACAAAACATCAACACTAAAAAAAAACTATAAACATAAATAAAACACAATAAAACAACAAACATCAAACTCACTCAAAACAACCTCTCACAAAACAACTAATCAAAACCAACAAAAACAAAACAAATCAAAAAACACAACATCAACAACTCAAACACATAAAACAAAAAAAAACACACTAAAAACTAACATAGAACAACAAAAAATCAACAACCAAAAAACCTAACAACAACACACAACATCACAATAAAATCAACACAATCCCTAAAAAAATCAAAACCTAACAAAAATAATAAAACACCCAAAAAATCTACAAAATAACTCACAACTAACACAAAACTCAACATAACATCAAAATCAAAAACAAAAATCTAAACAAAATCTACAAACAACTCAAAAAAACAAAATCAAAAATAAAAAAACAACAAAAACTAAAAACAATCAACTAACTCAACCTAAAAAACAACACAATCAAACAAAAACATAAATAACACAACATAAACACCCTAATATAACAAAAAAAAAACAAAAATCAAATAATCACAAAAAAATAACATCCCCAAATAAAACAAAATATATCAAAAAAAAAATAAAAACTAAACACTATACTAACCAAAAAACTTAAACAACAAAACAAAAACAAACACAAAAATAACATAAACAAAAAAAAACTAATCACTCAACAAAACTTGTTTTTCGTCTTTCTTACTTCTTAGTTTTTTCCTCTCCTTCTTGTAGTCTTCTATTTCTATACCTCTTATTCCTCTTCCCTTTTACCTTCTATTTTTCCATACTGGAACTCTATCCGTCTATCCTACTCTCATTCTCATCTCTGATCTTTTTCTTCTCATTCTATATAATCTATAATCTCTCTCAGTCTTTCTACTATCCCATTTCTATCTCTATAATTCATCCTATCTTTACCTATCCATCTCTATTTCTTATTCTCTTATCTCCTTCTACCCTTCCTTTATCTTCATTTCTAATATTCCTTACTATAATCCATCTTTGTATTATCCTATTACCATCTCCTCCTATTTATCTCTCTTTATCCATATCTCTCTTGGGCAGACTCAACATCGTCTATACCATATTATATCTCTCTTATATCTATTGTACTATAATCTATCTAGTTATAATTACAATATCTAATATCCCTTCCTCTTTTTCTCTTATTCTCAACAGTATTACCTAATCTCTTTTCTTTCTTACCTTTATCTAATCTCATCTCTCCTATATTCTTCTCTTTTATCTTTTATCATATCTTTTTACCTTCTACATCTTCTATCATTCTCTTATCCTCTCCTATATTCTATATATCTTACTTCTTCTTTTCTCCTACTCTTCTTACCTTATCTCCCTATAATTTTTTCATCTCTACTTATCCCTCTCTTACATCTATCACATCTTTCTTTTTCTCTATTTATTACTTTATATCTTCTCTTTCTACCATCTTCTTCTAGCTCATATCCTCTCACATTCCTTTATTTTTTTCATATCCCTTATCCTCTATCTTTTCATTCTCCTTCTTCTTTAATCTTCTTATTCTCTCTATCACCCTATATTTCTTTATATTCCCTTCTCATTATTCATCATCATCTCATTCATTTTATCATCTCCACTCTTATATCTTTCATCTCCTCTATCATCTATTTCCTATCATATTTCTTTCAATCTCTTTACATCTTAAAACTCTTATCTACCCATCATTTTTCCCTTTTATATTTTATCTTTTTTTATTCTCTTCCTTACTTTACTACTACTTACATCTTTATCTTCTTTTCTCTTTTTTTTTATACTTTCCTATTTCCTTTTATCTCCTTCTTCCTCTTTCTTCCACTATCATATCTTTTCCTTTTTCTCTTCTTCTTCTCCTATTATCTTCCCTTCTTTCATATTCTCCATTTCTATCCTTTTCTCATCTCTTATCCTTATCTCTCTTATTACACTTATATACTTCTTTATTCTTATCTCTTTTACTTCTCCTATATCTCTCTCATCTTCTCTATTTCTTTCACATCCTTTTCCTTTATCTTATATTTTTTACTCATCTTTTACCTCTATATCTTCATCATCTCTCTATCTCTTCTTTTCTATAATCCTCTTTCTATCTCTTATCCAACTTTTCACCCCGACTTCGACACTTTCGTCCCGATTTCCCAGGAATTCGATGCAGAATTCCTGAAGGAACAATGGGTTAGCGGTTTGTCCGTTTTTGCGTTGTAGTGACACGTTATTTCGCTAGGATTATTGATAGTCATCGACGGCCGATTTACAGTGGCGACATGTTCGTGAAGATCACCACCTCCGGTCCACGGCAGTACGTCAAACTCGTCGAAGCCTTTCGCGATGCCGCCGGCGTCTCTCGCCAACGCATCATCGCCACCCTCGGGCGGGTGGAATCGATCCGCGCCGGGGAGGCGGATTCCCTCGTCAACGGTCTTCTGCGCGCCGCCGGCAAACCCACCCTGGAACAAGGCACCGGTGCCGTCACCTTCGCCCCCGCCTTGTCGGTGGGCGACACCTGGCTGCTCACCGCACTGTGGCAGGAACTTGGCTTCGCCGATGCCTTCCGCCGGATATTGCGCAGCCGTCGTCACTTTGACGCTGAACGCCTGCTGCGTGTGATGGTGTTCAACCGTCTGTGCGACCCCGAGTCCAAGCTCGGCATCCTTCGCTGGCTGGAAGGCAGTCGGGTGCCGGAAGTGGCGGCAGAGTCGGTCACCCACCAGCATCTCCTTCGCACCATGGACAGCCTCGACGACTGTGCCGACGCGATGGAATCGGCCCTGTCCGGGTTGTTGCGTCCCCTGATTGACCAAGAGTTGTCGATCGTCTTCTACGACCTCACCACCATCCGTACCGAAGGCGGCACGGAACAGGCGGGCGAGGTGCGCCAGTTCGGCCTCGCCAAAGAAGGGGGCATTGCCCGCCAGGTGATGCTGGGGGTGGTGCAGACCGCCGATGGCTTGCCGATCCACCATGAGGTGTTTGCCGGCAACGCGGCAGAGACGGCCACGCTGGTGCCGACCATCGAGAAGGTTCTGGCGCGTTACCCGATCAAGCGGGTGGTGCTGGTAGCGGATCGGGGCTTGCTCAGTTTGGATAACCTGGAGGCCATCCGCCAGATCAAGGTCGGGGCTGATCCGCTGGAGTTCATCCTGGCCGTGCCGGCCCGGCGCTACGGGGAGTTCGACACGCTGTTGGCCGAGTTCCACCGGGACATCTGCCAACCAGCGACCGAGGAAGTGATAGGTGAATTGGCCTGGCAGGGCTTTCGTCTGATCGTCGCACATCGGTCCGAAGTGGCCAGGGAACAGGGAACAGCCAGGGATGAACGCATTGCGGCGCTGGAATCCGATGCGGCCCGCTGGGCGGGCAAGCTCGATGGGCAGGAGATCGGCCAAACCTACCGGGGCAGGAAGCTGTCGGATGCGGGCACCACCGCGCGTTTCTACAAGGCAGTAGCGGATGCCCACTTGGCGAACATCATCCGGGTGGGCCTGTCGGCCAGTATGTTCACCTACGAGTTCGATGAACGCGCCCTCAGTCGGGCGCGGATGATGGACGGTAAGCTGATTTTGGTCACCAACATGCCGGATCACACCCCCGCCGAGATCGTCGCTCGCTACAAGGCGCTGGCCGACATCGAACGAGGCTTCCGGGTACTCAAGAGCGAGATCGAGATTGCGCCGGTCTTCCATCGACTTCCCGAGCGGATTCGAGCCCATGCCTTGATCTGTTTCCTGGCGCTGGTGCTGCACCGGGTGCTGCGCATGCGCTTGAGGGCGAACGACGCCACCTACTCGCCCGAGCGGGCACTGGAGATCGTGCGCCGAATTCAGTTTCACCAGGTCACTTTGCATCAGCGTCAGGCGGCCTCCGGCCTCTCAACCCTGACGCCTGAACAGAAGGAGCTCTTCCATGCCTTAAACCTGCCTGAGCCGGATTCCAAGGCGCTGTAGTGCCAATTTACACTATGCGTTTCTCGCATAATCAATAACTTGTGGCCTTATCTGTCGAACTCGGGGTTCACGGCGCACCGTTTTTTTTTTTTTTTTTTTTTTTTTTTTTTTTTTTTTTTTTTTTTTTTTTTTTTTTTTTTAAAAAAAAAAAAAAAAAAAAAAAAAAAAAAAAAAAAAAAAAAAAAAAAAAAAAAAAAAAAAAAAAAAAAAAAAAAAAAAAAAAAAAAAAAAAAAAAAAAAAAAAAAAAAAAAAAAAAAAAAAAAAAAAAAAAAAAAAAAAAAAAAAAAAAAAAAAAAAAAAAAAAAAAAAAAAAAAAAAAAAAAAATCAGGCGAGATTAGCCACCATCAGCCAGCCACTTCGGTCAGGGTCGCACGCAGGGCCGCCGGATCGTAGTCGGTACTGACGAAGGCCTCTCCCAGCCTGCGCAGCAGGACGAAACGGATGCGCCCCGCCTCCACCTTCTTGTCCACCGCCATGAAGTCCATGTAGGCCTGGTAGCCCAGGTTGGGGGCCGCGATGGGCAGCTTGGCGCGCCGGAACAGGGCGCCGATGCGGGCCACGTCGGCTTCCGTGATCAAGCCCATGCGCCGGGACAGGTCCGCCGCCAGCATGGTGCCGGCCGCCACCCCCTCGCCGTGCAGCCAGACGCCGTAGCCCATGCCCGCCTCGATGGCGTGGCCGAAGGTATGGCCCAGGTTGAGCAGCGCCCGCTGGCCAGCTTCCCGCTCGTCCGCCGCCACCACCTCCGCCTTGTTCTCGCAGGAACGGCGGATGGCGTAGGCGAGGGCCTCGGCGTCCCGGGCCACCAATTGTTCCATGTGGGCCTCCAGCCATTCCAGGAAGGGCAGGTCCCGGATCAGGCCGTACTTGATGATCTCCGCCAGGCCCGCGGACAGTTCCCGATCCGGCAGGGTATTCAGGGTGTCGGTATCCGCCAGCACCAGCTGGGGCTGGTAGAAGGCGCCGATCATGTTCTTGCCCTGAGGGTGGTTGATGCCGGTCTTGCCGCCCACCGAGGAGTCCACCTGGGCCAGCAGGGTGGTGGGCACCTGGATGAAGGGCACGCCGCGCTGGTAGCAGGCCGCCGCGAACCCGGTCAGGTCGCCGATCACCCCGCCGCCCAGGGCGATCAGGGTGGTCTTGCGCTCGGCCCGGTTGGTCAGCAGGGCATCGAAGATGGTGTTGAGGGTCTCCCAGTTCTTGTATTCCTCGCCGTCGGGCAGGACCACGGATTCCACCCGGATGCCGGCCCCGCTCAGGGTTTGGCTGAACCGCTCCAGGTAGAGCGGCCCCACCGTGGTATTGGTGACCACCACGGCCCGCATTTGCCGTAGGTGGGGTGTGATAAGCTCAGCGCGCCCGAGCAGCCCCGGCCCGATGTGGATGGGGTAGCTGCGGTCGCCAAGGTTGACGGTTAGAGTCTGCATGGACTGTTATGCACCAATGTCGCGAATGAAAATGCTTCAGGATACGGTTTGCTCGACATGATTATAACGATGGCCTCTCCGGCTTAGCTTGCGCGGCAACTTCATGAACGACCCTCAACCTCCTCGCCCTTGTAGCCGATAACGACCGACCGAATCAATTGTGAGCACCTCGCTGATGTCCTCTGAACAAGGCACCTGGCCCAAGGCTGTCCTGGCCCTTACCCTCACCTGGATCGCAATCGCCTTGCTGCTGCATCCCACGGCGATGAACATGATGGCCATCTGGGAGCGCTCGGAGACCTACGCCCACGGCTACGTCATCCTGCCCATCGCCCTCTGGCTGGTATGGCGGCGCCGGCATTTCCTGGCCGCCATCCCCGCCGCGCCGGATTTGCGCGCCCTCGGGGCTATCGCCCTGCTGGCGGCGGCCTGGCTGGCGGGACGCATCGGCGGGGTGCTGGTGGTGGAACAGTACGCCCTGGTGGGCTGCTGGATCGCCAGCGTCTGGCTGGTGCTGGGCTGGAAGATGGTGCGCGCCAACGCCTTCCCGCTCGGGTTCCTGCTGCTGATGGTGCCCAACGGCGAGGCACTGATCCCATACCTGATCGACTTCACCGCGGACTTCACCGTCCACGCGGTACGCCTGGTGGGCATCCCTGTATTCCGGGAGGGGCCCTTCTTCACCCTGCCCACGGGCGAGTGGAATGTGGTGGAGGGGTGTTCCGGACTGCGCTACCTGATCGCCTCCTTCACCCTCGGGGTCCTGTATGCCTACCTGACCTACCGCAGCCTCTGGAAACGCCTGCTGTTCAGCGCCATGGCCCTGGTGGTGCCCGTCTTCGCCAACGGCATGCGCGCCACCATCATCGTCCTGATCGCCCACTACTCGGACATGAAGCTGGCCCTGGGCGTGGACCATTTCATCTATGGCTGGGTCTGGTTCGGCATCGTCATGCTGGTCATGTTCTGGGTTGGCCTGATCGGCCGGGAAGACCAGGAGCCGGAACCCGCCTCCGGGCCGGCAACCCAGCCCAGGCTGGCCCTCCGACCCACCCTGGCCCTGATGGCGGTCCTCGCGGCTTTCGCCCTTTATGCGCGCCATCTGGAGGCCCGGCCCGTCATCCAACCCGCTTTGCGTCTGCCCGCCGCCGCCGCGGGCTGGGTCGGCGCGCAACCTCCGTTCAGCGACTGGACGCCCCACTGGCTCGGCGCGGATGTCCAGGAATCCATGGTTTACAACAAGGATGACCGCCCGGTCCTGCTCTTTGTGGCCTGGTACGGGAAGCAGCGCGAGGGCACCCAGCTCATCAGTTCGACCAATTACATGATTGAGCAGAAACATCCGGAGTGGCAGAACATGGGGCAGTCCGTCACCGCCGTCCCCTTCCCGGGCGGTAGTGGGGATGCCCTGGTGGCCAAGCTGCGCGCCACCGACGGGCATACCCGCATCCTGGCCTGGCAGTGGAATCGCTTCGCCGGCCATGACAACATCAATCCCTATCTTGCCAAGCTGGAGCTGACCCAGCGGATACTCACCGGCCGGTCGGATGCCGGCGCGGCGGTGATCGTGGCCACCCCCTATAAGGACAAGCCGGACCAGGCCGCCGCCCTGCTCAAGGCATTCCTGGCCGCCCACAAGCCCGAACTGGACCGGATGCTGGACCAGGCCGCCTCCCGGTGATCATGGAAGAACGCGACCGCGGACCCATCGCCCCGCTCATCGTCCACATCGTGTTTCGCTTCGACACCGGCGGCATGGAAAACGGCATGGTGAACCTGATCAACCAGCTTCCCGAAGAGCGCTTTCGCCATGCCGTCATCTGTCTGTCCGGGTATGGCGATTTCCGCCACCGCATCCGTCGCGAGGACGTGGCCTTTCACGATCTCGGCAAACGCCCGGGACATGACCTGTCCTGGTACAGCCGGCTGTACCGCCTGCTGCGGCAACTGAAACCCGACCTGATCCACACCCGCAATCTCAATGCCCTGGAGGCTCAGTTCGTGGCGGTACTGGCCGGGGTGCCGGCCCGGGTCCACGGCGAGCACGGCCGTGACGTGTTCGACCTCGAGGGCAAGAACTGGAAATACAACCTGCTGCGCAGGGCCGCCAGCCTGGTGGTGCAACGCTACATCACGGTCAGCCGGGACCTGGCCGACTGGCTCGCCCACACGGTGGGCATCAAGCCGGCCCGCATCACGCAGATCTACAACGGCGTGGACCAGGAACGCTTCAGCCCCCGCGGCGGTGAAAGGCGTTCGGAACTCGCCACCGCGGGATTCTTCGACGCCGCGAACTGCGTCATCGGCAGCGTCGGCCGGATGGCGGCGGTGAAGGACTACCCGACCCTGGTCAAGGCCTTCATCCGATTGTGCCGACAGTCACCCGATCCCACCGGCCTGCGCCTGGTCATCGTCGGCGATGGTCCGGCCCGGGCCGAGTGCCAGTCCCTCCTCGACGCGGCGGGCTTGAGCCGTCAGGCCTGCTTCCCCGGCGACCGCAGCGACACCCCGGACTGGCTGGCCAGCTTCGACCTGTTCGTCCTCTCCTCCCTGGGTGAGGGGATTTCCAATACCATCCTGGAGGCCATGGCCAGCGGCCTGCCCGTCGTCGCCACCCGGGTGGGCGGAACGCCGGAACTCGTGGAGGAGGGCAAGACCGGCACGATGTGGACGCCCGGCGACGTCGACGGATTGGCCGCGCTGCTGGCCGGATACGCTGCCGACCCGGCGCGGCGGCAGCGGGAGGGCGCGGCCGCCCGGGACCGCGTCGAGCGGACGTTTTCCTGGCCGAAAGCGGCGGCGGCCTATCAGGCCGTATACGAAAGCCTGCTTTGCTGAGGAAGATGCCGATGCCATCACCGCGGGTAGCCCGGAAGCAGTCCCGTCGCGGGGTCCAGCCATGGCAAGGCGACGGTCTACGCGAGCCTGCCGAGCCCGGGTTGATCAAGATTTTTCCGGCCGAGTCGATAACCCATCGGACTGTGGAAAGTTAAAGAAATCTCATGTGCGGCATCACCGGCATCTTCGACCTGCGCGAGCAGCGCCCCATCGACCGGGCGGTACTCCAGCGCATCAACGACATTCAATCCCACCGCGGCCCAGACGAAGCCGGATTGCACCTGGAGCCTGGTCTTGGACTGGGCCACCGGCGCCTGTCCATCATCGACATCGCCGCCGGCCAGCAGCCCCTGGCCAACGAGGACGACACGGTGTGGGTGGTGTTCAACGGCGAGATCTACAACTTCGTCGACCTGATCCCGGAACTCACCGCCCTGGGCCATACCTTCAAGACCCGCTCCGACACCGAGACCATCGTCCACGCCTGGGAGCAATGGGGCGCGGACTGCGTGCACCATTTCCGCGGCATGTTCGCCTTCGCCCTGTGGGACCGCAGGCAGCAGGTCCTGTTCATGGCCCGGGACCGGCTGGGGATCAAACCCCTGCACTACGCCGTCACCGACGACGGCTTCCTGGTGTTCGGTTCCGAGCTCAAGACCCTCACCGCCTGGCCGGGTTTCCGCCGCGACATCGATGACGAGGCGGTGGAGGACTACTTCGGCTACGGCTACGTGCCCGAGCCCCGCACCATCTACAAGACCGCATTCAAACTTTCCCCCGGCCATCGACTCCTGGTCCGGCGCGGCCAGCGGGTACCCATGCCGGAGGAATACTGGGACGTCCCGTTCCAGCCCCACGCCCCCATGAGCCTGGAACAGGCCGAAACGGAATTCATCGACCGCTTCCGCGAGGCGGTGAAGATCCGCATGGTGGCCGAGGTCCCCCTGGGCGCGTTCCTTTCGGGCGGGGTGGACTCCTCCGCCGTGGTGGCCATGATGGCCGGCCTTAGTGGCCAACTCGGCGATCAGCCGGTGAAGACCTGCTCCATCGCCTTCCCCGACCCCAAGTACGACGAATCGGACTACGCCCGCCAGGTGGCCGAGCGCTACCGCACCGACCACCACGTCAACACCGTCGAGGCCGATGACTTCAGCCTGGTGGACGAACTGGCCCGCCTCTACGACGAGCCCTACGCCGACTCCTCGGCCATGCCCACCTACCGGGTCTGCCAGCTGGCGCGCAGGGACGTTACGGTGGCCCTGTCCGGCGACGGCGGCGACGAGAACTTCGCCGGCTACCGCCGCTACCGCTGGCATTCCTACGAGGAGCGCATGCGCCGCATGCTGCCCTACGGCCTGCGCAAGCCGCTGTTCGGCTTCCTCGGCCACGCCTACCCCAAGGCCGACTGGGCGCCCAAGGTATTCCGCGCCAAGACCACCTTCGAGGCCATGGCCAGGGACACCGTGGAGGGCTACTTCCACGGCGTCTCGGTGATGGGCGACGGCCTGCGCGCCCGGGTCTTCAGCCCCGCCTTCAAGCGCCGCCTCAACGGCTACCAGGCGGTGGAGGTGCTGCGCCGCCACCATGCGCGCAATCCGGGCCGCGACCCGGTTGCCCAGGTCCAGTACCTGGACATGAAAACCTACATGGTGGGGGATATCCTCACCAAGGTGGACCGGGCCAGCATGGCCCACGCCCTGGAGGTGCGGGTGCCGTTCCTGGATCACAAGCTGATGGAGTGGGTCTCCGGCCTGCCGACGGACTTCAAGCTGCGCGGCGCGGAGGGCAAGTTCATGCTGAAGCGGGCCCTGGAACCCCACCTGCCCCACGACATCATGTACCGCCGCAAGATGGGCTTTTCCATCCCTCTGGCCGAGTGGTTCCGCGGTCCCCTCAAGGCCAAGTTGGGCGACGCTCTCAGATCCCAGCGCATGGCCGATACCGGCCTGTTCGACATGGCCTTCCTCGCCCGCATGGCCGACGAGCATGCCCGGGGCGTCAGGGACTACAGCGCCTCGCTGTGGACCCTGCTGATGTTCGAGGCCTTCCTGCGCAACAACGAGATCCGAGCATGAGCCTGCGCATCCTGCACGTCTTCGACCACTCCCTGCCGCTGCATTCCGGCTACACCTTCCGCAGCGCCAACATCCTGCGCGAGCAGCGCAAGCTGGGCTGGGAGACCTTTCACCTCACCAGCCCCAAGCAGGTGAATTGCACGGCGGCGGAGGAAGACGCCGATGGCCTGCACTTCTACCGCACGCCGCAACCCGGCGGGATCCTCGGCCGCCTGCCCATGGTCAACCAGTGGGCCCTGATGGGGGCCACCGAACACCGGCTGCTGGGTCTGGCGCGCGAACTCAAGCCGGACCTGCTGCATGCCCATTCGCCGGTGCTCAATGCCTGGCCCGCCATCCATGCCGGCGAAAGGCTCGGCATTCCGGTGGTCTACGAGATCCGCGCCTTCTGGGAGGACGCGGCGGTGGACCACGGCACCCAGTCGGAGGGCGGACTGCGCTATCGCATCACCAAGACCATGGAAACCCGCGCCGTGCGGCGCGCCGACCAGGTGGTGACCATCTGCCGGGGCCTGCGCGACGACCTCATCGCCCGCGGCATCCCCGGCGCCAAGATCGGCACGGTGCCCAACGCGGTGGACATCGAGCATTTCAGCCTCAGCACCGGCCCGGACCCTGCGCTCAAGGCCAGGCTCGGCCTCGCCGGCTGCCGGGTGATCGGCTTCCTCGGCTCCTTCTATGCCTACGAAGGCCTGGACCTGTTGATCGCCGCCTTGCCCCGGATTCTGGAAAAGGCCCCGGATGTGCGCCTGCTCTTGGTGGGCGGCGGCCCCCAGGAGGCCAACCTGAAAGCGCAGGCCCAATCCCTAGGCCTCGCCGACAAGGTGGTGTTCGTCGGTCGCGTGCCCCACGGCGAAGTCAGCCGCTATTACGACCTGGTGGATCTGCTGGCCTACCCGCGCCATCCCATGCGCCTCACCGAACTGGTCACGCCGCTGAAACCGTTGGAAGCCATGGCCCAGGGCCATTTGCTGATCGCTTCGGACGTGGGCGGCCACAGGGAATTGATCGAAGATGGCGTGACGGGCGTCCTGTTCCGCGCCGGAGACCAATCCGAGCTGGCGCGCAAAGCCCTGGAAGCGCTCGACCTGCCGGACCATGGCATGTCGATACGCGCCAACGGCCGGCGGTTCGTGGAACAGGAACGCAACTGGGCCAACAGCATCGCGAATTACAAGGCCATCTACGGCGCCGCGCTGAATCGCAGCCTATGAACAACCGCCCATCCGGGATTCAAACATGCCTCTGATCGACATCATCGCCGGCGCACGTCCGAATTTCATGAAGGTCGCGCCCATCATCCGGGCGATCAAGGCCCATCAGGCCGACGGCGGCCCGTTGCGTTACCGCCTGGTGCACACCGGCCAGCATTACGACGCGCGCATGTCCGGCGATTTTTTCACCCAGCTGGGCATTCCCGAACCCGACGTGAACCTGGAGGTGGGTTCCGGCAGCCAGTCCGAGCAGACCGCCGCGATCATGACCCGCTACGAACGACTCCTCCAGGATGCCCGCAGCGACCTGTGCCTGGTGGTGGGCGACGTCACTTCCACCATGGCGTGCGCGATCACCGCGCAAAAAGCCTGCATCCCGGTGGCCCACGTGGAGGCGGGCATCCGTTCCGGCGACTGGGCCATGCCGGAAGAAATCAACCGCATGGTCACGGATGCCATCAGCAATTGGTTCTTCACCACCAGCGAGATCGCCAACCGGAATCTGCGTCGGACCGGGGTGGAAGACGCGCGCATCTTCTTCGTCGGCAACACCATGATCGATACCCTGCTGGCCAACATGGACAGGCTGCGCCCTCCGTCCTTCTGGGACGAACTGGGTTTGCGCCCGGGAAACTACTTCGTGGTCACGCTGCACCGTCCGGCCAATGTGGATGCCGGCGGCGCCTTCGCCCGACTGCTGCAAGCCATCGGCGAGGGCACGCGCGGCGTACCGGTGGTCTTTCCGGTCCATCCGCGCACCGCCAAGACCCTGGCCACGCTGCCCGACCTGCCCGCCAACCTGCGCCTGGTGGAGCCGCAGCCGTACCTGGAATTCAACTACCTGGTGAAGAACGCCCAGGCGGTCATCACCGACTCCGGCGGCATCACCGAAGAGACCACGGTCATGGGGATACCCTGCCTGACCCTGCGCGACACCACCGAACGCCCGGAAACCGTGGACCTGGGCACCAACGAACTGATCGGCACCGACCCCGCCAGGCTGAAGCCGGCCCTGGACCGGCTGTTCGCCGGCCAATGGAAAAAGGGCGGCATCCCGGAAAAATGGGACGGTCAGACCGGCCCTCGCATCGTGGCCGAATTGACCCGGCTGCTGGCCTAGGGGACCCCCGCGCAAATGCCTTCAAGCCATGCCGAAGAGCGCCGGTATCCGGAAACTGAACCCTTTTTCCCCGCTTTTCTCCTCTCCAGCCTGTTCCCCTATCGAGATTGTCATGCCCTGACGCCACTTGCTCTTCACATGTTCCGGGGCAGGTTTCATAACTTCCCCCTGTTCGTTGTAAGTCTCGCCCAAACCCTCCGTATCACTCCGATGCATCTAGTCGCCGCTTCACACCCCGCTTTCGGCCCATGCCGCCGCACCTGGGCAGCATGGCATTCCAGTCTCTTTCTCGCGTCTTCTTCAGAAGTGGGAGTTAAGGTTGAAATCATCCAAGTCAACACCCCCTATACACCTCGTTGGATTGATACCTGCCCGGGGTGCTGAAGGGCTGGGACAGCACCTTCTTACCTGGCGCCTGGGCAGCTATCTCTTCACCGTGCGCCGGCTCAAGCGCGAGTTTCGGCTTCCACTATCGACGCCCATTTCGCGTATCCGGTCGTGGTGTTTCTTGGCCATGCGGCTCTTGCGCTCTGCTGGGCGTTTCTTCAGGCTGCCGGTCTCGGTCACCCTCGTGGGACCGAGGTCCCGCACAAATATTTGCCCGTTTTGTATGGATCCTCACCTGGTTCCGAAATTATTGATCGCCAAATATTTCACCCGGCGTGGTACACGTGCATACACCGTCTTGGCACGCAATCTTGCGCCCATCTATGACATCGAGACCGCTTGCGCGCCATGTCCTTGGTTTCGCGCCACTATCCGAAGGGCCTATACGTCGCCGGGTCTGGCCGGGGAGGGAACGTTTGGAGCCATGTCCCTAATTGGGCTTGACGCCCGCGTCCGCTTTCGGCGACTGGACGCGGCGAGTTGGCCGAGCCTTATCGCACTGTCAACCTCAATCTGAATACTGCACTGGTGGACAACATGCCGAACTCTGTATTGGAAGCCCTTGCCAGTGGCTTGCCAGTAGTCAGCACGAATGTAGGTGGAGTGCCTTTTCTGGTATGGCCTGAAGAAACAGCTCTTCTGCTGGAGGCTGGTAATCCACAGACCTTGGCTGACCATGATCGTCTGATCGAGAACAATGCTTTGCGGCAAAATCTCATCGGCAATGGCTTGGAGTTTGTGCAGAGTTTCACCTGGGAACAGGTCGGGACCCTATCGCACTTATAAAAGCCTGACATGAACATCCCGTCCTCTCTCAATTGGGTGTGGCCTGTTTATTCTAATCCGGCAGGCATCCTTGCCCAATCTCCTTCACCAGCCGACGTGGCACGTGTTTTAAATACAGGCTTATGAGGGTTCCCTTTCACCTTTCCCGCTACCTGGTGTATCCCCTCCAGGAAAAAGCCTTCCACCGCCCCACCTTCCCTACCTGGCCCAGTTGGAGAGCCATGGCTGCGGCCTATCGGTGGTGGAGCACGGATATGGGGAAGCAACGCCGAGTGGTTGCAAACCGGAGCTGGGGGAGATCGTGCCGTTTAACGACCAAGCCGCACTGACCTTGGCGCTTGATCAGGCGCTAGGCCGACATTGGGATCAAAAACAAATCCTCGACTATGCGCAGGAAAATAGTTGGGATCATCGTATAAGCATCCTGGTTGAGAGGCTCACACAAACACTCGGAACCATGGCCTAACTGAAGTGTACGCAGAAGAGATCAGATCATGAATACCAATCGACGGCGCCAAATTGCTGACATGGATCCTATGAATGAACGTATCCAGAGGTGGCTGTACCGCGGCTACAAGACTCTGATCCAGCGGCAGGCCTCCGACCCTGGACCGCGAAACCACGTGTTCGTGGCCGGGATGCAACGTTCGGGCACCAACATGTTAATGAAAGTACTCGATTGGAACCGCTATGGCGACGTCTACCATGAAACCGACCGGCGTGCCTTCGATACCAAATATGAGATGCGTGACCCGGAAGTGATTCGGGCCTTGTCCAATGCCTCCCAGGCACCATTCTTAATAATCAAGTCGCTCTGCGAACTGGATAAACTTCGCTGGTTTCTAGACAACTTCACACCCGCAAAGATCATCTGGATATATCGGCAATACGCTGACACGATCAATTCAGCCACACGATCCTTTGCCAACTTTAGCCCCCAACTAAAACGTTTGGCCAAAAACAAAAATTCCGATGCATGGCGTGGGCGCGGCATGAGCGACGAAACCCAAGAGTTGCTAGGCAGAGTGGCAACCCTTGACCCAGATGAGGCCAGTGCCGCCGCCATGATGTGGTACTACCGGAACATTCTGTTCTTCGAGCAATCACTGGATCAGGATGAGCGGGTGCTGCTGATTAGATACAAAGACTTCGTCTTTAATCCGACTGCCATTACCGACTCCATTTGCAAATTCATAGGATTTCCCACATACGACCCCCGTTGGATGACCCGTTTCATCCATTCCACATCAGTGAACAAGCTGGAGCCTCCTAAACTGCTGCCCGAGGTAGAGGAAGTCTGCTCCGCCCTCATGGCTCGTTTTGAGAGCGCGAAGCGGGTATGACATGGCACTTTTCATAAACCGCTCTTCTTGCCTGGAATATGGCCTTTCCAATTTGGAGAGGATTGACCTCCACTCCACCCTCGACTACCTCGTGGCCTGGGAAATACAGCCTACACCCCCGCCTACTACCCGTCCTGAACCCCTACGCAAGGAGGCAGTTTCGTGAGGGTTCCCTTTCACCTTTCCCGCTACCTGGTGTATCCCCTCCAGGAAATGGCCTTCCACCGCCCCACCTTCCCCTACCTGGCCCAGTTGGAGAAAAGCCAATGGCTGACCGGCGCGGAGGTGGAACGACTGCAACTGGAGAAGCTGCGCGCCCTGCTGGAATCGGCCCATGCCCATTGCCCCTGGCACAGGCAGCGCATGGAGACCGCCGGATTGAGTCCGAACGATGTCCGGGATCTGAGCGATCTTCGTCGCCTGCCCACCATGGACAAGGCTCAGGCCGCCGCCAACCGGGAGCAGCTGGTCTGGCGGGGTGTCCCCGGTGGAACATTCAAGTACAACACGGGCGGTTCAAGCGGCCAGCCCCTCATTTTCCATTTCGGCCGCAGCCCGGCAGGCCTCGGATGCCGCCGGCCGGATCCGTGCCCGGCGCTGGTGGGGCGTGGAGGTGGGTGAGCCGGAGGTCTACGTCTGGGGCGCGCCGGTGGAACTTGAACAAGACGGATTGGGTAAAGACCCTCCGCGACCGCCTCCTGAATCAATTGGTCCTCAATGCCTTCGCCATGTCTCCCGAGCGAATGGACCATTACCTTGACGCCATGGAATCCTTCCAGCCCCGCAGCATCTACGGCTATACCAGTTCCGTTGCCCTGCTGGCCGCCCACGCCAGGGAGCGGGGCCGGCGCCCGCGCTTGCCCAAACTGAAAGTGGTCTGCACCACCGGCGAGCCCCTCTACGACCACCAGCGCAATCTGTTGAGCGAGGTCTTCGGCGTCTCCGTGGCCAACGAGTTCGGCAGCCGCGACATCGGCTTCACCGCCCACGAAACACCCCACGGACAGATGCTGCTCATGAGCGAAAGCATCATCCTGGAAGTCCTGGATGCCGACGGCAATCCGGTGGCGCCAGGCGAAATGGGCGAAGCGGTCATGACCGGCCTGTGTTCCGAGGCCCAGCCCTTCATCCGCTACCGCACCGGCGACATGGTCCGCATGAGCCCGGAACCGGACAAGGACGGGCGCGGGCTGCACGTCATCGCCGAGGTCATGGGCCGGCAGACGGACTTCCTGGTGCGGGCCGACGGCACCATCATGCACGCCCTGGCCGGCATCTACATATTGCGGGCGGTGGAGGGCGTCGGTGAATTCAAGCTGATCCAGCATGACAAACTGGACCTGGAGGTCCTGGTCGTGCCCAACAACCGCTGGCAGGCGGACATGACCGATGCCATCGAATCCGGCCTGCATCAGCGGTTGGGACAGGATGTTCACATCCGGGTCAGGCTATTGGATACCATTCCGCCTGAAGCCTCGGGCAAACACCGTTACGTGGTCAGCCATGTTCGGCTCCAAGGCGGACTCGAGAATGCCGCCGCCCACCCGCAACCAGAAGAACATTGAAACATGGACATCGCCAAGCTCATCGGCCTGCCCTTTCGCTACCAGCCATGGCGCCGCCGCCATCTTCGCCTGATCCTCGCGGACATCGCCTCTCCAGCCGCCCGGGAGCAGCAGGACCACGCCGTCCATCTGGCCGGCGCCATCGACTGGCTCTGCCGCGCCCAGGACATGCGCAACGCCAAGCCGGACGCCGGTGGCGTCGCCGCCGGCTGGAGTTTCGAGGACGGCTGGCTCCCAAGCTATCCGGAAACCACCGGCTACATCATCGAAACCTTTCTAGCCGCCGCGAAAATCCTCAAGCGTCCGGAACTGGTGGATCGCGCCCGGCGCATGATCGACTGGGAACTCTCCCTGCAAGGCGCCGACGGCGCCTTCCCCGGCCACTTCGGCGAACCCGGCTCACACCCGGTGATCTTCAACCAGGGGCAGATCATGCATGGGCTGGTGGCGGGCTACACCCAACTCGGCCGCCAGGATTGCCTGGAAGCCATGGTTCGGGCAGGCCGCTGGTTCATCGAGCAGCAGGACCCTGACGGCTGTTTCCGCAAGTTCGAGCATCACGGCACCCCCCACGTATACAACACCCGGGCCACCTGGGCCCTGCTGGCGGCAGGCGTCGTGGCCGGCGAGAAGGCCCTGGTGGATGCGGCCCACCGCAACCTGGACTGGGCGTTGACCCAGCAGACGGCGTCGGGCTGGTACGCCACCAATGCCTTCGTGCCGGAGCGTTCCCCCTTCACCCACACCATCGCCTATGCCATTCGTGGTTTCCTGGAATGCGGCGTGCTGCTGGGTGAGCAGCGCTATATCGACTCCGCCCTCAAGGCGGGACGGTGCATCGCCGGCGTGCAGCGCCAGGACGGCTGGCTGGCGGGCACCTACAAGGACGGCTGGGTTGCCGACGCGGGCTACGCCTGCCTCACGGGCATCGCCCAGATGAGCCTGAACTGGACCCGCATGGCCCAGGTCACTGGCGACCAATCGTTCCGCACCAATGCCCGGGCCGCACTGGCCTATCTCAAGACCACACAGCGACTGGAGGACCCGGATGAATGCGTGCGCGGCGGCATCGCCGGCTCCAGCCCCATCTGGGGCGACTACTCCCGCTTCGAATACCCCAACTGGGCCGCCAAGTTCTTTGCCGACGCCCTGATGATGGACATGGCCGACATCGCGATTCCGCCCGTGCCCGAGGAGAAGCCAAATGCCTGGTGACGCGATCCATTCAATCCTGCGCCAAGCCCCTCTCCCGCATGCGGGGGAGGGGTTGGGGAGGGGGAAAGACGCCCGAGGGGCATACATTCAACCTCCCCCCTCACCCCAGCCCTCTCCCGCTTGCGGGAGAGGGAGTGAATCGATGCACAAACAAGCTATATGAGCGAACCGGCAAGCAAACTCCGTGTCTTGGTCCTGTGCGGCCGAAGCCCCCGCCACCTGTATGTGGCCAACGCCCTGTGCCGGGCCGCGAACGTCGTCGCCATCGTCCAGGAAAACGGCTCGGAGTTCTCATGGAGGAAACTGGCCAGGACCCTGCGGCCGGACAACTTCGCCCGCAAGGCCTGGCGCTGGCTGCGCGATCGCCGCCGCTATACCGGCAACCGGGAGGGGCAGTTCTTCTTCGGCGACCAGACACCCCGCCTGGACCACCCGGAACTGGTGCGGGAATTCCCCCATATCAACCACCCGGACGTCGTCGAACTGGCACAAGAACTGAAGCCCGACCTGCTGGCCGTATTCGGCACCTCCCTGATCCGCGGCGACCTGCTCAAGGAAGGCCGGCTGGGCATCGCCAACCTGCATGGCGGGCTCTCCCCGGAATACCGGGGGGCGGACTGCACCTTCTGGGCCCTCTACAACGGCGAACCGGAAAAGGTGGGCTGCACCCTGCACTGGATCGACGCCGGCATCGACACCGGCCGGCTTATCGCCCACATCAGCCCGGAGATCCGGACCGACGACGACGAACTCAGCCTGTTCTGGCGCAGCGTCCAGACCAGCGCCCAGGCCTATGCGGAGTTTCTCGGCCGCATGGCTTCCGGAGAAAGATTCGGCCAAAGCCAGCCCCACAAGGGGCGGCTCTACCAGGTCAAGCAGCGCGGCCTGCGCCATGAGCGTATCGTGGACCGAAAACTGAGGGATGGCCTGCTCCGAAGCCTGCGACTGGACGCACGGGTCACCTGGTTTCCCGTCGATAATCGCCATTCACCTTCCTGACCGACATACACAATGCGCGACCTCCTCATAGCAGCTATTGTTTTTGGGCTTTTGCCCATGGTCTTGCGCCGGCCCGAGGTCGGCATCTACCTGTGGTGCTGGATCAGCTACATGAATCCGCACCGGCTGGCTTACGGCTTCGCCCACGACTTCCCCTGGGCCTACATCATCGCCGTCGCCACCCTGTTGGGCATGCTGGTCAGCAAGGAACCCAAGCGCATCCTCTGGACCCGGGAAACCATACTGATCGCAGTCCTGGTCATTTGGATGCTCATCACAACCTACTTCGCCTTCTTCCCGGATCTGGCCTGGCAAGGCTGGCTCAAGGCCTTCAAGATTCAGCTGATGACCTTCGTCACCATCATGGTGATCACCAATAGGCAGCGTCTGCACGGCGTGTACTGGATGATCGCCCTGTCGCTCGGCTTCTACGGCATCAAGGGGGGCATATTCACCATTCTGCATGGAGGCATTTACCGGGTCCAGGGCCCCGAAGGCAGCTTCATCGGCGGCAACAACGAAATGGCCCTGGCCCTGGTGATGACCATACCGGTTATTCGTTACCTGCACCTTCAGGAAAAGCGCCAATGGCTGAAGATGGGACTCGCGGGCGCCATGTTGCTGACCGCCATCGCCGCCATCGGCAGCCAGTCCCGCGGCGCCTTGCTCGGCATGGTGGCCATGGGCCTGTTGCTATGGCTCAAGAGCCGCAACAAGTTGATGACGGCGATATTGATCTCCCTGTCCATAGGCGCCATCGCCGCGATCATGCCGCAAGCATGGTATGACCACATGAAGACCACCGAGAATTATCAGCAAGACGACTCCGCACAGGGGCGAATCAACGCTTGGTATACCGCCTTCAATGTGGCCAAAGACCGTATCACCGGCGGAGGGATCGATATGTTCCATCCTGCCGTGTTCCGCCGCTACGCGCCCAACCCCAACAACGTGCATGACGTCCACAGCGTGTATTTCGAGGTGATGGGGGAACACGGCTTCATCGGCTTCGGCATCTTCATGTCCATCCTGGCATTCACCTGGATGAAGGCCAGTTCCATCATCCGGCGCACGAAACGAAACCTGGAATTGAAATGGGCTTCCGACATGGCTGCCATGACGCAGGTGAGCATCATCGGGTATTGCACCTGCGGCGCCTTCCTGGGGCTTTCCTACTTCGACCTCTACTGGGGCTTGGTAGCCGCCATCGTGATATTGAACCACCTGGTGACCGTACAACTCGCCTCCCCAGTGACCCAGGCAGCCGCCGCCGGCCGTGTGGCCATGGCGAAACAACCGTTCGCCAGACGTTTGCCCCGGGCACTGTGAGGCTCACTGCCAACCACCCCCGAAACATCAGGCTGGCTTACTACCGCTGTCATGCAATCGTGCTGATATCTGCCTATGGACTCGGCTGGGGAAAGTGCCCCACGCCCGGGAGCGATCCCGGCAGTCCGGAAATTATTCCGCAAGAAATTCCCACTTATTGCCGTAATACAATCCGAACCAAGCCGGAATACAACCCCCCTACCAACGTAAAACAATGCTACGAATCGCCAAGAACCTTTACGACTACCGCGAGTTGATGATCACGCTCGCATGGAAGAACGTCGCCCTGCGCTACAAGCAGGCCTACCTGGGCATCGCCTGGGCGATCCTCAAGCCGCTCATGCTGATGCTGATCTTTACCCTGATACGCAGCTTCGTCGGCATCGACAGCGGCAATGTGCCGTATCCCATCCTCACATTCGCAGCCCTGATGCCCTGGACATTCTTTCAGGAATCCACCTCGGATGGTGTAAACAGCGTCGTCGGCAATACCGCGTTGATCAGGAAGATCTATTTCCCGCGCGAGATCTTCCCCATCACCTCGGTCCTGACCAAACTGGTGGAGTTGGGGATCAGCTTTTTCATCCTCGCCGGATTGATGGTGTGGTACCAAATGCTTCCCAGCCTGTACATCCTTTGGGTCCCCCTGATCATCACTTACACCATCCTTGCTGCGCTCACCATCTCCTTCGTCGGCGCTGCCATCAACGTCTACTTCCGCGATGTGGGCCAGGCGCTGCCGGTGGCGCTTTCGTTGCTCATGTACGCCTCGCCGGTCATCTACCCCCTGCAACTGGTCAAGGACAAACTCCTGGCGCAGCAGGCCGCAGGCGACTGGTCCAACCTGCTCTACACCCTGTACACCCTCAATCCGCTGGCCGGCATCATCGATGCATTCCAGAGCGTCGTCCTGCGAGCACAGCCGCCGGATCTGGCTGCCATGGTCCCCGGCGCGGTTGTAATCGCCCTCCTGCTACCGCTGAGTTACCTCTATTTCAAGCGGGCGGAAAGCTACTTTGCAGATGTCATTTAGTAGAAGCCTAGAATTCCATGGCCCAATCCAATACCGAGCACACTCTGTCTCGCGACCAACAGGTCCGAGCGATGATCGCCAAAACCATGCACAAAAACGCGAACCGGTTGCGTGGGCACAAAGTTGTTTTGTTTGGCTCACGCGCCCAAGGCAACGCCAAACCGCGTTCGGATTTTGATCTGGGCGTCTTGGGCGACACCCCACTTCCGCTTCCGGATTTTTTTGCCATCGAAGACATGCTCGACGAGTTGCCAACCTTGTACCGTTTCGACTGGGTCGACCTCGCAAGAGTCAGTGAGCGGTTCCGCTCCAAAGCTCTGGAAAAGGTGGAAGTCATCTATGAGTGATAACTGGATCATTGAAGACTTCTCTGCAGCACTCAATCAGTTTGAAGCTGCCATGCAAGTCGAGCCAACAAGTGATCTGATCAGGGCAGGCTGTATCCAGTATTTCGAATTCACCTTCGAACTTGCATGGAAATCAATCAAGTTCCAAGCTGAGGAATTCGGACTGGATCCCTGCGGCTCACCCAAGTTCTGCCTGAAAGCAGCCTTTGCCCAAGGATGGATTGACGATGAACCACTCTGGCTGGCCATGCTGGATGCCAGAAACCGGATGTCTCATACCTACCACGCACAAGACGCCCTGCAGATATACGACCGTTTGTCGTATTTCCTCCCCCCTATGCAACATTTGCTAGACACAATGACAACAACCTAGCCCCCCGCCACCATGCCAGCCATCCAAGTAGAAAACCTCACCAAAGAATACCGTTTGGGCGCCCTGCCCGGTCTCAAGCAGACCTTGCTTAACACCGGGACGCGCCTGGCGGGCAAGAAAGTCCCTGAGCGTCCCATCTTCAAGGCTCTGGATGACGTCAGTTTTTCCATCGAGCAAGGCGAAGTCGTCGGCATCATCGGGCATAACGGCGCGGGTAAATCCACCCTGCTCAAAATGCTGGCCAAGATCAGTATCCCCACTCGGGGCAACGTCAAGGTCAGCGGGCGCATTGCCCCGCTAATCGAAGTCGGCGCGGGTTTTGTGCCGGACTTCACCGGTCGGGAAAACGTCTACCTCAATGGCAGCATCCTGGGTCTTTCGCGCAAAGAGATCGACAAGAAATTCGACGAAATCGTGGACTTTGCCGAAATGGCGGAATTCATCGACACCCCAGTGAAACGCTATAGCTCGGGTATGCAGGTCAAGCTGGCTTTTGCTGTGGCCACCAGCATCGAATCTGAAATCCTAATAGTTGATGAAGTGCTAGCAGTAGGTGATCTCGCGTTTCAAAGAAAATGCTTTGACCGCATGGACACGCTGATCCGCCGCGACGGGCGAACGGTGCTGGTCGTTAGCCACAACATCCGGCAGATCGAGCGGTTGTGCACGCGGACCTTGCTGCTCGATCACGGTCGACTAACGCATTCGGGTAAGCCGAAAGATGTATGCGGCCTCTTCTACCAGCAGACTCAAGAACGAAACTTCGAGCGCAGACAAGCGTCGGGCGGCCGATTCGTGCCACAGCGAGACGCCGGCGTCATTGAAGTTCACGCCGTGGATCTGCTCGATGACGACGGCGATTGCGTCAGCAAGATCGGTTTCCACGAGGCATTGACGCTTCGCATACGGTTCCGATGCAAGGCACCGTGCGACGCCCAGAAATCATTGTGGGCTTTCATACCTCCGACTTCGTGCAAGTGCTATACGCCAGCAATGCAATGGAGGGCGCACAGCCCGATCTCGACGTCGGCGAGCACGAGGTCCGCTGCCGGTTCGACGATATTCCATTGCGCCCCTTCTCGTACGGGGTGCGAATCATCTTTCTGGATGGACGCAACACCACGCTTTGGTCGGCAGAGAACGTGATTCCGGCGGTGGTGACGCCCGGCCGCGCGGATATCACGAAGTTCCCTTCTATCGGCCTCACCTTCGTTCCGACGCACTGGCGTTTCGATGCGCTACACCCACAACGCGAAGAGACTCCGGCATGATCCACAAGGCACTTAAGCGAATCCTGGCAGGCATCGGTGGGCAGACGGCCACCGTAGCCGATAGCAACAAGTCACAGACGCCCCGACAAGACGTCGAGAACGCCATTAGGGCGGTTGACCGTGCGCTGGTCGATCAGCAGGTGCGCAGTTTACGGTCCCTGCGGTCCGCGGAGATTGCCCGATCACCGCGGCTGATGGTTTCCCTGACATCTTATCCGGCACGGATCGACGACGCCTTCTATGCCATCGTGTCCTTGATGAGGCAGTCGATCACTCCAGACGCGCTGGTCCTCTGGCTCACCGCCGGGCAATTTCCTCGACGTGAAGACGACTTGCCCCAGCGCATCAGGTCGCTGATCGACAAGGGGCTGCAGATCGGCTGGTGCGATCAGATCATCCGGTCGTACACGAAGCTCATTCCGGCTCTGCAGGCTTACCCTGACGACATCGTCGTCACCGCCGACGATGACATCTATTACGACGAGCGCTGGCTCCAACGGCTCTACGACTCCTACCTACGGGATCCACACTCGATCCATGCGCACCGCGTGCACCGATGCCACCTGGATGCGTCGGGACAGCCATTGCCATACGCAGCATGGGACAAAGCCATTTCGACTTCCGATGCATCGCTGCTCAATTTCGCCACAGGTTGCGGCGGGGTGCTTTACCCGCCACGGTCACTTCACCCTGACGTGACACTGGCAGACCTCTTCACCGCGCTGTGCCCGACCGCCGACGACGTTTGGTTCTGGTGCATGGCCGTCCGTCAAGGAACACCGATTCGGGTAGTCGAAGACGGCTTTCCGTCGCTGGTCTATGTCGACGCCGAACGTGAACTAGGATTGAAGCCCGGATCGACGCTCTATGAGTTGAACCGTACAGCCAATGACATTCAGATCGCCAACGCGTTCTCTCTTCTTGACGACGATACTAAGCGCCTGCTGAGCTCGAATCCGTGAAAGCGACATTTCCAGTAACCCCGCAAGCCATACCATACCTAGTATCCCAGCGGATCAACCACGCCATGACTAGCCAGACTGTGCCTATGCCTGCACCAAGAACTCACATCCCGCGTGAGGCTGCCTTTGCAGCACTGCGCATGTTGTCGCGCCCGTTTCCCGGCTCGTGGCGTCTGGCGCGCCCACGAGCGGCGGTTGCCCGTATGCTGCGGCAAATCGTCGCGCGGACAGTCCCCTCGAGGCCGGTTGTCTGCACCACCAATCATGGATTCCAGATCATCTTCTCAGCCCGGAATCGACAGGGGTGTGGAACGATCGATCTATCTTACCGGCACCTACGAAGAGGGGACGCTTTGGGTATTCTGGCCGCTCTTCGTCCCGGAGACACGTTCGTTGACATCGGCGCGAACATCGGCCTGATGTCGATGCATGCCGCGCAACTCGTCGGTCGGGAGGGTGCCGTCTACAGCTTCGAACCCATGCCCGAGGTATTCGCCCAGTTGCAAGCCAACATCGCCCTAAACGGCATCAAGCACGTATTCGCCGTTCCGCTTGCCCTGGGTTCCGCGGCTGCCGATCTGCCCATTTTTTCCCACCCTGAGATCAATCTCGGGAGCAGCTCCCTGCTTGCCGAGGACCGCCATCCGAATCATGTCGTCAAGGTCTCGACGCTCGATGAGTGTGCGAACGTGTTCATCCGCCGACCGATCCGCCTGATTAAGATCGACGTCGAAGGATGGGAGTTGGAGGTGTTGCGAGGAGCGACCGGCATTCTTGCCGGCGATGACAAGCCGATTCTTTGCGTGGAGTGCAGTCAGCAGCATGGCCTGCAAGGAGGAAGCTTGGCCGACTTGTTCCATCTGATCCATGACACGAACGACTATCGGTGCTTCACGCTGAAGCGGGGGAAGGAAAATCCGTCACCGCTTGTCGAGGTGGCTAGCGTGGATCAGCTGCCAAGGCACGACAACCTGTTCTGCTTTCCCGAAGGATACGAGCTACCCCACGGCTTTGCGTTTCGTAAATTATCGTCCACTCCTCATGCCATCCTGTTCC
>CAVQKQ010000017.1:0-19833 GCA_963713085.1 uncultured Pseudomonadota bacterium | reverse complement strand
AGCCGATGGACTGGGAACGGTTGCTGACACTGAGAACTCCACGAGACTGCCAGACGCGACCCTGATTCGGCCACTGCAGCTTATTCCCCGATTTACACGGTAGTCTCCGAATGCTTGGCCGAAATAGTCACCGACAATCTGGACAATATGATCGGCAAAGACCCCGTGCTGAGAGTGGTGGATGCGGGCGATCCCGCGCCCTTGCGGGAAATCTGGCTGGCCTGTCTCATGCAAAGAAGTCTACGCTTGCCCACGGCACTTCAATTCGATCCAACCAGAAAACCACACCATGCACCCCGACGACGACACCGATCTGGCCGGCTTCAATTCCGCCCTTTCCCTGGCCACCCGCATCGCTCTGAGCCACGCCAATCCGGCGGATTTCCTCGACTGGCTGAGCCGGCATGGGCTGAAGTTCTTCATCGAGGCCAAGGCGATCCCTGAGATCCCGGAGGCGGATTGGCCGGCGGTGGGCACGGTGCTGGGGCGGGCGATCCTGAATCATCTGCCCGACCCGAGGAATGACTTCAAGCCGTGTAAGCTGCCCGAACCGGGCCGCAACGACCCCTGCCCCTGCGGTTCCGGGCGCAAGTACAAGCAGTGCTGCGGCGGCGTGAGCCTGCCACCCATGGACTTTCCCGCCGATCTTTTGCTGCCCCATGTGCTGGCGCTGTTGAGCAAGAAGGATTTGCCGGCCATTCCGCATCGCCGTTTCAACCCGGAACTGCTGGCGGACATCGCCCGAGAATGGACGGAAAAGGGTGATGCCGACCGGGGCCGCCTGCTGCTGGAGCCGCTGTTCGCGGATCCCCGCCATCTGGACGGCCGCCATGCCGAGGCCTTCGACGCACTGATGGACATCTACCTGACCCTGGAGAAGCCGCGAAAACGCAAGGCCCTGCTGGAAACCGGCCTGGGCGCGGCCGACCCGGCGCTGCGCGGCACGGCGCGCCAGCGCCAGGCGGTGATGTTGCAGGACGCCGGGGATCTGGCCGGGGCCTGGGCGGCCTTCCACGCGGCCCTGCGCGACAACCCGGACGATCCCAGCCTGGCCGCCCTGGAGATCTCCATGCTGCAGGGCGAGGACCGGCCGGACCAGTTGCGGGAACGCGCCCGCTTCTGGGCCGTTAAGCTGCGCCGGCGCGACGACGCGGCGGACCTGGAGCAGCTGATCGCCATGCTGGCTAACGCAGCGGCCGATCCCGACAGCTTCGCCGAACGCTTCATGAACGTCTCCATGCCGGACATGGCCGAACTGTCCAAGTTGCTCGCCGAAATGCCCCAGATAGGCCGGCCGCCGCGCATCGAGGTGCTGGAGGATGGCCACGGCATCGTCGAGGACGGCATGGACGACGAACACTACAAGGCGTGGGCCGAGATCTTCGGCGAGAAGGCGTACCAGGAAGTACACGACTGGCTGCGCCACCACCCCGAGGCCTGGGATTCCCTGCGGGTACTGAACGATCTGATCGGCGAAATACGGGAAATCGAGCCGACGAGCTGGATCGACGCCCATGTTTACGCGCCATTGCTGGAGCGGGCGCGGCGGGTAATGGATACCGCCCTGGCCGGCGCGGCGCCGAACAACCTGGTGTGGGGATTCCTGGGCAACCGGCCCTGGCACCAGCTCGCCTATTGGCGCATGGAATGGCTCGCGGAACAGGGACGCCCGGACGAGGCCATCCGGGCCTGCGAGGAGATGCTGGCCTGGAACCCCGACGACAACCTGGGCGTGCGCTACACGCTGGCAAGTCTCTATGCCGATGCGGGCCGCCATGGGGACCTGCTCGCCTTGTGCGAAAGTTATGCCGATGAAGCTGGGGCCATGGCTTTCAACCGCGCCCTGGCCCTGCACGCCCTGGAGCGCAAGGGAGAGGCCCTAAGCGTCCTGGCCGATGCCCATAAAGACTCGCCCAAGTTCCTGAAATTCCTGCTGGAGGCCAGCCCCCGGCGGCCCAAGCCCGACCGCTTCGGCATCCAGCTCGGCGGTGATTTCGAGGCCTGGCTGTACCGCCAGGCCATGGGGCCGGCCTGGGAGAGGACCGGCGCCCTGGACTGGGCGCGCGGCTGCCTGCCCACCCTTAAGCGTCTGCACTGACCGCGCCGATCGCGGACATTTAGCCCACTACCCCTATAAACGCCAAGGTTTCCGTCGGCCGCGTCTTGTGCTCAAATCCTGCGCTTTCCCCCGCACCAACCTGGAGCATGCCGGCCTTGGGCCGGAACTCAACATGCCGCAACACGCATCTTCATGAAAATTTCCGTCAGCGAGTTGATCGTCAGGTACCTGGAGCGCCTGGGCGTCGAGGTCATCTTCGGCATGCCCGGGGCCCACGTACTGCCGATCTACGACCATCTCTACGCCTCCAAGGTGAAGACCGTCCTGGCCAAGCACGAACAGGGCGCGGCCTTCATGGCGGGGGGGTATTGCCGGGTCTCCCACCGGGTTTCCGCCTGCATCACCACCGCCGGCCCGGGGGCGACCAATCTGGTGACCGGCATCGCCAACGCCTACGCGGAACGCCAGCCGGTGCTGGCGATCACCGGCGAGACCTCCACTTACATCTTCGGAAAGGGCGGCCTGCAGGAGAGCTCCGGGGAAGGCGGGGCCATCGACCAGGGCGCCCTGTTCGCAGGCATCACCCGCTACCACAAGCTCGTCGAGCGCACCGACTACCTGGGCCAGGTGCTGAACCAGGCCACCCGCGCCCTGCTTGGCCACGAGCCCGGCCCGGTGTTGCTGTCCATTCCCTACAACGTGCAGAAGGAATTGGTCGACGCACGGGTCCTGGATCAGATCCATTTCCCCCGCCACACCTCCCCGATGCCGGCCCAGTCCGGGCCGCTACCGGAACTGGCCCGCCTGATCCAGGCGGCAAGCTATCCGGTCATCATCGCCGGCTACGGCTGCATCAAGGCCGGCGCGCGGGGCGAGGTGGCGCGCCTGAGCGAGTCGTTCGGCATCCCGGTGGCCACCAGCCTCAAGGGCAAGGGGGTGGTGGCCGAAGGGTCGGCGCTGGCCCTGGGCTGCCTGGGGGTCACCTCCAACGGCGATGCCTACCGCTATATCGTCGAACAGTCGGATCTGGTGATCTTCCTCGGCGCCGGTTTCAACGAGCGCACCAGCTACCTGTGGGACGCCAAGCTGCTGACCGACAAGCGGGTGGTCCAAGTGGACCGGGACACCGCGCAGTTGGGCAAGGTGTTCAGTCCCGACGTGGCGATCCGCGGCGATATCCGGGAGGTGGTCGCTGAGTTGCAGGACCTGCTGGAAACGGCGGAAACCGCGCCCAAGCGCCTGGACAGGCTGGCGCGCCACCGCCAGGCCCTGCAGACGTCAAGCGACACGGCGGGAGTTGCCCAGCGAGAGAAATTCCACCTCATGGAGGCTTTCTTCGCCGGCCTGGCCGGGCGCTTTCCGGAAGACGCCCTGATCTTCGACGACAACATCGTCTTCGCCCAAAGCTATTTCGACGTTTCCCATGCCAACCATTATTTTCCCAACTCCGGCATCTCCTCCCTGGGCCATGCCATCCCGGCCGCCATCGGCGCGGGCTTCGATGCCCGGACCCGCGCCCTGGACGCCCCCACCTTCGCCATCCTCGGCGACGGGGGGTTCCAGATGTGCTGCATGGAGATCATGACCGCGGTGAACTACGGCATCCCGCTCAACGTGGTGGTGATCAACAACGGCACCATGGGCCTGATCCGCAAGAACCAGTTCCAGCTCTACGGCGAGCGCTACATCGACTGCGATTTCGTGAATCCGGACTTCGCCTTGCTGGCCGCCTCCTTCGGCATCCGGCATCACCGCATCGCAACGGAAGCCGACCTGGACACGTTGTTCGCCCGGGCCGACCTGATTGGCGCCATCAACCTCATCGAAATCCTGCTGGACAAGCATGCATTCCCCTCTTACCTGTCGGCGCGCTGACCCGGTCGATCGGATCGCCGAGCAGAAGGCGGCTGTCGCGCGTTTCGAGACGGCGCTGTGGCAGGACGGTTTCAAGGAAAACCTGCTGGCCTCCTATCAGGCGGCCTGGCGCCGGCTGGAACACCTGATCGAGTCGGACTGCCACGTCGAGCGCCACCACTTCATCATCGTCATCCCGGTGGCGGACAGCCCAATCCATCTGAGGGATTGCCTGGACAGCCTGCTGGAACTCTGCCGCGCCTACGGCTACGGCGGTTTCGCGGACGGGCACTGGCAAAAGGTCTCGGTGCTGCTGGCCGACGACTCCGGAGATGCCGAGGCGATCCGGCGCCATCGAGCCATCGCCGAAGCATTCACGCGCCAGGGACTGGGCGTCGAGTATTTCGGCCTGGTGGAACAGATCGCTCTCATGGACCGGCTGGCGGACATCGACCTGGCACCCATCGTCGGCGACCACCCGCGCGACGCCTTCCACCACAAGGGTCAGGCCATGATGCGCAACATCGCCTACCTGAAATGCGTGGCCATGGCGGCGGAACGGCCCGACGATCGCCTGCTGTTCTACACCATCGACGCGGACCAGGAATTCCGGGTCAATGTGGCCACCGCCGGGGGCAGCCGCAACGTCTGCGCCGTGAACTTCCTCTACCACCTGGACGACATCTTCACCCGCACGGACGCCCAGGTGCTGACCGGCAAGGTGGTGGGCGACCCACCGGTGTCCC
Organism: uncultured Pseudomonadota bacterium; assembly: GCA_963713085.1. Taxonomy (GTDB): domain Bacteria; phylum Pseudomonadota; class Gammaproteobacteria; order Burkholderiales; family Thiobacillaceae; genus PFJX01. The sequence continues at coordinate 15,174 of CAVQKQ010000017.1, read as the reverse complement.
CCGCCGTCATGGCCGGCAATTTCCTGGAGGACGTGATCGGCTTCCTGGGCGAGATGGCCGCCGTCGCGCCCGACCGGCCCTACCGCCAGCCTAACGAGATGGGAACAAGCATGGCGGGCGGCACGGACGGTGGCGACGCCGCCTATCATGACATGGCCGACCTGTTCGGATTCAAGCCGGCGCAACAGCCCCACCGCTACCGCTGCCCCCTGCCCGGCGCGCCGGACAACGCAAGCTGCTTCGCCGCCTTCGCGCAGCGCCTGAACAGCTTCTTCCACGGCGAGCACCCCACACGCATCACCTGGTATCGCCATGAGGACGTGAACACCAGCGTGCAACCCGCGCGCACCGTCTACACCGGCAACTACGTGTTCCGGCCCAAGGCCCTGGGCTGGTTCATCCCCTTCGCGCCGCTGCGTCTGCGCATGTCCGGCCCCACCATGGGGCGCATCCTGAAGGCTGAACTGAACGGCGACGGGACACCGCGCTTCGTCTCCGCCAACGTGCCGATGCTGCACAAGCGCGCCCTGGAGAGCACCGGCCAGTCGGAATTCCGCCCCGGCGTCCTCGACGCGCAACAGTCCGTCGACCTGAGCGGGGAGTTCGAACGCCAGTTCCATGGCGACGTCATGCTGTTCGCCATGCAGCGCCTCACCGGGCTGGGCTACCCGGCGACGCTCCTGCCGGAGGACGTGGTGGAGGCGACCCTGGCAACGGTGCAAAGCGAGATGCGCGAGAGATACCGCGCCAAGCGGCAGGCCATCCTGCAGCGCCTCGATCTGCTCGACAACCTGCTGGATGATCCCGCCCAATGGTGGCGGCACCGCCCGGATCTGGCCGATTCCGTCGCCGGCTTCCGGGCCTTCGCCGGCAACATCGCGCGCAACTTCGCTGCGGACTCGCCCTGCCAGGCGCGCATCGACGACCCCGCAAGTCGGGACCACTGGCGCGCCCGCCAGCTCGCCGCCATCACCGGACTGCAAGCCGACCGGCGGTCATGGCGGCAGGCCCTGGCGCGGCTTGCCCCCCCTCCCCCGCTGGGGGAGGGGCAGCGGGAGAGGGAATAACGTATGCATCACCGCATCAGCCGCATTCCGCACCACTCCCTCACCCCAGCCCTCTCCCGGAGGGAGAGGGAGTAAGCCGCCATGATCCCCTCACTGCGCCGCTGGCTGCACCGCGCCCACCATCCGCAACGTTACGCGCAACTCGAATTTCTTCTGAAGCACCAGGCATTGGGCCGCGAAGCCCTGCTGGGCCAACGGCAACAGGCGTTCGAGGACATCGTCGCTTACGCCGCCACCCATACCGACTATTACGCGGAACGGTTCGGCGACCTCTCCGGATGGGACGGCAAGCCGGAAGCCCTGCCCATCCTGACCAAAAATGACGTGCGCGACCGACTCGACGATCTGCTGGCGCGCGACGCGGCTCGCGGGCAGGCCAGGCTCGGCCATACCGGCGGCTCCACCGGGCAGCCGCTGGCCTTCTGGTACGACGACGCCAAGCACGAGTTGATGCGCGCCGGCATGATGCGCGGCTTCATGATGTCCGGCTGGCGTCCGGGCCAGAAGATCCTCAACTTCTGGGGCGCGCGCCAGGACACGGTGCAGGGCGGGGTGTTCGGCAACCGCCTGGCCGATGCCATCGCCGGCGAAAGGACCATTGCCGCCATGGAATACAACGAGACCCGCCTGCGCGAGTGGGCGCGCCTGATCCGGCGCTGGCGACCCACCCTGCTCTACGGCTACGCCTCGGCCATGAGCGAACTGGCCCGCCACGTCATCGACAATCACCTACCCATGCCGGATACGCTGCTTGGCGTCTATGCCACCGCCGAGGTCCTCGACGAGGGGCAGCGGGAGCTGATGCAAGAGGCCTTCGGCTGCAAGGTCTTCAACCAGTACGGCTGCCGCGAGGTGCCCAACATCGCGTGGGAATGCCGCCACGGCCACATGCACGTGTTTGCCGACCTGGTGTACCTGGAATCCGTGCGCCTGGAAGGGGAGGATCACCTGCTCATCACTTCCCTCACCAACCGCCTGATGCCCTTCATCCGCTACGACATCGGCGATTCCGGCCGACTGTTGGAGGACGAATGCCCCTGCGGCTCGCCGTTTCCCCTGATGGAAATGGGCCTGTGCCGCCACAACGACCTGATCCGCACCCGCGCCGGCAAGCGGGTGCATCCGGCCTATTTCAACCGGCTGCTGTATGGGCTCACCCAGATACGGCAATACCAGTGGGTGCAGCGGGCACCGGATCGGATTGCCCTGAACCTGGTGTGCCCCGAAGGGCTGGATGCCGGGACCGTGGCCGCTATGTGGGCAAACATCCGCCGGGAGGTGGACGAAGGGATGGTTCTGGAGGTGAACTACCTGGACGAGATCCCACGCAGCTTTTCCGGCAAGCATCGTTTCGTCATCGGCCTGTGACGGTAGAGCGTGCCGGGGCGGCGCCGCTCGGCGCGACCCGCGGGCTCCCGCCGTCGCAGGAGCGGCATGACCGACTTCGTCCGCCTAGGGTGCGGCGTGGTACTGGCGGCTTTCCGCCCGCACCGTGTCCACCAGCACGCTCACGTTGTCCGGCGGGGTGAACTGGGAGATGCCGTGGCCCAGGTTGAAGACGTGGCCGGAGCCGTGGCCGTAGCTGGCGAGGATGCGCTTGGCTTCGGTGGCCACCGCTTCCGGAGTGGCCATGAGCACGATGGGGTCCATGTTGCCCTGCAGGGCAACCCGGTCGCCCACACGTTTTCTCGCGTCGCCGATCTCGATGGCCCAGTCCAAACCCACCGCGTCGGCGCCGCAGCCGGCGATCTGTTCCAGCCACAGGCCGCCGCCCTTGGTGAAGACGATGCGCGGCACGACGCGGCCCTCCCGCTCCCGGGTCAGGCCGGCCATGATGCGGGCCATGTAGGGCAGGGAGAACTCCAGGTAGGCCGCCTGGGACAGCATGCCGCCCCAGGAATCGAACACCATCACGGCCTGGGCGCCGGCCTCGATCTGGGCGTTGAGGTAGTCGATGACGGCGCGGGTGGTCACCTCCAGGATGTGGTGCATCAGGTCCGGCCGGGAATACATCAGGCGTTTGACCTGGGCATAGTTGTCGCTGCCCTCCCCTTCCACCATGTAGCAGGACAGGGTGAAGGGGCTGCCGGAGAAACCGATCAGGGGCACGGAACCGTCCAGGGCGCGGCGGATCTCGGACACCGCGTCGATCACGTAGCGCAGGTGGTCGTAGGGGTCCGGGGCCTTGAGGTCGCGGATCGCCCATTCCTCCCGGAGCGGCCGCTCGAACTTGGGCCCCTCGCCCTGGGCGAAGTACAGGCCCAGGCCCATGGCGTCGGGGATGGTGAGGATGTCGGAGAACAGGATGGCCGAGTCCAGGTTGTAGCGCGCCAGGGGCTGCAGGGTCACCTCGGTGGCCAGGGCGGGGGTCTTGCACAGGCTCAGGAAATCGCCGGCCCGGGCCCGGGTGGTGCAGTACTCCGGCAGGTAGCGACCGGCCTGGCGCATCAGCCAGGTGGGGGTGTAGTCGGTGGGCTGGCGCAGCAGGGCGCGCAGAAAGGTGTCGTTCTTGAGCGTCGTCATAATCAAGCCTTGTTTAAAGTGCGGGGATTCTATCCCGTCAAGGGCGGATCTGGCGTCCGGATTGCTTCTGGCTCTGCCGCACATCCCATTTCACAACCTTGGGTAGCGCACCTCCTCCACCAATCGCTGGGTCTGGGCATCCGGGGCCCGGGTCAGCAGGCTGACCACGAGGATGGTCAGGAAACCGGTCGGTATGCCGAAGGCCCCCGCCGACACGTCACCGATGCCGAACCACTTTTCCATGCCGTAGAAGCGCACGCCCGCCAGGTAGTACAAGGTAAGCCCCAGTCCCACCAGCATGCCGGCGATGGCTCCCTCCCGGGTGGCGCGCTTCCAGAAGATGCCCAGCACCAGGGCTGGGAAGAAGCAGGCCCCGGCGATGGAGAAGGCCCAAGCCACCATGGACAGGATGGTGTCCGGCTTGAGCGAAGCGGTGTAGGCGGCCACCACTGCCACCCCCAGCAGCAGGGCCTTGGACACGCCGATGCGGCGTTTGGCGGTGGCCGTCTGGTCGATCATCTTGTAATAGACGTCGTGGGACAGGGCATTGGCGATGGTCAGCAACAGGCCATCGGCGGTGGACAGGGCGGCTGCCAGCCCGCCAGCCGCCACCAGGCCGGTCACCACATAGGGCAGGCCGGCAATCTCGGGGGTGGCCAGGACGATGACGTCGGGGTTCAGGCTCAGTTCCGCCAGTTGCAGGATGCCGTCGTGGTTGATGTCTTCCACATGGACCAGACCCACCTTGGCCCAGGAGGCCACCCAGGCGGGCAGGTCGGAGATGGAGGAACCGATCAGGCTGGTGTACACCTCGTACTTGCTGAACACCGCGTAGGCTGGCGCGGTGAAATAAAGCAGGGAGATGAAGAACAAGGCCCAAAACACCGAATTCCTCGCCTCCCGCACGCCGGGAGTCGTATAAAAGCGCATCAGCACATGGGGCAACGAGGCGGTCCCCACCATCAGGCAGAAGGTCAGGGCCAGAAAATTCAGGCGTGCACCATCCCGCTTGGCCGGATCCGGGTCCGGAAACGCTTCGGCGTGGTGCATGATGGGACGGGACTTTTCCGCCGCCATCCGCTGTTCCTGTTTCAGGCGTTCACGTCGTTCCGCTTCGCGCGGCGCGGGATCTCCGGCCTCCAGCCGCCGGATCTCCGAATCCATGTCCCGCGCGCGCCGGGCGTACGCCGCGCGAGCCGATATTTGCCCGGGATCGGCCATGATGCCGTCCTCCAGCGTCGTCACCTCCTGCAGCACACGGCCGTAGACGAACTGGGGCAGGGGCACGTTGGTCACCTTGTAGGCCATGAACAGCACCGGCAGCATGTAGGCGATGATCAGAATGATGTACTGGGCCACCTGGGTCCAGGTCACCGCCCGCATCCCGCCCAGGAAGGAGCAGACCAGGATGCCGCCCAGGCCCACGAACACCCCCGTCTCGAAGGTGATGCCCAGGAACCGGCTGGTGATGATGCCGACGCCGTAGACCTGAGCCGTCACGTAGGTGAAGGAGGCCAGGATCACGCCCACCACGGCGATGCCGCGGGCCGCGTTGCCGCCGTAGCGGGCGGCCATGAAATCGGGAATGGTGAACTGGCCGAACTTGCGCAGATAGGGGGCCAGCAGCAGGGCCACCAACACATAGCCGCCGGTCCAGCCCATGACGAAGGCCAGGCCTTCATAGCCCATCGCATACAGGGTGCCGGCCAGGCCGATGAAGGAGGCCGCGGACATCCAGTCTGCGCCGGTGGCCATGCCGTTGAACATGGCCGGGACCCGGCGGCCGGCCACGTAGAATTCCGTGACGTCGGCGGTGCGGCTCATGATGCCGATGCCGGCATAGAGCGCGACGGTGGAGCCCATGAAGATCCAGCCGATCCATTGGTTGGGCAGGCCCATGTATTCGGCTACCGCCAGGGCCAGCAGGAACAACACGAAGCCGCCGGTGAAGAAGCTGTAGTACTTCTTCAGGCGCGATGCGAAGGCGTGCACCTCAGTTGCACTCCTCGTCCACGCCGAAATCCTTGTCCATACGGTTCATGCGCCGGGCGTAATAGCCGATGATCAAGAGGTAGATGATCAGCGCACCCTGTGCCCCCATGTAGAAGGGCAAAGGGAAGCCCAGGATGACGATGTCGTCCAGTTCCCGGGCGAAGAAGATCACCACAAAGGTCACCAGGAACCAGATGCCGAGCAGGGCAGCGGTCAGTTCCAGGTTTTTTCGCCAATACTCGCGATGCTTGTCCGTCAGGCGCATGCGCTCCTCCATTCGATCCACCCGGCACCGGTTGCTCGGTCCCGAGGCTACACTTACGGGCCTGGACGGAAATGTCCCGGGACAGACGGTTGTTACCGTCGCCCGGCCCACTGACATGGGTGCTATTTTCCCCTGTCCTTGGGTTGTTCAACGTCATTATTCCGCTGCTGGAGCGGGGCTCGATAGGGAAAAATCATGGAAGTCTGGTTCGTCTGGTTGGCCCGCCTGATGTTCGTCGGCATATTCGCCCTGGCCGGGGGGATGTTTTATCGCGCCTGGAAAATCGCCGTCGCCAAGGATTTCCGGCATGTGGCGGACTGGCGCGGCCGGCCCGTCCCGAACGGGGAGGATTGGGCCGCCTGGGTGCTGAGCATCAATCTGGTCAGCGCCGGCAGCCTGCTGGCCATCGGCCTCTCGGTCCTCCTGGCGGGGACCGCCTTCGTGGTCTGGACCGGGCTGTCCGGCCTGGTGCTTTGGACCTATTACTTCCTGTTGCGGGTGGTGGTGAACCGGGCGAATTGCGCCAAAACGCCATAAACAAGAAATATTACCTTGTAAGGGTGGTGTAAGTGTGGTGCCGTTAAACTCGCGACGGCCGTGGTGTATGAAGGGAGGCCTGCATTTCTGTTTGCACAATGCCATAACCGCTCACTTCACCAAAGGAGACCTTCACATGTCCAACCCCTCCAGCTTTGATCCAAAGGCCTACTGGAGCGCCACGCTCCGGTTGCTGACGATAACCCTGGTCATCTGGTTCATCGTGTCCTTCGGCGCCGGCATCCTGTTCCGCGACGCCCTGGACGGCATCCATCTCGGCGGCTATCCCCTGGGTTTCTGGTTCGCCCAGCAAGGTTCCATCTTCATCTTCGTCGGACTGATCTTCTGGTATGCCAAGCGCATGGACAGGATCGACCGCGAGCATGACGTTCACGAAGACTAAGCGCCCACCCCGCTCCAGGAGACCGATATGGATCTAAAAACACTGACCTTCATCGTCGTGGGCCTGTCCTTCGCCCTCTACATCGGCATCGCCATTTGGGCGCGCGCCGGCACCACCAAGGAGTTCTACGTCGCCGGTGGCGGCGTGCACCCCATCATCAACGGCATGGCCACCGGCGCCGACTGGATGTCCGCCGCCTCGTTCATCTCCATGGCCGGCCTGATCGCCTTCCTCGGCTACGGCGGTTCCGTCTACCTGATGGGCTGGACCGGCGGCTACGTGTTGCTGGCCGTGCTGCTGGCGCCGTACCTTCGCAAGTTCGGCAAGTTCACCGTGCCCCAGTTCATCGGTGATCGGTATTACTCCCAGACCGCTCGGATCGTCGCGGTGATCTGCCTGATCTTCATCTCCTTCACCTATGTCGCCGGTCAGATGCGCGGCGTCGGCATCGTCTTCTCCCGCTTCCTGGAAGTGGACATCACCACCGGCCTGCTGACCGGCATGGGCCTGGTGTTCTTCTACGCCGTGCTCGGCGGCATGAAGGGCATCACCTACACCCAGGTGGCCCAGTACTGCGTGCTGATCGCCGCCTACACCATCCCGGCCGTGTTCATCTCCCTGCAGATCACCGGCAACATCCTGCCCCAACTGGGCCTGGGGGGCCACATGGGCGACATGTACTTCCTGGACAAGCTGAACAAGACCGTGACCGATCTGGGCTTTGCCGCCTACACCACCGGCAGCAAGACCATGATCGACGTGTTCTGCATCACCCTGGCCCTGATGGCCGGCACCGCCGGCCTTCCCCACGTGATCGTGCGTTTCTTCACTGTGCCCAAGGTGCATGACGCCCGCCTCTCCGCCGGCTGGGCCCTGGTGTTCATCGCCATCCTCTATACCACCGCCCCCGCGGTTGGCGCCATGGCCCGCTACAACCTGCACACCACGGTGAACAGCGCCCTTGCCACGGGTGGTGATCCCTTCGCCCCCGAGGCCAGCATCCAGGGCGAGACCCGTCCCGGCTGGATGAAGCGCTGGGAGAAGACCGGTCTGATCGCCTGGGACGACAAGAACGGCGACGGCCGCATCCAGTATTACAACGACAAGAGCAAGGACGAAGCCTTCCTGGCCAAGGCCGCGGCAGCCGGCTGGAAGGGCAATGAACTGGGCGCTACGAAGGATGGCAAGTTCATCGGCACGGTCGACCGCGACATCATGGTGCTGGCCAACCCCGAGATCGCCGGACTGCCCGACTGGGTGATCGCCCTGGTGGCCGCCGGCGGTATCGCCGCCGCCCTGTCCACCGCCGCCGGCCTGCTGCTGGTGATCTCGTCCTCCATCTCCCATGACCTGATGAAGGGCGTGTTCGCCAAGGACATCTCTGAGAAGACCGAACTGATGGCGGGCCGTATCGCCGCCGCCGTGGCGGTGTGCGTGGCCGGCTATCTGGGCTATCACCCGCCGGGCTTCGTCGCCCAGGTGGTGGCGTTCGCCTTCGGCCTGGCCTGCGCCTCGCTGTTCCCCACCATCGTCATGGGCATTTTCAGCAAGAAAATGAACCGGGGCGGCGCCATCGCCGGCATGCTCACCGGCCTGATCTTCACCCTGGCCTACATCGTCTATTTCAAGCGCGACGTGCTGCTGGGAATGGACAAGGTACCCGATTCCGACTGGCTGTTCGGCATATCGCCGGAGGGCATCGGCGTGGTGGGCATGATCCTGAACTTCGCGGTCGCCTTCGTGATGATGAAGCTGACCCCCGCCTGCCCGGATCACATCCAGCACCTGGTGGAAGGTATCCGCTACCCCCGTGGCGCGGAGGCCGCCCAGGGCCACTGAGCTTGGCCCGTTTGACGAAAACCCCGCTCTGGCGGGGTTTTTTATTGGATGTCCGGAATCCGGTGTTGAAATTGGCTGCGCATAACCAAGTCAGAATTACTTCTGAAACTCGGAATAGCGCTTGAAATGGGGGGCGTTGGGCTCCGTACGGCCAACAGCGCCGGTGGCTGGTAATGAGGCAACGGCAGAAGAGAACCACAAGCAGCCATCTGCTGCCATCCTGGACCTCCACATGGATGCAGTCGAGATAGACGATGGGATACAGCGCATCCAGCGGTCGAGCCTGCCAGGCCTTCACTTCTTCCATGACGGCATCGGTCACAGTCGAGATCAGGGTGGGTGACACCTCGGCGCCATACATCTCTTCCAGGTGACTCTGGATCTCGCGAACCGTCATGCCTCGGGCGTAGAGCGACAGGATCTTGTCGTCGAAGCCCGTCCAGCGGGTCTGGTGCTTGGGGATCAGCTGCGGCTCGAAGGTGCCGTGGCGGTCGCGGGGTATCTCGATCGGCAGTTCGCCGAACTCACCCTTCAGGGTCTTTTTGCTCTTGCCGTTGCGGGTGTTGCATGCCGGGTTCTCCACCGGCTCGTTCTTGCCATGGCCAGGGTGATCGGCCATCTCCGCTTCCAGCGCCTTCTCCAACAGCAATTTTGTGAGCTGCCTGAGCAGTCCATTCTCACCAATCAGGTCTTCCGGCTTTCGATATTCAGCCAGCAGGCTGCCCAGCAACTCCTTCGGTAAGGCTTTCTTTGCTACGGTCATCATCGCCCCTGGCAATGCGGCAGTTTCCTGCCCGGTGACCGCTTATACAAAAATTCTTACACCCTTGACCCATCCGTTCCCTTTTAGAGTTTGCAAGACTTTGGCGTTATTCCAACGGATTCCGGCAATTCACGCTACTGCCTTATGCGGACAATCCCCTGTGTCTATAAGGCTCGGTGCCGTTGTTCAGGGCTGACTATGTGGGTTTATTGCAGCTTCTTGAGGTAGTCCTTGGAAAACACCTTGTCCGGCAGGTCACGCAACCTCATGCGTTCGTAATCCAGCACTGACTGCTCCCCCGGTCGTAGCGCATCTTCCATGACCAGTCGGCTGGGCCGGCGCTTGCCCGCCATGTCCCGATAGTTATCGTAGGAGCAGGTCTTCATCAGCCGGTTGGAGAGGGAATAGAACTCGGCCCTGCGAGGTCGGTAGTTGGCCTTGTTGACCCAGAGCAGAACCCGGTGGTAGGTCACGCCACGGTCGACAGCCAACAATTCCAGTACGTAATGTTCCTCGCCGTCGAGCCGTTCGCTACGCAATAGTCTGGGGTTGTAGTCGCCGCTGAAGTTGGCGCGGGCCAGATCACCGTTGGCAACTTCACCGGTCAAACGCTGGGACAGTCCGAGCCGGATGGGTTGGGACACGTTGGGCATGAATATCCAGAGGTCGCGCCCCTTCATGAGCATGATCTGGCCCCGCTCCGAGGCGGGTTCCAGTATCATGATCACGGTGTTTTCGTTGCCCTTGGAAAGAACGCGGTATTTGCGTATTTGCGAATCCTGCCCCGGGGCGGAACTGGTGATATCGATATCGACCTGGAAACCCTCCGCAGGGAAACGGATCTCGTCGGACCTTTCCAGTATAGCGCGCGCCATGCTGTCTTCCGTTTGAGAAGAATCGGCCAGGGCGAAGGTAGGGGGAGCCGTGACAATAGCCACATTGGCCAGTATAAGAACGATGCGAATCAACGAGTTAATAGACATCTCGGTTAGCAATCCAATGACACAGTTTAATTCGATCCAGTTATGAGCCTTGTCCGCATTGAAGGCGTTACCAAGGAATACATGCTGGGCGAGCAGACGGTGGTCGCACTGCACGATATTACACTCGCCATCGAGGAAGGGGTGTTCCTGGCCATCGCCGGCCCGTCCGGCAGCGGCAAGACCACACTGCTCAATATCATTGGTTGCATCGACACGCCGAGCCAGGGCAGGGTATTCATCGACGATAAGGAGGTGACCGGGCGTTCACCCGATGAGCTCGCCGATCTGCGAGCCCGTACCACCGGTTTCATCTTCCAGACCTTCAATCTGTTTCCCGTGCTGACCGCGGCAGAGAACGTGGAGTACCCGCTGCTGCAATTGCCTGAACTCGGCAAGACGGAACGGCGAAAGCGGGTAAAGCGCTACCTTTCCATAGTAGGGTTGGAAAAATACGGGGATCACCAGCCCAACCAGCTTTCCGGGGGACAGCGCCAACGGGTTGCCATCGCCCGCGCCCTGGCGGTCAGCCCGCGCATCGTTTTGGCGGACGAGCCGACCGCCAACCTTGACAGCAAGACCGGGGAAAGCATCCTGACTTTGATGAAGGAGATCAACCGGCAATTCGGCACCACCTTCATTTTTTCCACTCACGACCGCAAGGTGATGTCCATGGCGGACCGACTTGTGCGCATCGAGGATGGCAGGGTGGCCATGCTGGCCATGAAGGTTAATCAGAAATGGCAACTGGTCAGGACTGGCAAACACGCTGTGAGAGCAAAGGAGAAGACGGCATGAAACTACGAACGGCTGGGCTATTGTGCGTATTTTTCATGAGTGCCCCTTTATTGGCCAATGCGGCGGACAAAGGCGAGGAATTGCCGCTCTCCCGTGATTCACTGTTCGGTGTTGAACCGAAGGATCCGAGCGCGGACGAGGTCCAGACGGGTGGCAAGGAGCCACTGCCGGTCTCCAAGGATGAACTATTCGGCGTCGAACCTGCTGGCGACAAAGCCGAGGACAAGCCCGAACCCGTTTTACCCGCCTCGAAAGACGAGCTGTTCGGTCCAGAAGAGGAAAGCAAAGCCGGTTTGGCAACGACTGCCCCAGCCAAGCCGGCTGCCGCTGAAGCTCACATGGTTCACGGTTTCCTGCAGACCGAGTTGGCGTACACCTATGCCGATCCGGAGCATTGGTCCAAGGTACTGGGACGGCTCGAGTTGGGCAGCCAGGGCCGCCTGGGACAGGACATGCGCTGGAAAGTCAGCGGCAGGGTGGATTACAACGCCGTTTATGACCTGACGGATGATTACCAACGGGCGGTGCGCAACGACCAGCGCGCGGAGTTCCAGGTTCGGGAAACCTATCTCGACTTCTCAACCGGCGGCTTGGACTGGAGGGTGGGGCGCCAGCATGTGGTGTGGGGCGAGATGGTGGGCCTGTTCTTCGCCGACGTGGTCTCGGCCAAGGATCTGCGCGAGTTCATCCTTCCGGACTTCCAGGTCCTTCGCATCCCCCAGTGGGCGGCCCGCGCGGAGTATTTCAAGGAGGATTTCCATGCCGAGGTGGCCTGGATTCCCTTCCCCAGCTACGACCAGATCGGCAAGCCCAGGGACTTTCTCCATCCGGGCCTGGGGGCGGATTTCTATCCTTATCCGCCCGCGGTTGCGCCGACCATCCTTGCTGAGGAAAAGCCCGGCACCAGCCTGGATCACGGCAATTTCGGTGTGCGCCTGAACCAGTTGAAGAACGGCTGGGATGTGTCCGGTTTCTATTACACCAGCATGAACAGCGCGCCCACCTTCTACCAGTTCGCCCCGAATGTGTTCACGCCCCGACATGACCGCATCTGGCAGGCGGGCGGGACCCTGGCCAAGGACCTGCGCGATTTCGTGCTCAAGGCCGAGGCCGTCTATACCAACGGGCGACGCTTCAACCTCCTCGTGCCGGACCCCGATGGGGTGGTGAAGCAGAACACCCTGGACTGGGTGGTGGGCCTGGACTTCAACCCGACCAGCGATACCCGGGTCAATACCCAGCTTTATCAGCGCTACTTCTTCGATCACGACCCCAACATTATCCCGGACAAGACCGAGAACGGCATTACCCTGCTTGTCAGCCACAATTTCTCCGACAAATGGACGGCGGAGGCCCTGCTGGTGCACAGCCTGAATCGCAGCGATTGGATGTTCCGCCCCAAGGCCAGTTGGGGATTCCAGCCCAACTGGAAGCTGAGCTTCGGGCTGGATATCTTTGGCGGTCCGGCCACCGGATTATTTGGCCAGTATGACCAGCAGGACCGTGGCTATGCGGAAGTGCGTTACGACTTCTGAATGTCCTGAACAGAAATCGTGAACCGGCGATAAGGCATTTGTGGGAGCGCGGGTAGCGGTTGGTTACACGCTCTGGCGCAGCGCGTCCACAACGGGGATACCTCGCACCTTTGCGGCCGGCAGGACGGCTGCAAGCACGGTGGCAATCAGTCCGACCAAGAATGCGCCGGCAACCACCCCAGGCACGATGCGGATGTGGGCGGTATAGGTCAGGTCCGCGTTGGGCGGAGGCGGCATCGGGATGCCGATGGCCGAGATGATCAGGGCTAGAATCAGGCCCAGGAATACGCCGAGGGTGGCCCCCGCCAGGCCGATGATGACGTTCTCCAGGATGATCAGTTCGATCACGCGGCTGCTGCGGTTGCCCAGGGCCATCATGGTGCCGAATTCCCCTACCCGCTCGAATACGCTCATGTTGACGCTGTTCACCACGGAGAGCAGCACCATCAGCAGGATGATCATGCGCAGGACCCCGAACTGCACGTCGTACATCTTCACGGTCTTGGCATAAAAGTCATTCAGCTGCAGCCAGGTAGTGACTTCCAGACCTTGTCCACCCAGCTCCTTGGCAAGGCGACCGGCCTCGGCTTCGGTATCCCGAGTCTGCTTCAGGGAAACCACCAAGGTATTCAATCCTGGTGTGGCAAGCAGATCCTGAGCTGCCGCCAGCGGTATGCGCACGGCACGGGCGTCGTAGTCCTTGGAGAAGGTCTGGAAGGTGCCCACCACCTGGAACTCTTGGCTATTCAAGGCGCCGTCCGGCGTATTGATCACCAGCGTCGCCCAGTCGCCGGGCTTCAGTTTGAGTGCCTGGGCAAGCCCGTGGCCGATCATCACGCCGTTGTTGTCCTTTTCCTCGAGCCGTCGTCCGGCCGAGATCACCATGCCGCTACCGAGGCGTGCCTCCCGTTCGGGCTCCACTCCTTCCCCGATGATGGGCAGGTCCGAGCGACCATTGTTGAGCAGGCCTGAAAAATACAGACGGCCCATCACGTCAGCAACGCGGTCGCTCGCCAGGATCTGTTTCTTGAGCGGTTCCGGATCCTCGATGAGATATTTTTCCGGGCTGCGCGCGCCATGCTCGAAGTAGCCGTTGCGGGCGACCTGCAGATGGCCGGATTGGGAATGGATCAGGACCTCGCCCAGCTGGGTGAAGATGTCGTGCACGAAGCCGCCGCTCAGGATCAGCCCGACCACCCCGGCGATGATGGCCAGCAGGGTCATGCCGGTGCGGGCCTTGTGGCGCAGCACGTTGCGTAGGGCGAGTTTCCACATGTCCGGGCCTTATCGGTTATGCCGCAGCGCGTCGACGATGACCAGCCTGGATGCCCGCCAAGCCGGGTAGATGCTGGCGATGAGGGTGGTGGACACGGCCAGTATCAAGGCCTGGAAGACGATGCCCGGTGTGATGATGATCCCGGCGATGAAGCCGCGCGACATCCCCGGCGCGGGGGGCATGGGAATGCCGATGGCCGAGATGGCGCTGGCCAGCAGATAGCCCAAGCTCACCCCGATCAGGCCCCCGATGGTGCCCAGCAGCACCCCCTCCAACAGGAACAGGCCCAGGATGCGCTTGCGCTTTATGCCCAACGCCATGGCGGTGCCGATTTCCACGGTGCGCTCCATCACGCTCATGGTCATGGTGTTGCTGATGCTGAGAATGATGATCAGGGCGATGATGGATTTAACCACGCCCATCTGGCGCGAGAACAAGGCCACGGTCTTGTTGTAGAAATCCGCCAGAGTGCTCCAGGGCGTCACCTCATAAGACTTGAATGCTGCATTACCCCGGATATAGGCCAAGGCCTCGTCCGTCATGTCCGTGTCCTTCAACCCCACGACCCAGAGATGGGCGCCATTGGTGCGGAGCAGCTTGCGGGCGGTTTCCAGGGAAATGCGCAACATGGTGTCGTCATAGGCCTTCATTGAGGTCGACGCCAGGCCGCGTACATGCCCCTCGACAGCATTGATTCCTCCTGATGCGGTATTGGCCAGCAGAACCACCGTGTCGCCGGTCTTTACGCCCAGATTCGCGGCCAGGCCGATGCCCATCTGAATGCCGTTGGGATCATCGATGCTGAGCCTCTGCCCCGACATGATGGTCAGGTTGTGGGTGGATGGGTCCTTGAGGGGATCGATGCCCTCGCCGATGAAGGAAAGGGTGCTGTCGCCATGGCTGATCAGGCCATTGAAGGTCAGGCGCGGCGCGACGGACCGGAGTCCGGGGGTGTGTTCCAGGGCAGTCAACGCCGGGCTCTTGTCCGGCAGCAGGAATGCCATGGGGTCCGCCCGGCCTTCCTCGTGGTAGCCCGGTCTGGCCACCTGGATATGCCCGAACTGGGTGACGGCCACCTCTTCCCGGTTGGCCCAGAACACCCATTCGATGTAGCCCGCCGACAGCATCATGGCGATGACGCCGAAACCGATTGCGGCGATGGCGATGAGGCTACGCCGCCGCTGGCGCAGGATGTT
>CAVQKQ010000016.1:0-278981 GCA_963713085.1 uncultured Pseudomonadota bacterium | reverse complement strand
AGGTGGGCCAGGATGCGACGCCTAGTAACACAGCATCCAATTCATACAGGAATGACTTTACCTTCCAGCCTTTAAGGTGGGGGGTGGACAGTCTCTACCTGTCCTATCCCGGCGACATCACCTTGGACATGGAAGCCCGTCTCAAGGACCTCAAAAAGGCGGCACAGTCCCAAGAGGCCCATGAGCAGGTCTACGCCCAGCTCCCCATCAATGGCCATATCTTCGAGGTCAAGGACAAGGGCGCACCCCTGTTCCCCTACGTCCTGGAAGACAACGCCTTCCGCATTCAGCTCTCCCGACCTGGCCGCAAGGTGCCCATGGCCTATGTGAAGGTGTCCAGCGGCTTCCTCAGTCACGTAGGCCCGGAACAGGCGGAAAAGGAACTGCGCGCCATCCTCCTGGAGCTCGGTGAGGTCACGGATTCCGCCAACGTCAGCCGCATCGACCTCTTCGTGGATTTCGTCGCCTCCTGCGCCATGGATGAGTTGGGGCCGGGAAGCCTGGATCACCCGGGCCAGCTCCATCAGCAACTATTCCGAAGGCGGCCTCTTCACCGGCTGGATGATCGGCGCCGGCGGCACCCTCAGCAGTCGCCTCTACGACAAGACCCAGGAGCTCAAGAAAAGCCACAAGGACTATCTCAAACCCCTGTGGCAGGGCGCGGGCTGGGATGGTGAGCTCCCGGTATGGCGCCAGGAGTTCCAGTACCGCCGCGAGCTCCTGGATCAGTTGGGCGTGGTCAAGCTCTATCAGGTGCTGCACCACCTCAACGGCCTATGGAGCTACGCCACCACGGAATGGCTGCGCCTGGCCATCCCCGACCCCGGCGACAGGAACCGTTCCCGCTGGCCCATTCATCCCCTATGGGTGGCCTTGGCCAGCATCGATTGGGAAGCCCATGGCGGGCCGCTGCTGGCACGCTTCAGCTATGACCGCGCCCCCAGCCGGGATTGGGTCATGCGCATGGGGCTGAGTGTCCTCACCTCCTTGATGGCCATGGAGGGGGTCTACGACTTCCGGGAGGGCATGAATCTCCTGTCCCTGTCCCTCTACAACCACCACTCCAGCCGGGCCATCTTCGAGGGCGTTTCCCTCGATCAGTACCTGGTGGAGAAGGTGCAGGCCAAGGGGCGCAAGTACAACACCCTGTCCAACCTGGAGGAGATTCCCAACGAGGACCGCATCCGGGAAGAACTGGATGAGCAGGCCAGGGCCTACCGCAAGGAATCAGGTCGCTAGCAATGGAAGAGAACGTCCTGCCCTTGCCTGCGGTGCGGGGCCTGTCCAAGGAACAGGCCGCCGAATACTTGGGGATCGGGGTCACCCTGCTGATGGCGCTGGGTGTCCCTTATCTGAAGCTGGGCCGTCGCTGTGTCTTCGACAAGGTTGACCTGGATGCCTGGCTCGATGAGTATAAGCAGCGCGAGCGAGGGCGGGCCGGAAAGGAGTTGAACTTATGGCCCGTGAAACTGGAGTCTATCGGCGCGGGGATTCCCGCTACTGGTGGATCAATGCAACCCTCCCGAACGGCAAGCGAATACGCCAAAGCGCTGGGACTGAAAGCCGAGAGGAAGCCGAAGCACTGCTAGCTAAACTCAAGCTAGATGCGTTCCGGGAAACTCATTTCGGCATTAAGCACCAGCGTTCCTGGCAGGAAGCGGTCGTGCGGTACCTCGAAGTCAAGGCGACGTTGAGGAGCATTCGGGATGTAAGGCGGATTTGTCGGCGGCTGGACCCCTACCTGGGCAAGCTCATGCTGAACCACATCAACGGCGACGTGATCTGGTCCATCGTGCAAGGCGAACTCAGGAAGGGCAACAAGCCGGCAACCGTGAATCGGTACCTGGCCACGATTCGCAACCTGTTACGCACGGCGCGCGATGAATGGCAGTGGATCGATAGCATCCCGATGGTCCGCTTGTTGCCCGGCGAGGTGGAACGCGATCGGTGGTTGACACGAGAAGAGGCGGACCGGCTGGTATCGGTCTGTCCGGATCACTTGTCGGCTACTGTGCGTTTCGCCCTGGCGACGGGGTGCCGTGCTCGGGAGATATTGGACTTGGAATGGAACCGGGTGGATTTGCAGCGACAAACCGCCTGGCTGAATCAAACCAAGAATGGAACGCCGCGAGGCGTCCCGCTGAACCGCGACGCGGTCGCTGTGCTCCATGAGCAGATCGGCAAGCATCCTCGGTTCTGCTTCACCTTTCGGGGTGAGCGGATCAAGCACAACATCAGCAACCATGCTTGGTTCTCTGCTTTACAGCAGGCAGGGCTGGAGAATTTCCGCTTCCATGATCTGCGCCACACCTGGGCCTCCTGGCATCGACAGGCCGGCACCAGTTGTGACGAACTCAAGGAGTTGGGTGGCTGGAAGACACGCTCGATGGTGGACCGATATGCGAAGTTCGCCACCGAACATCTGTCTTTCGCTGCCGCACGGATCGAGACAGGCCCGGGCGGAAACGTGATTCAGTTGTCACGTTTCAGTCACGGTGCTACTGAGAAGGTTGCTTAGCTGAACGCTAAGGCATTGATTTTCTTGGTGGCCAGGGGCGGAATCGAACCGTCGACACGCGGATTTTCAATCCGCTGCTCTACCAACTGAGCTACCTGGCCAGATCGACCAGCCGGGGGACCCCGGCTGAAAAGAGGGCGAATTTAATCCTGAAAGCCCTTGCCTCGTCAAGGTACCCGCGCTGTCACGCAAGCGTCGCATTTCTGTCACACCCATGTATTGGTGGATAGGCACATTGCCGTCCATGTTTACCCAGGATCTGGTCGTACATCAGTTTCCGGTTACCCACCGCAGTCTGCGCATCACGGTGGTCACCGAGACCTACCCACCCGAGATCAACGGGGTGGCGATGACCCTTGGCTGCATGGTGAACGCATTGCGGTCACGTGGGCACCAGATCCAGCTGGTGCGCCCGCGTCAACATGCCGCCGACGTCCCATCCAATGAACCCAACTTGGAACAGATCCTGCGCCCGGGTGTTCCCATCCCCCGCTATGGCGGCCTTAAGATGGGGCTCCCGGCCAAGGCCGCCTTGAGCCGCTTGTGGTCCGTGCGCCGGCCGGATGTCGTCCACATCGCCACGGAAGGCCCCCTGGGCTGGTCCGCCCTCGCCGCGGCGGACAAGCTGCGCATCCCGGTGGTAAGCGACTTTCACACCAATTTCCACAGTTACAGCCGTCACTATGGTTTCGGCTGGCTGAAGAAGCCGGTCATGGCCTATCTGCGTCGGTTTCATAACCAATCCCGGGTCACCCTGGTGCCTTCTCTCTCCATTCGTCGTGATCTGGTGGCCGTGGGCTACCGTAACGTGGAGGTTGTGTCTCGCGGGGTCGACACCACCCTTTTCTGCCCGGACCGGCGCAGCGATGCCCTGCGTACGAGCTGGGGTCTGGGGGAACTGGACTTGGCGGTCATTCACGTAGGTCGGATCGCGCCGGAGAAGAATCTGCCCCTGCTGTTCCGTGCCTTCGAGGCGATCGCAGCAGACCGGCCGGATGCAAAGCTCATCCTTGTTGGGGACGGCCCGGAACTATTCGCCCTGCGCACCACTCATCCCCGCTATGTATTCTGCGGTCCGCGTCGGGGCGAGGACTTGGCCGCCCACTATGCTTCCGGGGATATATTCTTGTTCCCGAGCCTGACCGAGACCTTCGGGAACGTGGTCTTGGAGGCCATGGCCAGCGGCCTGCCCCAGGTGGCGTTCGACTACGCCGCGGCGGCCGAACATCTGAACCATGGCGGCAATGGCCTGAAGAGCGATTTTGGCGATGAGGACGCCTTCATCGCCCAGGCGCGAAGCCTAGCCAGCCACACTGATTTTGGCCGCATGGGCGCCGCAGCCCGGGCCACCGCCCTTACCCTCTCTTGGGACAGCATCTTTGCCCGGCTGGAGGGTATCCTAGTTAAAATTGTGCATGAAAGTGAGGTCCGTCATGAGCGAGCCCTTTTTGGACTGGAATCCGTCTGAAAATGTCCGTTCCAGCGGCATGAACGCCCACATGGGCATGCTGGCCAGGTATTCCAATTGGGAATTGCGCCTGGCCATGCGATTCAACCGGGTCAACCACAAACGCCTGCTTTCCGGTTTCTTCGGGATCGTCAGTCGCTTGGGAGATGGTGTGTTCTGGTATTGCCTGATGGCCGCGCTGCTGGCGATCGACGGCATCGACGCCCTGAAGCCTGTCCTGCTGATGATGGCCGCCGGCTTGAGTTGCACCCTGACCTACAAGTGGATCAAGTCCACCACCTCGCGCTCCCGACCCTGCCAGTCGCAACCCGCAATCCGCCTGACCACCCTTCCCCTCGACTACTACAGCTTCCCGTCCGGACACACCCTGCACGCTGTGTGTTTCACTTTCATCGCCGTCGCCTACTATCCGGCCCTGGCCATTCTGCTGGTGCCCTTTACCCTGCTGGTGGCGGCTTCCCGGATGATCCTGGGCCTGCACTGGTTGTCCGATGTCCTGGCCGGGGCAGCCATAGGCACGGTCATGTCATTTGCCTATCTGTATCTGGCCACCCTGATCACCTGGTAACCGCAAAATACCCGACTAAACAAGTCAGGCTTGTCCCAGGCCTGGGAGACTGGCAAACTCCACTCCATTACTAAATCCTTATATTTGGAGTGAAGTCATGGGTGGCCTTTCCGCCGAAACCCCTATCCCCACCGAAATCAAGCTGCACCAGCAATCCCGTGTAATGGAGATCGCCTTCGACGAAGGCAGCCGGTTCACCCTCCCCTACGAGTATTTGCGTGTCTTCTCCCCTTCCGCGGAAGTGCGCGGCCACGGCCCGGGCCAGGAGGTACTCCAGCTCGGCAAGAAATACGTGGAGATCAAGCAGATCGAACCGGTCGGGCACTACGCCGTGGTGCTGGTGTTCTCCGACGGCCATGACTCCGGCATCTATTCCTGGGACTACCTCTATGACCTGGGCAGGAAGCAGGACGTCTACTGGCAGGCCTACCTGCGCCGCATGGAGGAGGCCGGCGAATCCCGGGAGCCCAAGACCCTGGTGAAGTAATCCGTGGAGTCGCTGGCTGGAATCGCCACGGGCATCGGCCAGGCCACGGGCCGGACCTTCGAGCCGGCTGGCCAGGCAGGCACGGGCGGCGGCTGCATCAACCAGAGCTTCAGACTCGAAGGCAAGGATGGCCGGCGCTTCTTCGTCAAGCTGAACGATGCCGAACGGGAGGACATGTTCGCCGCCGAGGCGGCCGGCCTGGAGGCCATCGAGGCCAGCAAGACCATCAGGGTACCCAGCCCCATCACCTATGGCCGTGACCGGCGCCATGCCTGGCTGGTACTGGAATGGCTGGATCTGGGCACCAGGGTGGACCGAGGCGTCGGCGCCGAACTGGGACAGCGACTGGCCGCCATGCACCGCAGCACCCGGCCCGATTTCGGCTGGGACCGGGACAACACCATCGGCGCCACCCCTCAACCCAACCCGCCCACCCGCGACTGGACGACATTCTTCCGGGTACACCGGCTCGGACACCAACTGGCCTTGGCCCATCGCAATCACGCATCCCGTCGGCTTCTGGAGCTAGGCGAACGCCTGGCGGCGGATTTGGACACCTTTTTTTCGGCTCATGACCCAGTGCCCAGCCTGCTTCACGGCGATTTGTGGGGCGGCAATTACGGCATCGCCGACGGCATGCCGGTCCTGTTCGACCCCGCCGTGTATTTCGGCGACCGGGAGGCTGACCTGGCCATGACCGAGCTGTTCGGCGGCTTTCCGGCGGATTTTCATGCCGCCTATCGGGAAGCCTGGCCCTTGGATGCCGGTTACGCCACCCGCAAACACCTGTACAACCTGTACCACGTACTAAACCACTTCAACCTGTTCGGCGGCGGTTACGGGAGTCAGGCGGAACACATGATGGAACGGCTGTTGTCGGAGATCAGATAGGCCGTCGGCCAGCTTGCTTATATCCCCGTCTTTGTGGATAATTTCGCCCTTTCCAGGTTTCCGCCCAGGTAGAACATCATGAAAGCCGGCATTCATCCCGATTACCAAGAAGTCAACGTGACCTGCAGCTGCGGCAACAGCTTCACGACCCGCTCCACCATGAAGAAAGCACTGCATGTGGAAGTGTGCTCCGCCTGCCATCCTTTCTACACCGGCAAGCAGAAGATCGTGGACACCGCCGGCCGCGTTGAGAAGTTCCGCCAGAAGTACGCCACCAAGAAGTGATCCAGCCTTTACGGTGCTGAACAACATGTCGATGAAAAAGGCAGCCTGGGGCTGCCTTTTTTGTTTGACGTACGCGCCGGCCTAGAACATGCAAGCGACCCGACCCGGCAAGATCCTGCTGTTGGTCATCCTGGCCGGCATCTGGGCCTTGTATGGCCTGGTCGGCCGCGACGCCTGGAAGGGCGAGGAAGCCCTGGCGCTGGCCCCGGTGCTGGACTGGCTCGATGGTCTCGCCACCCCCCTAACCAGTCCCGCTCCCCTCTACACCCTGGTCGCCGGCATCGCCGCCCATTTTCCACCCTTCGGCTGGGATGCACAGGACGCCGCCCGGCTGGCCAGCGGCGTCTTCACCCTGGCCGCCCTGACATTCACCGGCCTGGCCGCCCGTTCGCTATTCGGCCCGGGCTTCGGCACTGCCGCGATCCTGGGCCTCATGGGCGGCTTCGGTCTCATGTTGCGGGCCCATGCCCTGCTTCCGGAAACGGCCCTGCTGGCCGCCTGGGCCGCGTTGATCCATGGCATCGCATCGGGCCATCAATATCCCCGGCGCGCGGGTATCCAGATGGCTCTGGCCTTGGTTGCTTTGACTCTGGGCCTGCGCGGCATCCCCGATCTCCTGCTGGGCCTGGCCCTGATGGTCCTGCCCTTGGCCTTCAGGCCCTGGCGCAGCCGCGAATACCAACATGCCATCGCCGTCGGTAGCGGCCTTGCGGCCGTCCTGCTGCTGGCCGGATTCACCCTGCTCTGGCATTTCGGCCAGTTCGCGCACTGGGCGGTGACCCACGGTATCCGTCCCATGCAATCGCTGGCCTCGCCGTCCCGGGCCTTCTCAGAGCTGGCCTGGTTCGCGTGGCCCCTGTGGCCCTTGGCGGCGTGGGCGCTCTGGCATGCCCATAGACGGCTGCTGCGCACCCCGGAACTGCACCTGCCCCTGGTCGCTCTGCTGATCCTGCTGGTTGCCGCCCTCTTCCCGAGCTGGTCCAGGGATGGAGGTTTGCTCCCCATCCTGATCCCCTTGGCCCTGCTGGCCGCCTTTGCCATCAACGACATGGGTCGCGGCGCCGCCCAGGCCTTCTATTGGTTCGGCGTCTTGTGCTTCCTGTTCTTCATATTCGCCTTCTGGACCTACTTCGCCGCGCTGGAATGGGGCTTCCCCGCCAAGCTGGCCAGCCACGTGGCCAAGCTGACCCCGTCCTACCGCCCTGGTTCGGTGCCCTCCGATTCGATCCTGCTGGCCGCCGGCGCCACGCTGCTCTGGCTGATCGGCATCCCCTTGTTCCCGCGGGCCACACTCCGTCCCATCCTGGTCTGGGCGACCGGCATGGCCCTGACCTGGCTGCTGATCGCGGCCCTGTTCCGCCCCTGGATCGAGGCGGGCTGGGCCTACCGTCCCATGATCGCCGACATGCGGCGGCATCTTCCGGAACAGGCCTGCCTGAATACCCGGGTTGATCCCGCCATGGCGGTGATGTTGCGACTACACCTCAAGCTGCCCGCGAGCCACGGTTGCCCGTGGACCCTGAGCCTGGAAAAACCTGGCGATGACGGGGCCCGGGCCGGGACCGGCAAGATGCTCTGGGAAGGCTATCGGCCCCGCTTCAAGAACCAGGTCTATCGCTTGGAGCAGCGTGAGTAGTCCAGCGCGAAGCGACGTCACCGCCGTCATCCTGGCCGGTGGCAAGGCGCGCCGCTTCAAGGGCGAGGACAAGGGCTTGATCGAGTTGTCCCGCCGCCCCCTGGCGGCATGGGTGGCGGAGCGCCTGGCCGGGCAGGCCGGCGAGATCCTGGTCAGCGCCAACCGCAACCTGCCGCGCTACGCCGCTCTGGGTTACCCGGTGGTGACGGACCACCTGCCCGACCACCCTGGGCCCCTGGCCGGGCTGCTCGCCGCCGCCCGCACCGCCCACAACGACTGGTTGCTCAGCGTACCCTGCGACATCCCCTTCCTGCCTCTGGACCTGGTGGCGCGCCTGCACAACCACGCCCTTGCCACCCCCATACCGCTGGTGCGCGCGGCCGATGACACCGGCACACATTACGCCCTCATGCTGGCACACCGGGATCTCATGCCCGACCTGGAACGCTATGTCATGGCCGGTGGTCGACAGGTCCAGGCCTGGCAAGCGGGCCAGCCCAACGACACCCTCCTGTTCGACGACGACCCTTACGCATTCCTCAACATCAACACCCCGGACGATCTCAAGACCGCTGAACGGGTGGCCGCACGCTATCGGACCTGAGCCCGGCTTGCACAGGTCGCCGCCCGATCCCAGAATCTGCCTGTGAACCCCGTCCAGCATCTGCTCATCGCCCTGATCCGGGTCTATCAAGTGGCCCTGTCCCCCTTTTTCGGCAATCAGTGCCGCTTTACTCCCACCTGTTCCCACTACGCTAGGGAAGCCATCGAGAAGCATGGTGCGATCAAGGGCACCTGGCTGGCCATCCGCCGGGTAGGCCGCTGCCATCCCTGGCATCCGGGCGGACACGATCCGGTGCCCTAGATTTCCTTCCGCATTGCCCGGGAACAAATTCACGGAAAACCACACAAATCCGGCCATGTCCACGAAGCACATGACCTCCTCTGTTGCCGTCCAGGCCGATCCCGATCGGATGCCCGGCAGCGGAACGTATCCGGCCTGTAACAATCCTCTCCCCACTCCACGATAAACTCCGGCCGTGTCCCTGCCCCGTCTGCGCCTCCTGCTGTTCACCGCCTGTCTGCTGCTGAGCCAGCTGGGCGGCCTGCTGCACGGGCTGACCCACATCCACCAGGATCAGGACCGGACCCACGCCTGCCAGCTGTGCGCCGCCTATTCGGTGTTCGACCATGCCGTCGCCGGCAAGGCGCTTCCACTGCCGGTCGTCGAGCGCTTCCTCCCCTCCCCGCCGTCAGTCCAGTCGGGCATCGCCGGCAGCACCCGCCCCCCCTACCTCTCCCGCGCCCCGCCCCTCCCCGTCTGAGCCCCCTCTCTTCATTTCCGGTCGTCGCCGCCAGGCCACGGCCCGTTGCTCATTCGAGGAGTCACCATGCACGCAAGACACACCCTGATTGCGTCCGCGCTCGCCATGGCATTCGCCATGCCGGCCCGCGCCGACGATCTCACCGCCATCCACCAGGAGATCGAAGCCCTGCGGCAAAGCTACGCGGCCCGCATCCAGGCCCTGGAAGACCGCCTGAAACAGGCCGAGGCCAAGGCCAGCCAGGCGGCGGAACAGGCTGAAACCGCCCAAGCCAGTGCCGAACAGGCCGGCGCCGCCGCCCAGGCCGCGGCCCAGGCGGCCACGCCGCCCGCGGCGCCCAACAGCTTCAACCCGGAGATCGCCCTGATCCTGGATGGCCGCTACGCCAACCTGAAGAACATCCCCAACCGCCACATCACCGGTTTCCTGCCCCGCTCGGACAGCCCGGAAGGCCTGGCCAGGGGCTTCTCCACGGACGCCACGGAGCTGTCCATAGGCGCAGACATCGATCCCTACTTCCGGGGCTTCGCCAACATCGTCTACGAGGATAGCGGGGCGAGCGTGGAGGAGGCTTACGTCCAGACCCTGAGCCTGGGCCACGGCTTCACCCTGAAGGGCGGCCGGTTCCGTTCCGCCATCGGCTACATGAACAGCCAGCACCCCCACATGTGGGATTTCGTCGACAACCCCCTCATGTACCAGGCCCTGTACGGCGAGGGCTACATCCAGGACGGCCTGGCGGCCAAGTGGGTGGCGCCCACCGACCTGCTGGTGGAACTCACCGGCGACCTGGGCCGGGGTGCTAACTTCCCGGGCAGCGACCGGAACGTGAACGGCGCCAACGCCTATTCCCTGGGCTTCCACCTGGGCGGCGACGTGGGGGATTCCAGCAGCTGGCGCACCGGCCTCTCCTACCTCCACACCCGAGCCGACCAGCGGCCCTTCTTCGGAATGGACCCGACGGGCGCTGACGTGACCGGTGCATTCAGCGGCCCGAGCAAGACCTGGATGGCCGACTTCGTCTGGAAGTGGGCGCCCCACGGCAACGTCCGCGACACCAACTTCAAGTTCCAGACGGAGTATTTCCAGCGCAGGGAAGCCGGTTCGCTCGGCTGCATGGATGGCAATCTGGACGGTGTGAACGACTCCGCCTGCCTGGACAGCGGCACCTCCGGCCCCTACGCCTCGGACCAGTCCGGCTGGTACGCCCAGGGCGTCTACCAGTTCATGCCCTACTGGCGGGTGGGCTACCGCTACGACCGGCTGAACCGGGGAAGCGCCACGTTCAACGGCGCCGACATCGGCGCCACCATCGGCAGCCTGGCGGACTACAACCCCAGCAAGCACACCCTGATGCTGGACTTCGCGCCCTCCGAGTTCTCCCTGTTGCGGCTGCAATACGCCCGGGACAAATCCATGGCGGGCATCGCCGAGGACCAGGTCTTCCTGCAATACATCTACAGCCTGGGCACCCACGGCGCCCACCAGTTCTAAGGAGGCAACATGAAATCCCTATTCGGAATACTGGCCGTCATGGCCTTGCTGTTTCCCGCCCTGGCCCGGGCGGCCGTCGACGTGTTCGCCTGCGAGCCGGAGTGGGGCGCCCTCACCCAAGAGATCGGCGGCGACAAGGTGGACGTGTTCGTCGCCACCAACGCCCTCCAGGACCCCCACCGGATCCAGGCCCGGCCGTCCCTGATCGCCAGGATGCGCCGTGCCGACCTGGTGGCCTGCACCGGCGCCGAACTGGAGATCGGCTGGCTGCCGGTGCTGCTGCGCGAGGCCGGAAACGCCAAGGTCCAGCCCGGAGGTCCCGGCTATTTCGAGGCGGCCCGCATGGTCAGCCTGCTGGAACGGCCCACCCGCCTGACCCGGGCCGCCGGCGACATCCACCCGGGCGGCAACCCGCACATCCAGAGCGACCCGGCCAACATTCCGCCGGTGGCGGACGGCCTGGCCCGGGCCCTGGCAGGGATCGACCCCGTCAACGCCGGCTACTACCGGACCCGCCTGGCCGATTTCAAGGCGCGCTGGGCCGCCGCCATGGGCAAATGGGCGGCGGAGGCGGCACCACTGAAGGGCATGGCCATCGTCCAACAACACCGGGACGCCTACCTTGTGCGCTGGCTGGACCTTCTGGATCTGGCGGAACTGGAGGAGGTGCCGGGAGTGGAACCCACCGCCTCCCATCTGTCGGAGCTTCTATCCCTGCTGGGCCGGACCCCCGCCAAGATGATCCTGCGCCCGGCCTACTTCTCCCCCCGACCCAGCGAGTGGCTGGCCGAGCGTGCCCATATTCCCGCCGTGGTGCTGCCCTTCACGGTGGGCGGCACGCCGGGAGCCAAGAACCTGTTCGGCCTGTACCAGGACACCCTGGACCGCATTCTGAAGGCGGCAAAATGAACCTGGACGCCCTGGACCCCGGCATCCTTCTCCCGCCCCTGCTGGCGGGACTGATCGTTCTGGCCACCCATGTGCCCCTGGGCCGGCAGGTATTGCGCCGGGGCATCGTCTTCATCGACCTGGCCATCGCCCAGATCGCCGGGCTGGGGGTGATCGCCGCCCATGCTCTGGGCTGGGAGGCGGGGGTTGGCGGCGGCTGGCGGGTCCAGGCCGCCGCCCTGACGGCGGCCCTGACCGGGGCCGCCGTGTTCCACCTCACCGGGAAGCGCTGGCCCAAGCGCCAGGAGGCCCTGATCGGCAGCGCCTTCGTGCTGGCGGCGGCCCTGGGCATCCTTCTCTTGGCCAGCGATCCCCATGCCGGCGAGCAGTTGAAGGATCTGCTGGTAGGCCAGATCCTCTGGGTCAACTATCGGGACCTGCTGCCCATCTCCCTGGTCAGCCTGGCCGCCCTGGCACTCTGGCGGGTATTACGCATCGGCGAGCGGCCTCTGGCCTTCTACCTGGTATTCGCCGTCATGGTCACGGCGTCGGTACAACTGGTGGGGGTCTACCTGGTCTTCGCCAGCCTGATCTTTCCAGCCCTGGCGGTACAGAACCTGGGCAGCTCAAGGGGGTTGGCCCTGGGCTACGGCCTCGGGGCCATCGGCTACCTGGGCGGGCTGGTGCTGTCGGCGGCCCTGGACCTGCCTTCCGGCTCGGTCATCGTCCTGGCCTTGGCCCTCGCTTCCCTGGGGAGCAACATCATCCCCAGACCACGTTCGATCCTTCCCTAAAATGACGCTGTTCCATTACGCTTTCTCTATTGGCCTGGTTGTGACAAGCTTAACAAGTAGAGGCAGCATGTTCTGATATGCTGAATAACCATTAGGGAATTTTGAAACGCCCCGTGTTTTCCTTTTTCCGTAAGAACAAACCCGAAGATCTGATGGCCTTCCTGAAAGAAGGCCAGCCAGATGCCTCCGAAGGCCCGGCCTATAGCCAGGTGGGCCGTGCGGCGGAGCGGGAACACGGCATCGAGGTGCATGAGGCGGGGGGGGGGCTGGAGCCGGAATTCGAAGATGCGGCCGTGCTGTTCGCGAACGGCAAGATCGGCGAGACCGCGACCCTGCTGAACCGCTACCTCCTGGACCACCCGGACAATCGGGACCCGCTTCCCTGGTACATGCTGTTCGACCTCTATCAGGCCAGCAATCAGGCGGCCCCATTCGAGGACGCCGCGGTGGACTTCGCGGTAAAGTTCGAACGCTCCCCCCCCACCTGGTGCCCCCCCGGCGAGAACGACAAGCCGGCCAACAAGACGGTGCCACTGATGAGCTACGGGGAAAAATACGGCAGCCTGGAACGGGTCAGACAGCCGCGGTTCATGCAGGAAGCGGAAGTAGCCCCTTATGTGCGGATGGACCTGTCGAAAACGGCCGCATCGGATGAAGAGACCGCCCGCGCCATTCTCAACGACATCGTCCGCCTGAACGAAATGGCCAAGCCCGTGGAACTCATCGGCGCTCCCGGCTTCGCCGTGCGCCTGAACGCGGCCCGTCAGGTCGGCCGGCTCGGCGAGCCGGGCTGGTTCCTCTATATGGCCGTCCTGCAGCTTCAGGGCAAGGAAAAGGAATTCGAGGATGCCGCCGTGGACTATGCCGTGGCCTACGAGGTTTCCCCCCGTCCTACACACCGCCCCTGCCGCTGCCAAGCCTGATCACGCGGCCCTCGGCGGAAGCCGATCCGGCTCTGAGTTCCACCTTTCCCTTGAGCGGCCAGATCGTCCCGGGCAAGGAGGGCCAGTTCCGGGACTTCAAGCGCTTCGCGGAAGGCAAGGAACAGGTCGAAGTGGACCTGTCCCAAGTGGTCCGCATCGATTTCGCCGTAATCGGCGTCCTGCTGGAAATCCTGATCGACCTCAACCAGAAAGGCTGCCGGATCCTGTTCAAGGAAGGCAACGAACTGGTCAATACCCTGCTCCAGATCGTCGGCGTAGGCCAGTTCGCCACCATTCTCGCCCGGACCCGGGTGTGATGGAACAGTTCCGCGGCACCACCATCCTCTCCGTGCGCCGGGGCGAATCCGTGACCATCGGGGGCGACGGCCAGGTCACCCTGGGCAACATCGTCATCAAGGCCGGGGCGCGCAAGGTGCGCCGGCTCTACCAGGACAAGATCCTGGCGGGCTTCGCCGGCGGCACGGCGGATGCCTTCACCCTGTTCGAGCGTTTCGAGGCCAAGCTGGAAAAACATCAGGGACACCTGGTGCGCAGCGCCGTGGAACTGGCCAAGGACTGGCGCACCGACCGCATGCTGCGGCGCCTCGAGGCGATGCTGGTGGTGGCGGACAAGGGCAGCTCCCTGATCATCACGGGGTCCGGCGACGTCCTCGAGCCGGAACTCGGCATCGCCGCCATCGGCAGCGGCGGCGCTTACGCCCAGGCAGCTGCCCAGGCCCTGCTGGAGCACACCGACCTGTCGCCGGAAAACATCGTGCGCGAGGCACTGGAGATCGCGGCCGATATCTGCATCTACACCAACCGCAACCTGATCATCGAGAGCCTCTAGGGGGCTAATCCCTTACCGGCCGTTTCGCCAGCTTCCTCTGCAAGGTGCGGCGATGCATCTTCAGGGCCCGGGCTGTGGCGGATAGGTTGCCCTGGTGTTCCGCCAGCACCTTCTGGATGTGCTGCCACTCCGGCCGATCCACCGATAGGGGGGCTTCCGGCGGCAGGGCTTCCGCATCGCCCCCTTCCCGGCCCAAGGTGGCCAGGATCTCGTCCGCACCAGCCGGCTTGGGCAGGTAGTGGAAGGCCCCCAGCTTGATGGCCTTTACCGCCGTTGCGATGCTGGCGTAGCCGGTCAGCAGCAGGATGCGCAGATCCGGCCGCAGCGCCTTCATGGGCTCGATCAGACGCAGGCCCGATTCCGTGGCCAGGCGCAGGTCCAGCACCACGGCATCCGGCGCCGTGTCCCGCACCGCCGCCAGGGGCGCCTCCGGCCCCGTGGCCACCAGGGCGGCGGTAAGCAGGAAGTTCAGCCACATGCCGGTCAGGTGCAGGCCCACCGCCGCATCCGGCGACACCCGTAACGCCAGGGGCCGGTAGTAGCGCATCGGCACGGTATAGAGCACCCCACCCATAGGGCCATAGCCCAGACGTAAATGGCGGGCAGACTGACGGACGCCAGGATCAGGGGCACCAGCAGCAGGGAGATGAAGGGATTGGCATACCCCCTGTGAGGTAAACCAGGGCACCGATGCAGGCCGCGTCCACGGCCAGTTGCAAGGCCACCTCCCGGATTTCCACCCGCCCCAGGCGCAGTCCCAGTCAGGCTGCCGCATTCAGTGCCAGGTGCAGTGCCAGGATCAGGACCAGTGCCAGCAGGGGTAGGCGCGCATCAAGAAGGATTGCCAGCAGGATGATGCCCGCCCCTTCGCCCAGGATCAGGGCCGCGCGCATGATGATCAGGCGGCGCTGGACATCCAGCGGCAGTCCGCCGACTGTCGGGGAAGTCGGCGACGAACCTCGCGGAATCGAAATCATGGGCCGATTCTAACGGCTGGCCGGGCCAAGCTGCCTGCGACAACGTGGCGCATTTCCAGGAGGCGTTTCAATACCTATCATGATTGGGCTTCGGTACGTACATACGTATTTCACGACCCGTCATCGCGGGCCGGTTTTTTATTACCAAAAAGGATCAGGCCGCCTCGCTGCGGCCCAGGTAAGCCCGCCAGCCGCCATACCGCGTAATGTCCTCGGACCCGGCTACGGCGGCGGTCTCGCAGACGAAGCCCTGGACCTGGCTGCCGTCGGCCAGCCTGATCATGCCGATGCCCAGGGGAGCCGGTATGCCGGCGACGAATGAACCGTATTCCCGGGCCGGCAGTTCCCAGATTTCCATTTCGATGGCCGCGCCGCCTTCGGCCACGCGCACCATGCCGGGCCGGTGGGGCGGCCCGCCGGGCAGGGCGTAGAACTTGTACTCCGGCGCCGATCGCACTGCCGCGACCAAGCGGCCACCGCGCGAGGTGAGTTGGCCGTTGAGGGGCAGACCGGACAGGTGGGCGCCGCAGACCGCCACACGGACCTGGCCGCTGGGCAATCGTGGGGGCGACCATGGCCCGGCCAGCGGCAGGCCGGTTGCGCCGGAGGTGTCCACTGCCGCGCGTTGCATGCGCGCGGCCAGGTGCAGAAGCGGGCCGTCCTGGTCGCGCTGGGCGAAAAGGGTAACACCGAACGGCAATCCATCCTGCTGGAAACCGGCCGGCACGGCGGTGGCGGCATAGTCCAGCAGGTTCATGAAATTGGTGTAGTAGCCCAGGTTGCTGTTGAGCCGAATCGGTTCGGCCTTTAGTTCGGCGACGGTGTAGATCGTGCCGGCGGTGGGCATGAGCACGCAGTCGACCGTGGCCAGGAGGGCGTCGCATTGCCGTTTGCAGGCCTTGAGCCGGTAGCCGTATTCGTAGGCGTCGGCGGCCGACCAGCGCTTGGCGCCGCCGACGATCTCGCGGATCACCGGCAGAGGCGCCTCTGGATTGGCGTCGAAGAACGCGTGGATGGCGGCATAGCGTTCGGCCACCCATGGGCCTTCGTAGAGCAACTTGGCGGTGTCGAGGAATGGCTGCAGATCGATCTCGACGCACTCCCCACCCAGCGACTTGATGCGTTGCACCGCTTCCCCGAACAGGCGCTCGGCCTCGGCATTGCCGAAAAAAGCCAGTTGGTCGGCCTTCGGGATGCCGATCCGGAAGGTGGTCGCGTTGCCGAAATCGAAGCCGTGGCCGGTGACCTGACGGGAAAAGGCATCCGACTCGTCATAACCTGCTGCGGCGACCATGACCGCCTCGGCGTCCTCGGCCGTGAGGGCGAACGCCGAAATGGTATCCAGAGACCGGCAGGCCGGCACCAGGCCGGTCGAAGACAGCCAGCCCAGGCTGGGCTTGTGGCCGACGAGGTTGTTGAAAGCGGCAGGCACCCGGCCGGAGCCCGCGGTGTCGGTGCCCAGGGCGAAGCTGCAGTAGCCCAGGGCCACCGCCACCGCCGAACCGGAGCTGGAGCCACCGGAGATGAATGCCGGATCGAAGGCGTTGCGGCAGGCGCCAAAGGGCGAGCGGGTGCCGTTGAGGCCGGTGGCGAACTGGTCCAGGTTGGTCTTGCCGATCGGGATGGCGCCGGCGTCGATCAGACGCCGCACCACGAAGGCGTGCTTCCCCGGCGTGTAGGCGTATTCCCGGCAGCCGGCCGTGGTCGTCACGCCGGCCAGGTCGATGTTGTCCTTGATGGCGAAGGGGATGCCGTAGAGCGGCAGGCTCGCCGGGTCCTTGCCTTCAAGTGCCTTGGCATGGGCGAGGATGGCGGCGTCGGGCAGGCGCGCGATCCAGACCTGGTTCGGGTCGTCGGCGGTGCGGCGGAGGATCTCCTCGGCCAGGGCCGTGGGCGTCAGGGTGCCGGCGGCGTAGGCGGCCTTGAGGCTGGCGATGTCGAGGGAGGTCATTGGGTGTGCTCCATCAACGAAGGGTGGGTGCGCAGACCTTGCTCCCTCACCCCTACCCCTCTCCCGTAGGGCGAGGGGAAAAGCTCCCTTCCCCCCTCGGGGGAAGGGCTGGGGATGAGGGAGCAACCTCTCATTGCCGCTTCGGTTTCCTGTAACGCCATCACTCCCCCTCCTCGATCACCAGCAAATCCTGCCCGGCTGATACCGAACCGCCTTCCTTGCAGAACAGGTGGGTCAGCCTGCCGTCGCAGGGCGCGGCCAGGGCGAACTCCATCTTCATCGACTCGACGATAACCAGGGTCTGGCCGGCCTTCACCTTGTCGCCCACCTGGGCCTCGACCTTCCAGACGCTGCCGGCGACGTGGCTGGCCACCGGGCGGGCGTTCTCGGGCAGGTCCAACTCGCTGTCCGGGCCGGCTTCGGCGACCAGTACGTCGCTCGCCACCACGTCCTGGCCGGCGGCCCGCCAGCGTTCCCGCTCGGCGTCGAAGGCGGCCTGCTGGCCGCTCTTGAAGGTGGTGATGGAGTCGGCGTTGTCGGCCAGGAAGCTGGCGGTAGTCGCTTGCAGCCGGAACTGGGTCGGCTCGATGTTCAGCTTGAAGCGGCCGTTGACGAAGTCCTCGCGCAGCTTGAGCAGCTCGGCCTCGCCGACCGGATAGAAGCGGATCTGGTCGAAGAAGCGCAGCAGCCACGGCTTGTCGAAGTCGGCGGTGACCCGGTGGCGGTTCCACATCTGCACCGTGCGGCCGACGAACTGGTAGCCGCCGGGGCCTTCCATGCCGTACACGCACAGGTAGGCGCCGCCGATGCCGACCGCGTTTTCCGGGGTCCAGGTACGGGCCGGGTTGTACTTGGTGGTGACCAATCTATGCCTTGGGTCGAGCGGCGTGGCGACCGGCGCGCCCAGGTAGACGTCGCCCAGGCCCATGACCAGGTAGCTCGCCTCGAACACCACCTTGTAGACATCCTCGATGCTGTCCAGGCTGTTGATGCGGCGGATGAACTCGATGTTGCTCGGGCACCAGGGCGCGTCCGGGCGCACCGACTGCATGTATTTTTCGATCGCCAGCCGCGTCGCCGGGTCATCCCAGGACAGCGGGAGGTGGACGATGCGCGACGGCACTTCCATGTCGTCGAGCGGCGGCAGGCTCTCCTCCAGCGCCACCACGGCGTCGAGCAACGCGTCCTGATCGACGGCGCGCGGGTCGAAGTGGACCTGCAGCGAGCGGATGCCCGGCGTCAAATCGAGCATGCCCGGAATGGCGCTCTTCTTCACCGCTTCCATGAGGGCCTGGATGCGGAAGCGCAGCTCCATGTCCAGCACCAGCGGGCCGAGTTCGAACAAGAGGTTGGCGTCGCCGGACTGGCGCACGACCAGGTCGGGTTTCTCGCCTTCCGAGGCCAGGTGGCGCAGCACCGGCGTGCCCAGCGGCGCATGTTCGCCGGGCAGGCTGGCGAAGGCCGCCCGATCCAGTCCCGCCAAGGCGGCATCCTGGTCGCGCTGCATGCCGTTGGCCTGCTCGCGGGTCAGGCGCTTGAAGCGTACCGTGTCGCCCGGCTTCAGTTGGCCCAGCTTCCAAAGTTCCGCCTGGACGATGGTGGCCAGACACACGAAGCCGCCCAGCGAGGGACCGTCGGGGCCCAGGATCACGGGCATGTCGCCGGTGAAGTCGACGGCGCCGATGGCGTAGGCGTTGTCGTGAAGGTTGGAGGGATGCAGGCCCGCCTCGCCGCCGTCGGTCCGGGCCCACTGCGGCTTGGGGCCGATCAGGCGCACGCCGGTGCGCGAAGAGTTGTAATGCACCTCCCAGTCGGTGGCGAAGAAGGTGTCGATGTCGTGATCGGTGAAGAAGTCGGGCGCGCCGTGCGGGCCATAGAGCACGCCGATCTCCCAGGCGTGGGTGAGGGGCGGCTGCAGCTCCATGGGCAGGCTGGTCGGCTCGCTTTCGGCGCCGGACCGGATATGCAGCACGTCGCCGCTGCGCAGCGTGCGGCCGCCGTGGCCGCCGAACTGGCCCAGCGTGAAGGTGGATTTCGAGCCCAGGTAGTCGGGTACCAGGAAACCGCCGGCCACGGCCAGATAGGCGCGCAGACCGGCCCCGTCGATCCGGCCCAGCTGCAGCACCGAGCCGGCCTTGACCTGATAGGCGCGCCAGTTGTCCAACGCCTCGCCGTCCAGCTTCGCGGCCATGGCCGCGCCACCCAGGGCGATGAAACTATCGCAGTTGAACTTCAGGGTCGGACCGGCGGCGGTCAGTTCCAGGGCGGCCGTGCCTTCCGGGTTGCCGACCAGGCGGTTGGACAGGCGCATGGACAGGGCATCCATCGGTCCCGAAGGCGGCACGCCGACGTCCCAGTAGCCGGTCCGGCCGGGCCAGTCCTGGATGCTGGACTGCACGCCCGGCTCCAGCACGTCGACGGTTGACGGCCGGTAGTGGAAGCCCTCCAGCATGCGGGTGATCTGCTTGCCGGCGACGAAGTCGGGATAGGCCAGCACTTGGGCGAGATAGGCGCGGTTGGTCTCGATACCGGACACGACTGAATCACGCAGCGCTACGATCAGCTTGGTGCGCGCGCTTTCCCGATCCGGGCCGTAGGCGATCAGCTTGGCCAGCATGGGGTCGTAGTTGGGCGGCACCACCGTGCCGTCCTGCACCCAGGCGTCGACCCGGAGGTCTGCCGGGAAGCGGGCGGCGGTGAGCAGGCCGGCGCTGGGCTGGAAGTTCTTGTTCGGGTCCTCGGCATAGAGACGAACCTGGATCGCCGCGCCCTTGGGTTCGATCTTGAAGCTGTCGAGCGGGGCCAGGTCGCCGGCTGCCTGGCGCAGCATCCATTCGACCAGGTCGACCCCGGTCACCTCCTCGGTGACGCCGTGCTCGACCTGCAGCCGGGTGTTCACCTCCAGGAAGTAGAACTCGCCGGTGGCGGCGTCGTAGACGAATTCCACCGTGCCGGCCGAGCGGTAGTTCACGGCTTTTCCCAGGCGCACGGCGATGGCCAGCAGGTCGGTGCGCTGGGCGTCGCTCAGGCCGGGTGCCGGGGTTTCCTCGACCACCTTCTGGTTGCGGCGCTGCACCGAGCAGTCGCGCTCGCCCAGGGCGACAACATTGCCTTTCCCGTCGCCGAATATCTGCACCTCGATGTGGCGCGCCTTCTCCACGTATTTCTCCAGGTAGATGCCGGCCTCCTTGAAGTTGGCGCGGGCCAGGCGGTCCACTGACGCAAAAGCTTCCGCGAGCTGGTCCTCGCTCCAGATCAGGCGCATGCCGATGCCGCCGCCCCCGGCGGTGCTCTTCAGCATGACCGGGTAGCCGATGCGCCTGGCCTCGGCTGCGGCGTGGCCGACGTCGCTGAGCAGGCCGGAGCCGGGCAGCAGCGGTACGCCGTTCTGCTGGGCCAGCTCGCGGGCGGTGTGCTTGAGGCCGAAGGCACGCATCTGCTCGCCGGTCGGGCCGACGAAGGCGATGCCGGCTGCGGCGCAGGCGTCGGCGAAATCCGGATTTTCCGAGAGAAAACCGTAGCCGGGGTGGATGGCCTCGGCGCCGCACTCCTTTGCAATCGCAAGAATCTTGTCGGCCCGCAGATAGCTCTCGGCGGCGGGCGCGGGGCCGAGCAGGTAGGCCTCGTCCGCTTCGAGCACGTGGCGGGCGCCGGCGTCGGCCTCGGAGTACACGGCCACGCCAAGCATGCCAAGTTTCCTGAGGGTGCGCTGGATGCGGCAGGCGATGGCGCCGCGGTTGGCGATCAGGACCTTCTTGAACATTTCGCTCCCGAGGCGGGTCGTCCCGCGTTTACGTTATGCCGCTCCGGGGCGTCCCTGGGCGGGCTAGTGCTCCCTCTCCCCTCGGGAGAGGGTTGGGGTGAGGGAATAACGGTTGCAATGTCGGATGCGCTGTTCCCCCTCCCCCAGCCCCTCCCACGTTGGGGGAGGGGCGTTAATCCCATAGCAGAAACCGCGCCGGCGTCGGATTGTAGGCGTTGCACGGGTTGTTGAGCTGGGGACAGTTGGACACCAGCATCCACAGGTTCATCTCGGCGCGCAACTCGACGTACTTGCCCGGGGCGGACACGCCATCCTCGAAGGTGAGCTGGCCCGCCTCGGTCACCGGCACGTTCATGAAGAAGTTGATGTTGGGCACCAGGTCGCGTTTGCCCAGGCCGATGTCGGCATGCTGCAGGGCGGTCAGGTAGTTGTCGCGGCAACTGTGCATGAATTTCTTCTGCAGCGCGTAGCGCACGGTGTTGCTCTCGGCCGCGCAGGCACCGCCCAGGGTGTCGTGGCGGCCGCAGGTGTCGGCGACAATCGTCAACATCGCATTGCCGTCGTCGCTGTAGAGCACCGAGCCGGTGGTCAGGTAGATGCCGCCCTGGCGCAGGATGGTCTCGGTGGCGCTGTAGTGCTCGGCGCCGTCGTCGCGATTGTAGAAGATGACGTCGACGGCCTGGTTGCCTTCCAGGTCGACGATGCGCAGGGTCTGGCCCTTGTCGATTTCCAGCAGATAGGGCTCGCCGGCGGGCACGGTGTGGTCGAGCACGGCGGCGGCCGGGTCGAGGGCGCTTTCCTGGATGCGGATGGCGGTGGCGGTCATATCCGGTCTCCGAAGGGTTTGTGAAGAAATCGTAGCGTGCGGCCCGAGTGCAAGGCGGACGGAGCGCAGCGACGAGACATATCAAGTGGATAGGTGAGGAGCGAGCACCGCCCGACGCAGCAATCGGGGCGCGCAGTAGATTTATTCATAAACCCGCCAGATAGAGCATGTCGCTGTTATGCAGGGCCCGGGCGTTCTCGGGCCGGAAGGCGCGGCAGTAGTCGTCCTTTGGCGCGGGCCCGGAGCGCCAGGCCGCCATACCCACCTTGCCGGGGGCGTAGGCCGGATTGGGGTCCAAGGGATGGGGCGCGGCGGAGAAGGCGACCAGCACGTCCATGTCCAGGCGCAGGTCCACGTAGTCGCCCGCCTTGGCGTGGTTCGGTGCGAAGCGGAAGCGGCCCTCCTGGTCCACTGCCACCTTGCTGAAGAAGTTCACCGGGGCCACCAGGTCGCGCTTGGCCAGGCCGTACTTGCCGATCTCGATCAGCAGGCCGTCGCGGCCGGAGCGGTACATGCCGTTGCGGTATTGCTGGTAGGCGTGGTCGCCGTACTTCTCCTGCATCAGCCGGTTGTCGAGCAGCAGGCCCAACGGGTCGTGCCAGCCCAGGCTGTCGGCGGTGATGGAGGCCATGGCCCGGCCCATGTCGCTCATCAGGACATGGCCCTTGGTGTAGTGGGCGGTGTGCTGGGCCTTGAGAGAATCGGGCAGGTTGTAGCGCTCCAGCTTCTCCTGGGCCGAATACAGCACCAGGGACAGGTTGGCGCCGGCATCCAGCGCCATGATGCGCAGGGTTACGCCGCGCGGCAGGCGGTAGGACCAGTGCCCGCCGCCGGGCACCAGTTCGGAGAACAGCACCTTGTCGGCCGGCAGTTCGGGGGCGAGGTTGGCAGGAAAGTGGCGCCAGTGTTCGGGCGCATCCACCGGCGAGTCGGGCAAACCCGTGGCGGGCGGATTATCCAAAGCAAGTTCGGGATGGTCCATGACGATTCCTTTCAATGGCCGGCCGGAGCGTGCAGCGGGGGGATTGCCGCCGCCAGCAACTGCAGCCGGCCGGTGATGATGCCGCGCAGGGTGATCAGCTCGTTGGCGATGGCCTGGAGCTTGGCTGCGGGCCCCTGGACCAGGACCACTTCCAGCATCTGGTCCTCGGTCAGGTGCACGTGCAGGGAGCTGATGACCTCGGCGATGTGCTGGTACTGGATGTCCGCCAGCCGGCCCTGCAGCCCCCGGGTGGCGCGGTTGTAGAGCAGGGTGATGGTGCCGGCCATGACCTCGTTGCCCAGGGCCCGCTTATGCTCGGCCAGCTGGTAGTTGACCATCTCGCCGATGGCCTGGGAGCGGCTGCCGTAGCCCCTGCTCTCCACCATGCGGTCCAGTTCGGCCAGCAGGTCCGGGGGCAGCGAGATGCTGATGCGGCTGACGGGGGTGGACACCTTATCCCTCCGTGATTACTGGTTGGCTTCTCGGTTAAAACATGTAGCTGTAGCGCTCGACTTCCCACTTCGAAACGGAGAGGTGGTAGGCCTCCCATTCCTCGGTCTTGTAGCGGATGAACTCGTCCCGCAGCTCCTTGCCCAGGGTGGCCTCCACCAGGGGATCGGCGGCGAAGGCGGCCACCGCCTCCTGCAGGGTCTGGGGCAGGAACTCGATGCCCCGGTCGCGCCGTTCCATGTCGCTGATGGCGTACAGGTTGTCCTCGTTGGGCTTGCCCGGGTCCAGGCCTTCGCGCACACCTTCCAGGCCGGCGGCCAGCACCAGGGTGGCGGCCAGGTAGGGATTGACCGCGCCGTCGGCGTTGCGCGATTCGCAGCGGCCGCCGCCGGCCGGGATGCGGACCGAGTTGGTGCGGTTGTTGGAGCCCCAGGAGTTGAACACCGGCGCCCACGAGAAGTAGCTCATGGCGCCACGCCGCACCAGGCGCTTGTAGCTGTTCACGGTGGGGGCGAACACGGCGCACAGGGCGCGGCCGTGCTTGAGGATGCCGGCAACGAAGCTATAGCCCAGGGGCGTCAGGCCGATTCCGTGGGGATCGTCCTTGGGCGCGCAGGCGAACAGATTGCCGCCGCTTTCCAGGTCGTAGAGCGACATATTGAAATGGGCGCCGTTGCCGGTCTTGTCGGCAAAGGGCTTGGGCATCATGGTGGCGAGCAGCCCTTCCTCCTTGGCGTAGTGCTTGGCCATGAAGCGGAAGAAGGTGAGCCGGTCGCAGGTGGTCAGGGCGTCGGCGTAGTTGAAGTCGAATTCGAACTGGCCGTTGGCGTCCTCGTGGTCGAAGGAATACAGGTCCCAGCCCAGGTCGTTGATGGAGGTGGCCATCTTGTCCAACCAGGAGAAGTTGTCGACGAAGCCGCGCACGTCGTAGCACGGCTTGGTCAGCTTGTCGTCGGCGATGGGCACCGAGAGGCTGCCGTCCTCGTTCTGCTTCAACAGGAAGATCTCGCATTCGATGCCCAGGTTCATGCCGTAGCCCAGCTCGGCGGCCTTGGCCAGCTGGTTCTTGAGCGCCACGCGCGTGTTGAGCGCGTAGGGCTTGCCCTGGAAGTGGTTGTCGGCGGGAATCCAGGCGATCTTGGGTTCCCAGGGCAGCTGGATGGCGCGGTCCAGGTCGGGCACAGAGGTCAGCTCGTCGTCGTTGGGCGCCTGGCCGAGGCCGTCCAGGGCATAGCCGGTGTAGCGCTCGGAACCCTTGGCCATGTGGCCGAGGTGGGCGATGGGCACCACCTTGGCCTTGGGCACACCGTGGATGTCGACGTAGGCGCCGATGCAGTACTTCACGCCGTTGTCGGTAAGTTCGCGTTGCTGGCGGGCGACCGCCTCGGCCGATTCGGCCGGGACGGTCTGGCTGGGCTTGTCGAGTACGGCGGTGTCGTCGATCTGGTTCATGTTGGTTCCTTGATGCGTGGTTTAACGGGGCGGACAAGCGGCCTCGTAATAGGAATAGGGCAGTGGCGGGTCCTCAGAGCAGCCCCGGGAAATGAGTTCGGCCAGGTCGGTGGCCAGCCAGTCGAACCAGACCCGGCCCTTGTCGACGCTGGCCAGGCTGGGCGTGCCGGTGACGCCGTTCAGGCTGGTGCGGTTGACCGGGTGGGCGAATACGCAGCCGCAGGTACGGTCCGGGTCGTCGGCCTCGGTCAGCTTGTCCGGGCGCACCGAGTTCGGGGAGATGGCCAGCATGATCGAGGTCTCGGCGTCGTTGGCATGCCAGTCGACGGCGTCGGCGAAGTGGAACTGGCGCACCCGCTCGCTGACGGTGGCGGTGTTGATCACCGCGACCATCAGGTCATCGTGTTCGGCGCGCAGCATCTCCAGGGCGCAGCGCAGGGGCGCCGCGTTGGTGACGTGGGCGTTGACGATGAACAGCCGGCGGATGCCGCTGTGGTAGGCCCAGTCGCCGACCTCCTTGACCACCTGGATCAGCGTGGTCGGTGGCAGGGCCAGGGTGCCGGGCCAGCGCCGGCTGTGGCCCAGCGAGCAACCGTAGGGCAGGGTGGGCAGCATGGGCACGCCGGTTCGGGCGGCGACGGCGGCACAGAGTTTTTCCGCAATCACGAAATCCACGCCGGTGCCCAGGTGCGGGCCGTGCTGCTCGGTGGCACCTACCGGCAGGATTGCGGCCTTACCGCAACGGGCCAACACGTCGGGGATTTCGGACCAGGTGAGATCGGACCAGCGCATCACGTCACTCCACGTTGTCGTGGACATCGGTGAAGCGGATCAGGTGGGGCTTCACGGCCTGCTCGTCCTCGGCCTCAGGCTCCGCCGCCGGGTGGATCAGCTCCTCCAGGCGGGCCTTGGTGGCACGGAATTCGGGGGAGTTGAACTGACCGGGCGTGCGGGGCCGGGGCACGGGCACCTCGATCACCTCCTGCACCTCGCCCGGGTGGGCCTTGAGCACCAGGATGCGATCGGCCAGGTAGATCGCCTCGTCCAGGTCATGAGTGATGAACAGCACGGTGATGTCGATGTTCCGCCAGATGTCGATCAGGTGGGATTGCATCTTGGAGCGGGTCTGGGCATCCAGGGCGCCGAACGGCTCATCCATCAGAAGGATGCGCGGCTGGTTGACCAGGGCCCGGGCGATGGCGACGCGCTGGCGCATGCCGCCGGAAAGCTGGTGGGGATAGGCATCGGCGAATTTCGTGAGGCCCACCAGGTCCAGCCACATCAGGGCGTCCCGCTCGGATTCGTCCTTGCCCCTGCCGTTCATCTGGGGCCCGAACATGACATTCTTCTTCACCGTCAGCCAGGGGAACAGGGAATAGCCCTGGAACACCATGCCCCGGTCCTGGCCCGGACCCTGGATGGGTTTGCCGTCCAGCAGGGCCTCGCCGGCGGTGTGGCTGTCCAGACCGGCCAGGATGCGGATCAGGGTGGACTTGCCGCAACCGGAGGGGCCGATGACGCAGACGAACTCGCGGCGCCGGACGCTGAAGTCGATGCCGCGCAGGGCCTCCACCTCACCCTGGGCGGAACGGAATCGCTTGCCCAGGCCGCGCACCTCCAGGATCACCTCGCGCTGGCGGATCCGTTCGAACCGGGCCCGGACCTCGTCCGACTGGTCCAGGTGGCTGGGCAAGGCGGGTTCCATCAGATTCATGCCTATTTCCTTTTGCGCAGTTCTGAGATGGTGAAGGAAGCGTTGCGAGCGGCCTGAGTCTGGTTCGAGAAGCACAGTCGTACAGTTGGTACGGCGAGCATCGCAGGACCGGAATCGGGGTGCGCAGTAGCTTTATTCATCATCTCAATGCCGGTCCTGGGTCCGGTCCCAGGGAAACAGCCGCCGGCCCATGCGAGCCAGGAGCAGGTCGGTGCCGAAGCCGATGATGCCGATGGTCATGATGGCGGCGTAGACGTTGTCGAAGTGCTGGTAGCGGGCCTGCTGGGTGATGAACCAGGTGATGCCGGAGCTGGTGCCGATCAGCTCGGCGACGATCAGATAGGTCCAGGCCCAGCCCAGCAGGATGCGCTGGTCCCGGTAAAGATCGGGCAGGATGCCGGGCACCACCACCCGGGTGAGCAGCTTCAGGCGCCGGGTGCCCAGGGTCTTGGCAGCCTCGAGGATGGTGGCGTCCAGCTTCCGGGTGGTGTTGGCGATGATCAGCACCTGCTGGAACAACGTGCCGATGACGATGATTGCGATCTTCGGACCGTCGTAGATGCCCAGTATGGCTACGGCCAGGGCGCCGAAGGCGGGCGCCGGCAAGTAGCGGAAGAATTCGATGAACGGTTCGGAGAGACGCCCCATGCCGACATAGGTGCCGGCCAGGATGCCCAGAGGGACGCCGATGATCGACGAAATCAGAAAGCCCCAGAAGATGATCTGGATGCTGTGCCACAGGCTGGCCGGCATCGAGGGCACGTCTTTCTGTTGGGGCGGATTGGTGAAGCCGGTATAGAAGGCCTGTGCCACTTCATGGGGCGCCGGCAGATAGATGGGATTGGCGGGCCTGCCAACCGGTGGGGCCAGGTGTTCCGCCTCCATGTTGGCCACTTCGTCCCGGAACATGGCCTTGTCCATCAGCATGCCCACCTGCAGGTAGTCCACGCCGCCCGGATCGGTCACCAGGATCTTGGGATGCCAGACGAAGGGCAGGTAGCTGACCAGAGCCCAAACCAGCAACGGCAGCAGAAATGAGCCAATCCCGAACAGGGTGCGCTTGCGCGCGTCGAAGTCCATCCGTCCTCCGATCCATTGGGCAATCAGTTCCATTTCCGCTCCGTCGTCAGTTGAGTTTGCTCAAAGGCTCACTTGGCGTTGGTGAAGGACGGATCCAGATAGCTGTCCACGTCCTGGGCGGACTTGTAGACGCCGTTGGCCACGTTGA
Source organism: uncultured Pseudomonadota bacterium (assembly GCA_963713085.1). Taxonomy (GTDB): domain Bacteria; phylum Pseudomonadota; class Gammaproteobacteria; order Burkholderiales; family Thiobacillaceae; genus PFJX01. The sequence goes on along the minus strand of CAVQKQ010000016.1, from coordinate 251,511 downwards.
ACTCGTCGGCCACCTTGGAGGAGCCGTACAGGGATTTGAACCCCGTGCCCTTGACGTAGATCTTCTTGCCGTCGGCCAGGCTCAGCAGCTTGGTGCCCTTGAGCAGAGGTAGATAGGTTTCCGGGGAGACCCCCACGCGGGCGGCCATGATCTTCACGGCGTCGGCTTGGGTCTTGGGGTCGTCGATGTATTTCACGACCCGGTCCCAGACCTTCAACACCTTGAGCCAATCGGCCTTGCGCTGCTTGGCGCTGGCGGGATTGACGGCCAGCACGTCGTAGATCAGGCCCGGCTCGTCCGCCGAGGTATAGACCGGACGGGCGCCCGGCAGGGATTTCATAGCCTGGCCGGAAATGGGCTGCCAGGCGCCGATGGCGGCGACGTCGCCGGTGGCCAGCACCTGGGGCATCTCGTTGGTCTTGGCGTTGACCAGCTTGACGTCGGATTCCTTCATGCCCGCCTTCTTCAGGCCGTTCAGCAGCAGCAGGTGCTCCACCAGGCCGAACTCCACCGCCACCTTCTTGCCCTTGAGCTGTTTCAGGGAGCGGATGCCGGGCTTGGCGACGATCATGTCGTTGCCATTGGAGTAGTCGGTGAGCATGATCATCACGCTCTTGCCGCCGGCTGCGCCGGTCACCAGGGCATCGCCGTTGGTCATGGTCACGGCGTCGATCTTGCCGGCCGCGAAGGCGTCCATGGAGGCCGAGTAGTCGAACCACTCGAAATCCACCGCCACGCCGGCCTGCTTGAACCAACCCTTGTCGATGGCCACCTGCCAGGCCACCCAGCCCGGCCAGTCGCTGTAGCCGATCTTCAGGGGCGCGGCCGCGTGGGCGGTAACCGCGAAGGCCGCCGCGGCAGGGATCATCAGACGGGTAAGCCAGGTTTTCAACGTGCTGCCCAATTGTTTCACTTGCATGGTGTACTCCTTGATAAAGATATTACCGGAATGAATATTCGTAATATTCGTGGAAGTAAAAGCAACATCGATGCCACCCTCGTATATATTCTCTAATGCATTGATTTATTTGATTCTACAAGGACTTTTCCAGGTGCTGCCCAGTCGTTGTCGGACGCTTGGCCGGCACCCATTCAGTGCAATCGGCACCAAGCTGATGCCCTAACCTACCTTCCGATTACCGCCAAACATGCATGGCGGCATCTTCGTTCTCCAGTGAATACGGAAATTTGTCGCATCCCCATCGGCGGCGGCCTGTCCGCTGGCGCAAGAATCTATGGGCCTGGACGCTTCATCTGGGTGAAAATCGCATTCAACATCAATTGACATGACGGAGTTAACCCATGCGCAACCTCGCAATCGCTCTTCTCGCCCTGGTCCTCGCCACGCCCGCATGCGCGGATACCATCAAGGTGGAACACGCCTGGGTCCGTGCCACCGCGCCGGGCCAGCAAGTGGCGGGCGGCTTCATGGATCTCACCGCCGAAGCGGATATGGCCATCGTCGGCGGCAGCAGCCCGGTATCCAAAACCCTGGAACTGCACATCATGCGGATGGACAAGGGCGTCATGGAGATGCGCCAGGTCGATCAGATCGCCCTGCCCAAGGGAGAGACGGTACAACTGGCCCCCGGTGGGCTCCACGTCATGTTCATCGACATCAAGGCGCCGCTCAGGGAGGGCGAGAGGGTGCCGATCACCCTGATCGCCAAGGACAAGCACGGCAAGAAACACACCCTGTCCATCGAGGCCGAGGTCAGGAAAAGCGCCATGATGGATCACCACTGACCCGGGTAACGCAATGAAATATGCAATGAAAAAAGCCGGCTCGTGCCGGCTTTTTTCATTGTGCGGAAAGGCTTACTGGATTTCCCGCTCCAGATCCTCGATGGAGGTATGGCGCACGTCCTTGCCCTTGACCATGAAAACCACGTATTCGGAGATGTTCTTGGAATGGTCGCCGATGCGCTCGATGGACTTCACCACGAACATCAGGTCGATGAAGGTGGAGATGGTGCGGGGATCTTCCATCATGAAGGTGATGAGATGGCGGGTAATGAGATGGAACTCCTCGTCCACCTCCATATCCTGGCGGGCGACGCCGATGGCCACGGAGGCGTCGAGACGGGCGAAGGCATCCAGCGCCTCCCGCAGCATCTTGTTGGCCAGTCCCGCCATGTACTTGATCTCGGTATAGCGGGGTGTGACGATGCGGCCGCTCTCGTAGACCTTGACGGCGAAGCGGGCGATCTTGGCAGCCTCGTCGCCGATCCGCTCCAGATCGGTGATGGTCTTGATGATGGTCAGGATCATGCGCAGGTCGCCGGCGGTGGGCTGGCGCAGCGCGAGGATATGGGTACACGCCTCGTCGGCGGCCACTTCCATGGCATTGACCTTGTGATCGTTGGCGATCACCTCTTCCGAGAGGCTGGTATCACCCGCGATCAAGGCCTCGATGGCCTTGTTGAGCTGCTCCTCCACCATGCCGCCCATCTCCAGCACGCGTCTGCGCACGGCCTCCAGTTCGGCATCGAATTGCTTATAGGTATGTTCACCGGGCATTTTCTCTCCTTCAACTGCACGAATGCGTACAGGATCGGCGGATTATAGACATGCTCCCCACTGCCCGATATTACAACTGCGTGACAAATGGCACTTCCAGCGTCACGTCATCCATATCCAGCGTCATGACCCAATCCCGCCGTCCACTGACACATACCGGCAGGGTCACCGTGCCGCGAAACACCCCTTGGCCATCCGCTTTCAGGCTATAGACATTGAATCCCATGTCCATGCCCTCCATGGTGAAATGCACCTCCGCCTTGTGGGCGCCCGGATGCCTCACCCAAAGCTGGAAGGGCTTGAGGGGTTTAAGGTCCCCGGAAACGCCCAGGCTGAGCGTTTTCCCATCCACCTGGACCGTGCATCCGGCCGACAGGTCCGGGCAATGAACCTGGTGCCCAGGCGCATCGGGCTGCCGCAATCGGTTCTGCCAGAGCACCACCCCGATCAACGCCACCAGGACCAGTGGCAAACCTCGTCCAATCATTGAACTCAGGGCCATTTTTTTATCATCTCCAGGCCGCGCTCTTGAGTGCCACCCCGTGGGCTCCATGGGTACGGGCGAGAGCCAGGTCAGCAGGTACGAGCCCGCCCAAGGCGAAAACCGGCAGGGGATAGTCCCTCAGCCATTGGGCGAACCGTTCCCATCCTAGGCCCGCCGCACCCGGGTGGCTGGCGGTGGGCCGCACCGGTCCCAGCACCACGAAATCCAGTTCCAGATCCGCAGCCCGTTGCAATTCCATTGGGTCATGGCAGGAGGCCCCGACCCACTCCAGCTCGGGACGACGGTCGCAGGCCATGAGTTGCGCGGAGGACAGGTGCACGCCCGCGCCGAGCCTTGCGGCCAATGATGCATCCCCATTCACCAACAGGATCGAGCCGCTATGCCGACAGCGCGCCATCACCTCCCGGGCCAGGCGCTCATTCTCTTCCACGCCTAATCCTTGCTCGCGCCATTGCACCAGCTGCGCAGCCTGGGCCAGGCGCGCATCCAGGCGCCGCAGGAAACCATCCCCGCCCCATGTCGCCAGATCGGAAATCGCATATTCCAGGGGCAGCCGCAAGCCCTTCAGAATCGGACCGTTGGCCGGCAGGATGGGGGTGACGGCGGGGGCGTCCGCCCGGGTCCAGGCGAAGTCCTGGCCCTCATGGGGATGGGGTGTGCCTTGCCAGCGGGTCACGCGAAAAAAGCGCAACATGACGTGGGCATGGGGATAGACAAAACCCCGATTCAACCAGGGCCAGGCCTCCTCCACCTGGATCCCCAGTTCCTCCCGCAACTCTCGGTCCAAGGCCTGGCGGGCGGTCTCTCCCGCTTCCACCTTGCCACCGGGAAATTCCCACCAGCCGGCATAGACCTTCCCTTCCGGCCGGCTGGCCATGAGAAAACCACCATCAGGCCGCTCGATGACCGCCGCGGCCACTTCGACCTGCGCCCCGCTCACGTCGGCAACGCGCCTTCGCGCAAATTCACCCACTGGCAACTTAGCGACACCGCCGGGACACGAATATCGCTCATTCCAATGGGGTACCTTCCAAGCGGGAGACACGCGCTTCAAGGGACTGGAGCTTTTCCCGGGTATCGGCCAGGACCCGGGCCTGGACATCGAATTCTTCCCGAGTAACCAGATCCAGCTTGGCCAGCCAGGCCGAAAGCGCCGCCTTCAGGTTCTTTTCCATGTCCCGGGCCGGGCTCATTGCCATCACCTCAGATACCTTGCCGGCGACTTCTTCCGCGAGTTTCTGTTTGAACATGTCTGCCTCTGGATGGGACTTGAATGCCGAGCAGTTTATCAAAGCCCCTCTTCAAACGAGTCATGCCCAACTCAGTGCAGCCAGCCTCATTCGCGCACCACTATAGAGCATCCATCTGCGCTGTGATCGGGCATTTACGCACATCTTTTTGTTTTTATTAAGTTAATCGTTTTGGCACGGACCCTGCTTTAGGGGGCTGTGCAACATCGCACCGCAAACATTCTGGAGAATTGCAATGAAAAAACTGACTTATCTGCTCGCCCTGTCCGGACTGATTTCCGTGCCTTTGTCCGCGATGGCCGAAGACAGCCCTCTGACCGGCAATATCGGCCTCTCAACCGATTACATATTCCGTGGTATTTCCCAAACCCAGCATCGACCCGAGATTTCCGGCGGTTTCGACTATGCCCATTCCAGCGGACTTTACATCGGCACCTGGCTGTCCAACCAGGATTGGGTGTCTGAAGGCCATTACAAGGAGAACAGCAGCCTGGAAGTCGACCTGTACGGCGGTTTCCGTGGCAGCCTCCCCGCCGAGGTGGGCTATGACGTCGGCATGATTGGCTACTATTACCCCGGCACCAAGATCGACGGCACCAAATCTCCTGATACCGCCGAAATCTATGGCAGCCTGAGCTGGAAGTTCCTGACCCTGAAGGATAGCTATACCGTTTCCGACAACTTCATCGGCTGGTACGACTACAGCCTGGGCAAGAAGAGCCGGGGCAGTAACTACATCGAACTGAACGCCAACTACGACCTGGGCAATGGCTGGGGGATATTGGGGCACATTGGCCACCAGAAGGTCGAGCATATTTCCGATGCCGATTACAGCGACTGGAAGGTGGGCGTTTCCAAAGACATCGGTTATGGCACGGTGACCCTGGCCTATTCGGATACGAATGCCCACAAGGACTGGTACACCATCAACGGCAAGGACCTGAGCAAGGGCGTAGCCTTCCTGTCTTTCTCCAAGTCCTTCTAACCAAGTCCGAGCTCGCTTCATCGCCCCCTTCCCCGGGGGCGGATCGAGGGAAGGCTGGCTGTTCATCAGGAGACCGTTATGAAATTCATCACCGCCATCATCAAACCCTTCAAGCTGGACGAGGTGCGTGAAGCCCTCTCCGCAATGGGGGTATCCGGCATCACCGTCACCGAGGTCAAGGGCTTTGGTCGGCAGAAGGGCCATACCGAGCTGTACCGGGGGGCCGAGTATGTCGTGGACTTCCTGCCCAAGGTCAAGATTGAGGTCGCCATCAAGGCCGACGTGCTGGACCAGGCCATCGAGGCCATTTCCAAGGCTGCCCAGACCGGCAAGATCGGCGACGGCAAAATTTTCGTTTGGGACCTGGAACAGGTCGTGCGCATCCGAACCGGCGAGACCGGTGAGACGGCGATCTAAGGAGAAATGACCATGAAACATCTGCTCGCAAGTTTGATGTTGGTGGGCGCGCTGGGCCTTTCCGGTGTGGCCATTTCCGATGATGCGCCCCCGGCAGCCATGCCGGCGGCCACCACCGAGGCCGCGCCTGCTCCTGAAGCGGCACCCGCCATGGAAGCACCCGCGGCACCGGCCGAGGCCGCTCCGGCCGCCCCCGCGGCCGAGGCACCCAAGCTGGACACCGGCGCCACCGCCTGGATGCTGTCTTCCACCGCCCTGGTCTTGCTGATGACCATCCCCGGCCTGGCGCTGTTCTATGGCGGCATGGTGCGCAAGAAGAACGTCCTTGCCACCATGATGCAGAGCTTCGCCATCACCGCCATGATCACCGTATTGTGGATGGTGGCCGGCTACAGCATCGCCTTCGACACCACCGGCATGGAAAAGGGGGTGACCAACTTCTATTCCTTCTTCGGGAGCCTCTCCAAGGCCTTCCTGACTGGGATGGAGAAGGACAGCCTGACCGGCGTCATACCGGAATCAGTGTTCATGACCTTCCAGATGACCTTCGCCATCATCACCCCCGCGCTGATCGCCGGCGCCTTCGCCGACCGCATGAAATTCTCCGCGATGATGTGGTTCATGGCGCTGTGGTCCCTGCTGGTGTACGCCCCCATCGCCCACATGGTCTGGTCCGGTGACGGCGGCTTCATGTGGGACATGGGTGTGCTGGACTTCGCGGGCGGTACCGTGGTGCATATCAACGCGGGTGTGGCGGGCCTGATCGCCGCCCTGATGCTCGGCCCACGCATCGGCTACGGCCGCGAAGCGATGGCGCCGCACAACCTGACGTTGACCATCATGGGCGCCGCCATGTTGTGGGTGGGGTGGTTCGGCTTCAACGCCGGCTCCGCCGTGGCGGCCGATGGCCGCGCCGGCATGGCCATGGCCGTGACCCAGATCGCCACCGGTACGGCGGCCCTGGGCTGGATGTTCGCTGAATGGATCAGCAAGGGTAAGCCCAGCGTATTGGGCATTGCTTCCGGCGCCGTGGCCGGCCTGGTGGCCATCACCCCGGCCTCCGGCTTTGTCGGACCCATCGGCGCCCTGGTCATCGGCGTTGCCGCCGGCGTGATCTGCTTCTGGTCCTCCACCTCCCTGAAGCACATGCTGAAGTACGACGACTCCCTGGACGCCTTCGGCGTACACGGCATCGGCGGCATCGTCGGCGCCCTGCTCACCGGCTTCTTCGCCGTGGAATCCATCGGCGGCACCGCTGGCAGCTTCGGCCAGTTCATCATCCAGGCCGAAGGCGTGGCGATCACCATCGCCTACACCGCGGTGGTCACCTACATCATCCTCAAGGTGCTGGATATCGTGATGGGTCTGCGTGTATCCGAAGAACAGGAACGCGAAGGTCTGGATATCGCCCTGCATGGTGAGCGCGTGGAGTGATCCCGGGCGGGAGAGGGGACTCCCCTCTCCCCATCGTTCACCCGAAATATTTTCAAGGCGCCGCGAGGCGCCTTTTTTCTTTGTTCCGGCCGCTGACACGGTGTCATCGAACCTTAATAAAATCGTCATAACATGGTGTGCAATGACAACCTTGGGAGGACCTCATGTCCGCCACCATACTCGTCGTCGAGGACGAACCCGGGATCCAGGAAGTACTCAAGTTCAACCTGAGCCAACACGGCCATGACGTGATCGTCGCCGCGGATGGGGAGGACGCCATGGGTCTGCTGCGCGGGGCGCTGCCCGACATCATCCTGATGGACTGGATGCTTCCGGGCGTATCGGGCATCGATTTGGCCAGGCGCATCCGCGCCGACCACCGACTCAAGGGCATCCCCATCATCATGCTCACCGCCCGTTCCGACGAACGCGACAAGATCCAGGGGCTGGAAACCGGCGCGGACGATTACATCACCAAACCCTTCAGCCCACGCGAGCTGATGGCCCGCATCAAGGCCGTGTTGCGCCGGCGCGCGCCGCAGATGACCGAGGACGCGGTGGAAATCTCCGGCCTCAAGCTGGATCCGATCTCCCATCGGGTCTACGGCAATGAGCAATGCCTGGACCTGGGTCCGACCGAGTTCCGCCTGCTGCATTTCCTGATGACCCACCCGGAACGGGTCTATTCTCGTTCCCAGTTGCTCGACCATGTCTGGGGAGATCATATATTCGTCGAGGAACGTACCGTGGATGTCCATATCCGACGCCTGCGCTCCGCCCTGGAACCCACCCAACACGACCGTTTGATCCAGACTGTGCGCGGCTCCGGCTATCGGCTCTCCGGCACGATCGTCTGAGACGTCTCCACAATGGGTAGAATGCCCGGGTCATTCACGGACTGAATCCGCTAATGCCCTCGTTCTGGTGGCGTCCACTGCTGTTGATTTTCGGGCTCGCCCTCGTCTCCCTGGTTTTCTCGGCCAAACTGGGCGCCAACTCCGGCTGGGTCCTCTTTTCCCTGGGCCTGTTCGGCTACCTGGCGTATCACCTGCGCCAGCTGGACAAGCTCACCGTTTGGCTGGCCCAGCCCGACCGGCCCACGTTGCAGGCCGACGGCCTGTGGGGAGATGCATGGTACCGCCTGGAAAAACTGATGCGGTCGGGCCAGGGCGCCCAGCAAAAGGCGGCCGCCGACCTGGAACGCATGCTGGAAGCCACCCGCAACCTGCCGGACGGCGTCGTGATCCTGGACACGGACAACCGCATACTCTGGCTCAACAACGCCGCGGAGCGCCTGTTGGCCCTCTCCCCCACCCGGGATCTGGGACAATTCATCCTCTACCTGCTGCGCAATTCGCGATTCAGCGAATGGCTGCTGGGCGATAATTTTTCCCGGACCCTGACACTGGCCTCCCCGATCCATCGGGAACGGTCCCTCTCCTTCCAGTTGGTCCCCCTGCAGCGCCAGCAGAAGATGCTTCTGGCCCGGGACATCACGGAATTGGCCCAGGTGGAGGCCATGCGCCGGGACTTCGTGGCCAACGTGTCCCATGAGTTGCGTACCCCCATCACGGTCATAGTCGGTTTCCTGGAGGCCTTCGACGACATGCCGGCCCCGGACCCGGTCGAATTTCGCAAGCACATCCCCCTCATGCGTGAGCAGTCGGACCGGATCCGGCGCCTGGTGGATGACCTGCTGACCCTGGCCCGGCTGGAGTCCGAGCCGGAAACCAAGGACGAAACGGTCGACATCCCCGCCCTGGCCAAACGGCTCAGGGACGAGGCCGTGACCATGAGCCATGGCAAGCACGCGATCCACCTGCAACTGGACAGTGGCGCCCGCCTGATCGGCAACAGCCAGGAGCTCTACGGCGCGCTGGCCAACCTGGTCTCCAACGCGGTGCGCTATTCCCCGGCGGGGGGAGACATCACCCTGCAATGGAGGGCGTCGGAGCGCGGCGGCATGACTTTCGCGGTCTCCGACACGGGGGAAGGCATCGAGGCCCAGCATATTCCCCGCCTCACCGAGCGGTTCTATCGGGTGGACCGGGGACGATCCCGCGCCACGGGGGGAACCGGGCTGGGCCTGGCCATCGTCAAGCACATCCTGCAACGCCATCAGGCCCGGCTGCGCATCGAAAGCGTCGTGGGTAAAGGCAGCACCTTCAGCGCCGTGTTTCCGGTGGACCGGGTCATTCCGGCGCGCGCGGATCCTCAAGACGCTCCGCCAGCGACTCTGCAAGACACCGCTTGAGATCGTCCGGCACGGTATGTTCCGAGCGGGCGCGTCGCGGGGCGGCCCACACGGCATCCGGGAAATGGCGGTCATCGGCGAAACGGGGGATCACGTGCCAATGCAGATGAGGCACCACGTTGCCCAGGCTGGCCAGATTCACCTTGTCCGGAACCAGCAAAGCCCGGAGCGCCGCCTCCACCGAGAACACCACGGCCATGAGCCGGTGCTGAAGAGAGACGGGCAGGTCCGTCATCTCCTTGATGTGGCGGTTCAGGATGACCCGGCAGAAACCGGGATAATCCGCATCGTCCACCCGGACCACCCGGCACAAGTCGTCGCGCCAGAGGACCTCGCCGCCGTCCGTCGCGCAGAGCGGACAGGTCGAATCCGGCCTCAAAGCAGGACCCGCTCGATGCCGTCCGTGTTGGCGCGCTTCAGGAAGGACTCCATCCAGTCCGGCCCAAGCTTGAGGCGGGCCAGTTCCACCACGATGTAGTCCGCCTCCACCAAGTTGTCTGCGGTATACCGATCCAAGCCCTGCAGGCAGGATGGGCAGGATGTCAGCACTTTCACCTGGGTAGCACCAGCCTTGCGCAATTCCCCCGCCACCCGGTCCATCTCCTCGGCCTTGCGGAATTTCACCTGGGTGGCGATGTCCGGCCGGCTGGCGGCGAAGGTGCCGGATTCCCCGCAGCAGCGCTCCGACAGCCTGACGTCCGGCCCCATCAGGGCCTTCACCGTGGCCATGGGATTCTGCTGCTTCATGGGGGTATGACAGGGGTCGTGATACATGTAGCGCACGCCGTCGGCACCCTCCAGCTTGACCCCCTTTTCCGCCATGTATTCGTGGATGTCCATGATGCGGCAGCCGGGGAAGATCTTGTCGAACTGGTATTCCATGAGCTGGTCCAGGCAGGTGCCGCAGGACACCAGGACGGTCTTGATGTCCAGGTAGTTGAGGGTATTGGCCACCCGGTGGAACAAGACCCGGTTCTGCATGGTGATGGACTCGCCCTTGGCCCGGTCGCCGTTGGCGGTCTGGGGATAGCCGCAGCACAGGTAGGTGGGCGGCAGCACGGTCTGGGCCCCCAATTCATAGAGCCAGGCCAAGGTGGCCAGGCCAACCTGGGAGAACAGGCGTTCAGAACCGCATCCCGGAAAATAGAACACCGCGTCCCGCTCTTCCTCACTGAGCTCGCTCACCTTGGCCGGGTCCCGCAGAACCGGCACCACCTTGGGATCGTTCAGGCCCAGGAGCTGGCGCGCGGTCTTGGCGGGCAGATTGCCCGGCAGGGAACGGTTGAAGAAGTGGATCACCTGGGTCGGCACATTCGGTTTGCCGACGGTGGCGGGGGGGTGCCGCATGGCCTCCCTGACCTGGGGCAGCTGGCGCATGACCGCCGCGCCCAGGCGCTGGCCCAGGTAGCCGAACTGGATGGCCCCCTTGCGCAGGATGCGGATGGCGTCGATATCGGTGCTGTTGAGGAAGGCCATGGCCAGCCGGGTGGCCGGCGCCTTCCTCTTCTTGCCGGCGGTGTTGAGGAAATTGCGCATGGCCACGGTGACGTCGCCGAAGTCGATATCCACCGGACAGGGATTCACGCACTTGTGGCATACGGTGCAATGGTCCGCCACGTCGTCGAACTCGTCGAAGTGCTTGAGGGAGACGCCGCGTCGGGTCTGTTCCTCGTACAAAAAGGCCTCGATCAGCAGGGAAGTGGCCAGGATCTTATTGCGCGGCGAGTAGAGCAGGTTGGCCCTGGGCACATGGGTGTTGCACACCGGCTTGCACTTGCCGCAGCGCAGGCAGTCCTTGATGGAGTCGGCGATGGCGCCGATCTCCGACTGTTCCATGATCAGGGATTCCAGTTCCAGCAAGCCGAACGATGGCGTATAGGCCTTGGTCAGGTCGGCACCCCTGAGCAGCTTGCCCTTGTTGAAGCGCCCCTCCGGGTCCACCCGATCCTTGTAGTCGGCAAATTCGGTCAGGGCTTTTTCCGACAGGAACTCCAGCTTGGTGATGCCGATGCCATGCTCGCCGGATATGACGCCGCCCAGGGATTCGGCCAAACGCATGATGCGCGCCACGGCCTGGCTGGCGGCCTGGAGCATGGCGTAATCGTCGGAGTTGACCGGGATGTTGGTGTGCACGTTGCCGTCGCCGGCGTGCATGTGCAGGGCCACGAACACCCGGCCCTTGAGGACCCGCTTGTGGATGGCGTCGCACCGTTCCAGCACCGGCTCGTATTCCCTGCCGGTGAAGATCTGGCGCAGTTCGCTTCGCACTTCCCGTTTCCAGGACACGCGCAGGCTGTGATCCTGGAGCGCCTGGAACACCGTCTTCGCTTCCCGTAGCGGGGCGTGGTCGGCCACGCTGCACAGGTTGGGCGGCAGGGGCCCGTCCAGGTCTTCCAGGTAGCCGAGCCAGCGGCCGCGCACCGAGTCCACCAATTCCAGTGCCCGGGTCCGCCGCGCCTCGGTCAGGGCCGGATCGGCGATGCCGTCGTCGTCCTCGAACAGGGGCAGATCGCCCATCAGGAAGGCCTCCAGGGCCTCCAGCAGGGCCAGCTTGTTGCGGATGGAAAGCTCGATGTTGATGCGCTCGATCCCGTCCGAGTAATCGCCCAGCCGAGGCAGCGGGATCACCACGTCCTCGTTCACCTTGAAGGCGTTGGTGTGGGCGGCGATGGCGGCGGCGCGGGAACGGTCCAGCCAGAATTTCTTGCGCGCCTCCGGGCTCACCGCGATGAAGCCCTCGCCGCCCCGGGCCTCGGCCAGTTCGACGATGCGGGCGGCGGCGGCATCGGCGTTCTCCGCCTCATCCCCCGCCACGTCGGCCAACAGCACCATATTCGGCCGGCCGACACGTTCCGCCTTGGTGGCGTAGCCCACCGCCTTGATGTAACGGGCATCCATGTGTTCCAGACCCGCAAGGACCACGCCGCCGGGCTGCGTATCCATCAGGTTCTTCACCTCGACGATGGCCGGCACCGCCTCCGCCACCGTCCCGAAGAACTCCATGCAGACGGTCCGGACATGAGTCGGCATGCGGTGCAGCACGAAGCTGGCCTGGGTGATCAGGCCGTCGCAGCCTTCCTTCTGGATACCGGGCAGGCCACCAAGGAACTTGTTGGTCACATCCTTGCCCAGCCCCTGTTTGCGGAACGTGGCACCCGGGATCTCCAGGATCTCCGGTTCGCCCTTGGGGCTGCCGTCGGCATGGGAGTGGCGCAGCTCGAAGCGAGCCGTATCGATGTCGTGGATCTTGGACAGGTTGTGGTCCAGGCGGGTGACTTCCAGCCAGTCGGCGTTCGGGGTCACCATCTTCCAGGACACCAGGTTGTCCACGGCGGTACCCCACAGTACCGCCTTCTTGCCGCCGGCGTTCATGGCGACGTTGCCGCCGATGCAGGAGGCATCGGCGCTGGTGGGATCAACGGCGAAGGCCAGTCCGGCGGACTCGGCGGCCTCCATGACCCGGCGCGTCACCGCCCCGGCGCCGCAATGGATCACGTGGGCACGGCGGTTGGTATCCTGTCCCGGCAGGACCACCTCGGTGATGCCGGACAGCCGGTCCAGCTTTTCGATGTTGATCACGGCCGACATCGGGGTCAGGGGCACCGCGCCGCCGGTGTAGCCGGTACCGCCGCCCCGGGGAATGACGGTGAGCCCCAATTCCACGCAGCCCGCCACCAGGCCCGGAATCTCCGCCTCGGAGTCCGGATACAGCACCACGAAGGGATACTCCACGCGCCAGTCGGTGGCGTCGGTGACATGGCTGACCCGGGCCATGCCGTCGAAGGCGATGTTGTCCTTGCGGGTGTGGCGGACCAGCCGGGCAACGATCTCCCGGCGCAGGCGCTCGGTTTCCACGAACCCCATCTCGAAGCCGTCCACCGCCCGGCTGGCCAGCCCCAGCAGGTGTCCCACCCGCTCGTTGCCCTGGCGCCGCTTTTCGATCTCGAACAGGCGATGGCGCAAGGCCTGCACCAGCAGGCCCCGGCGATGCGGATTGGACAGGAGATCGTCTTCCAGGTAGGGGTTGCGCGTCACCACCCAGATATCGCCCAGGACCTCGAACAGCATCCGGGCCGACCGCCCGGTACGGCGTTCCTCGCGCAGTTCCTCCACCAGACGCCAGCCTTCCTGTCCCAGCAGCCGTATGACGATTTCCCGGTCGGAGAAGGAAGTGTAGTTGTAGGGTATTTCGCGGATGCGGTCGGTGGCCATGGAAGGGGTTCGCTGAGTTAGGTGGGGATTTTAGCGGCTGCCCCCCAACCTTTTCCATCAAAGGGAGATAATAGTGTTGCAAAGCAACATTCCGCCGTCGATGAGGCGGCGTAAAATTTCTCTATTGAAGCCACCTGCCGTTCCATGATCTCGCTGCTCATAGTCGCCCACGCCAACCTGGGCGAGTGTCTTATCCAGTGTGCCGCCCACGTGCTGGGCCAACGCCCGGAACAGTTGGAAAACCTGGATCTCTCTTCCATCCAGGATCCCGATGCCATGCTGGCCCATACCCTGGAGCGGCTGAGCCGGCTCGACCGGGGCGATGGGGTCCTGATCCTGACGGACATCTATGGCGCCACCCCCTGCAACATCGTTTGCAAGGTCATCCAGGGACACCGAGTCGAGGCCATAGCGGGCATCAATCTGCCCATGCTGCTCAAGGCCCTCAACTATCGCGATCGGGACATGGGCACTCTCATCGCGAAAGCGGTATCCGGCGGCCAGTCCGGAATCTTCCATATTGCATCGGAGCCCAAGCGTGCCTGAGCGCGACATCGAGATCACCAACAAGCTGGGCCTGCACGCCCGCGCCTCCGCCAAGCTGACCCAGACCGCCGGCCAGTTCAAATCCGACATCTGGCTGTCCCGCAACGGCCGCCGCATCAACGGCAAGAGCATCATGGGCGTGATGATGCTGGCCGCCGCGCGGGGGACCACCATCCACCTGGAAACCCGGGGCGAGGATGAAGCCAGCGCCATGGACGCGCTGGTGGCCCTGATCGAAGACAAGTTCGGAGAGGGTGAATGACCTTCGCCCTGCACGGCATCGGCGTTTCCAACGGCTATGCCATCGGCCGTGCCCAGTTGTATTCCCATGACCGTCTGGAGGCGCCCCACTACATTCTCAGGGCGGAACACTTGGAGGAGGAGGTCGAGCGTTTCGACGCTGCGGTGGAGGCGGTCCGCGCCGAAATGCTGGACCTCCGGGAACACATCCCAGAAGGGGCGCCGGCGGAGCTGTCCGCTTTCCTCGATGTGCACGTCATGATCCTGTCGGACTCCATGCTCTCGGAACTGCCAAAGCAGCGCATACGCGAGGATAAATGCAACGCCGAATGGGCGCTGGCCCAGCAGACCGAGGAACTCATCGCCCAGTTCGAGACCATCGAGGATGAATACCTGCGCGAGCGGCGCCAGGACGTGCGCCAGGTAGCCGACAAGATCCTCAAGGCCCTGATGGGGCATCCCGGCCACGCCCCGCTCAAGACCGCGGAAGAAGGCGACACCATTCTGGTGGCCCACGACCTGTCCCCCAGCGACATGGTGCTGTTCAAGCGCCACGACTATGCCGGCTTCATCACCGACCTGGGTGGCACCACCTCCCACACCGCTATCCTGGCCCGCAGCCTCAACCTGCCCTCGGCCATGGCCCTCCACAACGCCAGGGCGCTGATCCACGAGGGCGACTGGCTGATAGTGGACGGTGTCGCCGGGGTGGTCATTGTCGATCCGACGCCGGCCATCCTCGACGAATACCGGCTGCGGCGGAACCAATGGCGCCTGGAGCAGAAGAAGCTCCGGCGTCTGAAATCCAGCCCATCCACCACCCTGGACGGGATCGACATCGAGTTGATGGCCAACATCGACCTACCGGTGGACGTGAGCCAGGCCATCAGCGAGAACGTCTCGGGCATCGGCCTGTTCCGCAGCGAATTCCTGTTCCTCAACCGGGACGAATTGCCCTCCGAGGACGAACAATTCGAATCCTACCGGCATGTGGTCCGGGAGATGAAGGGGCGCCCCGTGGTCATCCGCACCCTGGACGTGGGCGCGGACAAATCCGTGCGCTGGCTGGACGAGACCAGCGTCAACCCGGCCCTGGGGCGGCGCGCCATCCGCCTGTGCCTGGCCGAGCCCCAGATCTTCATCACCCAGATCCGCGCCCTGTTGCGCGCCAGCCACTACGGCAAGATCCGCATCCTCCTACCCATGCTGGCGAGCCTGACGGAACTGGACCAGGCCCTTGCCCTGATCGGTGCCGCCCGGGGCAGCCTCAGGGTTGAAGACATCCCCTTTGATGCAACGGTCCCGCTGGGCGGCATGATCGAGGTCCCCGCCGCCGCCCTGGCGGCCGAGTGGTTCGCCCGCAAGCTGGACTTCCTTTCCCTGGGTACCAACGACCTGATCCAATACACCCTGGCCATCGACCGCACCGACGATGCCGTGGCCCACCTTTATGATCCGCTGCACCCCGCCGTCCTCGGCCTGATCGACCATACCCTGGCGGTGGGGCGGAAGCAGGGAAAGCATGTCTCCGTGTGCGGCGAGATGGCCGGCGACCCCCGTCTCACCCGACTGCTGTTGGGCTTGGGCCTGACCTCATTCTCCATGCACCCGGCCCATGTCCTGGCGGTGAAACAGCAGGTCATGCGCAGCCACAAGGGCGAACTGGCGCCCATGGCGAAAAAACTGCTGCGGGCAGGGCGACCGGAACGAATCCAGGAACTGCTGGTGCGGATCAACGCCTAGTACCGCGGTTGCCGCCAATACAGTACCTGGCTGCAGAGGTGGATTTCTATCTATCACCGGCCCAGGAAGTTGACTCGGCGCGCCGAGTAGATCGGACGCCGCGATGCCGGCAAACCTCGTCTACAGCAGGAAGCGCGCCCAGACCTTGTTGCCGTTTCCGGAAAAGATGACCTCCGAACACAGGCTTCTAACCAGGGCCAGGCCACGCCCGTGCGGAAACTCGTCCCCGAAGGCGGCATTGCCGTCCATCCAGGCTTGGTAATCGAAACCCGCCCCGCTGTCTCCCAGGGAGATATCGAGCACGGCGCAATCGTCTATGGTATGCAGCAGGAACGACAGGTCGATCTTCCCGTGGTCCAGACCGGCCAGACGCTCGGCCCGCTGCTGCAAGTAGATTTCGAACCCCCCCGCCAGCGATTTGGTGGCGGAATCGAGCTTGAGCAATCCATGATCCAGGGCATTGTTGAACAGCTCTGACAGGATCAGGAACAAGCCCCCCTGATGGGGCTTCAGGGCATTCACCTGGGTGATGAATCCCAGCACCGCCGGCACCACGTCCAGGTAACGCAGTTCCTGGGCACTATAGGAGAGTGCCAGGCGCCACTTCTCCACGGCGCCGGCATGCTCCAGCTTGGGTGCGGTAAAACGGACCTCGCGGCGTCGCTCGACGGGAATCGAAACCATCATGCAGGAGATGTCGTCCTTGGCCCTGCGGCCTCCGAGATGCATTTCCACGCCTCGGCGCAATGCGCCGATCCGGTCCGCTTCGGCATCCATCCCGCGCAGGATCGCGCCCACGCCCTCCAGTCCCAGCCACTTTCCGCCCGCACCTTCCGCCTCGATCAGGCCGTCCGAACACAGCACCAGATCGCCGGGCTCCGGCAACGCCACGGTTTCCGTCACCCCGGAAAAATGCTTGTCCGGAAGGATCCCCAGCGGCGGATGGCTGGAGATCCACTGCATGCACGTCTCCCCCGCCATATTGAGATAGATTGCATCAGGGTTGCCGCCATTCCAGATCTCCACGGTCCGATTGCGCACGTCCACCGATGCCAGGGTGGCCGCAACGAACCGGTCCGCTGGCAGAAGCGCCTTGAGCTTGCGGTTGAGTTCCTCGGCAATGGAAGAGAGCGGGAAACCCTTGGCCGTCATGCTGTAGAAGATCTGGGTCAGGGGCATGGCGGTCAAGGCGGCGGCCAGGCCGTGACCGGAAGCATCCGCCAGCATGACGTTGAGAACGTCTCCAGGGGCCCGGGCGGCGCACAGCATATCCCCGCTGAAGGTTTCCGCCGGCAGATTGAAATGGCGCACCATAGAGTCGCGCAAACCCTCCGCGTCGGTGAGCCGCTCCATGACGTGGGCGCCGAGCCGGGTCTGCTCCTCCACCTCCGTACGCCAGGATTCCAGTTCGGCGGTATGGTTCAGTGCCCCGCGCCGCAGGTCGAGCAAACGGGCATAGCCGCCGATCTTGGCCGTGAGCAACGGGTTCGAAGCGGGCTTGACCAGATAGTCGTCGCCCCCCGCCTCCATGCCGCGCACGATGTCCTGGTCGCGACCCAGGGCCGAATAAAAGATGATGGGGGTCCATTTTTCCGAGGGCAGCGCCCGGATCCGGCGCACCGCCTCGATGCCATCCATACCCGGCATCATGATGTCCATGAAGACCAGGTCGGGGGATTCCCGCTGGAACAGATCCAGGGCGCCCTGGCCGTCGTCCGCGACGATCGGCTGATGCCCAAGATGGGCCACAAGCGATGCCAGTTTCGTGACGTCGGTCGGGGAATGGTCGGCGATAAGTATCTTGAGAAGGGTTTTCCGCACGGCTGAATTCAGGCCCTGACCGTGAACAGCTTTCCGAAATTTGCGATATCCATCACCTGTTTGACGGCGCCTTTCAACCCCGACAGCACCACCTTCCTGTCCAAGGCCTCGGCCTTCTCGCGCAGCAGCAGGAGCATGCCCAGGGCCGAGCTGTCGAGATAGTCCACAGCGTTGAAGTCGATCTCGATCTCCCTGACCGTCGCTATCGCGAGGGCCTGTTCGTAGGCGGTGCGGAAATCCCGATGGGAATGGAAGTCGAAGCGGCCGTTCAACTTAAGCGTGGCTTTTGTTTCGGCTACCTGGCTGATGATCTGCATGAATGGCTCCGTCCTGATAAGTGCACTCAATATCGGCATGCGACCGAATCTCTTTAGCCTGGCTCCGGCCCGGCGTGACAATCGGGCCGGAACCCTCCCGAGGGATGTTTTCCAGGGATGCCATCTGGATCACCACCCCCAATCCGATTGTCTACTTACTCATGTCGGTCATGATCACGCCCAGCGCATTGGGCCTCGCCCCCGTGCAGCGCTCAGTGCCGGACCGATTCAAGGACCCGGTTCCACGCGCCCGCGATCCCCTGTGCCAAGTCATTACTTGGCCGGACTTGCTCCAGCGCCTGGGCGACCAGGGCATCACGCTTTCGACACGCCTCTTGGCATGATCGATCAGTTGGTTGGTCGTATCCCGAAACGGCAATGCCGTCACCGCTGCGTTGACTCTCCCGGACACCTGGTCGGTATGTGCGTTGATCTGTCTGGCCGAGGCCGACATTTCCTGATTGATTTCGCTGATGCGTACCATGGTGCCCTGAACCCGATGCTTCGACTGGAGGGCGAAAATCATGTCCATGGAGGCCACGGTATAGATGGATTTGATGGCGAGTCTCAAGGAATCATGGACCTCATCCAAGCGCCCCCCAATTCTGCTGGGAGAATTGTTTGGTGCGCTGCGAGAGAGTGCGTACCTCGTCGGCCACCACGGCGAACCCGCCTTGACCTGATCGAGTACCGCGTTGCTGGTCTGAAATTTCGCATGGCCTTGTTCGGATAAGCCCCGCAGCATTTCGGTCAATGCAAGGCGCAAAGCCTTCCCATCCGATTTCGGCACCACGGTGGACGGTTTTTTCCCCCGGATCCGGCCCCTTCCCACCATGACAGCAGCGCCGCCACCAGCTCCGCCGCAATGCCCCAAAGGGGCGCGCCATACCACACCGCCAAAATCACAGGCACCGTGACGAGCGATACAAACACCGCGTATTTTTTCGGACTCAAGCAATTCCCCGGATCATTGACATCGGCACTGTTTCACAACTATTGGTTGAGCCTAGATATCGGCGTCCAGGTACAAACTTTATATGGGGGCAAAAAAAAGCCGGCGTAAACCGGCTTGTGAAGGCTGAAAGGGGTAGGTCTCAGTGCGCCAGGGTGGCGGCCAGAAGTTTTTGCAACTCGCCGCTCTGATACAGCTCGCGCATGATGTCGGCGCCGCCGACGAACTGGCCGTTGATATAGAGCTGGGGGATGGTGGGCCAATTGGCGTATTGCTTGACCCCTTCCCGTATCTCCTGTTGTTCCAGGACATTCACAGAGAAAAAGTCTTCCACTCCGCAGGCCTTCAACATGCCCGCGGCATTGGCCGAGAAGCCGCACTGGGGGGACTGGGGGGTCCCCTTCATGTACAGCACGACGGGATGTTCCGTCACCTGTTTGTGAATCAGTTCTTTCACGTCCACGACAAACCTCTTAGTTGATAAAATCACTCGGGTATTATATTGGCAAAGGCTGTATCGTCAAGCCTCGTGTTCGGCGACGGCCACAGGCTGCAAACCCGTTGCACCTCGGTTATTCCCGACATCTTCATCGCATGGCCTCGATGCGGCTCGGGGCATGAACAATCCTTCCTCTCTCGTTACCGGCAAACCAAGTCAAATCCTAATTGACGACAGCAATCTTTATTCATATATTGATATCTGAAATGTGTATTTCGGCTTGCCGTGATCCGTTTCATGTTGAATCCCCCCCTGGTGGCTCTGAGCCATCGAGTTGCCAGGGAGAGATTGTTGGTCGTGTGCCTGCACCGGAGCGACTGACATCCTCCTCCTCTCTTCAACCCCGGCCTATCCCGGGGTTTTTTTTTGCCCCGGGTATCGTGAGAATGCCGGCATGACGCCCTCGCTCATGCCCGCAGCCCGATATTTCCTTGACCTGGAATCCACCCGGGCGCCGGACTTTTCCGGCTGCCTGATACTGGTGCCGCATCACCACGCCGGCCAGGCCTTCCGGCTGGCGCTCAGGTCCGCGCTGCCGGACGACTACTTTCGCCCGCCCCGCCTCCTCACCTTGCCGGAACTGGCCGACACCGTCCCCCATGATCGAGCCGGCGATCCGGACAGCCTGCGCCTGGCCCTGTTGCATGACTTCCTGGCCCGGACCCGGCAACTGCCCCCCAACGCACTGTGGCCCGCAGCCCGCGAGCTGTTGGCACTGCTCGACGAAATGGATGCGGAAGGCGTCACCCCTCCAGACCTGACGAGCACCCGGCAAGACAACCACTACCTGTCCCTGGAGGCCGGCATCGCCAAGGCCGTCTGGCGGGCACTGGGCGAAGGAGGCAGCCGCATCCGGCGCTATCAGGCGCAATTGAGCCGGGCCGCCGCCGAAGCGGCCTCTCCACTCTATGTAGTCGGCATGGGCGAACTCAGTCGGGGGGAACAACGATTCCTGCAGCGCTGGCGGGAGCGCCAGCCGGTGGTCGAACTGCCCGACGCCCCGCCGCTCGCATCCCGGTCGGCGCTCCTGCAAAGCGCCTGGCAGGCGGATGACCGCCCCCTCGCCGAAAGGGCGGTGGAGGTCGCGCAGACACACCCCGACAGCCCCCTGCAACCGGATCTCTCGGTCCTTGCCGCGCCCGGGCTGGAGGCGGCCGCCCAGGCTGCGGAGTCCACCTTGCTGCGTTGGCTGAGCCAGGGCAAGCGCCAGATCGCGGTGATCGCCCTGGACCGCCTGCTCGCCCGGCGCCTGCGCGCCCTCATGGAGCGGCGCGGCATCCTGATGCAGGACGAGACCGGCTGGGCCTTTTCCACCGCCTCGGCCAGCCATGTCCTGGAACGCTGGCTGGCCCTGGTCACGCGCGACACGCCGTATCGCGACCTGCTCGACCTGCTCAAGTCTCCGTTTGTCTTCGCCGACGTGGACTCCCACCGTGCCCGGGCCATCCATGACCTGGAAGATCAGTACCGCCGACACGGCGCCCCGGACGATCTGGCCGGGCACCTCGCCCTGGCCCGGCAGTCCGGCCTGGCCGAGGCCCAGGCGCTGCTCGCCAGACTGCGGCACGCCAGGGCGGAGTTCCCGGCGGGCCCCTTGCCCATGCACGGCTGGATGACTGCCCTGCTGCGTTCCCTGGCGCATCTGGGCGCCATCTCCCCGCTAAGTGATGATCCCATCGGCCAGCAGCTGCTCACGCTCCTGCAGCAGCTGGTGGACGACACGGCCGGCCTGAAGACGCGCTTCTCCATGCAGGATTGGCGCCAGTGGCTATTCCTGCACCTGGAGCAGACCACCTTCTCGGACGATACGGTGGAGAGCCCGATCCGCCTGACCCACCTGGCCGCCGCCCACCACCGTGACCTGGAGGGGGTCGTCGTCCTCGGCGCCGGTGCAGCCCAGTTGCCTAGCCCAAGCCATGACGCGATCTTCAACGATGCCGCGCGTCGGCAACTGGGCCTGCCCGACACCCGGCAACGGGAACGGGCGACCCAGGCCATGCTCGCCGATATCATGGCCCGCACCCGGGACGTGGCCCTGATCTGGCAGTCGACTCATGACGGCGACCCGGCCCCCCTGTCGCCGTGGCTGGTGCATCTGGACGCCTTTCACCGGGCCGCCTGGGGCACGGGCATCATCACCCCGTTCACACCCGTACGCATCCCTCCGCATGAAGCCGAGCCGGCACCGGCCGTGTTCCCCAGCGTGGACCAAGCACCGGCGCGTATCAGCGTGAGCGCTTGGCAAAGCCTGGTTTCCTGTCCCTACCAGTTCTACGGCCGGCACCTGCTCGGACTCAACGAACCGGACGAGGTGCCGGAGGAAATGGGCAAGGCCGACTACGGCAGCCTGGTGCACAAGGCCCTGGCCCGCTTCCATCGTGCCCATCCCGAACTGGCGCGGCATACGCCGGAACAGTTGCGGGAGATCCTGGCCAATTTCAGCCGGGAGGCCTTCTCCGGGGCCGAGGCGAACAACTACCAGGCCCTGGTCTGGCATCAACGCTGGGTCCGGCAGATCCCCGCCTACGTGGACTGGGCCGTGCAATGGGAATCCGCCGGCCACCGCTTCCAGTCGGCCGAGGTCCCCCTGGCGAAGACCGTGCAATGGGCGCCGGACCGGGAAACCCGCGTCGAAGGGCGGGCGGACCGGCTCGACGCCTTCCAGGACCAGACCGTCGTCTTGGACTACAAGACCCAGTCGCGCCAGACCCTCAGGGCAAAGCTGGCGGCCAACGGCGAGGACGTGCAACTGGCCACTTATGCCTGGCTTGCCGACGCAGAACGGGCCGGCTTCGTCTGCCTGGACGACAAAAAGGTGGCCGACCTGTCGGCTCCGGGCGACCAGCGCGTGGCGGCGGCGGCGGAAGCCGGACGCATCCGCGCCGCCCTGGCCGCCATGGCCGAGGGCCATCCCCTTCCCGCCCACGGGGCGCCGTCAACCTGCGCCTGGTGCGAGATGCGGGGGCTGTGCCGGCGCGACTATCTGACTGCCGGTTTGAAGGACAAACTGCCATAATCCAGCCGGTCCGGAACCCCCGACATATCCGGCAAATACAACTCAGCAACTCAGGAGACGTCATGAAGATCGAGACCATTGCCGTGCACGGCGGCTACAGCCCGGAACCCACCACCAAGGCGGTGGCCGTGCCCATCTACCAGACCACGTCCTACGCCTTCGACTCCACCCAGCACGGCGCCGATCTGTTCGATCTGAAGGTCCCCGGCAACATCTACACCCGCATCATGAACCCCACCTCCGACGTGCTGGAAAAGCGCGTCGCCGAGATGGAGGGCGGCATCGCCGGCCTGGCCCTGGCCTCGGGCATGGCCGCCATCACCTACGCCATCATGACCATCGCCGAGGCGGGGGACAACATCGTCACCAGTTCCACCCTGTACGGCGGCACCTACAACCTGTTCGCCCACACCCTGCCCCGCTACGGCATCGAGGTGCGCTTCGCCGACTACCGCCAGCCCGACAGCTTCGCGAAGCTGGTGGACAACCGCACCAAGGCCTTCTTCTGCGAGTCCGTGGGCAATCCCCTGGGCAACGTCACCGACTTCGAGCCCCTGGCTCAACTGGCCCATTCCCACGGCCTCCCCCTGATTGTCGATAACACCGTGCCCACCCCCTACCTGTGCCGGCCGTTCGAGCACGGCGCCGACATCGTGGTGCATGCCCTCACCAAGTACCTGGGCGGCCACGGCAACAGCATCGGCGGCATGATCGTGGACTCCGGCAAGTTCCCCTGGGCGGATCACAAGACCCGCTTCCCGCGCCTCAACGAACCCGACGCCTCCTACCACGGCGTGGTCTACACCGAGGCCCTGGGCCCGGCGGCCTACATCGGCCGCGCCCGGGTGGTGCCGCTGCGCAACATGGGCGCCGCCATCTCGCCGTTCAACTCCTTCCTGATCCTGCAGGGCATCGAGACCCTGCACCTGCGCATGGACCGGATCTGCGACAACGCCCTGCACGTGGCGGAAAAGCTCAAGGCCCATCCCCAGGTGTCCTGGGTCAACTACGCCGGCCTGCCCGACCACAAGGACCACGCCCTGACCCAGAAATACATGGGCGGCAAGGCCTCCGGCATCGTCGCCTTCGGCATCAAAGGCGGCCTGGCGGCCGGCGCCAAGTTCATCGACGCGCTCAACCTCATCGTGCGCCTGGTGAACATCGGCGACGCCCGCAGCCTGGCGTGCCACCCAGCCAGCACTACCCACCGGCAGTTGTCGCCGGAGGAACTGGCCAAGGCCGGCGTCTCCGAGGACATGGTGCGGCTGTCCCTGGGCATCGAGCACATCGACGACCTGATGGCGGATATCGACCAGGCTTTGGAGGCGGCGGCGAATTGACAGAATGGCGGGCCGGCAACCCCGGCCCATTTTTTATTGATAACCAGCGACAACGGAAGGGAATGAAAAATGACAATAACCAGGGTGGTCCGGACAGTGGGCCTTGTGGCTCCGCTCATGATGTCCGGGTGCGCGACAATCACATCGAATGAAATGCAACCTGTTTCCTTATCGACCAAGGACGATAAAGGCCAGGTCCTGGAACAGGCGAAATGCACGTTGCAAAATGACAAAGGCTCATGGGAAGCGGAGAGCCCCGCCTTCGTGCAAGTCAGGCGATCCGCTGAAGATCTTCTGGTCGAATGCAAGAAAGAGGGCCAGCCCAATGGCTCATTACGCGCCATATCCAAGGCTTCAGGTGGCATGTGGGGCAACATCATTTTCGGCGGCGGCATTGGCGCGATCATCGATCACACCAAGGGCACCGGATATAACTATCCCAATGATCTGCCGGTCAAAATGGGGGAGTCCGTCGTCGTGGACAAACATGAATCGAAACCGCCCGCCACGGACAAACAGGACGGTGTCGCCATTTCCAGCAACAGCTTTGCACCTTGATCACGTATAGAACAATAAGGGGAAATCATGTTTGGCAAATTCTGGGTATTGTCTCTTTCGGTCATGCTGATCAGCGGTTGCAGCATCATGACGCCTCAATATTCGCCTTCCGTAGCCAATATCGGCCAAATGAAAATGGCCAATATCAGGCCGCTCGCGGTGACCAAGGTAACGGCCGATCCAGCGCTTGGCTCCAACAACGAATCGATCGGGCTGCGCGGCAGCCCTCTGCGGCCCGCCAACGGCAGCTACTCCGCCTATCTGGAAGACGCCATCAAATCCGAGTTTCAGGCGGCGGGTTTGCTGGACCCCTCCTCCGCGACGCAGCTATCGGGCGTATTGATCAAGAATGACGTCAACGTCGGCGGCTTTTCGACCGGTGATTCCATCATCGAGGCCAAGATAACCGTCACGAAGGCGGGGAATGTGGTTTTCGACAAGGTAAAAACGGCCACCCTGCAATTCGAATCCTCATTTCTCGGCGCGATAGCCATTGCCAAGGGGAGAGACATGTATGCGCCCACCGTGCAGAAATTCATCGAATCCCTGATTTCCGACCAGGATTTCATCTCGGCGCTGAAGTGAGGAGATCATGAATATTTTCGGCAAACTGATCATCGTGGCGTTGGCCGGATTACTGGCCGCTTGCGCCCATCCGATCGTGATTACTCCCGATCCGGCGACTCTTGCCAAAGCGACGACAAAAATAGAAAAGAACGTCGGCTTGGTCATTACCGCTTCGGACAAGGGTATTGAGGTCACGACCCCGGGAGGGGGCGGCGACAATATCAGGTATTACCCATACCGGGATCTGGAGTTCGGAATCTATGCGACCCTTTCCTCGGCCTTCACGAACGTGATTCCAATCAACTCCGTCGACGAGAAGCAACTGATCACGCAGCAGAACCTCAATCTGGTTTTTGTGCCAAAGATTCAGACGACATCCTCGTCGGAGAGCATATTCACCTGGCCCCCGACATTCTTCTCGATCATGCTCGACTATCGGATATTGGATGCGGGCGGCATGCAGGTTTCATCGGGCCGCGTCCTGGGCGAAGGCAAGGCGGAATTCTCTGAATTCAAGTCCGATTTCGGGCTTGCGGCAAAGAGGGCCGGTACCGATGCGCTCAACAAGCTGAAAGACAAGCTGTTGGCGGACCCGGAATTAAAGAAATAAATACCCGTGAAAACGCGGACCGGCGCAGGCAAGACGGCTTAGAGGAGATTGGTCGCAGCATAAAAAGAAGTCGGGCGGAATAGCGCAGCGTAATCCGCCGGATGACATGCGGTTTCTTCTCTCTTTTCTTCTTTATTCCATTTCTCTCCGCAATGCCCTTTGGTTATTGCGCCCTACACGGGCTTGTGATGTGAATACACCATGTACCCACCAGACAGCAGGAAACAACTAGGGAGAAACGAATGACAAGTCGAGTTACACATTAGCAGAGCCCACCTTTCACAGCAGATCTGACATCGACCCCACATTAGGTATACGCAAAGCTTACTGAGCCACATGAACGACTCCAGTCTCCTCGGATGGATAATATTCATCGCCGTAGCCGTGGTTCTACTCAGGCCGGTATGGCGAGGTTTTGCTGCAGGCCTATCAGGATCCGACTCTGAGCCAGCGAAGTCGGATTCGCTCAGTACGTTCTCAACAGAGGTCGTTGGGGAGTCACAGATTACGCGGAACCGCATACTACCAAGGAAATCTGGAGTCCATCACTGGTGGCAAAACACCGGACGGCGTCGAGAAGTACGTCGAAGCTGAACTCGTACTTGAGGACGCGAACCCTCACGACAAAAACGCTGTGCGCGTCGATATTCAAGGAAGGACAGTAGGATATCTCTACAAAGGTAGCTGCCACTGCGGCAAAGTGGCGTTCGAGGTTGAAGGTGAGATCAATGGAGCATTGGCATGTAATTGCTCTATTTGCTCACGCAAAGGTTCGCTCTTGTGGTTTGTGCCTCGCGAAAGAGCTTCACTTGCTTACTGGGGCAGCTTCTTCAAACACTTACACGTTCAACAAGCATGTCATTAAGCACCGCTTCTGCCCGACATGCGGCATTCATCCATATGGAGAAGGCGTAGATCCGAAGGGCACTCGCATAGCTGCCATAATTACGAGGCCTGAAGGCATCGACCTTGCAGCTATCCCTGTGCAGAACTTCGACGGTCGTTTGATGTGAAGGCAGTGACGCCCAACCCTGCGGTCAACCGGACTTTGAACGTTAAGGCGCGCATGTAACGGGCGTCAGCATCAGGGATTGACAGCCCCACTGAACAGGGAAGGAATCAAAATGATGAACTTCGGATATAACAGCGTCTTGGGCCTCCTGATACTGATCGGAGATATCTGGGCGATTATCAATATTTTCCAAAGCTCTGCTTCGAATGAGAAGAAGCTGCTTTGGATAATCGCGATGTAGCTACTGCCCGTGCTTTGTCCTCTGTTCTTCCTTGACTCCGCGTATCGAGGCGCGTAGCGTGCCAGTTGCGCTTGGGGGCAAGGCGTCCTGCCGTGAGCCGCGCGTGAGTCTGTACTGGAAAACGAGCATGCCATCGCGCGCCCTAACCGGACGTCCCGCAAGCCCGTAGGGTGGGTTAGCGAGCGTAACCCACCGCCTTTCCCCCTCTGACGCCGCCGGGGAGGACGCCGTTGAGCGGGGAAGCCGAAGGCCGGCGCATGTCCCCGCATTGAAAGCTGTCTGAGCCAAGGCGAGTTCTTTGGCCGCCCGCGCAAGGGGGGCACGCACGGGGTTTCGGCGGAAGTGGGGCGCGGTTTCTTTGGTTACTTTCTTTGCGCGCGCAAAGAAAGTAACGCGCCGCCGGGCGCCCCCGGCCAACCACATCTACGCATACGGAAAACGGGTGCAAGGAAGCACCGTTGCCAAGTCCCCCCTAACCCCCCTTTTTCAAAGGGGGGAAGCCAAACGGTCGGCCAGAAAGCCCAGCGCCGCTTCCAGATGCGCCGCCGCCGGCGCGCTCAAGCCCTCCCCCAACTCGAACCCATAACCCCGGATCGCCAACACATAGGCCGGCGGCGGGGCCTGACCGTAATGCCGTTCATAGGCCAGCAGAACCGCCTGGGGGGAAAGGGCATGGGAGGAAAAACTGTGGTCTTCCCGCGCCTGGATGGGCGCGAACGTGAACGGCCCGTCACCGGCCACGCCGGCGTCGATGAAGATCACCTCCTCCCGCCCGGCAAGATCCAGAAGGAATTCCACCTGCAACTGGAAATCCGTGAGCAGTTCCAGATCGGGCAGGGCCAGGGCTTCCAGGCGTTCGATGGCCTGGGGGCCGAGGGCATCGTCGCCCCGGCTGGGGTTGCCGATGCCGATGACCAGCCGCGACGCGCGTTTCAACAGACGCCTTGGATATCCCGGGTGATGGCGTCCAGACGAGTGCCCTCGGCATCCAGCAACTCCACCTCCAGGGGCATCTTGCCCAGGGCGTGGGTGGCGCAGGACAGGCAGGGATCGAAGGCCCGCACCGCCACCTCGATGTGGTTGAGCAGGCCCTCGGTGAGCTTGCGGCCGTCCAGGTGCTGGCGCGCCACCTGGCGGATGGCCTCGTTCATGGACTGGTTGTTGTGGGTGGTGGAGACGATCAGGTTGGCGCGCTCCACCAGGTCGTCCTCGTTGACCCGGTAATGGTGGATCAGGGTGCCCCGGGGCGCCTCGATCATGCCCACGCCCCGCCCACGGCGCTCGCCCTTCACCACCAGGTCGTCTCCCAGCAGGTCGGCGTCGTGGAGCAGGTCCTTGATCTGCTCGGCGGAATGCAGCATTTCGATCATGCGCGCCCAGTGGTAACCCAGGGTTGCCCCCGCGACGGCGCCATCTTCGAAGGCCAGGAATTCCTGGCGCGCCTTGTCGGCCAGGGGCGTGTCGATGAAGTCGCACTGGGTCACCCGGGTCAGGGGGCCCACCCGGTACCAGCCCGTCTCCGGGCCCAGGCTGCGGAAGAAAGGAAACTTCATGTAGGACCAGGACTTCACATCCTCGAAGATGTAGTCCCAGTAGTGGCTGTACTCCACGTGGTCGAACAGGGTCTTGCCGTCCATGTCCCGGCCCCGCAGGCCGCCGTGGTAGAGGTCCATGGCGCCGTCGGCGCGGATCAGGTTGAGGGTGTGGGCGCGGAAGCGGCCGAAGCTGGTGTAGAGGGCCAGGTTCTGCTCGAACAGCCGCCGGGCCAGTTGCACTGCATCCAGGCTCCAGCCGATGACCTGGTAGACGTCCTTCAACAGGTAGTCCCGCTCTTCCGGGCTCAGGTTCTTGTTCACCCCGCCCGGGATGGAACTGGTGCCGTGGATGCGCTTGCCGGCGGTGACCCGGATCACCTCCTGGCCGAACTTGCGCAGCAGCACGCCCTGTTTGGCGATGTCCGGATATTGCGCCGCCACGCCGACGATGTTGCGCTTCGCCATGTCGGAATCGAAGCCGAACAGCAGGTCCGGCGAGGACAGGTGGAAGAAGTGCAGGGCGTGGGATTGCAGGATCTGGCCGTAGTGCATGAGCCGGCGCAGCTTCTCCGCCGTGGGCGTAAGCTGCACGCCACCGGGGTGGTTGACGCCGACGATCTGGTCCATGGCCTTGGAGGCGGCCAGGTGGTGGGACACCGGGCAGATGCCGCACAGGCGCTGCACCATGACCGGGATCTCCCAGAACGGCCGGCCCTGGACGAACTTCTCGAAGCCGCGGAATTCGACGATGTGCAGGCGGGCCTGCTGGACGTGGTCGTCCTCGTCCAGCAGCAGGGTGACCTTGCCGTGGCCCTCCACCCGGGAGATGGGGTCGATGGCCACCCGGCGCAGGGTCTCGGGATGGGCGGCGGTTTCCAGTTCGAAGCTCATGGTGTCAATCGTAAGAAATCAACCCGTGGCCCAGGCGCGGGGTGCGCCCGGCGATGAGGTCGGTGAGGAAGGACCAGATGGCGTCGGCGCTGGGCGGGCAGCCGGGGATGAAGTAGTCCACCTTCACCACTTCGTGCAGCGGATGCACCTTGTCCAGGGGCAATGGCAGCTCCGGGTCGTTGGGGATCAGGCCGTGCTCCAGGCCGGGCTCGGTGAGGTAGACCTCCGACAGGCAGTCGGCCAGGTCCAGGTGGTTGCGCTGGGCCGGCAGGCCGCCGGTGACCGCGCAGGCGCCGATGGCCACCAGGATCTTGCAGTTCCTGCGGAACTCCCGCAGCACGTGGACGTTCTCCGCGTTGCAGATGCCGCCCTCGACGATGCCGATGTCGCAGGGGCCGCAGTGCTTGATGTCGGTCAGCGGCGAGCGGTCGAATTCGATCAGGTCCAGCAGGGGGAACAGGCGCTCGTCGATGTCCAGCAGGGACATGTGGCAACCGAAGCAGCCGGCCAGGGAGGTGGTGGCCACCCGCAGCTTCTTGGTCGGGGCAGGAATGTCGGCCATCATTCCGGTCCTTCGCAGGCCTTGCAGGCATGGGTCGCCTGGCTGCCCCGGGGGGCGTCCGCCAGGGCCTGGGCGCTGATGGGCTGGTGGTCGTAGCGGCGCTCGCCGATGGGCACGGCGAAGCCCACCTCCTTCTTCAGGATCACGCCCACCGGGCAGACCTCCATGGCCTTGTCGGTGAGGGCGATGTCGGTGTCCTCCAGGCGGCCGGATTCGGCGTTGACGATCAGGTGCTTGTCCAGGCCCCGGCCGGACAGGGCGAACACCCCCTTGCCGTCCACCTCGCTGGAGGCCCGCACGCACAGCTCGCACAGGATGCAGCGGTTGAAGTCCAGCAGGATGTCCGGGTGGGAGGCGTCCACCGGCCGGTCCGGGAAGAAGTGGCGGAAGCCGGCGGTCATCACCCCCAGGTCGTAGCCCAGGGCCTGGAGCATGCAGTTGCCGCTCTTCTCGCAGGAGGGGCAGAAGTGGTTGCCCTCGGCGAACAGCATCTGCACCAGGGTGCGGCGCAGGTCGTTGATCTCCTCGGTGTTGCTCTCCACCTCCATGCCGGCCTGGGCCGGCAGGGTGCAGGAGGCGGCGGTGCGGCCGTTGACCTTCACCGTGCACACCTTGCAGCTGCCGTGAGGCTTGAACTCCGGGTGGTAGCACAGGTGCGGGATGTAGTTGCCCGCCGCCAGGGCCGCCTGGGCCACGCTCTGGCCCGGCTCGAAGGGGACTTCCAGTCCGTCCAGGAAGAAGTGGTCCGGGGTGCGGTCGGCTTCGCTCATGTCTCGGATTCCGTGCTCAGGTGGGCGCCCGCGTCGTCCCGCCCGGTCATCAGCCGGGCCCGGGCCAGGGCCCCGTCCAGGTCGAAGGCGGGCTCGAAGTCCAGGGACTTGAGGCGCCGCTCGTAGGCCGGGCGGAAGCGCTTCAGGGTGTCCAGGGTGGGATTGCAGGCGGTATGGCCCAGGCCGCAGTGGGCGCTCATGTGCAGCACCCGGTCCAGCGACTCGATTTCCTTGAGATCGTAGGGTGTGCCGTGGCCTTCCCGGATCTTGTCCATGGTGTTGCGCAGCATGGCGGTGCCCACCCGGCAGGGGGTGCAGAAGCCGCAGGACTCGTGGGCGAAGAAATGGGCGAAGTTGCGGGCTACCTCGAACATGTCCCGGCTGGTGTCGAACACCATGAAGGCGCCGGCGGTGGGCAGGTCCTCGAAGGCGATGCGCCGGTCGAACTCGGAGGCGTCGATGCACACCCCGGACGGGCCGCTGATCTGCACCGCCTGGGCGTCGTGTTTGCCGGCCCCCGCGCCGCAGTCCTCCAGTACCTGGCGCACCGGGGTGCCGAAGGGGTATTCGTAGATGCCGGGCCGGGCGCAGTCGCCGGACACGGACAGCAGCTTGGTACCGGCGGACTTGGCGGTGCCGATGGCCCGGTACCAGTCGCCGCCGTGCACGGCGATGAGGGCGGCGGCGCAGAAGGTCTCCACGTTGTTCACCGTGGTGGGACGCTGCAGGTAGCCGTGGGTGACGGGATAGGGCGGGCGGTTGCGCGGGATGCCGCGCTTGCCCTCAAGGGAGTCGATCAGGGCCGACTCCTCGCCGCAGACGTAGGCACCGGCCCCCACGTGGATGTCGATGTCGAAGGCGAAGCCGGCTTGGCCGAGGATGTCGTCGCCCAGCAGGTTGGCGGCCCGGCGCCGGGCCAGCACGTCATTGAGAGGTTCCAGCAGGTAGCGGTACTCGCCGCGCAGATAGAGAAACCCCTGGGCAGCACCGATGGCGTAGGCCGCCACGGTCATGCCCTCGAACACCAGGTCGGCGTAGCGGTTCAGCAGCACCCGGTCCTTGAATGTGCCGGGTTCCCCCTCATCGGCGTTGCACACCACGTAGCGCTGGGCGCCCTCGGCGTTGCGGCAGGCCTCCCACTTGAGGCCGGTGGTGAAACCTGCGCCGCCCCGGCCGCGCAGGTTGGATAGCTTGATTTCCTCCAGGCTGTCCAGGGAGCCGCGCGCGGTGGCCGCGCGTAGGGCGTCCCCGGGTTTCAGGTGGTGGCCCAGCAGGATGTCCGCACGGCGGATGTTGTCCTCGATGGCGAACAGTTCCGCCGGCCAGTCCTCCAGGGGACGCTGCTCCAGGATCAGGTCGGCGATCCGGTCCAGGCGGGTCCGGTCGATGCGGGGGATCGCCCGGCCGTTCACCAGCAGGCCCGGCCCCTGATCGCACAGGCCGGTGCAGGAGGTGAAGTCGATGGACACCAGCCCGTCCTCGGAGAGGTGGCCCCGTTCCACCCAGAGCTTGGTGCACAGGTATTCCAGCAGGTCCTGGTTGTCCAGCATGCGGTCGGTGATGTTGTTGGAGAACAGCACCCGGTAGCGGCCCGCTGGCGCCAAGTGCAGGAAGCTGTAGAAGCCGGCGACCCCTTCCACCCGGGACCGGGGCAGATCCAGGGCCCGGCCCAGTACGGTCACCGCCTCGGGGGGGATCCAGCCGTGCTGTTCCTGGACTTCGCGCAGGATCTGCAGCAGCCGGGTGGCATCGCGCCCGTGGCGGTCCAGCAGGGTGTCCAACAGGGTTTGCAGCGCTTGAGTGGTCATAAACAAAGCCTGGGTCCGGGATCGGTCCATGCATCGAGTCCGATGCGACGGACCTAACCATAGCCCAGATTCATGTCCGTGTGGAGACAGGCCCGGGACCACCCCATCGGGACAGGCATCTCGACAGGCTCATGCCATGAGCCTCCGTGCCTTCAGACTGGGCGTCACCCGATCATAGGAGCACCCATCATGTCGACCCCTTGCAGATTCCGCCCCACCCGGCTCGACCCGGACCGGCTGGTCTTCGCCGTCGGGCTGTTCGCCCTGGCCCTGTCCCTGCTCATGACCCTGATGTCCCCCAGCTGATATTCTCGCCACCACGATTACCTCCGGCAGACCCCCATGGACCGCACCGAACGGTTCTACAAGATCGACCAGCTCATCGGCGAACGCCGGGTGGTGCCTTTCACCACGCTCATGGCGGAACTGGAGGTGTCCCGGGCCACCCTGAAACGGGACCTGGAATACCTGCGCGACCGCCTGGGCGCCCCCATCGTCTGGGACCGGGAAACGGGGGGCTACCGCTACGAGAAGAATGGGAGCGACCGGGGCGGAAGCGACCGAGGCGGGCAGTTCGAACTGCCCGGCCTCTGGTTTTCCGCCCGGGAGATCCATGCCCTGCTGACCATGCGGCACCTCCTGGCCAACCTGGACCGGGGCGGCCTGCTGGGGCCCCACGTGCAGCCCCTCATGGCCCGCCTGAATAGCCTGATGGGCAGCGCCGACGACACTGCCGAGGAGGTGCGCAGGCGGGTGCGCATCATCGGCGTGGCGGCCCGCCGCCTGGAACTGGCCCAGTTCGAGAAGGTGGGTTCCGCCCTGCTGCGGCGCAAACGCCTGCTGCTCACCTACCACGCCCGGGGCAACGATCAGGTGACCGAGCGGGAGGTCTCGCCCCAGCGCCTGGTGCACTATCGCGAGAACTGGTACCTGGACGCCTGGTGCCACCTGCGCAAGGGGCTACGCGCCTTCTCGGTGGACGCCATACGGGATGCGGTGGTGCTGGAAAAGCCCGCCCGGGACCTGCCGGAGAAGACCCTGGACCAGGTGCTGGGGGCCGGCTACGGCATCTTCTCCGGGGCCAGGGTGCAATGGGCGAAACTGCGCTTCACCCCACAGCGGGCCCGCTGGGTGGCCAGCGAGCAATGGCATCCGCGCCAGAAAGGCCGTTTCGACGACGACGGCGGCTACCTGCTGGAAATCCCCTTCGCCGACGACCGGGAGTTGATCATGGACATCCTGAAGTACGGGGCCGACTGCGCCGTCCTGGGGCCGGCATCCCTGAAGGACAGGGTCGTGGCGGAACTGGAACGGACCCGGAGCAATTATGGCTAGCCACCCTATCCGCTATGACGAGGTGACGCCCTATCCCACCCTGGACGGTTCCGAGATCCGGGAATTGATGCATCCCGACCACCATCCCGTCCGCAACCAGAGCCTGGCCGAGGCCGTGGTGGCGCCGGGGATGCGCACCCGCCTGCATCGGCACCGGGTCTCCGAGGAGATTTACCACATCACCGCCGGCCGGGGCCTGATGACCCTGGGTGGTGAACAGTTCCCGGTCGCGCCCGGGGACACCGTGCTCATCCCCCCCGGCACCCCGCACCGAATCGAGAACGACGGCAGCGCGTCGCTGCGCATCCTGTGTTGTTGCAGCCCGGCCTACCGGCACGACGACACGGAACCGCTCGAATAAGGCGGAGTCACAAAACCACCCGCCCCGACCGTCGCCGAAGATGAAAGCCCTTCTCGCCCTCGCCCTGTTCGGATACCTGCTCCAGCCGCAGCTTCAGGCCCGGGCCGAAACCCTCACCGGCATCGTCGCCGGCATCGAGGACGGCGACAGCCTCAGGTTGACGGTGGCGCGCCGCCCCATCCCAATACGCCTGGTGGGCATCGACGCGCCGGAGCGCAACCAGCCCTTCGGCGAGCAGGCCCGCGGCAACCTGGGCCGGCTCGCCTTCAACCGGGAGGTCCGGGCGGAATGCGCGGCCCCGGACCGCGGCGGACAACGGCCCTGCCGGGTCTGGGTCCAACCCGACGCCTGCCGGAACTGCGCCCCGACCCTGGACCTGGGCCTGGCGCAACTGGGCGACGGCATGGCCTGGTGGAACCGGGAAGACGCCAATGCACTGCCGCGTCAGGAACGCGAGGCCTACCAAAGCGCCGAATTCACGGCCCGCCTCCGGCGTCTGGGCCTGTGGGCCGGCAGCAAACCGATTCCACCCTGGAACTGGCGCACGTTCCACCACTAACCGCGACGCCCGTGGACCGCCCGGACAGGCCGGCGGCACAGTTCTGTAACACCTCCTTACATCTCGGGCACAGCTCGGACATTCCGGGCTTACAGACGACTCGCAGACTGGTTTCACCCGCTACGCATTCCGCGCAAGGCGGGCTTCCAAACAGGAGTTCGTCATGAAAACCGTAACGATGTTGAAGACTTTGAGTATCGCCGCCGTCGCATCCCTTTCCCTGGCGGGCAATGCCGCCCAGGCCGGCGGCTGTCTGCCCTTCTCGCAATCCTCCTCGGCCAGTTGCCCGACCGCCACGCCGGCCAACCCGTCCTTGGATCAGTTCGATGCCCGCCAGTCCCTGACCCGGGAACGGATCGAGACGGGGCTGCGCACCGGCCAGATCACCCCTTGGGAGGCGGGCAGGCTGATGCGGGCACAATGGGAGATGGAGCAGTTCCGGCGCGGCTTCCTTGCCGGCGGCCAACCCGGCCAGGCGCAGGCCTGCGCCTCCGGACCCGACTTGGGCGCCATGGCCGCCAGCGGCGTGCAGACCGCCTCGACGGTGATGCGCGCCATCATGAAGGAGGCGACCCGGCTCATCCAGGAGCAGGCCAACGCCGACGCCCTGTCGCTATAGGCATGGCGGACAAGAAAAACCCGCCCTAGGGCGGGTTTTCATTCGACTCAAGCGGTATCGCTTACAAATCCCCGTTGGCGCCGGCCTGCATGATTTCTCCCATCTTTTCGCGCAGTTCCGTGGCCCGCTTGGCCAGCTCCGGCGTCAGGCCCAATGCCTGGTCGTAGCCAGCCACCCAGTTCATGTTCCAGTCCAGCATCAGCACCCAGATGTCCTTGTTGGCATCCTCCATGACGACGATGCGGCAGGGCAGGAAGACCACGAATTCCGGCGCGATCTTGAGCAGTTCCCGGGCGGTGGCGATGTCGCAGTAGCTGTGCACCTCGATGCGGGGCGAGTCCTGGTCATTCAGCACGGCGCGGAAGTCCTTGTACATCAGGTTCTCGCCCACGTGCTTGAAGTTCAGCACGTTGGCGCGCAGGTTCATGGATTGCACCACATCGTCGAAGCTCACGCCCTTCTTCACCTTGATCTTGTAGGCGAACCAGTTCATGGCATCCGGCATGGACATGCGCATCACGTTGGTCATCATGGGCATCATCATCTGCATGATCTGCTGCTTGTTTTGCTCGGGGACGGGGGGCCGCATGGTGTAAGGCTTGGTGGGCGCCGGACCTTGGCCGATGAAGGGCACGGGCATGCCGATGAAGGGCATATATATGGGGCCACCCAGAGTGCCCAGGCTGGGCAGGTTGGGCATGGTCATGGTCGGGGCATATTGCAACCAGGGATTGGCGACGACCGGGTAGCCCGGCGCGACCATTTGGGCAGAGGCTCCTTGGCTGAGCAACAGGGCCAGAATCAAAGCGAAAAACTTGAACATACGCATGCTAGTTCTCCTTTCAAGTAAAACTGAAGACAGCTCCCACGATCCATCAGAACAAAGCGGCGGCGGTGACCACCACCAGTAGTCCACTCCTGGCGGGAGTGGCACGGCTACCGGAAGACCCGGATTCATATTACCTGTGTAAATCGGCCCTTAACCTGATACTGCCTGGACATTGCGGTCTATGGTCAGCTGGTAGGTACCCGGGCTGACCTCGGTACCCAGCATGCGCAACAGGGGGACCAATTCCTGGCGCTTCGCCTCGGTGGGAATCGCCGTGATCCGGTAGTCCGCTTGCTTGCCGGGTTGGAAACGTCCCTTACCGCTCAGATTGAGGTCCCCGCCCAAGGTGGTCAGGCGGAAGTCCAGACCGCCATCCTGCCCGTTCAGGTCCAGTTGATAATTGCCCAGGGGACGGACTCGGCTGAGCTCGGAGCCGGCCCCCAGCCAAACGGCCTTGGCCTTGCCGGTGGCGCTACCGTCGTCGACCTGGACATCGGAGACCTGCAGGGCCAGTTGGCCGGACAAGGCCGCCGCGCGGAGCGTGGGGGACAGCACCCCGAGCAGTGCCGCCGGCAATGTCAGCTTCGCCTCGTTGATCCGCGCTTCGCCCGGCGCGAGGGAGGCATCCAGGATGGGACGGCCGCTCTGGGTCGAATTCAGGGTGATGTGCAACCGCAACGACAACAACTCTCCCAGGGAAACCTTCCAGGCGGCGGGCGCCAGGGTGACCGCCTCGCCGCTGGGCAGGATGGCCTGTAGACTGCCCTCGCCCCGCCAGAGGGTGCCCGAGGTGCCGGTCATGGCCAGGCTGCCCTGGGTCCAGCGCTGCAGGAGGGCGTCGAACCAGGTGGCGGGCAGCATGGCCAGATAGGCAACCAGCAGGAGCAGGATCAACAGGCCGGGCCGAATCAGACGTCTCATCGCCGCCCCCCCGTCAGGGTCAGTTCCAGGCTGGCCAGGCCGACCTGGTCGCCTGTGTCGATGCGGCAGCGAGCCACGCTCACGCCCTGCCGTTCCAGGTCCGCCAGCCAATCCACCCAGTTGCCGGTGGGCAGGGGTTGGGTGGCGAGCTGGACCTGGTCCGGGGTCAGGGCCGTGAACTGGGTGAAAGCCTCGCCCAGATTGAAGGCCGCCGCCGAGGCCTTGATCCGCTGTTCCAGACTGCCCTTGGCCGCGGCGCCCATATGGGTACGCAGACGTTCGATCTCCGCCACCTGGATCCGCATCAGGCGCAGTTCGGCGCGTTGCGCGGGCAGGCGCTCGGCCAGCTTCGCCCTGGCCTGGCGCAGGGGTTCATACACCGCGCCGTAGCCGAGCAGGACCGCCAGGACCACTCCCCCAACCGCCAGAACCTGGCGTTCCCGGACACTGCGGCCGGCGAGCTGGCCGCGCAGGCGTTCGATCCACTCATTGAACATTGCGCTGCTCCTTTCCCGCGGACCTGACGCTGAGGCGGACACCCTTGTCCGGATCATCCTGGGTGGCGATCTCCAGACCCAGGGCGGTGGCGGCCGCCTTCATTTGAGCCAGCGCAGCCGCATTGACCTCCGCCAGGGACACGGTGAGCGCGCCGGCCTCGTAGGTCAGGGTCTTGATCTTGGGACCACCGAAGGCTGGCCAGACCTGGGCGAGCCGCCCCAACTGGGGCACCAGGGCATCGGGGGAAGGATTGCCGGCGGCCGAGCGCAGGGTTTGGAGCTGCTCCGTCACCTGCCAGGGCGGATCCACCACCGCGGCGTGGGCGGGCAGGGCGCGTTCCGCCAGCACGCGCATCTCCTGGCGGATGTTGGCGTTCTCTCCCGACAGCAGGCCCCAATCCAGAAGGGTGCCGGCCAGCTGGATGCCCACCAGCAGCAGCGCCCCCCAGGCCAGGGGGCGGATCAGACGGGTCCAATCCATCCGGCTGCGTCCGGGCGAGTGCTTGCCCTGCAGCAGGTCGGGCAGATCCGGCCAGGGGGCGGTACGCCAATCCCAGGGTCCGGCCGTTTCCACCGCTGTGTCCAGGGATTCGCGCCAGCGGTCCCAGTCGGGGACCCCCATATTGGCCCCCTGATAGACCCTGATCGCAGTCGGGTGTCCCCGCTGGGCGAGCGCCAGGACCAGGCCGACCGGCGGCTCCCCGTCGTCCAGGGACATCCCCTCCCACTTGCCGAACCGCGCCACGGTCTCGCCACCGCGCCAACCGACCGACCAATCTCCTTCGTTCCAGGGCAGCAGCAGGTATTCGGGCAGCGCGCCATCGGGGTACAGGCCGAGTCCCGCCAGCTTGTCCAGCACCCGCCTCAGCCAGGCGTCTTCCAGGACCGCCAGGGTCGCCTGGCCATCCGCGCCGCGCTCCATGAGCACGACATGGATGGTGTCCGCCTCGACCAGGGTGGCCGCTTCGGCCGCCGCGGGGAGCAGGGGGGCCAGACGGCGTTCGGGCAGATCCGGCAAGGGGGTATTGACGGTGAGCACCAGATCGCCGGCCAGGACCAGGCGGCAGTGCCGCGCCCGGGGCAGGTCCTCGAGGCGGGTGCCGCTGCCGCGCATCTGGCCGGCATCATCCAGCATGGCCCAGGCGCAGTCCGTTCCCTCCAGAAGGGAGTCACGGCGCAGATAAAGGCGGAGTTCGCTCATCCTTGATTCCTCGGTTTGATGCGCACGATCGCACGTTTGGCGGAATACCCCGGGGGACGCCCGCCATCGAAGTCACAGGGTGCATTATCCATGGGCCGCTCCAAAGCGATAAAGCGATCGATTGAGGGATCCGTGGTCAAAGCTCGGCTCTCCACACAAGGGTTGGGGGGGTCGCGCCATCCCGATTGAACAGGGCCTGGCTGCCGATGGATAGGTGTTCGTGGCGTATACGGGCCCGAACCAGGAAATACCGGCTCGATACGGAAATCATGTCGTCCGGGGCAACCAGACCGCTTGGCAGGGCCTGCTGGAAATCCTGGACATTGCGATAATAAGTACGCTCCCGCTTGGCCACCAGCGCGTAGGCCTCCGTCAGGGACATGCCCTCCACCAGGGCGGCGATCACCTCGGGCCGCGCCGTGTTGACGTTGACGACGGTCCGGGTCGGCAGGACGGTCACGAAGGGGCGCAGCACCTCCAGGACCTTGCGGTCGTATCCCTTCACGCGCAGCAGTTCGTTCAAGGTGATCAGCGGACGGTTGGCGGCCGGGTAGGCGGGGGAGAGGCCGGCATAATAGGCCGACTCCGCGCCGTCGGGGTTAACCAGCGTGTCATCCTGGTCCATCCAGTCGCCCGCCGTCGCCGCCAGGCCTTCCGGCAAATTCAGGTAGCGCAGCAGACGCGCGAAGATCACCGACTGGCGGGCGTCGATCCCGCCATTGGCCACCAGGTTGTTGATATTGAAACGGCCGTCCTGATCCTCCATCCTGCCCGAGACCCGGTAGCCTTCCGCCTCCACGGGGGGGAGCTGGGTGGCCCAGGCCTCGCCCAGATAGTCCACGCTGCTGCGGCGCGCATCGTCCAGGAGTACCGCGGCACCCCATCGTTCGGTGGCGCGCAGGACCCAGTGGGCCTGATCCACGCGGGTGAGATTGTCCATCCGGCGCCATTCCACCTGGGAGCGGAACAGGAAGCTGCTGGCTGCCAGGGCGGCCATGGCCACCACCAGCATGGCTACCAGCACGGCCGCGCCACCCTGTCCGCGAGCCGTGGCGGGCATCGCGAAGCGCGGGGCGGGGCCGGTGGGGAGGCGTTTCATCTCACGGTTCCCGATCGCCGGCTCACTGCACGCGCCACACGCGGCGCAACTCGGTGCCATCGCCCTCGACGAGATCGAGTTCCACGGCGCGGGGCAGGGGCTGCGTGACCCGAGGCAGCCACGCGGGCAGCCATTGCCCCTCCTTATTCAGGTACTTGAACGCGCAGGAGCGCAACCCCTGCAGCAGCCCGTATTCCTTCGCGGCCTGCGTGGTATCGGCCACCTGCGGCCAAACCAGCCGCGTCAGCTTCTTGTTTGCGCAACGATAGCCCACGTGTTGCAGGCCTTCTTCCGCATCCTCCGGCAACAGGCGCACCAGGTCGAACTGCATGGCGCCATCCGATTCCGTCCGGGTTTGGAACGCGCTGTCGCTCAGGTGGCGAACATCCAGACGGATGATCGCATTGGCCAGATCGGATTCCACCCTCGCGAAGGCGGCGGCCATGACCCGCCAGCGCTCCATTTCGGCGCTGACCTGCCGCTGGGCCTGGAGCACGGCATCCAGGGCGCGGTAGGTGATCAGGGTGAACAGGGTCAACAACACCAGGGCCACGAGCACCTCCATGAGCGTGAATCCACGGGCCGATCTCATCGCAGCAGGATCAGAAACGCCACGCTGCGCTGCAGGGTCCGTGCCGGTTCCTCCCGGGCCGCGATCGAGACATCCAGGCGTCTGAAACTGGGGTTGGGCGTCGACTTGACCTCCTGGCGCACCACGAAGCGGTGGTTGGCGAACGTCTCCTCGCTGGTGACAAGTCCCGGAGTCGGCCAATCCTGCCGGGCGGTGCGTTCCGCCAAGATGTTCTGGGCCAGCCACAGGGCCAGCATTCGGTTGCGGTATTCCCCCACCCCTTCGGTGCCCACGCCGGTGGCGCGCAAGGCCGCGATCAGGCCGATGGAGACGATGGCCAGGGCGACCAGCATCTCCAGCAGGCTGAAACCCCGTGCCGGAAAGGCGCGACCGCCGTTGCGCCGCCGCTTCACGTACCGTCTCCGGAATCCAGGGCGGACTGGAATTGGCCATCCGTGCCGGTTATCCGGGCTCGGGTATCGCCCATGGCGATCTCCACCGCCAGGTCGTGGGCACCCCGGTCGCCCAGGGTCACCCGCTGGCCGAGCGCCAAGGCCTTGCCATCCACCCGGATGCCGCGAATGTAGATGCCGTTGGGCAATTGGCGCGGATGCAACAGATCGTCGCCCCGGAGCACCATCCAGTCCGGTCCCAGGTCGGTGATCTCCCGCGACTCGAATTCATAGCCGTCCTCCCGTCCGACCCAAGCCAGGGTCACGCCGCCGCCGGCGGATTCCTCGCTGGCCATCCCCAGGAGCAGCGCCAGGCGGTCGCCCTCCTCGCGCACCACGCCGCGGGGATCGGGCCGCAGGGCGATGACCACGGTGGAGATGCCGATGGAGATGATCACCAGCACCACCAGTAGCTCCAGCAGGGTGAAGCCGCCCGGCCGGACGCGCCACGCCGAGAACGCGGTGGAAGCCGTCGCGTCCCGCGTCGGATTCGGTTGGGCGGATGGCCTCATGGCTCGCTGGTTCACGTCACCCCGGCTGGACTGGCCTCAAAGCATCCAGTTGCCGATGTCCGCGTCCTTGCCTTCGCCGCCGTTCTGGCCGTCGGCCCCCAGGCTGAAGACGTCGATCTCGCCGTGCCGGCCGGGATTGAGATACACGTAGGGATTGCCCCAGGGATCTTTTGGCAGGCGCTCCACGTAGCCGCCGGCCTTCCAGTTGTTGGGGATCGGCTCGATGGTCGGCTTGGCCACCAGGGCCTGGAGGCCTTGTTCGGTGCTGGGATAGCGGATGTTGTCCAGGCGGTAGAGCTTGAGGGCCTGGACCAGGCTGGCGATATCCTGCTTGGCCGCGACGATCCGGGCCTCGTCCGGCCGGTCCATGATCTTCGGCGCGATGATCGCCGCCAGCACGCCCAGGATGACCAGGACCACCATGAGTTCGATGAGGGTGAAGCCTTTGTTTCTCATGTCGTACCTCAATGAATTAAACGGTTCATGTCGATGATGGGCTCCAGGGTGGCCAGCACGATGACCATCACCACCCCGCCCATCACCAGGATCAACAAGGGTTCCAGCAGTGCGGTGAGGGCCGAGAGACGGGTCTCCACCGTCAGTTCCTGCTGGCGCGCGGCCTGTTCCAGCACCCGGGCCAGTTCGCCGCTGGCCTCGCCGCTGGACACCAAATGCAGCAGCATGCCCGGGAACACGCCGGTCTGCTTGAGCGCGCGGCTGATGCTTTGCCCTTCCCGCACCCGGGCCGCCGCCTCGGCCGTGGCCGCGCGGAACACCTCGTCGTCCAGGGCCGCGCCGGCATAGCCCAGGGCATTGACGATGGGCACGCCGCTGCCCACCAGTACCGCCAACGTATTGGCGAAACGGGCGCTGGACAGGCCGCTGCGCAGCCGGCCGATGACGGGCAGGCGCAGCAGGAACCGGTGCCAGCGCAGGCGGACCGCGGGGATGCTCAACAGGTGGCGGGCCACGAATCCGCCCCCCAGGACCAGGAGCAGGCCGATCCACCAGGTCGAGCGGGCCAGGTCGGAAACAAAGATCAGCGCGCGGGTCAGGAAGGGAAGGGTCTGGTGGGACTGGGCGAACACCGCCACCACCTGGGGCACCACATAGGTCAGCAGCACGCCCACCACCAGGAAGGCCACCAGTGTGACGATGGCCGGGTAGATGAGGGCCACGCCCACCTTCTGGCGCAAGGCCTGGCCCCGCTCCAGATAGCCGGCGAGGCGTTCCATCACCTGGGGCAGGGCGCCGGCCTCCTCCGCCGCCTGGACGATGGCCGCATAAAAGCGGGGAAAGGCCCGGGGATGACGCGCCAGGGTCTGTCCCAGGCCATGGCCGGCCAGGACGTCCTGGTGCACGCTGCCCAGCACCATCCGCAGGCGTTCCACTTCCTGTTGGTCCAGCAGGGCCGCCAGGGCCCGCTCGACGCTCAGGCCGGCGGCGGCCAGGGTGGCGAATTGGCGCGAAAACAGGGCCAGGGCCAGGGCCGGCACGCGCCGGTCGCCGACAGCGCCCACGCCAGGTGCATCCCGGGGGGTCACCTCCTCGGTGAGCAGGCCCTGCTCACGCAGGCGGGCGCGCACCGCGCGGGGATGGTCCGCCTCCAATTCGCCGCGATGGCGCGTGCCCTGGGCATCCACCGCCACATAGCGCCAAGCCGTCATGCCGCCTCCCGGGTGACCCTCAGAATCTCCTCGATGGAGGTTTCGCCGGCGCGGATCCAGCGCAAGCCGTCCTCGCGCAACAAGCCCATGCCCTGCTCCTCGGCATACTTGCGAATGTCATGCTCGCCGGCGCCGTCGTGGATCAGGCGGCGCAGCGGCTCGTCCACGTTCATCAACTCATACAGTCCGGTGCGGCCCCGATAGCCGGTCTGGTTGCACTGGTCGCAGCCCTGGGCGCGATACACCTTGGCCGGGGGCTTGGTGGCGCTCAGCGTGGCCCATTCCTTGGCGGTGGGCTTGTAGCCTTTCTTGCATTGGGGACACAGCTTGCGCACCAGACGCTGGGCCAGGACACCGATCAGGCTGGAGCCCAGGAGGAAGGGTTCGATGCCCATGTCCATGAGCCGGGTGACAGCACTGGCCGCGTCGTTGGTGTGCAGGGTGGCGATCACCAGATGGCCGGTCAGGCTGGCCTGCACGGCGATCTGGGCGGTCTCCAGGTCGCGGATCTCGCCCACCAGGATCACGTCGGGGTCCTGGCGCAGGATGGCGCGCAGGGCCCGGGCGAAGCTCATGTCCACCCGGGCGTTGACCTGGGTCTGGCCGATGCCGTCCAGGTCGTACTCGATGGGATCCTCCACGGTCATGATGTTCAGGGCGGTGCTGTCCAGCCGGGACAGGGCGGCGTAGAGGGTGGTGGTCTTGCCCGAGCCGGTGGGGCCGGTGACCAGGAAGATGCCATGGGGTTCGTGGATCAGGCGGTCCACCTGCTTGAGCAAACCGGGATCCATACCCAGGCGCTCCAGGTGCAGGCGTTCGGCGTCCTTGGCCAGCAGGCGCAACACCACGCGCTCGCCGTGACCCGTCGGCAGGGTGGACACCCGCACGTCGACCGGCTGGCCCCCCAGGCGGATGGCGATACGGCCATCCTGGGGCAGACGCCTTTCGGCGATGTCCAGGTCCGCCATCACCTTGATGCGCGACGCCAGGGCAGCGTGCAGCGCCCGGGGCGGCTCGAACACGTCCTTCAGCACCCCGTCCACCCGGAAACGCACCACGGACCGGTTCTCGAACGGCTCGATGTGGATGTCCGAGGCGCCTTCCTGCAGGGCCTGCATGAACACCATGTTGATCAACTTGATGATGGGGGCGTCGTCTTCCGACTCCAGCAGGTCCTGGATACGGCGGCTGTCCTGCATCAGGCTGGTCAGCTCCGTCCCCTCGCCCAACTCGTCCATCAGGCCGCCGGAATCGCCGCCCTCGGCATAACTGGCGGAAAGGGCCGCCTCGAACTGGTCGTCGGGAAGGAGCGTCACCGACAGGGGCAGGCCGTAATGCCGCCGCAACTCGGCCAGCACCTCGGGGCGGGTGTTGCGCCGCACCGTGACGGCAAGCCCGCCGTGCGCATCGGGCGCGGCCAGGACGCCCGAGGAGCGGGCAAAGGCATAGGGAATACGCTTCACTTTCG
The DNA here is from genome assembly GCA_963713085.1 of uncultured Pseudomonadota bacterium. GTDB lineage: Bacteria > Pseudomonadota > Gammaproteobacteria > Burkholderiales > Thiobacillaceae > PFJX01. Next base: position 206,815 of record CAVQKQ010000016.1, on the reverse strand, counting down.
AGTTGCCCGAGTCACGGATGGGCCCAAGCCCGGCTTGGCTGGTACCGCTTCCCCATGGTCGACATCACTTTTTCTTGGGGGACCACCAGGCCTCCTCCTGGGGGTTATCCTGCTTCGGAGCCGCCGTCTCCGCCCTCGGCTCGGCGGTGGCCTTGCCCTGGCTTGGAGCTTCGCTTCCTGTCTTCGCATCGGCCGGGGCCTTGGACGTCTCCGGCTGGTCCATATTCTTCCTCAAATCATGGCCGCGCATCGGAGAAGGCATATCCGGAAGCATGGCATGATGCGGCGGGACCGCTTCCTTCTCCTGGCCGAGGATGTAGTCGTAACGCGGGCTGGTCACTGCAGCGGCATCCGCCGCGGTACGTACGATCTTGGGACGCAGGAAGACCATCAGATTGGTCTTGGTATGCTTGCGGGTGTTGTAGCGGAACAGGTGGCCCAGCACCGGTATCTTGCCCAGCACCGGGACGCTGTCCTCACCATCCGTCACCTGATCCTGGATCAGCCCGCCCAGGACGATGATCTGCCCGTCGTCCACCAACACGGTGGAATCGATGGAGCGCTTGTCGGTGGCGGCCAGGGTCGGGTCGGTGGCAGAGCGCAACTGGGACACCTCCTGGGATATCACCATGCGCACCGTGCCGCCCTCGCTGATCTGGGGCTTGACCTTGAGGGTCAGGCCCACGTCCTTGCGCTCATAGGTCGTGAAGGGACTGACGCTCGTGGAAGAGGCCCCGGTACTCGTGTAGGAACCGGTCGCGAACGGCACGTTGGAGCCCACCGAGATCTTCGCTTCCTCGTTGTCCAGGGTGAGGATGGTTGGCGTGGAAAGGATATTGCCGCCCGCCTCCGTTTGCAGGGCCCGCGCCAAAACCCCGAGACTCTGGCTCTTGAACAAGCCGATATTGAGGCCGGTCGCGGCGGCCGCCGCGCCAGCCGGGTTAGCCGCGAGGATGCCGATATTCGTGGTGCTGCTGCTGTTGCCGAATATGGCGCCCAACTTGCTGCCCTTGGCCAAGCTGTTGGTGCTGCCGGCGCCGAGCCACTGGATGCCGAACTCCGCTGCCTTGTCCGCCGACACCTCGACGATGAGGGCCTCGACCAGCACTTGGGCACGCCGCACATCCAATTTTTCCACTACGGCCTTGATGTTGTTGAACACCGCTTCCGGTGCGGTGATGATCAAAGCATTGCTGGACTGGTCCGCCTGGATCATGCCCGGCCCGCTGTCCTGGCCCGATTGCCCCTTGGAGGCGGCAGGTTGAGCCGTGGCGGGTTGGGTCTGGGTCAGCGACGAGGAATCAGAGGTCACGATGTTGCGCAGGGTCTTGGCGACATCGACCGCCTGGGCGTTCTTCAGGTAGATCACATGGACATTGCCCGCCACTGGCGTGGGCACATCCAGGGTGGTTGCCAGGTTCTGTACCTTGCTGATCAGGTTGCGGTCGCGGCCGCGCACGATCAGGCTGTTGGAACGCTCGTCCACGGCGACCTGGAGCGTGTCGAGTCCGGTATTGGCGCCACCCAGCCCCGGCAGGGGCGTGAATACACGCGACACCAGGCCGGCGATGTCCTGCGCCGAGGCGTACTTGAGGGGGATCAGCACCGGCTCGTCGGCGGTGGGCACGTCCAAGCCCTCTATGACCTGCTCGAGACGGGCGAGGTTGTCGGCATAGTCGGTCACCAGCAGGGTATTCGTGCCCGGTTCCGCGTTGATGGTGCTGTTGAGGCCGATGATGGGGCGGAGCGCCGCCTGCAGCTGGAGGGCGGACTCATGCTTGAGGGCGAATACCCGCGTCACCATCTCGCCGCCCACGCGCGATCGGCTGGACTTGCCAGAGCTTGGCACGGCATAGAACTTGGCGTCCGCCTCCGGAATGATGCGCACCACGCCGTCCACCTGCACCGCGGCATAACCCTGCATGCGCAACGTGGCCAGGAGGATGTCATAGGCCACCGTTCGGCTGACCGGACGCGGCGAGGTGATGTTGAGCGTACCCTTGACACGCGGGTCCACCACGAAGGTTCGCCCGGTCATCTCGCTCATGGCCTTGATGACCGCGCCGATGTCGGCATTGACGAAATTCAGGGTGATGCGGCCCGAGGGCTGGCTGCTTGCCGCCTCCGCACCGCCCATTAGCAAACCGGCGGACAGCAGCAGTGCACACAGGATTTTCATGCGAGGCTTCATTGATCGTTGTCCTGACTTTTGGGCAGCCCTAAGCGCCGCGGCCGCCTGATATGCGGCTGCGGCGCTTAGGGCTGGGGATGCGGTGGCTTGAGCAGGCGATGTGGGTTGCTCCCCACCGCCATCCTGAAGGCGCAGTTCCTGTTGCACACCCGTGTTGAGGATGATCACTCGATCACTTTCTATCTGCTTGAGTTTCACGCCGGGCGCGATCTCTGTTCCGGCAAAGACCGATACCTCACCAGCCCTGGTGCGAAAGGTGGCAAAGCCCCCGCCCCCCGAGCCCGCGTAAACCCCGGTCAGCTTCAGCCCTTCGACCGCCTGGGAGCGCGCCTGAGCGACGCCGAACAACCTGCCAATCATCTTCAGGCCTCTATCCTCTGTGGCGACGGGGGTGGACGGTAGCTTGGCCACCAATCGTGGCGCGGTCAATGCGGTGAGCCAGCCGCTCGCAAGGACAACCGCCGCCATCGCGAAGGCCACGTTTAGAATGCGAAGCGCCGCGTCAAACGCCGCCGGCGCTGACATTGCGCGTGGGAGAGACAATTTGGGGAGTTTCAGTGTGGCCTTCACAGAGTGCGATTATAACCATCAGAAGAGGGGCCATTATGGCCAGCATTACGTCCGGTGACCAAGATCAATTGTGCTTTTTTACAGAACGTGCAGCTTGTTCTCGGACGTCAGGTTCGACAAATTCAACTGGTTAGGAGAGACAAAGGGAAGCGCCGCCAGCAAAACCCGGGGAGAAACGCATAAAAAAACCGGAGGCCTTGCAACCTCCGGTTCAGTACCAACTGGTATTACCTGGGACTAACGCGAGGCGGACCCAGGTCCGCCCCGCCCGCCACGCTTAGTGGTCGGCCTTGAAGAGGGTCATGATCTTGTCGACCACTTCATTCCAGAGGTCACGGGTATTTGCAGAGGCGATCTCGACGTAATAACCGAAGGTCTGCCAGTGCGTGATCTGGAGCGACAGGTCGCCCGAATCATCGGCATTGATCGCCTGGGCACGGTGACACGCACCGCAGGCCCGCACGGCGGGACCCGTGACAGCCGGCAAGATCTCGCCGATGTTCCGGTTCTCGATCGACACGGTCCCGGATAGCACGCCCGGCATCGACTTGGACTGGTCAGGTACGTCGAACGCGTACCGGCCCGAAGCGTAAACATTGCTCGAGTCGACGTGGCAGGCCTCGCAGTCCTTGATCGTGAACCGCGGGAAGTGATGGGAGATGTGCGACTCATACTCGTACACCGTCCGGAGCGCATGGCGAATTTTTTCCTATTGTTATGCCTGGAACGAGTGGATGGCATGGACATAGGAATCGATCGACCGCGACTGCGCTTCCAGATGCGAACCGCCATTCGAGACCTCGTGGCAGATCCGGCACACCTTGATGTTGCCGCCCCGCTGTCCATCATGGAACGTGGTGCCAAGCGCATCGTGGCAGGTGTTGCAGCCGTCCAGGGAACCTTGCGTGTCCGGCGTCGTGTTGACCGTCTTGAACACATTCACCAGATCCGGGAAGTAGTCCTCGAACCCGTTATCGGCAAAGTTGAAGGTCTTGGACGGTGCGTTGAGCGCGAGAGGTGCCGGGACTACGGCGCCGCCATAGGCAACTATCGTGAGCGTCGGATGAGGAAGATTAGGCAAGACCGCAATTTCCGCGCGCCTGATTACGGTCACGCCATCGGCATTTGGAGCCAGCATGTCAGCCCAGAGCGACAGGTCCGCCTTCACTTCCCAGCTGCCGCCACGCCGCCGAAACGTCCGTGTAGCGCGGGTTGCCATCGCCCCAGACATGTTCCAGATTGCGCTTGCCGTCAGCGGCGGAACCGTGCGCGGCGACGATGAAGTCCTTGGTGTCGTAGCCGTACAGGCCGATCGTGACGGTCGGTGTGATATTGCTCGCATGCAGGCTGCCCATATCGCCGGTTGCGCTGAAATGGATGTCCAGCATGTGAGTGGCGGCGTCATACGTGGCGCTGTCGATGGTGGTCTTGAACGTATCCGAATTTTTTTTTTTTTTTTTTTACCGCGTGCCATCGTCCGCATAGATGATCGGGTTATAGCCGTTGTGGTGGATGGTCGCGAACGAGGGACCAACACCGACGGATTTGCCATGGCATACCGTGCAATCCACGGTGTCCCGTTGGGCGGGATCGTCCATCTTGGCGATGAAGGTGTCGTGGATGGTGATGGCTACGCCGTCGTGCCGGGTCTCCATCTTGGCCTTGAGCCCGTCGACGCTGTGGCAGCTGACGCAGGTCGAGGCCCGGTACTTGGAATCCGCGAAGATGTCGCTTTCCAGCGTATCGCCCAGATGCCCCGAGTGGCAGGTGGCGCAGATCTGCATGGTCTGCGGATACGGGAACTCCATGTTGTGCGACATGTGTACGTCGTTCATGAGAATGCGCTCATAGGCGTACTTGGTATTCTCTTCAGCCGTCACGGCGCTGCCATTGGCGATCTCGGCGGCACGCTCCGGGTTGTCCTTCAAGATCTGCCAGGCGACATCGTGGCCGGCTCACACCATTGACGTGGCAGTTCTTGCAGCCGCCGAAATCCGCCAGGCCGGGCACGGCCGCCATGCGGTAGCCGTGCTTCATGTAGGGCTTGCCGTGGCAGGTCTCGCAGGCCGATACGTTGGCGGCCGACTGATAGGTTCCGGCATCACCATAGGTCTTGCCCGCGTTGGCCACATCATCGTACAACTGCATACCTTCGGTATCGAGCTTGCCATCGGCGATGTAGGCATAGGCTTCGGCACCCACACCCGCCGCCGTCTGTAGTTCATGCGCAAAGGCAACATTGGTGGTCTTCACCGTGAACTGGCCATCCGTCTCCGGTCTGCGTGAAATTCGACGCATTGGATCCGGTCAATGAGGTCGACTGAGTAAATTGCCGAGTCGTAGTGTCGTACATCACGGCATAGAACCGCTTCTGATTCAGTGCCGCGAGCTCATCGGCAGTGAGCCCGGTACCGTTCTTCTTGGCGGTAAAAGTCATAGTTGACGTAAAGGTACCATCGCCATTATCGACACTCGAAACCCCATCGACGGTCAGCGTGAACTTGCTGGTATCCGCATACTTGACGTATTCCGAATAATGCCCTGGGCCGGTCCTGGTGACAGAGCCAGCCTCGCCGTCCGCGCCAGCGGCTGTATCGGTGTGACACAGTACACATTGCTCAGGCTTGGCCTGGGCCACATAGGAGGTCAAATCCACGGTGGGCGTCGGCGGCGGCGTGGTTGTGCCTCCACCTCCACCCCCACCGCAACCGGCGAGGCCAATGGCCATCAGGGCGACTAACCCCAGACGGCTGATTGATAATATTTTAGAAATGGTCATTTTCCTCTCCTTGCACTGAAGACAACGTGCCAAGACCCCATGCCCCGACACACCCTACGGCAGGTACCGCAACTTCACATCAACAACTCAAAAAACGCTTCCGCACCGACCGTTCCGAGCCGGTGGCCGGCATTTTCCGCCTTTGGCTTGCCTGCAGAACCCCGCGCCGCCTCTCCGGCACGACGATCCCGCTGCCTTCCTCGATGCATTGGAACGTACTGTTCCCACCCCACATGGGCGCGGTCTCGAGAAGCCATCGCCTTCATCCGGGACGCCAAGGCAGGCCAGATCCAGACAGTCGCTGTCCGCGCGGCGCCACCTTGCAACCGGCACGACCGCAAACAAGCATTCGATGTCTTCTCCTCGTTATACAAAATCCGGTATTCCTCTTGGCCGCATGGGCCAGAGCGCTACCCCCAGCAAAAACCATGACGAAATAGATGAGTTGGTACAAAATATCTTTGTGTCTAAATAGGTACAAATATTTGTCCCATTTTTTTGATCTATTCGACCTTTTCATGGTGTTGGCCGGCGGCGATTGGCATGTGCCAAAACGACAAGGGCGGCCAAAGCCGCCCTTGTCGGAATGAATAGAAGACTGAGTCACCTCCTCGCGCCCCAACACCAGAGTTTGACCGGCATGCTGAATCGGCACGCCATCCTCAGGGTGCCGGCGGCGATGGCCAACGACACCCTACTGGCCCTGGAACCCCACAAGCCAATGTGACACCTTGCCACCTGCGAGGGGGGAAGCTGGGGTAGGTAAGGATTGGAACCCGCGCGAAAATGACCGGTTCGCGTATCGATATATGAGGTTTGGCGGGCTCTGTCGAAGGGGATGTCGACGAGAAATGGCGGCGGTCGCCGGTATTCGGCGTCGCGCAACCTTGGTGCCCGAACAGACTGAGCTACCGACTTGTCCGCGCAGTATCGACGAGGTCTATGCGCCGGCTGTTGACAGGTCGACCTCACCAGCTTCGAACTAGATTTTGGCCGACACATCCGGTCTCACACCAAGTCAAATGCACTGTACCCCAGACAACGCCGAGACCCGCGTCTTCGTAACGTGTCATGCAGGCATGGGGTATCGTTACTTGAATGCGTACCGGACCGAGACGTAGATCACATGAACATCCTGGGTCTGCGGGGACGTGCCGAGCGTGATCACCGAGGGTAGGGGGAGGTTCGCCCAGTCGGATTCCTTGAAATGCTCGTAGCGGTAATCGGCGCGCAGCGAGACATCATCCTTCAGCTTGTAGGTGCCGTGTAAGCCGATGGCGGTGAGGGTGGAACCGAGATCCGGCAGGGGGGTGGTGTCGTAGTGAATCTTGCCGGTGAAGTCGGAATAGACCACATCCGCGCCAAGATCCAGCTTCTTGGGTATCGCCTTCCAGTTGACGGTCAGACCGACGGTCTGGGTCGTGTTGCCGTCCGATTCGGCCCACAGCGTGCTGACTGGGGGGGAGGGTGAGCCATTCCCGGCCGGACTGGTCGGAACTCAGCTTGTCGTAAGTGTAGTAGGCCGAGGCCGAGAGCTTTTCGCTGAACACATAGGTGAGGCTGGGTGTGGAGGTGAAGCCGCTGGCCTTGGTCAGCCCCAGTACCATGTTCTTGTAGTCGTCCTTGTAGAAGTCGAGGGCGAATCCGAGGGACAGTTTCTCCAACGTGTTGTACGAAAGATCAAAACCGACCTTGTCGCGGGTCCGGTCCGCCATCTCGAATGCCTGCATCAGGGGATCGCCGGGTATCGCCCCGGATTCGGGGTAGGACGGGTTCTGGTAGGCGGCGGCGTTGTAGGCCGAGGCATCGCGATTGGCATGGGATAGTTTGAGGGAGGTCTCGACCTTCTCGCTCGGCTGCAGCTTGAGCTTGGCCCACAGGGTCTTGTCCTTGGTCTCCGTTACCTGCTGATAGGTACGTCCATCAGGTTCGTAGTCGAAGCCGCCGGAGAGATCCACGTCCTTGGGCAGCCGGTAGCCCGCCTTGAGCCGCAGCAGATGCTGTTCGAAGCTGTAGGGGCGATTCTGGCGAGGGTCCGGGCTCAGGATGGTGTCCGTGATCACATAGTCATAGGTATTGACGGGCGTGTTGTTGTCGCGATTGCTGTAGGTATAGCTGCCATCCAGGCGCAGCCTGGGGCTGGGTCGTGAGTTGATATCCAGCTTGGCCAGAGTCGTCTTCACCTCTCCGTCCAGGTTGCTCACCCCCGGGAACCCGGAGGAGGTGCTGTATGGCAGGTAGCTCTGGTCCTGGTCATGCGCCCGAAGCCAGTTTGCCGCCTATCCGGGTGTGGTCCGTGAGCTGGTAGCCCAGCATGGCGCTGATCTGGTGGAACTGGTTGTCAGGGTATTCGGCGATTAGCCCGGTGGCCGGCGGCGGCAGGGGGTTGGACCAGGAGATCTCGTCATCGCCGTTCTTGAACAGGGAGCCGGCATAGCCGAATTGCGCCTGGAATCGCTTCCCTTGTACCCAAGGTTCAGCCCGAAATCGTCGGTCTGGTAATTGAAGGCCACGGGAAGGATAGAAGTCGCGCTGAAGCCGAAGGTGGCGCCCACGTCCTTGATGCCGTCCTTCTTTTCGTGGCGGAAGAAACCGGTGATTTCCCAGTCCTTGCCCGGGACCGCCGAGAACTTGATGCCGGTGCGGTCACGCTCAGTCTTGAGGGTCGTGGTCGAATACTGTCTGCGGAAATTGAGGATCTGATCGTATTCCACGGTCACCCCGTATTTGCCCTGCCTGCCGGCATCCACCTTCACGTCGCGCGACTCGAGGCCCAGGTCGATGACCTTGGCATCCAGGTAGCCGCCATTGGCCTTGGCCCGGTAGCGGACCTCGCCGTTGGCGTTGATGAACGCGCCGCTGTCCTGCATACCGGTATAGCGACCGAAGTGGTACGCGTCGTCGCTCTGGGTACCGATGCCCAACTCCAACCACTTGGTCCAGCCGCTGTAGTCTGCGCAGTCTTCGCAGACCGAATTGATACCGCCAGCCTTGTCAGCGTCATCAGCCTTTTCCGCCTTCTCTGCCTTGTCTTCCTTATCGTCCTTCGCGGCATATGCAGCCATCGGCAATGCTTGCATCAGCGCCGCCACGAGCAACGCGTATTGCAAGGGGGATTTGCTAGCGGACATGTTCTTCTTCCTCGATTCGCTTTCGGGAATGCTGGTCATCGTTTGCAACCGGGGCCTGGCTGTCAGCGCGCCAGGGTCACACCGGAGGGGTGATTCGAGCCGTGCACCGCGGAGTGGCAATTCACGCAGCCCTTGGCCCCCAGGAAGGCGCTGCCGGCCAGTTTGGAACCGTTGTAGCTGACGCTGGGGTGTCCCTCCGGAGAATGGCACTGCTGGCACAACTGGGGTGGACGCTTCTTGAGCAGCGCGGGCTGGTTCGAGCCGTGGGGATCGTGGCAGAGGGTGCAGTCCTCGGCGGCGGGGGCATGTTCCCAAAGGAAGGGGCCGCGCTTCTCGGCATGGCATGAAACACACTTTTCCCGCGAGGTGGCCTTCACCAGGAGACCGGTGCCGTCCTCGCCATGGACGTTGTGGCATTCGCTGCAGGCCATCTGGCCTTCCTGAACCGGATGGTGCGAGACCTGATAAAACTGGGCACGCTTGTTGGCATGGCAGGTGAAGCAGACGTTGGCCTGCTGCTGGCGATCCAGCACCGGGTCCTTGGCCACGTGGATCTTGTGGCAGGAGGCGCAGGCCACGCCGTTGAAGTCATGGGTGCTGCCCTTCCACTCGATGCGCTGATGGGTCTGGTGACAGGCCAGACACATGTCGTTCTGGTCCTTGACCGGCGCCCAAGAGTCCTTGCCGAAGCTGATGATCGTGCCGCTGCGCTTACCCGCTTTCTTCGCCTTGGCGTGTGTCTTGCCCGGGCCGTGGCAGCTCTCGCACTGCTTGTTCGAGAAGGGGGTGCGGGGGTCCGCCACCACGGCATGCTTGGTCTTGAACAGGGGATAGATGGGGTATTCGTACTCCTCGTCATGGCAGCCGACGCAGGTATCGGCATCCACGTAGCGCCCCTTGGCCAGCAGATCCACCCGGTCCGCCTTTTCCTCAGGCGTGATCGGCCGGGGGGGGCGTTTCATGTCGATCTTTTTGACCGTTTCGCCGTTATCCGCCTCGTCGGCGGCATAGGCCGGCAACAGCAGACTCATCCCCAGGATCAAGGCGAACCAGGCTGCCCGTGGTTTCAAGATGTCTCTCGAACATTCGCATATCCCAATTACGTTCGCTGAAATAACCCACTCCGGTGGTCGATTGCGCGACATTGCCTCAAGCGGACAGACAAGTCCACTTTCAGACTTTGCCGATACGCGTCATTGGCCTTTCTCCCCGGGTGTGGAAAGGTTGTGCGCCTTATATCCATTTTCGGTATAGGGCGGCACGTATTCGATCTTCGCCTGGTCACGCAACCGCTTGATCATGTCGCGGTAGCTTGCAAGCTTCTTTTTATCGAACAGCGTCTTCATGATCTGCTGTTTGACCTGTTCCAGGGTAAGCGGATCCTCCCGCATGGCGCTGACGAAGGTGATCGTCATCTGATCCTTGCCATCCTCAACAACGCTGCCACCGACTGGGACAGCCTCGATTTTCTTCAGTAACCCTTCGTTCGCCTTATCCGTATCAACCGAGACCGGCAGGCTGCCATGGGTAATTTTGTTCGCCTTCAACCACCGTTCGAAAACGTCGAATTTCTTGCTCTTGCCCAACTGGGCCTTGATCTTCGCTTCCTTTCCGGCGACGTGCTTGATGTAGCAAGCATTCAATTCATAGTGCTTCCGCTCAGCGAATTGAGCCGGGTTGTCGTTGTAATAGGCACTGACTTCCGCCTCGGTAGGTTCGGCAATGGTAGACATCTGCTTGTTGATATATGCCATGGCCAGAGTCCGCCTCGGAGATTCCTTGGATTTGCTCATCCGGTCACTTATTTCCTTGTCCTGATCCAGCTTTGACTCGACCGCGGCCTGACGCAGCAACTCCAAGTCAACCATGAGTTTCATGTCGGATTCGGATACGGACGGCATTAGAGCGGCCCCGTCGAGCCCCGGCTTGACGCCGAATTCGGCAGCCAAAATCGGCTGGCCATTCACCTTCACCGCGACCGGCCCATCGGCATTCGTGTGTTTGTTGTTGCCGCAGGCGGACAACGAGATACTCAATGCTGCGGCCAACATGAGCAAGTTCCTGGTTTTATTCATAATTTCCACCAATCACTGTAAAAAATCGGGAGGACCCTGACCAAGCGCCTCCCACGTTGCATTGCCAGAGCGCTCAATTTGTTCACCGAGATTCAGGACATCCACGGGTGCCATGGCGCCTTGCAGGTGACAACCGTCGCATTTTTCCAATACCGCGGTGCCCGTGGCAAGGGCGCCCTGGGTCACGCTGCCAAACGCCGCGCCGCCGGTCAGGATCATATGGCTCTTGGCCTGATCCGAGGAGTGGCAACTGTAGCAGGCGGAGGCCTTGGGCGAGATCACAGCATTGTCCAGGGCATCGGTGTCGATGACCGTCGCGTCTGTGCTGTCGACGCTGGTGTCTACATCCAGAGCCAGGGAGGTACCCAGAACGCTCTTGCTGTTAACAAAGGAGCTATCCACGTGGCAGAGGTTGCAATAGCGCAGGCCCGCGGTGATCTGCGAACCCAACCCGGTCGTCACCTGCTCGTAGGGCCACACCGGGTAGTTGTCGTCCTGCGCTTCGTGCATCTTGTGGATCATCTGCTTGAAGTCGGCCGAATCGGCGTAATGGGTAACCACGCCACCGGAAACGACCGTGCCGTTCTGCAGATTATTGCCGTTGTGGCAGATCACGCACACCTGGGGATCGTTGCGGTTTGCACCGTGGGCCCCCAACCCGGGCTTGAAGCTGGACAGGCTGGAATAGCCCAGGAAGCGGCCGTGACAGACGTTGCACTTCTCGGCGGAGACCACTTGGCGACGCTCAAGTACATTGCCACTCATTGCAATGTACTTAACCACGTTCGGAACGGGTATGCGCAGGCCGGAATCGTTGATGCGGCGCTGGAAGGCCACGGCCACAGTGCCGCTGGCCGCGCCGGGCAGGACACCCGAATTCAGCCTGAAGTGATTGCTGGTGCCAACCCGCTGCACGGAGGCGTCCGTCGCGGCCTTTATGGAGAAGGGCTGGCCTCGTCCGGGTCTCGCCATCATTGGAATAGTCGGTGGTGTTCCAGCCGAACAGGATCGACAGGTTGCCAAAACGGGCACTATCGGACACCAGGTCGTAATCGGTGCCCGGATGGCTAGGATCGCTCAACGAGTACTCCACGGTCAGGGAGTTGTCCGCGTTCTTGCTGATATTCCAGATATTCAGCTGGTAGTTCGCGGACTTGACCCACTCGGGAATTGCATGGGCTTCGGCGTTAGTCGGCACCGTGCCCGGTCCCAAGTCGTTGTGACAGGATTGGCAGGTCGAGTCGGGGGTGTCGTCCGGATTGCTCACGCTGGGGAAGAATAGCGATAGAGCCGTAAACGTCGCATGCGCGGTCTGCCAGTTCGAGCCGGGCGTCTTGTAATCGTCATGGCAGCCAATCAGGCGTTCTCGCTGGACTTGTATTTTCGATTGTCGCGGCCCGGTGCGGTGCACGTAGTGCGTTGATGAACCATCATGGCATTGACGCAATTGCGCTGATCCTGGGGATACAGCACACCTTCGATGTCGCCCCCACCCATGTCCTTTCGGGCCACAGCCGAACGCACCGCGTAATCCTGGGTCAGGCGTTTGCCCATGTGGAACTTGTGCACCATCAACTTGAAGTCGATCGGGTTGCCAGTCTCGAAGTCGGTGCTGCCGGGGTTGTGGCAGACCACGCAGAAGTTGGGATCGACGCGATTGCCGCCGTGCTGGGCGAAGTTGACATGGCAGTCATTGCAGGATTCCCGGTCGACCACCTTGCGTGCCGGTGTCGGGTTGCCCTTGCTGTCCTTGTAGATGACCCCCTTGCCATCGGCACCGAGGGTGAAGTCGGCGTAGGGGTTGAACTTCACGGTCGCGTGGCTGACTGGATCGACGTAGCACAGTTGCAGCACGACACGATGCAGGGTCTCTCCGTCCTTACGGCGAGTTGGCCATTGTTGGCCACCTTGCCCAGGGAGACATTTCGCTTGTCGACCGCGTCGGCCATCAGGAGCGGGGTGGTGACGTCGGTGGCGAAGTGGTAGGTGTAGGCACCGTTGGCTTCTTCCAGGATGCCTACGATGCGTGTGCTCGGGTCGGTGAGCGCCGTGTCCGGGTTGGTATAGCCGGCGGCGGGCTTGGGATCGGTCGTGCCTTCGATGACCGACAACTTGCCGGGTGAATCGCTGGCATAACGCTGGCGTGAAATCAGGCTCTGCCAGTTGGCGCCATCGAACTTGGCGATGGCGAAACTGATATTGGAACTGCCGCAGGCCTGATGCCAGACGGATCATAGAGAGTGAGCCCATTAACCGGATTACCCGATGAGTCCTTGACGACGAAGGTCACTCACCAGCGGGGTGTTCACGGTAATCCCGGTGATGGTCGCGCCGGTCGATGCCGCCGATACCGGAGTTGAGCCGCCGCCTCCGCTGCCGCCACCGCCGCCGCAGCCGGACAGCGTCACTGCCAACATCGTCAAGAGAGCGGATCCTACTTGCCCGATTTTCATGACCTTCTCCATCGTACGAGTATGCACCCGGGTATTTTTACATCGATAAGCCATAAAGGTTGATTCCATCCTGATTTTTTTTCCAACGGCGTCAGTAGTTTTCGGTATCGGTTGGTGTTGCTTGGCCGTGATCCGGGAGTGTGGTGGTGGCAATTCGCGCAGCGAAAAGGGTTGGCGCGATAACCACCGCTTCATAAAAAAGGCACCGGGGTTGCCGGTGCCTTGAGGTTTGCCGCTGAAGGCGTGCCGGGTTGGCACGCCTTGCCCCGATTACGACTTGGGGCCAAGCGTCATGGCCAGCGGGGCGGACCGAGGGCCCGCCCCGCCCGCCACGCTTAGTGGTCGGCCTTGAAGAGGGTCATGATCTTGTCGACCACGGCCTCCCAAAGAGCACGGGTATCGTCCTTGGCGATCTCGATGTAATAGCCGAAGGTCTGCCAGTGTGTGATCTGGATCGCCAGGTCGCCCGAATCATCGGCATTGATCGCCTGGGCACGGTGACACGCACCGCAGGCCCGCACGGCGGGACCCGTGACAGCCGGCAAGATCTCGCCGATGTTCCGGTTCTCGATCGACACGGTCCCGGATAGCACGCCCGGCATCGACTTGGACTGGTCAGGCACGTCGAACGCGTACCGGCCCGAAGCGTATACATTGCTCGAGTCGACGTGGCAGGCCTCGCAGTCCTTGATCGTGAACCGCGGGAAGTGATGGGAGATGTGCTCCTCATACTCGAACACCGTGGCCGGATCGTCGGGGTCGAAGTTCTTGTCGCTATTGTTGAATGCCTGGAACGAGTGGATGGCATGGACATAGGAATCGATCGACCGCGACTGCGCTTCCAGATGCGAACCGCCATTCGAGACTTCGTGGCAGATCCGGCACACCTTGATGTTGCCGCCCCGGATACCGCTGTGGAACGTGGTGGCCAGCTGGTCGTGGCAGGTATTGCAGCCGTCCAAGGAGCCTTGCGTGTCCGGCGTCGTGTTGACCGTCTTGAACACATTCACCAGATCCGGGAAGTAGTCCTCGAACGCGTTATCCGCGAAATTGAAGGTCTTGGACGGGGCATTGAGTCCGGCGACCACCGTAGTGGCTTCACTGGAATACAAGGGACGTTTCTTCACGTTGAGTTGCGGCAGAATCGCGATTTCAGCCCGCCGGATCACGGTCACGCCATTGGCATTGGGGGCCAGCATGTCAGCCCACAAAGACAGGTCCGCAATCACATGCCAGCTGCCGCCCGCTGCGGAAACGTCCGTGTAGCGCGGGTTGCCATCGCCCCAGACATGTTCCAGGTTCCGCTTGCCGTCGGCGGCGGAACCGTGCGCGGCGACGATGAAGTCCTTGGTGTCGTAGCCGTACAGGCCGATCGTGACGGTCGGCTTGATGTCGCTCGCATGCAGGCTGCCCATATCGCCGGTCGCGCTGAACGTGATGTCCAACATGTGGGTGGCGGCGTCATACGAGGCGCTGTCGACGGTGGCTGCGAACACCCCGGGGTTGGAGCCGGCGGGGCCATCGGACGCATACCGGGTGCCATCGCTGGCATAGATCTGCGCGTCATAGCCGTTGTTGTGGATGGTCGCGAACGAAGGGCCAACACCGACGGATTTGCCATGGCATACCGTGCAATCCACGGTGTCCCTTTGGGCGGGATCGTCCATCTTGGCGATGAAGGTGTCGTGGATGGTGATGGGGTTGCCGTCGTGACGGGTCTCCATCTTGGCCTTGAGCCCATCGACACTGTGGCAGCTGACGCAGGTCGAGGCCCGGTACTTGGAATCCGCGAAGATGTCGCTTTCCAGCGTATTGCCCAGATGCCCCGAGTGGCAGGTCACACAGCTTTGCATGGTCTGCGGATACGGGAACTCCATGTTGTGCGACATGTGCACGTCGTTCATGATCTTGGCGATGTAGGCGTACTTGGTATTCTCTTCAGCCGTCACGGCGCTGCCATTGGCGATCTCTGCGGCGCGCTCCGGGTTGTCCTTCATGATCTGCCAGTTGACATCGTGGCCGGCTCTGCTGTCGTAGTGGCAATTCTTGCAGCCGCCGAAATCCGCCAGGCCGGGCACAGCCGCCATGCGGTAGCCGTGCTTCATGTAGGGCTTGCCGTGGCAGGTCTCGCAGGCCGATACATTGGCGGCCGATGCATAAGTTCCCGCATCGCCATAGGCCACGCCCGCGTTGGCCACATCGTCGTACAACTGCATGCCTTCGGTATCGAGCTTGCCGTCGGCGATGTAGGCATAGACCTCGGCGCCCACGCCCGCTGCAGTCATGGTCTCGGGGAAGAAAGCCGCACCGGTCTTCTTCACCGTGAACTGGCCGGGCGTGCCGGTCGCCACGTAGTTGGCCGCGGTGGTTCCCGCGTTATAGGAGAACGAGACACCAAAGCTTCGCGTCGCGGTGTCGTACGGCACGGCATAGAAGGTGTGCTGCGCCAGTCCGGCAAGGTCAGCAGCCGTTAGCGGAACACCATCCTTCATGGCGGTAAAGGTCAGCGACGAAGCACCGCCTGCATTCGTAACGCTATCGATGGTCAGCGTGAACTTGCTGGTATCGGCATACTTGACGTACTCCGAATAATGCCCAGGGCCGGTCCTGGTGACAGAGCCAGCTGCGCCGTCCGCGCCTGCCGCAGTATCGGTATGACACAGTACACATTGCTCAGGCTTGGCCTGGGCCACATAGGAGGTCAAGTCCACGGCGGGCGGTGGCGGCGGGGGTGTTGTGCCACCACCCCCTCCTCCGCCACAACCGGCGAGGCCAATGGCCATCAGGGCAACGATCCCCAGACGGCTGGTTGATAATATTTTAGAAATGGTCATTTCCCTCTCCTTGCACTGAAGACAACGTGCCAAGACCCCATGCCCCGACACAACCCTACGGCAGGTACTGCAACTTCACATCTACAAATAATAAAACGCAACCACATAAACTGTTCCGAGGCGGTGGCAGGCAACTTCGCCAACTGGCTTTCCTATCGACCCCACGCCATGCTTAGCAGGTATTGCGAACGGACTAAAATCCGTCGCCATCCGCAATGAATAGGACATGCTGTTCCCAAGCCGATACGGGCGCTGTACCTTGAAGCCATCGCCTTCACCCGGCAATCCCGATCCAGGCCGACAACATCCCTCCCAACCTTATCCGGCAGGGCGCTAGCAGGCTCTTGATGTCTTCTCTTCGCCACAAAACCGAAGGTCCCTCTTGCTCGCATGTGATGGTCAGGGCAATTACCTTAGTAACAGCCATGATGATACCGATTGGTTGATACAAAATTACTTTGCGGTCTCAGTTGGTTCAACTATTTGTCCTTTTTTTTTGATCCATTCGACCTTTTTTCCTTGTGTTGGCCTTCAACGGCGGGCATATCAACAGCGACAAGGCGACCGAAGCTACCCTTGTGATTGGTATCGTTACTTGAATGCGTACCGGACCGAGACGTAGATCACATGGACATCCTGGGTCTGCGGGGACGTGCCGAGCGTGATCACCGTGGGCAGGGGGAGATTCGCCCAGTCGGATTCCTTGAAATGCTCGTAGCGGTAATCGGCGCGCAGCGAGACATCATCCTTCAGCTTGTAGGTGCCGTGTAAGCCGATGGCGGTCAGGGTGGAACCCAGATCCGGCAGAGGCGTGGTGTCGTAGTGGATCTTGCCGGTGAAGTCGGAATAGACCACATCCGCGCCAAGATCCAGCTTCTTGGGTATCGCCTTCCAGTTGACGGTCAGGCCGACGGTCTGGGTCTTGTTGCCGTCCGATTCGGCCCACAGCGTGTTGACTGGAGGAAGGGTGAGCCATTCCCGGCCGGACTGGTCGGAACTCAGCTTGTCGTAAGTGTAGTAGGCCGAGGCCGAGAGCTTTTCGCTGAACACATAGGTCAGGCTGGGGGTGGAGGTGAAACCGCTGGCCTTGGTCAGCCCCAGTACCATGTTCTTGTAATCGTCCTTGTAGTAATCGAAGGCGAAGCCAAGGGTCAGCTTCTCCAGCGTGTTGTACGAAAGATCAAAACCGACCTTGTCGCGGGTCCGGTCCGCCATCTCGAATGCCTGCATCAGGGGATCGCCGGGTATTGCTCCGGATTCGGGGTAGGACGGATTTTGGTAGGCGGCGGCGTTGTAGGCCGAGGCATCGCGATTGGCATGGGAAAGCTTGAGGGAGGTTTCGACCTTTTCAGTCGGCTGCAGCTTGAGCTTGGCCCATAGGGTCTTGTCCTTGGTCTCCGTTACCTGCTGATAGGTACGGTCCATCTGGTCGTAGTCGAAGCCGCCGGAGAGGTCCACGTCCTTGGGCAGCCGGTAGCCCGCCTTGAGCCGCAGCAGATGCTGTTCGAAGCTATAGGGACGATTCTGGCGAGGGTCCGGGCTCAGGATGGTGTCCGTGATCACATAGTCATAGGTATTGACGGGCGTGTTGTTGTCGCGATTGCTGTAGGTATAACTGCCATCCAGGCGCAGCCTGGGGCTGGGCCGTGAGTTGATATCCAGCTTGGCCAGGGTCGTCTTCACCTCGCCGTCCAGGTTGCTCACCCCCGGGAACCCGGAGGAGGTGCTGTATGGCAGGTAGCTCTGGTCCTGGGTCATCCGCCCCAAAGCCAGTTTGCCACCGATCCGGGTGTGATCCGTGAGCTGGTAGCCCAGCATGGCGCTGATCTGGTGGAACTGGTTGTCAGGGTATTCGGCGATTAGCCCGGTGGCCGGCGGCGGCAGGGGGTTGGACCAGGAGATCCCGTCCTCGCCGTTCTTGAACAGGGAGCCGGCATAGCCGAATTGCGCCTGGAATCGCTTTCCCTTGTACCCAAGGTTCAGCCCGAAATCGTCGGTCTGGTAATTAAAGGCCACGGGAAGGATAGAGGTCGCGCTGAAGCCGAAGGTGGCACCCACGTCCTTGATGCCATCCTTCTTTTCGTGGCGGAAGAACCCGGTGATTTCCCAGTCCTTGCCCGGGACCGCCGAGAACTTGATGCCGGTGCGGTCACGCTCGGTCTTGAGGGTCGTGGTCGAATACTGTCTGCGGAAATTGGGGATCTGATCGTATTCCACGGTCACCCCGTATTTGCCCTGCCTGCCGGCATCCACCTTCACGTCGCGCGACTCGAGGCCCAGGTCGATGACCTTGGCATCCAGGTAGCCGCCATTGGCCTTGGCCCGGTAGCGGACCTCGCCGTTGGCGTTGATGAACGCGCCGCTGTCCTGCATACCGGTATAGCGACCGAAGTGGTACGCGTCGTCGCTCTGGGTACCTATGCCCAACTCCAACCACTTGGTCCAGCCGCTGTAGTCTGCGCAGTCTTCGCAGACCGAATTGATACCGCCGGCCTTGTCAGCGTCATCAGCCTTTTCCGCCTTCTCTGCCTTGTCTTCCTTATCGGCCTTCGCGGCATATGCAGCCATCGGCAATGCTTGCATCAGCGCCGCCACGAGCAACGCGTATTGCAGGGGGGATTTGCTAGCGGACATGTTCTTCTTCCTCGATTCGCTTTCGGGAATGCTGGTCATCGTTTGCAACCGGGGCCTGGCTTTCAGCGCGCCAGGGTCACACCGGAGGGGTGATTCGAGCCGTGCACCGCGGAGTGGCAATTCACGCAGCCCTTGGCCCCCAGGAAGGCGCTGCCGGCCAGTTTGGAACCGTTGTAGCTGACGCTGGGGTGTCCCTCTGGAGAATGGCACTGCTGGCACAACTGGGGTGGACGCTTCTTGAGCAGCGCGGGCTGGTTCGAGCCGTGGGGGTCGTGGCAGAGGGTGCAGTCCTCGGCAGCGGGGGCATGCTCCCAAAGGAAGGGGCCGCGCTTCTCGGCATGGCAGGAGACGCATTTTTCCCGGGAGGTGGCCTTCACCAGGAGACCGGTGCCGTCCTCGCCATGGACGTTGTGGCATTCGCTGCAGGCCATCTGGCCTTCCTGAACCGGATGGTGCGAGACCTGATAAAACCGGGCACGCTTGTTGGCATGGCAGGTGAAGCAGACGTTGGCCTGCTGCTGGCGATCCAGCACCGGGTCCTTGGCCACGTGGATCTTGTGGCAGGAGGCGCAGGCCACGCCGTTGAAGTCATGGGTGCTGCCCTTCCACTCGATGCGCTGATGGGTCTGGTGACAGGCCAGACACATGTCATTCTGGTCCTTGACCGGCGCCCAGGAGTCCTTGCCGAAGCTGATGATCGTGCCGCTGCGCTTGCCCGCTTTCTTCGCCTTGGCGTGGGTCTTGCCCGGACCGTGGCAGCTCTCGCACTGCTTGTTAGAGAACGGGGTGCGGGGGTCCGCCACCACGGCATGCTTGGTCTTGAACAGGGGATAGATGGGGTATTCGTACTCCTCGTCATGGCAGCCGACGCAGGTATCGGCATCCACGTACCTGCCCTTGGCCAGCAGATCCACCCGGTCCGCCTTTTCCTCAGGCGTGATCGGCCGGGGGGGGCGTTTCATGTCGATCTTTTTGACCGTTTCGCCGTTATCCGCCTCGTCGGCGGCATAGGCCGGCAACAGCAGACTCATCCCCAGGATCAAGGCGAACCAGGCCGCCCATGGTTTCACGATTATCTCGAACATTCGCTTCGTCCCAAATCGGTCGCTTCTTAAGCGTCGGTTTACACGGTGAATTGGCCCACCTGAAAAGCCCCCGGCTTGTCGCCGAGGACCATTACTGGGTGAGGCTAATTGCTTTTCATACGCCACGCAACAGTGCGGCCGGGGTACTAACAATCTTTCAAGGCCGCCTCGGATATTCATTCCCCGCTATCGGAAGTTTTCAGCCCGCTTGCCGAATAGGGGGGCACGTACTCAACTTTCGCCTTGTCTCGCAATTGCTTGACCATGTTGTCGATCGTTTCACTGCGCCGTTTCTCCATGAGCCTACTGGCGATCATCGGCTTGGCTGCCGCCAGGGCGACCGGCTGATTATGCTCGGAGAGCACAAATAAGACGTTCATCTGCTCATTGCCGCCCAGCACGACATGGCCGCCGACAGGCACATCCTTCAGCTTCTGCAGCACATCATCGGGCAGCCGGTCGGCAGTCACCGTGACCGGCGAGCTGCTGTGTGGAATGTTGTTCCCGGTCAACCACTGATCGAACTCCTGGTCTTTCTTGACCTTGGCCAATTGGGCCTGGATTTCCCCGACCTTCGCGGCGGGCGGCTGGATGCTG
Source organism: uncultured Pseudomonadota bacterium (assembly GCA_963713085.1). GTDB lineage: Bacteria > Pseudomonadota > Gammaproteobacteria > Burkholderiales > Thiobacillaceae > PFJX01. The sequence continues at coordinate 186,466 of CAVQKQ010000016.1, read as the reverse complement.
AATTCATTGATTTCGTATTGCTTGCGCTCGCCGAAGCGCGCTGGGTTGTTGTTGTAATAGTCCGTAATTTCCACCTCGGTAGGATTGCCCACGGCGTCCAGCTGCTTTTCCATGTAGGCCATGGCCAGGATCGTCCGGGTGGAGATGGCAATCTTGGCGCGGACATCCTCATCCGCATCCAGCTTGGATTGAACGGCGGCCTGTCGAATCAACTCCATGTCGACCGCATGCTTCATCTTTGCTTCAGAAACGTCGTGTTTATTTTGGTCGTCGACACGTCCCGACCTGTTGTCGAGTTCGGCCACGCTGATGGGCTGGCCGTTCACCTTCACCCCTATTTTGGGTTCGACCACACCCGCGGATTTCTTTTCCGTGCAAGCAGAAAGCGACAGACTCAGTGCCACCAGGAGAATCAAAACTTTACTGGTTTTGTACATTTGGATACCGATCACAGGAAAAAACAGGAGGGCCGACATCGGCCCTCCACCATCACGTCGTCATGGTGCTCAATTCGTCACACCGAGGTGCACCACGTCCACGGGCGCCATGGCACCTTGCAGGTGACAGCCGTCGCACTTCTCCAGCACCACAGTGCCGGACATTACGTCGGCCTGGGTGACACTGCCGGAAACTGCGCCATTCGCCTGGGTGACGACGGTGCTAAACGCCGCGCCGCCGGTCACGATCATGTGGTTCTTGGCCTGATCCGAGGAGTGGCAACTGTAGCAGGCGGAGGCCTTGGGCGAGATCACAGGATTGTCCAGGGCATCGGTATCAGTGACCGTCGCGTTGGTGCTGTCGACGCTGGTGTCGACATCCAGAGCCAGGGAGGTGCCCAGTACGCTCTTGCTATTTACGAAGGAGCTGTCCACGTGGCAGAGGTTGCAATAGCGCAGGCCCGCGGTGATCTTAGAGCCCAATGCGGTCGTCACCTGCTCATAAGGCATTACCGGGTAGTTGTCGGCCTGCGCTTCGTGCATCTTATGGATCATCTGCTTGAAGTCGGCCGAGTCGGCGTACTGGGTAACCACACCACCGGCAACGACCGTGCCGTTCTGCAGATTATTGCCGTTGTGGCAGATCACGCACACCTGAGGATCGTTGCGGTTTGCACCATGGGCACCCAACCCGGGCTTGAAGCTGGACAGGCTGGAATAGCCCAGGAAGCGGCCGTGACAGACGTTGCATTTCTCGGCGGAGACCACTTGGCGACGCTCAAGTACATTGCCACTCATTGCAATGTACTTGACCACGTTCGGAACGGGTACGCGCAGGCCGGAATCGTTGATGCGGCCCTGGAAGGCCACGGCCACAGTGCCGTTCGCCGCATCGGGTAACACCCCAGAGTTCAGCGTGAAGTGGTTGTTGGCGCCAAGCTTCAGCACCGAGGCGTCCGTCGCCGCCTTCACCGAGAAAGGCTGGCCGCGTCCGGGTCCGCCGTCGTTGGCATAGTCGCTGGTGTTCCAACCGAACAGCAGACTCAGGTTGGTGAAACGCGATGCCAGAGCGGCATCGAGCAGATCGTAGTTGCTGCCGGTCTTCGGGTTACTCACCGAATACTCCACGGTCAATGAGTTGTCCGCGTTCTTTGTGATGCCCCAGATGTTGAATTGGTAGTTGCCGCTCAACACCCATTCGGCCACTTCATGGGATTTGGCAATGGTTGGAGCAACCCCGGAATCCACATCGTTGTGGCAGGACTGGCAGACAGCGTCGGCGGTGTTATCCGGATTGCTCACGCTGGGGGAGAAAATTGACAGAGACGCAAAAAACGCATGGGCGGTCTGCCAGTCGGAGCCGGGCGTCTTGTAATCGTCATGGCAGGCCCAGCAGGCGTTCTTGCTGGCCTTGGTCTTCCAGTTGTCGCCCTGGGCGGTCTTGTGGGCCGCGCCGGCCGACCCGTCGTGACACTTGACGCAGTTGCGCTGATCCTGGGGATACAGCACGCCTTCGATATCTCCGCCGCCCAGATCCTTGCGGGCCACGGCCGAACGCACCGCGTAGTCCTGGGTCAGCCGTTTGCCCATGTGGAACTTGTGCACCATCAACTTGAAGTCGATCGGGTTGCCGGTCTCGAAATCGGTACTGCCGGGGTTGTGGCACATGACGCAGAAATTCGGATCGACGCGGTTGCCGCCGTGCTGGGCGAAGTTGACATGGCATTCATTGCAGGATTCCCGGTCGACGACCTTACGTGCCGGAGTCGGGTTGCCCTTGCTGTCCTTGTAGATGACGCCTTTGCCATCGGCTCCGAGGGTGAAGTCGGCGTAGGGATTGACCTTCACCGTGGCCTTGGTGACGGGGTCCACGTAACACAATTGAAGCGCGACCCGATGCAGGGTCTTGCCATCCTTGATGGCGAGTTGGCCATTGTTGGCGACCTTGCCCAGGGAGACATTTCGCATGTCGACCGCGTCGGCCATCAGCAGCGGTGTGGTGACGTCGGTGGCGAAGTGGTAGGTGTAGGTGCCGTTGGCTTCTTCCAGGATGCCCACGATTCGGGTGCTCGGGTCGGTGAGCGCGGTGTCCGGGTTGGTATAGCCAGAGGCGGGTTTGGGGTCGGTCGTGCCTTCGATGACCGACAACTTGCCGGGTGAATCGCTGGCATAGCGCTGGCGTGAGATCAGGCTTTGCCAGTTGGCACCATCGAACTTGGCTATGGCGAAACTGATATTGGAACTGCCGCAGGCCGTGCTGCTGGACGCATCATAGAGTGTCAGCCCCGTTACCGGCTTGCCGGATGAGTCGTTTACGACAAAAGTCACCACCGGCGGGCTGTTCACTGTGATACCGGTAATTGTCCCGCCGGGCGTGGTCGTGGGCGTAGAACCACCACCACCGCCGCCGCCACCGCTACCGCCACCGCCACAACCTGCCAGGGAACCCATCGTCACGGCAATAACAGCCGCTGCAACCCATCGGAAATGCATGATTGTCTCCGTCGTGCTAATTAACTACATAGATTCTGGTCCGTCTCCATGACCGACTGGTCAGCGGCGCGGAACTCGCGGGGTTGATTTTCACTTGGCGGGCCACCTGGCCGCAATACTCAAGCGAGATTACTTTTGCCTGGCAATGATCTTGTCCTTGATAGTCAAGTATTCACCGGCCGGCACGATGTTGTTGCTCACCAGAAACGCCTTGCTCAAATAGGGGCGCCCCTTGATGATTTTTTCGGCACGCGCATCGTCGATGCCGATCAGCGTTTTCAGTTCGGCCTTGCTGGCGCTGTTGATGTCCACCAGCTTTGCGGCGGCGGCCTTGGCCTTGGCGAGCTTCGCGGGGTCGATCGCCTTGCCGGTCTTGACGCGCTTTCCCGCCGGTTCCGAAGCATCCACGCGGGCGTTGACCACGCCGGTCGCCAGGAACAACGCCAGGGCCATCAAACCTGTCTTGCAGATGATCTGTTTCAAGTTCCTTTCCTCCTAAGTTGATCCAGTCTGGACCGAAGGGTACCCGGTTAATACCCTGACTTCATCCTGTCCGGAACCCATCCGCACAGGCAACGGGTTGCGAAACCGTTTCGGAAGACGCCGCGACTGGGCATGGCGTCTTCCGAAAAAGAATTTTGAAAAAAAAGATGCGCCAGACTTCGGCGCACCTTGATCCTTGACTGATCCCGGCCTTCCGACCCAGGGCCACGCTGAACTGTGGTCCTGGGTGGAGGTCGGTCAACAGTCCGCTATCCGATCACTCCACACCGTGGGCGGTTTTGATCGGCATGATGGTGCTGTCGGGACCATGGCAAGCCAGGCACTGCTCCGCCCGGCCCAGGGCCTTGTTGGAATCCACCTCGATGGTGGACTTATCGTTGGACGTGTAGCCGCGAGCCCGGTAGATCGAACCGCCGCCCCATTCGATGTGGGCCCGAACCGTGGTACCCGGCTGGGACGCCATATCGCCGTCGTGGCAGGCAAAGCAGGCGTTGCCGATGGGTGAATTCACCAGGTTCACGCCAGTCGTTATTGCGGAAGGCGTTGTCGTCGAGGCATCGCTGCTGCTCCAGCCGGTGCTGTAGCTCTGGCCGGGGGCCAGGGGGTAATACGGAGCTTGGGTCAGCGCGGAAGTCGTGCCCGCCGCAGCCGTATTGCCGGTGGCTACCACACGATACAGGCGATTGCCAACCTGGCTGGCGCCGGCTTCGAAGTTGTAGCCGCCGGGTGCGTGGCATTGCAGGCAGTTGTTCAGGATCCCCGGGTAGGTGATCTCATAGAAACCACCGGTGAGCGCGGGCGGCGGCCCGGACGTCGTCGAGGCATGCCAGGTGTCCGGATAGGCGCGCTTGTCGGCCGCATGGATGCGGTGGACGAAGGCCGTCGAGTCGGCCGACCACATGGAACTGGCCCGGTTCGGGTTGTGGCACATGGCGCACATGGTCGGGTCGTTGCGCTGTCCGCTGTGGAAGGTGGTCTCGGCGAAGATGCCCAGCTTCTCGTGGCACAGTTTGCAGCGGGCGGCCTCGGTGGTGATACGGCGCGCGGTGTAACCGGTGGCGACCTTCTTGACGTCCTGGGCCGGCACGTTGACACCGTTGCTGGTGGCCGATGCTTCATAGCCCACGATGTTGGTCTGGTACATGGCCGCGTATCCCATGGCGCCGGTCAGCAGGCTGGCGTTGGCGGGGATGGTCCGACCGGTCAGGGTCAGGGTGTAGTAGCCGCTGCCATCGGGCCCGGTCAGGGTGCCCGCGCTGGTGCCGGAGGCCGTGCCGTTCCAGATGTTCTTCAGGCCGGCGTTGTAGTAGGCGTTGAAGTCAGCCGGGGTATCGATGCCGTCCTGGGGAACCGAGAAGGCGAAGTAGACGCTCGGGGCACCAGTGAAGTTGTCCCAGATCTCCGGCTTGGCGGTGTAGTCATTCAGGTCCGTGCGCGCGCCGCTCTGCAGGATGCGGAACACCATGACCGGATGCATTGACCCATCCACCGACACGCTCTTGATGTCGTAGTCCACCGTCTTGGTTCCGGAGGGCATGCGGCTGACGTCGTCGGTGGCCATGTAATAAGAGGTCTTGCCGCCGCTCACGGTCGCGAGGATAGGCACATGGTTGATGGTGGCAATCGCGGTCGGGTTATGGCACAAGGCGCACAAGCTGTCGTCCGTCTGGGCACCGCCGACGTGGCCGGCATAGGTACCCGCCATATTCAGGCCGCCGCCGGTGGCAAAGTTGATGCCATCGTGACAAGAGCCGCAGGCATTCCGACTGGGCACGTTTTTCCAGTTGTCGGCATTGGCGGCCTTGGTGTTGTCATGACACTTGGTGCAATTGGTCTGGTCCTGGGGATAGGTGACTTCGTTGGCCAGGAAGTTGTTGACCTTGTAGGTCTTGGTCAGCCGGTCGCCGAAGTGGATCTTGTGGACCATGTACTTGAGGTCGATGGGTGCGCCGCCATCCGGATAATTCACGACGCCGTCAGGGTCGACCAGGTTGTTGTCGTGGTAGTCGACGCTGCCCGGGTTGTGGCAAATGATGCAGAAGTTCGGATCCACGCGACGGCCGCCGTGCAGCGCCAAAGTGCTGTGGCACTCGTTGCAGGAATCCTTGTTGACCACCATGCGCATGGCTGCCGCGGTCGTCGAGTTGCCGTCGGCGCCCATGGTGAAGTCATAAATGGGGTTGGAAATCACGGTCTTGCCGTCGGTATCGACGAAGCAGAGCTGGATGCCGACGCGATAGGTTGTGGTCGCATCCTTGTTCAGGGTATGGCCATTGGTGAAGATCTTGTTGGCGGATATCGCGGCCGGAGCAACATAGGCTGCGTCCGTGACATCCGTGCCGAGGGTGTAGGTGTAGTAGCCCGCGTCATTGTAGGTCAGGGAGCCGGCGCCCTCGGTGCCTGCCGGAATGCTGGCGCTGGGAACCGGGTCGGTGGTGCCTTCGATATAACCGTTCGGGTTGCCGCTGGCTCGGACCTGAGAGATCAGGTTCTGCCAGGTATCTGGCGCGGTACCTGTGCCCTTGACCAGCATGGCGATGCCGAAGCGCACGTTGTAGGTGCTGCAGCCCGTGCCGGCGCCCGCAGCATTGTAGAGGGTCAGGCCCTTCACGGGTTGACCATCCTTGCCGACCACCGCGAAGTTGACCGCGGTCGGGCTATGGCTGGTCACATTGGAGATGCCGCTCACCGCCGTAAAGGCGCTGTTGGGATTACTCGAGGTGGGCGTCGAGAGATCGACCGTGGGGGTACCACCGCCACCGCCACCGCCACCGCCTCCGCCGCCGCCTCCGCCACTGCTACCGCCGCCGCCGCAACCGGCAAGGCCCGCGACCGCCAGGGCGGCGAGCCCCAAACGAGCCAGTGATAAAACCCTAGAAATGATATGCATCTTCGCCTCCATACGCTGAATACAAAATGCCAAGACCCCATGCCCCGGCACACCTTACCGCTGTTATTTCAACCACATAGGCACAACTGAAAAATTGTCTGGGCGATTTTGGAACAGTCGCCAACGGGATTCCGAGGTTGTCGCCACCACTTGTCCGACACGGAGACATCAGGTCACCTTGGATTCGATAAAGGTCTTCATCGAATCCAGGGAACTGCTGTTGGCCACGCATAGGGCGACCGCGGAACCAGAACCCACACGCGAAAACACGGAAGCGTTTCCGCTTCCGTGCAATAACAAACAGCCCTACTACAACTACCTAAATTCAACCGAATGCATCAGCCAATACGTTTCTGAGCCAGCCGTCGGCATACTCGGCCTCGAGCTTGCGATACAGCGGCGGCACCGGCGACTTGTCGGGCATGGTGATCATGGAGATACCGCTGCCTTCCTTGATGTACTTGAAGGTGCCGTTCTCTACCCGGTACAGGTGCGCCACCGAGAAGCCGTAGCCCTCGTCCACCAAGCTGTAGCAGGTGTTGGCGTAGTAGGGGTCAGGCGGCGCCATACCGTTGAGCTTGGCGACGATGGCGGCGGCCGCCACCTTGGCCTGGCTCATGGCGATGTGCGCCGACTTGGGCATGTCAAAGTTGGCGTTGGGGTTGCCGTACAGCTTCATCTCGCCCGCGACGCAGCTATCGCCGATGGTGTAGATGTTCTCGTCCACGGCGGAGGCCATGGTCATCGGCACCACCTTGCACCAACCCTTCTCCGCATTGCCACCCTCTGTCTCCACCAGGCCGGTGTCAACCGCGATCTTGCCTGCCTTGTGGGCGGGGATGATGTTGAGCACGTCGGCCTTCATGTCGACGAAGTCGGAGGACACGGTCTTGGTCTTGGCGTCCAGCTTGGTTACGTTGCCACCCTCGGCACCCTTCACCCACTCGATCATGCTGTTGGTGCCCAGACCTTCCTTCTCGAAGCCATACAGCGCCCGCCAAGCCTGCTGGAATAGCCCTTTCTTGGAGTGGGAGTCGTTGGCGTCCATGATGATGATCTTGCTCTTGTTCTTGCCATGGTGCTTGAAGTAGCTGGCCACCATGGAAGCCCGATCGTAGGGACCGGGCGGGCAGCGGAACGGGCCCTTGGGCACGACGATGACGAACTTGCCGCCGTCGGGCATGGCCATGAGCTGCTTCTTCAGCAACAGGGTCTGGGGACCGGCCTTCCAGGCGTGGGGAATCTGGTCGATCAACGACTCGGAGTAACCCTCGATGTTGTCGTAGTGGAATTCCACACCGGGCGACATGACCAACGTGTCGTACTGCAGGGTCTTGCCACCCTTGGTGGTGACGGTCTTCTTGGTGCGGTCCACGCTGGTGACGTAGTCTTGCAGCACGTTTATGCCGCGCTTCTTGAGGCCATCGTAGCCAACCTCAATGCTCTTGATGTCGCGGTTGCCGGTGAGAACCTCATCGGACAGCGGGCAGGAGGTGTAGATGGCGAGGGGTTCGATCAGGGTGACGTCGATGGCGGGATCGAGCTTCTTGACGTATTTCGCGGCAGTGGCGCCACCGTAGCCGCCGCCGATGACGACGACGCGGGCCTTGGCCTTGGCAAAGGCGAGGGACGGGAAGGCCAGGGCCGAGGCGGAAGATGCGGCAGCGATGGCCTTGATGAATTGGCGACGATTGATTTGAGTCATGCTGTTTCCTCTATTACTTGCTCTGGGCAGCGAAATATGCGGCCACGGCATCAACCTCTTCCTGACTGAGCTTGCGCGCGACTTTCGTCATTTTCTTGTGCGGCATGGTAAAACCGTCATCGCGGTACTTGTCTAGTTCCAACTCCATGTACTTGGCCCATTGACCATTGAGACTGGGGGTTTCTGCATCGTCAGACTTACCGGTGGCACCGTGGCAATCCTCGCATTTGCTGGCGACTTCCTTGCCCTTGGCGAGGAGGGCGGCACTGGCGGATTGCGGCACGGGAGTCCATTTCATCTTGGCGAAATAAGCGGCCAGGCCGGCGATCTCTTCGTCAGAGTAGCCGGAGATGAGGCGCGTCATGTTGGCGGAAGAACGCTTGCCGGTCTTCCACTCCATCATGACGGTTTTCAGATATTGCTCGGGCAGGCCGGCAATGGAGGGCATAGAGTGGCCGACGCTGACGCCGTCGGTGCCGTGACAGCTGTAGCACGTACGGGCCAGTCCTTCTATGTTGTCAGCGGAATTCGCCAACGGGGCGATCGATATAGCCGCAAGCAGCACGAGAACGCGATGGCTTCGCATATTTTCTCCTTATTACGACGGTGGCTGTTGACGCCCCTGCATCACTCGAAGCGCCCTGACCAAGTACGAAAGTACCGGCAGGAGCGCAGATTACGGGGGCGCATGCAGGCCTCACCAACAACCCGACAATTTATTGATATCCGTCAATTCACCCTGTCAGTGACTGGGTTTTTTGGGGAACTCGGCAGGATTTAGCCCAGTCAGCCGGTGTCCGTCCAGCACTTGGATATGGCTGCCGTTCACCATGATGCAGCCTTGCTTGGCCAGGAATCCCAGCACGCGGGAAAAGGTTTCCTGGGTCAGCCCGAGCTTGGCGGCGATGTCCCGTTTGCGCCCCGGCAGGATGACCTCGAAGCCATTGTCATGGCCTATCGGTTTGAACTGCATGAGATAGCCGGCCACGCGCATGACGCTGGAAGGTTGGGCACAGATCTCCATGTCGCGCACGCTCTCCAGCAGACGCCGGGCCATGCGTTCCATGACCCGGGTGGTCAGTTCGGGATGAAGCTTGATTTCTCGCCGGTACACCAGGGCATCGATGGCCAGCAGATGGCTGTCCTGGCCGGCGATGGCCTCGAACGGGCAGGACTCGGACAAAACCAGACAGGACTCGCCGAAGCTCTCGCCTTTGCCCACGAGTGCGAGCACCCGCTCCAGGCTGTTGGGCAAGGGGATGAACAACCGTACACGCCCGCTCACCACCACATAGAGGTAGTCCATGCTGTCGCCCTTGTGAACCAGCACCTTGTTCTTGTGCAGGGTGAACAGTTTGGCGCCGGCCGCCAGGCGCTCCATGATTTCCGTCGGCCATCCCTGGAAATAGGCCAGACGTCCCATCGTTTCCTGGATTTGCATGGGTGGCAGCGGCAGGTGATTCATAAAGGATGTTTCTCGGGTTGGGATCGTAGAGATGCAGGAAGTACGTCAGGCCGAACAAGGTCTAGATAACGCATTTGGTCATGTTGATTAACAAAGAAAAAACATCGCGGCATCACTCATGAGCAAGACGGTCAGACCTTGATTTCATTGCGTGATCAGGCATTAGCTCAAACCTATAAATAGTAACCATTAATAGATTTGTATCAATATTGAGGATTGCGAGGTGCTTTCCGACAGGTTACACCTTGGTGACGCCATATGATCCAAGTCAAATTCTAGCCGTCGCCATTCCGAACTTCAAAGATCGATTCCCTGGCCAAACGAATTGAAAGCCAAGTCCGAGGTGGGCCGAAAACAGAGGGGGCTGAAGTTTCGCAATATGGGGCGAACGGAGGATGCAAAGGGAACGAATAATGCTGCGGCCAAGCGCAGGCGAACCATAGTCGGTGGTCAAGTTGGTGAGGGGTTGCCGATATGGAGATGGACCGGCGATTTGTGGGCTTGCTGAAGAGCATTCCAAGGGCACAAGTTACCCGTCAGTTCCCGCCACACAGAAAAGGGCCTACAGCACTGTAGGCCCTTTAATTTACTGGCGTCCCCACGGGGATTCGAACCCCGGTTACCGCCGTGAAAGGGCGATGTCCTAGGCCTCTAGACGATAGGGACTGATGAGGCCGAAAACCCGGTTTCCCGAGCCTTCCGTATCTGTGGTGGAGGTAAGCGGGATCGAACCGCTGACCTCTTGCATGCCATGCAAGCGCTCTCCCAGCTGAGCTATACCCCCACACGAGAGACGCGCATTCTATTGACCCATCATAAAGTTGTAAAGAGGCATTGGCGCCGCTCTGGGCGCCTTGCCGCTGGGATATAGTCGGGCCATGCGAATCGTTCTGGTGACCCCGTTTTTGCCGGCTTCGCGCAACGGCAACGCTCATACCGCGCAACGCTGGCGGGGCATCTTGCGGCGGCTTGGGCATGGCGTGGAGATGGTGCGGGCTTGGGACGGCGGGCGGGCCGATGCCATGGTGGCCCTGCACGCCCGGCGCAGCCATAACGCCATCGCCCGCTTCGCAGAGCGCTGTCCGGAACGCCCCTTGATCCTCATCCTGACCGGTACCGACCTGTATCGCGACATCCGCGCCGACGCCGATGCCCAGCGCGCCCTAGAGCTGGCGCACAGGCTGGTGGTGCTGCAGGATCAGGGTGTGCTGGAACTGCCCCCGGTCTATCGGGACAAGTGCCGCGTCATCCACCAATCCGCGCCGGCCCTGGCCGATACCCCCCGGCCTAGCCGTTTCTTCAGCATCGGCGTGGTGGCCCACCTGCGGGAGGAAAAGGACCCGCTTCGCGCCGCCCTGGCTTCCCGGCTGCTACCCGCGTCAAGCCGGATTCGCCTCTGGCAGGCGGGCGGCGAACTGGAGTCGGGCATGGGACAGGCCGCCGCCGGACTTCAGAGCCAGGCCCCGCGCTGGCGCTGGCTGGGCGCGCGTCCCCACGGCGAGACGCGGCGGCGCATCGCCCGCAGCCAACTGCTGATCGTAAGTTCTCGCATGGAAGGCGGCGCCAACGTCATCTGCGAGGCGGTGTCATGCGGCACACCGGTTCTGGCCTCCGACATCCCGGGCAATATCGGCATGCTGGGCGAGGATTACGCGGGGTATTACCCCTTGGGGGACGAGGCGGCCCTGGCGGACCTGATGTCCCGGGCCGAGACGGACCCGCTCTTCTACCGGCATCTGGCCTTGCAATGCGGCCAGCGGGCACCCCTGTTCAGGCCCGAGCACGAGGCGGCCGCCATCGCCGACTTGCTGGCGGAAATGACATGAAGCTCACCCTGCTGGCGGTGGGCGACAAGCTGCCTGCCTGGGCGGAGGCGGCCGCGGCGGAATACCTGAAGCGCATGCCCCGGGAAGCACGGGTGGAACTGGTGGCCGTCAAGCCGGAAAGGCGGGCCGGCCAATCCGCCGACACCATCAAGGGCCACGAAGCGGCCAGGCTCCTGGAGAAGATTCCAACCGGCAACCGGCTGGTGGCCCTGGACGAGCATGGCCGTCAGGTCACCACCCGCGAACTTGCGGAGCTGCTGGCCCGCTGGATGGCGGAGGGACGGGATACCACCCTGGTGATCGGCGGCGCAGACGGCCTGGCTGCCGGCCTGCTGGACCGTGCGGAAACCCGCCTGGCCCTGTCCCGCCTGACCCTGCCCCACGCCCTGGCCCGGGTCGTGCTGGCGGAACAACTTTACCGGGCCGCCAGTCTCCTGAACAACCACCCCTATCATCGGGAATAAGAACCAGACCATCCGCTCGAGGATCATGACCGCTCACAACTCAAATCTGCGCCGCTGGCTTCCCCGGCTCATCGTCCTGGCCCTGCTGACGGGAGGCGGGTATGCCGCCTGGAAACACTTCACCGCGCCCAAACCCGTGGAAGTCAGCGTGGCCACGGTGGAGACCGGCTTGGTGGAGGCCACTGTCACCAACACCCGGGCCGGCACCATCAAGGCCTGCCGCCGCGCCAAGCTGTCGCCCCAGGGGGGCGGGCAGATCGCCCGGCTGCTGGTGAAGGAAGGCGACCGGGTGAAAACCGGACAGGTGTTGCTCGAACTTTGGAACAAGGACCTGGCGGCCCAGGCCCGACTAGCCAATGAGCAAGTGGCCACCGCCGTGGCCCAGCGCAACCAGGCCTGTGCCACGGCCCGGGCGGCCCGGCGCGAGGCGGCCCGGCAGCAGGGGCTGGCCGACCAGGGCTTCGTCAGCCCGGCCAAGGTGGACAGTGCGGTGAGCGAGGCGGAGGCCCAGGAAGCCGCCTGCCACGCCGCCGCCACCCAGATCGATGCCGCCCGGGCCCGGGTGGACACCGCCAGGGCCGACCTGACTCGCGCCGTGCTGCGAGCCCCCTTCTCCGGCATCGTCGCGGAGGTCACCGGCGAACAGGGCGAGTACAGCACTCCCTCCCCGCCGGGCATTCCCACGCCACCGGCCATCGACCTCATCGACGACAGCTGTCTTTACGTTACCGCACCCATCGACGAGGTGGACGCACCCAAGATCCGGGTCGGCATGGCCGCCCGCATCTCCCTGGATGCCTTCCCGGGACGGCATTTCAAGGGCCGGGTGAAGCGCATCGCCCCTTACGTGCTGGAGGTGGAGAAACAGGCCCGTACCGTGGAGGTGGAGGCGCTGTTCACCGACCCCGCCGAGGCCAAGTCCCTGCTGGCCGGCTACAGCGCCGACGAGGAGATCGTGCTGGACCGACGCGACGGCGTCCTGCGCATTCCCACCCAGGCGGTGCTGGAAGGCGGCCGGGTGCTGGTGCTGACGGACGGCCGGCTGGCGGAGCGCAAGCCGGAGACCGGCCTTGCCAACTGGGAATACACCGAGATCCGTTCCGGGCTGAAGGCCGGCGACCAGGTGGTGACCTCCCTGGAGGAGGAGGGGGTCAAGGCCGGCGCACCGGCGGTGGTCAAGACCGGCAAGCCATGATCCGGCTCGAACACGTGGAGCGCCGCTTCCAGGTGGGCGACCAGACCGTCCGGGCACTGAATGATGTGAATTTGCACATCCGGGCCGGCGAGTCCATCGCCATCATGGGGCCCTCCGGCTCCGGCAAATCCACCCTGCTCAACCTGCTGGGCTTGCTGGACCGTCCCAGCGGCGGCCGCTACCTGTTGGACGGGCGGGACGTGACCGGCCTGGGCGACGCCGAGGCGGCCCGTGTGAGGCGCGAGAAGATCGGCTTCGTGTTCCAGTTCTTCCACCTGGTGCCGCGCCTGACCGCAGCCGCCAACGTGGCCCTGCCCCTGATGCTGGCCGGCATGGCGCCGGCGCAGCGCAGGGAGCGGGTGGCCGGACTGCTTGCCGACGTGGGCCTGGCCGACCGGGCCGACCACCTGCCCTCCCAGCTCTCCGGCGGGCAGTTGCAGCGGGTGGCCATCGCTCGGGCCATGTCCATGAATCCCGGCCTGTTGCTGGCGGACGAACCCACCGGCAACCTGGACCGGGCCACCGGCCGGGAGGTGATGGGCCTGCTGGAGGCCCTCAACCAACGCGGCACCACCCTTATCGTGGTGACCCACGACTCTGAGGTGGGCGGCCGGGCCCGGCGGCGCATCAGCATGGAGGACGGCCGGGTGCTGGCGGACGACGCCCAGGCAGGGGAAGGGCCATGAACCTGCGCGACACCCTGGGCTTCGCCTGGGCCAACCTGGCCCACCAGCCCGGGCGCACCGCACTCATCGCCCTGGCCATGTCCATCGGCGTGGGCGCGGTGGTGGTGCTCACCGCCCTGGGGGAAGGGGCGCGCCATTATGTGCTGGACCAGTTCGCCGGCCTGGGCACCAACCTCCTCATCGTCCTGCCGGGCCGTTCGGAGACCAGCGGCGGCATGCCCGGCGTGCTCTCAGGCCAGACCACCCGGGACCTGACCCTGGACGATGCCGAGGCCCTGGCCCGGGACCGCCTGGTGCACCAGGTGGCGCCGCTGAACGTGGGCACCACCCGGATCGCCCGAGGCAGCCGCAGCCGGGAGGTGGTGATTCTCGGCTCCAGCCGCTCCTTACTTGAGGTGCGCCACATGAATCTGTCCAGCGGCCAGTTCCTCCCCGCCGGGACGTTGGACCTGAGCACCCCGGTGTGCGTGCTGGGCGACAAGGTGCGCAACGAGTTGTTCGGCGCGGAGACCCCCATCAACCAGTGGGTTCGAATTGGTGATCGCCGCTTCCGGGTGCTGGGCACCCTGGCCGCGCAGGGCCAGCAGATGGGCATCAACTCCGACGAGACCGTGGTGATCCCGGTGGCGGCGGCCCAGCAGCTGTTCAACACCCCGTCCCTGTTCCGCATCCTGGTGGAGGCCCGGGGCCGGGCGGCGGTGGATCGGTTGAAACCCCGCCTGCTGGCCATCCTCAAGGCCCGCCACGAGGGCGAGGAGGACGTCACGGTGATCACCCAGGACGCGGTGCTGGCCACCTTCGACAAGATCCTCACCGCCCTGACCTTGGCGGTGGTGGGCATCGCCGCCATCAGTTTGGGGGTGGCGGGGGTACTGATCATGAATGTGATGCTGGTGTCGGTGGCCCAGCGCCGCGCCGAGATCGGCCTGCTCAAGGCACTGGGCGCCCCAGGCGGCGCGATTCGCGGCCTGTTCCTGGCGGAGGCGGGACTGATGGCCTGCCTGGGGGGGCTGGGGGGCCTGGCCCTGGGCGCGGGCGCCAGCTTCCTGCTGGGCCGGCTTTATCCCCAACTGCCGGTGGTGCCGCCGCTCTGGGCCATGGCCGCCGCCCTGGCCACGGCCATGGGGGCCGGCCTGCTGTTCGCCTGGCTGCCGGCGCGCCGGGCGGCGGCCCTGGATGCCGCCCTGTCCCTGGCGCGGCGCTGACCGGCGCGACGAACATGCGTCCCACCGACCTGCTGTACCTCTCCACCAGCGCCCTGACCCACCACCCGGGACGCAGCCTGCTCTCGGCCCTGGGCATCGCCGTGGGGGTGGCGGCGGTGATCCTGCTCACCGCCCTGGGGGAAGGCTTGCATCAGTTCGTTCTGGCCGAGTTCAACCAGTTCGGCACCAACATCATCGGCATCAATCCGGGCAAGACCAAGACCCACGGCGGCGCGGTGGGCATATTCGGCAATACCCGGCCCCTCACCCTGGATGACGCGGAGGCTCTGCGTCGGGTCCCCAATATCATCAGCAGCGTGCCGGTGATCCAGGGCAACGCCGAGGTGGAAGGCGCGGGGCGCAGCCGCCGGGTGTCCCTGTACGGCGTCGGTCCCGATTTCGTGCGTGCCTTCAGCATGCGGATCTCGGTGGGGAGCTTCCTGCCCGCTGACGACCCGAACGCCCCGCGGGCCTATGCGGTGCTGGGGGCCAAGGCCCGGACGGAACTATTCGGCGAGTCCAATCCCCTGGGCCAGCTGATCCGGGTCGGCGGCCAGCGCTACCGGGTGGTCGGGGTGATGGCGGCCAAGGGCCAGGTCCTGGGCTTCGACCTGGACGATACGGTCTATGTCCCGGCAGGCCGGGCCCAGGAGTTGTTCAACCGGAACGGCCTCATGGAGATCGACGTGGTGTACCCCCCGGGGGTCGATCCCGCCGGCGTGGTGAAGGGCATCCACCGGGTGCTCATGGCCCGGCACGGCGCGGACGACGTCACCATCACCACCCAGCAGCAGCAGATGGCGGTGCTGGATTCGGTGCTGGCGGTGCTCACCTTCGCGGTGGGGGCGCTGGGCAGCATTTCCCTGCTGGTGGGCGGGGTGGGCATCCTCACCCTGATGACCATCGCCGTGGCGGAGCGCACCGGCGAGATCGGCCTGCTCAATGCCCTGGGCGCCCGGCATGGCCAGATCATGGGGCTGTTCCTGGCGGAAGCGGCTGGTCTGGCCGCCCTGGGGGGCGGCGCCGGGTTGATGGTCGGCGTCGGCGTCGTCCAGTTGCTCCATGCCCTGGTGCCGGCCCTGCCGGTACAGCTGGCCTGGGATTACGTGCTGGCGGCCGAGGTCGTTGCCGTGGGCATCGGCCTGCTGGCCGGGGTGGCGCCGGCGCGCAAGGCCGCCCGGCTGGACCCGGTGGAGGCCCTGCGCACTGAGTAGCACGCTGGAATCGGCGGTGGCTGCGATATTCGCGGTTAAACTCGACGGCCATGAGCAAGCATCTATATCTCGCCTCCCAATCGCCGCGCCGCCTCGAACTGCTCCGCCAGATCGGCCTGGAAGCGATGGTGCTGCCCCTACGCCATGTCGGCGGCCGCGCCGATGTGGATGAGAATCCGCTGGCGCGGGAAACACCGCGCGCTTATGTCACCCGAGTGGCACGCCTGAAGGTTGAAGCCGGACAACAGGCGCTGCTGGGCCGCAACCTGCCGTCCTGGCCGGTGCTTGCGGCCGACACCACCGTGTCCCTGGACCGCCGCATTCTGGGCAAGCCCGCCAACAGCCGGGAGGCGGTTGACATGCTGCGCGCCTACTCCGGCCGCACCCATAGGGTGCTGACCGCGATCGCGGTGGCGTATCAGGGTTTGGTCAAGACCGCACTTTCCACCAGCCAGGTGCGCTTTCGCGATCTGAGCGAGGCCGAAATCGATGCCTACGCGAACAGCCGCGAACCCTTCGACAAGGCGGGCGGGTACGGCATCCAGGGTCGGGCGGCCCTGTTCATCGAACACCTCTCGGGCAGCTATACCGGCGTCATGGGACTGCCCCTGTACGAGACCTCCGAATTGCTGAAATCCCTTGGGTTCGAAATCCTATGAGCGAAGAAATTCTGATCAACGTCACCCCCCAGGAGACCCGGGTCGCCCTCAGTTACCTGGGGGTGGTTCAGGAGTTGCACATCGAGCGCACCAGCCAGAGGGGCCTGGTGGGCAACGTCTATCTCGGGAAAGTCAGCCGGGTGCTGCCCGGCATGCAGTCGGCGTTCATCGACATCGGCATGGATCGGGCCGCCTTCCTCCACGTGGGCGATATCGTCGAGGCGCGCGGAAACAGCACGCCGCGCCCCATCGAGAAAGTATTGCACGAGGGCCAGGGCGTCCTGGTGCAGGTCATCAAGGACCCCATCAGCGCCAAGGGCGCGCGCCTCTCGACCCAGATCAGCATGGCCGGGCGCTTCCTGGTCTACCTGCCCCAGGAGACCCGCATCGGCATCTCCCAGAAGATCGAGGACGAGGCGGAACGGGAACTGCTGCGCGGCCGGCTGACCCGCATCCTGCCCCAGGACGAGCAAGGCGGCTTCATCATCCGCACCATGGCCAACATGGCGGAGGACGGTGAACTGGAGGCCGACGTGGAGTACCTCCATACCCTCTGGGACGCCATCCAGGCCCGGGCCGAGAACACCGCGTCGCCGGCCCTGCTCTACCAGGAACTGGACCTGGCCCATAGGGTGCTGCGGGATTTCTCCACCACGGACACCGACCGCATCCTGGTGGATTCGCGGGAGACCTTCACCCGCATCCAGGCCTTCGCCGAGGAATTCACCCACAACGTGGCGGGCAAGATCTTCCTATATTCGGCGGAACGCCCCCTGTTCGATCTCTACGGCGTGGAAGAGGAGATCGAGAAGGCCCTGGGGCGCCGGGTGGACCTGAAGTCCGGCGGCTATCTGATCATCGACCAGACCGAGGCACTGACCACGATCGACGTCAACACCGGCAGCTTCACCAGCGGCCGCACCTTCGACGAGACCATCTTCAAGACCAACCTGGAGGCGGCCCAGACCATCGCCCGGCAACTGCGGCTGCGCAACCTGGGCGGCATCATCATCCTCGACTTCATCGACATGGACAGCCCGGAACACAAGGAGGCCGTCCTGGCTGAACTGTCCAAGGCCCTGGCCCGGGACCGCACCCGCATGACCATCAACGGCTTCACTTCCCTGGGACTGGTGGAGATGACTCGGAAGCGCACCCGGGAAAGCCTGACCCGAATCCTGTGCGAACCCTGCCCCACCTGCCAGGGGCGCGGCCAGATCAAGACCGCCCAGACCATCTGTTATGAAATCCTGCGCGCCCTGCTGCGCGAGGCGCGCCAGTTCTCCGCCCGGGAATACCGGGTCATGGCCTCCCAGGAGGTCATCGACCTGTTCCTGGACGAGGAGTCCCAGAGCCTGGCGCAACTTTCCGACTTCATCACCAAGCCCATCTCGCTGCAGGTGGAGACCCTCTACTCCCAGGAGCAATACGACATCATCCTGCTGTGAGTGGATGCCCGAAGACCGGGCCAGGGATGATCAGGACTCCGCGGGCTGCTCGGCCGACGGTCCGCTCATGGGGTTCAGCGCCATGCCGGTAAGGAGGGAGAATTCCTTTGCGATCTCCCCGATCTGGTCCAACTGGACCTTGATCTTGATCATGTCTCGGCTGACGGTGGCGGTGCGTTCCTGGATGGACCCCAGGTTGGCGTGGACCTTGTTGAGGTTTTCCAGGCGGTGTTCCAACTGGAGCTTGTGCTCGTAGATGCGCGCGACGATGGGGTCCAGGGTTAGTCTCAGCCAGGTCTCGGTTTCGATCCGGACCTGCTGGAAGACGATGCGGGCCTGACTCACCAGGGCGATATAGAACTTCTTCACCATGAAACGCTTTTCCAACATGATGTTCAGAGGGTCGGAACAGAATTCCTGGGTGCTCACCATCAGTTCATCCAGCCGCGCCCGATAGCGTGACAGATCCAGAACCGGCGGGTCGGACCGTTCCAGGCCATGGACCTCATGGAAGCGTTGGTAGGCGGAATTGAGCAATTGCTTGATGCCGCCGCATTGGTGGTTGGCATGGTCGAATTCCGAGCCCATGCGCCGGATCAGTAAATGCATGCCCTTAACCAGGCCCGCCGTGGTCCAGCTTTCGTTGATGGAGCTCATGGATTCGGCCAGCATCTTGTCCATGCGGTCGTCATCCAGCCGGGCCAGCAATTCCCAGCCCTGTTGGGCGACGATTTTTCGGGTGACGTTGAAGTTGCGGGTGGTCTCGTCATAGGTCTGCTTGTCCTGGAGCATCTTTTCCCGCATCTGGCCGACGATCTGCTGGTTCTTGCCGGATAGGGCCTGCAGATCCTGGAGGCTGTCGCGGGCCGCCTGCATGCGATTGAAGGCGGTATCCCTCGCCTCGTTGAGCAGTGGCCCGATCTCCCGGACCACGGACTCGCGCATGATCTTTTCCCGGGAAGGGATGATCTCCCGGGCCAGCATCACCTCCAAGGCCTGGATGCCGGAGCGTTTGATCATGTCCTGGTCGCCGCGCACCTTCCCCACCAGGGCCTTCTGGGCGGAGATGGCCATGACGCTGGCCGTGGAGATGTTCAGCTGCATGGCGGTGGACTCGATCTGGCGCTGGATGGTGCGGCCGATTTCCTCGGGCGTCTTGAGATCGTCCCAAAGCATGTCGATCTTGTTCAGCACCGCGTAATGCTGGCTGGCATGCTTGGACACGAACTTGTTCCATATCTCGTAATCCGATTGGGTCACCCCCGTATCGGTGGCCAGCAGGAACAAAAGGGCATGGGCACTGGGGATGGCGGAAATGGTCAGTTCCGGCTCCGCGCCCATGGCGTTCAGCCCCGGCGTATCCAGGATCGCCAGGCCCGACTCGAGCAACGGGTGGGGGAAATTGATCATGGCGTAACGCCAGGCGGGGATTTCCACCCGATCCTGGTCCTTCACCATGTAGCCCAGATTCGGGTCGTTCTCGTCCCACAGCCCGAGGGCGCGGGCCTCCACCTTGAAAACCACCTTGGTTTCGGCCAGTTTGCGCATGGCATTGACCATGGCATTGGGGTCGGCAACATCCAGCTTGGTGGTGTTCCATTCCACGGGCTGGCGTTTCAGGGCATTGATGCTTTCATCCCGAAACCGGGTCTCAATGGGCAGCAACCGGATGTAGGGCTCGGTATCCTGGTCGTAATAGATTTCGGTCGGACACATGGTGGTGCGCCCTGCGTCCGAGGGCAGCAGGCGCTGCTTGAAATCGGAAAAAAACAAGGCGTTGATGAGTTCGGTCTTGCCTCGGCTGAACTCGGCGACGAAGGCCAGCATCAGCCGGTCTTTTTTGAGGCTCTCCGCCAAGTCATAGATACGCAACAACAAACCGGGCTCGGTCTCGGTGTTGTGCTCCATCCAACTCTTGAAATCCGAGACCACCTTGACGAGCCGGTCGCGCCGGTTCTTGAACCGTGTGATTCCGCTTTCCAGACCGTAATTCATCCAATCATCCCCATGAGTCGCCGTTCTGCCTCCACCGGGTCCAATCCTACCCAGACTATTTTCCGACGGGATTTTTCACCCTTCAGGATTCTAACCTCCCGGCGTGGCACGCCAAGGGCTATCGCCAAGAATTCTTCCAGGGCGGCATTCGCCGCCCCATCCACCGCCCGGGCGGCGATGCGCAGCTTCAAGGCCTCCCCATGAATGCCGGCGACAGCGCTGTGACTCGCACCGGGCTGGATGTGCAAGGTCAGACGCACACCGGCGCCATCGGATTGCAGCCAGGAAGTCACCAGACCATGGCGCGGGCCAGGCGCTCCAAGGCGGCCACCGGCGCAAGCACCAACAATTGCACCACAATGAGGGCAATCACCGGCGTGATGTCCACACCGCCGATCGGGGGTATGAATTTCTGGAACGGGGCCAGAATCGGCCGGGACAAGGCATAAAAAACCGGCGCGTACGGAGAGAAGGGGTTGATCCAGGACAGCACCGCCTGGATCAGGACGAAGCCCATCAGCACATAAAGGGCGAGGCGGAGGGTTGCCGCCAGCGCCATAAGCAGGAAACCGGGGATGACACCAACTCCGGCCACGGTAAAGGGATAGCCCAAGACCCATTGGACCGCCAGCACGGAGAGCAGCTCGGCACAGAACAGCAGCAGCAGGCTGCTCCAATCCATCCCCAATAGGCCCGGGATCACCTTGCGCATCGGCCGCACGGCGAAATCGGTGACGCGCACCACGAACTGGGCAAACGGATTGTGAAAAGGCACCCGCGCCCATTGCATCCAGAAACGCAGGAAGAAGGCGCAGGCCATCAAATCGAAGACCGTGCGCAGCAGGAACTGGGCGGCATCCGAGAACATCACTCCGCTCCAAGCAGATCGGCCATTTCCCTGGCGCGTTCGGCGGCGGCCCGGGCGGCAAGGCCTATGGCCGGTCGTACGCCGCCCGTTTCCAGGGCCAGGATGCCGCGTTCGGTGGTCCCCCCCTTGGAAGTCACCCGGGCGCGCAACTCCGCGGGAGGGGATGCGTCATTCAGGGCGAGGGCCGCCGCACCGTAGAAGGTCTGCAAGGTCAGGAGCCGCGCAGTGTCCGGCGGCAAACCCAGTTCCACGCCGGCTTGTTCCAGGGCTTCCATGAAAAAATAGACATAGGCAGGGCCGCTGCCCGAGATCGCCGTCACCACATCGATCTGTTCCTCGTTCTCGACCCATACGACCGTCCCAACCGCCCCCAGGATTTCCGCCGCCTGGGCCTTCTGCCCGGCGGAAACGCCGGGCATCGGAAAAATCCCGGCAACGCCCGCGCCCACCAGGGCGGGGGTGTTGGGCATGGTCCGGCACACGGCCCCATGGCCGTTCAGCCAGCGGCTGATATCACCGGCCCGGACTCCGGCCGCGATGGAAAGCACCAATTGCCCGGGGTTCAACATCGGCAGCGCGGCAACCACGGACTTCAATTGTTGCGGCTTGACCGCCAGCACGATGACATCCGCTTCGCGGCACTGGTTCGCCCGCGCCTCGACACCCACCCCGAACTGTTGCGACAGCCAGGCCCGACGCTCGGCAACGGGTTCCGCTACGACGATATCGCCGCCTGGAAAGCCTTTTCCGACCAGCCCGCCGATCATGGCGGCAGCCATGTTGCCGCCACCGATGAAAGTCAATTTCATATCACGTAGTCCTCGCTGTAGTGGCGGGCGCCGAAAATGGCGGTGCCCACCCTGACCAGGGTCGCACCCTCCATGACGGCGGCTTCCAGGTCCGCCGACATGCCCATGGACAGCGTATCGAGATGAAGCCCCTGTTGCCTGGCAGCATCCCTCAATTCTGCAAGCATCCTGAAACGGGCCCGCTGCCTTTCTGCATCCGGCATCGGTTCCGGGATAGCCATGAATCCGCGCAGTTTCAGCCGGGGCATTCCCTCGACTGCACCGGCGAGGTCCAGCGCCTGTTCCAAGTCGACACCGCTCTTGCTGGCTTCGCCACTCACATTGACCTGGATACAGACATTGAGATCAGGCAGGTTCGCCGGGCGCTGCTCCGATAGGCGCCGGGCTATTTTTTCCCGCGCCACGCCATGTACCCAGGCGAAATTTTCCGCCACCGCGCGGGTCTTGTTGCTCTGAATGGGGCCGATGAAATGCCATTCGATGGCCAGGTCGTTCAGCTCGCGCATCTTGGTCAAGGCCTCCTGCAGGTAGCTTTCTCCGAAACACCGCTGCCCCGCTTGGTATGCTTCCCGTACTGCGGAAGCGGGGAAGGTTTTGCTGACGGCCACCAGGCCGGCGCATCGGTCTTCGCGGCCAGCATGGATGCAGGCATTCGATATCCGTGCCAGGCATACTTGCAAGGCAGTACCGATTGCACCCATAATGGCCTGACAAACCTCGGAAAATCACGTAACTCGGGGAATTATAATGGAAATTTCCGAGCTTCTTACCTTCTCGGTCAAGAACAAGGCATCCGACCTCCACCTGTCTGCGGGGCTGCCCCCAATGATTCGGGTGAATGGCGACATCCGCCGTATCAATGTCCCCCCCCTGAGCAATCAGGAAGTACGGGCCATGGTGTACGACGTGATGAGCGATGCCCAGCGCAAGGCGTACGAAGAACATCTGGAGGTGGACTTCTCGTTTGAATTGCGGGATGTAGCCCGTTTTCGGGTCAACGCATTCAATCAGGAACGCGGTGCCGGCGGGGTCTTCCGTACCATCCCGAGTCAGGTCCTGACCCTGGAACAACTGGAAGCGCCGAGGATCTTCAAGGACATCTCCGATACGCCACGGGGCATCGTCATCGTCACCGGCCCGACCGGATCGGGCAAGTCGACCACCCTGGCGGCGATGGTCGACTACGTCAACGAGAACCAGTACAACCACATCCTCACGATCGAGGATCCGATCGAATTCGTGCACAAGAGCAAGAAGTGCCTGATCAACCAGCGGGAAGTGGGCCCGCATACCCACGGCTTCGCCGAGGCCCTGCGTTCAGCATTGCGGGAAGACCCGGACGTGATCCTGGTGGGTGAAATGCGCGACCTGGAAACCATCCGCCTGGCCCTGACCGCTGCGGAAACCGGCCACTTGGTATTCGCCACGCTGCACACCTCGTCCGCCGCCAAGACCATAGACCGGATCATCGACGTGTTCCCCGCGGCGGAAAAGGAGATGGTCCGTTCCATGCTGTCCGAATCGCTGCGCTCGGTCATTTCCCAGACACTCCTGAAGAAGAAGGACGGCTCCGGACGGGTCGCGGTCCACGAGATCATGCTGGGCACACCGGCCATCCGGAACCTGATCCGGGAAAACAAGGTTGCCCAGATGTATTCCTCCATCCAGACCGGCCAGTCCCTGGGCATGCAGACCCTGGACCAGGCCTTGGTCGAACTGGTGCGGCGCAACGTGATCGACTCCTCTGCGGCCCGCGCGGTCGCAGTGAACAAGGACATGTTCTCTTACTGATAGAGGCAGGACTTCACCGGAACACTACGGGAACCTTATGGACTCTCTGGCAAAAATCTACGAATGGCTGCGCTTTGTGGTGGCTCGCAATGCATCCGACTTGTTCCTGACCGCCGGATTTCCTCCCGCCATCAAGCTCGACGGCAAGGTCATTCCCATCACCAAGCAAAGCCTGACACCGGGGGATACCACACACTTCGCCCAGGCCTTGATGAACGAGAAGCAACTGCAGGCCTTTACTGCCAGCCATGAGGCCAATTTCGCCATCCATCAGCCCGACATCGGCCGCTTCCGGGTCAATGTCTTCGTCCAGCAAGGCCGCACGGGTATCGTCATGCGGCACATCAACACCAAGATACCCAAGATTGATGAGCTGAACCTGCCGGCCGGCCTCGCCAACATCGCCATGATGCCGCGCGGCCTGGTGTTCCTGGTGGGCTCGACAGGCTCCGGCAAGTCCACCACCCTGGCCGCCATGGTCGGCCACCGCAACCAACATACCCACGAACACATCGTCACGGTGGAAGACCCCATCGAGTTCGTCCATGAGCACGGCACCTGCATCGTGACCCAGCGTGAAGTGGGCATGGACACAGACAGTTGGGAAACCGCCCTCAAGAACACCATGCGCCAGGCGCCTGACGTCATCATGATCGGCGAGGTGCGGGACCGTGAGGCCATGCACTACGCCATGTCCTACGCCGAGACGGGCCACCTGTGCCTTTCCACCATCCACGCCAACAACACCAACCAGACCCTGGATCGCATCCTCAGCTTTTTCCCGTTGGAACGCCGGGAACAGCTCTTGCTGGATCTCTCCCTGAACCTGCGCGCCATCGTGTCTCAGCGCCTGATCCCACGCAAGGACGGCAAAGGCCGCATCCCCGCGGTGGAAATCCTGCTCAATTCCCCCCTGATCTCGGATTTGATCATGCAGGGGCGTCTCGACGAGATCAAAGAGATCATGGGCCGCTCCCGGGACCTGGGCATGCAGACCTTCGACCAATCGCTGTTCGACCTGTACACGCAAGAGGTCATTACCGGCGAGGATGCCTTGCGCAACGCCGACTCCTTCAATGACCTGAGACTGCGCATCAAGCTGCATGCCAAGGACGAGCAAGGCGAGTCCCCACTCTCCGGGGCTGACCATCTGGAAATCGATCTGGCGCCAGACCGGCCGAACCCGATGGGTCGCTGATATCGTAGGGTATCCCTGCCTTTGAAAGTGGGCTATGAGCCAGGGACTACGAATTGAACAAGCTTGCTGCAAGCAAGAAGTCCGAGGCTATGCGCCCTGCAGTATTTAGGTTCGACCGGGCCAATTAGCCGCCGACAACCAGCAACCCGTAGGCCATGCGCACCCCCAGCAGGTACAGCAGGCCCGCGAATACCTTTTTGAGCTTCCCGACGGGAAGGATATGTGTGAGACGGGCGCCGAGCGGGGCCGTGGTCCAACTGCCGGCCGCGATGGCCAGCATCGCGGGCAAATAGATGAAGCCCGCGCTCCATACCGGCAACCCAGCCGCCATCCGGCCCGAAAATACATAGCCGAGCGCCCCGGACACGGCGATGGGAAAACCGATTGCGGCGGAGGTGGCGATGGCGTTTTGCAGACGCAGACCGCTCCAGGTCAGGAATGGCACCGTCAGGGTGCCCCCCCCGATCCCGACCCAGCTGGACACCATGCCGATCACGCCACCGACCAGCGTCATGCCGGGCCAGGCCGGCGGTCCCCTGCCGGGCTTGGGTTTGAAGCCGAGCAGCATCTGGGTCGCGGCGAAGAACAGGAACAGGGTGAAAAACACCTTCAGACCAGAATCCGGCAGACGAACCGCTATGTTGGCGCCCACCAGGGTCCCCAGCACGATGCCCGGGGTGATGCGCCGTACCACCGGCCAATCCACCGCGCCGTGGGCGTGGTGCGCCCGGATGCTGGACAGGGCGGTAAGAACGATCACGCCCAGCGATGTGCCCAGGGCAAGGTGAATGTTATAGGTCGGCGTAAAACCCTGCTGCATGAAGGCCCAGATCAGGACCGGCACCATGATCAGCCCGCCTCCCACGCCCAGCAAGCCAGCGATGAACCCGGTGGCCAGGCCCAGGGCCAGGTAAAGCGCGATCCAGGGCATCACCTCAGCCCAGCTTGGCGACGATGAACCTCCACTCATCCGGATCGACAGGCGTGATGGACAGCCGGTTGCCCTTGGCCAGGATGCGCATGTTGGCCAGTTCCGGATATTCCCGGAGTTCCGCGATGGGCATGAGCCGGGTCCGCTTGACGAACCGGACCTCCACGTTGAACCAGCGGGGACGCTCACGGGTGGCCTTGGCATCGAAATACTTGCCCCCGGCCTCGAACTGGGATTCATCGGGATACGCCAGCTTGCTGACTTCCGCCAAACCGGCGATACCCGGCTCGGCGCAGCTGGAATGGTAAAACAGCACGCCATCGCCCAGTTTCATCTGGTCCCGCATGAAATTGCGCGCTTGGTAGTTGCGCACTCCGAACCAGGCCACATGGCCCTCACGTCGCAAATCATCGATGCCGAATTCGGACGGCTCGGACTTCATCAACCAGTAACGCATGCCATATTCCTCAATAATTTCTGCGGGCGCATAATCCTACTAAATCGCTCAACCATATGCCGAGGACTCGCCATGAATGACCTCAACCTGGGCGCGATTGTCAGCGCCGTACAAAAAAACTGCCACATCTCCGATGCCCAGTTCGCCGGCGATCTCACCATGTGCACCTTCCTCCTGAAAATGCGGGAACTGTACCGCTGGGAAAACGACATCCCCCTCACCCAGGACATGCCCAAGAGCGAGGTGGGCAACTGGATGAACGCCCGGCAAAAGCTGTGGGACGAGGTGGAGAAAGCAACCTACGAGTCCCTGCCCCTGCCCAGCGGGGCCGTCGACCCCTTCGAGGTGGAAGCGGCCAATCAACGACTTGCGCCGCATGGACTGATCTACTCGGGGGGGTACGGCCGCTTCTGCAAACCACACTTCTTCCTCGGCACCCTGATGCGCCAGGAGGAACGCAAAGGCTTCCGCATCTATGTCTCCTCATGCGAATACGCGCGGGATCTGGATGCCCCACCCGGCATGATGCTGGAAAATTCGATCTGGGTGCGCACCGAGGCCCTGAAGCGCTGGCTCTGGGAGAAATATGAGGAATGGCGCTGGAGCAAGCGCAACGAGGCCATGGGCCGGACGGTGGCCTGCTATGGCTTCGACACCGACCCTGACGGCGCACTTCAGGCGATGACCGAGACCGAGACCGAAACCGTGATCCTGCACGAGTTGGGCGAGGCGCAAGCCAATGCCGAACTGGGCGCCCCCTGGGCCGACCTGCTCGCCACCCTGATGCGTACCCGCGCCGAGATCATGGCCCGGGCAGTGCGCGATCTCTATGCCGATTGCGATTGCACCCTGCCGGGATTGCTGGAGGAAGGCGACCCCGCCGCGATCCATTTCTTCTTCGCCAATTTCATTGGAATGCGCCGCAAGTTGTTCCCGGAACTTGCCGACGCCTATGAGAAATGGGTGGAGTCAGGCGATCTGAAAGGACTCGCGGCTGTCGCGCAAACCGGCGGAACACGCTGGCTTCTGGTCGCCCGGGAATTGCTGGCAATGCATGCCAGCCTGGGAGATAACGTGGCGGCCGGCATCGAGGCGCGCCTGGAAGGCACTTCTCAGTAAGCTGTTCGATCAGCAGCGGATCATGACGACCTGATCAGGGTACCCACGCCCTGGTCGGTCATGATCTCCAGCAGCAGCGCGTGTTCCACCCGCCCGTCGATGATATGCACCGCCTTGACTCCGCTGTTGGCGGCATCCAGCGCAGAGCTGATCTTGGGCAGCATGCCGCCGGACAAGGTGCCGTCCGCCACTAGTTCGTCGATCCTGCGCGGCGTCAACCCGGTCAACAGCTTGCCGTCCTTGTCCAGGACACCGGGGGTATTGGTCAGCAATACCAGCTTTTCAGCCTTGAGCACTTCGGCCAGCTTGCCCGCCACCACATCGGCATTGATGTTGTAGGTTTCGCCGTTTTCCCCCACGCCGATGGGCGCGATCACGGGTATGAAGTCGCCGGAATCGAGAAAGGCGATGAGGCTGGGATCGATCTTGGTGATCTCTCCCACCTGGCCAAGGTCGACCAGGTCTCCGGGTTTCTCCTTGGAAGCCATCAACAATTTCTTCGCGCGGATAAAACGGCCGTCCTTGCCGGTCAGGCCAACGGCTTTGCCGCCAGCCTGGTTGATGAGGTTGACGATGTCCTTGTTGACCTGGCCGCCCAGGACCATTTCCACCAAGTCCATGGTCTCGGCGTCGGTCACCCGCATGCCTTGGACGAATTCGCCCTTTTTCCCCACCCGTTTCAACAGGTCCTCGATCTGGGGACCGCCACCGTGCACCACCACCGGATTCAGGCCCACCAGCTTGAGCAGGACCACGTCCCGGGCGAAGGCCGTTTTCAGCGTCGGGTCGGTCATGGCATTGCCGCCGTATTTGATGACTACGGTCTTGTCCCAGAACCGCTGGATATAGGGCAAGGCCTCGGCGATGACTTTGGCCT
Source organism: uncultured Pseudomonadota bacterium (assembly GCA_963713085.1). GTDB lineage: Bacteria > Pseudomonadota > Gammaproteobacteria > Burkholderiales > Thiobacillaceae > PFJX01. The sequence continues at coordinate 158,230 of CAVQKQ010000016.1, read as the reverse complement.
TGTCGCCGGGGGTGAGGCTGGCTATTCCCATGGCATTCTCGGCTGAACCTGTCAGCCCGACTCCGTTCAAAGTGGGAATTCTACAAAACAAAAGGGCGGCCGAAGCCGCCCTCGCAGTGGAAATCGCGATTATTCGATCCTGACTTTCTTGGCCGTCGTCACCGTCTTTTTGGGCAACACCAGTTCAAGCACGCCATTTTCGAACCGCGCCTTGGTGTTGGCATCGTCCACGTCCTGGCCCAGGGTGAAGCTGCGATAAGCCTTGCCGCAGTAGCGTTCGCTGCGCAGTACCTTCTCGCTCGCCTTCTGTTCGGAGGCTTTCTTCACCTCGGCGGCAATGGCGACCCTGTTGCCGTCGACCGTGACATGGATATCGTCCTTACCCACGCCGGGCAATTCGGCGTGGACGGTATATTCCTTATCGCCTTCCTTCATGTCCATCCTGATCGTTTGTAGTTCCGGCATATCGGCGGAGTAACGCATCGGCCGTACCCAGAAACCTTTCAGCAAATCATCGATGGCTTCATCGATGGCGAAAGGATCACGTCTGATAATGTTGCTCATTGCGCCCTCCTTTCTGTCCAGTAAAGGCAAACTGCCTTCCTACTATCAGTATGGTTCAAGGGAAGACACATTCAAATGCAATCAGACATCCCTATCTTGTTAATTAATAAACAAATATTTACTTGCTGGCGGGCTCGACCGGCCCTACATTTCGAACCGTCCGAAGGTGGAAATTTCCGTAAATCGGACAAAAAAACACCAACCACCGACCGCATTGAAGAAGAGGAACCAATAATGAAACGCACCAAGCAAACCGCCCTGACCCTGGCCCTGGGTTCCGCCATCGCCGCATCGCTGGCTTCCGCGCCGGTCCAAGCGGCGGAAAGTCCCTTTGCCGCACAGACACTGGAAAATGGCTACATGGTGGCCGGGACGGACAAGACCACGGAAGGGAAATGCGGCGGCATGAAGGACAAGGAGGGCACCTGCGCCGGCAGCAAGGCCAAGACGACAACCAAAGCCAAGGAGGGCAATTGCGGTGGCATGAAGGGCAAGGAAGGCACCTGCGCCGGCAGCAAGGGTGACGCCATGAAGGATGAGGGCAAGGCCCCCCCCGATAAGGCCAAAGAGGGCAACTGCGGCGGCATGAAGGGCAAGGAAGGCAAGTGCGGCGCCATGAAATAAACCTGGCTTCGTCCGAACCCACGAGCGCATCGACGCTAACGGGTGCCGGACTCGGATTTCGGCGCGAGCTCATCCCCGCGCTGAAATTCGGCATCCCCCGGGCGATCGAATTCTTCGAACTCGCGCCCGAAAACTGGATTGATCTCGGTGGCCGTTTTGCCCGGGACCTGCGCGGCTTTTCCGAGCAGCGCCCCATCGTCTGCCACGGTCTGTCTCTCTCCCTGGGAGGCATGGCATCCCTGGACGAAATTTTGCTCGGGAAGATCAAGTCCTTCATGCGCGAACACAAGGTCCCGCTCTATACCGAACATCTGTCCTACTGCTCCGACCACGGCCATCTCTACGACCTGATGCCCATTCCCGCCACCTGGGAGGCGGTGAACTACGTGGCGGCGCGCATCCGCCGGGTCCAGGACATCCTGGAACAGAAGATCGCCATCGAGAATGCCTCCTACTACGTGGCCGCCCCCATCAACGAGATGGATGAGCCGGCCTTCATCAACGCCGTATTGGAGGAAGCGGATTGCTGGCTGCACCTGGACGTGAACAACGTCTACGTCAACAGCGTCAATTTCCGCTTCGACCCGGTGGCGTACCTGAAACGCATGCCCGCGGAGCGCATCGTCTATATGCACATGGCCGGGCACCATCAGGAGGCCGACGATCTGATCATCGACACCCATGGCGCGGATGTCATCGACCCGGTCTGGCGGTTGCTGGACACGGCTTATGCGTTGTTCGGTCCCCATCCCACGTGCCTGGAACGGGATTTCAACATTCCGCCCCTGGCCGAACTCATGACCGAGGTGGAGAGGATCGCGGCCATTCAATCCCGCCACCACCGGGCACCCCGGACCCACCAGGCCAAGGCCTTCGCCTGAGATGGATTTCCAGGACTACCAGCGCGCCTTCACCGCCCGCGTTCGGGACCCCCGGTCGAACCCGCGTCCGAAGGGCGCGCCAATCGCGCGCATGAAGGTGTATGAGGAACTGCTCTACAACAACATCGAGGGCTTCCTGCTGGCCTGCTTCCCGGTGTGCCGGAAAATCCTCGGGAAACCCCGCTGGCGGCGCCTGGTGCGCGCCTTCTTCGGCAACCACGCCAGCCGCACGCCCTATTTCCGGCAGATTCCCGAGGAGTTCCTGAAATACCTCCAGGAGGAATGGCAATGCCCGGATGACTTCCCCGCCTTCCTGCCCGAACTGGCCCATTACGAGTGGGTGGAACTGGCGCTGGACACCTCGAACCGGGACGAACACCTGCCCGCCCACGATCCTTCGGGCGACCTCATGGCCGGCAGTCCCCTGCTGAACCCCGTGTCCCGGGTGCTGGCCTACCGCTGGCCGGTGCATCGGCTCTCGCCCCGCTTCAAGCCGCTCGAACCCCCGGCCCAACCCACCTTTATCCTGGCCTACCGGGATCAGGACTATGCGGTCCACTTCAGCGCCATCAATTCCGTGACCGCCCGCATGCTGTATCTGATGCAGGAAAACCGGGACCTCAACGGCACGCAACTGCTCGGCCTTCTGTCCCGGGAACGGGGCCATGCCCAAGACGCCCTGATCGACCATGGACGGACGATCCTGCAGGACTTTCGCCGGCAAGGCGTCCTGCTGGGCACCTTGCTCTGAACCCCCCGATCGATTCCCCCATCCCGCGTCCCACCAAGCGAATGCCCATCCTGTCGGCGGGGTGGCGGGAAGTCCTTGTACCGGATAGAATTCCCGCCCTTTTCGACCTCGCATCGCCCTTAAACCAGAAACGCCATGGGATCGGTTCAATAACAATGGAAGATCGACAAAGCCGTCTGTGCGGCACGCTCTACAGCCCGGACTTCGAGCAGGACAGCTGTGGTTTCGGCCTGATCGCCCAGTTGGATGACAAGGCCACCCACTGGCTGGTGCGAACCGCCATTTCCTCCCTGGCCTGCATGACCCACCGCGGCGCGGTAGCCGCCGACGGCAAATCCGGCGACGGTTGCGGCCTGCTGTTCAAGAAGCCGGACGCCTTCCTGCGCGCCGTGGCGGAAGAAAACGGCATTACGCTGACCAGCCGTTACGCAGCCGGTCTGGTGTTCCTCAACCGCGATGCCGCCCTGGCCCAACAGGCCCGGGACCTGCTTTTCGCCGAACTAAGGGACCAGGGCCTGGAGCCTGTGGGGCTGCGCAAGGTGCCCACCGATGAGTCGGCCCTGGGCGAGTACGCCAAGAAGAGCCTGCCGGTGATCGAGCAGTTGTTCGTCAACTGTCCCGAGCAGATCGACGCCGAGATCTTCGAACGCAAGCTCTACATCGCCCGCCGCAAGGTGGAAAAGGCGGTCGCCGCGACCGACTCCACCTTCTATATGCCCACCCTGTCCGGCCGGGTCATCGCCTACAAGGGCCTGGTGATGCCGGAATACCTGCCGGTGTTCTACCCGGACCTGAATGACGAGCGGTTCGCCTCGGCCCTGGCCGTGTTCCACCAGCGCTTCTCCACCAACACCTGGCCGGAATGGCGCCTGGCCCAGCCGTTCCGCTATCTGGCCCACAACGGCGAGATCAACACCCTGCAGGGCAACCGCAACTGGAGCCGTGCCAGGGAGCAGAAGTTCGAGAGCCCGCTGATCCCCAACATGGAAGACGTGCGGCCCATGGTCGGCCTCAAGGGTTCCGACTCCATGAGTTTCGACAATATGCTGGAGGGCCTGGTGATGGGCGGCGCCGGCCTGTTCCGCAGCCTGCGCATGATGGTGCCGCCGGCCTGGCAGAACGTCACCAACATGGACCCGGACCTGCGCGCTTTCTACGAATACAACTCCATGCACATGGAGCCCTGGGACGGTCCCGCCGGCATCGTCCTCACCGACGGCCGCTACGGCGTCTGCATGCTGGACAGAAACGGTTTGCGGCCTGCGCGATATGTCATCACCAAGGACCGCTACGTCACCATCGCCTCGGAAGTGGGCGTGTGGGATTACGGCGGACCCGGGAACATCGTCGCCAAGGGCCGCGTGCGCCCGGGCCAGATCGTCGCCGCCGACCTCGAGACCGGCAAGTTCCTGCTCCCGGAAGACATCGACAACCAGTTGAAGTCCGCCCAGCCCTACCGCGAGTGGATGAAGACCTATGCCAAGCGGGTCGAATTCGGCCTCGACCAGGACACCGACTACCCGGCAATGGACGCGGCCAGCGTCGCCACCCACCAGAAGGTGTTCAACCTCAGCTTCGAGGAGCTCGACCAGGTCATCCGCGTGCTCGCCGAGGACGGCCAGGAGGCGGTCGGCTCCATGGGCGACGACACCCCGATGGCGGTGCTTTCCCGGAAGGTCCGCTCTCCCTTCGACTACCTGCGCCAGCAGTTCGCGCAGGTGACCAATCCGCCGATCGACCCGATCCGCGAAGCCATCGTGATGTCGCTGCACACCGTGTTCGGGCGCGAGCTGAACCTGTTCCAGGAAACCCCGAAACACGCCGACCGGATGGCGCTGAATTCGCCGGTGCTGTCCAACGACACCTACAAGGTGCTCACCCACAGCACCGACCCGGACTACGCGGCGACGCATTTCTATCTGCAATACGACCCAGCCACGAGCAACCTCGAGGCCGCGCTGAAGAAGCTGGCGGCCGACGCGGTGGCGGCGGTGCGGGCAGGCACGGTGCTGGTGGTGCTGTCGGACCGCACCATTTCGTCGTCCACCCTGACCATGCCAGCGCTGTTCGCCACTGGTGCCGTGCACCACGCCCTGATCGCCGCCGGCCTGCGCTGCGACGCCAACATCGTGGTCAAGACCGGCGCCGCGCGAGACCCGCACCAGATCGCCGCCCTGATCGGCTTTGGTGCCACCGCGGTCTATCCCTACCTCGCCTACCAGTCGGTGATCCAGATGGTGAGGGGCGGCGAGATCCAGGTGAAGATGGAAAAGGCACTGATGAACTACCGCAAGGGCATCGAAAAGGGCCTGCTCAAGGTCATGTCGAAGATGGGCATCTCCGCGGTCGCCAGCTATCGTGGCGCGCAGTTGTTCGAGGTGGTGGGGATGCACGAGGACGTCGTCACGATGTGCCTAACAGGCTCGGTCTCACGCGTCTCCGGCGCCAATTTCGCGGACTTCGAGGCGGACCAGATGAAGCTCAACCGCGCCGCCTTCAACCCGCTGCGCCCGATCCCCGCCGGCGGCCTGCTCAAGTACATGCACGGCGAGGAATACCACGCCTACAACCCGGATGTGGTGCAGCAGTTGCAGGACGCGGTGCAGGCCGGCTCCTACGAGGCCTATCAAATATATGCCGCCAGTGTGAACGACCGTCCGGTCGCCATGCTGCGCGACCTGATGCAACTGAAGCTCGCCGCCGAGCCGCTCGCGCTCGACCAGGTGGAGCCGCTCGAAGCGATCCTCAAGCGCTTCGACTCCGCCGGCATGTCCCTGGGCGCCCTCTCCCCCGAGGCCCACGAGGCGCTGGCGGAGGGTATGAACCGCATCGGCGGCCGTTCCAACTCCGGCGAGGGCGGCGAGGACCCGGCCCGCTACGGCACGGTGAAGATGTCCAAGATCAAGCAGGTGGCCTCCGGCCGCTTCGGCGTCACCGCCCATTACCTGGTCAACGCCGAGGTTCTGCAGATCAAGATCGCCCAGGGCGCCAAGCCCGGCGAGGGCGGCCAGTTGCCCGGCAAGAAGGTGGAGGCCCACATCGCCAAGCTGCGCTGCACCAAGCCCGGCGTCTCCCTGATCTCGCCGCCGCCGCACCACGATATCTATTCCATCGAGGACCTGGCCCAGCTGATCTTCGACCTCAAGCAGGTCAACCCGAAGGCCCTGGTCTCGGTGAAGCTGGTGGCCGAGCCCGGTGTCGGGACCATTGCCGCCGGCGTGGCCAAGGCCTATGCCGACCTGATCACCATCTCCGGCTACGACGGCGGCACCGGCGCCTCGCCATTGACCTCCGTGAAGTATGCCGGCACCCCGTGGGAATTGGGTCTCACCGAGACCCAGCAGGTGCTTCGCGCCAACGGACTCCGGGGCCGCGTGCGGGTCCAGACCGATGGCGGCCTGAAGACCGGCCTGGACGTGGTGAAGGCCGCCATCCTGGGTGCCGAGTCGTTCGGCTTTGGTACCGCGCCGATGATCGCCCTGGGCTGCAAATACCTGCGCATCTGCCACCTGAACAACTGCGCCACCGGTGTGGCCACCCAGGACGCGCGCCTGCGCAAACAGTTCTTCATCGGCCTGCCGGAGATGGTGATCAACTACTTCACCTTCGTCGCCCGGGAGACCCGGGAGTGGATGGCCGCCCTGGGCATCAGCCGATTCGAGGACCTGATCGGCCGCACCGACCTGCTGGAACTGCTCCCGGGCGAATCGGACAAGCAGGGCCGGCTTAGGCTGGACGTGCTGCTCTCCCAGGGCAGCATCGACCCGAGCGAGCCGCGCTTCTGCGTGGAACCCTCCAACCCCTCTTTCGACAAGGGCGAGTTGGCCGAAAAGATGGTGGCGGACGCCCTGCCCGGCATCATCAATAAGACCCCCCAGCGCCTGGAATACGCCGTGCGCAACGTGAACCGCTCCATCGGCGCGCGCCTCTCCGGCGAGATCGCCAGGGCCCACGGCGCCGAGGGCCTCCCCGCCGACTGCCTGCACATCAAGCTCACCGGCTCCGCCGGCCAGAGCTTCGGGGTCTGGAACCACAAGGGTCTGACCATGGAGATCGAAGGCGACGCCAACGACTATGTCGGCAAGGGCATGTCCGGCGGCCGCCTGATCGTCTACCCGCCCAAGGGCTCGGCGTTCGAGTCCCACCAAGCCAGCATCATCGGCAACACCTGCCTGTACGGCGCCACCGGCGGCGAGTTGTACGCAGCCGGCATGGCCGGCGAGCGCTTCGGTGTGCGCAACTCCGGCGCCCTGGCGGTGGTGGAAGGCGTCGGCGAGCACTGCTGCGAATACATGACCGGCGGCTGCATCATCGTCCTGGGCAACACCGGCCTCAACGTCGGCGCCGGCATGACCGGCGGCTTCGCCCTCACCTATGACGAGGACGGCCAGTTCGCCGAGAAGTACAACAACGAACTGATCGACATCAACCGCATCAACGACGAAAAGACCGGCGAACTCCGCACCTTCCTGCGGGAAAAGCTGACCAAGCACCTGCTCTACACCGGCAGCGCCCGCGCCAAGTGGATGCTGGACCACTTCACCGACGTGGTGAACCGGTTCTGGCTGGTCAAGCCCAAGGCCCTCACCCTGGACAGCCTGCTAAAGGATTGATGTCATGTCCGACATATTTCAATTTCTGAACGTTGCCCGCCGTGACGGCGCCAAGACCCCGGCCGAGGTGCGCAGGGTCGAGTTCCGCGAAATCTACGCGCCGATGGAAGCCGACCAGGCCAAGGAACAGTCGGGCCGCTGCTTGGCTTGCGGCAATCCCTATTGCGAGTGGAAGTGCCCGGTGCACAACTACATCCCCAACTGGCTCAAGCTGGTGGAAGAAGGCCGACTGTTCGAGGCCGCCGAACTGTCCCACCAGACCAACTCCCTGCCCGAGGTGTGCGGCCGGGTCTGCCCCCAGGACCGGCTGTGCGAAGGGTCCTGCACCCTGAACCAGGTCGACGCCGGGGCCGTCACCATCGGCGGCATCGAGAAATACATCTCCGAGACCGCCTTCGCCCAGGGCTGGCGCCCGGACCTGAGCAAGGTGGTGGCCACCGGCCGCAAGGTCGCCGTGATCGGCGCCGGCCCCGCCGGCCTGGGTTGCGCCGACGTGTTGGCCCGCAACGGCGTCAAGGCTGTGGTGTTCGACCGCTACGCGGAGATCGGTGGCCTGCTCACCTTCGGCATCCCCGAGTTCAAGATGGAAAAGACCGTCATGAGCCGGCGCCGGGAGATCTTCGACCGGCATGGGCATCGAGTTCCGCCTCAACACCGAGGTGGGCAAGGACGTGGCATTCGCCGACCTGCTGGCCGAATACGACGCCGTGTTCCTGGGCATGGGCACCTACACCTACATGCAGGGCGGCTTCCCCGGAGAGGATATGCCCGGCGTCATGGCCGCGCTGCCCTTCCTGGTCTCCAACATCAAGTACCGCCTGGGCATGCTCAAGGCCGGCGAGACCCACGAGGACATGAAAGGCCTGCGGGTGGTGGTCCTGGGCGGCGGCGACACCGCCATGGACTGCAACCGCACCAGCATCCGCCAGGGAGCCGCCCGGGTCACCTGCGCCTATCGCCGGGACGAGGCCAACATGCCCGGTTCCAAGCGGGAAGTGCTCAACGCCAAGGAAGAAGGCGTCCAGTTCCTGTGGAACCGCCAGCCGGTGGAGATAATCGGCGACGGCAAGGTGGAAGGCGTCAAACTGGTCACCACCGAACTGGGCGCCCCCGACGCCCGGGGCCGCCGCACACCCGTGGTGGTGGCGGGCAGCGAAGAGATCGTCCCTTGCGACCGGGTCCTGGTGGCCTTCGGTTTCCGACCCAATCCCCAGCCCTGGTTCGTCGACGTCGGCATCACCACCGACCAGGGGGGCCGGGTCATCGCCAGGAACTTCGAGCACAGCTACCAGACCGCCAACCCCAAGATCTTCGCCGGCGGCGACATGGTGCGGGGCTCGGACCTGGTGGTCACCGCCGTCTACGAAGGCCGCGAGGCCGCAAAGGGCATCCTGGGGTATCTGGAGCTGGCGTAAGGCGCCACCTCGCATCCCATGAAAAAGCCGGCATCGAGCCGGCTTTTTTCTTTGGCACCGGCACCTCTGAAGCGTGCGTATACGCCGGACAGCCTCAGTGGCTGGCCCGCGCCTTCTGGGCCGCGCCCCATAGCTCTTCCAGATTGTAGTGGGCCCGCACCGTGGGGTGCATGACGTGCACCACCAACCCGCCGGCGTCCACCAGCACCCATTCGCCTACCTGCGCCCCCTCCACGCCGATGATCACGGCCCCGGCCTCCTTCAGCTTCTTCTGCACGTTGTCCGCCAGCGAGCGCACCTGCCGGTTGGAGTCTCCACTGGCGATGATCATGGTCTCGAACAGGGAGGAGAGATGGGCCACGTCCAGGACGGTAATGTCCTTGCCCTTGATGTCTTCCAGGGCGGCGACGGCGATCTTGGTGAGTTGCTCGGTGGCGAGGTGTTCAGACATAGAGGTGGTTTTCATTGATGTAGTCGATGACGGATTCGGGCAGCAGGTAGCGCAGGCTGAGCCCGCGCAGGCAACGGTCGCGGATCCGGCTGGCTGAGATGTCCAGTTGGGTGATCCCCTGGAGGAAGATGCGGCCGGTGGGCTTTTCCGCAAGCTCGCCAGGCAGTTCGCAGCGCCGGGTGGTGAGCAGCTTGCGCAGGGGATCGGGCAGGACGTCTTCCCAGACGCTGGGAGCGAAGCCGGGCCGCTGGGCCACGGCGATATGGGCCAAGTCGAGCAGCCGGTGCCATTCGTGCCAGCCGGTCAGCCCGATGAAGGCGTCGCCGCCCATGAACAGGACCAGGGGCGTATCGGCGGGCAGTTCGGCGCGCAGGGCGGCAAGGGTATCCACGCTGTAGCTGGGGCCCTCCTTGCGGGTCTCCCGGTCGTCCAGCAGGATGCGGGGATTGCCCGCCACCGCCAGTCGCGCCATGGCCAGGCGATGCCGGGCCGAGGCCCTGGGCCGGCCGCGATGAGGCGGCAGGCCGGCCGGAACCAGGCGTACCTGGTCGACGTCCAGGGTCTCCGCCAACTCCTCGGCCATACGCAGATGGCCATAGTGGATGGGGTCGAAGGTGCCGCCCAATATCCCTATGGGTTTAACCACGAACGTGACCATCCCCCAACACCACCCACTTCTGGCTGGTGAGCCCTTCCAGGCCAACCGGCCCGCGGGCGTGGATCTTGTCGGTGGAGATGCCGATCTCCGCACCCAGGCCGTATTCGAATCCGTCGGCGAAGCGGGTGGAGGCATTCACCATGACCGAGCTTGAATCCACCTCCCGCAGGAATCGCCTGGCCCGGGTGTAGTCCTCGGTGACGATGGCGTCGGTGTGCCGGGAGCCGTGGGTGTTGATATGGTCGATGGCCTGGTCCAGGCCGTCCACCACCTTGATGGCGATGATGGGGGCCAGATATTCCTCGTCCCAGTCCTGCTCGGTGGCGGCCTTGAGCCTGGCGGCGTCCACGCCGGCGGCCTGCAACAGGTTCATCGCCTCCTCGCTGCAACGCATTTCCACGCCCTTGCCGGCCAGCATCCGGCCGATCTCGGGCAGCACGGCGGCGGCGATCTCCCGCGCCACCAGCAGGGACTCGGTGGTGTTGCAGGTGCCGTAGCGCTGGGTCTTGGCGTTCTCCACGATGCGCAGGGCCTTGCCGGGGTCGGCCCGGTCGTCCACATAGACGTGGCAATTGCCGTGCAGGTGTTTGATGACCGGCACACGGGCCTCGCCGGTGACCCGTTCGATCAGGCCCTTGCCGCCTCGGGGCACGATGACGTCCACGTAGTCCTTCATGGTGATCAGTTCGCCCACGGCGGCGCGGTCGGTGGTCTCGATCACCTGCACCGCGGTATCGGGCAGGCCGGCGGCGTTCAAGCCCTCCTTCACGCAGGCGGCGATGGCCTGGTTGGAGCGGATCGCCTCGGAGCCACCGCGCAGGATGGCGGCGTTGCCGGACTTCAGGCACAGGCCGGCGGCGTCGGCGGTGACGTTGGGGCGGGCCTCGTAGATGATGCCGACCACCCCTAGGGGCACCCGCATCTTGCCCACCTGGATACCGGAAGGCCGGAACTTGAGGTCGTCCATCTCGCCCACGGGGTCCGGCAGGCTGGCGATCTGGCGAAGGCCCTCGGCCATGCCCGCCACGGTCTGTTCGGTCAGGGCGAGGCGGTCCAGCAAGGCGTCGTCCAGACCTGCGGACCTGGCCTGGGCCATATCCTGCTCGTTAGCCGCCAGCAGCTTGGCCACGTCCCGCTCGATGGCGGAGGCCATGGCCAGCAGGGCCGCGTTCTTCTGGTTGGTGTCGGCCCGGGCCACGGCGCGGGAAGCCTCCCGGGCCTGGCGTCCGACCTGCTCCATATAGCTTTTCACGTTCATGGTGTTCATGGTCATATCTCGGCAAATGCGGGGGCCTTCCCGCGGTTCATCAGACTCAGGCCCAATTGCTTCAACTCGTCCCACGCGTCTTCCTTGAGCAGGCCCTTGGCGGCCCGGTCCAGACGCGAGAGGGCCTGCATGGCCCAACCCAAACGTCCGTGACCGGTACGCTTCAGTGCCCGTTCCACCAGGCCCTGGCGGCTGTCCCACACCCGCGCCGCCTGCATCAGCGCGGGCAGGCGCTCGCCGCGGGCCAGGCCGGCGGCCAGCCGGTACAGGGTGCGGATTTCCCCGCCGAACACCGCCAGCACCAAGGGCAGTGCTTCGCCTTCCGCCTTGAGGCCGTCCAGCACCCGGCAGAAACGGGCCGCGTCCCCCTTCAAGAAGGCCTCGGACAGATCACTCACATCATAACGCGCCACGTCCGCCACGGAATTGCGCGCCGTGCTCATGTCCAGGGGGCCCGGCGGCACCAGCAGGGCGAGTTTCTCGATCTCCTGGTGGGCCGCCAGCAGATTGCCTTCCACGCGGGCCGCGAGCCAGGCCAGCGTTTCCCGGTCCGCCTTGAGGCCATGGCGGGCCAGGCGCACATCGATCCAGTCGGGCAGGCGGTCCAGGGACGGCGGCGCGGTCTGCAGCAGGATGCCGGCCTTTTCCAGGGCCATGGCCCATTTGCTGGACAAGGATGCCTTGTCCAGCCGGGGCGCGGTCACCACCAGCAGTGTTTCGGCCGGTGGATTGGCCGCCCAGCTTTCCAGGGCCTTGCCACCCTCCACTCCGGGCTTGCCAGTGGGCAGACGCAATTCCACCAGGCGGCGGCTGGCGAACAGGGAGAGGGAATCGAACCCGGCCAGCCAGCCACGCCAGTCGAATCCGGTCTCCGACTGGAACGACTGGCGCTCGTCGTAACCCTGGGTCCGCGCGGCCTCGCGGATGCGCGCCACCGCCTCGTCGTTCAGCAGGGGTTCGTCGCCGCTAACCAGCCAGACGGGCGCCAGTCCCTTTTTCAGTGCCGCTTCGAGCTGCTCGCCCTTGAGTTTCATCAGCGCTGGACGTAGGACAGGCGCCGCAATATCTGGCGCAGTGCGTCCTGTTCCATGCCCCTGATCAGGGAGGCCTCTTCCGCCTGCTTCGCCAGCAACTGCTGGTCGTTGTAGGAATAGTCGCGGATCAGTTGGATCTCGGAGGGCACGATCAGTTCGCGTCCGCCACCGTTGAAGGCGGAAAGGGTCACCTGGTAATGCAGGCGGTACTCCCGCACCTTGCCGGCACCGGACAGGGCCAGGATATCCTTGGTCTGCTTTTCGTTGGTCAGCAGGACCCTAACCGGCGCACCTTCCGCCTTGTCGGCCAGCTTGCCCTGGCTGGATAAGTTATCACGCAACAAACTGGCCAACCTGGACTTGTCGGCCGCCTGCACGAAAGCAGACGTAAAAGGCAATTGGGCCTGTCCGCGCAGCTGGAAACCGCAACCTGCCAACGTCTCCGCCAGGGCCAATCCGGCCAGCATCAAAAAATACTTGCGCCTCATGTCCCCCTCCTCACACCACGATATTGACCAAACGGCCGGGGACCACCACCACCTTCCTGGCGGTTTGGCCGTCCAGGTATTTTTGCACGTCCTCGCTGGCCAGGGCGGCCTGCTCGATGGCGGCCTTGTCGGCATCCGCCGCGACCTTGAACTTGCCACGCAGCTTGCCGTTGACCTGGAGCATCAACTCGATCTCGTCCCGCACCAAGGCGGCCTGGTCCGCCACCGGCCAGGGCGAACCCATCAGGCAGGCACCGGGCTTCAGGGCCTTGATCAGGCTGCGGCAGATGTGGGGCACGATGGGGGCCAGCATCAGCACGATGGCCTCCAGGGCCTCCTGCTTGACGGAACGGGTGGGTCTGTCGGAACACTCCAGCTTCGCCAGGGCGTTCATCAGTTCCATGATGGCGGCGATGGCGGTGTTGAACTGCCTGCGCCGCTCGATGTCGTCCGTCACCTTGGCGATGGTCTGGTGCAACTGGCGGCGCAAGTCACGGACAGGGTCCGCGAGTTCGCCCCCGGCAAAGGCGGCTACCCCCCCGTCCTGGACGTGCTCGTACACGGTCTTCCACAAGCGGCGCAGGAAGCGGTGCGCCCCTTCGACGCCGGCATCGGACCATTCCAGGGACTGTTCCGGCGGCGCGGCGAACATCATGAACAACCGCGCCGTGTCGGCGCCGTACTGGTCGATCAGGGCCTGGGGATCGACGCCGTTGTTCTTGGACTTGGACATCTTCTCGGTGCCGCCCACCTGCACCGGTTTCCCGTCGGCCTTGAGCACCGAAACCCCGTCGACGACTTCCACATCGGCGGGATTGATCCACTGCTTCTTGCCCTCGCCCTGGTCGCGGAAATAGGTGTCGGCGATCACCATACCCTGGGTGAGCAGGTTGGCGAACGGTTCGTCGCTTTTCACCAGGCCTTCGTCCCGCATCAGCTTGTGGAAGAAGCGGGCGTAGAGCAGGTGCAGGATGGCGTGCTCGATGCCGCCAATGTACTGGTCCACCGGCAGCCAGTAGTTGGCGCGCTCGTCCAGCATGGCGGCGGCGTTGTCCGGGCAGGCGTAGCGGGCGTAGTACCAGGACGACTCGACGAAGGTGTCCATGGTGTCGGTCTCCCGTTCGGCCTGCGCCGCCGCATTTTGGGCAGGTGGTCCGGTAGAACTCGGGCATCTTCTTGATGGGCGAGCCCACGTCGATCTTCACGTCTTCCGGCAGCACCACCGGCAACTGGTCCTCAGGTACCGGCACGTCGCCGCAGGTCGAGCAGTGAATGATGGGGATCGGGCAACCCCAGTAACGCTGGCGGGAAATGCCCCAGTCGCGCAGGCGCCAGGTGGTGCGCCGCTCGCCGAGGCCCAGGTTGTTCAGCACCAAGGCGATCTTGTCGATGGCGTCTTCGGAGGTGCGGCCAGAGAAGTCGCCGGAGTCGAACAGCACACCCAGTTCGATATAGGCCTCGGTGAGGGGCAGGGCCAATTCGCCTTCCATCGGCTTGATTACCGGCTTGATTGCCAAACCGTACTTCTTGGCGAAGGCGAAGTCCCGCTCGTCGTGGGCCGGCACGGCCATCACCGCGCCCTCGCCGTAGCCCATCAGCACGTAGTTGGCGACGAACACCGGGATGGGTTCGTTGGTGAAGGGGTGGTAGACCTTGAGGCCGGTGTCCATGCCCTTCTTTTCCATGGTGGCCAGGTCCGCCTCGGCCACGCTGCCCTGCTTGCATTCGTCGATGAAGGCGGCCAGCGCCGGATTGGTTTCGGCTGCCCGTTGAGCCAGCGGGTGCTCGGCGGCGACCGCCACGTAAGTCACGCCGAACAGGGTGTCGGCCCGGGTGGTGAACACCTTCAGGACATCCTGGCCGTCTTCGTCGCGCTCATGCAGGGGGAAATGGATCTCCACGCCGAAGCTCTTGCCGATCCAGTTGCGCTGCATGGTCTTGACCCGCTCCGGCCAGCCGGGCAGGTTGTCCAGTTCGCCCAGCAGTTCTTCCGCATAGTCGGTGATGCGCATGAAGTACATGGGGATGTCGCGCTTTTCCACCAAGGCGCCGGAACGCCAGCCGCGGCCGTCAATGACCTGCTCGTTGGCCAGCACGGTGTTGTCCACCGGGTCCCAGTTCACCGTGGCCATCTTCTTGTAGATCAGGCCTTTCTCGAACAGCTTGGTGAACAGCCACTGCTCCCAGTGGTAATAGTCGGGCTTGCAGGTAGCCAGTTCGCGCGACCAGTCGATGGCCAGGCCCAACGATTTCAACTGCTTGCGCATGTAATCGATGTTGGAATAAGTCCAGCCGGCCGGCGCCACGTTGTTGGCCATGGCGGCGTTCTCGGCGGGCAGGCCGAAGGCGTCCCAGCCCATGGGCTGGAGCACGTTAAACCCCTTCATGCGGTGGTAGCGGGCCAGCACGTCGCCGATGGTGTAGTTGCGCACGTGGCCCATGTGCAGCTTCCCGGACGGGTACGGGAACATGGACAGGCAGTAGTACTTGGGCCTGGCCGGGTCCTCCGCAGCGCGGAAGATCTGTTTTTCCTCCCAATGCTGCTGGGCTTCCGGTTCGATGATCTCCGGGCGGTAATGGGCGTCCATGGGTCGGGCTCTTGCGTGACGGATGTGCTTGATGAAGCTGCGGATTATACCGGCGTCACGGATGACACGCCCTCGGGCCGGCGTTTATACTCGATCGGCTGATTTACGAATTTTTTCTCGTTTAGGGGGAGTTCCCAATGTCCAAGAAGCATCCCGTCGTGGTCGTTACCGGTTCTTCCGGCGCCGGCACCACCACCGTCAAACGCGCGTTCGAACACATCTTCACGCGAGAAAAGCTCTATGCCGCCGTCATCGAGGGCGACAGCTTCCATAGCCTGGGCCGCGCCGAATTCAAAGCCGCCATGCAGAAGGCCGAGGCCGAGAGCAACCATTCCTTCAGCCACTTCGGTCCGGAAGCCAACGACTTCGATGCCCTGACCAACCTGTTCAAGACCTACGGCAAGACCGGTGGCGGCAAGAAGCGCTACTACATCCACAGCGACGAGGAAGCCGACCAGCTGAACAAACGCCTGGGCACCAAGCTGAAGCCGGGCGAGTTCACCCCCTGGGAAGACCTGCCCAAGGGCACCGACATGCTGTTCTACGAAGGCTTGCACGGCCTGGTGGTAACCGACAAGGTGGATATGGCCCAATACGTGGACCTGGCCATCGGCGTGGTACCGGTGGTGAACCTGGAGTGGATCCAGAAGATCCACCGCGATGCCGCCGAGCGGGGCTATTCCGCCGAGGCCATCGTCGACACCATCCTGCGCCGCATGCCCGACTACGTGAACTACATCACCCCCCAGTTTTCCCGCACCCACATCAACTTCCAGCGAGTGCCCACGGTGGATACCTCCAACCCGTTCATCGCCCGGGACATCCCCACCCCGGACGAGAGCTTCGTGGTGATCCGCTTCAGCAACCCCAAGGGCGTGGATTTCCCCTACCTGCTCAACATGATCCCCAACTCCTTCATGTCCCGCCGCAACAACATGGTGGTACCGGGCGGCAAGATGGGTTTCGCAATGGAAATCGTGCTGGAACCGCTCATCCACGAGATGGTGCAAGGCGCCAAGAAATAAGCCTTCCAGGCCTCTGGAAAAAGCCGGGCATGCCCGGCTTTTTCTTTGCCTATCTACTACTTATCGGTTAGGTGTCAGAGCAGGGCCAACCAGGACTGGGCCGAGAGATACGCCTGCAGCTCTGTAGACTCCAAGGGCTCGCCGAACAGGTAGCCCTGGACGGCATCACAGCCGTTTTCCCGCAGGAAAGCCAGTTGGGTGGGTGTATTGACCCCCTCCGCAACGGTGCGCAGCCCCAGGCGCTTGCCGAATGCCAGCAGGGCCGCCACCAGTTCCCGGCTCTGTTTGACCTGGTCGATCTCCTCGATAAAGGACATGTCAATCTTGATGGAGCTGAGCGGCAACTGTTGCAGCAGGGCAAATGAACAATAACCGGCGCCGAAATCATCCAGCGAACAGCGGAAGCCGGCATTGGCGAGGGAATACAGGGTCTTCAGTCCCACCTCGTTGCCGGTCACAGCCCTTTCCGTGAACTCGAAGGTAAGGGCCTCCCGCGGCAGGCTGAGGCCCGCCAAGGCCTCGATGATGGGCTGCGCGCCGCCCAGGGCAGCCAATTGGCGCGCGGACATGTCCATGGTCAGGCCGACATGCTGGATTTCGTTGCTGGCCAGTGCCCAGACCGCCTGGGCCAGCATCTTCAAACCGAGATCCGTCAACAGTCCCAATTCCTCGGCCAGATCCAGGAAACGCCTGGCTTCCATGACCCCATGGTCGGGATGGCGGAAGCGCAGCAGCATCTCGATCCTTTCCACACGGCCGCTGGCCAGTGAAATCTCGGGCAGGTACCGCAGTTCGAAGCGTCCTTCCGCATTGCCCCGGCGCAGGGCATCCTCAAGGGACAGACGCGCATTGACGACCTGCTGGTCCTCATGCCGGTAAAAGCGGTAGTTACCGCGCCCCTCCCGCTTGGCGGCATAAAGGGCGGCATCGGCCGCTTCCAGTAGGGATTCCATATCATCCCCGTCATAGGGATAGATCGCCACGCCGATGCTGGCGCCGATGGACACCTCGCGGCCTTCGATACGGTATGGCTGGGATACCGCATCGATCAGCTTGCGCGCCACCAGGGCCACCCCCTCCCGCAGGTCCTGCTGCACGTCCAGGACGATGATGAACTCGTCCCCGCCGCGCCGGCTGACCATGTCCACATCCCTGACGCAATCCACCATGCGCTCGGCCGCCTGGATCAGGACCAAGTCGCCGAAGGCATGTCCGTACTGGTCGTTGACCGGCTTGAACCGGTCCAGGTCCAGATACAGCACCCCCAGGGGTTCGCCGCGCCGACCGACGCGGGACATGGCGCGTTTCAGGCGATCCATCAACAGGATCCGGTTGGGCAGCCCGGTAAGGGAATCGAAATGGGCCAGGCGACGGATATTGTCTTCCTCCCGCTTGCGCTCCGTGATGTCGGAGAACAGGCCGATGAATTGCATCCCCCGTTTCCCCGGCTGTTCCACCGCGACGATGGAAAGCCACTCGGAATACAGTTCCCCGCTCTTGCGCCGATTGACAATCTCCCCGGACCATCGCCCCAGGCTTCTCAGGCATTCCTCCATGTTGTGGTAGAAGGCCGCGTCGTGCTTGCCGGAGGCCATCAGCGAGGCCTTGCGTCCCATGGCCTCGTCCTCCCGATAACCGGTGATCTCGCTGAAGGCCGGATTCACCGCCAGGATGCGGTGCTGATCGTCGGTGACGACCACGCCCTCGGTGGTGGATTCGAACACCAAACGGGCCAATTTAAGCTCGCGCTGGCGGTACAGATCCTTGAGGCATTTGAAGATGGCGTCTTCCAACAGGCGCTTGTCCACCGGTTTCAGCACATAGCGGTCGATACCGATATCCAGGGCCTGGCGCAGATGCTGCGCCTCGGATGAAGAGGTCACCACGACGATCTGGGCGCTGGCATCCTCCCGCCGAATGGCCTTGCTCATCACCAGGCCATCCATGATGGGCATCATGATATCGGTCACCACCAGATCCGGATTCCAGCCGCGCCATAGGGCCAAGCCGGTAAGGCCGTCATCGGCGGCGTGTACCTCGGTCACCATGCCGGCGACCACTTGCTGAAGTTGGGCGCGGACGACAGGATCATCGTCGACCACCAGCACCCGTGCCTCGATCAGCCCTTCGTCATTTATCGGAACACTGTGCATCGCCACGCCACCTTGACTTGAATAGGAGGGGATCTTCATTCGTATTCTCTGAATGTCCGACTGATACAGCCACCGCAATGCTAATCCACGCAAGTGGGGGAAATACAGATATTGCGCGACAATGCCTAAGCATTTCGATTTATGGCATGGCCATGGAAATATTCACCCGTTTTCATCTGGAAGCCGCGCGATGGCTGCCCAATCTCCCGCCGGAACACCCCTGCGCGCGGCTGCACGGCCACTCATTCCAGGTGGAGGTCCACGTGTCCGGTCCCCTGGACCCCACCTTGGGCTGGGTTGTGGACTTCGCCGACATCCAGCGTGCCTGGCAGCCAATACACTTGGCCCTGGACCACCGCGCCTTGAACGATATCGAAGGCTTGGCCAATCCCACCAGTGAACATTTGGCGGTCTGGCTCTGGCAAAGACTCGTTCCAGCCCTGCCGGGCCTATCCAAGATCGTCGTCATGGAAACCCATGCCTCCGGCTGTGTTTATTCCGGAGCCCTCTGAGGCAACCCGCGGATCACGCTTACGTGTCACACAAGATGTCTGTTGTAGAATTCCTACCAGTGATTGTCGATCGAGGCCGATGTCGTGACCTACTGTCTTGCCATTAATGTCGACCAGGGACTGGTCTTCTGTTCCGACTCCCGCACCAATGCCGGAATCGACAATGTCAGCACCTATTCCAAGATGCACGCCTTCACTTGGCCGGGGGAGCGCAGCTTCGTGCTCCTCTCGGCGGGCAACCTGGCCACCACCCAAGCGGTGGTGAAAAAGCTCAACAGCGACATCCCCAATGGTCTGGTGCCCAATCTGACCACCGTGAAAAACATGCAGGAGGCGGTGGACTACGTGGGCATCGTCAGCACCTTCGTCCAGAAACAGCAGGTGGAACGGGACACCTCCAATACCAGCTTCGAGGCCACCTTCATATTCGGCGGCCAGATCGCCGGCGGCGAACCCGAGATCTTCATGATCTACCCCCAGGGCAATTATATTCACGAGTCCCGGGAGCACCCTTACCTCCAGATCGGCGAGATCAAGTATGGCAAGCCCATCCTGGACCGGGTCATCAAGCGCGATGTCTTCATCGAACGGGCCGCGCGATGCGCCTTGGTATCCATGAACTCCACCATCCGCAGCAATGTCACCGTGGGCCCCCCGGTGGAATTGCTTATCTACGAACGTGACAGCCTCAGCCAGGGCCGGCGCCTCTATCTGACGGAAGATGACGCCTTCGCCCGGCAACTCGCGGAGAAATGGAACGAGGCGCTGTTGATGGGCCTGCAGAACCTGCCGCGCTTCGAATGGGAGAACCAGGCCGAGGTCCATGGCGAGGAAGGCCGGGTCTACAATTTTCCGGCCAGCCCCTGAACCAGGCACCCAGTCCCGGGTTGTTTCGGTGCGGCGCGCGCCGTTTCGGGGCGAACAACGGATACGCCCCGCCCTCGTTTGTAACAATCCATTTAAGAACTTTGCATAGATTGAGCGCATACCCATGCGCCATCCCAATGCACCCGCCAACGACCCACTCGAATCCAGACTACCGCGGTACGGCATGAACATTGCTCCATACTGACCGGTAACCCACAACAGAGCTACGCATGTCCATCCACGTCGCCATCCGGCACACCACCCACTACCGTTTCGACCGTCCCATCACCCTGGGTCCCCATGTGATCCGGTTGCGGCCCGCCGCCCACAGCCGCACGCCCGTAGTCTCCTACAGCATGAAGATCAAGCCAGATAAGCATTTCATCAACTGGCAACAGGATCCTTTCGGCAACTATCTGGCGCGCTTGGTGTTTCCCGAGCTGACCCGGGAACTGCTGGTGGATGTGGAAGTGATCGCCGACATGACGGTGATCAACCCCTTCGACTTCTTCGTCGAGGAAAGCGCCCAGCGCTGGCCTTTCACCTACGCTCCGACCCTGAAACAGGAACTGGCACCCTATCTTGTGGTGGAACCCATCGGCCCCCAGCTCGAAAAATACCTGGCGAGCATCGACCGTTCCTCCATGACGATCAACGATTTCCTGGTGAAACTGAATCAGGATCTGCAACGTCACATCGGCTACACCACCCGCATGGAACCCGGGGTGCAGAGCTGCGAGGAGACCCTGGCCCTGGCCCTGGGCTCCTGTCGCGACACCGGCTGGCTGCTGGTGCAGATCCTGCGCCACCTGGGCCTGGCGGCCCGCTTCGTCTCCGGCTATCTGGTCCAACTCACCCCGGACGAGAAATCCCTGGACGGCCCCTCTGGCACCGACCACGACTTCACCGACCTGCACGCCTGGGCCGAGGTCTACGTACCCGGCGCCGGCTGGCTCGGCCTGGATCCCACCTCGGGCCTGTTCGCCGGGGAAGGCCACATCCCCCTGGCCTGCACCCCCCACCCCTCCAGCGCCGCGCCCATTGACGGGCTCATCGACAAGTGCGAGGTGGAATTCAGCTTCAGCAACACCGTGACCCGGTTCCGGGAGGACCCTCGCGTTACCAAACCCTACAGCGACGACGAGTGGACCCTGATCCAGGCCCTGGGCCGATTGGTGGACGACAGGCTGGAAGCCATGGACGTGCGCCTTACCCAAGGGGGCGAGCCCACCTTCGTCTCCATCGACGACATGGAAGCGCCGGAGTGGACCACCGCCGCCCTGGGGGAACACAAGCGGGAACGCTCCGAAGTGCTGGTCAGGCGGCTCAAGGACCGGTTCACCCACGGCGCGCTGCTGCACACCGCCCAGGGCAAGTGGTACCCGGGCGAGCCCCTGCCGCGCTGGGCCCTGGGCCTGTACTGGCGCAAGGACGGGGTGCCGGTCTGGAAGGACGACGCGCTCCTGGCCGAGTCCCATCGGGACTACGGCCACGGTGTCAAGGAGGCCCGGCTGTTCGCCGAGACCCTGGCCCGATCCCTGGGCCTGTTCCCGCGCTATGCCCAGCCCGCCTACGAGGATGCCCTGCATTACCTGCAACGGGAGGCCGAACTGCCGGTCAACCTGCAACCCACCCAGGCAAGCCTGGAGGATCCCTTGGAGCGTCGATCCCTGGCCGACAAGCTGTCCCGAGGCCTGGACACGCCCACCGGTTACGTCCTGCCCCTGGCCCGAAGTCCGGAAAACGACGGCTGGTATTCCGCCCCCTGGCTGACCCGGCGGGAACGGTTCTATCTGATACCCGGCGATTCCCCAATGGGCCTGCGCCTGCCCCTGCAGTCCCTGCCGTTCGTGGCCGAGGATGACCGGGAACTGGAGGTGGAAACCGACCCCTTCGCACCTCAGCCGCCCCTGGCCAATTTCCAGGGCGAAGTGGCGGCCCGCTACAGCCATATCGAACCCGTCCCGGTCTGGCACCCGGAGATCCACGAGCAACGCCAGGCGGACGTCAAACAGGTGGAAGTGCCCCGCACCGCCGTCACGGTGGAGGCGCGCAACGGCTGCCTGCACGTCTTCCTGCCACCCCTGCTGCGCCTGGAGCATGCCCTGGAACTGATCGCCGCCGTGGAGCACAGCGCCGCCGCCCTCAACCTGCCGGTGGTGTTGGAAGGCTACCCCCCGCCCCACGACGGACGCCTGGAGAAGCTGCTGGTGACGCCGGACCCCGGGGTCATCGAGGTCAACATCCATCCCGCCCACTCCTGGGACGAATTGGTGAGCCGAACCACCATCCTTTATGAGGAGGCCCGGCTGTCCCGGCTGGGCACCGAGAAATTCATGCTGGACGGCCGCCACACCGGAACGGGCGGCGGCAACCACGTCACCCTGGGAGCGGCCAACCCCGCCGACAGCCCCTTCCTGCGCCGGCCCGACCTGCTGCAATCCCTGGTCACCTACTGGCAGCACCACCCCAGTCTGTCCTACCTTTTCTCAGGCCTGTTCCTGGGCCCCACCAGCCAGGCGCCGCGTGTTGACGAGGGCCGCAGCGAAGCCCTGTACGAACTGGAGATCGCATTCCGCCAAGTGCCCAAGGGCGGCACCTGCCAACCCTGGATCGTCGACCGCCTGTTCCGCAACCTGCTCACCGACATCACCGGCAACACCCACCGGGCCGAGTTCTGCATCGACAAACTGTATTCGCCGGACAGCCCGGCGGGACGCCTGGGCCTGTTGGAGTTCCGTTCCTTCGAGATGCCGCCCCACGCCCGCATGAGTCTGGCCCAGATTCTGCTGTTGCGAGGCCTGGTGGCGCGCTTCTGGGAACAGCCTTACGACCATCCCCTAGTCCGCTGGGGTACTGCCCTGCACGACCGGTTCATGCTGCCGCACCACATCTGGGCCGACCTGAAGGACGTGGTCGGCGAACTCAACCGGGCCGGCTATCCGTTCCAGGCCGAATGGTTCGCCGCCTTCCTGGAGTTCCGCTTCCCGCGCTACGGAACCCTGCAACTGGGGGATATGGAACTGGAGGTGCGGGCCGCCATAGAACCCTGGCTGGTGCTGGGCGAGGAAAGCACCAGCCAGGGTACGGCCCGGTTCGTGGACTCCTCCTTGGAGCGCATCCAGGTCAAACTCACCGGTCTGACCGATGGCCGCTACGCCCTGGCCTGCAACGGCCGGCGCGTCCCTTTGCGAAATACCGGCGTCCATGGCGAATATGTGGCCGGCGTGCGCTACCGAGCCTGGCAGCCGCCCTCGGCCCTACACCCTAACATCGCGCCCCATTCGCCCCTGATATTCGATCTGATCGACACATGGAACAACCGGGCCATCGGTGGCTGCACCTATCACGTCTCACACCCGGGAGGACGCAGCTACGACACCTTCCCGGTCAATGCCTATGAGGCCGAGGCCCGCCGTCACACACGCTTCAACCAGTGGGGCCATACACCAGGAAGTTTCACGCCACCCCCGTGGGTGGACACACTCACCCGCTTCGTCCCGGAAGGGCATGGCATCGGACCGATGATGCCTCCGACAGAGGAAATATCCGGGGAATACCCCTACACTTTGGATATGAGAAGGTAAATCGGAGGTCCCAATGAAGCATTTGCTGTTCATCCCACTGGTCCTGGCCATGGCCGGTTGCGGCGTGGACACCCTCGGCACCGCTGCGGTGGGTGCCGCCAGCAAGGAAAAGGAATTGGAGCAGGCACAAGAGTTGAAACAGGACGTTCGGGACAAGCTGGATGCCGCCAATCAGATGGAACAGCAGCGCTTGGAGGATGCCGCAGCCCAATCCCGACCCTGAACGCCGCTGGCAGATATGGCGTGAATCAAGAAAACCACTGATATCCCACCTGGAAAACCATTACTTTTGTCCAAGAATTATAATTAGTATTAATATACTGTTAATAAACCCCTTGTAGAGTTGAGCAATGAAGTAGTCCAACTCTTATGGTTATGGGGAAATAACAGCAAGAACCACTTATGGATGGAGATCAGATGAGCGATAAAACAACGGGTCAGGCGCGCCCGGCAGAGCGCCGTTACAACTATCAGTTGCGGGAGCGGTTCGAGACCGCGGTCAAGTTGCTGAAACCAATCCTGGCCCAGTCGCCCTCGCCCAACGGCACCATGCTCTACCGGGTGATGCACCAATTGCAGACCGCCTATCCCGATTTGTCCGCCAGCGAGATCGAAGCGCTGATGGCTGCGGTGATGCGTTCCGCACAGAACAAGGAACAGCCGTTGCGGTTGGTTATCTCCAACTGATCGATTTTTCCCCGGGCCTCACGGCCTGACGGGAACATTCCTCTCCGGCGCGGTCCGGGCATCCGCTTCAAACCCACCCGCCAAGACGGGTTAAGCAAAGGGGCTTGTCGAATGTGCACGAGCCCCGCCATTCCCCATTGCGGTGCATATCGCACTCTTTCAATGCTCGTTCGCATCCGCAAATAGGAAAAGAGTCGCATCGGCCCATTCAGGGTGCAGTGATCAGGCCAGGCATTTTTCTTGCATACAGAGCAAGACTTAAATGCCTATCGATCGGCTGCCATGGACACCTTCGTCACCGCCCCATCAGAATCCGAAGCTGACGCGGGGGACTATGCCGAGTTCTCCAAGGAGGCGCTGAAACGCGCCTTTCTGGACAACCTGCTGTATGTACAAGGCAAGTTCCCCACCCTGGCCACCAAGAACGACTACTACATGGCCCTGGCCTATACGGTGCGGGACCGCATGCTGCACCACTGGATCAGTACGGCGGAAACCTATACCCGGTTGGGTTCCCGCACCGTGGCCTACTTCTCCGCCGAATTCCTGCTGGGCCCCCACCTGGGCAACAACCTGGTGAATCTTGGGATCTACAACGAGGTGCGCCAGGCCATCCGGGAACTGGGCCTCTGTTTCGACGAATTGCTGGGCCAGGAGGAAGAGCCGGGCCTGGGCAATGGCGGCTTGGGACGCCTGGCGGCCTGCTTCCTGGATTCCCTGGCCACCCTGGAGATCCCGACCCTGGGCTACGGCATCCGTTACGAGTTCGGCATCTTTGCCCAGGACATCGTGGACGGCCAGCAGGTGGAATTGACCGACAAGTGGCTGCGCTACGGCAACCCATGGGAACTGCCGCGGCCGGAATGGGCGGTGGAGGTCAAGCTGGGCGGCCACACCTTCTCCTTCACCGACGAGAAGGGGCGTACCCGCACCCAGTGGGAACCTTCCCTCACCGTCATCGGCACACCCTACGACACTCCCATCCTGGGCTATCGCAACAATACCGCCAACACCCTGCGCCTGTGGCGTGCCGAGGCACCGGAGTCCTTCGATCTGTCCACCTTCAACCGGGGCGACTACTGGGGCGCGGTGAACAAGAAGGTGGTATCGGAGAACATCACCAAGGTGCTCTATCCCAACGACGAGCAGATCCAGGGCAAGGAGCTCCGTTTGCAGCAGCAGTACTTCTTCGTCTCCTGCTCCCTCCAGGACATGCTGCGCATCATGCGGGTGCAGAACATCCCACTGGAGAAATTCCACGAGAAATACGCCGTCCAGCTCAACGACACCCACCCGGCGGTGGCCATCGCCGAACTCATGCGCTTGCTGGTGGACGAACAGGGCATGGCCTGGGAAACCGCCTGGGCGGTCACGCGCCAGACCTTCGCCTACACCAACCACACCCTACTGCCGGAGGCCCTGGAGCAGTGGCCGGTGCATCTGTTCGCCCGCATTCTGCCGCGCCATCTGGAGATCATCTACGAGATCAACGCGCGCCATCTGGACGAGGTGCGCCTTCGTTTCCTCGGGGACCACGCCCGCCTGGAGCGGTTGTCGCTGATCAACGAACACGGCGAGCGCTATGTGCGCATGGCCCACCTGGCCTGTGCCGGCAGCCATGCCATCAACGGCGTGGCCGCCCTGCACACGGACCTGCTGAAGGCCGACGTGCTGGCGGATTTCCATGCCCTCTGGCCGGAGAAATTCAGTAACAAAACCAACGGTGTCACGCCCCGGCGCTGGATCGCCTTGTCCAACCCGCGACTTTCCAGGCTGTTGGACAAGAGCATCGGCCAGGGCTGGGCAACGGACCTGGATCAATTGAAAGGGCTGGAGTCCTTCGTCGAGGACAGTGCCTTCCGCGCGGAATGGCGCTTCATCAAGCGCGCCATCAAGGAGGATTTCGCCAGTTTCCTGCGCCGACGGACCGGGGTGCTGGTGGACCCTCAGAGCCTGTTCGACGTCCAGGTGAAGCGCATCCACGAATACAAGCGCCAGCATCTCAACGTGCTGCACATCATCGCCCTCTACCATCGCCTGAAAAGCGATCCCGACCTGGAACTGTTGCCGCGCACCTTCATCTTCGGCGGCAAGGCCGCGCCGGGCTATCACATGGCCAAGCTCATCATCCGGCTCATCACCGCGGTGGGCGACGTGATGAACAAA
This sequence comes from uncultured Pseudomonadota bacterium, assembly GCA_963713085.1. GTDB lineage: Bacteria > Pseudomonadota > Gammaproteobacteria > Burkholderiales > Thiobacillaceae > PFJX01. The sequence goes on along the minus strand of CAVQKQ010000016.1, from coordinate 131,899 downwards.
GACCCCGCGGTGCGCGACCGGCTCAAGGTGGTCTACCTGCCCAACTTCAACGTCAGCAACGGTCAGCGCATCTACCCGGCGGCGGAACTGTCGGAGCAGATCTCCACCGCCGGCAAGGAGGCCTCCGGCACCGGCAACATGAAGTTCATGATGAACGGCGCCCTCACCATCGGCACCCTGGACGGCGCCAACGTGGAGATCCGCGAGGAAGCGGGGGCGGAGAACTTCTTCCTGTTCGGCCTGACCACCGACGAGGTGCACCGGCTCAAGACCTCCGGCTATCACCCCTCCCACAGCTACCACGCCAACCCGGAACTGAAGGCGGTCATGGACCTGATCCGGGATGGCTGCTTTTCGCGGGGTGACCGGGAGGTGTTCCGGCCCCTGGTGGACAATCTGCTCTACCACGACCCCTACATGCTGATGGCCGATTTCCAGAGCTATGTGGATTGCCAGTCCCAGGTGAGCCAGGCCTACCTGGACAAGGAGCACTGGACCCGCATGTCCATCCTCAACGTGGCCCGAAGCGGCAAGTTCTCCTCGGACCGCACCATCCGGGAATATTGTGGCGAAATCTGGGATGTCAAGCCGGTTCCCATCGCGCTTATGGGCAGTAAGGAGTTCCAGGGAGGGCTTGGGCAGTAAAATCAGAGCGATGCGATGCCATCCCGCCCCGAACCCATGCCAACCCTGTTCCAGGAACAAGAAATGCGCTCCCGGGAGCGTCTGCTCAGCCTGCTCCTCTCCCGGGTCCTGAAAAGCGAACTGCCGCGTCCGGTCTATGAATCCCTGCGGGAATTGCGCCAGGGATTCATCGCGCTGCGGGAGAAAGACCAGCCCTCCAAGCGGCGCGCTCTCACCGCACTGATCGACGGCCTCTCACCCGAGGCCCTATCGGCCATCATCCGTGCCTACAACATCTACTTCAGCCTGACCAACATCGCCGAGGAGACCGCCAGCCTGCGCCTGCGTCGCCGGGCGGTGCGGTCGGGCGAGCACATGTGGACGGGGTCCTTCCACGACACCCTGCTGCGGCTGAAGGAACAGGGCGTGACCCCGGACCAGCTGCAGGTGCTTCTGGATCGGCTGTGCTACCTGCCGGTGCTCACCGCCCACCCGTCCGAGGCAAAGCGGCGCACCATCAAGGGTGCCCTGCGCAACATCTTCCTCAGTATCGATGCCCTGGACAACCCGCGCACCAAGGGCATGTACCGGGACGATACCGTGGAGCGCCTGGCCAACCAGATCCGCATCCTGTGGAAGACCGACGAGGTGCGGGCCTTCAAGCTGGATGTGCGGGACGAGATCCGATCCGGCCTGTCCTATTTCCCTCAGTCTTTGTTCCAGGCCGTGACCCAGGTCTACCGCAATTTCCACAAGGCCCTCCACGATGTCTACGGCAAGGGAGTGGCCCACGGGCTCAGGCCGTCCAGTTTCCTGCGCTTCGGTTCCTGGATCGGCGGCGACCGGGACGGCCACCCCTTCGTCACCACCGAGGTCTCCGCCCTGGCCTGGCGCATGCAGGCCCAGACCGCCTACGAGGAATACCTGCGCCGGCTGGAGGTCCTGTCCGACCAGCTCTCCCTGTCGGCGCGCCTGTGCCAGCCTTCCCAGGTCTTTCTGGACAGCCTGGAGGAGGACACCCGCCAGGCCGCCCTGATGTTCGGCAACCAGCCTAATCCCCATCCCCAGGAACCCTACCGGCGCAAGCTGGAGATCATGGTTTTCCGCATCCGACGCAACCTGGATCTGATCCAGCGCGCCATCGCAGGCGGCGATCTGGGCTTCGAGGAACCCGGCTATGCCAGTGCCGGCGCCTTCATGCAGGACCTGTTGCTGATCCGGGACTCCCTCGCCGGCCATGGCGACGAGGACATCGCCACGGGCGAACTGCAGGACCTGATCCAGCTGGTGGAGACCTTCGGCTTCCATCTCATGCAACTGGACATCCGCCAGGAATCCACCCGCCACAGCGAAACCGTGGCGGAGATCCTGAAGGTGGCCATGGCCATCGACTACCAGGCTCTGGACGAACCGGCCCGCATCGCCCTGCTGGCCGATGCCATCGCCAATCCCAACGCCCTGATGTTCGACCCGGCGGGCCTGTCCGAGAACGCCCGGGAAACCATCAAGGTGTTCCAGCTCATCGCCCACATGCGGCGCAGCCTGGGGGCCGAGTGCTTCGGCCGCTACGTCATTTCCATGACCCACACCGCCTCCCACGTGCTGGAGGTCATGCTCCTGGCATCCCAGGCCGGGCTGGCCGGGCGCCTGGCGGGAAGCTGGTATTGCCACATCGGCGTCTCGCCCCTGTTCGAGACCATCGGCGACCTCAAGCACGCCGAGGCGGTGCTGGAGCAGCTTTACCAACTGCCCACCTACCGACAGCTGCTGGACGCATACCATGAGGACCAGGAGGTGATGCTGGGCTACTCGGATTCGTGCAAGGACGGCGGCATCCTGGCGTCCTCCTGGCACCTGTACGAGGCCCAGAAGCGCATCATGGCCCTGTCGGACCGGCACGGCGTGCCCTGCCGCCTGTTCCATGGCCGGGGCGGTACCCTGAGCCGGGGCGGCGGCCCCACCCACGAGGCCATCCTGGCCCAGCCCCCGGGCACGGTGCGGGGCGAGCTCAAGCTTACGGAGCAGGGCGAGGTGCTGTTCTACAAGTACAACAACATGGAAACCGCGGTGTACGAGCTGACCCTGGGGGTCACCGGCGTGCTCAAGGCCAGTACCCACCTGGTGCGGCCGGTGGCGGAAGACCGCAGGGATTATCTCGGCATCATGGACGAGCTGGCCCGGGAGGGAGAAAAGGTCTACCGGGAACTCACCGAGCGAACCCCGGGCTTCCTGGACTACTTTTACGAGGTCACCCCGGTGCGGGAGATCGGCCTGCTCAACATCGGCTCCCGGCCCTCCCACCGCAAGAAGGGCGACCGCTCCCTGGCCTCGGTGCGGGCCATCGGCTGGGTGTTCGCCTGGGGCCAGTCGCGCCACGCCCTGCCCGCCTGGTTCGGCACCGGCGGCGCCCTGGAGGCCTGGCGCGGCAACGACCCGGCTCGCCTAGCCAAGCTCCAGCAGATGTACCAGGACTGGCCGTTCTTCCGCACCCTGTTGTCCAACGCCCAGATGGCCCTGTTCAAGACCGACATGCACATCGCCCGGGAATACGTCGGCCTGTGCGGCGACATGCGCTCAGGCAAGCACATCTACGAAATCATCCGTTCCCGCCATGAAAGGGCCATCCGCCAGATCTGCCACGTGGCCGACGTGGGCCATCTGCTGGAGGAAACCCCGGAACTGGCCTACTCCCTGGGCTACCGCAACCCCTACCTGGACCCCCTGAACCACATCCAGGTGGTGCTGCTACGCAAGCTGCGGGATGCCCAGGGCGAAGGCGAAAGCCCTTGGCTGGAGCCCCTGCTGCGCTCCATCAACGCCATCGCCGCCGGCATGCGCAACACCGGTTGAACATGGACCTGACGCGCAAACCCCTGGCGATCTTCAAGGTGGGCTCCACCTGGCCGGCCATGGCCCGGGCCCGGGGCGATTTCGACGACTGGCTGCTCCACAGCCTGGGCCAGGCGGGGACTCATACCATGGTCGTTGCGGTGTCGGAGGGGGCGGCCCTGCCCGACCCGGAGGTACTGGCCGGCGCCATCATCACAGGCTCCCATGCCATGGTGACGGACCGGGCCGCCTGGAGCGAGGAACTGGCCCACTGGCTGCGCCTGGCCGTGCCCGCCGGCCTGCCGGTGCTGGGCATCTGCTATGGACATCAACTCCTGGCCCAGGCCCTGGGCGGCGAGGTAGCGGACCTGGAACCCGAGCCGGAGGTGGGCACCGTCACCGTGGCCCTCACGCCGGCCAGCCTGGACGATCCCCTGTTCCGGGACCTGCCCGCGGAATTCCCGGCCCATGCCAGCCACGTCCAGTCGGTCCGGCGCCTGCCCAAACAGGCGGTGCGCCTGGCTCGCAGCACCCGGGAGCCCCACCATGCCTTCCGGGTTGGCCCCCGTGCCTGGGGCATCCAGTTCCATCCTGAATTCGACACCGAATCCATGCGCGCCTATGTGAACCGCTGGGCGGAAAAGCCCAACGCCCCACTATGGGACTGGACCACAATCCATGGCCAGATCCGGGACACACCGGACGCCGCCCGAATCACCGCGCGCTTCGCCCAGTTGGCTCTGGCAATCGATTAATAGTCCATCCGAGGAAATGCCTACCCTTCGCAAGGGGGGTCGAAGGAAATCTTGAGGGCGTCCACGCTTTGGGGAAATGTCCGTGATATCCGGCCATCACCGATCTTGACGGTATTCACGTTCCTTCGGCTGATACCCAGGATTGACTGGGGCTGCCAGAGGTAATGCTAGAAGTAAATAAAGCCGCTTACTTCCCTATCCTTCCATTAATGGGCGTGAATGGAGGTGTGCTATGCGTCAATGGATCGCACCAACCCTGGTGTCACTCTTCCTGATTTCTGCCTGTGGTGGCGGCTCCAGCCCTCATGCGATCCCGGCGGCGGCCAGCAAGATGGACACGGAGCTGAAGGCTCGCATGGTCCGGTTCGTGCCGATGATCAGCAACATCGAGACCAGCTTGGTCTTCGTACTTAATACCGGCCTACCGGGGACCGAGGACATGACAGTCGCGCTCGATACCAGCCCTGGCGCAGCACCGTACACGTATGTCTTCAGCGGTGCCTATGACGGCAATGGCGACGGCTTCAATGAGACCACGATGTCCGGCCACACGACATTCAACAGCGACCCCACGATGTTCGAGTGGAGCGGACTCAGTGGACAGGCGACCACCGACGTATCGATCCCGCTACTGGGGCACGTCTATCACAGCGAGGTAGCGTTCACGATCCAGTCCGAAGAACGACAGATATCGGGTAGCGGCACCTTTACCGAGCCGATCACCGGCAACACCATCACGATGACCGTCTCCGCCGCTTCGCCCCTGGTGATCAAGACCGCCGATGGAACAGCCGACGCCGTCTCAAACGCATGCGGTTACAGCATGAACGGCCAGATGCGCCTCGATGTCACGAGCTCGGACGGCACGCTGATCTCGTATTGGAACTTCGATTCAACCAGTCCCAACGTTGCGGTGAATGATGCCTCGTTCACGGACACTTCAGGCCATACGACGACCTTGCCCAACTCGAGCGTTTCCCTGGCCTGCGGTAGCGGTGGCAGCATCAATGACTGGGTCGGGACTTTCGATCATTACTGGGCATGCTTGCCGTTCGAATCGGGGCAAGCGCTGATCACGATTACCGTGTCCGGCCCCGACACGCTCTCGGTCATTCAAGATGGCTCGGGTGAAATTTACAACTATGAAGCCACGATTGTCGGTGCAAACACATACGCCGCGACAGGTTACTTCATCGGCGGTCCCGACGGCTTCCATTACCGCGAGGACTTCAAGTGGACTCTGCGCAAGAATGACAGCAGCTTTTCACAGGTATCCCACTATCAGTTCATCGAAGGGCCGAGCATTGTAAAAGGCGGGATATGTGTGTCCACGGATAAGCGCGTACCTTAGAGCATAGCCGGCGAGTGATGCTCATATGCTACCGGTAGGCACACCGGTTCGGGTGGTTGGCGCGTTTGACGCTGGCTTTTGCATGGTCAAATCCGCCCAGTGCCTCCTCTGTAAAGCGGGATTTCTGAAGGAGGGCCATGTTTCGCCTCTTCTCCTGCTATGCCGCTGTACGATGGGGCTGCCGTGCTGGCATAGCCTGCTTGCCATTCCTGTTCCGGCAACTGCTTGAGCAAGGGCGCCCACACCTTGGGATCGAAGGGGGCGGTCATCCATTTCACCCATTGGGCGGGGTTCATGGCCGTGCCCAGCAACTTCCAGGGGCGCGGATCCAGGGGCAGCATGACCCAGTTCATGAGCTTGCCCGGGTCGAACAGGATGGCGTTGTTGCGGGTATAGATATCCGGCTGGCTCAGGGCCGCCGCCCATTTATCGTAGATCACCGGGTTGGCCCACTCGGCGTAGTTGCTGGCCGCCGACGGGTCCAGCAGGGTGCCCAGAGAATGGGTCACAGCCTCGGGCTCCATGGCGCGGGAGGCCAGTTCCAGGTAGATGCCGGGATCGCTGAACACCTCCAGCCAACGGCTGAAATTCGCCGGGTCCTTGAAGGCCCAGCCGTTGATCGTGAAATCCGTGCAGCGATCCGCCCAAGCGGCTGTGGTCTTCGGCGCCGGCTGCCAGCCAGGATCAGGCGGCGCTGGCGCGTCGTCCAGGATCATTCCAGTGGTCGATTCCGGCGTGGGCTCCTGAGGTAGATTCGGCATCGACTCGGGCATCGCATCCGCCGGCGCGGCAACCGGCCCGGTGGGCTGCGCCGTGACGGCCGACATAGCGCCCGCCCAGGCGGGGGAGGCCAGCGCCACCAAGGCGCTTGCAAGCAATGGGTTCCATTTCATGAACAGCCTCCAAAGGGAAACGTGAGGGGGCAAACCTTGTTGGTGAAACTGTATTTCCTCGACAACCAAGGTGCCCGGATGTTCCTGTACAGGTGTTCCAGGCAGGCGGATTGCGTTCGCCCTCACTATCGGGAACCCCGCTGCCGGGCTGCACTTCCATGTTGTTGTCCTTGGTTTTGTAGCGTACACCGTGGCCGCATGAAAAGCCTTGTGCGCATCGATTGCAGAGTAGCAGGTGTAGGTCGGGACCGGGGCACATCCAGCAGGTTACCGGTTCGCCCGGTGCGAACATCTTGCTGCGGCCGTCGCCGGCATTGAAGGTCTAGGCGATCCTGATCACTGCCAGCGGGGATCCCGCAGAGTATGAGGCGTGGCAGTAGAAGCAATCAGGCCTGATGCCAGTATTCACTTCACTGGGTGCGTGACCAGCAGGAACCGATGTCATGTATGCCATGGGGTCCACCGCTGGTCGTACCGTGCACGGACGAGGCGACCGGTCGGCATCCTGCTCGACTAGGATGCCGAGACGAGTTCCGCGTGAACGCGACGACAACCCCGTGCTCAAGGTCGAGCACGGTGAATTTCAGCCTCGGCTACCCTTTGCCTGACGCGCTTCACGCGGACAGGGCCTCCGATCCATGAACGGCTATACACGGATCTCAAACAGCGTGCGAAGAGACAACCCTCGTCCCGTTCGATGCCGCCGACAGCGGCGGTGGCCCGAACCGGATCGGACCACCGCGCAGGGGATCAGGCCTTGCCGATCAAGGCATTGATTTCCGCCTCGGCATCGAGCCAGTCCTGCACCTCGTACCCCGGGGCGAATCCGCGATTCTCGGCGCGATGGTAGGCCGCTGTCGCGACCCAGCGCTGACGCTCTTCCTGAGAGGGCGCGGACGGCTTCTTTACAACCTTCTTCGCGGCGGGCGCGGCCTTCACTTTGGGCTTGGCCGCTGCTGGCTTGCCGGCGGCGGGTGCCTTGGGGGCTGCCGCGGCTTTCTTGGGCTTGGCCGCTGCGGATTTTGCGGCGGCCGGCTTGGCCGTCGTGGCCTTGGTGACGGCCTTGGCTGCAACGGATTTTGCACCGGCCGCCGGTTTCACGGCGGCGGCGCTTTTCGCCTTGGGCGCTGCCGCAGCCTTCTTGGGCTTCGCCGCCTCCGTGGCGGCGGGTTTCTTTATGGATTGCTTGGTTGCTGCGGCTTTCTCTGCTGGCATGGTGTTCCCTCCTGAAAAATATTGAAATGACGTTGCGGCGGATTCTATGAGGATATCGGCAAAATTGCAGTCAACCTTTATACCTGCCGCAAGTTGATTCTGGTCGCGCATGCTGGATGGAAATCATGATCCTGTCCACGGTTTCCGGATCGGGTGTTGCGGTTGGTCAAAATGGCCGCTCGGAAACTGGATAGCGTGCTGCCGGAGGCGGAACTAACACTCACACCCCCGACTCCGCCTGCAGGGCTTTCAGGGTCTCGTCCACGCTGGCGGCGTGGGTCAGTTCCGCCACGTTGTCCTTGGTGAAGAAACCCTGGAAGTCACCGAAGCGCTGCACGTATTCCACGATCAGGCTGGAGTATTCCGAGGCGCTGGAGAAGATCTGCTTGAGGCCCTCTTCCTTGGACCCGATCACGTCCAGCAGGAAGTCCTGGCCGCAATCACGCAGGCTTTCCACCACGTAATCGATGTTGGGTTTGCCGTCGACTTCGCCGTCGGCCACGGCCACGGCCAGGTGGTGCAAGCGCGGACCGAAGTTGCGCACGAAGGCCTCGGTCGGCGAGGGCAGCTTGAGCAGGTGGTTGACGAAGTAGGGATGGTTGGCGGCGGTGAAGACCTTGGCCGGGCTCTCCAGTTCGTTGGCGTGGTGCACGCTCTTGGTCACGTTGGTGGAGGAGTTCTGGTCGGCGATGTCGTAGGAGCCCCAGTAGTAGTAGCTGGTCAGGGACAGGTACTCCAGGATCGCTGCTTCACGGTTCTGGGAATAGACCCGGGTGGCCAGATGGTCGATGGGCAGCAGCATCCGGTCCAGGCCGAGCCTTTCCTGGGTCTCCTTGGCCTGCTCGTAGGCGGCCTGGATCTCGGAGCGGATGCTGCTCCAGCCCAGGGCGTAGACCCGGATGTCCGACTCCGGGCGTTCCCAGTAGCCGACGATGTTGTGGGTGTAGGGACTGGGCTTGACAATGGCCATGTTGCCCGGCAGTTCCAGTTTGCGCACCTGTTCCTGGTTGAAGAAGCGCACATCCCGGGACTTCTGCAACTCCACCACCTCGTGCAGGTTTTCCACCCGGAACACCTCGCCCATGTAGCGGGAGTTGGGCTTGTGGGCACCGATGGGATAGACCTCGTTGAGGCTGCGGAAGATGCCACGCGTGTTGGGGTCCTTCACCTCCCGCACCAGGATGTCCGGGGCGCTCATGTCGATGCGCAGGATGTGGGTGTCGTGGGACTCGGATTCCAGGGTGACCAGATAGTGGTAAGGCGTCATGAGGCAGAGCTCGCGCACGTAGGCCACCGAATTGCCCGGCTCCACCGTGATCATCAGGGCGTCGATCTGGCGGATGGACTGGGTCAGGCCCACCCGGTCCCGCTCTTCCAGCAGCTTGACCAGGAATTCTTCGAAGAAGGGTGAATTCTGCTTGTCGCCGTAACGGGGGAAGTTCAGGGATTTGCCTATGCTCATGCTCTTGCCTGTTGGGACTGCATCGCGGTCGAAGCGGGCTCGTGATGCAGATAGAAATATTGTTGCGCCAAAGCCTCGTGCAATTCGGCCAGGTCGGCCTGGATCTGGTCCAGGTATTCGTGCAGCACCACCGGCGTCAGGTCGCCGTAATACATGCCTTCCAGTCGCCTCCAGGTCCGTCGCAAGGCCTTCATGGGCGACTCGAAATGGGGCAGCACCGCCAGGCAGCTTTCGATCTCGCCCAGGCAGTGGACGACAGTGCGCGGGAAATGCGGGTTGTTGATCAGAAAGCTCACCACCGAAGCGCCATTCACGTGCACCCCCACATGGCGCCGGTACATCTGATAGGCGGAGAGGGCATTGAGGGTGCTCATCCAGAGGCGTTCCAGGGTGGCCCGGGAGGCGGCGCTGTCCGTTGGCAGCAGCACCGCCGAATTGACGTCGACGATCCGGGTCGTCATGTCGGCCCGCTCGATGTTGCGGCCCAGCTTGATGAACTGGTAGGCGATGTCGTGGCTCATGGAGCCCACCAGCAGGCCGACGACGGACTGGCGCCGCTCGATCAGGCCGGTCAGCACTTCGTAACGCTGGCTGCGGCCCAGGGTGGCGCGATCGGCGTTGGCTTTGATGTAGAGGTACAGGCTGTTGATGCGTTCCCACAGTTCCATGGGCAGCACCTCGCGGAAGGTGCGGGTGTTCTCCCGGGCGTCGTGGATGGTGGCGATGATGGAGCTGGGATTGTCCTCGTCCTGGATCAGAAAGCGCATGATGTCCGCTTCGTTGGGCAGGCCGTAGCGCTTGCTGTAGAGGTTGTCCAGGCCCGCCACCCGCAACAGCACGTCCCAGCCGAAGGTGGCGCCGCGGGGTAGGTCCAGCAGCACCTGGGTGGTGCTGTTGATCAGGCGCGCGGTGTTCTCGGCCCGCTCCAGGTAGCGGGCCATCCAGTAAAGGCTTTCGGCGACTCGGGATAGCATGGCCTACTCCTTGTCCACGTCGACGATCCAGGTGTCCTTGCTGCCGCCGCCCTGGGACGAGTTGACCACCAGGGAACCCTCCACCATGGCCACCCGGGTCAGCCCGCCGGTGGTGGCGTAGAGCTTGTCCGATTGCAGCACGAAGGGACGCAGGTCCAGGTGGCGCGGCGCCAGTTCGTTGCCCACCAGGGTAGGGGCGGTGGAGATGTCCAGGGTGGGCTGTGCCATGTAGTTGCGCGGGTTCTCCATGATCAGCTCGGCGAACCGATCCCGTTCCTGCTGGGTTGCCCGGGGGCCGATGATCATGCCGTAGCCGCCGGACTCGTTGGCCGGCTTCACCACCAGCTTGTCCAGGTTAGCCCGCACGTAGTCCCGCTGGTCCTCGTACATGCACAGCCAGCTGGGCACATTGGGGATGATCGCCTCTTCGTCCAGATAGTATTTGATGATCTTCGGCACGAAGGTATAGACCACCTTGTCGTCCGCCACCCCGGCGCCGGGGGCGTTGGCGATGCCAACCTTGCCAGCGCGCCAGGATCGCATCAGGCCCTTCACGCCCAAGGCGGAATCGGGCCGGAACGCCTCCGGGTCCAGGAAGTCGTCGTCGATGCGGCGGTAGATCACGTCCACCCGGCGAAGCCCGGAGATGGTCTTCATGTAGACGCAGTCGTCGTCCTTCACCACCAGGTCCGAGCCCTCCACCAGGTCGGCTCCCATCTGCTGGGCCAGGTAGCTGTGCTCGAAATAGGCGGAGTTGTAGATGCCCGGGGTGAGCACCGCCACTGTGGGGCGTTCGTTTTCCCGGGGCGACAGGGCAGCCAGGGTGTCGTAGAGGCGGGTCGGATAATCGTCCACCGGCAGGATATGGCTGGCCTGGAACATCTCCGGGAACATGCGCTTCATAAGCTGGCGGTTTTCCAGCATGTAGGACACGCCGGAGGGCACCCGCAGGTTGTCTTCCAGCACATAGACGGTGCCGTCCCTGTCCCGAACCAGGTCGGAGCCGCAGACATGTGCCCAGACCCCGAAGCGGGGGGTGAAGCCCCTGCACTGTTCGCGGAAATTCTTCGATCCCGCCAGCACCTCGATGGGGAACACCCCGTCCTTGACGATGCGCTGGTCGTTGTAGAGATCGTTGATGAACAGGTTGAGTGCGGTGAGGCGCTGCTTCAAGCCAGCGTCGATGCGCTCCCACTCATCCTTGGCCATGATCCGGGGGATGATGTCGAAGGGCCAGGCCCGGTCGATGTTGGTGCCGTCGCTATAGACGGTGAAGGTAATACCCATGGCCATGATGGCCGCATCCACGGCCTGACGCCGGGATTCCAGGATGCCGGGACCGAGGGAATCCAGATACCGGAACAAGGGCCGCGCGGCCGCCCGGGGTACGCCCTCGGGGTCGATCAGTTCATCGTAGGACTGACTGTGGGCGTAGGCTTGGGCGGCGAGTTTCATGATTCGGTTTCAAGACGTTTGCTGTTGTTATGCAGAAGTCATGCCAGCTTGCGGCGACCTGACCGGACCGGCCGCATGCCCCTTGCCGGCGCTGGGCTGGAAGGGTTCAAGGGCTTGCCGGCAGCAGAAGTATGGCCTGTATGCATGCTTACGGCGCAAAAGGGCGGTGCATGGCGCACCCTATTGGTGCCGGAAGGGTTTGGGCCGACGCAACGTTATCAGAGTGTGCGGCCGCGAACCGCCTCACGGAAACGATTTGAGTTTGGCCGCATGGCAATGGCGGATCGGGGCATTCCTGGCGCGGTTATTGCGTCATTGGGGAAAATCGCGTCCGGCATCCGAATACCATGGAGTTATCCGTCCCCAATATCGTCCTGGTGGCCAAGCAGCACCAGATCCAGGAACTAAAGCGACTGGCGTCCAAGGCCCAGCTCGTCGGCGTTATCGGCCATCTCATCCACGCACTCCAGAGCGAACGGGGCGCCACCAGCATCTACCTGGCCTCCGCCGGGCAGCGCTTCGAGGCCACCCGCCTGGATCTGGTGGCAGACACCGAATCCGTTGAGCGCGAGCTGCGCGCCATTTTCGAGGAGGAACTGGAGCAGGCCTCATTCGCCAATGCCAAGCAGCTGTCCCTCATGGCCTGGGTGCTGCTCGGCATGGACGCCCTGCCCGACCTGCGCCGGCGGATCAGCGCACACAAACTCTCTGCGGGCGAGTCCTTGGCGGCCTTCAGCCGCCTGATCGCGGGCCTGGTCTCGCTGATCTTCGAGGTGGCCGATGCCGCCATCGACCCGGGCATCTCGGGTCTGCTGGTGGCGCTCTTCAATCTTGTCCAAGGCAAGGAGCGGGCGGGTCAGGAACGCGCAGTGGGCGCCTTGTCCTTTGCCTCGGGGGTGTGCGACGGGGAGCACCAGCAAAGGGTGCTGCATCTTATCGATGCCCAGGAACGCAACTTCCAGATTTTCAGCGAATTCGCCGAGGAGCCGGTGGCGACCCAATGGCGGGTGATGCAGGACGCGCCTTTCGTCGCGCAGCTGGAACGCCTGCGCCGCGTGTTGTGCAGCGCCAAACCCGGCGCGGTGCTGGATGCCAACCTGAGCGACAAGTGGTTCGAGTGCTGCAGCGAACGCATCGCGGGCATGTGGTCGCTGCAATGCGCCCTGGTGGACCAGCTTCAGGCACGTTGCGCCACCCTCATCGTTGAAGCGGAACGGGAACTGCTGGATGCCGAAGGCCTGCTCAAGGTGTTGCGGAACAATCCGCCCGCCCGGGCCGGGCAGACGGACCGCTTCTTCGATCCGGCGCTCCCCGTCGAGCACGCCCTGAGCTTCATGTCGCCGGACAGCGGCGGCACACACCAGGGCCAGTCCATCATCGATGTGCTCCAGGCCCAGTCCAGGCGCCTGGCCAGCATGGAAACGGACCTGGCCACGGCGCGCCGGGCCCTGGATGAACGAAAGACCATCGAGCGGGCCAAGGGGATTCTGATGGCGCGATTCAAACTCAGCGAAGAAGCCGCCTACAAGATGTTGAGAACCACCTCCATGGATCAGAATCGGCGGCTGGTGGACGTCGCCGAGGAGGCCCTCCAGTCACTGGCGGCCAGACCCTAGCGTTGCACCAAGCCCGGTCAATTTACGTTCCGTACGCACCATCCCTGGGCAAATAACGCCTCGGCAGTACTGAAAATCCGGCGTAGCCCAGCCTCCTTCGTAGACTTTCACTTTGGCACGGCTCGTGCTTATCGATATCCGTCAGGCTAACGGCGGCTTGTGCGATCAAATGGACAACGGCGTCCATTTCCGCGTCCTCATCTATCGGGGCGCGGAGATGGACGCTTTTTTTTGCATTTTTCACAGACCCAAGGGGAATTGTCATGGCTTATTTGCTGCCTTCGGAATTTGTCACAAAGATGGTGGATGCGGGTGAATCCAAGATCTTCATGTCCACCCGGGATACGTTGATCAGGGCCTATATGGCCGGCGCCACGCTCGCCCTGGCGGCCGTGTTCGCCATCGCCATCGCCGTCCAGACCGGGTCGCCGCTGATCGGCGCGATCCTGTTCCCGGTCGGCTTCTGCATGCTGTACCTTATGGGCTTCGATCTGCTGACCGGCGTATTCATGCTGACCCCGCTGGCATTGCTCGACAAGCGGCCCGGCGTCACCGTGAACGGCGTGCTCAGGAACTGGGGCCTGGTATTCGTCGGCAACTTCGCGGGCGCCCTCACGGTCGCCGTGATGATGGCCTTCGTGTTCACCTACGGCTTCTCCACCGACCCGGGGCCTGTGGGTGAAAAAATCGCCGGAATCGGCGTGGCACGGACCCTGGGCTATGCGAAATGGGGCATCGCCGGCTGGTTCACCATCTTCATGCGCGGCATGCTGTGCAACTGGATGGTGTCCATGGGCGTGGTGGGCGCGATGATCTCCACCTCGGTGAGCGGCAAGGTCATCGCCATGTGGATGCCGATCATGCTGTTCTTCGCCATGACCTTCGAACACTCGGTGGTGAACATGTTCCTGTTCCCCTCCGCGATGATCATGGGCGGCAATTTCTCCATCGCCGACTACTTCATCTGGAACGAGATCCCCACCGCGCTGGGCAACCTGGTGGGCGGCATCGCCTTCACCGGCCTGACCCTGTACAGCACCCACGTGCGGACCGCTCCCAAGCGCGCCATCAGCGGCAAGCCCGTCACCGCCTGATCGGCGACAATGACAAGGGCCTCAGCTCCACAAGGGGCTGAGGCCTTTTCATGAGCACTGCAAATACCCTGAAAATCGCCGTCGGGCAATGTTCCGACAAGGGCCTGAAAGTGGCCAATCAGGATTTCCACGGCCTCCGCATCCCGAAAGAACCGCAGCTGAGTTCCAAGGGCGTCGCCATCGCCATGGCCGACGGCATCAGCAGCAGCGAGGTCAGCCACCTGGCCAGCCAGACCGCCGTCAACGGCTTCCTGGCGGACTACTACTGCACTTCCGAGGCTTGGTCGGTCAAGAAGGCCGCCCAGCGCGTCCTGTACGCCGCCAATTCCTGGCTCCATGCCCAGACCCGGCAGAGCCAATACCGCTACGACAAGGACAAGGGCTACGTCTGCACCTTCAGCGCCCTGGTCATCAAGTCCGCCACGGCGCATCTGTTCCACGTGGGCGACACCCGCATCTACCGGCTGCGCGGCAACGACCTGGAACAGCTCACCGAAGACCATCGCTACTGGGTGTCCCGGGAACAGAACTATCTGAGCCGTGCCCTGGGCATCAACCAGCAGCTCGATATCGATTACCAGACCCTGCCCGTGGAGCAGGGCGACATCTTCGTCCTGGCCACCGACGGGGTGTACGAACACGCCCCCGCCCGGTTCATCGTACAGGCCATCCACGAACAAGCACTCGACCTGGACGCCGCCGCGCAACACATCGTCGACGAGGCCCTGGCCCAGGGCAGCGGCGACAACCTGACCATCCAGATCGTGCGCATCGACGCCCTCCCCAGCCAGGGCGCCGGCGAGATATGCCAGCACCTCACCGAACTGCCCTTCCCACCGGACCTGGACGCCCGCATGGCGTTCGACGGCTACCGCATCATCCGGCCCATCCACGCCAGCCACCGCAGCCACGCCTGGCTGGCGGTGGACAACGACAACGGAGAGCAGGTGGTCATCAAGACCCCCGCCACCGAGCATCGCGGCGACCCGGCCTACCTGGAGCGCTTCCTTATGGAGGAATGGATCGCCCGGCGCATCAACAACCCACATGTGCTGAAGCCCTACGCGTCCTCAAGTCGTTCGCCGGGCCGCCCCAAGAACGACTTGGCCCCCTCGGGGGGCGGGGCGGGGCTCTTTCCCGACCCGGGCGCACAACCAACCCGCAAGCGCAACTACCAATACATCGCCATGGAGTTCATCGAGGGCCAGACCCTGGCCCAGTGGATGCGCGACCATCCCAAGCCGGACCTGAAGACCGTGCGCGACATCGTCGAGCAGATCGCCAAGGGCCTCCAGGCCTTCCACCGCCTGGAGATGCTGCACCAGGACCTGCGCCCGGAAAACGTCATGATCGACGGCACCGGCACGGTGAAGATCATCGACTTCGGCTCCACCCGGGTGGCCGGCCTGACGGAGATGGATGCCAGCGACAGCCCCGAACCCATCCTGGGCACGGAACAGTATTCCGCCCCCGAGTACTTCCTGGGCGAAAACGGCAGCGCCCGCTCGGACATTTTTTCCCTGGGCGTCATCGCCTACCAGATGCTCACGGGCAAACTGCCCTACGGCACCCGGGTGTCCCGCTCCCGCACCCGGGCCGCCCAGCGCAAGTTGCGCTACGAGCCCGCGCGCACCGAGGCGCGCCCCATCCCAGCCTGGGTCGACGAGGCCATCGCCAAGGCCGTGCATCCCGATCCCGTTAGGCGCTACGAGGAACTGTCCGAGTTCATCTACGACCTGCACCACCCCAACCCGGCATTCCTGAAAAAGACCCGGCCACCCCTGATGGAACGGAACCCCCTCGTCTTCTGGAAGACGGTCTCCTTTCTCCTGGCCGTGGCCCTGATCGCGTCGCTGAGCAAACACGCCGCGATCATGTGAGCGCCCATCACCGGCCCGAACCAGGCATCGATGCCGTAACCTTTTCCCCTCAACCCATCGCAAGGAGATTGCCATGACCCGCGACGAAGTCACCCAGCTCATCCTCACGGCCAAGCGCCGCAAGCAGCTCAAGTGGGCACAACTGGCCGAGGCCACCGGCCAGAGCAAGGAATGGACCACGGCCGCCCTCATGGGCCAGATGACCCTGACCGCCGACCAGGCCGGCAAGGTGGGCGCACTGCTGGACCTGCCCGCCGAGGCCGTGGAGATGCTGCAGGTGGTGCCCTACAAGGGCTCCCTGCCCACCGCCGTGCCCACCGATCCGCTCATCTACCGCTTCTACGAATTGATCAACGTCTACGGCACCAGCATCAAGGAACTGATCCACGAGGAATTCGGCGACGGCATCATGAGCGCCATCGACTTCTCCATGGACATCAGCCGGGAGCCGGACCCCAAAGGCGACCGGGTGCACATCGTCATGAGCGGGAAGTTCCTGCCGTACAAGATGTACTGAGCAAGGAAGGTCTACCGGTTCACGGCAACCGCTTCAAGGCAGACTCATGCCTCAGACGGGGCTTGGGTTGGCAATGAAATTGGCAATGGAATGCATTTGGTGAATCCCGGCTGTCAGCTAATTTGAACTTAATCTCCGCATAGGGCGGATGTGGTGGGAGATACAGCCACAAAGCTGGTTGCCCGCCATTACCTGGCTGGGTGGATTGGTTTCTCTATACCCCACAAACCTCGGTGTTAGCGGAAAGGGCAAACAGAACAAGGGCAAAGGGCATGGCCAATAAATCCTTGGTTTCCGGTAAGGACAGGGCGGTTCCGACGCACAAGTTAGATGTGCCACCGGAAGAGTGTCCAACGCCCCTGTCCAAGCCGGCCAAAGCTACTGACGCAACAAAGCCCAAGGCCCGCGCAAGCGCCGATGCCCCCGGCATGGAAAATGGACGAAAGTTCTACCAGGACTTTCCTGTCGGCCACATTGGGGGCTCACCCCAGCTGATATGGATCAGACCGGATCAATTCCTACATCAGCCCAACCCGGACGACCCCTTCCGGTTCACGCGGGCCAACGGCGAGATCATCCAGCCCGAGCGGTTCTTCACCGATGGCGGTTCCGTCCCCCGTGCCTTCTGGCCCGTCAAGGACCTCTCACCCTGGACCTACGGTCCGGCCTTCCTGCTGCATGACTGGGAGTTCGATCAGCATTACACCGGGAAGAGCCAGCGTTCGTTCGAGGAGGCCAGGGACATCCTGATGGAAGCCATCCGCACCCTGATGGAGAAGGGCCCGTGCGAGCCCAACCGGCTTGCCTTCTACCTGATCTATGCCGGGGTGGATTCCTTTGTCGCCAGGAGCATGTGGGACAAACCTGTCCGCACCCTGCCATAGCTTTGACGAGGTGATGCCCAAATACGGCAGGGGAAGCCGTGGTCTGTTCCATATTGTTCTCCACAGCGTCACGGAAGTCTCTTTGTACTGTCGATTCCGAAGCGTGCCACCGTGCCAAGCGCCCATTACTTCCCCATGGACGGTGTGCCGCGGAAGAAAGCACTAACTGCCATGCCCATGACGAAGACGCGCTCGGATATTTGCGCGCCAACGCGGCAGGCATCGGAGCCAGCCCGCCGCCACGCAACGATTTCCTTATACAGGGTAGCGTGAAGGCTCCGCCCCGTCCTTGGACCCCCGCTAACGTTGGTTACTGGCGCTGCAACCCGCGTCCGGCACGTAGACGATGCCCCAGATGTTGAAGGCACCGAGATCGGCACCGGTCAAGCTGGCAATCGGGCCGGCCAATCCTACGCCGGTGCCTGCTACGGACACCAGCGCATTGGAGGAAAGTGACAAGGCGGTTCCCGCGACCAGCGTGGCCCAATTGAACACCTCGTTTCCGGTTGCCTTCACGCAAGCGTGAGGTTTGGTCGGGACCCAGTCTGGATGCGATGGAACTTCCAGCTTGTAGTCCTGCTCCTTGCCCTTGGGGTTGGGCGCGGAATTCTCGCAGACGGATTCCCAGCTGTAATCCTTGGGAATATTCCACAGGACCGACGCGTATTGCCGCACCCACACCCTGCCTTCGGCGCACCCGGCCGGAGCGTCGTTGGAATCGCATGCATTGATCAGGGCCGCCGGCATCAGCTGACACTGTCCCTCTTGCCAAGTGCCCCATCTCAAGCCGGTGACCTCGCCACAGGTCTTGTCGCTTACCTGGAATTCGCCCCACACGCCATCGAGATAGATTTTGCACTCGGAGGGTTTGACCGCGGTGATATCCGCATTGTCGACCTTCGCTTCCTTTGGCAGAACGCCGGTGAAGTCGTACGTTTTTTCCTTGCATGTCGTCACCCAGTCCATGCCTTTGCCTATGCCGTGCAGGATGGCCGAATATTTGCGCAGGCCTTTGCCGATACACTCGTCGCGCTTCATCTTGCCCCATTTCATGTCATCCGGAGCCTGGCAAGTCGTGTCGGTAACGTAAACCTCACCCCACATCGCCGTCCCGGCTACGTTGACACAATTGTTGGGTGCCGACTGGCACACTGCCGTCCCACCGATCGTCTCGTTGATCGGAGTTCCCCGGCACGTCGATTCCCAACTCTGTCCCAGCGGGATGCCTTGCAGGATGCTGGAATACTTGCGCTTGTTCGGCGCAATGCAGTCGCCGCGCCGCCATGGCTGACCCCACTTCAACCCAGACGGTGTCTGTTGTGCACACGCTGCTTTGTCAGTATCACTCGATTTGGACTTGGCCTGGTTCTTCGTCTCGCAGGACGGGTCGTCGATGAATACCTCCGCCCACATGGCGGTGCTTCGATTGACACAATGTTTGGTCGCCGCCTTGGTGGGGAGGCCATGAATGGTGGCGGGAAGCGCCTTCTTCGCACACGCCGTTTCCCAGGAAGCGCCCCATGGAATGCCATGCAGGACCGATGTGAACTTGCGTTGGTCCTTGAAGCAGGCGTCCTTGCTCCACGCTCCCCAGTTGTCAGCGATCGCCACGTTGGCAAACACCGCAAGAGTCGCCATCGCTGCCCAATGACACATCCACCACGTCGTCTTGTTGGTCATCAACATCTCCTGAATCCAAAATCTTCCGGGGAAGGAAGGTTTGCAGAATAACTTCTTCCGATTGATCCTCCAAAAAGCCATGACACAAGCTCCGGCGGGAGGACTTTCCCGTCGTGGCGGTATCCCGAGGTCGGCAAAGTATTACCGACCTCGAAACCTCTGGGTCAGACACGGACACTATTAGCCCGGATGATTCCTCCCCGCTGTTCGGTACCCCTTTCCCGGAAACAGATTCAGCGGCTTGCGTCACACTTTGAACTCTTTCAGCTAAGGGCCCAGAAATGGGTTAAATCAAGGCCGAAATGGCCAGCCACGTCCCAGAAAACCAGGTCGCGAGTCCAAAACCAACCAATCAGAGAGCCTCAGCAGCAGTTATGCAGCAGTCTTCACAGTGCTGGATATAGTTTAGAGAGTTCACGAAAGCCGCTTCGGCTGAGGAGCTGCCAATGGCACCGGCCGCTCGAATCCAGTGCACCACGCTCCGCCACAGTGCACCATCCTAGCCAGTACCAACCCATCCCCTTGATTTATTTGAGCTTCGCCCCCTGGCACAGCCATTGCTAATAGCTAACCAGGTTATTACAGCCTAAGCGATCTTGGACAACGGCGTCCTTCCCTTCGGGGTCGGATGCCGTTTTTTTTCGCCTAGTGTTTTCGAGGTACTTCGCATGGCAACTATGAACATCCCCCACGCTCCGCTGCCCCCCGAGAGGGCGCAATCCACGTCTTCGGGCGGCCGGACGGCGCGGATGAAACTGGTTCTGGTGGGCAACGGCATGGCCGGGGTCCGCACCCTGGAGGAGCTTATCAAGGCGGCCCCGGAACAATACGACATCACGGTGTTCGGCGACGAGCCGCACCCCAACTACAACCGCATCATGCTGTCCCCGGTGCTGGCGGGGGAGCAGACGGTGGAGCAGATCGTGCTCAACAGCCGGGAGTGGTATGCCGAGCACGGCATCACCCTGCACACGGGCAAGCGGGTGGTGAAGATCGATCGCAAGAACCGCTTCGTGGAGGCGATCGACGGCAATGGTGACAAGACCACCGCGGAATACGACCGCCTGCTGCTGGCCACCGGTTCCAAGCCCTTCATCCTGCCGGTGACGGGCGCGGACCTGGAGGGCGTCATCGGCTTCCGCGACATGGCGGACGTGGACACCATGATCCGCACCTCGTCCCAGTTCAAGCACGCGGTGGTCATCGGCGGCGGCCTGCTGGGCCTGGAGGCGGCGAACGGACTGAAGCTGCGCGGCATGGACGTGAGCGTGGTGCACATCGCCGATTGGCTGCTGGAGCGTCAGCTCGACGAGCCCGCCGCCCGCCTGCTGCAGCAGAACCTGGAGGCCAAGGGCCTCAGGTTCCTGATGAAGAAGCAGACCGCGGAACTGGTACGGGGCGAATCAGGCAGGGTTTGCGCGGTCCGGTTCAAGGATGGCGACACCGTGCCCGCCGACCTGGTGGTCATGGCCGTGGGCATCCGTCCCAACACGGAGCTGGCGGAGTCCGCCGGCCTGCATTGCCATCGCGGCCTGGTGGTGAACGACACCATGCAGACCTTCGATCCGCGCATCTACGCGGTGGGCGAGTGCGTCAACCATCGAGGCATCGCCTACGGCCTGGTGGCGCCCCTGTTCGAGCAGGCCAAGGTGGCGGCCAACCACCTGGCGGAACACGGCGTGGCCCGCTATCAGGGCTCGCTGACTTCCACCAAGCTCAAGGTCACCGGCATCGACCTGTTCTCCGCCGGCGACTTCACCGGCGCGCCGGGCACCGAATCCCTGGTGTTCTCCGATGCCGCCGCCGGTACCTACAAGAAGCTGGTGATCAAGGACAACAGGCTGGTGGGCGCCTGCATCTATGGCGACACCATCGACGGCACCTGGTACTTCGACCTGCTGCGCGAAGGCACCGACATCGCCCAGTTCCGCAAGACCATCCTGTTCGGCCAGCACCATCTGGGCGACTCCGGACACGGCCCGGCGGAACGGGTCGCCGCGCTGTCGGACACGGCCGAGATCTGCGGCTGCAACGGCGTGTGCAAGGGCACCATCGTCGCCGCCATCCGCGACCTCAAGCTGTTCACCCTGGACGACGTGCGCGCCCATACCAAGGCGTCTAGTTCCTGCGGTTCATGCACCGGTCTGGTGGAGGCCGTCCTGGCCCATACCGTGGGCGGCAACTATTCGGCCGCGCCTTCCAAGAAGCCGCTGTGCAAGTGCACGGAACACAGCCACGACGAGGTAATCACGGCCATCAGGGAACAGGGGCTCAAGTCCATGCAGGCGGTGTTCGAGTTCATGGAATGGTCCACGCCGGACGGCTGCGCCACCTGCCGGCCGGCGGTGAACTACTACCTGCTGGCGCGCTGGCCGGCCGAATACAAGGACGACGCCCAGTCCCGTTTCATCAACGAGCGCGCCCACGGCAACATCCAGAAGGACGGCAGCTTCTCGGTGGTGCCGCGCATGTGGGGCGGGCTCACCAACCCCAGGGAACTGCGCGCCATCGCCGACGTGGCCGAGAAGTTCAAGGTGCCGGAGGTGAAGGTCACCGGCGGCCAGCGCATCGACCTGTTCGGCGTGAAGAAGGAAGACCTGCCGGCCATGTGGAAGGACCTGTCCGACGCCGGCTTCGTCTCCGGCCATGCTTACGGCAAGGCCCTGCGCACGGTGAAGACCTGCGTCGGTTCGCAGTGGTGCCGCTTCGGCACCCAGGACTCGACCGGCCTGGGGGTAAAGCTGGAGCAGATGACCTGGGGTTCCTGGATGCCCCACAAGTACAAGCTGGCGGTGTCCGGCTGCCCGCGCAACTGCGCCGAAGCCACCATCAAGGACTTCGGCGTGGTGTGCGTGGAGTCGGGCTACGAGCTGCACGTGGGCGGCAACGGCGGCATCAAGGTGCGGGTCACCGATCTGCTGTGCCGGGTGGAAACGGAAGAACAGGTGATGGAGTACTGCGGCGCCTTCACCCAGCTCTACCGCGAGGAGGCCCATTACCTGGAACGCACCGCGCCCTGGGTCGAGCGGGTCGGTCTGGCCCACATCAAGGCCAAGGTGGTGGATGACGCGGAGGGCCGCGCGGCCCTCTACGAGCGCTTCAAGTTCGGCCAGCGGTTCGCCCAGATCGACCCCTGGAAAGAGCGCGCCGAAGGTGCCGCCGCCCACGAATTCCAACCCATCCGTGTTATCGCCGCCCCGGTTACAGCCTGAAGGAAATGAATATGAACGACTGGATCGCAATCGCGCAGCTCGACGACATCCCCCGCCAGGGATCGCGGGTGGTGGAACTGGAACACGACGACAGCATTAACCGCATCGCCGTGTTCCGCACCGCCACCGATGCCGTCTTCGCCGTCAGGGACAAGTGCCCGCATCGCGGCGGCCCGCTCTCCCAGGGCATCGTCCACGGCGGCATGGTCACCTGCCCGCTGCACAGTTGGAAGATCGACCTCGCCACCGGCGAGGCGGTTCTGCCGGACAAGGGCTGTGCCCGCGTCTACGCCACCCGCGTGGATGCGGGCCAGGTCTTTTTGAGGTTGGCATGAAGCGCAAATCCAGCCACATCGTCACCCCCCTTTCGCAAAGGGGGGCAGGGGGGATTTCACCGAGCCGCGCAGTTGCCGCCACCGCTAATCCCCCCTACCCCCTCTTTTACCAAGAGGGGAGTCACAACGGAGGAAGCGGCCATGCTGTTCGGACGTAGCAGGAAGAACCCCATCAAGATCGCCGACAAGGGCGTGGTAGCGTGGAAATACGCCACCTGCGGCTATTGCTCCACCGGCTGCTCCATCGAGGTGGGGTTGAACGCGGAAGGCCGGCCGGTGAGTTCGCGCGGCGTGGCCGATGCCGACGTGAACCGGGGCAAGCTGTGCCTGAAAGGCATCTTCGAGCATGAGCTGTTCACCTCCGCCGGGCGCGGCCTGAAACCGCTGATGCGCGACCGGTGGCACGACGACTGGCAGCCCGCCGGCTGGGACGCGGCCCTGGACAAGCTGCACGACGAGATCCGCCGCATCCAGGCCAAGCACGGCCCGGATTCCTTCGCCATCATCTCCACCGGCCAGATGCTCACCGAGGAGTTCTACACCCTGGGTAAGCTGACCCGGGGACTGATCGGCACCAACAACTACGACGGCAACACCACCCTGTGCATGGCCTCGGCGGTGTCCGGCTACAAGCGCAGCTTCGGCTCCGACGGCCCGCCCGGCTGCTACGAGGACTTCGAGCACACCGACTGCCTGATCGCCTGGGGCTCCAACCTGCCGGAGCAGCACCCCATCATCTACTGGCGCATGAAGGAGGCCCAGGAGCAGCGCGGCTTCCCGCTCATCGTGGTGGACCCGCGCGTCACCATGCTGGCGCAGAACGCCCACATCCACCTGGCCATCACGCCCGGCACCGACGTGGTGCTGATGAACGCCATGATGCACGTGATCTTCAAGGAAGGTCTGGAGGATCAACGCTACATAGACGCAAACACCACCGGCATCGAGGCCCTGCGCGCCGAGGTGGAGAAATACGACCCGGTCACCGCCGCCAAGATCTGCGGCATCGACGAGGACACCATCCGCGTCGTCGCCCGTACCTTCGCGAAAGCGGGTGCCGCCATGCAGATCTGGACCATGGGCATCAACCAGTCCACCCACGGTTCCGACGGCGTGGTGGGCATCAACAACCTGGCGCTGATCACCGGCAACATCGGCAAGCCGGGCGGCACCAGCCTGTCCATCACCGGCCAGTGCAACGCCATGGGCACCCGCGAGTGGTCGTCCTGCTCCGGCCTGCCCAACTTCCGCTACCTGGAGGTGCCGGAACATCGGGAGGAGATGGCCCGGTTCTGGAACGTGGACCCGGAAATCTTCCCCAAGCGGCGCGGCATGTTCCAGACCGACATCTACCAGGCCATGGAGGCCGGACAGATCAAGGGCCTGTGGCTGATCGCCACCAACCCAATGTCGTCGCTGCCCAACACCGCGCGCATCCGCAAGGCCATGGAACAGCTGGAGTTCTGCTGCGTGCAGGACTGCTACCAGGACACCGAGAGCGCCCAGTATGCCCACGTCTACCTGCCGGCCGGCACCTGGGCGGAGAAGGAAGGCGTGATGACCAACACCGAGCGGCGCATCAATCTGGTCAAACCGGTCACCGCCCCGCCCGGCGAGGCCAAGCCCGACCTGTGGATCTTCAACCGGCTGGCCGAGCGCTTCAACCGGGACGGCAAGGTGAATTTTCCGGAGCAGGCTGCCGACATCTTCCTGGAGATGGGGCGTCTGTCGAAGGGCCGCCTGGCCGACATCTCCGGCATGGACCACGCATTGCTGGAACAGAATCGCGGCGTGCAGTGGCCCTACAGCGCGGAGCAGGCCGAGCGCGGCGAGGCGCCGCCCAAGGGCGGCAAGCGCATCTACACCGAGGACGGCAGCTTCAGCTATCCGGACGGCAAGGCGAAACTGATCCCGCTGCCCTTCATCGACAACAACGAGGTGCCCGACGAGAAGTTCCCCATCTGGCTCAACACCGGCCGCCTGATCGAGCATTGGCACGGCCGCACCAAGACCGGCAAGATCGCCAACAACAACAAGTTCAGCCCCATCCCGTTCATCGAGATCAACCCCGACCTGGCCGCCGAACTGTGCGTGCGGCGCGGCGAATACGTGCGCATGGTGTCGCGGCGCGGTGATGCGGTGGCCATGGCCCAGCCGACCCAGCGGGTGCCGAAGAACATGGTGTTCCTACCCTTCCACTTCCACGACTGCGCCAACCGCCTGACCCTGGGCCTGCTCGACCCGCATTCTCGGCAGCCGGCCTACAAGCAGTCCGCCATCCGCATCGAGCGCATCGCCGACCAGGTGGCGGCGGCGAAGCTGAGCATGGAAATGCGCAATTTCTGAAGGTGTAATCATCATGTCCAAAACAAAAACCATCATGCCCGGCTACGCCTTCAAGCAAGGCAACGAATGCGCCTCCGGCGGCTGTGGCTGCCAGTCCGGCGCGAACCCGGAAGCCGGGCAGGGAAGGCCGGGCATATTCCCGTACCTGCGCCACAACGAACCGGACTACGCGCGCCTGCGCGACCCTGTCACGCAGACAACAAACCGCTATGGCACGCCCATCGATACCGTCCCCGAGGGCCACGAACTGCGCTGCCAGAGCCTGCGCATCAACGGCGATCCCGGCATCGGCGCCAATCCCAACCGCTACAAGCAGCACGGCTTCTTCTTCAACGCCGACAACTGCATTGCCTGCCATGCCTGCGAGGCGGCCTGCTCGGAGAAGAACGACGTGCCGCCGCACCTGGCGTTCCGCTCGGTGGGTTTCGTCGAGGGCGGCACCTATCCCAACACCCAGCGCCTCAACATCTCCATGGCCTGCAACCACTGCGACGACCCGGTGTGCCTGAAGGGCTGCCCCACCCGGGCCTACACCAAGTTCGCGGAATACGGCGCGGTGCTGCAGGACCCGGACATCTGCTTCGGCTGCGGCTACTGCACCTGGGTCTGCCCCTACAACGCGCCGCAACTGGACCCGATCAAGGGCCAGGTATCGAAGTGCAACATGTGCGTGGACCGCCTGGAAGTCGGTCTCAAGCCGGCCTGCGTCTCCGCCTGCCTGGGCAAGGCGCTGGACTTCGGCGTCATCGAGAACATCCCGGAAGGCCGCAGCCAGGCCAAGACCGAGATCCCCGGCTTCCCGCGCAGCGACATCACCCATCCCAACATCCGCTTCCAGCAGACCCGTGTCACCCAACGCGACATGGTGCGTGTGGACAGCACGCCGCTGAAGTACCACAAGGACGAAGGCGAAGGCGGCTTCAAGCCGGTGCTGGACCCCAAGCACGGCTTCGCCCGTCAATGGAACCTGAAGAAGCTACTGGGTTCCCACGAGAACGCCCACATCGCCTTCACCCTCTCCGTCCAGGCGGTGATGGGCGCATTTCTGATGCTGGTGGTAGGCGGCTGGCTGAACATCACGCCGCTCGCGGCTTTCACCGCCGGGCCTGCATCCCTGCCCGCTCTGGGCGTGATGCTGGCGCTGATGGGGTTCGGCCTGTTCAGGCTCAACATGCACCTGGGAAAACCCCTGCGCTTCTATCGCGGCTTCAACAACTGGCGGCTGTCGCCGGTGAGCCGGGAGATCGCCGGGGTGTCCCTGTTCTTCGGCGGCCTGGCCGGTTACGGCTTCTTCAGTCTGTTCGACGGCTTCCCCTACGCGGGACTGCTGAAACAGGTCTGCGCCGGAGCCGGCCTGCTGGGCCTGAGTATTGGCGGCTATTACATGTATCGGCTCTACCGCATCAAGGCGCGGCCGTTCTGGGATCACTGGCACACCGGCGCGGCCTTCGCCGGCACGGCCCTCACCCTCGGCAGTCTGTTGCCGGCCCTGATCGCCCTGGCCTGGGGAGAGATGACCACCGACCTGGCCAGGCTGCTGGCCATCGTTACGGCAGTCGGCCTGGCCCTGGAAGGCACCGGCCTGCTGGCCCATGCCCGCGATCTGCGTGGGCGGGGCGACGAGGGGGATGCCTCGTTCTACCAACAGACGACCAGCTACGGCTACACCTACTGGCTGCGTAATGGCCTGCTCGGCATGAATCTGGCCCTCGCGCTGGGCATCGCCGCCAGCGGATACGCCGCCCTGTTCGGGATGCTTGGCCCTCTCCACCCTGGCCGCTGCGGTCCTGGGCCGCGCCCTGTTCTATGTGCTGGTGATCCCCACCACCATGCCCGGCGCCTTCTTCTGGCGCAACCAGGGGTTCGTGGAACACGCCAGGGCCGTGGGCCTGGCGGAGATGCCCCAGATCGGGGTGGTGCCGGAAGGCCATGGCCGCCGGCATGCCTCCTCCACTCAGCCAAAGCCGGGGGGACGAGCTGCTACACCGACACCCCAGGCCGCCGCAGCGCGCTACGCGGCGTCAAACCACCCGGCCATCAACCCCCTGGCCGATGCGCCTCAGGGTTCAGGTGAAGCCTGCCCCGGCACCGCCGCCTGATAAGCCGAACCCCATGACCGACAGCCTCAACATCCTGGTGATCAGCCAGTCGCGCCGGCGCCTGGACGACCTCATGACCGCCCTGGCGGAGGCCCACCCGGACTACCTGCTGACCGGACACCTGGACCAAGCCATCTCCCTGGCCCGCTGGGTGGAGGAATGCGCGCCGGACGTGATCATCATGGATCTGGAGTCCCCCAGCCGGGACACCCTGGAGCAGGTCTGCGAGATGCACGAGGCCACCCCCCGGCCCATCGTCATGTTCAGCCAGGACGGGTCCAGCGAGGCGATCCGCTCCGCGGTGGCGGCGGGGGTGGCCTGCTACGTGGTGGACGGCCTGCGCGCCGAGCGCATCCAGCCCCTGCTGGAACTGGCCCGCACCCGCTTCGAGGTGTGGCAGGCCATGCGCGAGGACGTGGTGCGCGCCCGCCAGGAGCTGAAGGAGCACAAGCTGGTGGAACGGGCCAAGGCCCGGCTCATGAAGGACCTGAAGCTGTCCGAGCAGGCCGCCTACAACCAGCTGCGCCGGGAGGCCATGGACAAGCGCCTGCGCCTGTCGGAGGTGGCCCAGTGGGTGCTGGACGCCAAGGGCTGAAATCCTGTCCTAGCGCACGCCTTGCTTGAAGCGGTAACCCTTGTAGCTGACCACCACGCCGTCCGGCGTGATCTCCTCCGCCACCATGCCCGGTGCGATGAATTCACCCTGGCGCAGCATCTGGTTGTTGATCATGACCCGCCGGTCCTCGGAATTGCTGGTGTAGACATGGAAGGAGATCGTGAGCTTGGGGATCGCCTGCCGGACCGAGGCGGGTAGTTCGTCGAGCGCCATCACCGGCTTTTCCCGCACGGCCGGGACCGACGTCGCGACCGTGGGAGGCGCCGGCACCGGTGGCGCCGCTTCCCGTTGCGCGGCCACGGGCGCGGCACCCGGCTTGGGGATTGCCGCGGGTGGCTCATGCCTGGCCGGCGCCGGCGCTTCCCTGACCGCCGAGGCGGCCTCGGGCGTGGGGGCGAGCGGCGCCACGGTAGGCGTCTCCCGCTCCGGCGATTGCGCCACCGGCATTTCGCCGGCTTGCGGCAATGCCAGTGGCGGTTCCGGCGCGATGGGTTCGGTCGGATGGGGGAGGCTGGCGATGGGTCCCGGCGAGGGGAGAGGCGAAGGGCGCGACGATTCCGTCTGCCATGGCCGCCACCAGCCGATCAGGATGCCGGCGCCGACCAGGATCAGGGCCAGCCAGCCATTCAGGGAAATCGCCGGCTGCTTGGGCGCGGACACCGTGGTCTGGGCCGTCAGCAGCGTCGGCGCGGCGCCGCGCTGACGCTGCTGATCGGATTTCCTGAGCGCATCGAGAATATACGACATGACTACTGCCCTCCCTGTCCGGGCAAGGCCCGGTTTGCCGACCCGGACGCCAACCTGGGCGCCGATTCATCCGACTCGCCCACCAGGCGAATAAGGGTCTGGGGTCCGACGGTCCCGTCGGGTATCAGGCCCTGGGCGAGTTGAAACTGCTTGACCCGGCGCAGCAGGTCCGCATCAAACCCCTGATCCCCACCCGCCGCCGGCGGGCCGCCCTGAATCCGGGCGAGCCGGTCGCGCAGCCAGTCCACGGCGGGTCCATGGTCGCCCGGCCGGATCGCGCCCTGAACCACGGGCGGCACGCGCCACAACAGGCTGTAGTAGCCCGACCATTGCGTCGCCAGGGTGCCGAGGGCGACCGTCGTGGTTTTGCCGCCAACTTCAAAGGTGGCGCTTTGCGGTCCCAGCTTGAGCAGGGTCGCCTGGAATTCCCGGCCCTGGTCGTCGCGCATGGGCAGCACCGCCGGCAGGTTCAACTGGCGCAGTTCCGTCAGGCCGCCCCGTTCCTTGCGGCAGCGCAGCCCCATGCCCTCGGCCGCCAGGCATGGATCTCCCCCCTTGTACTCCGCGCCCCATGCCCGGAACAGGGCGGCGTAGGCCAGCGCCCCGGATTGATCGAGCTGCGCGTTCGCCGGCCACACCAGCGTGGCGGGCAAGGCCTTTTCGGGCTTGGCATCCTGCGCCCGGTCGGAGGCCGGCTTGGCCGCGATCGGCGGGACGGGTCTCGCCGTGCCGGGAGTCTGGCCCTGCCGGTGCAGCGCCAACACCGCCAATGCCCCCCCGGCCAGAATAATCAAGCCGGCGGCCATGGCGCGAAGCAGATTACGCCACCCCTTCGTCGGTGGTTGCAGGACCTCCCGCGCCGCGTTGGCGAGGGTTTTTCTGTCGACCCGTTCCTTGCCCTGCACGAAGGCGCCCAGCAGTGCCCGGTCGCACAGGACGTTGATGAGCCGGGGCACCCCGCCGCTCAGGCGGTGCAACCTGCCCATCAGCGAGGCGGGGAACAACTGCCGCTCGGTGCCCGCCACTTCCAGGCGATGCCTGACGTAGGCCGCGACTTCCGCCTTGCTGAGCGGCCCCAGGTGATAGCGCGCGACGATGCGCTGGGCCAGCTGGCGCAGCTCCGGCCGCGCCAGCATGGCGGCCAGTTCGGGCTGGCCCAGCAGGATGATCTGCAGCAGCTTGCGTTCGCTGGTTTCCAGGTTGGTGAGCAGGCGCATCTGCTCCAGCACGTCGGCGGAGAGGTTCTGGGCCTCGTCGATGATCAGCACCGCGTGCCGGCCCCGGGCATGGGCGTCGAGCAGGTGGGCGTTGATGCAGTCGACGAACACCTTGATGCTGGTGTTGCCCGGGGGGCAGGCGATGCCGAATTCGGTGCAGATGGTGGAGAGCAGTTCCTCCACCGTCAGCTTGGGGTTGAAGATGTAGGCCACATCGCAGGTCTCGGGGATCTGCTCGAGCAGGCAGCGGCACACCGTGGTCTTGCCCGTGCCCACCTCGCCGGTGAGCAGCACGAACCCGCCGTCGCCGTTCACGCCATAGAGCAGATGGGCCAGCGCCTCCTGGTGGCGCTGGCTCATGTAGAGGTAATGCGGGGCCGGCGCGATGGAGAACGGTGCCTCGGCAAGGCCAAAGTAGCTCTGATACATGGATGTCCGGAGATGCGGCGTGTCGCGCCATTATAACGATGCCGTTGCCGCCGCTCCGGGCCATGGCGCTGGCCGCGAACCAGGCATAAAGTTGTTCCGGCCCAAGCCCCGCGGGCCGTGCGCGATCGCGCAGCCCTGGCCGGATCTTTCTTTGCGAGGAGCAAATTGAACCAATCACACAGCGGCCGCATTGGCCTTGCCCTGGGGGGCGGCTCCGCCCGGGGCTGGGCCCACATCGGCGTCATCCACACCTTGAACCGGGCGGGCATTTATCCGGACATCGTGTGCGGCACCTCGATCGGCGCATTGGTCGGCGCCGCTTACGTGGACGGCGACCTGGACCGGCTCGATGCCTGGGTGCGCGGCCTAACGGTGCAAACCGTGGTCGGCTTCCTCGACTTTTCCCTCAACGGCGGCCTGATCAAGGGGGAAAAGCTCATCGGTTTCTTCCGCGACCACTTTGTCGACCGGCCGATCGCCGAGCTGCCCCTGCCCTTCGCCGCCGTCGCCACGGACCTCTACACCGGGCGCGAGATCTGGCTCCAGGACGGCAACGTGTCCGACGCAGTGCGCGCCTCCATCGCCCTGCCGGGCCTGTTCACCCCGGCCAGGCATGAAGGGCGGTGGCTGGTGGACGGCGGACTGGTCAACCCGGTGCCGGTGTCCCTGTGCCGGGCCATGGGAGCGGAATGGGTGATTGCCGTGGACCTGAACTCGGACCTGATCGGCCGCCATCTGAAGTCCGGGCCGGCCCGGAAGCCTGGCCGGCAAACCCCGCAGGCGGTCGAGGCGTTCGGCGACACGGTCATGGCCCACATCCAGGCGGGCATGACCCAGCTGGGCATCAATCCCCGCGACAAGTCGGACAAGCCGCCCGCCATGCTCGATGTCGTGGCCACCAGCATCAACATCATGCAGGTGCTGATCACCCACAGCCGGCTGGCCGGCGAACCCGCCGACGTGTTGATCACCCCGCTCCTGGCCGACCTGGGCCTCATGGAATTCCACCGCGCCGACA
This sequence comes from uncultured Pseudomonadota bacterium, assembly GCA_963713085.1. Classification (GTDB taxonomy): domain Bacteria; phylum Pseudomonadota; class Gammaproteobacteria; order Burkholderiales; family Thiobacillaceae; genus PFJX01. The sequence continues at coordinate 100,651 of CAVQKQ010000016.1, read as the reverse complement.
CCACCATCGAGGCCGGAAAATACGCAGCCGAACTGGTGCTGCCGCAAATCGCCGCGCTGCTGAATCATCGAGATGGACAGGCTTGAGCTGCCGGGCACTATCAGCCCGGGTTAACCGGGAACAGGCGGGATCGGCAAGGACCGGCCCAGGTGGGGGACGCGGCGGTGCGGCTCCGGTTCGGCTATTGCGGCGGCAGGCAAATTCCCTTGAGCCCGCCGGGCAATAACCTCTTCCATGGATTCCGCATTGGGGGCGCGTGCCCGGTAGTAGTATTTGGAGGTGTCCCTGGCCTGGCCAACAGTATCGGGCTCTGACAAAAGAGAGCATTGTTGCTAAAGAAAGAGTCGGCAATGCCGACAAAGAGTCCAATCAAGCCATGCAGGGATCTCAATCAGGTCAAATGAGCGCGTCGCTTTTTCGCAAAATTCTACCGAGGATGGGCACTATCAGGTGCAGCCATTGCGGAAGCGACAATGTGCGTTTGTCCCTCCACGGCCATATTCGATCCAAATACCGTATTTATCGATGCCTGTCATGCAAGCATCATTTCAAAGCCGGCCTAAACCCGCACTTCTTCATTCCGTTCCTGATCATCGTTGTACTGGTCTTGATCTTGATCCTGGGACTGTTCATAAGCCTTCATGACACCTTCTCCAGTGATAACGCTCCCGACAAGGGGTCTCGTCTCATCCAACCGTTTGATAGGCGCTGAACCTGTCCCTTACGGTTGAGCAGCGGTTGATGGCCACAAGATCGTATGCTGGATGTTCCTCTTGGCCGCCAGGACCGACCGCCCCGGCCGCCACAATGTGACGCTGGGCCCGTCCGATCAAGTATCACCCCAGGTTGTACTGCCTCAGCTTGCGGTACAGGGTCCGCTCGCTTACCCCCAGCAAATCGGCCACTGTGCGGCGGTGGCCGTTGTGGCGGGCGAGAAGGTCCCGCACATAGCCTTCCTCCAGGGTCTTCAGGGAACGTCCCGGCGCGGTCGGCGGCGCCACCGAAACAGGCGCTGAAACGTTCTCTCCCTCGAAGCGCAGGTCCGCGCCGGTGATGGTCGGGCCCTGGCAATACACCAGGGCCCGCTGCAGCACGTTGCGCAGCTCCCGCACGTTGCCCGGGAAATCGTAGCCCCTCAGCTTTTTCAGCGCGGTCTTGTCCAGGTGGCAGGCGGGGCGCTTGCCGCCGTGCAGGCGCGCCAGGATGGCCTCGGCCAGGGCCGGGATGTCCTCGCGCCGGTCGCGCAGGGCGGGCAGCATCACGTCGATGCCGGCCAGGCGGTAATAGAGATCCTGACGGAAACGGCCCCGGTCCACCCGATCCAGCAGATTCCGGTTGGTGGCGGAGATCACGCGCACATCGGCGCGCAGGGTGGTGGTGCCGCCCACCCGGCGGAACTCGCCGGTCTCCAGCACCCGTAGCAGCTTTGCCTGGAGGGACATCGGGATCTCAGCCACCTCGTCCAGGAACAATGTACCGGTATCGGCCATCTCGAACAGTCCTTTCTTCTGGCCGATGCTGCCGGTGAAAGCGCCCCGTTCGTGGCCGAACAGCTCGGTCTCGAACATGTTCTCCGGCACCGCCGCGCAGTTGATGGCGATGAAAGGCCGGGCGGCCCGCTCGGAGCGGTCATGGACGAAATGGGCGGCCAGTTCCTTGCCCACCCCGCTCTCGCCGTAGAGCAGGATCGGCGCGTCGGATTCGGCCACCCGGGCCAGGTTGTCCACGCACGCCAGGAAGGCCGGGGAATGACCCACCATGCGCATCTCCGCGCAACCCAGGGCGGCGTCCACCTCCAGGTGATACATGATCTCGCCCAGGTAAAGGCCGCCATCGGCGCTGCGGATCGGATGGCCCTTGATGCGCACCCGTTCCGCCTCGCCGCCGTCGTGGAAATGGGTATGCACCACTTCGCCGGGCTGGCCGGTCTCGAACAGGTTCTGATGGGGGCATTGCTCGCCGTTTTCATGGCAGGGCCGGCTGGAGTGGTGGGAGACCTCATGGCAGCGCCGGCCGATGATGGCCTCCCGGCTCACATGGTGGGACAGGCAGTAATGCCGGTTGGCGGCGACGATGCGGTATTGCGCGTCGATGACCACCATGGGCTGGTCGTGGGCCTCGATCAGGTTGTGCAGATCAACGGAGAGCATGGGCGTCGTCCTCGGCTTGTCATGACATATCCTAACAATTGTCATGACACTTGTGTCATGACAATTTGCCAGCGTCCTGCCCCGCGCCCCGGGAACCCGCATGGACAGGCGCTTTGCCACTTGGCACGGGCCTTGCGGTAGAGACCGGGCCGTACCCAATATAAGGATGGAAGAGACATGACCGAGAAAAAGAACTGGCACCTGCAATCCGGCGTCGCAATGAGCCCGGAAGTGGCCAACGAGGTAGCCAAGGTGGCCTGCGCCCTGAAAAGCCTTTCCGCCTACACCACCTTCGCCATGGAGCGGGAAGACTGCCCGGAAGACCTGCAGAAGATCGTCGAGGAAGGCCTCGAAGCCATGGCCAAACTGTTCGTCTGGTAAGACCCCGGCGCCCACCCACAAGGAGCAAGACCAGTGGCACACATCGTAATTCTCGGCGCCGGTATCGGCGGCATGACCATGGGCTATGAAATGCGCGAGCAGGCCAGGCCCGAAGACAAGGTGACGGTGATCTCCAATTCCCCCACCTTCCAGTTCACCCCCTCCAATCCCTGGGTGGCCGTGAACTGGCGCACCAAGGAAGACATCACCCTGCCCATCGCCCCTTACTTCGAGAAAAAGGGCATCAACTTCATCCCGGTGGGCGCCCGGCGCGTGCACCCCGAAAAGAACCAGGTGGAATTGGCGAACAGCCAGATCGTCGACTACGACTTCCTGATCATCGCCACCGGCCCCAAGCTGGCGTTCGACGAGGTGGAGGGCCTGGGTCCCGACGGCCATACCCAGTCGGTGTGCCATGTGGATCACGCCGTGGAATCCGCCATGGCATGGGACCGGTTCGTCCAAGACCCGGGCCCCATCGTGGTGGGCGCGGTGCAGGGCGCATCCTGCTACGGCCCCGCCTACGAGTTCGCCATGATCATGGACACCGACCTGAAGCGGCGCAAGATCCGCGACCGGGTGCCCATGACCTTCGTCACCGCCGAGCCCTATATCGGCCACCTGGGCCTGGGCGGCGTGGGCGACTCCAAGGGCCTGATGGAGTCCGCCCTGCGCGACCGCCACATCAAGTGGATCTGCAACGCCAAGGTCACCAAGGTGGAAGCCGGCAAGATGTTCGTCGCCGAGCACAACGACGACGGCACGGTGAAGAAGGAGCACGAACTGCCCTTCAAGTACTCGATGATGCTGCCCGCATTCAAGGGCATCGACGCGGTGTTCGGCATCGAGGGCCTCACCAATCCGCGGGGCTTCATCACCATCGACCCGTACCAGCGCAATCCCAAGTACAACAACATCTACGGCATCGGCGTGTGCGTGGCCATCCCGCCCGTGGAGGCGACCCCGGTGCCCACCGGCGCGCCCAAGACCGGCTACATGATCGAGACCATGGTCACCGCCACCGCCCACAACATCCGCGCGGTGCTGGACGGCAAGGAACCGGACCAGAAGGCCACCTGGAACGCCGTCTGCCTGGCCGACTTCGGCGACACCGGCGCCGCCTTCGTGGCCCTGCCCCAGATCCCCCCCCGCAACGTGAACTGGTTCAAGGAAGGCAAGTGGGTGCACCTGGCCAAGATCGCCTTCGAGAAATACTTCATCCGCAAGATGAAGAAGGGCACCACCGAACCCATTTATGAAAAGTATGTGCTGGGCGTGCTGGGCATCAAGAAGCTGAAGTAGACCTCCATCCATCAGCTTCATTTCCTCGGCGCCTCGTGGCGCCGTTTTTTTTGGCATCTGGAATGTACTGTTGAATCAGTGTCAACCGAGGTACGAGGTGTATCGCCTACGGTGTTGCACTCCCGCTATCGACCCTCTTGAGACGTTCGGCTATGCACGCCGTCTGTCTCTTGTCGCCTCACTGCAGTCATCCCTCCTTCGGCACGTGAAGGGCGGGTGACAAGCGTAGATCTGCCGTTACTGCCATTCGCTCATCGGAAAGTTCTCAGCCGAAGCGCCGTTACCAGAAATATCCGTGACCTATTTGCCACCACAACCTAGCTCGATTCAGTCTTGATGGAGCAGGGCATATCCGGCTGGCGTGAGATGGTAAGTGTTATGCGAGCATTGCAGGGGATAAGGAACGATGGCCGTGTGTTCCACCAATCCCTTGCCAATCAAGGCATTGAGGATCGCCTCGGGACAAGGCTCCAGGGCTGAGGGGCCTTCCGCAACCTTACTCAAACACTTCAGTTCCGGCATGGTGAGGTTCAACATGCAACATCCCTTGATTTCAAAGTGGCCAATCTCCCAAAACCAGACCTGGTGTCAATCCTCAAGCACCAGCCGGTAACCCACCCCGGACTCGGTGCGTAGGTGGCGGGGCAGGGTCGGGTTTGACTCCAGTTTGCGCCGCAGCCCGGTCATATATACGCGCAGATAATGAGTATCCCCCGCATGGCTGGGCCCCCACACCTCGCGCAGAATCTGCCGGTGCGTGAGCACGCGCCCCGAATTCGCAATTAGCAGAGCCAGCAGCCGGTACTCGATGGGGGTGAGGTGGATTTCAGCGCCGGCGCGCGTAACCTGCCGCCGGGCCAGGTCCACGGTTACCTGGCCGAAGGTGAGCAACGGGCCCTCTTCGGCGCCCAGGCGGGTACGGCGCAACAGGGCACGCACCCGTGCCAATAGCTCCGCCAAGCCGAAGGGCTTGGTCAGATAGTCGTCGGCGCCGGCATCCAGGGCCGCCACCTTGTCCGGCTCTCCCACCCGTGCCGACAGGATCAGGATGGGCACACTGGACCAGGCGCGGATGTCGCGCACCACCTCTACGCCGTCACGGTCCGGCAGGCCAAGGTCAAGGATGACCAGGTCCGGCTTGCGCGTACCCACCTCCAGCAAGCCGCGCTCTCCCGTGCCCGTTTCCGTCACCTTGCAACCCTCGGTCTCCAGGGCGGTGCGCAGAAACCGGCGGATTTGGGGCTCGTCCTCGACGATGATTACGCTGGGCGTGGTGACATGCAGGTCTGTCATCCTTCCTCCGGGGGAATTTCCGGTGGGTCGCCGGCTGGCAGAGTGATGACGAAACGGGCACCGCCCTCGGGCCTGTTCTCGCCACGCACAGTGCCTTTGTGGGCCTGGACGATGGCGCGCACGATGGCCAGGCCCAGGCCGACTCCTGCCACCGTCGACTCATCCTGGCCGCGGGTGAACTTCTCGAACAGGCTCTCCTCGCGGCCCACTGGCAGGCCTGGACCATTGTCGGCCACACTGATGCTCACCTGGTCGCCTTCATTGTGGGCACTGATCTCGATACGGCTGCCCGGATGCGTGTACTTGGCGGCGTTCTCCAGCAGATTGCAGAACACCCGCTCCATGAGCACCGTATCGAACTCCAGGAGCGGCAGGTCGGCCGGGATGTCCACGTGGATTTCATGGCGAGCCAGCGGGCCAGCCATGGTTTGAACCGCGGCGCCCACCACCTCTTCCAATGGCTGCCATTCCCGCTTGAGCTGCACCTCGCCCCCCTGCAGGCGCGCCATGTCCAACAGGTTGCTCACCATGGCGCTGGTGCGCAGGGATTCTGTGCGGATGGCATGGGCGATTTCATCCTGCTTCGGTGGCAGGGCCGGGCCGGCCAAGGTCAGGGAATCGGCCAAGCCGGCCAGCACGGTCAGCGGGGTGCGCAGGTCGTGAGAGAGAGCGGCCAGCAGGCTGTTGCGCAGCCGCTCCGACTCCATGCGCACCAAGGCGTTCTGCGCCACCTCCACGTAGTGCACCCGCTCCAGGGCCAGGGCGATCTGGCTGGCCATGGTCTCCAGCAGCCGGGCCTGCTCCGGCAGGAACAGCAGGCGCTTGCTGCCGGGCAGAATGGCCAATACACCGCGGGTTCGCATTGGAGCCTTCAGAGGCAGGTAGTGCATGGGGGCGCCTGCCAGGCTCTGGGTGCCCAGGCCGGCCGGCTCCTGGTGGTCGTAGACCCACTGGGCGATGGCAGGGTCCAAAGGCAGCTGCGCGTCGCCGGGCAGGGCGAGGGCGGGATGGACCCGCTCCTGGGCGTCCGGGAGCAGGAGGCAGACCCTGGCATGGAAATTACCTTCCATGTGGCGCAGCGCCGTCTCCACAATTTGCTCCGACTGCAGGGCCCCGGCCAGTTCCCGACCAAGCTCGTTGAGGGCGCGGGTTCGCCGCTCCCGGTATAGGGCCACGCGGGCCTGGTAACGCATGCCGGACGCCAGATGGCTGATGGTCAGGGCGACAGCCAGCAACATGGCGAAGGTGAGCAGGTACTGAGTGTCGTGCACAGTAAAGGAAAGGGGGGGCGGCACCAAGAAGAAGTCGAAGAGGGCTACGCTAAGAACCGAAGCCAGGATGCTGGGCCCGCGGCCAAAGGTTACGGCAACCCAGACTACCCCTGCCAGATAGAACATGATCAGGTTGGCGGGCTCAATATGTTCGGTCAGCCAGGCGCCCATGAGCGTGGTAAGCGCGGACAGGCACGTTGCCCAGGCATAGCCCTGCCACTTGATGCCGCCCACGGATTCCGGCTCCATCGTCATGGCCTCGGTGGTGGCATCGCCGGGCGGAGGTTCCATGGCCTCGTGGGCCACCACATACACGTCCACATCTTCGGCCTGGGAGGAAAGCTTGTCGGATAGTGGCGCGCGCAATATGCGCGATAGCCCGGTGCGCAGACTCTTGCCCACCACCAGTTTGGTGGCGTTGCGGCTGCGCGCGTAGGCGAGCAGCGTCTCGGCGACCTCCTGACCGCCCAGGGTGGCGGTCTCTGCGCCCAACTCCTTGGCCAAGGCAAGTGTCTTGAGGATCTGCTCCCGGTTGGCGTCGGAAAGGCGCTGCAGCCGGGGCGTTTCCACATAGACAACGATCCAGTCAGCATGCAGGCTGCCGGCCAGGCGGGCGGCGGCACGCACCAGACGGTCACCGCCGGCCCCTGGACCAATGCAGACCAGCAGCCGTTCCTTGGCCTCCCACACTGCCAGGATGGCCTGATCACTGCGGTACTCCCGCATCTGGGCATCCACCCGGTCGGCGGTGCGGCGCAGGGACAACTCGCGCAGGGCGATCAGGTTGCCCTTGCGGAAGAAGTTGCGAATCGCCCGTTCCGCCTGCTGAGGGAAGTAGACCTTGCCATCGCGCATGCGTTGCAGGAGCTCGTCTGGGGTCAGGTCAACCAGCACCACCTCCTCAGCCTGCTCGAACACCCGGTCTGGCAGGGTCTCCCTCACCAGAATGCCGGTGATGCCGCCGACAATATCGTTGAGGCTCTCCAAGTGTTGCACGTTAACCGTGGTCCACACGTCGATGCCCCCCGCCAGTAGATCCTCCACGTCCTGCCAGCGCTTGGGATGGCGGGAGCCGCCGGCGATGTTGGAATGGGCCAGCTCGTCCACCAGGATGAGGGCGGGCTTGCGGGCCAAGGCAGCGTCCAGGTCGAACTCCTTCAGCTGGCGCCCCTGGTAATCCACCAACCTTGGAGGCAGCTCTTCCAGACCCTCCAGCAGACGGGCGGTTTCCTCCCGGCCGTGGCTTTCCGCCACCCCAACCACCACGTCCACACCCTGTGTCCGTGCGGCGCGGGCCGCGAGCAGCATGGCATAGGTCTTGCCTACCCCCGGGCAGGCGCCAAAGAAGACCTTCAGCTTGCCGCGGGTGGCGCGTTCGGCCTCGGCCTCGATGCGGGCGAGAAGGGTATCGGGATCGGGGCGGGTTACGTTTTCAGCCATGACAGCAGTCTAGGGCTTGGACACCTGATCCAGAGCGAGATTGAGTCGCAATACGTTGACTCGGGGCTCGCCCAGGACGCCCAACTGGCGGCTCTCGGTGTGGGCCGCCACCAGTGCGCGCACGCTTGTGGAGTCCACACCCCGGGCGCGGGCCACGCGACCCACTTGATACTCGGCGGCGGCCGGGCTGATGTGGGGGTCGAGGCCGCTGCCGGAGGCGGTGACCAGGTCCACCGGGATGGGCGCGGTGTTGCCGGGATCGGCGGCCTTGAGGGCCTCGATTCGGGCCTTGATTGCGTCCTCCAGGGCCGGGTTGGTCGGGCCCAGATTGGAGCCGGAAGAGGCGCCGGCGTTGTAGGGCACGGGGCTGGTGGCGGAGGGGCGGGACCAGAAGTAGTTCGGGGCCGAGAAGGGCTGGCCGACGAGTTCCGAGCCCACCACCTTGCTGCCCTGTTCGATCAGACTGCCATTGGCCTGGTGCGGAAAGAAGCCCTGAGCGAGGCCGGTAACGAGGAGGGGATAGATGCCGCCGGTGACCACGCTGAGCAAGGCCAGCATGAGCAGGGCAGGTTTGAGTTCTTTCAGCATGATGGGCTCCTTAGGCGAGGTTCAGGCCGACCAGGATGAGGTCGATGGCCTTGATGCCGATGAAGGGGACGACCAGACCACCCAGGCCGTACACCAGCAGGTTGCGCTGCAGGAGCGTGCCGGCACCGAGGGGACGGTACTTGACCCCCTTCAGGGCCAGGGGGATCAGGGCGACGATGATCAGGGCGTTGAAGATCACCGCCGATAGGATGGCGCTGGCCGGGGTGGCCAGGTGCATGACGTTGAGGGCATTGAGGGCCGGGTAGGTGGTGGCGAAGGCGGCCGGAATGATGGCGAAGTACTTGGCCACGTCGTTGGCAATGCTGAAGGTGGTGAGCGAGCCGCGGGTCATCAACATTTGTTTTCCGGTCTCCACCACCTCGATGAGCTTCGTCGGGTTGGAGTCCAGGTCCACCATGTTGCCGGCCTCCTTGGCCGCCTGGGTGCCGGTGTTCATGGCCACCGCCACGTCGGCCTGGGCCAGGGCGGGGGCGTCGTTGGTGCCGTCGCCGGTCATCGCCACCAGCCGGCCTTCGCCTTGGTACTGGCGGATCAGCTTCAGCTTGGCCTCGGGGGTGGCCTCGGCCAGGAAGTCGTCGACGCCAGCCTCGGCGGCGATGGCGGCGGCGGTGAGGCGGTTGTCGCCGGTGATCATCACGGTCTTGATGCCCATCCGGCGCAGCTCGGCGAAACGCTCCTTGATGCCGCCCTTGACAATGTCCTTCAGTTCCACCACGCCCAGGACGCGCACCCTGCCGCCCCAGTTCTCGGCCACCACCAAGGGGGTGGAGCCGCGCTTGGCGACCTGGTCGACCAGCATGTCCACCTCGGCCGGGAAGTGGCCGCCCAGCCCGGCAACGTAGGCGCGGATGGCGTCGGCCGCGCCCTTACGGATCTCGCGGCCATCCAGGTCAACGCCGCTCATGCGGGTGTGAGCAGTGAAATGGACGAAGTGTGCGCCCAGCTCCTGGATGTCGCGGCCGCGCAGAGCGAACTTCTGTTTGGCCAGGACCATGATGCTGCGGCCTTCCGGGGTCTCGTCCGCGAGCGACGCTAACTGGGCGGCATCGGCCAGGTCACGCTCCTTCACGCTGGCGGCATGGAGGAAGTTGCTCGCCTGGCGGTTGCCCAGGGTGATGGTGCCGGTCTTGTCGAGCAGCAGCACGTCGACGTCGCCGGCCGCCTCGACGGCGCGGCCGGAGGTGGCGATGACGTTCTTGGCCATCATCCGGCCCATGCCGGCCACGCCGATGGCGGACAGGAGGCCGCCGATGGTGGTCGGGATCAGGCAGACCAGGAGGGCGGTCAGCACGGTGACGCTGACCGGCTGGCCGGCCCCGGCGGCGCTGACACTGAACAGCGAGAACGGCAGCAGGGTGGCGGTGGCGAGCAGGAACACCAGGGTCAGCGCGACCAGCAGGATGGTCAGGGCGATCTCGTTGGGGGTCTTCTGGCGCTTGGCGCCTTCCACCATGGCGATCATCCGGTCCAGGAAGGTCTCGCCCGGGTTGACGGTGATGCGGATCACCAGCCAATCGGACAGCACCCGGGTGCCGCCGGTGACGGCGGAGAAGTCACCGCCAGCCTCGCGGATCACCGGGGCCGATTCGCCGGTGATCGCCGACTCGTCCACCGAGGCGACGCCTTCAATGACCTCACCGTCGCCGGGGATGACCTCGCCGGCGGTGACCAGGACCAGGTCACCCTTGCGCAGGTCCTCCGAGTGGACCACGTGGGTGGCGGCGTCGTGGCGCGGCTCCTTCAGCTTCTTGGCCAGGACGGTCCGGCGCATGCCCTTGAGGGCCGCCGCCTGGGCCTTGCCGCGGCCCTCTGCGACGGCCTCGGCGAAGTTGGCGAACAGCACCGTGAACCACAGCCAGAGGGAGACAGCCAGGATGAAGCCGGCCGGGGCCTCGCCCTGGCCCACCAGGGCCTGGATGTAAAGGCCGGCGGTGAGCAGGCTGCCCAGCCAGACCACGAACATCACCGGATTCTTGACCTGGTGGCGGGGCGACAGGCGCTTCACCGCGTCCCAGGCCGCCGCCTTCATGAGGGCGGCGTCGTAGAGTGTTTGAGTCTTGTGCATAACGATTCCTTATTGGACGCCGATCATCTGCAGGTACTCGACCACCGGTCCCAGGGCCAGGGCCGGTACGAAGGTCAACGCGCCGACCAGGAGCACGGTGCCGATCAAGAGCAGCACGAACAGCGGGGTATGGGTGGGCAAGGTACCGCTTGAGGCCGGCACGATCTTCTTGGCCGCCAGCGATCCGGCAATGGCCAGCACCGGGATGGCCAGCCAGTAGCGGGCGAACAGCATGGCGTAGCCCAGCAGGGTGTTGTAGAAGGGCGTGTTGGCGGAGAGGCCGCCGAAAGCGCTGCCGTTGTTGTTCCCGGCCGAGGAGAGGGCGTAGAGGATCTCGGAGAAGCCGTGGGCGCCGGGGTTGGCGATGCCCGCGCGGCCCGCGTCCAGGCCCACCGCCAAGGCGGCGCCCAGCAGCACCACCAGGGGCGGGATGAGGATGGCGACAGCGGCCATCTTGACCTCGAAGGCCTCGATCTTCTTGCCCAGGTACTCGGGGGTACGACCGATCATCAGGCCGGCGATGAAGACGCCGATGAGGGCGAACACGATCATGCCGTAGAGCCCGGAGCCGACGCCGCCGTAGATCACCTCGCCGAGCTGGATCAGCCACATGGGCACCAGGCCGCCGATGGGGGTGAAGGAGTCGTGCATGCTGTTCACCGAGCCATTGGAGGCGGCGGTGGTGGCGGTGGCCCAGAGGGCCGAGTTGACCACGCCGAAGCGGGTCTCCTTGCCTTCCATGTTACCGCCGGCCTGCATGTCCGAGGCGGCGGTGGCCAGTCCCAGCCGGTCGAACAGCGGGTTGCCCGCCTGCTCGGCCCAAACCGCCACTGCTAGGAGGGCAGTGAACACCACGGTCATGGCAGCGAGGATCGCCCCACCCTGGCGCACGTCGTTAACGAAGCGGCCGAAGGTGAAGCACAGCGCCGCGGGGATGATCAGGATGGCCAGCAGCTCCAGGAAGTTGGAGACGGGCGTCGGGTTCTCCAGCGGGTGGGCGGAGTTGACGTTGAAGAAGCCGCCGCCGTTGGTGCCCAACTGCTTGATGGCGATCTGGCCGGCGGCGGGACCGACGGCGATGGTCTGCTGTGTGGCGACGGTCTTTTCCATCACCGGGTTGCCCCGGGCATCCTTGACGGCATTGCCGTCCGTGTCGGTCTTGGCCACTTCGTACTCGTAGGGCTGCACAAGGGTCGCCTTCTCATAGGGCGAGAAGTTCTGCACCACGCCCTGGCTCACCAGGGCCAGGGACAGGATCAGCGACAGAGGCAGCAGGATGTAGAGCACCGAGCGCACCATGTCGACCCAGAAGTTGCCCACCCCGCTCGCCTCCTTGCGGATGAAGCCGCGCATCAGGGCCACCAGCACCGCCATGCCGGTGGCGGCGGAGAGGAAGTTCTGCACGCTGAGGCCCAGCATCTGGGTCAGGTAGCTCATGGTGGTCTCGCCGCCGTAGCCCTGCCAGTTGGTGTTGGTGGCGAAGCTGACCGCCGTGTTGAACGACGAGTCGGGCGTCACCGCAGCGAGGCCCTCCGGGTTGAGCGGCAGCCAGACCTGGAAGCGTTGTAGCAGATAGACCGCCAGGAAGCCCATCAGGTTGAAGGCCAGCATGGCGAAGGCGTAGCGGGTCCAGGGCATGTCGTCGTCAGGCTTGGCGCCGGTCAGACGGTAGACCAGGTTTTCGGCCGGCTTGAGCCAACGCATGAAACCGGGGATCTCGCCCTTGTAGATGCGGGCCATGTAGAGACCCAGCGGCCAGACCAGCCCGATCAGGGCGACCAGGTAGAGGGTCAGTTGGAAGTAGCCGTTGCCAGTCATGAGAAGTGCTCCGGGAAGAACAGCACGGCCACCAGGTAGCCAAACACTGCCACGGTGGCAATGAGGGCGATCAGGTAGAGGGCGCTCATTTGTGCCTCCGGAGTTTTTCGAATGTGGCGACCAGTACGGCCGAGAGGGCGAAGAAGCCGATGCCCAGGGCGAGATAGAGCAGGTCCATGGAACCTCCTGGTGTGGGTTGCGAATGACATGAACTCTAGAGGCTCGCTGATAAAGATCTGGAAAAGACCTGGCGAACAAGTATTAAGAAACCGCTAATGGCGGTGATGGCTGCATGCCAAGATTGAGTCGAACACCATGAGTAATTAGATATCTGGGCTGCATGGCAGGTGTCTTGAGCTGACCGGCCGTTCACAGGGCCGCTTTACGGGAGCGGCGAAGGTCCCTTTAAGGTTCTCTTCTGCCGTTGTTGGTCTGACCGTGAAGGGCCGCTCCTAGCCGGCACCTGACATCTCCATGCAGCGATTCCACAGCAGATTCCGGGTTTGGAAGATGCCATTCAGCTTGGTCTTGCGACGAATTTCAACACGCTATTCCGGATACCTTTTTTTCGCCTCACCCTGAACACCCGGCAGATCCGGCGCCCCTGAGCCGAGATCCATGGCGTCTGTCGAGACTAGCCCAAGCGTTTCATCTGGCCCGCATATTGCTCATTTGGAAGCGATGGTGGCTGTGCCGTGGTGGGCCTGCAACACCAGGGATCGGAGATGCTCGATTCCGCCCTCGGGAGGCAATTCCATAACCCGTGCCCCGCATCATGTCGTCTCATTCAGGAGGATCAATGAGCGTATATCTTCGTTTACTTCAGCGCGCGTTGCCGCTCGGACTCGGACTCATGCTTCTGGCCGGTATGACCTTGGCCGCCGAGGTCGAACCCATGTACCTGTCCGGCACCGCCCGGGGCAAGACCATGGACCAGGCCATCGAGGCTTTGCAAAGGGCCGTCACCGATCACAATTACACCTTCGTGCGCCAGCAGGCCATTGATGCCCGGCTGGTGCCTTATGGCCAGGAGGTCCGTTCCGTGCGGCTGTTCTACTTTTGCAACTTCGCCAAGATGAACCGTGCCCTGGCCCTGGATACCCGCGCGTCACAGATGCTGCCTTGCCGCGTCACCCTGGTGGAGACGCCCACCGGCGTCGACCTGCTGGCGGTGAATCCGGCCTGGCTCTCCCTGCAGATGGGCAATCCGGCCTTGCACCAGCAGTGCCTGGAACTCAAGCAGGATTATCTGGACATCCTGGAAGAGGCCTCCCTGTGAAACGCCTCGCGGCTTTCCTTCTGGGCCTGGCATTGGCCACCGGCGCATGGGCGGACACCCTGATGGCCGCCAAGACCACCGACCTGCGCACCGCCCTGGACGACCTGGCCCTGGCCGCCGCCAATCACGACTATCAGTTCGTCAAGGTGCAGGCCCTGGACAGCGCCCTGGTGAAACGGGGCTTCGAGGACCCCGGGGTGCGCATCGTGTTCATCGGCAACGCCGACCTGGTGGCCCAGGCCCAGGCAACGGACCCCCGCTTGCTGGAATTTCTGCCGATCCGCCTGACCCTGGTGAAACGGGGCGACGAGGTCACGGTGATGAGCGACAACCTGACGCCCTGGAAGCAGGTCATCGACCAGGGCCCGGGCCGCACGCTATTGGACCGGATCGAGCGGGACCTGGCCGCCATCCTCGACGACTTCCGCGCGCAGTGACAACCCGGGAAATCGCATTACGCTGGTGCGCGCCGCCCCGGAATCGTGCGGGCGAGACCTCCCGTCATCACAACCAGAAATGCTAATAACATTGATATCAATCAGTTACGAATTGGCATGGGCTTTGCAATAGCAAAACTGGTCGACGCGAGGGTGCGTTGGCCATGTCACTCCTTCGCAGATGAAACTTGACGACGGCGTCAGCCCCCTGGGCTCGACGCCGTTTTTTTCAAAACGCACTGAACCGGTCACCGTCACGGTAAGCACGGCGATGCGATAAATCCCAAGATGATCGAATCACCCCATGTATGCGGACCGCGAAACACCGCCCACGGGACTTTGTCTGGAGTCGCGACGGAGGCAAGCCGCGACTCACTTATTTTCGGTTCCCGCCCATATCCATTCGGGTGCGCCCCGCACCGCATCTGTGCGCCCCCGAATATCCTGAGCTTTTAAAAAAACAAATATCCTTTAAATAACAGATTGTTAAATGAATAAACAATCCTGGCACGGCACCTGCTAACAACCAACTGAAGCACGATCGACAGATCGCTGATAGCAACCGCACCAATGTCGGTGCAAATGGACAAAGGCGTCCCTCCGCACGGTAACCCGTGACGGCGGACGCCATTTTTTTTGGAGTTCGCGAATGGATAAGGCATCCGAAGCACTGTACATGCCGTCTCAAGGCATCGACGATAGCAAAAGGAGTTTCATGAAAAAGACCGCTGGGTTGTCCGCCGCCGCGGCGATCATGTCCCTGGTCCCACCCGGCGTGCGCCAGGCAGCCTGGGCCGGAGGCACGGACGGGCTGGAAAAGACCGAACTCAGCTTCGGTATCATTCCCCTCACCGACTGCGCGCCCATCGTGGTGGCCTACGAGAAGGGCTTCTTCAAGAAACACGGCCTGAACGTAATGGTCTCCAAGGAGGCCTCCTGGGCCAACATTCGCGACAAGGTGTCCATCGGCGCCCTGGACGGCGCCCACATGCTGGCCGGCATGCCCATCGCCGCCACCCTGGGCGTGGGCGCCACGCGGAAAGACACGGTCACCGCCTTCAGCATGGACCTGAACGGCAACGGCATCACGGTTTCCAACGAACTCTACGAGCGCATGGTGCAGTCCGACCCCGAGGCCATGAAGCACCGGCCGACCTCGGCCATCGCGCTCAAGAAGGTGATCGACGCCGACAAGAAGGCGGGCAAGGAGCCGATGACCTTCGCCATGGTGTTCCCGGTCTCCACCCACAATTACGAGATCCGCTACTGGATGGGCTCGGCCGGCATCGATCCGGACCAGGACGTGCGCCTGATCGTGATCCCGCCACCCCAGATGGTGGCAAACCTGCAATCCAGGAACATCGTCGGCTACTGCGTCGGCGAGCCCTGGAACCAGCGCGCCGTGGAAATGGGCATCGGCAAGTCCATCATCACCAACTACGAGATCTGGAACAACAATCCGGAGAAGGTGTTCGGGGTGACCAAGGAGTGGGCCGACAAGTATCCGAATACCCACAAGGCGGCGGTCAAGGCCTTGATCGAGGCGGCCGCCTGGGCCGATCTGGCTGAAAACCGCAAGGAAGTGGCGAAGATCATCTCGGCCAAGTCCTACGTCAACGCCCCCACCGACGTGGTGGACAACTCCATGACCGGCACCTGGCGCTACAGCAAGGACGAGCAGCTGGTCAGCCTGCCCGACTTCAACGTCTTCCACCGCTATGCCGCCAACTTTCCGTGGCGTTCCCACGCGGCCTGGTTCATCACCCAGATGTACCGCTGGGGCCAGCTCGACAGGCCGGTCGACATCCGCAAGACCGCCTCGGAAATCTACCTGCCGGAGCTCTATCGCCAGGCCGCCAAAGAGGTCGGCGTCGCCGCGCCGACCATCGACTGGAAGCCGGAAGGCGTGAACCAGGTCAACTGGACCCTAAAGCAGGCCACTGCGCCGATCACCATGGGGCCGGACATGTTCTTCGACGGCATGAAGTTCGACCCCGCCCACATGATGGCCTACCTGAAGGGCTTCAAGGTCGCCAACTCGAAGGTGGACATGAGGAAGCTGGCCCGCCTGAACAAGTAACCCAAATGCGACGCCCCGCCGGGGCGTCGCCAGCAAGGAGTGAATCATGACCGCACAAGCCATTTCCCTGACCGTGGTACAGGGCGGCAAGTCCGACACCGCAATCGCTGAAGTGAAGATCATGGAATCCAAACCGAACCCGCCGGCAGCGGAAACCCAGGGCATCGTGGCCGTCGCCCCAGCGAGACCGGCCCCGCTGCTGGAGAATCCCGCCAACCGGGAAAAACTGGCGCTGGTCCTTAAGACCCTCCTGCTGCCCCTGCTCACCTTCGCGCTGATCGTGGCCGCCTGGAGCTACGTCCATATCCACATTGCGACGGAGTTCCCCGCCCCCTCGGAAACCTGGCAGCATGCCAAGGACATCCTGGCCGATCCTTTCTATGAGAACGGCCCCAACGACATGGGCATCGGCTGGCAACTCATGTATTCCCTGGCCCGGGTCGGCGCCGGTTTCGGCCTGGCCGCCCTGGTCGGCATTCCGCTGGGGTTCATCATGGGCATGAGCGAGAACGTGCAGCGCGCCCTCTCGCCGCTGATCCAGATCCTCAAGCCGGTCTCGCCGCTGGCCTGGCTGCCCCTCGGCCTGCTGCTGTTCAAGGCGGTGGACCCCTCGGCCATCTTCGTCATCTTCATCACCTGCATCTGGCCCATGATCATCAACACCGCCACCGGTGTGAAGGCCATCCCCCAGGACTACATGAACGTCGCCGCCGTGCTCAAGCTGGGCAAGCTGGAACTGGTGCGCCGCGTTCTGTTCCCCGCCACCCTGCCCTATGTGGTCACCGGCATGCGCCTGTCCCTGGGCATCGCCTGGATGGTGATCGTCGCCGCGGAAATGCTCACCGGCGGCATCGGCATCGGCTTCTGGCTGTGGGACGAATGGAACAACCTTAACGTCTCTTCCATCATCGTCGCCATCGGCGTCATCGGCGGCGTCGGCATCGTGCTCGACCTGATGATGGGCTACATGCAGCACCGCCTCGACTACAGCAAGCGCTGACCGGAGAACCCAACATGACCGCCTACCTGGACCTGCAACACATCGACATGACCTTCTCCACACCCAAGGGCGATTTCAACGCCCTCAAGGACATCAACCTGGAAGTGCGGAAGAGCGAATTCATCACCCTGATCGGCCACTCCGGCTGCGGCAAATCCACCGTGCTCAACGTCGTCGCCGGCCTGCTCGATGCCACCGGCGGCGTCGCCCTGCTGAAGAACCGCGAGATCCGCGGCCCCGGTCCCAACCGCGCCGTGGTGTTCCAGAACCACTCCCTGCTGCCCTGGCTCACGGTGTTCGAAAACGTGAAACTGGCGGTGGACAAGGTCATGGCCGACAAGCCCAAGTCCGAGCGCAGGGAGTGGGTCATGCACAACCTCAAGCTGGTGCATATGGAGCACGCCGCCGACAAGCGCCCCGGCGAAATCTCCGGCGGCATGAAGCAGCGGGTCGGCATCGCCCGGGCCCTGGCCATGCAGCCCGACGTGCTGCTCATGGACGAACCCTTCGGTGCCCTGGATGCCCTCACCCGGGCCCATCTGCAGGACTCGGTGATGGAGATCCAGGCCGAACTGGGCAACACGGTGGTGATGATCACCCACGACGTGGACGAAGCAGTGCTGCTTTCGGACCGAATCGTCATGATGACCAACGGCCCCTCGGCCACCATCGGCGAGATCCTCACCGTGGACCTGCCGCGTCCGCGCGAGCGCCTGGCCCTGGTGGAAGACCCCCGCTATCACCTCCTGCGCAAGGAAGTGCTGGCCTTCCTTTATCAGCGCCAGATGAAGGCGGCGGCGTAAACGCCGATTTCGGAAACCGGAATGGGCCGACGGCCCCCGACTTCCCGGCTGCGGAGTAGAACGACGGAGCGAATCGATCGTCGCCTGCCGGGCCCACGTGGACCGGTTTTTCGCAAATTCATACGTGTAACTTTTACCCACCTCCAGCACTGACGCCGCCTGCACCCCGGGGCACCAGATTGGGGCGACTTTCGTCCTTTTTCTGGTCCGCCGATGCGTATAAAATTCGCACCCCTCCCCCTTCCCCGACTATCCACCGCGCCATGCGAACCGGTCCGCTCATCGGCCAATATCGGCTCAAGAACCAGCTCATCGTCGCCCCCATGGCGGGCGTGACCGATCGGCCGTTTCGCCAGCTGTGCAAGAAGATGGGTGCGGGCATGGCGGTGTCCGAGATGGTCACCTCCAATTCCCTGCTCTACGGTTCCGCCAAGACCCGGCGCCGCGCCAATCATGAGGGCGAGGTGGAACCCGTCTCCGTGCAGATCGCCGGCAGCGTGCCGGCCATGATGGCCGAAGCGGCCCGCTACAACGCCGATAACGGCGCCCAGATCATCGACATCAACATGGGCTGCCCGGCCAAGAAGGTGTGCAACGTCATGGCCGGATCCGCCCTGTTGCAGGACGAACCCCTGGTGGGCCGCATCCTGGAAGCGGTGGTCCGGGCCGTGCCGGACACGCCGGTGACCCTGAAGATCCGTACCGGCTGGGACCGGGAACACCGCAACGCCCTGGCCATCCTGCGCATCGCCCAGCAGGCCGGCATCCGCGCCCTGGCCATCCACGGCCGCACCCGGGCCTGCGGCTACAGCGGCGACGCGGAATACGAAACCATCAAGGCGGTCAAGGCCGAGGCCGCCATCCCGGTCATCGCCAACGGCGACATCACCACCCCGGAAAAGACCCGCCACGTGCTGGACTACACCGGCGCCGACGCCGTCATGATCGGCCGCGCCGCCCAAGGCCGGCCCTGGCTGTTCCGGGAGATCGGCCATTTCCTGGATACCGGGGAGCGGCTGCCCTCGCCCCGGGTGGCGGAAATCCACGCCATTCTCCAGGATCACCTGGACGACCTGTATGGCTTCTATGGCGAGTTGGCCGGCACCCGCATGGCGCGCAAGCATATCGCCTGGTACACCAGGGGACTGGCGGATTCGGCGGGGTTCCGCCACGCTATGTGCCGGCTGGAAACCAGCCGGGAACAATTGGAAGCCGTGAATGATTTTTTCTGGCGCGCCAGGGAACGTAATCAACGACTCGTTTATCTCGATACACCAGCCGCCGACTTAGAAGCGGCCTGATACAAGGTCTCAGGATGGAACAACACATTGATGAAAGCGAACTGGCCGCCTGCGTGCGCCAGGTGCTGACCCAGTACTTCAAGGACCTGGACGGGGAGCACCCGGCCGGCATCTACGACATGGTGGTGCATTGCATCGAGAAGCCCATGCTGGACGTGATCCTGGACCGGGCCGGCAGCAACCAGAGCAAGGCCGCCGAATGGCTGGGCATCAACCGCAACACGCTGCGCAAAAAGATGCAGCAGCATGGCATCAAATAACGGCTAGGGAGGCTGCGAGAGGCACGCAAGTTCAAACCGGCCTGTTTCCCCCTCTTCAATTCTCCCTACTCCACCTTTTTCTTTCCCTTCTCAATCAGTACAAATCATGATCAAACGCGCCCTACTCTCCGTCTCCGACAAGACCGGACTCATCGACTTCGCCCGGGCACTGGCCGCCCAGGGCGTGGAGCTGCTGTCCACCGGCGGCACCGCCAAGGCCATCCGGGATGCCGGCCTGGCGGTGAAGGACGTGTCCGAATTCACCGGCTTTCCCGAGATGCTCGACGGTCGGGTGAAGACCCTGCATCCCAAGGTTCACGCCGGCATCCTGGCGGCGCGCGACAACCCGGCCCACGCGGCAACCATGGACCAGCACGGCTTGGGCTACATCGACCTGGTGTGCGTGAACCTCTATCCGTTCGTGCAGACCATCTCCAAGCCCCACACCCTGGACGATGCCATCGAGAACATCGACATCGGCGGCCCGGCCATGGTGCGCTCCTCCGCAAAAAACTACCGCCACGTGGCCATCGTCACCGACCCGGCCGACTACGCCGCCCTGGTGGATGAGATGAAGGCCAACGGCGGCGCATTGAGCGACACCACTCGCTTCAACCTGGCCAAGAAGGCCTTCACCCACACCGCCCAGTACGACGGCCACATCAGCAATTACCTGACCTCCCTCAACGAGGCTGGCGAACGTGACGCGTTTGGCGAAAAACTCACCCTGCAATTCAGCCGCGCCCAAACCTGCCGATACGGCGAAAACCCGCACCAGAACGGCGCCTTCTACGTGGAGGCCAACGCCCCGGCCGGCACCATTTCCACCTCCCGCCAGATCCAGGGCAAGGAGCTGTCCTACAACAACATCGCCGACACCGACGCGGCCCTGGAGTGCGTCAAGCTGTTCGACGCCGCTCCGAGTTGCGTCATCGTCAAGCACGCCAATCCCTGCGGCGTGGCCTACGGCGCAAACCTGCTGGAGGCCTACGACCGGGCCTACCGGACCGATCCTGAATCCGCCTTTGGCGGCATCATCGCCTTCAACGGCCGGCTGGACGGAGAGACCGCCCGGACCATCGTCGAGCGCCAGTTCGTGGAGGTGATCATCGCCCCCGAGGTGAGCCCGGAGGCCTCCGAAGCGGTGGCCGCCAAGAAGAACGTGCGCCTGCTGGAGTGCGGCGCCTGGAACGGCCCGGCGGGTTTGCCAACTAAGCAGATGGACATGAAGCGGGTGGCCGGCGGCCTGCTGGTGCAGGATGCCGACATCCTGCTGCACGGCGAACTGAAGGTGGTCACCAAGCGGGCACCGACCGATAAGGAAATGGAAGACCTGCTGTTCGCCTGGCGGGTGGCCAAGTTCGTCAAATCCAACGCCATCGTCTACGCCAAGGACCGGATGACCATCGGCGTCGGCGCCGGCCAGATGTCCCGCGTCAACTCCGCCCGCATCGCCGCCATCAAGGCCGATCAGGCCGAATTGACGGTGCCCGGCTCGGTGATGGCGAGCGATGCCTTCTTCCCCTTCCGGGACGGCCTCGACAATGCCGCCGCCGCGGGCATCACGGCGGTGATCCAGCCCGGCGGCTCCATGCGCGACGAGGAAGTCATCGCCGCGGCGGACGAGCACGGCATCGCCATGGTGTTCACCGGCATACGTCATTTCAGGCACTGACATGAAGATCCTGGTCATCGGTTCCGGCGGGCGGGAACACGCCCTGGCCTGGTGCCTCAAGCAATCGCCCCGCGTCCATAAGGTCTATGTGGCCCCCGGCAACGGCGGCACCGCGCGGGAAGAAGGGCTGGAGAACGTGGCCGTCACGGCCATTCCAGATCTGGTGGCCTTCGCCCAGCAGGAGCAGGTCGCCCTCACCGTGGTGGGTCCCGAGGCGCCCCTGGCCGCCGGCGTGGTGGATGCCTTCCGGGACGCCGGGCTCAAGGTGTTCGGCCCCACCCGGGCGGCGGCCCAGTTGGAGAGTTCCAAGGACTTCGCCAAGCAGTTCATGGCACGCCACAAGATCCCCACCGCCGCCTTCGGCACCTTCACCGATGCAGCCGCCGCCCATGCCTACATCGACGCCAATGGCGCCCCCATCGTGGTCAAGGCCGACGGCCTGGCCGCCGGCAAGGGGGTGGTGGTGGCCCAGACCACGGACGAGGCCCACGCCGCCGTGGAGGCCATGCTGGCCGGAGATGGCAGACCCGGAAGCATGGGCGAGGCGGGCCACCGGGTGGTGATCGAGGAATGCCTGGTGGGCGAGGAGGCCAGCTTCATCGTCATGGTGGACGGCGAGCACGTGCTCACCATGGCCACCAGCCAGGACCACAAACGCCTGCTGGACAATGATGCCGGCCCCAACACCGGCGGCATGGGGGCCTACTCGCCGGCGCCGGTGGTGACACCGGAAGTACATGCCAGGACCATGCGCGAGGTGATCCGTCCGGTGGTTTCCGGCATGAAGGCGGAAGGCACCCCGTTCACCGGCTTCCTCTACGCCGGCCTGATGATCGCCCCGGACGGCCAGATCAAGGTGCTGGAGTTCAACTGCCGCATGGGCGACCCCGAGACCCAGCCCATCATGATGCGGCTCAAGTCGGACTTGGTGGCCCTGCTGGAGGCGGCCGTGGACGGCAAGCTGGACAAGGTGGAGGCGGAATGGGACCGGCGCTATGCGCTGGGGGTGGTGATGGCCGCCGCCGGCTACCCGGAATCTCCCCGCAAGGGCGACGCCATCACAGGCCTTGTGCCGGGAGGCGAGGACTTCCACATCTTCCATGCCGGCACCGCCCTCCAGGACGACCAGGTGGTGACCGCCGGCGGCCGGGTACTGTGCGTCACGGCCCTGGGCGAAACCGTGAAAATGGCCCAGACCCGGGCCTACGAGGTGGCGGAAGGCATCGACTTCGCCGGCCGCCAGATGCGCCGGGATATCGGCTGGCGCGCCATCAAGTCCCGCGGCAAGAAGAAGTAAGGCACCGGGGATACCCTTGACGCCGCGGCCGGACATGAGGGCATTGGGGCGTTACCTGCGCCGGGGCGGCGTCATCGCATATCCCACCGAGTCCTGTTTCGGACTGGGCTGCGATCCCCGCAACGCCCGGGCGGTGGCCCGGATCCTGCATCTGAAGGGACGACCCCGCCGCAAGGGGCTGATCCTTGTGGGTTCCGACTTTCTACAGTTCAAGTCCTTCCTCGACCCGGTCACGGCGGACCTTGCGGCGCGGTTTTCCCGCTGGTGGCCCGGCCCCACCACCCTGCTGCTGGCGGTGGGTGCGCGCTGCCCGAAATGGTTGTGCGGCCGCCACGCCAAGCTGGCGGTACGGGTCACCGCACACCCGGAGACCGCGCGCCTGTGTCATGGCCTGCACATGGCCCTGGTCTCCACCAGCGCCAACCGGGCCGGACGCAGGCCGGTGAAGACCTTCGCCGCCTGCAGGCGCCAATTCGGCCAGCGGGTACGCGTCATCCCCGGACGCGTCGGCCGCCGCAATCGGCCTTCCACCATCCTCGACCCCATTGACGGCGCCGTGCTGCGGGCCTGAGCGCCGCCCGCGCGCTGGCCCCGGCGCCGCCCCGGGGTTATGCTGGAATCCCCCGACCCGGAGCGATTCCCATGTTCTCGTTCTACGGCCTTTCCGGACTTGACTTCCGCGGCACCCTGGAGCAGCTGGGCCAGGTCCGCGGCGTCACGGCGGCCCGCCCGGGCCGGGCCACAGCGCGGGTGGGGGAAGAGCACCTCACCACCTTCGTCGCCCCAGGCGGCGTCGTGCCGGGCGATGCCCAGCCCGGCGAGGAAGGCGCGGTCCAGGCCTACCAGGACATGCTGCAACTGGACCAGGAACGGGGCCCCCTGTACCACGCCCACCAGATCATGAGCCGGGAGGTCGTCACCCTCGGCACCGGGGATTCGGTACAGGACGCCTGGCGGACCCTGCGGGACAACGACGTCCGCCAGGCGCCGGTGCTTGATCCGGCCGAGACCCTGGTGGGGCTGGTGACGGAGCGGGACCTGCTCACCGCCTTCAACCTGGACGGCGACCGGATAAGGGACCTGCTGCCGCGACGAGTGGCGGACGTGATGAGCTCGCCGGTCCTCAGCGTCGATCCGGTCACCGACATCCGCCGCATCGCCCGGGCCATGCTGGAGTTCAACCTGACCGGCGTGCCGGTGGTTAATGAAACCCACGCCCTGGTGGGCTTCGTCACCCGTGGCGACATTCTGCGCGCGATCATGGCCGACCCGCCTCTGAGCATGTGGGGCTGAAGCACCGTCGCGTCGTCTTCCCGACAGGCGATGCGTGCCGGTCCCCAGCCCGGCAGAGATGGCGAAACATTCGATTTCCGCAGCGGCAGAACCCGGGAATCCGGATAAAATTCGCGCATTTCCCGTCCCCAGTCCACCCCGCGCCATGGATACCACCCGCGTCAAGGAATTCCTCCTGGAACTCCAGGAACTCATCGTCGAACGCATGGAGCAAATCGACGGCAAACCCTTCCTGAAAGATGAATGGCGGCGCCCGGAAGGCGGCGGCGGCATTTCCCGCCTGATCGAGAACGGCAACGTGCTGGAGCGGGGCGGGGTGAACTTCTCCCATGTGACCGGCGAGAAACTGCCCCCGTCCGCATCGGCTCATCGCCCGGAACTGGCGGGGCGGCGCTGGGAGGCCATGGGTGTGTCCCTGGTCATGCATCCGCGCAACCCGTACGCCCCCACCTGCCACATGAACGTGCGCTTCTTCGTGGCCGAGAAGGCGGATGAAGCGCCGGTCTGGTGGTTCGGCGGCGGCATGGACCTGACGCCCTACTACGGGTTCGAGGAGGACGCCACCCATTTCCACGCCATGTGCCGCAACGCCCTGACCCCCTTCGGGCCCGACTACCACGCCCGCTTCAAGCAATGGTGCGACGAGTATTTTTTTCTCAAGCACCGCAACGAGCCCCGGGGCGTTGGGGGCATCTTCTACGACGACCTCAACACCGGCGATTTCGAGCATTGCTTCAACATGACCGAGAGCGTGGGAGACCATTTCCTGCCCGCCTACGCCCCCATACTGGAGCGCCGGGCGGAAACGCCCCACGGCGAACGGGAGCGGGAATTCCAACTCTACCGGCGCGGCCGCTACGTGGAGTTCAATCTGGTGTTCGACCGTGGCACCCTGTTCGGCCTGCAATCCGGCGGCCGCACCGAGGCCATCCTCATGTCCATGCCACCGGTCGTGACCTGGCGCTACGACTGGAAACCGGAGCCGGGCACACCGGAAGCACGCCTCTACAGCGATTTTCTGAAGGCGCGCGACTGGCTCGCATCCTGAATCGGCCGCCCACCACCCCCCAGTTCCCTCGAACCTTCCATGCGTCACGGCTTCCCCATTTTCCCAGGCCATTCTCCGGCGGGCCGGTGCACAGCACCGCTTCCCAGACATCCAATTCACGGTCCTGCCTGAATGGCCAACGCTGAAACCGTACGGCGCCGGCTACGCCGCCTCTGGCTCTGGCCGCTGACCTTCCTGGTGTTGCTGACTGCGGCGGTCATCGCCTCCTACGAACTGATCGCCTCGCCCATCCAATCCATGATCCTGGCGGGCTACGGCAAGCGGCTGAACTATCAATTGCAGGCCGGCGCCAGCCCGGACTTGCATACGCCCAAGGCCGGGCCTTACGACATGCGCATGGGCTATGTGGGCCTGCCCGGGTTCATCAAGGCGCTGAAACGCGACGATTTCGAGGTGACCCGGCAAGCCCGGATCTCGCCGGACATGGCGCGCATCAAGGAGTTCGGCCTATTCCTGCCCTACAAGGAAAAATCCGTCGCCGGTCTCACCCTGCTGGATTGCCGTGGCGAAACGCTGCATACCAGCGTCTATCCGCACCACAGCTACCCGGACTTCGACGCCATCCCCACCGTGGTGGCCAACACACTGCTGTTCATCGAAAACCGGGAACTGCTGGACCCCAACCATCCCCAGCGCAACCCGGCGGTGGAATGGGACAGGTTCGGCGCCGCGATCCTGGAGAAACTGCTCCAGGCCATCGACCCCTCCCGCAATGTGCCCGGCGGTTCCACCCTGGCGACCCAGATCGAGAAGTACCGCCATTCCCGGGACGGCCTGACCATGACCGCCACGGACAAGCTGCGCCAGATGGCCTCCGCCTCCATCCGCGCCTACCTGGACGGCCAGGACACCCGCAACACCCGGCGCCGCATCGTCCTGGACTACCTCAACACGGTCCCCCTGGCCGCCGCCCCCAGCTATGGCGAGGTCAACGGCATCGGCGACGGACTCGATGCCTGGTTCGGCATGGATTTCGACCGGGTCAACGCCCTGCTCAAGTCTCCCCAGCCCACGCCGGAAGCCGCGCGGGCCTACAAGCACGTGTTGGCCCTGCTGATCTCCCAGCGCAAGCCTTCCTACTATCTGCTGGCCGGGCGCGATCACCTGGATGCCCAGGTCAATGCCCATCTGCGTCTCCTGGCCCAGGCCAAGGTGATTTCCCTGGCCTTCCGGGATGCCGCCCTGCACGAGCAGATACAGTTTCATTCCGACCGCAGGCCGAAGGCCGACAACGTCTTCGTCGAGAACAAGGCCGCCAACGCCCTGCGCGTGGAGTTGTCGCAGGATCTTGGCGTACCGAGGCTCTATGACCTGGACCGCCTCGACCTCAAGGCCAGCGCCACCCTGCATGCCCCCACCCAGAACGCCGTGGCCGATTTCCTGCGGCGACTGTCCGATCCCATCGTGGTGGAGGCGGCCGAGCTCTACGGCCACTATCTGCTCTCCCCGGACAACGACCTGACCAAGCCCATCTACAGCTTCACCCTCTACGAAAACACGGAGGATGGCGCCCTGCTGCGGGTCCAGGCAGACAACCTG
This sequence comes from uncultured Pseudomonadota bacterium, assembly GCA_963713085.1. Taxonomy (GTDB): domain Bacteria; phylum Pseudomonadota; class Gammaproteobacteria; order Burkholderiales; family Thiobacillaceae; genus PFJX01. Next base: position 74,289 of record CAVQKQ010000016.1, on the reverse strand, counting down.
AACCAACCCTTCGACATCAACAAGGGGGCCAAGCTGGACATGGGCTCCTCCGCGAAGCTGCGCACCCTCATCACTTATCTCGGCCTGGTGACGGAACTGCACGACCAGTATGCCGGCCTGGCCCCCGACGAACTGGCCAAGGTCAGGGCGGCGGACAAGGACCTGCTGCTGCAGTGGGTGCTGCGCTACCTGGCCACGACCGAGGACAAGGGACTGACCCCCATGCTGGAGGCCGCCATGTCCCGGGAGTATTCCGCCAACCCGGCGGAGGCCTTCTACACCGGCGGCGGCGTGCACTATTTCCACAACTTCCATGCCCCGGACAACAACAAGGTCATGAACCTGTGGGAAGCCACCCAGAACTCCGTGAACCTGCCCTTCATCCGCCTGATGCGGGACATCGTGCGGCATTTCATGTACCGGGATCCCCACGGCGCGGCCCAGATCCTGGCCGACCCGGACGATCCGCGGCGGGACGACTACCTGCGCCAGTTCGCCGACAAGGAAGGCAAGTCCTATCTGGCCCGCTTCCTCAAGAAGTACAAGGGGCTGAATCGGGACGACGCCATGGCCGCCCTGCTTAACCACCTCACCGCCAACCCCAAGCGCCTGGCGGCGGTGTACCGCTACCTGGAGCCGAAGGCCGACATCAGCGCGATGACCGCCTTCCTGAAGTCCCGCCTGAACAACCCCTCCGCGTTCGACGAAGGCGACTTCGAGTACCTCTACGAGACCTACGGCCCGGATAAATTCAACCTCTCGGACCGGGGCTACATCGCCCAGATCCACCCACTGGAACTCTGGCTGGTGGGCTACCTGCGCACCCATCCCGGCGCCGGCTGGAACGAGATCATACAGGCCAGCGCCAGAGAGCGGATCGAGGTATACGACTGGCTGATCAACACCAGCCACAAGAACGCCCAGGACATCCGCATCATGTCGCTGCTGGAGATCGAGGCCTTCCAGGAAATCCACAAGCGCTGGCGGCGCCTGGGCTATCCATTCAACAGCCTGGTGCCCTCCTATGCCACCGCCATCGGCTCTTCCGCCGACCGACCCTCCGCCCTGGCCGAACTCATGGGCAGCATCGTCAACGACGGCGTCAAGCTTCCGCCGGTCAACCTCACCCGCCTGGAATTCGCGGCGGGCACGCCCTACCACACCGTGCTTAAGCGCAAGCGGCCCGAACCGATACGCGTATTCCCCGCCGAGGTGGCCCAAGTCGTCAAGAAGGCGCTGCTCAATGTGGTGGCCCAGGGCACCGCCCGTCGGCTGAGCGGCAGCTTCGCCCTGGAAGACGGCAGCCATTTGCCCGTCGGCGGCAAGACCGGCACCGGCGACCATCGTCTGGAGATCTTTTCCGCCAATGGCACGGTGCTGGAATCCCGGGTCATGAACCGCACCGCCACGTTCGCCTTCTATGTCGGCAGCCGCTTTTTCGGGGTCATGACGGTCTTCGTGCCGGGTGCCGCGGCGGCCGACTACCACTTCACCAGCGCCCTCGCGGTCCAGATCGTCAAGGATATGGAACCGGCCCTGCGGCCCCTGATCCTGGGTGACGAGAAACCCGAGTCCACCTGGGAGGAGTCTGTCGCCGAGTTCGATGCGGCAGCCCCCGGGGCCGGCGGCCCGCCCCCCAAGGCCACACCGCTGTCCGAATCCGTCAGCCCTGCCGCCACAACCGAACCGGCCAAAGCGGCGGTCAAGCCACCGGCCAAGGCAGCCGGAGAAAAACCGGCACCGGCGCCGGCCACGCCCGTGCCGGTTGAAAAGAGCGAGGAGCCGCCACCAGCCCCGCCGCCGCCCCAGACCGACAAGCCCGATCCCCCGCCCCCTCCCCAGGCCCCGGCGCCGCCCGGCAAACCCAAGGAAAACAAGAAGAACCCCTGGCTGATGAACATTCCCGGCGAGGGCTTCCACTTCTTCTAGACACCCTATAAACGACCAGCGCCGCGGATGCGGCGCTGGTCGTTTCAGGTAGAGCGGACTCGGGTCAGTGCATGGGCCGCTTCATGAAATTCACCACCTGGGCCTCGCTGGGCGGTCCCTTGCGCGCGCCGCTGGCGCAGCTGCCGCCGCCCTCGGTCTCCATGACGTAGCCTTCCGCCTCGTGGAGGAGGTTGATGACGTCCACGAAAAAGCGCTCCTTGGCCATGGTCAGGGCGGTGCGGCCGCCGTCGTTAGCGGCCTTCACCTCGGCGCCGGCATTGAGCAGCACCTCGCACACCGCCGCCTCGCCGCCGCCCGCAGCCAGCATGAGGGGGGTGAGCCCGTAGAAGATACGGTGGTTCACATCCGCCCCCGCGTCCACCAAGGCTTGAGCCACAGGTGCGAAACCGCAATCCATTTCATGGTTGTAGGCAGCCTTGAAGATAGGGGTCCAGCCCTGGGCGTCCAGGGCGTTGGCATCCGCTCCTCCGGCCAGCAATGCCTTAACCACATCCAAGTGGCCATTATTGGCAGCCAGATGCAGCGCGGTGTTGCCCTCGGCATCGGCGCCGTTGACGTCGGCACTGGCGGCCAGCAGGTCTTGAACTTGTTGCAGGTCGCCGGCTTGGGCGGCGAGTTGAAGAGTGGCGGTCATGTCTTGCTCCGGGATCAAATTAATTCCCGATGATTCTACTCAACTATTGCCCACTGTAAAACCCCGGCCTACCCGAAATCACAAATCCAACTCATCCCACATGGCGTCCACCCGTTGCTTGACCTCGTCCGTCATGCGGATGGGTGTGCCCCATTCCCGGGTGGTTTCGCCAGGCCACTTGTTGGTGGCGTCGATGCCCATCTTGCTGCCCAGGCCGGAAACCGGGCTGGCGAAGTCCAGGTAGTCGATGGGCGTGTTCTCCACCAGCAGGGTGTCCCGGGCCGGGTCGACGCGGGTGGTAAGGGCCCAGATCACTTCCTTCCAGTCGCGCACGTTCACGTCGTCGTCGGTGACCAGGATGAACTTGGTGTACATGAACTGGCGCAGGAAGGACCACACCCCGAACATCACCCGCTTGGCGTGGCCGGGATACTGCTTCTTCATGCTCACCACCGCCATGCGGTAGGAACACCCTTCCGGCGGCAGATAAAAATCCACGATCTCGGGAAACTGCTTCTGCAGCAGGGGCACGAACACCTCGTTCAGGGCCACACCCAGGATGGCCGGCTCGTCCGGGGGCTTGCCGGTGTAGGTGGAATGATAGATGGGGTCCCGGCGCATCGTGATGCGTTCCACGGTGAACACCGGGAAGGTCTCCTGCTCGTTGTAGTAGCCGGTGTGGTCGCCATAAGGCCCCTCCAAGGCTGTCTCGCCAGGATGGATCACGCCTTCCAGCACGATCTCGGCGGTGGCCGGCACCTGGAGGTCCGAGCCCAGGCACTTGGCCACTTCGGTCTTGGCACCCCGCAGCAGACCGGCGAACTGGTATTCGGACAGGCTGTCCGGCACCGGCGTCACAGCCCCCAGGATGGTGGCCGGATCGGCACCGATGGCCACCGCCACCGGAAAGGTCTGACCAGGCTGGGCCTGCTGGAAATCCCGAAAATCCAGCGCTCCGCCGCGATGGGCCAACCAGCGCATGATCAGCTTGTTCGGGCCGATCACCTGCTGGCGATAGATGCCCAGGTTCTGGCGCGGCTTCGAGCTTGGCAGACCCTGGGGCCCCCGGGTGATGACCAGGCCCCAGGTCAGCAGTGGCGCCACATCACCCGGCCAGCAGGTCTGGATAGGCAGACGCGCCAGATCCACGTCCTTGCCCTCCCACACCACCTCTTGGCAGGCCGGCGAGCGCACCTCCTTGGGCGACATGTTGAGCACCTGCTTGAGCACCGGCCACTTGTCCCAGGCATCCTTCAGGCCCCGGGGCGGCTCCGGCTCCTTCAGGTAGGCGAGCAGCTTGCCGATCTCCCGCAGCCGGCCCGGGTCCTCCTCGCCCATGCCCAGGGCCACCCGCTTCACCGTGCCGAACAGGTTGGCCAGCACCGGGATGTCGCCGCCCTTGGGCTTCTCGAACAGCAGGGCCGGGCCGCCGGCGCGCAGCACCCGGTCGCAGATCTCGGTCATTTCCAGGCGAGGGTCCACCTCGGCGCGGATGCGCTTCAGTTCGCCCCGGGCCTCCAGTTGGGCGATGAAATCGCGCAGATCGGCGTAACGCATGGGATTGGTCATGCCTTGCCGGCGGGAACGAACCGGAACTTGCCGTCCACCTCACGGAACACGCCCAACTTCACCCCCAGGTCGGCGGGGGCGGTCTCGAATTTCTGCACCTGGCAGGACTGGGTGCCGATGGCGTAGTCCGCCTTGTCGAAGGCAAGGATGAAGATGGGCTCGGCATACCCCTCGGGCGCCCGGTAGAGGGTGTACTCGCTAGCCTTGGGCACGTCCTTGACGGTGATGCCTTCATTGCAATCCGGCAACCGGATGGCGATCACCCCCAGGTTCAAGGTGTCCTGCCAGGGCCAGTCCTGAGTACGGACCAGGGTGATGCCGTGGTCCTTCTCCGGGAAGGTATAGGAGGCGGTATCCTGGAAACAGCCGGCGAGGGGCAGTACGGCCAGCAGGGCGAGAGATCGGCGGCGTAAGGTCTTGTACATGGCTTCGCGTCCAGGGTTCCCGGATTGAATGAACGGAGTGTTGGAAGTTTACCGTGGCCCATGCCGGAAAAGATTAAGGGATAAACCGCATATGCGCTGGCGGGAATTGCTCCATGAGCCGTCCGTCACGGTGATGGGAGTTAATGGTGCTATGTCGACCAATGCGGATGGTTACCCTGTCAAGTATGTTTGTGAGTCTAAGACCTGTTCAGACTACGGGTACCGCAGTTCATGCGACTACTGCAGACAAGAGTTGCGTGTAATGGCTTCAATCTACAATTTCGCGTCACGTATGATTCAAATCCACTTCATGTCTATACAGTAATCACACCATGAAGCGAAATGCCCTAATCGCTGCCCGCTTTTCCTTCGCTAAGCGCCCTATTTGAAACCACACCCGTTCATGACGCTTTACAAACCAACTGACTGCTGTTGCCTAGGGTATCCATCCTGGCCTTCCTCCTACCTTCAGCCCACCGGAGTTGAGGCGTGAAACCTGGGGACTGGCGGATCGATCCCGCCATTATGCGTGCCAGGCGGGCAGGGGATGCCCGGGCTGAACCCGCTGTCAAATCGCGGCAACTTTCCAGGAGGGCGGCCATGACACAGCCCTTCGCCGTTTGGCCCCTTCTGAATAGCTTCGATAAACAACCGTCATGGAGCCGCAGGCTATTCATCGCAGTCATGATTCTGCTAATTGGCACAGTAGATTACATGACCGGCTACGAAGCCTCAGTCGCCTCTCTTTATGTCATACCTGTGTTTCTGGCGGCCTGGACCTTGGGGAGGGCAGCAGGTTTGATCTTTGCTCTGGCCGCCTCGGCCACCATCATCCTGACCAATTGGCTAGCGGGTCAAACCTACTCAGAAACTTGGGTACTGCTCTGGAACATCTTGGTGCGTGGGGGTACTTTTGCGGCGCTGGCCGTTCTCTCGACCAGCCTGCGTGGGCAGATGGAACATGTACATCGTCTGTCATTATTGGATACCCTCACCAGCGCCTGGAACCGGCGTGCGTTTTATCAGGCATTTGCCATCGAACTGGCACGGGTGGCACGTAATCCGGCCCCAATCTCCCTGGCCTTCATCGACCTGGACGATTTCAAAGCCATCAATGACCGTCTTGGCCACAGCACCGGCGATGAGGTGCTCAAAGCTGTCGCCAATTCTTGTATCCATGCCTTGCGGTTGCAAGACACGGTCGCCCGCCTTGGAGGTGATGAGTTTGCCATCCTTATGCCGGACACGGATGAAGTTTCCTTGGGAGCACTACTCGATCGTCTGAACGGCGCACTCAAGGACGGCACCCGATCAATTACACCAGTCACATTCAGCATTGGGGCCATCTCCTTCATGGAGACACCGGCATCCGTCAACTCGGCACTGCATCTAGCGGACGAACTAATGTACACAGTTAAGTCTGGTGGCAAAGGCCACATCATGCAAGGTCGTTACCCGCCCCAAAAGGCCGACACATGAACGGCGAGTCACGGCCTCGGCTGCCTGAGTGACAATCTTGGCCGAACGGCCGGTAATCGCCGCGATATATCCGACCGGCGGCTTTACAATGATTTGCAACCTTTCCCCAGCCAACAAATCCCAACCAGCACCCCTCTGGGCAACGTCTACTCCAGCCCCTGGCTCGCCAAATAATCCTCGTAGCCGCCCTCGTACACCACGTGGCTGCCGTCCAGCTTGAGTTCGATGATCTTGTTGGCCAGGGAGGACACGAACTGGCGGTCGTGGGAGACGAAGATCAGGGTGCCGGTGTAGGCGTCTAGGCCGTTGTTTAGGGATTCGATGGATTCCATGTCCAGGTGGTTGGTGGGTTCATCCATCACCAGCACGTTGGGGCGCAGCAGCATCAGCTTGCCGAACAGCATGCGGCCCTGCTCGCCACCGGAGATGACCCGTACCGGCTTCTTCACCTCGTCGCCGGAGAACAGCAGGCGGCCAAGGGTGCCGCGGATCAGGGTCTCCACGTCGCCGCCGTCGTAGCCGCCGGCGCGGACCCATTCGGTGATCCAATCGGTCAGCGGCTTGTCGGAGTCGAAGTCGGCCGAGTGGTCCTGGGCGAAGTAGCCGGGGCGGGCCTTCTCCGCCCACTTGATGACGCCATTTTGGGGTTTCAGCTCGCCAATCAGCAGGCGCAGCAGGGTGGTCTTGCCGACGCCGTTCTCCCCGATGATGGCCATCCGGTCGCCGGCGGCGATGTGGACGCTCAGGTTGTTGATGACGGTCTGGCCAGGCTCATAGCCGAAGCTCAGGCCCTCCACCTCCACCGCCAGCCGGTGCAGCTTTTCCTTTTCGTCGTAGTCGAAACGGATCCAGGGGTACTGGCGGCTGGAAGGTTTCACGTCCTCGGGCCTGATCTTCTCGATCAGCTTCATGCGGCTGGTGGCCTGCTTGGCCTTGGACTTGTTGGCGGAGAAACGGCGTACGAAGTCCTGGAGCTCGGCCACCCGCTCCTTGGCCTTGGCGTTGGCATTGGACTGGCGCTCCCGGGCCTGGGTGGAGGCCTCCATGTAGTCGTCGTAGTTGCCCGGATAGACCTTCAGGGTCTGGTAGTCCAGGTCGGCCATGTGGGTGCAGACCTGGTTCAGGAAGTGGCGGTCGTGGGAGATGATGATCATGGTGGAGTCCCGGGCGTTGAGCACGTCCTCCAGCCAGCGGATGGTGTTGATGTCCAGGTTATTGGTGGGTTCGTCCAGCAGCAGGATGTCCGGATTGGCGAACAGCACCTGGGCCAGCAACACCCGCAACTTCCAGCCCGGCGCCACCTCGCGCATGGGCCCCTGGTGCTTGTCCGAGGGGATGTCCAGGCCCAGCAGCAGCTCGCCGGCCCGGGCCTCGGCGTCGTAGCCGCCCATCTCGCCGAAATGCGCTTCCAGTTCGGCGGCGCGCATATAGTCGTCCTCGCTCGCCTCCGGGTTCATGTAGATGGCGTCCTTCTCCTTCATCACCGCCCACATGTCGGCGTGGCCCATGAGCACCACGTCCAGCACCCGCTCGTCCTCGAAGGCGAACTGGTCCTGGCGCAGGAAGGCCATGCGCTCGTGGGGATCGAGGGCGACGTTGCCGGCGGAGGGTTCCAGCACGCCGGCCATGATCTTCATCAGGGTGGATTTGCCGCAGCCGTTGGCGCCGATCAGACCGTAGCGGTTGCCGTCGCCGAATTTGACGTTGACGTTCTCGAACAGGGGCTTGGCCCCGAACTGGATGGTGAGGTTGGAAACGGTGAGCATGGGAAGGCCTTGAAGATTCAGGCGTGATTTTACCGCGCCGGGCCATCGCCGGAACGGCGGGGATCGGCGCGCGCCGCTCAAGCGCCGGCGCTCCCCGATGACCACGCCATCATTAAGGCTGTTTTAAGCTTCGGCCCGCAAAGTCCGGCCCCATGACAGCTTCCTGGAAGACCACCATGCCGGCCTTGTCCCCTCACCCGAGGCAATGTTCCTATCAGCCGCCGGCTTCCGGCCGGTTACAGGCCCATCCCGTGCCGACGACGGACTGGCGGCGCGCCGAGACGGAGGCCTTCATCGGGGCCGTATTCCAACGGCGTTACGGCGCCCGGGTTCCCTCCTTCTCTCCCGAACTCCTGCGCCTGGAGCAGGACCGGCGCATCGTCGCCGCCGCCGGCTGGCGCGGCGGAGCGCAGGACGCCCTGTACCTGGAACGCTATCTGGACGTGCCGGTGGAGAGCCATATCCGCCACCTCGCCGGACATGAGGTGGCGCGCGAGCGCATTGCCGAGGTCGGAAATCTGGCCGTCACCCGGACCGGCCTCGGCGTGCGCATGATCTTCCTGATGGCCCAGGAACTGCATCAGCGGGGCTACGAGTGGGTGGTATTCACCGCCACCAGCGAGCTCATCGGCATCTTTACCCGCATGGGCATGCCACCCCTGGCCCTGAAGCTGGCCGACCCGGCCAGGCTCGGCGGGGAGGCCCGGGCCTGGGGCCGCTACTACGAGACCCGTCCCATCGTCGTGGCCGGCCGCATCCGACAGGCCCTGGACCGCTTCGCTTCATTGGAGGAGGACGAGCATGCCTGATCGCCTGTTTCAAGCAATCCGGCGGCAACCCCGGGATCGGGTGGTGTTGAACGGCAGGCATCGAACCATGGACGGCGCCGAGCTCTTGCAGGCCGTCGACACTCTGGCCACACGACTGCTGGGTCACGCCTGCCAGGTGTTGGCGGTGCTGGCCGACAACGGCCCGGACTGGGTGGTGGCCGATCTGGCCGCGTTGCGCGTTGGCCTGGTCCATCTCCCCCTGCCTGGCTTCTTCACCTCGGAGCAGATGGTCCATGCCCTGGAAACGTCCGGGGCGGACAGTGTCCTCACCGACGACCCGGCACGCATCGCCGAACTGGGCCTTGGGTTTGCTCAGATAGGGACCTGGAACGAGCTGGTCCTGCTGCGGCGCGAGCGGGGTTCAGCGCCTGTCCCGCTTCCCACGGGCACCGCCAAGATCTCCTTCACCTCCGGCAGCACCGGGCAGCCAAAGGGGGTGTGCCTGTCCGCCGCCGGCCTGATGGATACCGCCCTCTCGGTCGCCCGGGCCCTGGAGGATGTGCCGGTGCGGCGTCACCTCTGCGTGCTGCCCCTCGCCCTGTTGCTGGAAAACGTGGCCGGGACCTACGCCCCTCTCCTGCGCGGCGCCGAACTGTACCTGTCGCCCCTGGCGGAACTGGGCTGGCGCGGCATGAGCGGATTCGACCCGATCGCCCTGGCCGCCCGGGTAGCCGACAGCCGGGCCGGCAGCGTGATCCTGGTGCCGGAGTTGCTCAAGGCCTGGACCCAATTCCTGGCCATGACGGGACGACGCGCCCCGGAGCATCTGCAGTTCGTGGCCGTGGGCGGAGCGCGCAGCGATGCTGGCCTGATCTCATGCGCCCTGGCCGCCGGATTGCCGGTCTACGAAGGCTATGGCCTGACCGAATGCGGTTCCGTGGTCAGCCTGAACCGGCCGGGGGCGGACCGGCCGGGCAGCGTCGGCCGACCCCTGCCCCATGTCCAGGTCAGCCTGGACCGGATGGGCGAGATCCATGTTTGCAGCCGGGCCGGACTGGGATACCTCAATGGCCCGATCTTCTCCGACCCTGACAACGCGGACGGAAACCGCTGGCCCACGGGGGACCTGGGCAGCCAGGATGCCGACGGCTTCCTGCATCTGTCCGGCCGGCGCAAGAACCTGCTGATCACCGCCTACGGACGGAACGTGGCGCCGGAATGGGTGGAAGCGGCCCTCACCGCCCAGCCGGAAATCGCCCAGGCGGTGGTCGGCGGGGACGGCCAGATCTGGCTGACCGGCATCCTGGTCCCAGCCCCCGGGATCGACGCCGATCAACTGGCCTGGGCGGTCGCCAAGGCCAACACCCATCTGCCGGACTACGCCCGGGTGGGAGACTGGATCCGCGCCGCCCCCTTCACCCCGCAGAACGGACAGGCCACCGGCAACGGCCGTCCGCGCCGCGAAGCCATCACGGCCCATTACGCCGCCGCCATCGCGGACCTTTATCAGACCCCGGTAGCACCGACAGGAGCCCACCATGCCTTTCTATGACGACCTGATCGCCGCCACCCGCGACGACCGCGCCACCCTCTACGCCGCACCGGCCATCGCCGCCAGCCTGGCCGGTGAGGTGACCAAGGAGATGTACCTGGCCTTCCTGGAACAGGCTTTCCATCACGTCCGCCATACCACCCCCCTGCTGATGGCGGTGGGCAGCCGCCTCTCGGAACGGCTGGCCTGGCTGGCCCGGCCGGTGGCGGAATACATCCAGGAGGAGATCGGCCACGAGGAATGGATCCTGAACGACATCGCCGCTGCGGGCGGCGACGCACAGGCCACGCGACACGGCCGCCCGGGACTGGCCACCGAAGTGATGGTGGCTTACGCCTGGGACCTGGTGCAACGGCGCAATCCGGCCGGGTTCTTCGGCATGGTCTTCGTCCTGGAAGGCACCAGCGTGGCCCTGGCCCTGCAGGCGGCCGACGTGATCCAGGACGCCCTGGCGCTGCCCGACTCGGCCTTTTCCTACCTGCGTTCCCACGGCACCCTGGATCAGGAACACACCCGCCACCTGGCCGACCTGCTGGAGCGCATGGACCCCTACGACCAAGCCGAGGTGCTGCATTGCGCCAAGGTGTTTTTCAAACTTTACGGTGACGTCTTCAGGGCGTTGCCTGTGCAGAAAAGGGTGTCGGTATGGAACTGAACGGTGCGCGCATCCTGCTGACCGGCGCCAGCGGCGGCCTGGGCCGGGAATTGGCACTTGGCTTGGCCCAATCCGGCGCCAGCCTGCTGCTGGCGGGACGAGACTCGGCACGTTTGGAGAAACAGGCCGCGGGGTTGGGCGGAACCGGCGTGAGCGTGAACTACATCGCCGCCGACCTCACCCGGAGCGGCGAGATCGCTCGGGTGGCGGAGGCCGCCCGGGCATTCGACGTCAACATTTTGATCAACAACGCCGGCATCAACGTCTTCGCGCTGTACGAACAGCAGATCTGGGCCGACGTGGACCGGGTGCTCGACACCAACCTCGCCACCCCCATGCGCCTGACCTTGGCCTTGTTGCCCCACCTGAAGTCACAATCCCGAGGCGCCGTGGTGAACATCGGCTCCACCTTCGGCAGCCTGCCCTTTCCCGGCTTCGCCGCCTATTCCACCGCCAAGGCCGGCTTGCGCGCCTTTTCCCAGGCCTTGCGCCGGGAGCTGGCGGACAGCCGGGTCGCTATGATCCATGTTGCCCCCCGGGCCATCGCCACGGCGCTGAACAGCACGGCCGTCAACGCCCTCAACAAGGAGCTGGGCAGCGCCAGCGACGCCCCGGAGGCCGCGGCGCGCCAGATCATCGCGGCCATCCGCACGGGCCGGGGGGAGACCCATCTGGGCTTCCCGGAGAGCCTGTTCGCCTGGCTCAACGGCTTTGCCCCCCATCTTATCGACCGCGCCCTGGCCGGCAAGCTGGCCATCGTCAAGCGCCACGTTTCCACACCCATCTGAAGGACCGCCCATGAAGACCCCCCTTATTGCCTCCCTGCTGCTCGCCGCCGGCCTGACCGGTGCCTCCCACGCCTATGCGGTTACCCAGGAAGAGGCCATCAAGCCCATTCAGGACCAGTGGGCCCAAATCAAGTACCGCACGCCTGAAAAGCTCCAGGCCGAGCGCTATCACGAACTGGCCCAGCACGCCCACCTGTTGGTGGAGGCCGAGCCCAACCAGGCCGAACCCCTGATCTGGGAAGGCATCACCCTTTCCAGCGAGGCCGGCGCCAAGGGCGGCCTGGGCGCCCTGTCCCTGGCCAAGCAGGCACGCAGCGACCTCGAGGCCGCCTTGAAGCTGGACGACAAGGCCCTGAAGGGCTCCGCCTATACCAGCCTGGGTACCCTGTATTACAAGGTGCCGGGCTGGCCCATCGGTTTCGGCGACAAGGACAAGGCGGAGGAGATGCTGAAGAAATCCCTGGTCATCAACCCGGACGGCATTGACCCGAATTTCTTCTACGGCGAGTATCTGTACGGGCGCGAACGCTACGGCGACGCCCTGCATCACCTGGAAATCGCCCTGCGGGCGCCGGCCCGGCCCGGTCGGGAACTGGCCGACGCGGGCCGCCGGCAGGAGATCCAGGCCATGATCGCCAAGGTCAGGAAAGAAATGAACGACTGATTTATGCGCATATTGCTGGTGGAAGACGACGCCCTGCTGGGCGACGGCGTTCGGTCAGGCCTCCGGCTGGTGGATTACGCCGTGGACTGGGTGCGGGATGGCGAGTCGGCGCGCCTGGCCCTGCTCGACCAGAAATACGATGCCTGCGTGCTGGATCTGGGTCTCCCGCGCCGCGACGGCCTGGGAGTATTGCGCGAATTGCGCGGACGCGGGGATGCCACCCCGGTACTGATCCTGACCGCCCGGGACACCAGCGCGGACAAGGTGGCCGGCCTGGATGCCGGCGCCGACGACTACCTGGTCAAACCCTTCGACCTGGTGGAACTCCAGGCCCGGCTGCGCGCTCTGTTGCGCCGGGCGAAAGGCGCGCCGGTCCCGCTCCTGAGCCAGGGCGAGGTTTCCCTGGACCCGGCCGCCCGCCAGGTGACCCTGGCCGGCCGGACGGTGCCGCTGTCGGGGCGCGAGTACGCCTTGTTGCATGACCTCATGGCCCACAAGGGGCGTATCCGCACCCGCCCGGAACTGGAGGAAAGCCTTTATGCCTGGGGCGAGGAGGCGGAGAGCAATACCGTGGAGGTGTACATCCACCGCCTGCGCAAGAAATTCGGCAGCGACTTCATCCGCACCGTTCGGGGCCTGGGATACGTCACGGGAGAAACTCCATGACCAAGTCGACGATACCAACCTGAAATCGCCATGAGGTCATTGCGCGCGCGCCTGCTGACCACCCTGTCCGCGGCCACGCTGCTGCTTTGGTGCGTCACCGGCGTGGTCAGCTATCTCAAGGCCCGGGTGGAGGCCGGCGAGTTGCTGGACGGCCAACTGGCCCAGACCGCCAAGCTGATCATGGCCCAGGTCAGCCACGAGGAATACAGCCTGCGCAATCTGGATGCCTTTACCGAGCCGCTGGATTCCCGCACCGACAACCCCTATGAACAGCCCCTGGACTTCCAGGTCTGGGACATCAACGAGCGTCTCATCATGCGTTCCGACGATGCCCCGCCCACGCCGATGGCACAGCAGACCGGTTATTCCGACTTCCGCCACGGCACCCAGACCTGGCGCCTGCTCTCCGTATGGGAGCCCGGCGGACGCTACCAGGTCCAGGTCGCCCAGCCCACCCTGGAGCGGGAACGGGTCGCGTTCGAGGTGGCCAGCCAGGTCGCCATTCCCATCATCGTGGCCCTGCCGCTGCTGGCCCTGCTCATCTATCTGGCGGTATGGGGTGCCTTGCGCCCCCTCGGCGCCTTGACTTCCGGCGTGGCGGCGCGCACCCCGGAAAACCTGGAGCCCTTGCCGGACACCAGGGCCCCGGACGAAGTGCGGCCCTTGATCCATGCCCTCAATGCGCTCCTGGCCCGCCTGCGCATCACGCTGGACAACGAGCGGCGTTTCACCGCCGATGCGGCCCACGAATTACGCACCCCCCTGGCTGGCTTGAAGATCCATGCCCAGGTGGCCCAGGCCAGTTCCCGGCCGGAGGACCACGGCCATGCCCTGCAACAAATGGTGTCCGGCGTGGAACGGACATCCAAGCTGGTGGACCAGCTGCTGCGCCTGGCGCGGCTGGATCCTCTCCAGGGCCTTCAAGAGATCAAGCCGGTGGATATGAATGCCCTGATCCCGGAGGTCGAGGCCGATCTGGCCGACCTGGCCGAGGGCCAGAACCAGCATATCCACACCGCGATCCCGGAGCAGGTCGTCCTGCTCTACGGCGACAAGGATATGCTGCACGTGGCATTGCGCAATCTGCTGGAAAACGCCCTGCGCCATACTCCCCCTGGCAGCACCGTCCGGATCACCCTGACACGCGGCGGTGGCGAGATCCGCCTGTCGGTGACCGATGATGGACCGGGGGTGGCGCGGGACGAGCTTGATCGGCTGACGGAACGCTTCTATCGTGGCGGCGACGTCACAACGGAAGGCAGCGGCCTCGGCCTGGCCATCGTGCAGCGGATCGCCATGCTGCACGACGCCAAGCTGGAATTCCGCAACCTGGAGACCAGGGGCTTATCCGCAAGCCTGGTCTGGACCTCCTCCGCAAAGTGAGCGGCCCTCCGCTGGGCAAGGTGTGGAAATGCCGGGCGGTCACTCCGCCTGATCGGCGCGGAAATCGTCGGCGACCCCTTCCCGCCACACGCATACCCGATTGCCGCCCTCCCGCTTTGCGATCAACTGGGCACGTTCCACCTGCTCTAGGGTTTCCTCGATGAAGAACACGGGATCCAGGGCCACCACGCCGAATGACGCGGTCAGCCGGACGGCCACCCCCTCCGCCTCAATCGGCGTGGCGGCCAGTTCCTCACGCAGGCGGTTGATCAGGGCGGTGGCCCGGTCCAGGTCGGTATTGGGCAGGCAGACCAGAAACTCCTCCCCGCCTACCCGGAACAGGGTGTCGTAGCCTCTCAGGCGGCCGGTCAGGAAGACTGTGATCGCCTGGAGCACCGCGTCGCCTACGCGCTGGCCATGCGCCTCGTTGAGTCGTGCGAAATCATCCAGGTCAACATAACAGACGGTGCAGGGCTGGCGTGTGCGCTGGACCCGCTCCACTTCCTCGGTAAGGCGCAGATGCACCGCCTGGCGGTTCCACACCCCGGTGAGTTTGTCCACCGCCCCCATGCGCTCCATGAGTTCCTGTTCGAGCTGGCGTAGCAACTGGCGGAAGCGGCCGGCTACCGCCACCAGGGCATCATAGTCGGCACCGGCGACGGGCTGGCCGGTGGACTGGCTGGTCAGCAGGTGCCGGGCGATCTCATGCATGGACTGGTGAGCCACGGCTATGGCGTCGTAGCTGGGCTCGCGCTCCATATAGGCCTTTCCGGGCCCATAAAACCAGGCCCCGAACTGACAGCGGGCATGGGCATCCTCGGCCATATCGTCGGGGTCGGCCGCCTCGGCGCAGATCAGCTTGCGGTTGAGTCGCGCGAACCATTTGGCATGGCTGGCGATGGCCCGGTCCAGACCATGCAGACGCGACAGGATGTCCGAGTGGGACAGGCTGGGCAAGTTCATCGAGCGCCTCCTTCGTTTGAGTACAACGCGGGGTGATTCGGCAGGACACTGCCCAAGTGGTAGACCAGAATATCGGCGGTATGTTCGAACACGCGCAGCCAGCGCCGGTTCTCCCCGAGATACTCGCGCAAGGGATCGCAACGCCGCCTCAGGACACGGAGGCTGTGTACCGGCAGGACGCCGATGACAAAGGTCCGCCCCGCCTGGGACAGTGCGGGGCAACCCGAGAGGCCCAGCACCGGCGGCAGGGCCGGGAATCTCCGCTTGGATGTCATGCCGCCCGCAGTCGCTTCATCAACACCTTGGAACGGCGCTGCCAGTTGAACAGGGCCTTGCGCGGCGCCGGCAGATCGTCCGGGGCACGCAATTCGAAGCCGCGTTCGATGAACCAGTGGGCGGTCCGGGTCGTCAGGACGAATAACTGTTCCAGGCCCTGCTCCCGGGCCGCGTGCTCCACGGCGGCCAGTAAGGCATCCCCCCGACCCGCGCGACGGAAATCCGGGTCCACGGCGAGACAGGCCATCTCGGCGGACCGCGCATCGCCCAAGGGATAAAGGGCCACACAACCGACGATGCGGCCGTCGAGCTCATCCAAGAGGAATTGCTCCACCTCCTGCTCCAGGCGCTCCCGGGAGCGCCGCACCAGCACGCCTTCGTTCTCGAGGGGCTCGATGACGGAAAGGATGCCGCCCACGTCCTCGATCTTGGCGGGACGGATATCCTCCACGGCCTCCCGGGTCACCATGGTTCCCACCCCCTCGTGGGTAAACAACTCCATCAGGACGGCCCCGTCCTGGGCGCGGGACACCAGGTGGGCGCGCCGCACCCCATGCTTGCAGGCCCGCACCGCATGGGGAAGATAGAGCTTGAGATCGTCGCCGTCGCTCAGGGTTTTCAGCAAACGCTGGGCCGAGGCCACCGTGAGCTGACTGATGGATCCGCCCTTTCCCTCGCAACTGATGCTCTGATCAAGCAGGAAGATGAGCTTGTCGGCCTTCAGCGCCACAGCGGCGGCGGTGGCCACCTCCTCCAGGGTCAGGTTGAAAACCTCCCCGGTTGGGGAATAACCCAACGGGGAAAGCAGCACGATCTCGCCCGCAGCGAGCCGAGAGGCAATCGCCTGGTCGGCGATCTTGCGCACCTCGCCGGTGAATTGCAGGTCCACGCCATCCACCACCCCCACCGGCTTGGCGGTGACGAAATTGCCCGAGGCGACGCGTATTTCGGCACCGGCCATGGGGGTATTGGGCAGGCCGATGGACAGCATGCTCTCGATGTCCACCCTGACCGAGCCCACCGCGTCCTTCACCAGTTCCAGGGTATCCGCGTCGGTCACCCGCAGGTCGCCCACGAAACTGGCCGTCGCGCCCATGGTCTGGAGGCGTTCCTCCACCTGGGGGCGCACGCCGTGCACCAATACCAGGCGGACACCCAGGCTGTTGAGCAGGTTGAAATCGTGGATCAATCCGGAAAAACCGCCATCGGCCAGGGCATCCCCACCGAAGGCGACCACGAAGGTCTTGCCTCGAAAGGCGTGGATGTACGGGGCCGCCGCGCGGAACCATTGGACGAAGGACGCCGTGTCCGCCTCACCCAGCTTGGCCATTTAGATCTCTCCAGTCATCTCCCTGCATCCGGGAAATTACGGTTGATTGCGGAAAAACTTGAGGTATCCCGACCCAACTTTTCAAGGTTAACGGAAGTCCCCCCATACTGCCTGCATGGCCGCCAGTGTCGCGAGGGCGGCGGTTTCCGTGCGCAGGATCCGTGGCCCTAGGCGGACGGCGACGAATCCCGCACGCAGGGCGGCATCCCGCTCGAACGGATCGAACCCCCCCTCGGGGCCCGCGAGTATGGTGACCGGGCCGTCGGGCGTGGACAGATCGCCCAGGCCATGCGTCGCCTCCGGGTCCAGCAGCAAGGCCAGTCCGGTGTCCTGCCGATCTTTGAGCCAGTCCGGAAATTCCCGTATGGCGCCCACCTCGGGCACCACATTACGGCCGCATTGCTCGCAGGCCGAAATCGCCACCCCCTGCCAATGTCCGCGGCGCCGCTCCAGCTTCTCGCCGGCCAACCTGACGATGGTCCTGCGCATGACCAGCGGCTGGATGGCCGCGACCCCCAATTCCACGGATTTCTGGAGGGTCAGGTCCATGCGCTCGCCGCTGGAAATGCCCTGGGCCAGGGTGATCCGCAGGGACGACTCCCGGTCCGGCTCCAACCGGCTGTGCAACCGCACGGCCGCTCCCCGACCCCGGATTTCCAGCACCCCGGCGTATTCCCGGCCGTCCCCGTTGAACAGGGTCACCGACTCACCGGCCCGCAAGCGCAGCACACCCACGGCGTGGCGCGCCACATCGTCGGGGAGCGCGACGGAACGGCCGGCCGCAAGGGATAGAGGACAATAAAACCGTGGCATGGATGGACCGGTGAACAATGGCTGGATGGTATTATCGACTTTCCAGGATCAATCGGGAGTGACCGCGTGGTACGCATGGAGACGCCGGTCTGCGATTTCGGCTGGAGGGCGGTGGATTTCGCCCTGCCCGGCGTGGACGGCAAGACCTATTCACTCAAGGATGTGGCCGGCCCCAATGGCTTGCTGGTGATGTTCATCTGCAACCACTGCCCTTATGTGAAGGCGGTCATCCAGCGCATCGTGCGCGACGTGGCCGAACTCAAGGCGGAAGGCGTCGGCGCCATCGCAATCATGTCCAACGATCCAGCGGAATATCCGGAAGACAGCTTCGAAAACATGAGGCTGGCTGCCGAGCGGTTGAATTTCCCCATGCCCTATGGGCTTGATGGCAGCCAGGATGTCGCCAGGGCCTACGGCGCCGTGTGCACCCCGGATTTCTTCGGTTTCAACCGCAACCTGGAACTGCAATACCGCGGGCGCCTGGACGAATCCCGCAAGGAAACAGCGCCGGAAGGCGTCCGCCGCGACCTGTTCGAGGCCATGAAGCAGGTGGCCCGAACCCAGCGTGGCCCAATCGAGCAGATTCCCAGCATGGGCTGTTCCATCAAATGGCGGACCTGAACGCCCTGCTCGATCCGGTCATAGCCGCGTGCCGTAGTGTCGGCAGGGAAGAGGTGATGCCGCGCTACCTCAAGGTCGCCCACGAACGAAAGCTGGACGGCAGTGTGCTCACCGAGGCGGATGTGGCCGCCCAGAACGCCCTGTTCCGCCGTCTGCGGGAGATCGCGCCTTACCCGGTCATGGGCGAGGAGATGACCGAGGCGGAACAGCACGACGTCTGGGAACTGGGGGAGGAAGGGCTTTGGTGCGTCGACCCCATCGACGGCACCAGCAACTTCGTCAACGGTCTGCCCTTCTTCGCCATTTCCGTTGCGCTCATGCAAGGCGGTAAGAGCGTTCTGGGCGTGGTCTACGATCCGAGCGCCGACGAGGCCTTCTATGCCGTGACCGGCCTTGGCGCCTTCATGAATGGAGAGCGTCTGCCCATCAAGATACCGCCCACCGACCTGAAGCGCTGCATGGCTGGCATCGAGTTCAAGCGCATCGACCGTGAACTGGCCGGACGCCTGGCCTTTGAGCATCCTTTCAGCTCCCAGCGCAACCTGGGGGCCAGCACCCTGGATTGGTGCTATATCGCGGCCGGCCGGATGCATATCTATCTGCATGGCGGCCAGAAACTGTGGGATTACGCAGCCGGATCCCTGATCCTTGAGGAGGCCGGCGGCGTGGCCTGCGCCCTCAACGGAGGCGCGTTCCATTCCGGCGATCCCTGGTGCCGATCGGTACTGGCCGCGCTGACCCCGGAATTGCTCGGCCAATGGAAAAGCTGGGTACTCGCCGAACATCCACCACAATCGTAAGAACGTGGTTTTGTGCCCCGCACCATCGGTGTGTACGCTTATTCCATAAGCAGGCGACCCCCATATATAAAAATATTTTAATTTTCCAGATCAACATCCCAAGCCCCGCGCAAGACAAGGAGATTGCCCGTATTCCCTGATCTGGTGCGGGATTTCGCCCCATAGCCTCACCTTGCTCTGCCATCCCCCCTAAGACATAATTGGAGTTTTCGCCCAATTGGGCCACGAATTCGCTTTATTTCTTCGAGGAAACAACGACATGGCAACTCGCAACGATCTCGCCAACGCCATCCGCGCCCTATCCATGGATGCCGTTGAGAAAGCCAAATCCGGCCACCCGGGCGCCCCCATGGGCATGGCGGAAATCGCCGAAGTGTTGTGGAACCATCATCTGCGCCACAACCCGGCCAATCCCAAATGGCCCGACCGCGACCGCTTCGTGCTGTCCAACGGCCATGGTTCCATGCTCATCTACTCGCTGCTGCACCT
The DNA here is from genome assembly GCA_963713085.1 of uncultured Pseudomonadota bacterium. GTDB lineage: Bacteria > Pseudomonadota > Gammaproteobacteria > Burkholderiales > Thiobacillaceae > PFJX01. The sequence continues at coordinate 54,696 of CAVQKQ010000016.1, read as the reverse complement.
GACCGGCTACGACCTCGGCATCGAGGATCTCAAGCAATTCCGCCAGCTGCATTCCAGGACCCCGGGCCACCCCGAGTACGGCTATACCGCTGGCGTCGAGACCACCACCGGTCCCCTGGGCCAGGGCATCACCAACGCCGTCGGCATGGCCCTGTCCGAGAAGCTGCTCGCCCACGAGTTCAACAAGCCGGGGCACGAGATCGTCAACCACCACACCTACGTGTTCATGGGCGACGGCTGCATGATGGAAGGCATCTCCCACGAGGCCTGCGCCCTGGCCGGCACCTGGGGCCTGGGCAAGCTGATCGCCTTCTGGGATGACAACGGCATCTCCATCGACGGCCACGTGGAAGGCTGGTTCACCGACGACACGCCGAAGCGGTTCGAGGCCTATGGCTGGCACGTGGTACGCCATGTGGACGGCCACAGCGCTGAGGCGGTCGAGGCCGCCATCCAGGAAGCCAAGAAGAATACCGACAAGCCCACCCTGATCTGCTGCAAGACCATCATCGGCAAGGGCTCGCCCAACAAGGAAGGCACCCACGACGTGCACGGCGCCGCTTTGGGCGCGGCCGAAGTGGAAGCCACCCGTAAGCACCTGGGCTGGGAGCACCCAGCTTTCGAGATTCCCCAGGACATCTACGACGGCTGGAATGCAAAGACCAAAGGCGAGGGGGTGGAAAAACTCTGGAGCAACAAGTTCGCTGAATACGCCGCCCTATTCCCCGCGGAGGCCGCCGAGTTCAAGCGTCGTATGGCAGGCGAACTGCCCGCCGACTGGAACGAGCGGGTCAAGGCCGCCATGGCCACCACCCTGGAGAAGGCCGAGACCGTGGCCACCCGCAAGGCCTCGGCGTTGGCCATCGAGCGCTTGATCTCCACCCTGCCCGAGCGGGTGGGCGGCTCCGCCGACCTGACCGGCTCCAACCTGACCAACTGGCCGGGCGCCCATACCCTGCACCGCAACCCGGGCGGCAATTACATCTCCTACGGCGTACGGGAATTCGGCATGGCCGCCATTATGAACGGCATGGCCCTGCACGGCGGCATCCTGCCCTTCGGCGGCACCTTCCTGATGTTCTCCGAGTACTCACGCAATGCCCTGCGCATGGCGGCGCTGATGAAAATTCGCGTGATCCATGTGTTCACCCATGACTCCATCGGTCTGGGTGAGGACGGACCCACCCACCAGCCTGTTGAGCAGACCGCCACCCTGCGCATGATTCCCAACATGAGCGTCTGGCGTCCCTGCGACACCACCGAGACCCTGGTGGCCTGGACGGCCAGCGTGGAAAAGATGGACGGCCCCAGCAGCCTGATCCTGTCCCGCCAGAACCTGCCCTTCGTCAAGCGTTCCGATGCCCAGATCGCCGAGATCCGCAAGGGCGGCTACGTGCTCTCCGACTGCGAGGGCACCCCCGCTGTGGTGCTGATCGCCACGGGTTCCGAGGTCGAGCTGGCCTTGAAGGCCCAGGAAGTACTGAAGGCCGACGGCATCGCCGCCCGTGTGGTGTCCATGCCCTCCACCAACGTCTTCGACAAGCAGGACAAGGCCTACAGGGACAGCGTGCTGCTGCCCACCGTGCACAAGGTCGCCATCGAAGCCGGCGTCACCGACGGCTGGTGGAAGTACGTGGGATTGCGAGGCACCGTGATCGGTCTGGACCGGTTCGGCGAATCCGCCCCTGCCGGCCAGTTGTTCAAGGAGTTCGGCTTCACGGTCGAGAACGTGGTCGCCAAGACCAAGGCCATTCTGTAATACCGGTTGCGTATTCTGTTTTTCATATAAAGGAGCGAAAGCATGACAATCAAAGTTGGCATCAATGGTTTTGGCCGTATCGGTCGCATGGTGTTCCGTGCCGTGGCGAAGGACTTCCCGGGCATCGAGATCGTCGCCATCAACGACCTGCTCGAACCTGACTACCTGGCCTACATGCTCAAGTACGACTCCGTGCACGGCCGCTTCAACGGCGACATCGCCGTGGACGGCGGCAACATGGTGGTCAACGGCAAGAAGATCCGCCTGACCGCCGAGAAGGATCCGGCCAATCTGAAGTGGAACGAAGTCGGCGCCGACATCGTCATCGACTGCACCGGCTTCTTCCTGACCACCGAGTCCTGCCAGGCCCACATCACCGCCGGCGCCAAGAAGGTTGTGCAATCCGCCCCGGCCAAGGACGACACCCCCATGTTCGTGTATGGCGTGAACCACGCCACCTACGCCGGCCAGGCCATCGTCTCCGCCGCTTCCTGCACCACCAACTGCCTGGCCCCCGTGGCGAAGGTGTTGCACGACAACTGGGGCATCAAGCGCGGCCTGATGACCACCGTGCATGCCGCCACCGCCACCCAGAAAACCGTCGACGGCCCGTCCAAGAAAGATTGGCGCGGCGGCCGCGGCATCCTGGAAAACATCATTCCGTCCTCCACCGGCGCCGCCAAGGCCGTCGGCAAGGTCCTGCCCGAGCTGAACAAGAAGCTCACCGGCATGGCCTTCCGGGTGCCCACCTCCGACGTTTCCGTGGTCGACCTGACCGTCGAGCTGAACAAGGAAGCCGCCTACGCCGACATCTGCGCCGCCATGAAGGCCGCCTCCGAAGGCGCCCTGAAGGGCGTGCTGGGCTACACCAACGAGAAGGTGGTCTCCACCGACTTCGTCGGCCACAGCGCCCCGTCGACCTTCGACTCCGAGGCCGGCATCGCCCTGGACGGTACCTTCGTCAAGGTCGTGGCCTGGTACGACAACGAGTACGGCTACACCTGCAACATGCTGCGTCTGGTCGAGCACGTCGCGAAGTAATCAGGCAACACGCGCCTGGATCGGGGAAACCCGATCCAGGTCGTTCGTAGTAAGCCGTAAGGCATAAGCCCTCTTATCCCTTACCACTTACCTTCCAAGGAGAATCTGAAATGGCCAAATTCCTGCGCATGACCGATCTCGACCTCAAGGGTAAGCGCGTCTTCATCCGCGCCGACCTGAACGTGCCCGTCAAGGAAGGCAAGGTCACCTCCGATGCCCGCATCACCGCTTCCATGCCCACAATCGAGCACGCCATGAAGGCCGGCGCCAAGGTCATGGTGACCTCCCACCTGGGCCGCCCCACCGAGGGCGAATGGACCGAGGAAGTCTCCCTCAAGCCCGTGGCCGACGTCATGGCCGCCAAGCTGGGCAAGCCCGTGCGCCTGATCAAGGACTGGGTGGATGGCGGCTTCGACGTCGCCGAGGGCGAAGTCGTTCTGCTGGAGAACTGCCGCGTCAACAAGGGCGAGAAGAAGAACCTAGAGGAAACCGCGAAGAAGTACGCAGCCCTGTGCGACGTCTTCGTCATGGACGCCTTCGGCACCGCCCACCGTGCCCAGGCCTCCACCTACGGCATCGCGGAATTTGCCCCCGCCGCCTGTGCCGGCATGCTGGTGAGCCAGGAACTGGAAGCCCTGGACAAGGCCCTGGCCAACCCGACTCGACCCATGGTAGCCATCGTCGGCGGCTCCAAGGTCTCCACCAAGCTGACCGTGCTGGAAGCCCTATCCGAGAAGTGCGAGCAATTGGTGGTGGGCGGCGGCATCGCCAACACCTTCCTAAAGGCCACCGGCAAGAACGTCGGCAAGTCACTCTGCGAAACCGACCTGATCCCCACCGCCCAGGCCTTGATCACCAAGATGACCGCCCGGGGCGCCACCATCCCCATCGCCGTCGACGTGGTCTGCGGCAAGAAATTCGACGCCAACGAACCCGCAGTCCAGAAGAGCGCCAGCGACGTGGCCGACGACGACATGATCTTCGACATCGGTCCCAAGTCCGCGCAGGAGCTTGTCGACATCATCATGAAGGCCGGTACCGTGGTCTGGAATGGTCCCGTCGGCGTCTTCGAATTCGACCAGTTCGGCGAAGGCACCAAGGCCATCGCCATGGCCATCGCCAATACCAAGGCCTTCACCCTGGCCGGCGGCGGCGACACCATCGCCGCCATCCAGAAATACGACATCTATGACAAGGTGTCCTACATCTCCACCGCCGGCGGGGCCTTCCTGGAATACCTGGAGGGCAAGGTTCTGCCCGCCGTGGATATCCTGGAAAAACGGGCGGCCAAGTAACCGAAAGAAGGGAAACGGGACAAAAGGACGGCAGGGGCGGGCGCTGTTACGTTTCCCTTACCCTGCCGTCCCCGTCCCCCTAAACCATGCTGCGTAGAACCAAAATCGTCGCCACCCTCGGCCCCGCCTGTTCCGACCCCAAGATATTGGATAGGATGATCGAGGCGGGCGTGGACGTCATCCGTCTCAATTTCTCCCACGGCAAGCCCGAGGAGCACCAGCAGCGCTGTGAACTGGTGCGCTCCCTGGCCAAGACCCGTGGACGCGCCGTGGGCGTGCTGGTGGATCTGCAGGGTCCCAAGATCCGCATCGGCAAATTCAAGGACGGCAAGATCACACTTGAACCCGGCGACAAGTTCATCCTGGATGCCGCCTGCGAATTGGGCAACCAGGAACGGGTCGGCCTGGACTACAAGGATCTGGTCAAGGACGTGGCCCGGGGGGCCACCCTCCTGTTGGACGACGGCCGCATCGAGATGTGGGTCGAAGAGGTCAAGGGAAGCGAGGTCTACTGCAAAGTCGTGCAGGGCGGTGTGCTGTCCAACAACAAGGGCATCAACCGCAAGGGTGGTGGACTCTCTGCCTCCGCGCTGACCGAGAAGGATATCGCCGACATCAAGACCGCCGCCCTGATCAAGGCGGACTACCTGGCGGTGTCTTTTCCCCGCTCCGCCGCCGACATGCGGCAGGCCCGGGAAATCCTGCGGGCGGCCGGCGGCAAGGCCTGGATACTCGCCAAGATCGAGCGCGCCGAGGCCATCGAGGCCCTGGAGGAGATCATCGACGCCTCCGATGCCATCATGGTGGCGCGTGGCGATCTGGGCGTCGAAGTGGGCGATGCCGCTGTCCCTGCCCTGCAGAAACGCATGATCCGTATGGCGCGTGACAAGAACAAGCTGGTGATCACCGCGACCCAGATGATGGAGTCGATGATCACCAGCGCCATCCCCACCCGTGCCGAGGTCTCCGACGTGGCCAACGCCGTGCTGGACGGCACCGACGCGGTGATGCTTTCGGCCGAGACCGCCGCCGGCAAGTACCCCTTGGAAGCAGTCCAGGCCATGCACCGGGTCTGCCTCGAGGCGGAAAAGGAATACGACCCCATGGCCACCACGCGGGTGTTCGACCAGGGATTCCTGCGCATGGACGAAGCCATCGCCATGTCGGCCGCCTTCACTTCCCTGCACCTGAACATCAAGGCCATCGCCGCCATGACCCAGTCCGGCTCCACTGCGCTATGGATGTCCCGCATCAGCACACATGTGCCGATCTACGCCTTGACGCCGGAGGTCGAAACCCGTAGAAAAGTTACCCTCTTCCGCGGTGTATACCCAGTCAATTTCAGACCTTCCACCAACGAGCGCGACCAGCTCCTCACCGAAGCGGAAGACGAACTTCGCAGGCGCGGCGCGGTTCGCAACGGCGATCTAATTTTGTTGACCATCGGCGAGCCCATCGGCAAACCAGGTGGCACCAACACCATGAAGATCGTCTGCGTCGGCGAACGCAAAAAGTCCTAAACCACACACCTAACAGGAGATTCCCAGATGGCTCTGATTTCCCTCCGTCAGTTGCTCGACCACGCCGCCGAGAACGGCTACGGTCTACCCGCTTTCAACGTCAACAACATGGAACAGGTGCAGGCCATCATGCAGGCCGCCGCCGCCGTCAACAGCCCGGTGATCCTGCAAGGCTCCGCCGGTGCCCGTTCCTACGCCGGCGAACCGTTCCTGCGCCACCTGATCCTCGCCGCGATCGAGCAATATCCCCAGATTCCGGTGTGCATGCACCAGGATCATGGCGCCTCCCCCAGCATATGCTTCCGCTCGATCCAGTCCGGCTTCAGCTCGGTGATGATGGACGGCTCCCTGGGTACCGACGGCAAGACCCCGTCCACCTACGAGTACAACGTCGATACCACCGCGCATGTGGTGGAACTGGCCCATGCCTGCGGCGTTTCCGTGGAAGGCGAACTGGGCTGCCTGGGCTCTCTGGAATCCGGCATGGCTGGCGAGGAAGATGGCCACGGCGCCGAGGGCGCGCTGTCTCATGACCAGTTGCTGACCGATCCCGACGAGGCCGCCGATTTCGTCTCCAAGACCAAGGTCGACGCCCTGGCGATCGCCATCGGCACCAGCCACGGCGCCTACAAGTTCACCCAGAAGCCGACCGGCAAGGTGCTGCGCATCGACCGCGTGCGCGACATTCACGGCCGCATCCCCAATGTCCACCTCGTTATGCACGGTTCCTCTTCGGTGCCGGAAGACTGGCTCGCCATCATCAACAGCTACGGCGGCGACATGGGCCAGACCTACGGCGTGCCGGTCAGCGAGATCGTCGAAGGCATCAAGAACGGCGTGCGCAAGGTCAACATCGACACCGACCTGCGTATGGCCTCCACCGGCTCCATCCGCAAGCATCTGGCGGAAAACAAGTCCAACTTCGACCCGCGCAAGTTCCTCAAGGAAGCCACCAAGGCGATGAGCGGCATCTGCTCCGCCCGCTACGAAGCCTTCGGCTCCGCAGGCATGGCCAGCAAGATCAGCAAGGTCTATAGCCTGGAGGAGATGCAGAAGCGCTACGACAAGGGCGAGTTGGATCCCAAAGTCAACTGATCCGATCCGCAAGCGGACTCGCGGTAACATTTCGGGGCGGCGAGGGGTAACTCCCCGCCGCCCTTTTTCATTTCGGACCCATCATGACCGAAGCCCTGTTCGAGACCTCCATTCAATCCCTGCCCCTCATCCACAAAGGCAAGGTACGCGACATCTACGCGGTGGACGACAAGCGCATGCTGATTGTCACCACGGACCGCCTGTCCGCCTTCGATGTGATCCTGCCCACCCCCATCCCCGGCAAAGGCAAGGTGCTTACCGCCGTGGCCGGTTTTTGGTTCGACAAGCTCAAGGACATATTGCCCAACCAACTCACCGGCGACGCACCAGAAAGTGTGGTCAGACCCGAGGAAAAGGACCAGGTCTCTGGCCGCGCAATCGTCGTGAAGCGACTCAAAGCGCTGCCCGTGGAAGCCATCGTGCGAGGGTACCTGGTTGGCTCGGGCTGGTCTGATTATCAGAAGACCGGGCGGGTATGCGGCATTCCGCTGCCCCCCGGGCTAAGGCAAGCCGAAAAATTGCCGCATCCTGTATTTACGCCGTCCACCAAGGCCGCAGTCGGCGCTCATGACGAGAATATCGACTTCGCTCAATGCGAGGTGCTGCTGGGCGCGGACCACGCCGCCAGGGTGCGGGAGGCATCCATCGCCCTTTATCAGGCCGCCGCCGAGCACGCGCTGACCCGGGGCATCATCATTGCCGACACCAAGTTCGAGTTCGGTCTGGACGAAGACGGCGTCCTGACCCTCATCGATGAGGTGCTTACCCCCGACTCATCCCGGTTCTGGCCAACCGACCAATATCGGGTCGGCGAAAATCCACCCAGCTTCGATAAACAGTATGTCCGTGACTGGCTTACCGCCTCGGGTTGGAACAAACAGACGCCTGGACCGGAACTGCCTCCTGATGTCGTGGCCAATACCGCTGAGAAATATCTCGAGGCCATGCGCCGGTTGACCGCCCCTTAGGCAGACACTGGCCTATACTCCGCCTCGGGAGTCGGCCAGGCAGTCGCTGTGTTCGCACAGAGGAAAGTCCGGGCTCCAGAGGGCAGGGTGCCAGGTAACACCTGGGCGCTATAAGCCGGAAGACCCAGTCTTTCGGCCCAAGGCGACGGAAAGTGGCACAGAAAACATACCGCCGATGGCCCACGACCGGACTTGCAGCCTTACGGCTGCAAGTCCCCCTTCAGTGGGGAACGGTTGTGGGATCAGGCAAGGTTGAAATGGCGCGAACGTCCGAGAGGACGCTCGGGCCTGCCGCAAGGCAGGTCAGGTAAGAGCTCACCGCGCGGGTGGCAACATCCGTGGCAGGCCAAACCCCACCCGGAGCAAGGCCAAATAAGCAGGCGATGACACGGCCCGCCGAGCCTGCGGGTAGGCTGCACGAGGCGATGGGCGACCATCGTCCCAGATGAATGACTGCCCACGACAAAACCCGGCTTATCGGCCGGCTCCCCCTTTTTCAGCGTGATCATTCGCCACCGCATTGTGGCGGCGAATCGTCCCCGCTCACGCGCCATCACATCCCACTTCGTTACACAACTTAAAGTTAAGCATTAACTTAACTCTATACAGCCCGATTTACTAAGGGTATTTCACGCTGAAACACCTATGTAAGTCATTGAAGCCATTACAAATATCCCGGTTTTTCAGCTTGACGGGTGGGAATTTAGTTCTCTATAGTGGGTAACAGTGGGATATGGTGTGACTTGGTGTTTCCAAGTGTATGCCAATGGGCCGAGAGGGGGAGAGACACGATGTTCCGGGGATCAACGCAATTAGCGCTGGACGGGAAAGGACGCATGTCCGTTCCAGCGCGCTATCGCGAGCGCTTGGCGGCGCTCTGCGCTGGTCACCTGATTCTGACCCTGGACCCCACGAATGGTTGCCTGCTGCTCTATCCCTATCCCGAGTGGGAAGTGATTGAACGACAGATCAACAACCTGCCCGGCATGGACCCGGTTAGCCGCCAACTGAAGATGCTGGTGGTGGGCTCCGCCGAGGAAATCAGCCTGGATTCCGCCGGCCGCATCCTGGTTCCACCCATTTTGCGCAAGTACGCCCAGTTGGAAAAAGAGGTGGTGATGGTAGGCCAGGGCAACAAGTTCGCGGTCTGGAGCGAGGCCAATTGGCAGGTCTTGTACGAACAGGCCGCCAAGTTGCCGGAGATGCTCAACACCGCCATGCAGAACGGAACCCTGCCAGAGGAGCTCAAGGGCTTCTCGCTGTGAGCAAGCGCCCTCACCAGAGCAGCCTCCGGGAAGGGCGAGGAACGGATGTGAGCACGGACGCCGCCAGTCACCATGTCAGCGTCCTGCTGGAAGCGGCGGTCGAGGCATTGAACATCCGGCCGGATGGCATCTATGTGGATGCCACCTTCGGCCGGGGCGGACACAGCCGGGCGATCCTGCGACGGCTCGGCGACGGGGGCAGGCTCATCGCCCTGGACCGGGACCCGCAGGCGGTGGCGGCGGCGGACATGATGGACGACGGACGATTCGCGATCGTCCACACGCCCTTTTCCAGGCTGGAAAAGGCGGTACGGGATCTGGGCATGGACGCTGTGGATGGTGTGCTGTTCGATCTGGGGGTATCCAGCCCCCAGTTGGACGAGGCGGCAAGGGGGTTCAGTTTTCGATTTGATGCCCCGTTGGACATGCGCATGGACACGAGTCAGGGCATGACGGCGGCGGAGTGGTTGAACCAGGCGGCGGAAGAGGAGATTGCACAAGTTGTCCGGGACTATGGCGAAGAGCGGTTTGCTAGGCAGGTTGCGCGGGCGATTGTTAAGGCACGCGCGGTCACGCCGCTCGCCACGACTTGGCAGCTCTCCGCCATTGCAGCCGGGGCGGTACGCACCCGGGAGCGCGGCCAGGACCCGGCGACGCGCACCTTTCAGGCTGTGCGGATTTTCATTAACCGGGAGCTTGAGGAGATCGAAACGGCGCTCCCGCAAGGGGTGGCCTTGTTGCGGCCAGGCGGGCGGCTTGTGGTGATCAGCTTTCATTCTTTGGAAGACAGGATGGTGAAGCGATTCATGCGCGCGGAGTCGATCGGGGAGCAGGCGCCCCCCGAAATACCCGTGCGCGCGGCCAACCTGCGCCCGGGCCGGCTAAAGGTGGTGGGCAAGGCCATCAAGGCCGGAGAGGCCGAATGCGCCGCCAACCCCCGTGCCCGCAGCGCGGTCATGCGGGTGGCGCTTCGCACCGGCGAACCGGGGGCCACATGGTCAAGCTGAACCTGCTGCTCACCGCGGTGCTGGTCGCCTGCGCCCTCTCCGTCGTCTCCGCGCGCCATCAGGCGCGCAAATTCTTTGTGTCGCTCCAATCCGAACAGGCCAAGGCGCGAGACCTGGACATCGAATGGGGACGACTGCAACTGGAGATTTCCACCTGGCTCATGCACAACCGGGTGGAGGAAGTGGCCAAGGGACGGCTGCACATGTCCGTGCCCGACCCCAGCCGGGTATACGTGCTGGACGGCAGGGAGAAACCGTGACCGCCCGGCGCGCCTCCCATCCCCTCCTGCACCTGGACCTCCAACGCTGGCGCATGCGTCTCACCCTGGCCCTACTATTCGGTGGGTTCGCCGCCCTCGTCGCGCGGGCCATCTACCTTCAGGTCTGGCATAACGATTTCCTGAACGAGGAAGGCGAAAAACGGGTCCAGCGTGTGGTGCCCATCCCCGCCTATCGCGGCATGATCACCGATCGACGCGGCGAACCCCTGGCGGTGAGCACACCGGTGGAAACCCTCTGGGCCAACCCGCGGGAAGCCAATCCGACTCCGGCGCAGATCCAGGCACTGGCCAGCATCCTTGAGAAGGACCCGGACCAGCTCGCCCGATTGTTCGCTGACAAGTCCCACGCCTTCGTCTACATCGAACGCCTGGTGGAGCCGCCCAAGGTGGAACGGGCCACTGCCCTGCATATTGCCGGTCTCTACACCAAGCCTGCGTATCGCCGTTACTACCCGGCCGGCGAGGTCACCGCCCAGGTCCTGGGGGTCACCGACGTGGAGGATCGCGGCCAGGAAGGGCTGGAGCTGACCTACCAGAGCTGGCTGGCCGGAGAACCCGGGGCCAAGCGCGTGATCCGCGATCGTCTGGGCAATGTGGTGGAAGTATTGGAACGCCTCAAGGCCCCTCGGCCGGGCCGCGATCTGGCTCTCTCGGTGAACCAGCATATCCAATATCTCGCCTACCGGGAACTTTCCGACGCGGTGGCCCAGAACCAGGCCCGGGCCGGGGCCGTGGTGGTTCTGGACGCCCGCACCGGCGAGATCCTGGCCTTGGCCAACACCCCCAGCTACAACCCCAACGCCCGTTCCACCTTCTCCCCGGAGCGGCTGCGCAACCGGGCCGTCACCGATTCCTTCGAACCCGGCTCCACCATGAAGCCCATGATGGTCGCCACCGCCCTGGACGCCAAGGTGGTCACGCCGGACACCGTGATCGACACCGGCCCGGGTTGGCTCATGGTGGGCGAAAAGCGCATCTCGGACGTCCATCCCAAGGGGGTCCTGACCGTGGCTCAGGCCATCCAGGTCTCCAGCAACGTCGCCCTGGCCAAGATCGCCCTGGAAAAGGTCCACGGCGAGGACTACTGGAACCTGCTCACCCGGGCAGGGTTCGGCGCCCAGCCCAAGTCCGGCATGCCCGGCGAGGCCAGCGGCCGCCTGCGCCCCTACGCTACCTGGCGTCCCATCGAAAAGGCGACCATGGCCTTCGGCATGGGTCTGTCCGTCAGTCTGCTGCAACTGGCCCACGCCTACACCGCATTCGCCAACGAAGGCGTCATGCCCCAGCTTACGGCCCTGCGCCGTGAAACCCGCGCCGTCGGCACTCGGGTCATGAGCGCCGAAACCGCCAGGGAAGTGCTGGCCATGCTGGAATTGGTCACCCACAACGACGGCACCGCCCCCCAGGCCAGGGTGGTGGGCTACCGGGTGGCGGGCAAGACCGGCACCGCCCACAAGCTGGTGGGCGGTGCCTACTCTTCCACAAAATACGTGAGTTCCTTCGTCGGCCTGGCCCCCGCTTCCAATCCGCGCCTGGTGGTGGCGGTGATGATCGACGAGCCCATGGGCAAGGAGTATTACGGTGGCCTGGTGGCCGCCCCGGTGTTCTCCCACGTCATGGCCGGCGCCCTGCGCTTCATGGCGGTGCCGCCGGACGCCCCATTCGACAAGACCAGCGCGCCCCCGGGCGAGATCCCCGTTGTGCCGGAGGGGGACTGAGCTTGGACCGGGACACTCTGGACTTGGCCGCCCGCCTGCGTAACCTGGCCCCCGCTGCCCGGGACATGACCGCCGACAGCCGGCGCGTGGCCCCCGGCGACATCTTCCTGGCCTATCCCGGCAACGTCCATGACGGTCGCACCCACATCGCCGCCGCCATCCAGGCCGGTGCCGCCGCCGTGGCCTGGGAATCCGACCCCGACGCCTCTGGCATCGAATTCGCCTGGCAACCCGGCTGGCGCGTCCCCCACCTGCCCGTGGCCGGCCTAAAGAGCCGTGCGGCGGCGCTGGCGGCAGTTTGGTACGGCCAGCCTTCAGAGGCCCTGTGGCTGACCGGCATCACCGGCACCAATGGCAAGACCTCCGTCTCCCATTGGCTGGCCCAGGCCTATACGGATCTGGGTCGCCGGACCGCCGCCATCGGCACCCTGGGCAATGGTTTTCCGGAGGGGTTGGCGCATGCCAGCCACACCACACCGGACGCGGTCACCCTGCAGGGGCTGCTGGCCCGATATCGCAAAGCGGGGGCGGCCGGCATCGCCATGGAGGTGTCCTCCCACGGGCTGGATCAGGGCCGGGTGGCGGGCTTGGCATTCGACGTGGCCGTGCTCACCAATCTCTCCCGTGATCATCTGGACTACCACGGCGACATGGAGAACTATGCCGCCGCCAAAAGCCGGCTGTTCCATTGGCCCGGCTTGGAGGCGGCCGTTCTCAACGCCGACGACGAACTGGGCGCCCGACTCCTGGAGCAACTGGCCGGCGGCCCGGCCCGGATCATCAGCTACGGCCTGCGCAATGGCGACCTGCGCGCCGATCGCTTCCAGGCCGACCGTCTGGGCCTGCACCTGGAGATCGTCTCGCCCTGGGGCAGGGGCCAATTGGCCAGCCCCCTGCTGGGAGAGTTCAACGCCTACAACCTGCTTGCCGCCCTGGGTGCCCTGCTGGCTGGGGACATCGCTTTCGACGATGCCGTCGCCGCGCTGTCCCGGGTCAAGGCCGTGGCCGGCCGCATGCAGCGTATCGAAGGCTATGAAGCCCATCCCACCGTCATCGTCGATTTTGCCCATACCCCGGATGCCCTGGACAAGGTCCTGTCCGCCCTCAAAACCCTCACCCCGGGGCGACTGGTCTGCGTGTTCGGCTGCGGCGGCGGCCGGGACACCGGCAAGCGCCCGCTGATGGGCGCCGCCGTGGCTCGCCATGCCGACCTGGCCGTGGTCACCAGCGACAACCCGCGCAATGAAGATCCGGAGCACATCATCGATCACATCCTCCAGGGCATGCCCCCCGGCCAGACCCGCATCAGCGACCGGCGTGAGGCCATCCGCCACGCCATCCTGGAGGCCGGACCGGAAGACATCGTGGTGCTGGCCGGGAAAGGCCACGAGGACTACCAGGAGATCCAGGGCATAAAGCGGCCCTTTTCCGATGCGGCAGAGGCCGCCGAAGCCCTGACGCGGTGGAATGCGGCCGGGAGGCGGGCATGAGACTGCACGAAGCGGCCCATGCCCTGAGCGCCAGCGCGGCGGGTGCGGATGTGGAATTCACGGCCGTCTGCAGCGACAGCCGCAAACTGATGCCGGGCTGCCTGTTCGTGGCCCTGAAGGGTCCCCACTTCGACGGCCACGCCTTCGCCGCCAAGGCCTTGGAGCAAGGCGCGGCTGCGGTCATGGTCCAGGCCGACGCCCACCTGGAGCTGGCTCCCGCCATCGTGGTGAAGGACACGCGCCTGGCCCTCGGAAAACTCGCCGCCTGGCATCGCCAGCGCATGCCGGCGCGGCTGGTGGCCATCACCGGCAGCAACGGCAAGACCACGGTAAAGGAGATGGTGGCCGCCATCCTCACGGCCGAGGCGGGCGCGGAGGCCGTGCTGGCCACCCGGGGCAACCTCAACAACGATATCGGCATGCCCCTGACCCTGCTGGAGTTGACCCCCGAACATCGCTATGCGGTGATCGAGATGGGTATGAACCACGCTGGCGAGTTGGATTACCTGTCGCGTCTGGCCCAGCCCAATGCGGCCCTGGTCAACAACGCCCTGCGCGCCCACCTGGAAGGACTGGGCAGCGTGGAAGCCATCGCCCGAGCCAAGGGCGAGATCTATGCCGGCCTGAAGGACGACGGCATCGCCCTGGTCAATGCCGACGACCCCCACGCCGAGATGTGGCGCGGCCTGGCCGGCGCGCACCAGGTCGTGAGTTTCGGCCTGGGCGCCGACGCCGACGTGAAGGCCAGACAGGGTCCGGCTTCCGCGGTGCGCCTTGACACCCCCGCCGGCGTCGTCGAGACCATTCTGCAGGTGCCGGGCGAACACAACCTGCGCAACGCCGCCGCCGCCTGCGCCGCCACCCTGGCCCTGGGCGCCACGCCGGAGGCGATCGGGCGCGGGCTGGCCGCCTACGCGGGGGTCAAGGGCCGACTCCAGCAACACGCCTGCATCCTGGGGGCCGCCCTGATCGACGACAGCTACAACGCCAATCCGGACTCGGTCGCCGCCGCCATCCAGGTCCTGGCCGCCCGCCCCGGCATCCGCATCCTGGTGCTGGGGGACATGGGCGAACTGGGATCAGGCAGCGTCGACTTGCACAGGGAGGTGGGTGTGCTGGCACGCAGCGCGGGCATCGAGCGTTTGTTCTGCCTGGGCGAACTGACCCTGCATACGGCGCAGGCCTACGGTCCCGCCGACGCGGACCACAAGGCCATGCACTTTGAACGCATCGAGGAATTGCTGGCCGAGATCGAATGCGCACTGGGGCCCGAGGTGACGGTACTGGTGAAGGGCTCCCGGTTCATGAAGATGGAACGGGTCGTGCAAAGCTTCGTGGGGAACAACACATGCTCCTGATGCTCGCCCAGTGGATCGGCCAGGACATCCGCCTATTCAACGTGTTCCAGTACATCACCCTGCGGGCGGTGCTGGCGGCCCTGACCTCGCTGATCATTTCGTTCCTGGTGGGACCCACCCTGATCCGCAGGCTGACCGAGCTGAAGATCGGCCAGCCGATCCGGGACGACGGCCCCCAGACCCACCTGACCAAGGCCGGCACCCCCACCATGGGCGGCTCCCTGATCCTGGCCGCGGTGGCCATCACCACTTTGCTCTGGGCCGACCTGTCCAACAATTATGTCTGGGTCGCCCTGGCCACCCTGCTGGGCTTCGGCGCCATCGGCTGGGTTGACGACTGGCGCAAGGTGGTGGCGAAGAATCCCAAGGGCCTGCCCTCCCGCTGGAAATATTTCTGGCAGTCCCTGATCGGCTTCGGCGTGGCCGGCTGGCTGGCCTGGTCGGCCCACCTGCCGGCCCAGACCGAACTGATCGTGCCCTTCTTCAAGCACATCGTCATGCCCCTGGGGGTGACCGGCTTCGTGCTGCTGGCCTATTTCGTGATCGTCGGCACCAGCAACGCCGTGAACCTCACCGACGGCGCGGACGGCCTGGCCATCCTGCCCACGGTCATGGTGGCGGGCGCACTGGCCATCTTCGCCTACGTGGCAGGTCATGCCGTGTTCTCCAAATACCTGGGCATGCCCCACATACCCGGCGCCGGCGAGTTGGTGATCTTCTGCACCGCCTTGGTGGGGGCGGGCCTGGCCTTCCTCTGGTTCAACGCCTACCCCGCCGAGGTGTTCATGGGAGACGTGGGCGCCCTGGCCCTGGGGGGTGCACTGGGGGTGGTGGCGGTGATCGTGCGCCAGGAGATCGTGCTGTTCATCATGGGCGGCGTGTTCGTGGCCGAGACCGTGTCGGTCATGCTCCAGGTGGGCTCCTTCAAGCTGCGCGGCAAGCGGGTCTTCCTCATGGCCCCCATCCACCACCACTTCGAGAAGAAGGGTTGGAAGGAAACCCAGGTGGTCGTCCGCTTCTGGATCATCAGCATGATGCTTGTGTTGATTGGCCTCTCAACTCTGAAGCTGAGGTGAGCCATGAATAACGTAAAGAAGAGGATGCTGGTTGGGTTGGGGGAGACTCACATGCGCGTTTCTCGCGCATGTTATGGCGACACCAAACCCAACCTGCGCTTCTGGATCATCAGCATGATGCTGGTGCTCATCGGCCTTTCGACCCTGAAGCTGCGTTGAGCTCCGACATGAACGCCAACGCTTCCAACCCGCTCGTAACCAGCTTCTCCGGTATCAAGGCCTTGGTGGTGGGCCTGGGTGATACCGGTGCGGCCTGCGTGCGCTGGCTGCTGGAGCATGACGCCTGCGTGCGCGCCACCGACTCCCGGTCGGAACCGCCCCACGGACAACACATACGCGAGGCCTTCCCCGAGGTGGCCCTGACCCTGGGCGGATTCGACAGCGCCGACTTTGCCTGGGCGGATCTCATCGTCGCCAGCCCCGGCGTGCCCCTGGCCACCCCGGAGATCCAGCAGGCCCTGAAGGATGGCAAGGACGTGGCCGGCGACGTTGAACTTTTCGCCCGGGCCATTCGCGGCAGCGCCGCCAAGGTCATCGCCATCACCGGTTCCAACGGCAAGAGCACCGTCACCAGCCTTGCGGGCCACCTCTGCGCCGCCTACGGCCTGGACGCCGTGGTGGCCGGCAATATCGGCCTGCCGGTCCTGGATGCCCTGGACAACCGGGAAACTCTGGGCAAGGACCCGGACGTCTGGGTGCTGGAACTGTCCAGTTTCCAACTGGAGACCACCACCACCCTGGCCCCCGACGCGGCCACCGTCCTCAACATCTCCCAGGACCACATGGACCGGTACGCCGACCTGGAGGCATACGCGGCGGCCAAGCGGCGCATCTTCACCGGGCAGGGGGTGCAGGTGCTGAACCGGGACGACCCGGCGGTGATGGCCATGGCGCGGCCCGGCCATACCCAATGGAGCTTCGGCATCGGCGACGTCGATACCCCCGTGCAATTCGGCGCCGATGCCGGCCGCTTCGGCCTGATCCATCAGAAGGAACGCCTGTGGCTGGCGGAAGGGGGGGAAGGACTGCTGCCGGTGGACAAACTTCCGATCGCCGGCCTGCACAACGCCGCCAACGCCCTGGCCGCGCTGGCCCTGTGCCGCGCCATCGGCCTGGAATACGACGGCTTGATCCCCGCCCTGAAGACCTTCGAAGGCCTGCCCCACCGGGTCCAGAAAGTGGATATGGTGGCGGATCGCAGCTTCTACGACGACTCCAAGGGTACCAATGTGGGTGCCACGGTCGCCGCCCTGCGGGGCTTCACGGTACCGGTGGTGCTGATCGTCGGCGGCGACGGCAAGGGCCAGGATTTCTCGCCCTTGGGCGACGCCGCGCGAAACGCCCGGGCGGTGGTGCAGATCGGCCGCGACGGCCCCCTCATCGCCGCGGCCATCGCCGGCGCCTGTCCGGTACACCGGGCCGAGACCATGGACGAGGCGGTGCGGACGGCCTTCCGGCTGTCCCGGCCCGGCGATGCCGTGCTGCTGTCTCCGGCCTGCGCCAGTTGGGACATGTTCCGAAACTACGCCCATCGGGCCCAGGTATTCATCGACGCGGTAGCCAGCCTGAAGCTCAACCAAGAGGGGGACGGCCATGTTTCATAACGCCGCCCTCAAGCGCACCGCACTCACCCCTTATGACTGGGGGCTGGTATTCGCCACCCTGGGCCTGCTGATGATCGGCATGGTGATGGTCTATTCCGCATCCACCTCCATCGCCGAGGCCAAGAGCGCCAGCCATCAGGCCAGCTTCTACCTGGTGCGCCATGCCATGTATCTCGTCATCGGCCTGGGCAGCGGCTATGCCGCCTTCCAGGTGCCGATCAAGGCCTGGCAGAAGGCGGCGCCCATCCTGTTCATACTTGGGGCGGTGCTCCTGATCCTGGTGCTGGTGCCTTTCCTGGGCCGGGAGGTAAATGGCAGCCGGCGCTGGATCCCCCTGGGCCCCCTGGGCAACTTCCAGCCTTCCGAACTGGTGAAGTTCGCCACCATCCTCTATGCCGCCGATTACACGGTGCGCAAGGCCGCCTTCATGCAAAGCCTGAAGAAGGGCTTCATGCCCATGTTCCTGGTGATGCTCGGGGTGGGCAGCCTGTTGCTGCTGGAACCGGACTTCGGCGCCTTCGTGGTGATCGTCGCCATCGCCCTGGCCGTCCTGTTCCTGGGCGGCCTCAACGCCCGACTGTTCGTCGGCCTGATCCTGCTGCTCGGCATCGGCTTCGTCATGCTGGTGGTGCTTTCTCCCTACCGCCTGGCCCGGGTCACTAGCTATCTCAACCCCTGGAGTGACCCTTATGGTTCCGGTTACCAGATCTCCCATGCCCTGATCGCCCTGGGCCGCGGCGAGGTCACCGGCGTGGGCCTGGGCGACAGCGTGGAAAAACTATTCTATCTGCCCGAGGCTTACACAGACTTCCTGTTGGCGGTGATCGGCGAGGAGCTGGGCCTGATCGGCGTCCTCTGCGTCATCGGCCTGTTCGCCTGGGTCACCTGGCGCGCCTTCTCCATCGGCTGGCAGGCCGGGCTCATGGGCCGCAACTACGCCGCACTGGTGGCCCAGGGGGTGGGCGTCTGGATAGGCACCCAATCCTTCATCAACATGGGCGTGAACCTCAACCTGCTGCCCACCAAGGGGCTGACCCTGCCTCTGATGAGCTACGGCGGCTCAGGCATCGTCGCCAACTGCCTGGCCCTGGCCCTGCTGTTGCGCATCGATTATGAAAACCGCTGCCTGATGCGGGGGAAGAAGACATGACGGCGCGCACCGTCCTGGTCATGGCCGGCGGCACCGGCGGCCATGTCATGCCCGCCCTGGCGGTGGCGGAGCGGCTGCGCGGCGATGGCTGGCGCGTGGTCTGGCTTGGCACCCGGGCCGGCATGGAAGCCAGGCTGGCGGTGGAAAAGGGCTTCGACATGGCCTGGGTGAAGGTGGCCGGGGTGCGCGGCAAGGGATTGCTCGCCAAGCTGCTACTGCCGTTCAATCTGCTGACCGCCTTTTGGCAGGCGGCCCGGGCCATCTTTCGGGAACGGCCCGATGTGGCCCTGGGTCTGGGCGGATACGTGGCCTTTCCCGGCGGCATGATGGCCAGCCTGTTCAACAAGCCCCTGGTGATCCACGAACAGAACGCCATCGCCGGGCTGACCAACCGCATCCTGGCCTGCCTGGCCGAGCGTGTCCTGCTGGGCCTGCCCGCCGCCTTCCAAAACGGGTATGACAAGCCCCTGCCCTGCGGCAAGGTCGCAACGGAGTGGGTGGGCAACCCGGTGCGGCCCGAGATCGCCGCCCTCCCCGATCCGGACACCCGCCTGCCTGGACGGGCCGGCCCCCTGCATCTGCTGGTGGTTGGCGGCAGCCTGGGCGCGCGTGCCTTGAACGAGCTGGTGCCCCAGGCCTTGTCCAGATTGGCCTCCGAACAACGCCCCCAGGTAAGGCACCAGTCCGGCGCCATGCATGCGGAAGCCCTCGGGGCCCATTACGCCGAAGCCGGCGTGGCGGCCGAGACGCCGGCCTTCATTGCCGACATGGCGGAGGCCTATGCCTGGGCCGACGTGGTGATCTGCCGGGCCGGCGCCCTCACCGTGGCGGAAGTGGCCGCCAGCGGCAGCGCCGCCCTATTCGTGCCCTTCCCTTACGCAGTGGACGACCACCAGACCGCCAACGCCCGCTTCCTGGCCGACGCGGATGCCGCCTGGCTGATGCAGCAGAAAGACCTCGATGCCGAGAGCCTGTCCACTTGGCTTGCCGGTTTGACCCGGGAAATTCTACTGGAACGGGCCGTGAAGGCACGCGCGCTGGCCAAGCCGGATGCCACGGCGCGGGTGGCGGAAACAGTGAAGGAACTCGCTTCATGAAGCACAAGGTCCATCGCATCCACTTCGTGGGCATCGGAGTCGACGCGAGCAGGGAGCAGTGCCTGCCGCGCAGCGGAAGGTGCGACCGGCCGCGAGTGGCGCGTGCCGCCGATACCGCACCGGTTGAAATCGGAGCTAACAGGTGAAGCACAAGGTTCACCGCATCCACTTCGTGGGCATCGGCGGCGCCGGCATGAGCGGCATCGCCGAGGTGCTGATCAACCTGGGCTACCAGGTATCCGGCAGCGATGCCGCGAGCAGTCTAGTGACCCAGCGTCTGACCAACATGGGCGCCCGGGTATTCCAGGGACACGCCGTCGAGAACGTCGCGGGGGCCGACGTGTTGGTGGCCTCCAGCGCCATCGACGAATCCAATCCGGAGGTACAGGCCGCGCGGGAAGCCCGCATTCCGGTGGTGGCGCGGGCCATGATGCTGGCCGAGCTGATGCGTTTCAAGCAGGGCATCGCCATCGCCGGCACCCACGGCAAGACCACCACCACCAGCCTGATCGCCAGCGTGCTGAACGAGGCGGGCATCGACCCCACCTTCGTCATCGGCGGCAAGCTACTGGCGGCCGGCGCCAACGCCCGCCTGGGCCAGGGTGAATGGCTGGTGGCGGAAGCGGACGAGTCCGACGCCTCCTTCCTGCATCTCTCGCCGGTCATCTCCGTGGTCACCAACATCGACGCCGATCACATGGAGACCTACGGCCACGACTTCGAACGTCTCAAGTCGGCCTTCGTGGAATTTCTGCATCGCCTGCCGTTCTGGGGCATGGCCATCGTCTGCGGCGACGACGCCAACGTGCGCGGCCTGCTGCCGCGCATCACCAAGCCGGTGATGACCTACGGCACCGGCGACGATTGCACCATCCAGGCCGTGAACGTCCTGGCAGAGGACGGCCGCATGCACTTCACCGCCCTGCGCAACGGCGCGCGCTCACCGGTGGACATCAGCCTCAACCTGCCGGGCCTGCACAACGTGCTCAACGCCCTGGCCGCCGTGGCGGTGGCCTGGGAACTACAATTGTCGGATGCGGCGCTGCAACGGGCCCTGGCCAACTTCAGCGGCGTGGGCCGGCGCTTCCAGCGCTACGGCGAGATCCTCCTGGCCGATGGCCGCCGCTTCACCCTGGTGGACGACTACGGCCACCACCCGGTAGAGATGCAGGCCACCCTCAACGCGGCCCGCGGCGCCTTTCCCGGGCGCCGTCTGGTGCTGGCCTTCCAGCCCCATCGCTACACCCGCACCCGGGACCTGTTCGAGGATTTCGTGGGGGTGTTGTCCCAGGTCGACGCCCTGCTGCTCACCGAGGTCTATGCCGCCAGCGAACAACCCATCGTCGCGGCGGACGGCCGCAGCCTGGCCCGGGCGGTGCGCGTGGTCGGCAAGGTGGAACCGGTGTTCGTGCCCGATGTGGGCGATTTGCCCGCGGCCCTGGCCGATTTCATCCAGGACGGCGACGTGGTGCTCACCATGGGCGCCGGTTCGGTCGGCCAGGTGCCGCAAAAACTGGCGGCACTGGGTGAAACCCCCGATGCCGGAGGTGCTGCGTGATCGCCGTGGAACTCAACAAGATCCCCGCCTCAATCCCCGGCCTGCAGGGCAGGCTGGAAATGAACGCGGACATGAGCCGATATACCAGTTGGCGCGTAGGCGGGCCGGCCGATCGCCTCTATACCCCGACCGATCTGGACGACCTGCGGGCCTTCCTGAAAAACCTGGACCCGGAAGAACCGGTGTGCTTCATCGGCCTGGGCAGCAACCTGCTGGTTCGGGACGGCGGGGTGCGCGGCACCGTCATCCACCTCCATGGCGCCCTGCGCCAGATGCACCTGGAACAACGCCGTAACGACGCCGGCGATGATGCGTCCCAGTTCGGCGTGATCTACGCCGAGGCGGGCGTGGCCAGCCCGAAGGTTGCCCGCTTCGCCGCCACCCAGGGCCTGGTGGGCGCTGAATTCCTGGCCGGCATCCCCGGCACCGTTGGTGGCGCGCTGGCCATGAACGCCGGGTGCTACGGCCACGAGACATGGGAATTCGTGTCCCAGGTGCTGACCGTCGATCGCCAAGGTGACCTGCATCGCCGCAATCTCCGGGATTTTCGCGTGGACTATCGCCATGTCGAGTCTGACGTCGCCCGTGGCGAGTGGTTTGCCGCAGGCTGGTTCAGGTTGCCCCGGGGAGACGGGGCCGAAAGCCGGGAAAGAATCAAACAACTGCTGGAGAAGCGCGTGGCCAGCCAGCCCCTGAGCCTCCCCAACGCCGGCTCGGTGTTCCGCAACCCGCCCGGCGATTTCGCGGCCAGGTTGATCGAATCCTGCGGCCTGAAGGGCTTGCGTGTGGGTGGCGCCCTGGTCTCCGAAAAGCACGCCAACTTCATCGTCAACATGAAGGGGGCACGGGGCTCGGATATCGAGACCCTGATCGAAACGGTTCAGAACCAGGTGCATGCCCGGACCGGCATCAGCCTGATACGCGAAGTGAGAATCATCGGTGACAAGTGATTTTGGCAAAGTGGCCGTGCTCATGGGCGGCACCTCGGCGGAACGGGAAATCTCCCTCAGGAGCGGCAATGCCGTGCTGGCGGCGCTACGCAGCCGGGGGGTGGATGCGCACCCGTTCGATCCGGCACAACGGCCGCTATCCGAGTTGGGCACGGCGGGTTACAGGCGCACCTTCATCATTCTGCATGGTCGTGGCGGCGAGGACGGCACCGTGCAAGGGGTCCTGGAACTCATGGGCATTCCCTACACCGGCAGCGGCGTGATGGCCTCCGCCCTGGGCATGGACAAGTGGCGCACCAAGCTGGTTTGGCGCGGCGCCGCCCTGCCCGTGCCGGATTACGCCCTGCTGGACGAGGCCAGTGATCTGGATGCGGTGGTCCGGCAACTGGGCCTGCCCCTGTTCGTGAAGCCGGCCAACGAGGGCTCCAGCGTGGGCATCACCAAGGTCAAGGCCGCCACCGACCTGGCCGCCGCTTACCGGGAGGCGGCACGCCACGATCGGCTGGTGCTGGCCGAACGCTTCCTTGGGGGCGGCGAATACACCGTTGCGGTCCTGGGAAACCAGGCCCTGCCGGTGGTCAAGATCGAACCGGCCACGGAGTTCTACGACTACCAGGCCAAGTACTTCCGCGACGACACCCGCTACCTTTGCCCCTCTGGCCTTCCCGCCGACATCGAGGCGCAAATTCAGGAAATGGCTCTGCGGGCTTTCGATGTGCTCGGCTGCCGGGGCTGGGGCCGGGTCGACGTCCTGCTGGACGATTCCGGCGTGCCCTATCTGCTGGAAATCAACACTGCGC
Source organism: uncultured Pseudomonadota bacterium (assembly GCA_963713085.1). Classification (GTDB taxonomy): domain Bacteria; phylum Pseudomonadota; class Gammaproteobacteria; order Burkholderiales; family Thiobacillaceae; genus PFJX01. The sequence goes on along the minus strand of CAVQKQ010000016.1, from coordinate 31,664 downwards.
CGGGGATGACCGACCACAGCCTGGTGCCCATGGCGGCCCGAACCGCCGGTATCGACTTCCCGGATCTGTGTGTGCGCATTCTGGAGCTGGCCCATGTGGGATAACCCGGACGCCCTGAACCGAATCAGCCGCGCCATCCTGCTGCTCACCCTGTTGTTCAGCGTGTGGCTGGGGGGACGGGCACTTCTGGAAAGCCTGTTTCCGTTCCGCCAGGTTGTGGTGATCGGCGCCGATCACGCCAGTACCCGTCAGGCTGTCAAGAACTTGATTGCACACATGCCCGGCGGGTTCTTCTCCATGGACCTGGAAACGGTCCAGTCCGAGTTCGTGGGGCTGCCCTGGGTAAGACAGGCGGATGTGCGCCGACTATGGCCGGGGCGGCTGGAGGTGGTCCTTGAGGAACACCGCGCCGCCGCCGCCTGGAACGACCGGGCCACCCTGGACATCGACGGCGAGGTCTTCCCGGTGGAGCCCTCGCGCGACCTGCCTCGCATCTATGCCGCCGACGGCATGGAAAGGGAAGTGGCGCGCCGCTTCGGCGAATTCAGCGAAATCATCAAACCCCTCGGGATGGGTATAGAGCAGTTGGTGGTCACCGCACGCCAGTCCTGGCGGGTGCGCCTGTCCGGCGGCATCAGTGTGGAATTGGGCCGGGAGCGCATCAACGAGCGGTTGGCCCGCTTCGCCCGGGTCTATCCCCAGACCTTGACGCTGGTGGGCGGCATCCAGCGAGTGGACATGCGTTATCCCAATGGATTCGCGGCCCAGATCGACAGCCACGGCAAGCACGAGCGCAGCCAGGGCGGCCAGGTGAACTGGGGCGAGCAGGTTAAACAGCAGGCAGGAAGGGCATGAGCAAGATTCGCAGCGAAAACAAGGACCTGATCGTCGGCCTCGACATCGGCACCTCCAAGATCGTGGCCTTGGTGGCGGAGGTCCAGCCCGAGGGCGGGCTCTCCATCATCGGCATGGGCCATTCGCCCTCACGAGGCCTGAAGAAGGGCGTGGTGGTGAACATCGAGGCCACGGTCACCGCCATCCAGCGTGCACTGGAAGAAGCCGAGCTGATGGCCAACTGCAAGATCACCCAGGTTTACACCGGCATCGCCGGCAGCCACATCAAGGCCCAGAACTCCAGCGGCATGCTGCCGATCCGGGATCGGGAAGTGTCCCAGACCGATGTGGACCGGGTGGTGGAGATCGCCCGGGCTCTGAACATTCCTGCGGACCAGCAGATCCTCCATGTGCTGCCCCAGGAATTCATCATCGACGGCCAGGACGGCGTGCGGGAACCGCTGGGCATGTCCGGCGTGCGCCTGGAGGTGAAGGTGCACATCGTCACCGGCGCGGTCTCGGCAGCCCAGAACATCGTCAAGTGCGTGCGCCGCTGCGGCCTGGAGGTGAAGGACCTGGTGCTGCAACCCCTGGCCTCCAGCCATGCTGTGCTAAACGAGGACGAGAAAGACCTGGGGGTCTGCCTGGTGGACATCGGCGGCGGCACCACCGACATCGCCGTGTTCACCCGGGGTGCCATCCAGCACGTGGCGGTGATTCCCGTGGCCGGCGACCAGATCACCAATGACATCGCCATGACCCTGCGCACCCCCACCCGGGAGGCGGAGGATCTGAAGATCGACCACGGCATTGCGTTGCGCCAGCTGGCCGCCCGGGACGACATGATCGAGGTGCCTGGAATCGGCGAGCGTGGCCCGCGCATGCTTTCCAAACAACTCCTGTCGGAGGTGATCGAACCCCGTGTCGAGGAGCTTTACAGCCTGGTCCAGGCGGAACTGCGCCGTTCCGGCTTCGAGGAGCAGATCTCATCGGGCATCGTCCTCACCGGCGGCTCCAGCCTGATGAAGGGCATGGTGGAACTGGGCGAGGAGATCTTCCACATGCCAGTGCGCCTAGGCATGCCGGATTACGTAGGCGGCTTGTCGGAACGGGTGCGCAGCCCCCGTTATGCCACTGCGGTGGGCTTGCTTCTGGTCGGCCAGGAGAAACTCGAAATTGATCAGGCGGCCCGCATCCAGGGCGCCAACTTCAAGCAGATCCTGGAAAGGATGAAGTCATGGTTTCAACAGAATTTTTAGTGGGTGGGGGCATGGCTAGCCCCCTCACCCCGCCTTGTTGTCGGTCTACGGCAGCAAGGGGCCTGGCTAGATGTCGTGTGTGCGTGTGTGTGTAACCAAGGAGGGATGAGACATGTTGTTTGAACTGGAAGACCTGCAAGCCCAGGATGCCGTGATCAAGGTCATCGGCGTGGGCGGCTGCGGCGGCAACGCCGTGGACCATATGATCGGCAAGGGCATGGAAGGCGTGGAGTTCATCTGCGTCAATACCGATGCCCAAGCCCTGAAACGCAGCCGGGCCACGGTCCAGCTGCAGATCGGCAACTCGGCCACCAAGGGCCTGGGGGCCGGCGGCAAGCCCGAAGTGGGACGGGAAGCGGCCCTGGAAGATCGGGAGCGCATCGCCGAGCTGATCGACGGGGCCGACATGCTGTTCATCGCCGCCGGCATGGGCGGCGGAACCGGCACCGGTGCCGCACCGGTGGTGGCCGAAGTGGCCAAGGACCTGGGCATCCTGGCGGTCGCCGTGGTGACCAAGCCGTTCATCTTCGAGCAGGCGCGGCGCATGCGCTCCGCCGAACAGGGTCTGAAATCCCTGTCCGAGCACGTGGACAGCCTCATCGTCATTCCTAACGAGAAGCTGATCCAGGTACTGGGCGGCAAGACCAAACTGTCCGACGCCTTCATCGCCGCCAACGACGTGCTGCACAGCGCGGTCTCAGGCATCGCCGAAATCATCAGCAACCCCGGCCTGATCAACGTGGACTTCGCCGACGTGAAGACCGTCATGAGCGAAGTGGGCATGGCCATGATGGGTTCCGCCCAGGCACTCGGCGAGAGCCGCGCCCGCGAGGCCGCCGAGGCCGCCGTCGCCAGCCCACTGCTGGAGAACGTGGATCTCAAGGGCGCGCGCGGCGTGCTGGTCAACATCACCGCCGATGACAGCTTGACCCTGGACGAGTACTACGAGGTCATGAACACCATCCAAAGCTTCGCCGCGGAAGAGGCCACGGTCATCGTCGGGACCTCTCTGAACGAGACCATGGGCGATGGTCTGCGGGTCACCATGGTGGCCACCGGCCTGGGCAATCCGGTTCGGGCGGCCCAAAAGAAGCCTGAGATCACCCTGGTCCAGCCTGTCTATCAGGCCACGGGAACCGAGGATATGATGCCGCGCCAGGCCGCCTACGAAGGCGACATGGACGTGCCCACCATCATCCGCCAAGGGGGTCGACGCAACAATCAGGCGGCGGTGGATATGGCCCACTCGGCGGGAGTCGACACGCTCGATATCCCGGCATTCCTGCGTCGGCAGGCGGATTGAAAACACATGCGGCAATGAGCCCGGGCAATCTTCATTGATCGCCTGACTCAGTTTCGCCACACCTGCTTTGCGGTGTGACTGGAAACTATCCCGGGTAGGTATCCCTCCTATCGGCCCGGGATAGAATTCCTTCGTCTCTTCAAGGTGTTACGGACATGATCCGGCAACGAACCATTAAAACCATTGTGCGCGCCACCGGCGTGGGACTTCATACCGGCGCCCGGGTCAACCTGACCTTGCGCCCCGCGGCGCCCAATACCGGTATCGTCTTTTGCCGGACGGACCTTCCCGAGGCCAAGGATTTTCGTGTTGTGCCAGACCTGGTCACCGATACCCGCCTGTGCTCGGCCTTGGAATCAAACGGCGCCAAGGTCGCGACCGTCGAACATCTGATGTCCGCCCTTGCCGGTCTGGGTATAGACAATATCCACATCGACTTGGATGGACCGGAGGTGCCCATTCTGGACGGGTCCGCCGCGCCTTTCGTCTACCTGCTGCAGTCCGCCGGTATCTTGGCCCAGAACGCGGCCAAGCGATTTATCCGTGTCAAGCGGGCCGTGCGTGTGGAGGATGGGGATAAATGGGCGGAGTTCGCGCCCCATGAAGGGTTCACGCTTGCCTTCCGCATCGAATTTGATCACCCGGTTTTTCGCCAGTCCTCCAAGGAAATCCGCATTGATTTCGCGAAGCAATCCTACGTCCACGAAGTCAGTAGGGCGCGCACTTTCGGCTTCATGAACGAAGTCGAATACCTGCGCAGCCACGGACTCGCCCTGGGCGGCACTCTGGACAACGCCATCGTCATGGACGAATTCCGCGTGCTGAACAACGATGGCCTGCGCTATGCCGACGAATTCGTCAAACACAAGGTCTTGGATGCCGTGGGGGATCTCTACCTGACCGGGCACCCGATCCTGGGTGCTTTCACCGCCTTCAAATCAGGGCATGGCTTGAACAACACTCTATTACGTCGTTTAGTCCAGGACACCGAGGCGTGGGAATGGGTCGTTTTTAAAACAGATGATGCCTCCACTCCTGACGCGGTGCTCAATCTTTACCCAGCACTAATTTGATGCTCACCTTGCGCTTGCTTCTTGGGTTAGTCGGTTCTGCATTGATAGTTTCCCTGCTAGGCTATGCGATGTCCCGTGATCGGCGATGGCTTAGCTATGCGGGACTTGTTGTCAAAGTGGGCATAGCCATCTTCGGGTTACTTATTGCTGAACGGCTTCTCATCTAATTGACGTCTTTTCTTGTCTATAAGCAGTCAACAATAAAACAGCACCTAGGGTGCTGTTGTCATTTGCTCGTACTTGTTGTCTCAGGGGGCAAGCCATCTTCGGGTTACTTATTCTGGCTTTTCTAATTGAACGTCTTCTTCTTGTCTTATAAGCAGGTCAAACAAATGAAAACAGCACCCTAGGGTGCTGTTTTCATTTGCTCATGTAGTCGAAATTTTATTCTACAAATAAAAAGCACCTGGTTATTTGTTCATGTACCGAGTAATCGTCACAGAATCGGAATTATCACTTTTTACGCTGTTCGCCGTCGTTGCCAATGCAACGCTCTTGGCTGTGGAGGTAGTCCCGCCGCACCACCGCCTCCGCTATCTCCCGCACTTCCGTCTCCCCCGCACCCGGCGACCAAAGACGCAACAAACAAGGCAAGGATCGCCCTAACCGTCAGAATGTTCATGAAAGACCTCTCCGTGTTTGATATTGACTGTTACTTAACAAATACTTATATATTTCAGTGCAGTTCACTCAGCCTCTCATCTAGTACTCTTGGTGTAAGGAAGATCAACATCTCAGATTTCTCATCGACCTTATGGTTGGTTTTGAACAAATTGCCAAGGATAGGCAGGTCACCCAAGAAAGGCACCTTGTCCGTATCGTTGCGGAGGGTCTGTTCAAAGATACCACCTAGAATCGCTGTTTCCCCATTGTTTACACGTACTTGTGTCTTCACACGTTTTACGTTGATGGCGGGGCCTGCATTGACCGTATTTGCCCCCACTGCATCCTTTTGCACTTCCACGTTCAGGATGATCGAATCGTTATTCAACACCTGGGGGGATACCAACAGGCATAACAATGCATCCTTGAATGAGATGGTAGGAGGTGAACCAACTGCGGACTGAGTTTGATAAGGGATCTGCGTGCCTTGCAAAATAACTGCGGGTCTTAAATTAGTGGTAACCACACGCGGGTTAGACACGATCTTGCCCCTGTTATCTGTTTCCAGCGCTTGAAGTTCCAGCGAAAGCAATTTGTTCGTACCCGCATTCAGGATAGTAAAGCCAATAGAGGGCGCAGTCGTACTCGTAGGCAAATCAACGTTAGGTGTGGTTGCTGATTGAGCCCCATTCAGGGCGACGTTGAGTGAATCGTTCAAGGTGCCACCGAAACCATATGGGTGCCCATCTAACTTGCCTGAAACCCTAACACCGAGGCGAGCGCCTAGGTCTTTGCTAAATGAGTCATCCGCCAAAACTATTCGTGCCTCGATCATCACCTGCTTTGTGGGCAGATCGACGCTCTTGAGTACTTCCTCCACCGCAGCCTGACGTTCCAGGGTGTCGGTTACCACCAGCGTGTTTGTCGTCAGGTCGTGGGACACACCGCCACGATCGGAGAGAACACGGTTGACGCTACTATTTTGGCCACCCCGTCTGTTGGCGCTATTGAGGTCCTGATTCGAGCCGTTGCCTCCTGTTGTATTCTCTGCCTTGATTCCGGTCGAACTTGGCGAGCAGGTGGCATCTTGATCTGTGCTTGAGCGGCTCACTCTGGATAGTCCTGACAACACCGCCGACGCCTCATCAGCACGGATATAGTTAAGTGGATAGCTGCGAGTCACTAATGGCTCCAGTTCCTGCACCGCCTTCTTGGCCTCCAGTTCCATCTTTTCCTTCGCGGCTAGTTCGTCCCTAGGTGCAATCCAGATTACATTGCCGGAGGTGCGCTTATCCAGGCCTTTCGCCCGCAAAATGATATCCAGCGCTTGATCCCAGGGCACGTCTTTGAGCCGCAAAGTCAAATTGCCCGTGACTGTATCGCTGGCAACGATGTTGAGGCCTGTGAAATCCGCGATCACCTGGAGGACCGATCGTACTTCCACATTCTGGAAATTCAGGGACAGTTTCTCACCTGTGTAAACGGGTTTCTCGCCTTGTGCCACCTGGAGGTTCTCCAGGGATCGCAACTCCATGATGAACTGGTTGCCGGTCTGATATGCCGAGTAATCCCACTTGCCCTTGGGTGTCACCACCATGCGTGTGACCTTGCCCTGCTCGAATGTCTCGATCAACTGAGCCGGCGTTGCGAAGTCCGCCACGTCCAATCGACGCTGCAGGGACCTGGGCAAACTGGTGTTGATGAAATCGACTTGGAGTGTATGACCTTTTTGCTGGATATCGATCCCTACACCCGGGTTGGAAAGACTCACGGAAATCATGCCTTCGCCGTTCTTGCCACGGTGAAAATCAACGTCTCGAATACTGTATTCGCTCTGGGCACCCGTTTCAGCAAAATGTACCGGCGCCTGTTCCGCGCCCTGTTGTTTCGTCACCCCATGCAGCACTGCAACCAGGGTATTGCGTTCTTTTTGTAACTCGTAGTTGGCTGGGCCGGTAAGGTTCAATACCAGACGAGTGCGATCGCCGGCCTGTACAACCTGGTAATTTTTGATGACCCCTGTATTTAGATTTTCAGTAATACGGCCGATGGCGTTGCCCGTATCAGCAAAATCGAGCACCAGACGATGGGGATTACTCGTAGTGAAAGTCGCGGGAGTGGCATCTACCGTCTCCTTGAATGACATCTTCACTACCTGGGTGTCGTTTTTCCCCTGAGTCACCGTCACTGAATTCAGTGTGTTCTTGGCGGCATAGCCAGTTGCCGAGCTCAGCAATAGCGCCCCGGCAACCATCCAGCTACACCATGCGGAAGCTCTTTGTGTTTTCAGTCGCTGCATCATGTCCATATTTCTCACTCCTGAAGGGACACTGTGGCCATGGATGCGGCCCAATTGCCGGTCCCGTCCTCTATGGTTTCCCTGATCTCGATACTTGTGTCATGCACGGCTAGGACCAGACCATAGTTCAGGCCCATGTAATCGCCTTTCTTGACGCGATACAACGTGTGATCTGGCGTTTTCACCAGCGCATAATGCTCACCGGACTTGTCTAGCGTGCCCACCATGCGCAACGCATCCAGCGGAAATGCTTCCAGAGGGCCTCTGGGACGCATCAGGTCGGGCGCCATGCCGCCGCCGCCCTTTATGGGCTTCATGGCCCGGGCGCGGAAAGGATCCGCCAGGCCAGTGGGGTCATAACTGAAATCGTCTTGCGGTTTCATCGGTGGCAATGGCTCCAACGCCTGCTGCCCACCGTGCCCTGTCTGGGCCATGAATGTCCGCAGATCCGCGAATTCGTCCTGTCCGCAACCCACAAGCAAAACGCAGACAAGCCACCAAGCCGATCTCATTTTTTCTGCCCCCCGGTCTTTTGTTTTTTCTTGGCAGCCAATTCACCCTCATCTAGATAGCGATATGTTTCCACACGTGCTTCCAACCTGAGATTGGTGTCCGTCACCTCTTTGTTGTCTTTTGAATTGTTGGGTATTGGCACCATTGCCATGTCGTGTACCGTGACAATACGTGGAAGCTTGGCGAGATCACTGATAAAGCCGGCGATATCGTGATAACTACCGGTCACCTTGACTGCCACCGGGACCGTTGCATAGAAATCCGCTGGCACCTCCGCGCCCGGGCGGAACAGTTCAAACTCCAGGCCGCGCCCTACTCCAACCTGGTTGATGTCTGTCAACAAGGCATCCATTTCCGAGCGGTCCGGCAACTGCTTCAGCATGGAAGCGAGTGATTGTTCGATCTCGGCCAAACGCCGCTTGTATGCCTCGTAATGGAAGGCCTGGCCCTTTTTCACTGTATACGATTCTCGCAGCACCTGTTCTTCCGCACGGGCTTTCTTGAGTGCTTCCATGGAGTCCGACCACACAAGAAACCAGCCGGCGACGAGAATCACCACGAGCACAACCAGCATCACTATGGCCCGAACCGGAGCAGGTGCGCTGACAATATCCTTCAGTTCGAGATTATTGATGTCGGAAAAATTCATATCTTCCCGCCTTTTACTTGGCCGGCTTTGGCTGAACCAGGTTTGGCGGCGGCCCGTTCCAGCGCCACTTTCAGGTCAAACTCATTCAAGCGCATATTGCCGACATTCGCTGCCTTGACTTCCACCAAGGTGGGATTCAGAAACTGCGGAGACTCGTCCAGTGCTCGCATAAAAGTCGACACACGAGCACTTGACTGGGCATAGCCGCTAATTTGAAATGTATCACCGACCTGTTTGAGGCTTTTCAGGTAAAGGCCGTCTGGCAGACGCCTAGCTAATTGATCCAGCACGCGGACCGAGGTACTGCGGTCGGATTGCAATGATTCCACGACATCCTTGCGGGCCAGCAGGTTCTGGGTTTTATCCTTCAACTGGGCGATTTCGGCAATTTGCTTGTCAAGAATGGCAATTTCCGTCTTCAAGAAGGCATTGCGCCGTTCCTGGGTGCTTTTTTCATTCGCCAAGTACATCTGACCTGCGGCAACGGTAGCGACACCTATGATGGCCGAAGCAACCATCATGGCCGCGAACGCTCTTTGCTGCCTGGCTCGCCGTTCTTGGCGATAAGGTAAGAGATTGATTCGGATCGTTGTCATACCGGATCGAACTTTCTCAACGCCAAGCCACAGGCCACGAATAATGCGGGCGCATCAGAAGCAAGTTGCCTCGCCTTGACTTGGCTGGACACGGCCATTTTAGAAAATGGATTTGCGATTATCGTGCTTGTCTGGACCTTGTTGTAAACAACGTCATCCAACCCAGGGATGGCGGCACAACCACCCGCCAGCAAAATCTGATCTACCCGCTGATAGGACGTAGCGGAAAAAAACAACTGCAGTGCCCTGCTCACCTCCAATGCCACCGAATCGAGGAAAGGCTGAAGCACTTCGGCTTCATAGCTCTCAGGCAGCATGCCCTTACGTTTCGCATTTTCGGCTTCTTCGGGCGATAGATCGAATCGCCGCGTGATCTCGCCGGTCAGGGTATTGCCACCCAAGGCATGGCTTCTCTGATAGACAGGCTCATTGTCATGCAAGACATTGACATTGGTCGTGTTTGCACCGATGTCAATGATCGCTACGGTTTGGCCCCGTCCATTCTCAGGCAATTGAAAAGCCAACTCCTGATAAGCAGTAAGTGTGGCAAACGCATCAACATCCATAGTTGAGACCTTCAACCCTGCCGCCTCCGCCAACGCGACACGCTCTTCCACGCGTTCACGTCGTGCGACCACCATCAAGGCATCATTCTCGCCAACATTCTTTGAATTAGGGCCTATGACCTGATAGTCCAGACTCACCTCATCCAAGGGAAATGAAGCCACCTGGTTCGCCTCTGAAGTGACTTGAGTCTCAATCTCTACGTCACTGGCCGTTCCTGGTAGAAGTATCTTCTTGGTGATCACGGAGGAAGCGGGCAATGCCATGACTAGATCACGTGTCCTCGTGTTCAGGCCACGCCACGCCTCCCGCATCGCCGCCTCGACCAGGTCGGCTTTGGCAATGACGCCATCGACCACTGCATCTTTTGGTAAAGACACGATGGAATAGCGCTCCACACGCTTCATGCCCTTGCCGCTATCAGCCAGCTCAAGCATTTTCACGGCCGATGAGCTAACATCAGCCCCGATCAAAGGGCGTGTACCTTGGCCAAACAACGCAAGTCTCAAGCAGTATCCCCTTCAAGCTCGCCAGTGCAACTTCAGGCGTTTATTTAATAATCTGCATTAGATGCTAGCAACAACTTGTTAATCTGCACAACAATTTTCAAATTTTAATTTCTCTCATTCCATAGATTCAAGTCTGATATGACCCGTTGGTGGCACTATATTCTGGCCGGCTTCTCTGTTATCGCCGTTACTTCAATCGCGATGGTTGCACTGGCAGCCGCTCTGGTCTACCCCAATCTGCCCAGTTTGGAAAAACTGACGGATTACCACCCCAAGCAACCATTGCGCATTTATACCGAAGATGGTGCCTTGATCGGCGAATTCGGGGAAGAACGCCGCGCCGTCGTACGTTTGCGGGACACGCCCAAGTATATGCGCCAAGCCATTCTAGCTGCGGAAGACGAACGCTTCTATGAGCATGGCGGTGTGGATACCCTGGGAATATTGCGCGCGGCTTTGGCCAACCTGGTTTCCGGCGGTGCCAAAGAAGGCGCCTCCACGATCACCATGCAGGTCGCACGGAATTTCTTTCTGTCATCGGAGAAAACGCTGCAACGCAAGCTCAACGAGGCCTTGCTTGCCATCAAGATCGAGCATGTGCTCTCCAAGGACGAAATACTCGAGCTTTATATCAACCACATTTATCTGGGCCAGCGCGCTTACGGTTTTGCTGCCGCGGCCCAAATCTACTTCGGCAAACCATTGAACAAGATCAGCATCGCCGAAGCCGCGATGCTGGCGGGGTTGCCAAAAGCTCCGTCCGCCTATAACCCCGTCGTCAATCCCACCCGAGCCAAATCGCGCCAACTGTATGTACTCGGTCGCATGAGGTCCTTGGGCTACATCTCCAAGGTGGAGTACGACGAAGCCAAGTCTGTACACCTGCCGGTGAAGTATTCACCCATGAACTTCGAGGTGGAGGCGCCACATATGGCCGAGCTCGTACGTCAACGCATGTATCAGAAATACGGTGAATCCATCTATGTAAGTGGCATGAAGGTCTATACGACCTTGCGCTCTATGGACCAGAAGGCCGCCATCGAGGGGGTGCGCCTAGGCGTGCTCGATTATCAGAGACGCCGTGGTTATGCAGGTCCCGAGGCCCGCATCAAACTCCCAAACGACGCGCTCTCCGCGGATAAGGCCATCGAATCCGCTTTGATGGATCTCTCCGAATCAAACGGATTTTTCCCAGGCGTCGTGCTTTCGGTCGAAAAAAATCGGATAAGGGTACGTCTGCGTAGTGGCGACGACGTCGATCTCGGCCCCAGCGAACTTAAATATGCCCAGCGCTTTCTTTCCAGCAAGTTGGCGCCGGGTAAACGCCTGTCACGAGGCAGCATCGTTCGCGTCGCCCGTACCGGACCCGACCAGCCCTGGCAGCTCACCTACCTGCCCGAGGTAGAAACCGCTTTCATCGCCCTCTCGCCGGACACGGGCGCCGTCCGTGCCCTAGTGGGCAGTTTCGATTTCACCCGCAACCAATATAACCATGTCACTCAAGCATGGCGTCAGCCCGGCTCCAGTTTCAAACCCTTCGTTTATTCCGCCGCCTTGGAAAGGGGAATCACGCCTGCCACGGTATTCGAAGACGCGCCCATCACCCTTGATCCGGCGGACACCGGCGGCGTTCTCTGGGAGCCTAAAAACTACGACGGTAAGACGGAGGGGCCCATGACCCTGCGCAATGCGCTGACCAAATCGAAGAATTTGGTTTCCATCAGAGTTTTGCAGGCGGCCACGCCCCAATTCGTCCATGAATACGATGCCCGCTTCGGATTCGACATGAGCCGCATCCCACCCTACCTGACGATGGCCTTGGGAGCCGGCGAAGTGACCCCCTTGTCACTTGCGGCCGGCTACGCGGTATTTGCCAACGGCGGCAAGCGGATCACGCCCTGGCACCTCCTCAAGGTTTTGGACAAGGATGGCCATGTCCTGGAAAGCTTCACCGCGCCGCCGCCGACCCAAGCCATCGACCCCCGCAACGCCTTCATCATGGCCAACATGATGCAGGATGTGGTACGCCGTGGAACCGGCATTGGCGCAATGACCCTCGGCAGGAACGATCTGGCCGGCAAAACAGGCACGACCAATGAAAATCGGGATGCCTGGTTCGCCGGTTTCCAGGCCACTCGGGTGGCCGTGGCGTGGATGGGTTACGACCAGCCCAAGCCACTGGGGGGTCGCGAGACCGGTGGCACCACAGCCCTGCCCATCTGGGTCCGTTATATGGGGGAAGTGTTACGCGATGTTCCTGAGATGCTCCGCACCCCTCCGGAAGGGGTCGTCACCATGAGGATCGACCCGATCACAGGCATGTCCGTGTCCGACGGGGGGGGTATCAACGAATATTTCTATCAGGAATATCAACCAGGTGCGCTGGAAACCACCCCATTGGCCGTAACGCCCTTGCCCCCCCCACCGGGGTTTACCCTCGAGCCCTGACAATTGGCAAACCGGGATACACGCTCGTTTCAGAATCGGGCGCATATAGCGGACTTGGCCGCCCGTTTCATGGCCGAGCACGGGATTCGAGATTACGGTCTTGCCAAACGCAAGGCCGCACGTCATCTTGGTTTGCCCGAAGGGCAAGGGCTCCCGAGCAATGAAGAGGTTGATGCCGCCCTCCTGGAACGGCAAAGCCTATTCGAACCGGAAGAAGTGGCGGAGCGTTTGACGGCATTGCGCCGGCAGGCGTGGGAGGTCATGCGTATATTCGCCCGCTTCGAGCCCACGCTAACCGGCGCGGTCGCCTCTGGCGCCATATTCGAAAACAGTTTGGTCGAACTTGAGATACTCACCGAATCCAGCAAGGATTTTGAACAATTTCTGGTCAACAACAATATCGAATTCAAGATCCAGGATCGCGCCGGGCACATGGCTTACCTGCTTTACTCGGAACCCGAAGACATCCTGATCAGGCTTAGCGAGAATGAAATACACCGTCCCTCCGCCAGCCCTCGACCACGTATCAACCTCAAGCAATTGGAGATGCTTCTCCATACCGGCGGCTGATCAGATGTCGTGGCGTCACGTTACAATCGAGCGCCTCTCGGGGGACTTGTCCTTCAGATGAACGGCAGAAGTCCGGAAATCCATATTTCAAGCCAGTGAACCCATGATCCGTTTTTTTCGCCACTACATCCATGTGAGCATGTTGCTGCTCACGGTGGCGGAGTTTCTGCTGTTCAGTGGCATCAGCAATTTTGCGGCCAGCTACTACGGCGGCCAGACACCTCTGGACAGCGGCGCCGAATCCGGTTTCAAGCCTTGGATGTTCGCCGCCGTACTCACACTGCTCAATTCCTTCTTCGGACTTTATGACTGGGAATGGACTAAAGGCCTGAAAAGCCTGTTGATGCGCATAATCGGCAGTTTCCTGGTGGGCGCCCTGGTGATCAAATTGGGGACAGTACTATGGCCGCCGCTGTTTCCTCATGGGGGAGAGTTCCTAGTCAGTCTAATGCTGGCAGCATTGGCCGCGGTCCTGATCCGCCTCTTGTTCATGGAATGGGGCAAGACCGACCTGTTCAAGAAACGCATCCTGGTTCTTGGCACGGGCAGTCGCGCCGCCAAGCTGGAGGAGGCCATGTCCTCGGGACAGGACATGGGCCTCAATATCGTCGGCTACATGCCCCTTGGCGCTAATCACAACTATGTACCCCGGGCTCGGATCGTCGATGAATCCGAGAGTATTTACGAGACGGCCAAGAAGCTTGGCGTTGAAGAAATCGTTGTCGCGGTCAGAGAGCGCCGTGGCGGTGGACTTCCCATGGCCGACCTGCTCGAATGCAAACTGCGTGGGATCCGGATACTGGACGTTCCCGCCTTTTTCGAGCGCCAGACAGGCATTCTGCCCCTGGAATCCCTCAACGCCAGTTGGATGATATTTTCCGAAGGCTTCGGGCAGGGATCGGCCCGAGACTTGGTCAAGCGCCTGTTCGATCTATGCGTGAGCTGCGCCATCCTGCTGGCCTCCCTGCCGATTATGCTGCTCACCACCCTGCTTATCCGCCTTGAAAGCACCGGCCCTATCTTCTACACACAGGAACGGGTCGGTCAGTTCGGCAAGCTCTTCACCATTTACAAGTTCCGTAGCATGTACACCGATGCTGAGAAATCCGGCCTACCAGTCTGGGCCGGGCATAACGATGACCGCACCACCCGGATTGGCCGATTTATCCGACGCACCCGGATCGACGAGTTGCCTCAGACCCTGAACGTTTTTCTCGGCCACATGAGTTTCGTCGGACCCCGTCCGGAACGCCCCTATTTCGTCAACGACCTGGCAGCGCAAATTCCCTATTACCAGGCGCGCCACAGCGTCAAGCCGGGCATCACCGGCTGGGCGCAAGTGAAATTTCCCTATGGCGCCAGTGTGGAAGACGCCATGAACAAGCTTCAATATGACCTGTACTACGTGAAGAACCACAGCCTGTTCCTGGATCTCATGATCCTCCTCCAGACAGCACAAGTCGTCGTGCTGGGCAAAGGGGTTCGCTGAGGTGAGTTTGGCGGCCATCAGCTACGGCCTGGCCGCCATCGCGTTCCTACTGCTGGGCTTGGCCTCGCGTGGCCGCGATGGCCCGCCAGGCGTTCCGGGGGTGGCAGTTCCTGCTTTGGCCAGCGCGCTCTGGGCCGGAATTCTGGCCCTTGAATCGGTATTGCAAGCCGGACGGGAATTGGCGGGTCTGGCGGAACTGGGCCGCGATCTGGTCTGGATCTGGTACCTCTGGCGTAACCTGCGCGCGCTCCGGGCCAAGGCCGACAGCAAAGATGCACTGGGCTTTCTCGGCAACATCCTGGCCGGACTGGCGGTCTTGGCAGTGCTCTCCCACGCTGCGGCCCTCTTATTCCCCGGCGCCTCACTCGGTTATTGGACCAGCGCGGTGATTCCCGCGCTCATGTCGGTGGCCGGGATGGTTCTGGTGGAACAGCTCTATCGCAACTCGGTACCCCAGGAGCGCTGGGCCATCAAACACCTGTGTATCGCATTGGGCGGTGCTTTCGCGTTCGATTTCTACTTATACGCCGAAGCCATGTTGTTCGCGGCCTATGACCCGGGGGCCTGGAGCGCGCGTGGGGCGGTGAACGCCCTGCTGGTGCCGCTCATCTGGATCTCTCTGAAGCGTCGCATCCAGACCGATCTGAAGATGGCCATCTCTCACCGCATGGCCTTCCACACCGTTACTCTGTTGGGTACCGGCATCTATCTCATGCTCATGGCCGCGGCCGGCTATTACATCCGGCTGGTGGGCGGCAATTGGGGCGCCATCCTGCAATCCGTGTTCCTGTTCGGCGCCGCCATCATGCTGCTTCTGGTGGTGTCTTCGGGCACCGCCCGGGCACGTCTGCGGGTGTTCCTGTCCAAACATTTCTTCCGTTATCGCTACGATTATCGGGAGGAATGGCTGCGGTTCACTTCCCTGCTCACGGAAGGTGAACCCGGCAGCCAATTGCACGAACGGGCGCTCCAGGCCATGGCACGCCTGGTGGAGAGCACCGGCGCCGCACTGTGGCTGCGCCAGGAGACCGGCCCCTACCGACGGGTGGCGGCGTGGAACCTGGCATCCATAGATGGCCAGGTAGCGCTTGATGATCCTTTCGTCCGTTTCATGGAAACACGAAACTGGGTGCTGGACCTGGGCGAATGCCGGGAACAGCCCGAAATCCTGGCGGGAGCGGAACTGCCCGACTGGCTGCAGGAGGCAGGAGAGGCCTGGCTTGCGGTGCCCTTGTTATGGCACGAGCGCATGCTGGGCTTTATTGTATTGGGCCCGTCTCTGGGCAAGGTGAGCTTCAACTGGGAGGTGAGCGACTTATTGAAGACCGCTGCGCGCCAGGCCGCAGCGCACCTGGCTCAGGCCCAGGCCGCGGAAGCTCTGACCGTGGCGCGCCAGTTCGAGTCCTTCAACCGGGCCGCCGCCTTCGTGGTGCACGACATCAAGAATCTGGTGGCCCAACTTTCCTTGCTCCTGGCCAATGCCGAAAAACACAAGCACAAGCCGGAATTCCAGGCAGACATGCTGGCAACCATCGAGAGTTCCGTGGCCCGCATGAACCGGATGCTGACCAAGTTGAGGGATGAGCCTAATGCTTCCCGAACCCGCGCGGTCAAGCTGGATGACGTGCTGGAAGAAGTCATGCGCAGCAAGAGCGCCTTCAGCCTCAAGCCAACGCTGGAAATTCATGTTACCGGCCTGCGAGTCGATGCCGAGCATGAAAAACTCATCCGGGTCGTTGGCCATATCGTCCAGAACGCCATTGAGGCCACCCCTTACACCGGCCGGGTGGATGTTACACTTGCCCGCGAGGATGGATGGGGAGTGATCAGCATCCTGGATACCGGCGTGGGCATGGATGACGCCTTCATTCGGGAGCGCTTGTTCCGGCCCTTCGCCTCCACCAAGGGGACGGGCATGGGCATCGGCGCCTACGAATGTCGGGAATACATACAGGAACTTGGGGGTGCCATCCAGGTGGAAAGCCGCCCTGGAACCGGCACTCGTTTCACCATCCGACTTCCCTTGATCAACGAGGAGAGGACGCAGGTATGAGCGAAAAGGCGCCCAAGATCCTGCTGGTGGAAGACGACGTGGGACTCCAGAAGCAGATCAAATGGAGCCTGGACGAATATGAAGTGGTGGCCGCCGGCGACCGGGAGAGCGGACTGAACCTGATCCGCCGCTTCGAACCCGCGGTGGTGCTGCTGGACCTGGGCCTGCCGCCCGATCAGGACGGTGCCACGGAAGGCCTGGCCACCCTGCAGCAGATCCTCCAGCTCGCGCCCGCGACCAAGATCATCGTCGTAACCGGCAACCAGGACCGTACCAACGCGGTGAAGGCAATTGGCCTGGGGGCCTTCGATTTCTACCACAAACCCTTCGAGGAACAGATCCTCAAGCTGGTCATCGAGCGCGCCTTCCGGGTCTATGAGCTAGAGCAGGAAAACCGGCAACTTGCCGCCCGTACCCGTTCCGAGCCCTTGCAGGGCCTGCTCACCAACGATCCGGAGATGCTCAAGATCTGCCGCACGATTGAAAAAATCGCGCCCAGCGACGTTTCAGTCCTGCTACTTGGCGAATCCGGCACCGGCAAGGAAGTCCTGGCCCGGGGCGTGCACGACCTTTCACCTCGCGGCAAGGAAAGGTTCGTGGCCATCAACTGCGCCGCCATCCCTGAAAACCTGCTGGAATCCGAGTTGTTCGGCTATGAGAAAGGCGCCTTCACCGGTGCCGCCAAACAGACCATCGGCAAGATCGAATACGCCAACAAAGGCACCCTGTTCCTGGATGAGATCGGCGATCTACCCATGCCACTTCAGGCCAAGCTGCTGCGCTTTCTGCAGGAGCGCGTCATCGAACGCCTTGGCGGACGTGGCGAAATCCCGGTGGATGTGCGGGTCGTGGCCGCCACCCACCAGAATCTGGCGGAATTGATCAAGGCCGGACGGTTCCGGGAAGACCTGTTCTATCGCCTTTCCGAGATTTCTGTCCAGATCCCGCCCTTGCGCGAACGCCAGGGCGACCGCTCCCTGCTGGCCCATGCCTTCCTGGAGCGCTACGCAAAAACCCAGGGGCGCTCCCTGCGCGGATTCTCCCCGGAAGCCATACAGGCCATCGAGGCCCATCCTTGGCCAGGCAATGTCCGGGAAATGGAAAACACCCTCAAGCGCGCCGTCATCATGACGGAAGGGCCGCATATCGGGCTGGACGACCTGGGGCTGAAGGTCTCTGTAGAAGGCGACAACGAACCCATCAACCTGCGTCAGGTCCGGGAAGACGCGGAACGACGCGCGGTGGTCAAGGCCCTGGCCCGGTGCAACGGCAACATCGCCCACGCCTCCGAACTTCTCGGTGTTTCCAGGCCTACCTTGTATGACCTCATGAACCGGTTCGGCATGAAATAAGCGGCATCTCAGTTGTATCGATCAAATCGGCAATACTCACAAAATCATCTGGGGACCATCGCATGATGCAAGGCAACACACCACTCCGACTCACCGCCATCACCCTGGCTCTGACCCTCGGACTTACCGCCTGTGGCAAGAGTCCGGAGGCCCACTTGCAGGAAGGTCGGAATCTCGTTCAACAAGCCAACTATGAGTCCGCCATCATCGAACTGAAGACGGTCCTCCAGGCCCAACCTTCGAATCGCGAGGCACGGTTGTTGCTGGGCCAGGCCCAGTATCAGGTGGGGGCCTACAAGGATGCGGAAAAGGAACTCACCAAGGCTCGTGAACAAGGAGCCAACGACGACCTGGTCCTCCCGTTGCTGGCCATGACGCTATTGCGTATGGGCGAAAGCCAGAAGGTGCTGGATCTGAACATTCCCGATAACGGACTCAGCCCCCGGTCGCAGGCTATCTTGCATACCGCCCGGGCAGGGGCTTTGATTGCGACAGGCAAGCGCACCGAGGCGGAAAGCTCCCTGATAGCCGCGGAACGGGAAGACCCGAAACTGCCCGACCTGCTCCTCCTGCAGGCAAAGCTCGCGCTTCTAGACAAACATTTGGACAAAGCAAGTCAATTGGTTGAAAACGCGATTCGGAGCGATCCCAAATCCAATGAGGCGCTCTACTTCAAGTCCGCCATGCTGGTAGACAATGGCAAATTGGACGAGGCGGCTCAGGTATATCAGAAAATCCTGACAAACGACCCTTCGGAATTCCGCTCCCGTCTCGCCATTGCAAGCATTCAAATGAAGAAGGGCAATTTTGAAGCAGCCGACCAGGCCATCAAGGCCGCAGAGAAAATTGCGCCCAATAACCCAATAGTCAAGTATGCCAGAGGTAGCTTCGAGCTTCAGAGTGGCCATATGGAGAGGGCAAGCAACGCGCTCTTGGACGTACTCCGAGTTGCGCCCGACCACTTACCCACTGTTATGGCCTACGCCATGGCCAGCTACGGCCTGGGCCATTATGAGCAGAGCCTCAAGAACGCGGAGAAAGTGCTGGCCGCGGTACCTGACAATCTCATCGCCGCCAAGATCGTTGCCGGCAGCCAACTGAAGATCGGCAATATCAAGGAAGCACTGGCGACCCTCGCACCCCTCCTAGCGAAGCATCCGGACGACGCCAAACTGCTGGCCTTGGCCGGTGAGGCCTATCTCCAGGCCAAGGACTACAACAAGGCCCAGAACTATCTGGACAAGGCCGCGGAGCTGGATCCGGAAAGCGCCGCTATCAAGACCCGCCAGGCGACAAGCCACTTGGCGACGGGGGATAGCAACCAGGCCATCGCCGAGTTTGAGAAGGCCACCAGCCTGAGCGACAAACCTGGCCAGGCCGACCTGGCCCTGGTGATGCTGCATCTGAGGGACAAGCAATATGACAAGGCGCTCCAGGCCATCAAAATACTGGAGAAAAAACTGCCCACTAATCCGGTCACCTACAACCTGCGCGCGGCGGCCTTGCTGGGCAATAAGGATCTGGCAGGCGCTCGGGACGCCTTGGAACAAGCGCTGGCCATCCAACCCACCTTTTTCCCTGCCGCGGTCAATCTCGCACGCCTAGATATGCAGGAGAATAAACCCGAATCCGCACGCAAACGTTTCGAGAACATTCTGGCACAAGACAAGAACAACGTGAGGGCCATGTTGGCCTTGGCGGATCTGGCGGCAGCGGAGAAACAAGAAAAGAGCCAAGTGGACTGGCTGGAAAAGGCCATCAAGGCAGATCCCAAGACCTTACTCGCCTACCGTCGACTTGTTCACTTCTACCTAGCTAAGAAAGACCATGCCAAGGCGCTTACTAACGCAAGGAAGGCAGCCAGCGCGAACCCGGAGAGTCTCGCAGCTCTCGACCTACTCGGCGGCACCCAGCTTGCAACTGGTGATCATAGTGCTGCCCTGGACACCTACACCCGGTTGACCCAGAAGGCACCACAGTCGCCCGAAGCCCATCTACTGCTTGCAAATGCTCAGTTCGCCAATAAACAACCTGATGCTGCACGCAGCTCGCTCAAGGAAGCACTTCAAATCAAGCCTGACTACCTCAAGGCCCAGGATGCGTTGATCAAACTGGAGCTATCCGACAACAAACCCGAAGCTGCCCTCGCCATCGCTCATCAAATTCAAGTCAAACAGCCCAAGTCGCCCATCGGATTCGACCGTGAGGCGGATATCCTCCTTTCCCAGAAACACTATCCTCAAGCCATCAAAGCCTATGAGACCTCGCTGGCCTTGGGTTCAGAAACAGCTGGCTTCATCAAGTTGAACAAGGCCCTATACATTTCAGGCAACACTGTATCTGCGGAGCAACGGCTGACTGCATGGCTCAAGCAGCATCCCGATGACACACTGGCACAAACTTATGCTGCAGATTTCTTTATTCAGACAAAACATAACAAAAAGGCCATTGCCCAATATGAGGCGTTGCTAAAACTCGAGCCCAACAATACTTTAGGACTTAACAACCTAGCCAATCTCTATAAGATTGAAAAGGACAGTCGTGCTATGGCTACGGCGGAACAGGCCCTCAAGCTCGCTCCCGAAAATCCGGCTGTCCAGGACACGCTGGGCTGGATCTTGTTGGAGCAAGGCCAACTCCCACGTGGCCTTGATCTCTTGGCCAAGGCTGCCGCAAAACTGCCCAAGCTTGCGTCGGTTCGTTATCACTATGGCGTCGCGCTGATGCGTAGCGGTAAAAAAGCGGAAGCGAAAAAAGAGCTGACAGCGGCCGTTGACAGCGGGCAGGAATTTCCAGAAAAGGAAGAAGCCAAGATCCTGCTCAAAAACCTGTAAGGCAGGTCGGTGAATACCTCCTGGTAGGCCACTGAAGCAGTGGCTCCAGAAAACAGGGGGCCTCGTGGTAAATCTGCTTAGCACCCAGGACATAAGGCGCATACCTATACTACTGCTGACCTGTAATGATTAGTACAGTGAACTTGGCCTGCCTTGCCACCGAATGCTCATTAGCCTCCCTAGCGAGGTTAATTATTGAATTGCACATTTCATATGGAGTCGCCGCATCATGAACTTCAGTCATATGCCCACGCTTTTCCTGCTACCGGTGCTATTGGCAACCGGCATTGGCGGATGCGGCAGCAAAACTCCACAACAACATTTACAACAAGGCACTGAACTACTCGCCAAGGGGGACAGGCAAGGAGCGATCCTGGAATTGAAGACGACGCTGCAAGCTCAGCCTACCAATTCCGAGGCTCGACTATTGCTCGGCAAAGCCTACTTGGCCAATGGCGCCTATACGGAAGCCGAGAAGGAACTCAGGCAGGCACAAACAAATGGCGCGCCGGATGAACAGGTTCTGCCCCTACTTGGAAAAGCTCTGCTAGGGCTGGGCCAAGCGCAAAAAGTGTTGGATCTGGGTATTCCGACACACACATTCGGGCCCCAATCCCGGGCCGCCTTGGATACATCCCGAGCGGCAGCCCTGCTAAGTTTGGACAAGCAAGCAGAAGCCACTCAAACCATCGCCGAAGCCGAGCAGGCGGATGCCAATTACCCGGATCTTCTCCTTCTCAAGGCCAGAATGGCCCTGCGCAAACAGGACAAGACCCAGGCGATGCAATTGTTGGATTCAGCCCTGAAACAGGATGCAAAATTCAATGACGCCCTGTATCTGAAGGGCGCGCTGATGCAATCGGAAGGCAAGACCGACGAGGCCCTGAAAGTCTTTCAACAGATCGTCGCCAACGACCCCAAGCAATTCCGTGCCCACCTTGCCATGTACACCTTGCATCTCAAGGCTAAAAACCTGGATGCTGCGGATCAAGACATCCAGGCCGCCGAGAAAGTCGCGGCCAAGAACCCCATGGTCAAATACGCCAGGGGCACATTTGAGCTCCAGCGCGGCAACCTGGAGAAGGCCAGCAGCTCGCTTCTGGACTTGCTCCGTATCGCACCCGATCACATTCCCACCATGCTGGCCTATGCCATGACCAGTTATGGCCTGGGCAACTACGACATGAGCCTCAAGAATGCTAGCAAGGTGCTCGGTGCGGAACCAGACAACCTTTTCGCCGCCAAGATTCTTGCGGGGAGTCAATTAAAGCTCGGAGACGTAAAGGGGGCGCTGAAAACTCTGGAACCGTTTCTGACCAAACACGCCGAGGATTCCAAGCTACTCGCCTTGGCCGGCGAGGCCTATCTCCAGGATAAGCAGTTCAACAAGGCGATGGGCTACCTGGACAAGGCCGCCGAACTGGACCCTGAAAGTGCCGCCATCAAGACCAGCCAGGCAACAAGCCATCTTATTACAGGAAATAGTAACGAGGCCTTGGCGGACCTCGAAAAGGCCGCAAGCCTGAGTGACAAACCCGGGCAGGCGGACCTCGGGCTGGTGTTACTGCTCCTCAAAGACCGGGAATTCGATAAGGCGCTACAGGCCATCGCCAGCCTGGAGAAGAAACTGCCCAACAACCCGGTTACCCACAACCTGCGTGCCGCAGCCTTGCTGGGCAAACAGGATCGGAGTGGGGCACGCAATGAATTGGAACGGGCTATAGCCATCCAGCCCAACTTCTTTCCGGCTGTTGCCAACCTCGCCCGCATGGACATGCAGGACAAGAAACCCGAGGCCGCCCGCAAGCGCTTCCAATCCATCCTGGCGGCGGATAAAAACAACGTAAAGGCCATGCTGGCGATGTCGGACCTGGCCGCAGCCGAAAACAACGATAAGGACTATGTGGGCTGGCTGGAAAAGGCGGTCAAGGCCGATCCCAAGGGCCTCCCGGCCCAGACCGGGCTCATTCGCCACTATCTGTCCAAAAAAGAAATCGACAAGGCAATGTCACAGGCTAGACAGGCCGCCAACGCAAATCCGGAAAATCTCGCTGCCATGAATCTGTTGGGTGCTACCCAACTGGCCACGGGCGACATTGAGGCATCCATCACTACCTACACACGCATGGCCCAAAAGGCGCCGCAATCACCTGATGTCCTACTGCGCCTGGCACTTGCCCAGATCGCCGACAAGCAACTCGGCACCGCTCGCGACACATTGAAATCAACGCTCCAACTCAAACCGGATTTCCTCAAAGCCCAGGACGCCCTGATACGGCTGGAACTGGCCGACAACAAACCCGACGCGGCCCTCAGCATCGCCCGCCAAATCCAGGCCCAGCAACCCAAGTCACCTGTCGGATTTGACCGCGAGGCCGATATCCTGATGGCCCAAAAACACTACCCCCAAGCCATCAAGGCCTATGAGCAGTCTTTGGCAAAGGGCGCAGGAACATCAGGGCTGATCAAGCTGCACCGTGCCCTCACTACGGCAGGCGACACCAAGACCGCGGATCAAAGGCTGGCCGGATGGATCAAGCAATATCCCAGTGACATGTCGGTACGGAGCTACGCGGCTGAAACCTATATGCAGGCCAAACGCAACAGGGATGCCATCGCCCAGTACGAGTCGCTGCTGAAATCGAACCCCGACAACGTCCTTGTATTGAACAACCTGGCCATTGTTTATCAGCGCGAAAAGGACAGCCGAGCCCTGGCAACTGCCGAGAAAGCCCTCAAGCTCGCCCCCGACCATCCTGGGGTGCAGGACACTCTGGGCTGGATCCTGGTTGACCAGGGGCAATTGCCGCGTGCGGCGGAACTGCTCGGCAAGGCAGCTGCCAAGGCGCCCCAGGTAGCAACGATCCGTTACCACTACGGCGTGGTACTGGCCCGTGTTGGAAAGAAAGCTGACGCCAGAAAAGAACTTGATGCCGCCATTGCCGCGGGTCAGAAATTACCTGAACTAGAAGAGGCGAAAGCGCTGCTTAAAAGCCTGTGATCGAGACTGACACATGACACATGACACATGACACATCAAGATTACGCGTACCTTGCACAACATAACCTCAGGATCCAGGTGTCGAATATATTTACAGTACAGCAAAGCACTTTCCAGAAAATATTATAATGCATTGGTTTATATACAATATTTGTAGTGGCACGAATTTAGCTCATGGTTCACTGCATCAATGCGATTTTATATGAAGGAGCAAACCATGTTACGCATGATCAGCACCATTGCACGGTTGTCGTTGGCGGCTGGCTTATGTATGGGCCTCGTCACACAACCAGCCAAAGCAGTCGTGATGACTTGGGGTTATAACCTTGCCAATGAGTTCACCGCCGCGACATATACCGATACCTCGGGATTTACAACGTCGCCGACGCTTCTGTCATGGGGCACCTCGACCGGTTCAGGCCAGAGTTCTCTTGGTATTACCGGCACTCCGGCAATTGGGTCGGTTGACACTTACATAGGGGGTGGAACTCCGCCAGCAAGTTCTCCTTACCTCGGCGTGGGACCCACCCTTGTTCACACGAATAACCCGATTACCGGCACTTCGCTCTTAACGGCCGTGATGACAGAGACTGCAATTCTTACTCCACTGGTCCCCTTGAATTCAGATTTGGCCCCTATTCTGATTAATTACGGCATCTCTTTCGCCGAGACCCCGAATAGCACACCATGCGCCGCCGCAAGCCCGCTTGGCAATCCGTGTAACGACATCTTTGTCCTGACCAGCGGACTTCTTAACCAGACTATCAACTACGACGTTGGCGATGGCGACGGCTTGGTCACCTATTACGTCAACATCTTCCCGGTTGACGGCAATGTGCTGAGTATTCTGTCGCCCAGCGCCTGCGCCGCGGCTAGTGTGGGGCCAGGTTGTCTCGGGTTCACAACCGTGGAAGGGGAAGCAACTGATCTCGCCTTCGGATTCACGATTTCCACCCAGCCGCTCACCACCGTACCGGAACCCGGCAGTTTGTCCTTGATGGGCCTCGGCCTTCTCGGCCTAGGCATGGCAAGCAGGCGCCGTCGAACTACTAAAGGTTGAACTACCCGCCACGGAGCCATCTGAAACACCGCAAACGACCGCAAAAGAACGGTAACAGCGGAACAGAAAATTGGGATTTACGCCTGGCCGTCGCAAGACGCCAGGCGTAGTTGTTTCCGTCTATAGATTTCTTACATCGCCATAGCCAGCAGGGAATGTGGGAGCATGGCCAATTGGGACAACCTTCTTGCAAAGCGGGTTGTCATGCCAAGCAACCGCCAAGTAAGCTAGTCTTGATCCCCATTTCTACAGACACAGGATTGTCCATTCTGACCTCCACCCTGTCGGTCGATTTTCGCCTTGCCCTGCGTAACATCCTGCGCCAGCGGCGGCGCAGCCTCATCGCCATCGCCGCAATCGGTTTCGGCGTCATCGCCATGATGCTGTCGGCGGGCTACATCGAATGGGTGTTCTGGGCCAACCGGGAAGGGGTGGCCGTCACACAGTTTGGACATATCCAGGTGACCAGACCGGGCTACCATGAGGAAGGTCGGGCGGACCCCATGGCGTTTTTGCTACCGGACAAGAGCCCGGCGCTGACAGCCCTGGAACACACCCCAGGACTCCGGTCCGTCGCGCCGCGCCTGACATTCAATGGCCTGATCAGCCATGGCGACAGCACCCTTTCCTTCATCGGCGAGGGCATCGATCCCATCAAGGACCCATCCACCCACAACCTGACCATCATGTCGGGGCAGAGGCTCAGCATCGATGATCCCAACGGCATTCAGATGGGCATCGGCCTGGCCGCTAATCTGGGCGTAAAGACAGGCGACATGGTGGTTCTGCTGGCCAATACCGCGTCAGGAGGAATCAACGCTGTCGAGGGGCATGTGCGTGGCCTGGCATCCACCTCCATGAAGGCCTATGACGACACCATGTTGCGCATTTCCCTGGGAACCGCCCGCAAGCTGCTTCGCACCAATGGCGCCCATCTCTGGGTCGTGGGGTTGAAGGACACGGACATGACGGACGAGGCCTTGGCCTATATCCGGGGTAATGCAGCCTTCAAGTCTTATGAGGTGACCCCCTGGAGCACGCTTGCGGATTTCTACAACAAGACCGTGGCCTTGTTCTCGCGCCAGATGGGCGTGGTCAAATCCATCATCGCCCTGATCATCATTCTCAGCATCAGCAACACCATGACCATGAGCGTGATGGAGCGCACCGTGGAAATCGGTACCGCCATGGCGCTGGGCATAAAGCGTAAGCGTATCCTGGGCCTGTTCCTGTTGGAGGGGGTGTTGCTGGGCGGTATCGGGGGCCTGATCGGTGTAACCCTGGGCTATCTGCTGGCCAGCGCCATCTCGGCCATCGGCATTCCCATGCCCCCCGCGCCGGGGATGTCGCGCGGCTTCATCGCCGGGATCATCATCACGCCGGGCATCGTCTTCCAGGCCTTGATATTGGCCGTGTCCACCACCCTCATCGCCAGCATCTACCCGGCTTGGCGGGCATCCAGGCTGGTCATCGTCGACGCCCTGCGGCATAACCGATAAGGCCCGGATATGTGGAAACTCGCCCTACGCAACGTGCTGCGCCACAAGGCCCGCACCGGCATGACCCTGCTGGCCATCATCGCCGGCGTGGTCGGACTGATCCTGAGCGGCGGCTTCGTTCACGACATCTTCACCCAGCTGGGCGAGGTCCTGATCCATTCCCAATCCGGCCATCTGCAGATCGCCCGCAACGGCTACTTCGAGCATGGCGCGCGCAGCCCGGAAAAATATCTTATCGAAGACCCGGAACCGCTAAAGAAGCAGGTCCTGGCAAGCGACCGAGTGGCTGACGTGATGGGCCGTCTGTATTTTTCAGGCCTGCTCAACAATGGTCGCTCGGACCTGCCCATCATTGGCGAAGGGGTGGAACCCGAACGGGAGGCGCGCCTCGGTAGCGGCATGGTGATCTCGGCCGGACGACGGCTCGAGGCGAAGGATAACAGCGGCGTGATGATCGGCCACGGGCTTGCCCAAGCACTGAAACTGAAGCCCGGCGACTGGGCGACGCTGGTGATCAATACGCCGGACGGCGCCTTGAATAGCCAAGAGTTCCAGGTGGTGGGCACCTTCCAGACCTTCTCCAAGGACTACGACGCCCGTGCCGTGCGTATACCGCTGGCGGCAGCTCAGGATCTGCTTGCCACACCAGGATTGAATACCTTGGTGGTTTCCCTGAAGCAGACTCGGGATACCGAAGCCGAGGCCGGTCGCCTTGCCAAGGAGCTGGGTGGACAAGGTCTGGAAGTCACTACCTGGCTGCAGCTGAATGACTTTTATGCCAAGACCGTGAAGATGTACGACGTGCAGTTCGGGGTCCTGCGCATGATCATCCTGCTGATGGTGCTGCTCTCCGTGGTGAACAGCGTCAACATGAGCGTATTCGAGCGGGTAGGGGAATTCGGCACCATGATGGCCCTGGGCAACCGCAGCAGCCGCGTGATCGAACTGATCATCCTGGAGAACGTCATCATCGGCCTGGCGGGGGCCACCCTCGGCGTATTCCTGGGCCTGATTCTAGCCCTGATCATCTCGGCCATCGGCATCCCGATGCCGCCTCCGCCCAACGCGGACCTGACCTATACCGCCCACATCCGCATCGTGCCTGGGGTGGTTGCCGGCGCATTCTTGGTCGGACTGATTGCCACCGTGCTTGCAGCCGTCCTGCCGGCCGCAAAGGTGCGAGGTATCCCCGTTGTGGACGCGCTGCGCCAGAGCGTGTAACCAACCGCTACCCGCGCTCCCACAAATGCCTTATCGCCGGTTCACGATTTCTGTTCAGGACATTCAGAAGTCGTAACGCACTTCCGCATAGCCACGGTCCTGCTGGTCATACTGGCCAAATAATCCGGTGGCCGGACCGCCAAAGATATCCAGCCCGAAGCTCAGCTTCCAGTTGGGCTGGAATCCCCAACTGGCCTTGGGGCGGAACATCCAATCGCTGCGATTCAGGCTGTGCACCAGCAGGGCCTCCGCCGTCCATTTGTCGGAGAAATTGTGGCTGACAAGCAGGGTAATGCCGTTCTCGGTCTTGTCCGGGATAATGTTGGGGTCGTGATCGAAGAAGTAGCGCTGATAAAGCTGGGTATTGACCCGGGTATCGCTGGTCGGGTTGAAGTCCAGGCCCACCACCCAGTCCAGGGTGTTCTGCTTCACCACCCCATCGGGGTCCGGCACGAGGAGGTTGAAGCGTCGCCCGTTGGTATAGACGGCCTCGGCCTTGAGCACGAAATCGCGCAGGTCCTTGGCCAGGGTCCCGCCCGCCTGCCAGATGCGGTCATGTCGGGGCGTGAACACATTCGGGGCGAACTGGTAGAAGGTGGGCGCGCTGTTCATGCTGGTGTAATAGAAACCGGACACATCCCAGCCGTTCTTCAACTGGTTCAGGCGCACACCGAAATTGCCGTGATCCAGGCTGGTGCCGGGCTTTTCCTCAGCAAGGATGGTCGGCGCAACCGCGGGCGGATAAGGATAGAAATCCGCCCCCAGGCCCGGATGGAGAAAGTCCCTGGGCTTGCCGATCTGGTCGTAGCTGGGGAAGGGAATCCAGGCCACCTCGGCATGGAAATCCTCCTTGAAATACTCCGCGCGGGCCGCCCACTGGGGGATGCGAAGGACCTGGAAGTCCGGAAGGATGAACTCGCGCAGATCCTTGGCCGAGACCACGTCGGCGAAGAACAGGCCCACCATCTCGCCCCACACCACATGCTGGCGCCCCACCCTCCAGTCCAAGCCGCCGGTTGAGAAGTCGAGATAGGTTTCCCGAACCTGGAACTCTGCACGCTGGTCGTTGCGCACCGCCCGTTGGTAATCATCCGTCAGGTCATAAACGGCGTTGTAATCCACCCTGCCGCTGACTTTCCAGCGCATGTCCTGTCCCAGGCGGCCCTGGCTGCCCAACTCGAGCCGTCCCAGTACCTTGGACCAATGCTCCGGATCGGCATAGGTGTACGCCAACTCGGTCTGCAGGAAACCGTGAACCATGTGAGCTTCAGCGGCAGCCGGCTTGGCTGGGGCAGTCGTTGCCAAACCGGCTTTGCTTTCCTCTTCTGGACCGAACAGCTCGTCTTTCGAGGCGGGTAAAACGGGTTCGGGCTTGTCCTCGGCTTTGTCGCCAGCAGGTTCGACGCCGAATAGTTCATCCTTGGAGACCGGCAGTGGCTCCTTGCCACCCGTCTGGACCTCGTCCGCGCTCGGATCCTTCGGTTCAACACCGAACAGTGAATCACGGGAGAGCGGCAATTCCTCGCCTTTGTCCGCCGCATTGGCCAATAAAGGGGCACTCATGAAAAATACGCACAATAGCCCAGCCGTTCGTAGTTTCATGCCGTCTTCTCCTTTGCTCTCACAGCGTGTTTGCCAGTCCTGACCAGTTGCCATTTCTGATTAACCTTCATGGCCAGCATGGCCACCCTGCCATCCTCGATGCGCACAAGTCGGTCCGCCATGGACATCACCTTGCGGTCGTGAGTGGAAAAAATGAAGGTGGTGCCGAATTGCCGGTTGATCTCCTTCATCAAAGTCAGGATGCTTTCCCCGGTCTTGCTGTCAAGGTTGGCGGTCGGCTCGTCCGCCAAAACGATGCGCGGGCTGACCGCCAGGGCGCGGGCGATGGCAACCCGTTGGCGCTGTCCCCCGGAAAGCTGGTTGGGCTGGTGATCCCCGTATTTTTCCAACCCTACTATGGAAAGGTAGCGCTTTACCCGCTTTCGCCGTTCCGTCTTGCCGAGTTCAGGCAATTGCAGCAGCGGGTACTCCACGTTCTCTGCCGCGGTCAGCACGGGAAACAGATTGAAGGTCTGGAAGATGAAACCGGTGGTACGGGCTCGCAGATCGGCGAGCTCATCGGGTGAACGCCCGGTCACCTCCTTATCGTCGATGAATACCCTGCCCTGGCTCGGCGTGTCGATGCAACCGATGATATTGAGCAGTGTGGTCTTGCCGCTGCCGGACGGGCCGGCGATGGCCAGGAACACCCCTTCCTCGATGGCGAGTGTAATATCGTGCAGTGCGACCACCGTCTGCTCGCCCAGCATGTATTCCTTGGTAACGCCTTCAATGCGGACAAGGCTCATAACTGGATCGAATTAAACTGTGTCATTGGATTGCTAACCGAGATGTCTATTAACTCGTTGATTCGCATCGTTCTTATACTGGCCAATGTGGCTATTGTCACGGCTCCCCCTACCTTCGCCCTGGCCGATTCTTCTCAAACGGAAGACAGCATGGCGCGCGCTATACTGGAAAGGTCCGACGAGATCCGTTTCCCTGCGGAGGGTTTCCAGGTCGATATCGATATCACCAGTTCCGCCCCGGGGCAGGATTCGCAAATACGCAAATACCGCGTTCTTTCCAAGGGCAACGAAAACACCGTGATCATGATACTGGAACCCGCCTCGGAGCGGGGCCAGATCATGCTCATGAAGGGGCGCGACCTCTGGATATTCATGCCCAACGTGTCCCAACCCATCCGGCTCGGACTGTCCCAGCGTTTGACCGGTGAAGTTGCCAACGGTGATCTGGCCCGCGCCAACTTCAGCGGCGACTACAACCCCAGACTATTGCGTAGCGAACGGCTCGACGGCGAGGAACATTACGTACTGGAATTGTTGGCTGTCGACCGTGGCGTGACCTACCACCGGGTTCTGCTCTGGGTCAACAAGGCCAACTACCGACCTCGCAGGGCCGAGTTCTATTCCCTCTCCAACCGGCTGATGAAGACCTGCTCCTACGATAACTATCGGGACATGGCGGGCAAGCGCCGGCCCAGCCGACTGGTCATGGAAGATGCGCTACGACCGGGGGAGCAGTCAGTGCTGGATTACGAACGCATGAGGTTGCGTGACCTGCCGGACAAGGTGTTTTCCAAGGACTACCTCAAGAAGCTGCAATAAACCCACATAGTCAGCCCTGAACAACGGCACCGAGCCTTATAGACACAGGGGATTGTCCGCATAAGGCAGTAGCGTGAATTGCCGGAATCCGTTGGAATAACGCCAAAGTCTTGCAAACTCTAAAAGGGAACGGATGGGTCAAGGGTGTAAGAATTTTTGTATAAGCGGTCACCGGGCAGGAAACTGCCGCATTGCCAGGGGCGATGATGACCGTAGCAAAGAAAGCCTTACCGAAGGAGTTGCTGGGCAGCCTGCTGGCTGAATATCGAAAGCCGGAAGACCTGATTGGTGAGAATGGACTGCTCAGGCAGCTCACAAAATTGCTGTTGGAGAAGGCGCTGGAAGCGGAGATGGCCGATCACCCTGGCCATGGCAAGAACGAGCCGGTGGAGAACCCGGCATGCAACACCCGCAACGGCAAGAGCAAAAAGACCCTGAAGGGTGAGTTCGGCGAACTGCCGATCGAGATACCCCGCGACCGCCACGGCACCTTCGAGCCGCAGCTGATCCCCAAGCACCAGACCCGCTGGACGGGCTTCGACGACAAGATCCTGTCGCTCTACGCCCGAGGCATGACGGTTCGCGAGATCCAGAGTCACCTGGAAGAGATGTATGGCGCCGAGGTGTCACCCACCCTGATCTCGACTGTGACCGATGCCGTCATGGAAGAAGTGAAGGCCTGGCAGGCTCGACCGCTGGATGCGCTGTATCCCATCGTCTATCTCGACTGCATCCATGTGGAGGTCCGGGATGGCAGCAGATGGC
>CAVQKQ010000015.1:0-96833 GCA_963713085.1 uncultured Pseudomonadota bacterium | reverse complement strand
TGGCTTGACGAGGTAAGTATCCAAGGGATGCCGCTCAGTATGAACGGGCAAGGGTTGTGCGTGCCCCATCCTGAACAGCATCAGGGGCGTCAGTCCCGGCATCATTTTCCGCCACCCTTCAGCCAACCGTTGCTGCAATTCCCGCGGTATGCCTTCCTTGGCCGCGCCTTCCAATGCGTATAGGGCCGAGGCCGGCATGGGCTGGAGCACACGTCCTTGCCGTGTGGCGATCAACCAGAGCCGCTGCAACACCCGCCCTGATTCCCATATGGCACGGTCGTCGGGGTTCTTTACAGCGATCATTCCTAGATCGGGCGCCAGTCGGCACGGCAGATAGCTGGCACGCCAGCCCAGTACGTGGTGAATACCCAAGCGCGTGAGCAAACCCATGACCGTCCAGCGACGCATCAGGCCAAAGAACGGACGCAATGGCCGCTCTATGCCCAACGCGCCGGGCGGCAGTCCCTCTTCACTGGTTCGGTGCCAACCGACGTCAAACCGAATGGATGAAAAGAGTTCTTGGTGTAACAGGGGATTGCGGAAGCGCTCTGTTTCCGCGCGAAGCATGAGCCGCAATGCCTGTTGCCTATCTTGGGGCTGATCCAGCCAAAGCAACCGACACCCCGGATAGGGGCTGACCACCGCGCCAAGTTCGGACCGCTCGACATCATTCAGCTTCGGGCCGCGGAATTGCACGCGGCGATTGGTATGGCGTTGGGGTATCGACTTCCAGAGTGGCTCTTCCGAGGACGCGCCCTCTTGGAAGCGGATATGCATCACGCCATCGGGTCGAGCAGGGTCTGGAAATAGCTGGATATTGGCTTGCAGGCCAACATGGCTGGCGGCGATCGCCAGATTCTCCGCCATCGCGCCCAAGGATATGAGCGAAAGCACACGCTGATACCCGCCCTGCGGCGGGAGTTCCGCGTCTAGGCGCACCCAGACGCCATCGTCGACCAGTTCGAAATGAATACGATGGTGATTGTCCGCCGAGGGTGCCTGAACGGCACTCTCGAGGATGTACCCGAGTTGGTCACGGCCAGGCAGGTTCAACTTGATCCAATCCTCACTTTGCCCACTCACCCTTATTGGTGATCAGGTCCCATACCGGGAGACAAACACTACGGATATTCGGCAGGGCTTCGTCCATGGTGCCCAGACAGGGCACCCGCAGACCATGGTAGTCCACATCCGGGCCAATACGGTTGAAGATGACCCCGAATCGTCCAAGCAAACGAAGAAGGGCGGGTTCCATGACCGCGTAGCAATGCGTGATGCCGTGATCGTGGGCCATGCGCATGACGGCTGCAAACAGGCCCAGGGAGATGTGGGGCAGGACACGGCGCTCGTCCTCTTCGAAATACACCTCCACGTTGTCAGCCACACCGGCTAAGGTGCCTGATTCGCCGATACGCCGCTTGAATATCTTGGAAACCGCAAAACGGGAAATTTCTCCGAGTTGGATACGAATGGCCGGGTCGGTGACCGGCAGATCCAATTGGCAATGCAGCTCGATGGGATAGGGCGCCTGGATCAATGAGCGATCCGGCAGGATCAACCGCGCGGTGGCGGCATAGACACCGGTACGGCGGTGGCGTACCAGATAATGATCCGAGCGAGGGTCGAATTCGTCCTCTTCCCAGCATACCCGGCCGTTACCCGCGATATCGATGCAGATGCAGTCGTCCTCGGATTCGAACCCGGTTTCCAGGACGTACACCTGATATCGCAGCAGGTAGACCAGTTTACGCATTTCGTCCGTATCGGCATGAACGAGTTCGAAATATTCGTTGAATGCCGCGATCAGATCCGGCGTCACATCCTGTTCCTCACAGCATGGAATGG
The DNA here is from genome assembly GCA_963713085.1 of uncultured Pseudomonadota bacterium. Lineage (GTDB taxonomy): Bacteria > Pseudomonadota > Gammaproteobacteria > Burkholderiales > Thiobacillaceae > PFJX01. Next base: position 94,988 of record CAVQKQ010000015.1, on the reverse strand, counting down.
CCAAGTTTGACACATCAAAACCCGAGGTGTCTGCCTCAGATGCCCAGCATCCTCTTGGCGATGGCGATGGCGATGCGGTTAAGGGGATGTCTGTTTCCGCCCGGACGCCAGGTATGGCTGAGTTTGTTGCGGTATCCATCGAACTGGACGGCATGGGGCGCGACGAGTACCCGTCCCCGTCCCAGGAGGATCTTGAGAACCTCGGCGCCCGCCACACCTGCGCATAATGAACAAGCCACCACTGTGGAAGGTCCCCGTCGTTCCGCCAGATTGACCCGGGACCGGTCCGCCAGGTAGTGGCGATGCAGGGCATTTGGCGCCAACCCCACCAGAAACCGGACTGCTTTTTCCAGGTCCGATCTCCCTGTCAACCGGAAGTAGTCTTCGAACGACATGCTGCCTGGCAAAAAATTGAGCAATGCGGCACTCATGCCCAAGGGGGCCACCGTGGTTGCGGGAATACCAGCTTGCCGGCAATTGGCGAACACCTGCTCCCGCGCCTGAAAGGCGAAAAAATCCAGACCATCCACGTAGATATCCACATCGTGGAAGAACTGGTCCATATTCGACGCAGTTACCCCACTCGGATAGATCTGGATTTCGCACTCAGGATTGATATCCCGCACCATCTCAGCAAGGACTTCGACTTTTGGTCGTCCGAGAGTCGAGATATTGGCGCCAGCCTGACGGTTAAAATTCGCAACCTCAAAGCTGTCGAGATCGGCGATGTTAAATTTTCCGACGCCAAGTCGAGCCAGCGTGAGCAGGTGAAAACCGCCGACACCTCCCATCCCGGCGATAGCCACGCGCTTGCTGCGCAACTTATCCTGCTCATCAGCGCTGACCCAACCTATGTTGCGGGAAAACGCGGTTGCGTAATCGAACCGTGATGAAATCAAATCAGGTCATCCCTGCATCAGACGTTCGATGATAGTGCGCTCTTCCTGTGGGGAGAGGAAATAGGGGAATAAAGAACGTTCTGTCTTGGCAAGTTCGGGGTGTCCACCAAATTTTTGCACCATTTCCCGTCCCCAACTCATATCACCCCTAAGTAATACGGCGGGGGCGTGCACCCGCAGGCAGACGCGCTCTGATCCGATGACCTCGAATCCCAGTAACCGTTGATAAAAATCAACATGGGAGGGGTTCACCTCAATGACGAGGTCCGTATAACCCCAGACACATTCCGCATAAAGGAAGGCGATATGAAACAAGCTCGCGAGCATGCGTTTGGAAGTGCGCTTATTGTCGATGGCAAGCTTGGTGAATTCACAGACGCGACGGCCGGCGCGACGCAACTGGTCGACCTCGGCCTTGTATAGTTCGTCAACTAGCAGGCCGTTCCCCGTATCGAAACCCAGGGTAAGGGTCCCCATCATTTCCTCGCCCTTATAAGTGGCCAGGGTCACGCTCTCGGGGCAAGGTTGTTGCGCCGCTTGACCGTGTTTGTTTACGTATCCTTTTTGCTGATAGCGCCTTTCCACCAAGAACCGCGCCTCTGCAGTACGGGAGGCATCATGGGCCAATCGAATTTTGATGATGTCTTGCTGTAAGCCATCGCTCTCTTCGGCCTGTACCGGACCCGGGGGGGGTGCGATCAGCCCAGCGTTCTTCAAACGTGATGGTGGCGGCACCACCGCGATGGTCTTATTCCAGTTCCGACTGCCGGAACGTAGTCTGTCAATAAAGCTCAAATTGGTTCTCGAAGAAAAATTTGCGATGCCTAATAAATCATACACGACCCCACCTAGGGTTCTGACCGGCGCCCAACTGGAAAAAGCTGCAGTTCAGTCCGCTACAATCGCCCCATGAAAATCGATCTCGTTGCCGCCAAAGACAAGGAACGCTACCTCGTCCGTTACCCCTATGAGATCCAGCGCATCCTCCAAGGCATCATGGAATCCAAGGCATCTGTCGCTCTTTACGGCGAGGACGGTAGTGACTTCGTTCTATCCTCCATAGTAGCCCTTGAACCGGATCAGGGGTACCTGGTCCTTGAGCAAGGATCAAGCCAACAATTCAACACACGGCTTCAAACCAGCGGAAGGGTCATCTGCGCCACCACCTGCGATCATGTTCATATTCAATTTACCGGCCATGATCTTCAGGCCGAAACCCGGGGGAATGAGCCGGTATTCCGGGTAAGGTTCCCCACGGAATTGCTGCGCCTGCAACGACGCGAGTATTACCGTTTAATCACCTCAATGGTCAACCCGGTGAGATGCATGATCAATACCGGCGGCAATTTCCTCGAGACGACCGTGGTGGACATCAGCATCGGCGGTGTAGGCATGCTGGCTTATGAGGGATCGGGCATCCTGGTCCCGGGCAGGAATTACCACGGTTGCCGAATTGCCATGCCCGGCACCGGCGAATTCGCGATCAGTCTGGTGGTGCGCAACACATTCGACATCACCCTGAAGAATGGCCGTCTCACCCACCGTGCAGGCTGCCAGTTCATCGACCTGCCCCCAAGCGTGGAAACCGAAATACAGCGCTTCATCAACCGCATGGAGCGGGAACGCCGCGCGCGCTACGTGTAGCCAAGCCCCGCACTCGTATTTCAACAGACTGACGCTGCTTCCACAGGATCACTTCTGCGCCAACCAACGCGCGGCATCCAGCGCGAAGTAGGTCAACACTCCATCCGCGCCCGCGCGCTTGAAGCCCAGCAGGCTTTCCACCACGCAGGCCCGCTCGTCCAGCCAACCGTTCTGGGCGGCGGCCTTCAGCATTGCGTACTCGCCACTCACCTGATAGACATAGGTGGGGGCCCGGTAGGTATCCTTCACACGGCGGACAATATCCAGATAGGGCATGCCGGGCTTGATCATGACCATGTCGGCGCCTTCCTGCAGGTCCAGGCCGACTTCCCACAACGCCTCGTCGGAATTGGCCGGGTCCATCTGATAAGTAGCCTTGTCGCCCTTGCCCAGGTTGGCGGCGGAGCCGACGGCATCGCGAAACGGACCGTAGAAGCTTGAAGCGAACTTGGCGGAATAGGCCAGGATGCGAGTGTAAATAAATCCGGCAGCATCCAGGGCCTCGCGCACGGCATGGATGCGGCCGTCCATCATGTCCGAGGGCGCCACCACGTCCGCGCCGGCGGCGGCATGGCTTTCAGCTTGCCGGGTCAGCACGGCGATGGTCTCGTCATTGAGCACATAGCCAGACGCGTCAATGAGGCCATCCTGACCATGGCTGGTATAGGGATCCAGGGCCACGTCGGTAATCACGCCCAGTTCAGGGAAACGGGCCTTGAGGCCGGCCACCACCCGGGGCACAAGGCCGTCGGGGTTGTAGGCTTCCGCCGCATCCAGGGATTTCAAGCCGGCATCCACCACCGGGAACAAGGCCATGGCCGGCACGCCCAATTCCAGGCACGACTCCGCCACGCCATAGAGGCGATCCAGGCTCATGCGCTGGACACCCGGCATGGAGGACACGTCCTCGACGCGGTTTTCCCCTTCCAGCACGAACACAGGAAGGATCAGGTCCGAGGGGGTAAGCACGTTTTCCCGCATCAAGCGGCGGGAAAAGTCATCCCGGCGCATGCGGCGCATGCGCTTGCGGGGGAAACTGGACAGGTCAAACATGTATTTCCGCTCCACTATCTCAAACAGATTTTGAAACAAATGTACCAATTCACCACGGATTCAAACAGGGAACCAATCGAGGTTTCCACCATCTATCTAGCCAGGCGAGTCGCTTCGTCTCCCGCTTCTCCTCCCTGAGCGGGTGCCTTAATGCAACATTAAGGCAACTTTCACCCGGCCTTTTCCCCTTGAGCCGGGTTTTTTTTGGGCGTGCCCAACCAGGCACGCACCACGTCCTCCGCCTCTTCCACGCCGACTCGCTTCAGGCTGGAGAATAACTGCGCGGAGGCTGTCATGCCCGCCTTTTCCAGATCCGCCTTGACCGTGTGCAAGGCCTGGATGGCCGCACCACGGGACAGCTTGTCGCTTTTCGACAACAAGGCATGCACCGGACGGCCAGAAGGACGAAACCAATCCAGCAGTCCCCAGTCCAGGTCGGTCAGGGGATGGCGGATATCCATGATCAGCACCAGGCCAGCCAACTGAGGCCTGGCGGCGAGATATCCACCGATCAACTCCTGCCAGGCCCACTTCTGTTCCTTGGGCGCCTTGGCGAAACCGTAGCCGGGCAGATCCACCAGGAAACGGCCCTCCTCGACCCGGAAGTAGTTCAAAAGCTGGGTACGGCCCGGCATCTTGCTGACGAAAGCGAGGCGTTTATGATTGCATAACGTATTGATCGCACTTGACTTTGCCGGCATTCGAGCGGCCCGCGAAGGCCACTTCGGCAAGGCTGTCGACAGGCAGGTCACGCAGATGAGCGACGGAGATATGAAAAGCGGCGTTTAGCACAAGGCTGGCACGATAATTCCTGGCCCGCTACAATGCCGCGATTTTCCGTTGCTGTCATTCAGGATTTAAGGAGCGATACATGAAATTCTTCGCGCTACTGGCCGGTCTGCTGTTTGCCACCACCAGCTGGGCAAACCCCACCACCACCGCCAAGGGCGATCCGGCCAAGGCGGTTAAGATCGTCGACAGCGTATGCGGCGCTTGTCACACCACCGATGGCAACAGCAACAACCCCATCTATCCCGTCCTGGCCGGGCAGCATCCGGAATACATCGTCAAGCAGCTCACCGATTTCCGTTCCGGTGCCCGCAAGAACGCCACCATGGCGCCCAATGCCGCCAAGCTCAGCGATGACGACATCCTCAACCTGGCGGCCTACTTCAGCGCCCAGCAACCCAAGCCCAAGCAGGCCAAGGACGCGGCCCTGGTCGAGGAAGGCAAAAAGCTGTTCAAGGGTGGCAACCAGGGTAGCGGCGTCCCCGCCTGCGCCGCCTGCCACGGTCCCACCGGCGACGGCATCCCGGTCCAGTTCCCGCGCCTGGCCAATCAGCACGCCAAGTACGTGGTGACCCAGCTGAAGAATTTCCGAAGCGGCGATCGTGCCAATGACGGCGGCAAGATGATGGAAGTCATCGCCCGCAAGATGACCGATCAGGAAATGAAGGCGGTGGCCGAATACGTGAACGGCCTGCGCTGATCATTTTTCGATCACGCAAACGGCCCGCCCCGCGGGCCGTTTTCATTTTCTCCACCGTACCCGCATGTCCCAGCTCGACGATCTCAACCCGCAACAGCGGGAAGCTGTAAAGTATCTCGACGGTCCCCTGCTGGTCCTGGCTGGCGCCGGCTCCGGCAAGACCCGGGTCATCACCCGCAAGATCGCCTGGCTGGTCACCGCCTGCGGCATCGAGGCCCGCCACGTCGCAGCCATCACCTTCACCAACAAGGCGGCACGGGAGATGCGCGAGCGGGTCGGCGAGCTGCTGCCCGGCAAGGCGGCCAAGGGCCTGACGGTCTCCACCTTCCACTCCCTGGGTCTGCACATCCTGCGCCACGACGCCAAGCGGCTGGGCTACAAGCCCCGGTTCTCGGTTCTGGATGCCGCGGACGCCCAGCAGATCCTGTCCGACATCCTCCGGAATCCGGACAAGAGCAGCCTGCGCCAGGCGGCGGCGGTGATCTCCAATTGGAAGAACGCGCTGCTCACCCCGGGCGAGGCGGTAACCGCCGCCCAGGACGAGTCCGAACGGCAAGTTGCCAATGCCTACCGCGACTATCAGAACACCCTGCGGGCCTATCAGGCCATGGACTTCGATGATCTGATCCGGCTGTCGGTGGTCCTGTTCCGTGAGCATCCGGAGGCACTCTCGTCCTGGCAGGGACGCCTGCGTTACCTGCTGGTGGACGAATACCAGGACACCAACGGCGCCCAGTACGAACTGATGAAGCTCCTGGCCGGGCCCATGGGCCGCTTCACCGCAGTGGGCGACGACGACCAGGCCATCTATGCCTGGCGCGGCGCCGACGTGGAAAACCTGCGCCGCCTGACCCGGGACTGGCCCCACCTGAAAATCATCCCCCTGACCCAGAACTACCGCTCCAGCCAGCGCATCCTGCGGGCCGCCAATAGCGTTATCCGCAACAACCCGCGCCTTCACGAGAAGAACCTGTGGAGCGAATTGGGGCTGGGCAGCCACGTCGAACTGCTGCAATGCCGGGACGACCGGCACGAGGCGGAGACCGTGGCCATGCGCATCTCGGCCCACAAGTTCGAACATCGCACCCGCCACGCCGACTACGCCGTCCTGTACCGCGGAAACCATCAGGCCCGCCTGTTCGAGGAGGCCCTGCGGGAGGCCAAGATCCCCTACCAGCTGTCCGGCGGCCAGTCCTTCTTCGACAAGGCCGAGATCAAGGACCTGACCGCCTACCTGCGCCTGATCGCAAACCAGGACGACGATCCCGCCTTCATCCGGGCCGCCACCACACCCCGCAGAGGCGTCGGAGTGGCCACCCTGGAACGGCTCGGGGACCACGCCGGACAACGTCATGTCAGCCTGTTCGAGGCAACCTACGAGGAAGGCTTCCAGGCCGCCCTGGCGGACCGACAGTTGCATCCCCTGGTCGAATTCTGCGATTTCATCAACCGGATCGCCTTCCGCGCGGAAAAGGAGCCGGCCGGCCGCCTGCTGGAAGAACTCCTGGCCGCCATCCACTACGAGGAATGGCTCTACGACAGCGAGGACGACCGGGCCGCCAAGGCCAAATGGGAAAACGTGCGGGAATTCGTGGACTGGCTGTCGAAGAAGGGCGAGGAGGACGAGAAGACCCTGATCGAGCTGACCCAGACCGTCACCCTGATGAACCTGCTGGAAGGCAAGAGCGACACCGAGGTGGACGCCGTGCGCCTGTCTACCCTCCATGCCGCCAAGGGCCTGGAATTCGGCAACGTCTACCTGGTGGGTGTGGAGGAAGAGATCCTGCCCCACCGGGAATGCCTGGAGGGAGACCGGCTTGAAGAGGAGCGGCGCCTCATGTATGTGGGCATCACCCGGGCCCGCAAGGCCCTCACCATCACTTGGTGCGGCAAGCGCAAGCGAGGTGGAGAAACGGTTGTCTGCGAACCTTCACGATTCCTGGCGGAGCTTGATCCGGCCGAGGTCCGACGGACCGGCGCAAACCAGGAGGAAGGCGCTGCCAAGGACGACGGCAACCGCCGCCTTTCCGCACTCAAGGCATTGCTGGGCGGCACAGCGAAATAGTGGCATAGATGAAAAAAACGCGGCCTAGGCCGCGTTTTTTGTTTTCCTGCAGGCTTACTTGCTGGCCGTCATCTTGGCCGTAGCCGCAGCGGCGATGGCCATATTCGCCTGGTCCACCATGTAATCCACCGCCACCTTGGTATCGGCATCGGACAGCTTGTCGTTGCCGCCCTTGGCCGGGCCGCCGAAGGTGCCGTTGATGGCCGCGCCATAGAGGGCGGTATAGCCTTGTTTGACCAGGGGCGCCCAGGCTTCGGCGTCGGTCAGCTTCTGCGCGCCGGTCAGGCCGGTATCGTGGCAGTAGGCGCAGTTCTCGGCGTACACCACCTTGCCCCGGGCGATGTCCGCCGCCGTGGGCACCGGCTCCTTCTTCAAGACCGCCTCGAACTTGGCGCCACCGGCGTTGGCCATGAACACCAGGGCCCGGGCCACCTCGATATCGCTCAGGTCGGGATCGCCGCCGCGGGAGGGCATCTTGTTGAACCCCTTGAAGGCATGGTCCAGCAGGGTTTCGTAACCCTTGGCGATACGCGGCGCCCAGGCGGCGTGGTCCTTGTACTTGGGCGAGCCCAGTGCGCCTGATTCGTGGCAGCCCGAGCACACCTCGTTGAAAACCTGCTCCCCGGTGCGATCCAGCTTGGGCGCATTGGGGTCGATCGCCATGGATACGCCGAAGGGCTGGATGCGCGCGCGCACTTCCTTGTCAGCCTCGGGGGCGGGGTCCGGTTTGCCCATGCGACCCTGGATGCCCAGGAACAGCATGACGATCAAGAAGATCGCAAAACCCGGCGCGAACAGCCCGCCTAAAGTGGCCAGAAGGAAGTCCTTTGGCGTCGTTTTTGTCATTTCGTGGTGGTCGGCCATGATTGCAGCACCTGTTTGACTGAGAATTTGAAAACCGGTGGATTATAAGGGTTTTGGCCTGCCAGCCAAATCCTCCCTATGCTATGCTACGCGCCCTTCCGCCCGTAGCTCAGCTGGATAGAGTACTGCCCTCCGAAGGCAGGGGTCGTGCGTTCGAATCGCGCCGGGCGGGCCAGATTCCTTTTTGGGCACGGCAAATCCACCCAATCATCGAGGCATCGTGGCGACGGCCATGGCTGGAATCCCGACCATCCCGCCCGGAAACCCGATCAAGCCGCATTGCCCAGCAGACGCACCTCTCTTTGCGGGAAAGGTATGACGATGCCCCGGGCGCGGAAGGTCTCCAGCAGAGCCTTGTTGACATCGCCGATGGCGTCGTAATAGTCCCGCACCTGGACCCAGGGCTTCACCGCGATGTTCACCGAGGAATCCGCCAGGGTGATCACCTGGATCAGGGGTTCCGGGTCCTTGAGCACCCGCGGGTTGGCGCCCAGGACGTCCCGGACCGCGGCCAGTGCCTGATTCATATCCGTGTCGTAGGCCACCCCCACGGTTACCGCCATCTGCCGCAAGCCACCGTAGTTGTGCAGGATCTCGCCGACGATCTTGCGGTTGGGGATCACCACCGTGGAGCGATCCGGGTGGTTCAGGACGGTGTGGAACAGGGAGATGGCCGCCACGTCCCCTTCCTCGCCGACGATGGAAATGTATTCCCCCACCTTGAACGGCCGGGTGAAGATGATGGTGAGGCCAGCCGCCAGATTGCCCAGCACCCCCTGCATGGCCAGGGCGACGCCGGCACCGGCCACGCCCAGGCCGGCGATCAGGGGCAGCAGTTCCACCCCCAGGTTCTGCAGGGCCATGACCAGGAACAGGGCCAGCACCAGCAGCCGGGCTATGCGCACCAGCAGGATACGAAGGGTGACGTCCAGTTCCAGGCGGGTGAGCAGCTTGTCCGCCAGGCTGCCCACCCAGCGGCCGACGAAATGGCCGACGGTCAGGATGGCCAAGGCCACCAGCAGCTTGGGACCGAACTTCAGGCCCAGGTCGATTGCGGTGGATTGAACCTGGTCCAGGGCAGCGAGAGGCTCGGTCATGGCGCGGACTCCGGAGGACAAGAGATTGGATGTGTCGATGGCCGCCATTCTAGCGATATCCCCTGGCCAGCCGGGGTGTTACAGCCAACCTTCCACCTTCTTCCGGTCCGGCACGCCACCGGCGTGGACCACCTGGCCGTCCACCACCACCCCCGGCGTGGACATGACGCCGTAGCCCAGGATGTCGGCGATCTGATCGATCTTTTCCAGCTGGATCGCCACGCCCTTGTTACGGGCCACCTCCTCGATCAGCTTCACCGTGGTTTCGCAGTTGCGGCAGCCGGTACCCAGCACTTTCACGTTCTTCATGGTTTCTCCCTCAGCAGCAGGACTGCCCGGATTGGGTGGGCGTGCAACAGGCGCCGCCGGTCTCCACCACGGCGATGTTGGCAAAGGGGTCGGGCGTGATCTTTGGCTTGGGTGGCGCCATGGCCTCGGCATAGGCGGCGTCGAACTGGGCGTCCAGTTGTTGGGACGCCTCGTCCCGGATGTGGCGGGCGATCTCGATCACCGCGTCGATCTGTTCCCTGGCGACCCCGTACTCCTTGAGCCGGCCCACCTGGCACAGGCCCTGTTTGGGATGGTTGCAGGCGATGTTGGCCGCCAGGGACACCAGGGCGACGATGGAAGGGTGCAGTTCGGCAGGCTTGGATTCACTCATGTCAGGACACTCCTCAAGGCATTGAAACTCACGCCGACCACCACGAAGGCAAGGGCGAGATAACCGGCGAAGACCCCCAGCAGGGGCCAGCGGGCCACCTTGCGCAGGATCAGCATCTCCGGCAGGGACAAGGCGGTCACCGCCATCATGAAGGCCAATACTGTTCCAATAGGCACGCCCTTGCCCAGCAGGGCCTCGGCCACCGGAATGATGCCCACTGCATCGGAATACATAGGCACACCCATCAGCACGGCGGCAATCACTGAAAGCAGGCTGCCATCGCCGCTGATCCGGGCGACAAAGTCCGCCGGCACGTAGCCGTGGATCACGGCGCCGATGCCCACGCCGATCAGCACGTACTTCCAAATGCGGCCGACGATCTGGCGCACCTCGTTCCAGGCGTAGTCGTGGCGGGCCCGCAGGGAGTTGTCGGCGGCGGCGACCCGGGCTTCGCCCATGCGGATCTTCCAGACGTAGCCCTCCACCCAGCGTTCCAGCTTCAGGGCCTGGAGCACGTAGCCGCCGACGAAGGCAATGGTGAGGCCGGTGAGCACGTAGGCGAGGGTGATCCGCCAGCCCACGGCGCTGGTGAGCACCACCACCGCCACCTCGTTCACCATGGGGCTGGCGATCAGGAAGGACAGGGTCACGCCCAGGGGAATGCCCGCCTCCACGAAGCCGATGAACAGGGGAATGGAGGAGCAGGAGCAGAACGGCGTCACCGCCCCCAGGCCGACGGCCATGAGCCGGGCCCCCGGGCCGGAACGGCCGCGCATCACGGCCCGCACCCGCTCCGGCGTGAGCAGTGCGCGCAGCCAGCCCATGATGTAGATCACCGTGGTGAGCAGCACCAAGATCTTGGCCACGTCCATGACGAAGAAATGCAGGGCGCTGCCCAGGGGGCTGTCCGGCGCCAGGCCCGCCAGGTCGAACACCAGGAGGGTGGCGAGGGCGTCAAACATGGGCCAGGCCGGCTTCGTACCAGCCCTTGCTGCGATTGACGATGTTCACCACCGACAGCATTACCGGCACCTCGATCAGCACCCCCACCACCGTGGCCAGGGCGGCGCCGGACTGGAAGCCGTACAGGGAGATGGCCGCCGCCACCGCCAGTTCGAAGAAGTTGGAGGCGCCGATCAGGGCGGATGGGCCGGCCACGCAGTGGGCCTCGCCCACCTTCCGGTTGAGCCAGTAGGCCAGCATGGAATTGAAATAGACCTGGATCAGGATCGGCACCGCCAGCATGACGATGATCAGAGGCTGGTCCAGGATCGCCTGACCTTGAAAGGCGAACAGCAGCACCAGGGTGGCCAGCAGGGCGGAGATGCCGACCGGGTGCAGTCGGGTCAGCACCGCATCCAACTTCTGGTTGGCCAGCAGCATGCGGCGCAGGGCCTGGGCGATGGCCAGGGGGATGACGATGTACATCACCACCGACAGGACCAAGGTGGCCCAGGGCACGCTGATGGCGGCCACACCCAAAAGCAGGGCGACGATGGGGGCGAAGGCGAACACCATGATGGTGTCGTTCAGGGCCACCTGGCTCAGGGTGAACAGGGGATCGCCCTTGGACAGATGGCTCCAGACGAACACCATGGCGGTGCAGGGCGCGGCGGCCAGCAGGATCAGGCCGGCGATGTAGCTGTCGATCTGCTCCGCCGGCAGATACGGCGCAAACACCTGGCGAATGAAGATCCAGCCCAACAGGGCCATGGAGAACGGCTTCACGCCCCAGTTGATGAACAGGGTCACGCCGATGCCGCGCCAATGACGCTTCACCTCATGCAGGGCGGCGAAGTCGATTTTCATCAGCATGGGGATGATCATCAGCCAGATCAGCAGCCCCACCGGCAGGTTGACCCGGGCGATCTCCAGGGCACCGAGGGCATGCACCGGCCCAGGCGCCAGTTGCCCCAGCACGATGCCGGCGACGATGGCCAGGAACACCCACAAGCTGAGCCAGCGCTCGAAAAAACCCAGTTCCGCGCCTGAAACGGCCTTGGCGACGACCTCGCATTGGGCGGTCATGGCTGGGCCTGGCCGATGTCCCGCAACACCTTCTGCAGCTTGATCCGGTCAAGCTTGTCCAGGGGCAAATTGGCGAACAGTGAGATGCGGTTCTGCAGCTGGTTGAACGCCCGGAAGAAGGCCTTACGCTTCACCTCGTCGGAACCCGTCACCGCCGCCGGGTCGGGCACCCCCCAGTGGGCGGTCATGGGCTGGCCCGGCCACACCGGGCACACCTCGTTGGCTGCGTTGTCGCAGACGGTGAAGACGAAGTCCATGACCGGCGCGTCCGGCATCGCGAACTCGTCCCAGGACTTGCTGCGCAGGTCGGCGACAGCCAAATGGTTCTTTTCCAACAACTCGATGGCGAACGGGTTCACCTGGCCGGCGGGGTGACTGCCCGCGCTGTATGCGCGGAACCGTCCCCGGCCGATGACGCTGTTGAGCAATGCCTCGGCGAGGATTGAACGGGCCGTGTTGCCGGTACAGAGAAACAACACGTTATGCACTTGGTCGTTCATATCCTGCTCCTTCGGTTTTTTACCGTGTCGGCTCAGAGTTCCAATGCCTCGCGCACGGCGGGCACCAGGCGGACGCGGATCTCGTCCCGTACCTGGACGAAGCTCTCCAGGGGTTCGCCGTGGGGATCGTGGAACGGCAGGTGGATGCTCTTTACCGGCCTGGGAAACACCGGGCAGCTTTCCTTGGCGTTGTCGCAAACGGTGACCACCAGGTCGATGTCCCGGTCGAGCAAACTATCAACATCCTTGGGGTGCAGACCTTCGGTGGGCAGATCGGCCAGCTTCAGGGCCTCGATGGCGCCGTCGGCCACCTTGGGCTGGGGCCGGGTGCCGGCGGAGAGGGCGTGGACCTGCCCGGCCAGGTCGTGGTTGATGAGAACCTCGGCCATCTGGGAACGGCAGGAGTTGCCGGTGCAGAGCACCAGGACAGTCTTTTCAGCGGTCATGGGAAAGCCTCATTGCGGTGGAAGTGGGAAGGGTCATTTGCTCTCGAACTCCAGATAAGTGCGGTTGACGTTACCCCGGTGCAGGCTGGCGAAGTTCTCCAGATGCCGGAACCGGGGCGCATCCGCCAGCCGCTCCACCACGGCCTCGATGGGCTCCCAGTTCTTCTGGGCGCGGCCCACCTCGTCCACCAGCCAGTCCAGGTAGTCGCCGGTGTCGCGCCGGGCCTTCGCCAGGTCGCAGACCGAGCCATGGCCGGGGACGATGATCCGGGGCTGGAGCTTTTCCATGGCGTGGAAGGCATCGCGCCAGCTCTCGACGTGGCTCCAGGGCAGCACCCCCAGGATGCGGTCCACGAACACCAGGTCACCGGAGAACAGCACGCCGGCCTCCGGCAGCCAGACCACGGCATCGCCTGCGAAGTGGGCATCTCCCAGCCAGATGAGTTGGAGATGCACGCCGCCCAGGGTCAGGTCGGCCCGGTCGGCGTCGATGGGGGCCGGGGCGGGGATAGCCACGGTGCCGTCCAGGGCCTCCTGGAGTACCGGCCTGAGCATGGCCAGGTGCTGGGCACCCATTTGGGCCTGGGTTTCCGCCGTGCGCCTGAGGGCGATGAGACGGGCGCCCCGCTCGGCGAAATAGCCGTTGCCCAGCCAGCGGTGATCCTGGCTGCCGGTGTTGATCACCCAGCGCACCGGCCGGTCCGTCACTGTCTTCACCGCCGCCTCGATCAGACGGGCTCCCCGCGCCGAGGCGCCGGAGTCGATCAGCAGCACGCCCTCGGGTGTCACCACAAAACCGGCGTTGGCGTTCATTCCCAGGTTGTCGTGGGTGCGCATGCCGGTGGGGCCGATCAGGGCGTAGATGTCCGGGGCCACCTGCCGAGGCTTGAGTTCGAAGGCCTGGGCCAGGGCCGGAAACAGCAAAGCGCCGCAGACGAGCAGGTTGGAGAGTCGCCACCAGTGTTTCATGACTAAGCCGTCAGATTTATCAATTCGGGCACTCAGGCGGCGCAACTCAGGCAATCCGCCTTGGCGACCGGTTCGACGCCCATGCCGTCCTTCATGTGCCAGAGCACCCGCAGGGCCCAAGACGGCAGTTCGGGATGGATGCGGTAATGCATCCACACGCCCTGGCGCCTAGCCGCCACGACACCGGCCTCCCGCAACACCCCCAGGTGTCGTGACACCTTGGGCTGGGGTTGGTCGAGCACACCGTGCAACTCGCAAACGCAACGCTCGTCCTGCTCCAGGAGCAGTGCCAAGAGCCGCCTGCGGATCGGGTCGGCCAAGGCATCGAAGAATGCTTGTGGATCTATCATGATATGTATCATATCGCATATATATGACACGCACATAACACTTAATCGCATTCTAATTAAGCGCCACTGTGTAAATTACAACTTCATAAGCATTCGCTTTAACGAATGTAATTGGCCATGTGGGGTGACATGATCCCCCCAGGAAGAACCAAAAGGCGATTACTGGAAAGTTGGGGCGTTATCGCCCGCCACAGGACGAACCGGCTTCCTCGCAACCCTGGAAGTCGCCCAGTGGTCTGGTGAAGGTGTAGGCGGCCGGCCTGGCCACCAGTTCTTGGGCCACCTCTCCCACATTGCCGCCGGCGATGGTGAAAGGCAGTGACACGACGAAGCCCACGGCGCCGATGACCGTGGCCGCCAGGCCCAGAGGCCGCATCACCACCAGGTCGACCACCATGTCGGTTCCCTTGTCGCCGGAGACCGCTCCCGCCTCGGCATGGGCCTGGCCGGAAACCAGGGCCAGGCAGACCGCCATCAGCAACATGCGGGTATAGCGGGGCGAGCAGTCGATAAGCGTCATGGATCGGTTCTGTCCCATTGGGGTGTGGTTTCCGAATATGCAATGTTGGGTTACGCCCGTGCACTTCGTAATCTAGCCCGGCGTCGGAGTCTGGCAACCGGAATGGTCGGGATTCAGGACCGCATCGAGCACCTCCCGCATTCGCTGCCAGTGGGATCCCTCCCAAAACACCCGCGCGCACACATCGCAGGTACTGAAATGCTGGTAGCACCTGAACACGGCCGGCGGTACGCGCTGTTCGACCCGCGACTTGTCGATTTCGCGCAAGGGCGCATTGCAATGCAGGCACAAGGTGAAGGGCCGAACGCCGCCCGCCAGATCCAGCCGGTCGAAGATCTCGTGCAATTGCCGCACCGATTTCAAGGCATGGACATAACAGCCATGGGTGACCTCGCGCCGCTTCAGCAATTCCCGGTCACGGGTCAGCACGATGCGGTGCTCCCGGGCCGCCAGGGCGACGATCTCGTCATCGTCGAAATGGTTGTCGTAAAGCGTGTCGTAGCCGGTCATGCGCAGCAGGTGGGCCAGCCCGCCCAGGTGGGCATCGGCGACGAAGCGGGTCACCCGCAGGGGCTTCCCGCGCACCCGCAGCAGGGGCGTCACGTCCAGGGCCTCGAAACGGGGATAGACCGCCACCCGGTCGCCCTCCGCCAGCTGGCAGTCAAAGCCCACCGATTCGCCATTCACCATGACCAGTTCCACCTCGGTATGGGGCACGCCCAGGGCCTCGATCATGTGCTTGGTGGTGGCGGCCCGGGCGCAAGGGCAGGTGAATTCCCGCCGGCGCCGGTCAGGAGCCAGGAAATCGTTCAATTCTTCATAGAAACGGAATGTCGCCGTGACCATGGCGAAAGTATTGCACCGTCCCGGTGGCGTTGCGTGTCCGATACCGGTGGTCATCCATGAAAAAGGCCAGAGGGTCTCTCTGGCCTGGATGTTTGGTGGACCGAAAGGGGATCGAACCCTCGACCTCCGCATTGCGAACGCGGCGCTCTCCCAGCTGAGCTATCGGCCCCTGTATTTGGGCGCGAAGTATAGCCAAATCCCGGATTTCATCCTAGCCGCCGCTCCCGGTCCTGCGGGCACGCAGAAACAGCCACATCCCCGCGAGGATCATCGGCGCGGAGAGCCATTGCCCCATGCTGATGTTGAAGGTCATGTAGCCGAAGATGCCGTCGTCCGGATTGCGGAAGTATTCGGCTAGGAAGCGGAAGGTGCCGTAGCCCATGAGGAACACACCCGAGACCGCACCCACCGGTCGCGGTTTCGAGGAATAGAGCCAGACCAGGACGAACAGGGCGAGGCCTTCCAGCCCGGCCTCGTAGAGCTGGGAGGGATGCCTGGGGATGGGGACGAGGTCGTTGGCCTGGGGGAAGACCATGGCCCAGGGCAGGGACGGGTCGGCGGGCCGGCCCCAGAGTTCACCGTTGATGAAGTTGCCCATGCGGCCGAAGAACAGCCCCAGGGGCACCAGGGGAGCGACGAAGTCCCCCACCTCCAGAAAGCGCCGCCCGGTCCGGTGGGCATGCCAGACCAGGGCCAGCAGAACGCCGATCAAGCCGCCGTGGAAGGACATGCCGCCCTTCCAGACTGCGATGATCTCCCCGGGATTGGCGAAGTAATAGCCGGGGTCGTAGAACAGGACCTGGCCCAGTCGTCCGCCCACCACCACCCCCAGTACGCCCCAGAACAACAGGTCGTCCAGTTCCTTGAAGCTCCAGCCGGTCTGGGGTTGTACGCGGGACCGGTAGCGCCCCAGCAGGATGAAACCGGCGAAAGCGGCCACGTACATGAGACCGTACCAGCGCACGGACAGCGGCCCCAGGTGCAGGGCGACGGGATCGAACTGGGGATGAACAAGCATGGTGGGAAAATCGTCCGTTTATAAAATACTGACTCTAAAAGCGATTATTCAATCGCATCGTTGGTGTCCGCGCCCCCGGATAATAAACCGGTGTCTGCACCGGCCATGGCGGCGACGATGGCCCGGGTCTCCAGGCTCACCCTGCAGACCCGCCGCAACAGGTCGATGACCCGTTCCTTGTGGTCGGCGAAGCGGTAGGTGTTGAAGCGTGCCCGGATGGTGGGATCGCGCGGGGTGGTTTCCTTGTACTGGTCCAGCACCCATTCCAGGGCCGAGCGGTTGCCCAGGCGGTATTCCCAGGCTTCGGGCGGAATGCCGGCCAGGGTGGTGGCCTGGTCCAGGATGATGCGGCCCGCCGCCTTGTCGGCCTTGAGCTTGGGCTTGGGCGGATGCTCCCCTCCCCCGCTGGCGGGGGAGGGGCCGGGGGAGAGGGTGTCGATGCGCTCCAGGGGCCAGGGCGCCACGCTCTCGAAACCCACGTGGAGTTCCATCAGCCGATTGCCCCAGGCGGCCCATTGCCGGAAGTCGTCGTAAAGGGGAATGCGGGGCAGTTCCCGCTTCAGGTTGAGGGCGTACTTCTCCCGGTAGGCCGGCTCGTGCAGCACGGCATAGACGTAATGGAAGATGTCCAGGCGGCTGATCCCGGCCCGCTTGCCGTAGCGCTTCTCGAACTGCCTGACGCCCCAGTCGGTGAGGTTGTCGACTCGGTTTCCATGGTCGTCGTAGCGGTAAAGGGGAAAGAGCTGGGTGCCGGCAGCCGGGCTGAGGAAATGAAGGTCAGCTATCCGGTCCGCAGCCAGCACGGAAAAGGGCTTGTCACTCGCTTCGCCGATGATCGCAATGGCCAGGTTCTCCGCGTCAACTTCAGGAAAAATGGCCGGTGTCTGGTACAGCATTTCATTGAGCTGGCGGTGGTAATAGAGCTGCAGCGTGACGAAGGGCCGATATAGGGCATTGCGAACGGCTCCTGGTAAGAAGTGGTACTCCACACATTTTTGGAGGTCACGTTTGACGGCCCGGGTCCATTTGAATTCCGAGCCGGAATCAGGGCGTTTGGCTTTGTCAGGCTGTAGTGCCTCGGTATAGCGGTCGATCAAATAATTGACCTTGGTCGCGACATCATCGGTGCTCAAGCCATATACCCAATCATCCCGATTGGTCACAACTCCCAGCGAATACAGCTTGAACAGCGCCCGTTCCTTGTTGGGCGTCTTCGCCGCCTTGGTGGCCTTGCTGGCCAGGGGCAGCAGTTCGTCGAAGTCGTTGTCCGCCTGATTGATCCAGTTGCCCTTGGCGTCCGGCACCACGTGGCTGAAGGCCACCTGGTCGAAGGGGGTGCCGGAGAGATAGGCGAGCTTGTCGGCGGCGGTTTCCTGCTCGGGTCGGCGGGCGTACCAGACCTTGCACTTTCCCTCTCCCCTGGCCCCTCTCCCCGAGGGCGAGGGGTGCTTCTTCTTGACCCAGAAACTGATGGCCACGCCGGTCTGGATGCCGAACACGTTGTGGGTGGTGCCGGAGAGTTTCGGGTTGGCGCGCACGTCGCCGCCCAGATCGACGATGTGGGCCTCGTTGAATTCCCGGGCCATCTCCTTGCGGAAGCCGTCGAAGGTGCGGCTGTCGATGAAGGAACGGTTGGTGATGTAGGCGATGACGCCGTCGGCGTCGATGCGGTCGGCGGCCCAGCGGAAGAAGCGGGCGTACATGTCGTACATCTTGGTCTTCTGGGCACCGCTGGCGGCGATCCAGGTGTCCTTGATGCGCCGGTCGATGCCGGCGTAGACCCGGTTCTTGTTGTTGTCGTTCTCGTTCATCTGGTTGGCGTTGTACGGGGGGTTGCCCAGGATGACGGAGATGCGGCGCTTGTTCTGCTTGTGGATGCGTTCGGTGTTTTCGGCGGAGAGGCCGAAGTCGAGGGCCGTCTGTTGGCCCCGGTGGGTGCGCTCGAAGCCCAGGTTGTCCAGGGTGTCGACGAAGCAGATGTGGGGGAATTCCAGGTATTCGCCGGCGATCTGGGCGTAGGTGAATTCGATGTTCAGGTTGGCGATGTAGTAGGGGAGGATGGCCACCTCGTTGCAGTGGATCTCGTTCTGGTACTTGTACTTGAGGGCCGCCGGGTTGCTCCTGAGATGTTCGATCAGGTCGCTGATGAAGGTGCCGGTGCCCACGGCGGGATCGAGGATTTCCACGTGGTTGTCCTGGAGCAGCCGGTTGAAATGGCGGTGCAGCAGGCTTTCCACCCCCTGGATCATGAAGCGGACGATCTCGTTGGGTGTGTAGACCACGCCCAGGCGGTCGGCCAGCTTGGGGTTGTAGACCTTGTAGAAGTTCTCGTAGATGGCCTTGAGGAAGCCCTGCTTCTCGTGGTGGTCGTAGATGCCGGCGGCGGTCTGGCGGATGGCGCCGTAATAGCTCTCCAGGCGCTTGAGGGTGTTCTTCTTGGTGGTACCGGTGAAGAAGGTCTGCTCGACCCGGTTCAATTCCCGGGCGATGTTGTTTTCCCGGTGGAACTGGGCATCGTTGAACACCTGGAGAAAGATGTCCTCGGTGAGGATGTGCTGGATCAGCATCTCGCGCACGTCCTCGGCGGAGATGTCGGCGTTGATGCTGTCCTTGCAGAGTTTGAGGAAGGCTTTCAGGGCGGCGGCGAAGGGCCGGTTGGCCGCCTGCTGGACCTCGATCATGCCGCGCAGGGCCTCCAGCACAGCGGGCAGGTCTTCCTTGAATTTCTCCACGGCGCGGCGGAAGTCACGGATTTCCGGGCGCTCGTAGGCGAGGAAGGCGGTGATGAGACGGTCCAGGGCCTCGCCGTCGGCCATGTCCACGCGCATGGCCTCCTGGTCGTTCTGGATCAGGACGGCGGTCTGGCTGTCCTCGAACAGGATGTTGTCGGTGGGGTAGCCCTTGGCGCGCTTCTTCGCGATCTCCTGGTCCAGGTCGTCGTATTCGTCCTTGGCCTCCCAGTAGCCATGGGTCAGGCGCAGGGCGTCCTTGACGGTACCGTCCGGGTAGACCTTGACGTTTTGCCGGGTGATGAATTCCAGCTCGTCGATGAGGCGCAGATCGCGTGGCCTGCAATAGGCATCCAGCAGGTTGGAGAAGGCCTTGCGGATGCTGCCTTCGTCGCGCGAGCCACCGTAGCGGGTGAGAGCGTCGATTTCACGATGGTAGTGGGCGACGAGGAGTTGGCTCACAACGGAGATGGAGTTTCGGGGGTGGGATAAAATGCGGTGGATTATAGCCAGCCGAGGTTTCCCCCATGCCCGCCTATCGCTCCCGCACCACCACCCACGGCCGCAACATGGCCGGCGCCCGCGCCCTGTGGCGGGCCACCGGCATGAAGGACGGGGATTTCGACAAGCCCATCATCGCCATCGCCAACTCCTTCACCCAGTTCGTGCCCGGCCACGTCCACCTGAAGGACCTGGGCCAGATGGTGGCCCGGGAGATCGAGGCGGCGGGCGGCGTGGCCAAGGAGTTCAACACCATCGCCGTGGACGACGGCATCGCCATGGGCCACGGCGGCATGCTCTATTCCCTGCCCAGCCGGGACCTGATCGCCGATTCCGTGGAATACATGTGCAACGCCCACTGCGCCGACGCCCTGGTGTGCATTTCCAACTGCGACAAGATCACCCCGGGCATGCTGATGGCGTCGCTGCGCCTGAACATCCCCACCGTGTTCGTCTCCGGCGGCCCCATGGAGGCCGGCAAGGTGGTGTGGGACAACAAGACCATCATGCTGGACCTGGTGGATGCCATGGTCTCCGCCGCCGATGCGAAATGCAGCGATGAGCAGGTCGCGGAGATGGAGCGCTCCGCCTGCCCCACCTGCGGTTCCTGCTCCGGCATGTTCACCGCCAATTCCATGAATTGCCTGACCGAGGCCCTGGGCCTGTCCCTGCCCGGCAACGGCTCGTTGCTGGCCACCCATGCCGACCGCAAGGAACTGTTCCTGCGGGCCGGACGGCTGGTCGTGGAACTGGCCAAACGCTGGTACGAACACGACGACGCCAGCGCGTTGCCCCGTTCCATCGCCACCTTCCAGGCCTTCGAAAACGCCATGGCCCTGGACATCGCCATGGGCGGCTCCACCAACACCGTGTTGCACCTGCTGGCGGCGGCCCACGAGGCGGGCGTCGACTTCACCATGCAGGACATCGACCGCCTGTCGCGCAAGGTGCCCCACCTGGCCAAGGTGGCCCCCTCCACCCAGCAGTACCACATGGAGGACGTGCACCGGGCGGGGGGCGTCATGGGCATCCTGGGCGAACTGGACCGGGCCGGTCTGATCCACCGGGACTGCCACACCGTGCACAGCCGGACCCTGGGCGGGGCACTGTCGGTGTGGGATGTGATGCAGGCCCACGACCTGTCGGTGTTCGAGTTCTACAAGGCCGCCCCGGGCGGCGTGCCCACCCAAATAGCGTTCAGCCAGAAAAAGCGCTACCCGGAACTGGACCTGGACCGCGCCCACGGCTGCATCCACGACAAGGCCAATGCCTTTTCCCAGGACGGCGGCCTGGCGATCCTGTACGGCAACCTGGCCCTGAACGGCTGTATCGTCAAGACCGCCGGGGTGGACGCCAGCATCCTCAAGTTCTCCGGCCCGGCCCGGGTCTTCGAGAGCCAGGAAGCTTCGGTGGAGGCCATCCTGGCCGACCGGATCAAGGAAGGCGACGTTCTGGTGATCCGCTACGAAGGCCCGCGCGGCGGCCCCGGCATGCAGGAGATGCTCTATCCCACCAGCTACCTGAAATCCAAGGGCCTGGGCAAGGCCTGCGCCCTGATCACCGACGGCCGCTTTTCCGGCGGCACCTCCGGCCTGTCCATCGGCCACGTCTCGCCGGAGGCGGCGGAAGGCGGCGCCATCGGCCTGGTTCGGGAGGGCGACACCATCGAGATCGACATTCCCAAGCGCGGCATCCATCTGAAGGTAACGGAGAAGGAACTGGCCCGGCGCCGTGAGGATATGGAAGCAAAGGGCGCCGACGCCTGGAAGCCGGTGGACCGCGACCGCCCGGTCTCCGCCGCCCTGCGCGCCTATGCCGCCATGACCACTTCGGCCGCCTTCGGCGCGGTGCGGGACGTTAGCCAGGTAGAGCGCGGAGCGGCTGGCGCTTGAAGGTATCCCTTCCTCCCGACCAGGAACCCTCCACCGAGGAAATACCGGACCGGGATCCGCTGACGCGCTTTCGCAGTTGGCGCGGTTTCCTGGTGGCGGCCATCGCGGTCAACGTGCTGTTCGTATACGGCATGTTCGCCGCCGTCTCCGACCCCGGCACCAAGACCTGGTTCAAGACGCTTTCCTGGCTGCCCTTCAATGTCATCGCCACGGTGTTGTACTACGTGTTCCTGGTGAAGCTGTCCAAAGCCGATGCGGATGGCGCCAAACCCACCTTCAGCGTGTTTTATGCGTTCCTTTGTATTGCGATGACCATCGCCAACTGGCTCGCGATGTTCACCGCATGACGTCACCAGGATTTCAAGATATCCACCACGCTTATCAATCGGCCCAGACAGGAGACCGCCCAATGAACCTCGCCGACCTAAACAGCCGTTTCGACATCTCCGGCCAGCTCAAATTCATCGAAGGTCCCGGCGGGCTGCTATTCGCCGAGATCGACAACGCCCTGGGCACCGCCTACCTGTGCCTGCAGGGTGCCCACGTCACCACCTTCCGCCCCAAGGACCAGGCCGAACCGGTGATTTGGCTGTCCGAATTCGCCAAATTCGCGCCGGGTAAATCCATCCGCGGCGGCGTCCCGGTGTGCTGGCCCTGGTTCGGCCCCCACGCCATAGAGAGCGGCTTCCCCGGCCACGGCTTCGCCCGCACCGTGATGTGGGACGTGAGCCAAAGCGCGGCCCTGACCTCTGGCGAGACCCAGATCACCCTGCAACTGGTGGAAACCGGGCAGACACTATCCCAGTGGCCCCATCCAAGCCGCCTTGAGCTGCGGGTCACCGTGGGCGCGAGCCTCAAGCTGGACCTGATCACCAGCAACCTGGGCGGCCAGGACATCACCATCGGCGAGGCCCTGCACACCTATTTCCACATCGGCGACATCGGCGAGGTCCGGGTCACCGGCCTGGACGGCTGCGAATACATCGACAAGGTGGACGGTGGCCAATGCAAGACCCAGGCCGGCGCGGCCGTCTTCACAGGCGAGGTGGACCGGGTCTATCTGAATACCGAGGCCACCTGCGCAATCGAGGACGCCCGCCTCAAGCGCCGCATCGTCGTCGCCAAGCGCGGCAGCCGCTCCACCGTGCTGTGGACGCCCTGGAACGAGAAGGCCGACAAGATGGGGGATTTCGGCCCGGGCGGCTGGCGCCGCATGGTATGCGTCGAATCCGCCAACGCCGTGGACAACGTGGTCGTGGTGCCCGCCGGCCAGATCCATCGCCTGAGCGTGGAGTACTCGGCGGAAGGCCTTTGACCGGCCGGATTCGACGTCATGCGGGTCGAGGGAAGCCGGTTGTCGGGATTGTTTACAACGATTTTCACTGGCCACCGGCATCGTGGCCGGCAGGAACCATATGAATTTGGTGGATATCAAATCATTGTTGGTTCCTTCGCGGTACAATGCACCCCCTTCAATGCATTGATTTCATAGCGGAATGCAACTCTTCGCCTGCGGCGTAAACCACCATACCGCCCCGGTCGCCATCCGGGAACGAGTGGCGTTTCCGCCCGACATCCTTCCCAAGGCCCTATCCAATGTGACCGGGGAGCGGCGCATTGCCCGGGAGGCGGCGATCCTGTCCACCTGCAACCGCACCGAGATCTACTGCAACACCCAGGAACCCGAAGGGGTGACGGAATGGCTGGCCAACTTTCACGGCCTGCCCCCCAAAGACGTGAAGCCCTATCTTTACCTGCTGCCCAAGGACCAGGCCGCTCATCACGCCTTCCGCGTCGCCTCCGGGCTGGATTCCATGGTGCTGGGGGAGACCCAGATCCTGGGCCAGATGAAGCAGGCCGCGGAAAAGGCCCACGATGCCGGCACCCTCGGCCTGCTCCTGAACAAGCTGTTCCAGCGCACCTTCTCGGTCGCCAAGGAAGTACGCACCGCCACCGAGATCGGCTCCAGCACGGTGTCCATGTCCGCGGCCGCCGTGACCCTGGCGGAACGCATCTTTCCGTCCATCTCCGACCAGGCCGTGTTGTTCATCGGCGCCGGGGAGATGATCGACCTGGTGGCCACCCACTTCGCCGCCCGGAATCCACGCCGCATCATGGTGGTCAACCGCACCATCGAGCGGGCCAGGGACCTGGCCAACAAATACGGCGGCGAGGCGGCGGCGCTGACCAACCTGCCGGAACTGCTGCCGGAATTCGACATCGTCGTCACCTCCACCGCCAGCCCCCTGCCCATCGTCGGTCTGGGCCTGGTGGAGCGCGCCGTCAAGCTCCGTAAGCACCGCCCCATGTTCATGGTGGACCTGGCCGTGCCCCGGGACATCGAAACCGAAGTGAGCGATCTGGACGATGTGTTCCTCTATACCGTCGACAATCTGGGCGAGGTGGTGCGCGCCGGCCAGGACAGCCGCCAGTCCGCCGTTACCCAGGCGGAAGCCATCATCGCCGCGCGGGTCCATGAATTCATGCACTGGATGGACACCCGCCAGGCCGTGCCGGTGATCCGCAACCTGCGCGACCACGGCGAACGCCTGCGCCGCCACGAACTGGAAAAGGCCCACAAGGCCCTGCTCAAGGGCGACGACCCCCAGGCGGTGCTGGAGACCATGAGCCGTTCCCTGATGAACAAGCTGCTGCACGAACCCAGCCACGCCCTGAACCAGGCCGGCGAGACCGAGCGGGAAGATCTGGCCCGGGTGATCTCCCGCCTCTACAACCTGCACGGGGATTAGCGGCGGGTCGCAAGGCGCGAGTGGCAAGTCGCACTGCCACTCGCGCCTTGCGACCCGCTACTCGTCACCATGAACCCCAGCCTGCAAGCCAAACTCGAACAGCTCGCCCTGCGCCTGGAGGAGATCAACGGCCTGCTGGCGGAGCAGAGCGCCACGGCGGACATGTCCCAGTACCGCAGGCTGAACCAGGAGCACGCCGAGATCACTCCGATCGTGGCGCACTATCACGCCTGGCAGCAGGCGAGGGCCGACTTGAAGACCGCTGAGGATTTGTTGAAAGACCCCAAGCTGGCGGACCCGGACATGAAGGCGTTCGCCCAGGAGGAGATCGAGGCCGCCAAGCAGCGCCTGGTGGACCTGGACGCCCAGCTCCAGGTCCTGCTCCTGCCCCGGGATCCCAACGATGAACGCAACATCTTCCTGGAGATCCGCGCCGGCACCGGCGGCAACGAGTCCGCCCTGTTCGCCGGCGGCCTGTTTCGCATGTACAGCCGCTACGCCGAGCGGCAGCGCTGGAAGGTTGAAATAGTCTCGGAAAGCGAAGGGGAGGTGGGTGGCTACAAGGAGATCATCGCCCGCATCGTGGGACAGGGCGCCTATTCCAAACTCAAGTTCGAGTCCGGCGGCCACCGGGTCCAGCGGGTGCCGGAGACCGAGACCCAGGGCCGCATCCACACTTCCGCCTGCACCGTGGCGGTGATGCCGGAGGCGGACGCGGCGGGGGAGATCGACATCAACCCGGCGGACCTGCGCATCGACACCTTCCGCGCCAGCGGCGCCGGCGGCCAGCACATCAACAAGACCGACTCGGCGGTACGCATCACCCACCTGCCCAGCGGCCTGGTGGTGGAATGCCAGGACGACCGTTCCCAGCACCGCAACAAGGCCCAGGCCCTGTCAGTGCTGGCAGCCCGGCTCAAGGACCAGCGCGATCGGGAACAGCAGGCAAAAGAGGCCAGCACCCGCAAGGGCCTGATCGGCACCGGCGACCGCTCCGACCGCATCCGCACCTACAACTTCCCCCAGGGCCGCATCACCGACCACCGCATCAACCTGACCCTATACAAGATCGCCGCGGTGATGGACGGCGACCTGGACGAACTCATCAACGCCCTCACCGCCGAACATCAGGCGGACCAGTTGGCGCTGCTGTCGGGCGAAGATTCATGATCATGACGTCCGCCAACGCTGCTGATTTACCCCCTCTCCCACCGGGAGAGGGCCGGGGTGAGGGAACGGACTGTGCGACCTGTTCGGCCTCTCCCTCACCCGTCCCTTCGGGCCACCCTCCCCCGAGGGGTGAAGGCAATTCACCTGGCACCGTCGCCACCCGATTGCTTGCCACCACCACCCAATTGCAGCGAGCCCTCAACCTCGACCGCCGCGATGCCCGCCTGGAAGCCTATATTCTCGCCGCCCGCGCACTTGGCGTGGACCGCGCCTGGCTCATCGCCCATGACCGCGACGAACTCCACCCTGACCAGGCCTACTACATCGAGACCCTCGTCGCCCGCCGGGAGCAGGGCGAACCCGTGGCTTACATCCTGGGCGAAAAGGAGTTCTACGGCCGGTTGTTCAAGGTCACGCCGGACGTACTCATCCCCCGGCCGGAGACGGAATTGCTGGTGGACGCCGCCCTGGAACGCTTGCCCAAGGACCGCCCTGCCCGGGTGCTGGACCTCGGCACGGGGAGCGGCTGCATCGCCATCACCATCGCCCTCCAGCGGCCAAAATCTGAAGTGACCGCTGTGGATATCAGCGCGGCCACCCTGGCGGTGGCCCAGGCGAATGCCCAGCTGTTGGGCGTCGACAACATCCGATTTCTTGTCAGCGACTGGTATGCTCGATTGAGCATGATGCGCTTCGACATGATCCTCTCGAACCCCCCCTACATCGCCGCGAACGATCCCCATCTGAGCCGCGGTGATTTGCGCCACGAACCCCGGAATGCCCTGGTCTCGGGCCCGAGCGGGCTGAACGCGATCAGTGCCATCGTGGCCCATGCCCCGGACCATCTGGTGACGGGCGGATGGCTGCTGTTCGAGCATGGCTACGACCAGGCGGAGAACTGTCAGGCCCGATTGGGCCGGTGCGGCATTGGGCGAACCTTCAGTCTTTCCGACCTGAGCGGGCAGACCCGCGTGACGGGAGGCCAATGGCCGGGGCGCGCGGCGTGAGCACCGAGTGCTTCCGCATCCCGCCCGGCGTGGAATTCCAGCGTTGGCAGGGAGGGGAAGAGTGGGTGCTGTACCACTCCGGGACCGGTGAAACTATGCGACTGTCCGATGCCGCAGTCGCGGTGCTGGATCTGATCGTTGAGGCGCACCGCCTGGACAGGCGGGTCTTGGCAAACGGCCTGAACACCCTGATGGACGTGCCACTCCCGGATGCCGAGATTGATGCCGCCCTGGAGCAACTGCTGAGGGAGCTGCTTTCCCACGAATGCCTGGAAAGGGTAGCGTGCGACTGAATACCCTCTCGCCCGAGGACCTTAGCCAGCGCCTGCGCACGGGACTACAGATCGGGACAGGGCCCTTTACCTTCCGCATCACCAGCCCATTGCCGGATATCGCCCAAAGTCTGGCCAGACTCTATGGCGGGTTCCCCTTGGTGGAAGGGCCGTTCGCGGATTTCCACATACGCATCGACGCCCTTGGCGGGCTGCGCCGGGTATTTCGTCCCCAGGCCCAGTTCTGGGTGGATGGTTCCACCCCCTTCAAGCCCCTGCCTCGGGATCAGGCCTTCGCCATGCTGGAATGGGGCATGAACTGGTGCATCGCCAGCCACGCCCACCATTATCTGATGCTCCATGCCGCGGTCCTGGAACGTAACGGCCAGGCCCTGATCATGCCCGGCGACCCCGGAGCGGGGAAAAGCACGCTGACCGCCGCGCTGATGCTGGATGGCTGGCGGCTGCTATCGGACGAAATCGCCCTGATCGACCGCGATGACGGGCTCTTGTACGCCCTGGCCCGGCCGGTGAGTCTGAAGAACGCCTCCATCGACATCATCCGCGCCCATTCCCGGGAGGCCGTGTTGGGCGAAGCCGCCCGCGACACCCACAAGGGCACTGTTGCTCACCTTCGCCCGACGTCCCTGAGCCTGGAGCGGATCACCATACCGGCCAAGCCGCGCTGGATCGTGTTTCCGCGCTGGAAGACCGATGCCGAGGCCCAACTCACCCTTCACTCCAAGGCCGCCGCTTTCCTCCATCTGGCCAGTCACGCCTTCAACTACAGTCTGCTCGGCCCCCTGGGGTTCCAGCGCGCGGCGGCCCTGATGGACGCCTGCGATTGCTGGGACTTCGAATACAGCCGGCTGGATGAGGCCCTGCGGGTATTCCGGGAACTCGCCGCATCATGAACCGCTGCCAGACCCTGCTCGACGTCTTGATCGCCCCGGAGCGGATGGCGGACCTGCCCCTGGCGACCTGGGACCTGCTGCTGCGCCAGTCCCGCCAAGCCGGACTGCTGTCCCGGCTCGCCGTGTTGGCCGAAACAAATGGGCTCATATCGGGCCTGCCTGAAGTGGTGCGGCGGCATTTCTCCGGCGCCGCAACCGCCGCCGCGCGCCAGCGCCAGGCGGTCGCCTGGGAAGCGCGTAAGCTGGATGAAGCGCTGGCCAGCGAAGGCATCCCGGGCGTACTGCTGAAGGGCGCGGCCTATGTGATGGCCGACCTGCCCCCGGCCCAGGGCCGGCTGTTCGCAGACATCGATCTCCTGGTGCCCAAAGCGGCCCTGGCCCGGACCGAATCCGCCCTCATGCTGCATGGTTGGGTCAGCGGCCACAACAGCGCCTACGACCAGCGCTACTACCGGCGCTGGATGCACGAACTGCCGCCCATGCAGCACATCCGGCGCAAGAGCCACCTGGACGTACACCACGACCTGTTGCCGGAAACGGCGCGCCTGCGCACCCATCCGGACCGGGTCATCGACGCGAGCCAGCCGCTCCAGGGTTTTGCCTCCTTATCCGTGCCCAGCCTGGAAGACCTGGTGCTCCACTCGGCGACCCATCTCTTCCACGAAGGCGAGTGGGGCCATGCCCTGCGCGACCTGGTGGACCTGGACGCCCTGCTGCGCCACGGCCTGAGTCGGCCGGAGTGGTGGGATAGCCTGCAACGGCGCAGCATTGAGCTCAATCTGACGGGGCCCCTGAGCTTGGCGCTGCGCTACTGCGCGCGACTCTTGCGCACGCCCGTTCCTGTTGAAATTCTTCAGGCCAAAACCCTGCATGCCTGGCCGGGCCATTGGGCACTGCGGGATGCCGTGTTCCTGCGCGGATTCGCCTGTGCCCACCCCAGTTGCCGTTTGACTGGCAACGGCCTGGCGGAATTCTTCCTCTATGTCCGCTCCCATGCCCTGAGGATGCCATTCCATTTGCTGCTTCCCCATTTAATGTACAAGGCTTGGGTGGCAACATTTCCGCAGAACAAGAATGGGCAGAAAGGTCCCTGACCAAGTGTCGAGTTTCTTTACAAGCACACGTATATAAAATTCCGCCTCTGCGCCCAGACTAGACTCCGAGCCGTCTAACGGCCTAAGGCATAAATATTGCTACGTATAATCCGTAAACCGTTTATTGCAGGGAAATCATGGAAAAGACCCGTCAGGAAACCCCTCAGACCCCTCAGGTCGATGCCAACCGCCGTCGTCTGACCAAGGCCGGACTTGCAGTACCCGCCGTATTGGGCACCTTGGCCAGTAGGCAGGTATTGGGCGCTGCCCCCTCACAATTGCACGATTTCCGGCCAGGTATCTGGCAATGTGTCTACACATCAACAAGGTATTTGCTCCACCTTGGGGGTATCTCCAGACTACTTGGGTAGATAAAGTAAGTACCCTAGTAAATAAGGAGGCTCTCTTTACCCGTGTTGGGTTCACCGACACCTATTGGACGAGAACGAGCTGACAGTCAAACCCAGGCTTGGTCAAGCCAAGTACACATACCTCGATCTGAATTGCCACTCTCCAGCAAGTGCTCGCAACTGGCAGCCAGCAATCTGCCGCCAATACACCGATCAATCTGACTCTTGGGCAGAGCTGCGGTCGCTTCCTACCTGAACGCAATTGAATATGCCCCGAATTACCCGTTGAATACGGCGGATGTTGTGGCCATGTTCAACGCCACGATTGGTGGTGGTTTTTACGATCCGACGGGGGTGAATTGGAATGCCGCCCAGGTATTGGCTTACCTCCAGTCTCTCTACCAGTAATCTTTTGACAGATTGTTTGAACGCACACCAACCATCCATATTTACAAAGGGGCGCCAATTGGCGCCCCTTATTTTTCTTCTGACTACATCTTCAGGCTTCTCGGTGATACCCCACCACCTCCTCCACCTCGTTCTTTGATCCCAGTATCACCGGCACGCGCTGTGCATGCCTTCCGGCCGCATCTCCAAGACGGCCAGGTGGTCGGCCCACTCGTTGTGGCGGATCATGATCTCGTTGGAGATCATGTCCAGCTTCTTCCGGGTCTCGCCCTGCACGTTCTGGCTGTCCAGCGCGCCGATCAGGGCGCGCCAGCTGCCTGGTTTACTGACTGGTGAGCTGGTCGGACCGGGTGAAGGCCCAGGTGCGGGTGATGCCGAGGATGTCCACCTTCTTGCGCATGGCTTCCGAGAAAGGCGGGTAGGGAGCCGCCATCTCGACGATATGTACCGCGGCGGCATCCAGGATCTTGGAGCCGGAGGAACGGTCCACCTGGGTCGATTCCAGGCTGCCGTCGTCCCGGATATTCACGGTTAGCACCAGGGCCCCGTAGAGCCGGTCGCGGCGGGCCGCCTCGGGATAGTTCTGGTTGCCTACCCGTTCCACCTTGATGCGCCAATCCTCCACGTACTGGGCGAAGCTGAATTCCTGGGCCCGGGCGCCGATGTACATGCGGCGCGGGCGCTTCTGGTATTCGTCGCGCTGCTGGTCGATGCGGGCCTGGAGACGCGACATTTCCAGGCTGCTGCTGATCAGGTCCTGCGGCGCGGTGACCGGCGACGGCGTGGTGGGCTCCGCCGCCGGCGTGGTTTTCTGGACCGGCACGCTGAAATCGGACTTGGCCTGGTGCATCAATTCGCGGGTCTGCTCCTCCGGGGTCTGGCGCCGGGTATTGAGTTCCGCCTCCGCGCTCATGGCCTGTTCCTGCTCCGCGGCGGGCAGGGGAGAGGTGGCCTGGCGGTTTTCTTCCACGTTGCCGCCGCCGTCCAGGTTGTGCTGGGCCAGGACATCCGCATGGAGCGGCTTGGTCTTGGACTTGGCATTGACCAGGACCACATCCAGGGGCGGGTTGGGATTTTCGAACAGCTTGGGATTGGCCGCCGTGAAATGGAGGCCGAAGATGAACAGGGTATGCAGGATGGCCGAGACCAGGATGGCCTTGGTGAAGCGGTCGTCCCAATCCGCCGAGGTCAACGGCAGATAGGGCTCCCGCGCGAAGGCGGTCTTCAGTCGGTTAAGGGCGCCAGGTAACGGCATGTCAGTTCCCTATCCAGCAAGTCGATGCCTTCCACGGTCACACGGATGCGGTCCCCCGGGTTGAGGGTGGGGGCGCCGGTGATCCGGGCCACGAAGGGCAAACCGTCCAGGCGGGCCAGGTTCTCCCGCCAGAGGGTGGCGTTGATCTCGGTGATGCCCTCCTGGCGCAGCCAGCGCAGGCACCAATACCGTTCCATGCCGCGCTGGAATTCATTGTAGGCGTCATAGGCCAGTTCGAAGTCACGCACGGCGGCGAACAGCATGGGATCGTTGCCGGCATGAGACGGCGCCTCGCCCCGAGCCACCGCCAGGATCTGGCGCTGGTTGATCAGGTCCACGTAGCGCCGCAGGGGCGACGTGCTCCAGGCATAGTGGCTCACACCCAGGCCCTCGTGGGGCGCGGGTTTGAGGGTCATGCGCACCTTGCCGCCGGCCTGGGCCCGGTACACCCCCGCCACGCCTTTGTCGGCCAGCAATTCGCCCCAACGGCTGTTGGCCAGGATCATCATCTCCGACACCACTTTGTCGATGGGATTGCCCCGCACCCGGGGCACGATATCCACCCGGTCATCCGTCACCTTGAACACGTAGTCCATGCGCTGGACCTGGTCCGCCTTGCCCCGGGTCGCCTCCAGGTGGCGGGCGAAGCCGAACAGCCATTCCAGTTCCCGGCGGAAAGGGTAGTCCGGTCCATCCCGGCCGATGCTGGCCTCGTTGAACAGGGGTTCCAGGGTCTCGTGGCGCAGGTTGGCGGCGATGCTCACCACGTCGGCCACGGTGTCCAGGCTGCGGATGGCGTAGTCGGCCCCCACCTCCACATACAGGGACAAGGCCGGGCAGGCCTTGTTCTCCGCCAGGGTGTACTGGGCGATGAGCGGCTCCGGCAACATGGTGATCTTGTCGCCGGGCATGTATATGGTGGACAGGCGGGTGGCCGCAATCCGGTCCAGGTCGGAGTCGGTCGGAATGCCCAGGGCGGGGGCGGCGATATGGATGCCCACCCGCACGCTGCCGTCGTTGCGGAAGATCACCGAGAAGGCATCGTCGATCTCGGTGGTGGCGGCATCGTCGATGCTGAAGGCGGGCGCATCCCCGGCAGGCAGGGCCGGCGGCGGAGCGGGGGGAGCCAGTTCGGGAAACGCGGTGCCCCGGGGGAAATGGGTCAGCAGGAAGGCCTGCAGGTGGTAGTCCTGGCTGGACGGGATGGCACCGCACTTGTCCAGCAGGCGCACGACGGACAGGCCCGTTTCGGCGCAGGCATCCTGCAGGGCCTTGTATTCCAGGCTGTTCTTGTCGGGCTTATGGGCCAGTTCGAACACCTTGCCGTGAAACGCCTCCGGCAATGTTCCCGCCACCAGCATGGCGGACCATTCCGCCCGCAGTGCCGTCTCCCTCGCCTTGCGCTCCAGTCCCGCCTTGGCGGCCGCCAGGATGTCGGCCGGCGCCGCCCGAAACCGGCCCTTGCCCTTCTTTTGGAAATAGATGGGCGCGCCTTGCAGGGTCAAGGCGATGGCCGCAGCCTCGGGCGCGCTGGGGGTCTTGCCGAAATATTCCCGGGCCAGATCCTCGAAACTGAATTCCTCCTCCCCCGCCACCTCCCAAAGGAAATCCAGATCCAGCTCCTCCTTCAGGCCGCGGGCGCCTTCCATCACCTCCGTGGGGCCGGGCGCGGGATAGCGCAGCAGCACATGGGCCGACTTCAGCTTGGTGCGCTTGCCATGCTGGGATTCCACCTGCAGGGAGGTGTCGTTGTCGGCCAGCAGGGTGCCGGCCTTGATGTCCCCGTCTTCTTCGTACAGCAGATACATCGTTTAAAACTCCAGGATCGCGGGGAGGTATTCGGTAAAGCGGGTGAAACCGTGGTCGCCGCCCGGACACACCTCCTGCCGGGCGCCGGCGTAGTAATCCACGGCAACGCGATGATCCAGCACCTCGTCACCGGCCTCCACCAGCAGCAGGAAATCCTCCGGATGGCTCGGCCGGGGGATGTGCAGTGCGGAGAACTCGTCCACGTGCTGCTGGGTGAACAGGTAGCTCTCGCCGTTGTGCCAGTTGTTCTGGATGCGGCCCACTTCCCCGACGATCAGGCGGTGCATGTTCACCGCCGGGTTCACCAGGACGGCCTTGAGGCCATGCTTCTCCGCCAGATAGGTCGCGTAGAAACCGCCCATGGAACTGCCCACCAGCTTCGCGCGACCCCGGCTATTTCGGATCAAGCCCTCCAGCAGGGCGACCGCCTGGCTCGGGCGATGGGGCAGGTCGGGACAGGAGAAGGCCTCGGCCAGGCCGCGCCGCTCCATCCAGTCCTGAAGCTCGCGCACCTTGCCGGAACCGGAAGAACTGTTGAAGCCGTGGATGTAGATCAGCATCGCCTTTGCTTGTCGCTCATGGGGGGCCGCATTCTACCGGGCTTCCCCGGTGCTTACCCGGCCCAGCCAGACGACAAGTTCGTCGAACACCCGGTTGGCCGCGCGCCCCAGGGCGTCGGCGGCGCCGGCGGCGTCGTAGCTCGCCAGCGGTACCTGGGCCACGAATGCCTGGCGCCCGAGTAATTCGCCGCTACCGCGCCGCACCAGGTCCGCATCCAGCACCATCAGGGCGACGCCGGGCGGCGTGGCAGCGTCGTGGTAGAAATCGGTCAGCCGGGTGTTGAGCTGATAGTCACCCAGTACGCCGCTGCCCATGGGCGCGACGATGGCAAACACCCCGGCCGTCTCCAGGCGCTGGCGCAGCATCCAGGTCAGGCGCTGGGCGGTCGGTTCGCTCCACTGGGCGTACTGGTACTGGCCGCGGGTCCCGGGCGTCCGGCTGAAGGCAAGCCGGGTCCCCTGATAGAAGGGAGGCGCCTCCATCTCCCGCACCAGTAGCGTGCCGGGGTGGGTGACGGGGCTGGGGACCACCGGACCGGGATCGGTGAGCACGTAATAGCTGGCCGCCTGGGTCGGTTTTCCCGGCAAGGCGCAACCGGCCAGCAGCAAGGCCGAAAGCAGCAGGATCAGCGGTTTCATCAGCGTTCCTCCCCGGGGCCCAGGGCCGCGGGATTGGTTCCATAGAGGATCCGGGCCGGATCGGCCAGGGCGTGGCCGGTGTCCTGCAAGGCATCACCCGCCAGGCGCAGGGACTGGGCCGTGGCCTGGATTTCCTGGGTGCCGAGGTCGGCGGACAGGCGCAGCTGGACGGCAAGTCCGCCCACATCCCGATCGATGGACTTCATGGTATCCCGGGCCGTCGCCAGGGTCGTTTCGGTTTCCGTGGCCACCCTGGCCAGACGGGCATTGGTCTCGTGTATCGCCTGGCTGGCGTCGGCGCTGACCGTTTCCATGCGCGCAGCGGCCTGGCGCGCCCCGGCCAGGGTGGCGTCCAACTGCGGCAGGGTGTGGCGCAGGTCGCCGGTCAGCCCGTCCAGGTTGGTCAAAATGGCGGCCAGGGACTTCTGGTTGCTGTCGGAAAACAGGGTATTGAAGCGCACCAGGGCATCGCGCCCGAGCAGGCCCATTTCTTCCAGGTTGCTGGCAACGCGCTCCAGGCGCGGCACGCCTTCCTTGATCACGGGATATTCTTCACCGTCGGGGATGTGCATCAGCGGCGGACCGCCCTGGGGCGGATTGGTCAGGTCGATGGCCGCCAGGCCGGTCACCAGGTGGCGCGTCACCACCGCCTCCGCCCCTTGCAGGATCGGCGTGCGGCCGTCCACCTGGAGGATGACCCGCACCCTGCCGACCTCCCCGGTAATAATGGCGTAGTCCCGCACCTTGCCCACCTTGACGCCCTGCATGCGCACATCGCTGTTGATCTGCAGACCCTCCAGGGACTGGTTCTCGAAATAGACGGTGTAGCGTTTCACCATGGTGGTGTCGGTACCGCCGGTCAACCAGTACAGCCCCCCCGCCAACAAGGCCACCAGCGCCAGGACGGCAACGCCGACCCAGGCATATCGCGCTTCAGGTTCCATGATTCATCTCCTTCCGTCGGCATGGGATGAAAAGTACGATCGTATCCATTCGTGCTCGAGCCTGGCCACTTCCGCCACCGGCCCGGCGGCGATAACCTTGCCCGAATGCAGGACGATCACCCGGTCCACCAATCCCCACAGGGTATCGAGGTCGTGGGTGGTGAGCAGGGCGGTCAGCCCCAGGCTGTCGCACAGGGTGCGCAGCAGGTGGTCGAATTCCCGGGCGCTGATGGGGTCGAGGCCGGAAGTGGGTTCGTCGAGGAACAGCAATTCCGGTTCCAGGGCCAAGGCGCGGGCCAGCGCCGCCCGCTTCTTCATGCCGCCGGACAGCTCGGCGGGCCGCTTGTCGGCGGCATCCAAAGGCAGACCGGCCAACCTCAGCCTGAGCCTGACCACCTCGTCGCGCAAGGCGCGGGGCAGGCGGGTATGTTCCAGCAGGGGCACGGCGATATTCTGGGCGACCGTGAGGGAGGAGAACAGCGCGCCTTCCTGGAACAGGACGCCGAAGCGCCGCCGCACTTGGTTCATCGCCGACCCGGACAGGGCCCACAGGTCCTCGCCCAAAAGGCGCACCTTCCCCTCCGTGGGCCGCAGCAGACCGATGCATTCGCGCAGCAGCACGGTCTTGCCGGAGCCGCTGGCGCCGATCAGCGCCACCACCTCGCCGCGTTTGAGGGAGAAGTCAACGCCGTCATGGAGCCAGCGGCCGTCCAGCCGCGTGCGCACCCCTTGGACCTCCATGACCGGCGCGGTCAAAACCCGAAATCCGGCGAGGCCACCGCGAACGCGGCATTGATCAGAATTACCGCCACCAGGCTTTGCACCACCGTGGCGGTGGTGCGCTCGCCGACGCTGCGGGCGTCGCGGCTGACCGCGAAACCGTTGCGGCAGGCGATAAGCCCGATGGCGATCGCGAACACCGGCGCCTTGTACAGGCCGTAAAGCACCGAATCCAGGGGCAATACTTCCTTGAGCCGGCTGAAGAAGGTGAAGAAGGTGATGTCCAGTTGCTGGGCCGCGATCACGGCGGCGCCCAGCAGGCCGAGCAGGTCGCCGATGAAGGTCAGCAGCGGTAGCGCGATGACGATGGCAAGCAGCCGTGGCAATACCAGGACATGGAATGGGGAGAGGCCCAGGGTGGAAATGGCGTCGATCTCCTCGGTCACCTTCATCGCGCCGATCTGGGCGGTGAAGGCGGCGCCGGAGCGGCCGGCCACCAGGATCGCCGCCAACAGGGGCGCCAGCTCCCGGGAGATGGCCATGGCCACACCGTCGACGATGAAGATGTTGGCGCCGTATTTCTCGATCTGGATGGCGAGCAGGTGGGCGAATACCACACCGACCAGGAAGGTCATCATGGCCACGATGCCGATGGCCTCCAGCCCGACCACCTCCAGTTGCATGAACAACTCGCGCGGGCGCAGCCGGGCCGGGCGGACCAGGATCTCGCCCAGCGCCTCGCCGACCTGGCCGAGAAAGGCCAGCATGGCGACCGTGCCGCGCAGGCCGGCCAGGGTGATCCCGCCCAGCTTCGGCAACCAGTGGAACCGCCGCCTGGCGACCGGCGGCGGCGTTTCCAGGCGCTCCGCGACCAGGTCGAGCAGGGCCAGGCGGCGGGCATCGAATCCGGATTTCGCCACCTGGGCACAATCAATGCCCCATGCCCGCAGATGTTGCATCAGGATCATCGCCGCCGCGCTGTCGAGGCTGGTCAGGGCCGCGCCATCGAGGCTCAGCCGATCCGCGGCGATGGCCGGCAACCCGGCGAAGGCCGCATTGACCCCCACCAGATGCGCCAGGCTCCACTCGCCGGCCAGGCGCAGGACCTGCCCCTGGCCGGAGTTTTCAAGCCGAAGGAGGGGGACGGTATTCATGCGGATTGGCTTCAGGCTACCCGCGAATCATCGCGCAGCCGGGCCAGAAGCTTGTCATGGATGCCGCCGAAGCCGCCGTTACTCATGATCAGGACTGAATCGCCCGGACGGGCCTCGGCGGCGATGGCCTCCACCAAGGCGGCCAGATCATCGGAGACGCTGGCCTTGCCGCCCAGCGGGGCAAGCGCCCCGGCCACGTCCCAATCGATGCCGCCGGCATGGCAGAACACCCGGTCAGCCTCGGCCAGGCTTTCAGGCAGGGCGTCCTTCATCACCCCCAGCTTCATGGTGTTGGAGCGGGGCTCCAGAACCGCCAGGATCCGGGCCGAACCGACTTTGGAGCGCAGGCCCGCCAGGGTGGTGGCGATGGCGGTGGGATGATGGGCGAAATCGTCGTAGACCGTGACGCCGCGCTCCACGCCGCGCACCTCCAGGCGCCGCTTCACGTTCTCGAAACGGCCCAGGGCGGCAATGGCGTTCTTGGCCGGCACGCCGGCATGGCGGGCCGCGGCGATGGCGGCCAGGGCGTTCATGCGGTTGTGCTCCCCCAGCAGGCCCCATTGCACCCGTCCCTGCAGGGCCTCACCAAGGAACACCTCGAAAGTGGATTCGTCGACCGCCACGGTCCGCCAGCCCGGCGCCGCACCGATCCGCTCCACTGGCGTCCAGCAACCCCGCGCCAGGACGCGATCCAGGGATGCCTCCCGGCCGTTGGCCACCACCAGGCCGTTGCCGGGAACCGTACGCACCAGATGATGGAACTGGGTCTCGATGGCGCCCAGGTCCGGGAAGATGTCGGCGTGGTCGTATTCCAGGTTGTTAAGCACCGCCGTTCGGGGCCGGTAGTGGACGAACTTGGAACGCTTGTCGAAGAAGGCGGTGTCGTACTCGTCCGCCTCGATGACGAAGAAGGGGCTCTCGGTGAGGCGGGCGGAAACCCCGAAGTTCATGGGCACGCCGCCGATCAGATACCCCGGGTCAAGGCCGCAATCCTCCAGGATCCAGGCCAGCATGCTGGCCGCTGTGGTCTTGCCGTGGGTCCCGGCCACCGCCAGCACCCATTTCTCCCGCAGCACGTTCTCGTACAGCCACTGGGGACCGGAAATGTAGGGCAGGCCCAAATCGAGGATGGCCTCCATGAGGGGCTGCTTGCCCCTGGACACCACGTTGCCCACCACGAAGATGTCCGGCGCCAGGTCCAGTTGTTCCACCCCGAAACCCTCGGTAAGTTTGATGCCGAGCCCTTCCAGCTGGGTGCTCATGGGCGGATAGACATTGGCATCGCAACCGGTGACGGTGTGTCCCGCCTGCTGGGCGATGACCGCGATGCCGCCCATAAAGGTGCCGCAGATGCCGAGGATGTGGATATGCATGGGGATTGGATGGAGAAGGGCGCAGCGATTATCCGATGGCTTAAAGATTGCCGCCAGTTTGCCGATAATGTTCCACTGAAATTCAACATGCCGCATGGGGTAGCATGTCCCAGACGCCGAACGTCATCGGTCTCGCAGTGATGGAGAAACTCAAGGAAACCGGTGAGGAGGTGACACCGGAAAACTTCGAGCGGCTGTTCTACGCCCTGTCCGGTCTACCCAGACCCGAGCCCGCCGATCCCGGCCCGGGAAGTTCGCCGGCCTGCCGGGAACTGGTCCAGGCTCTGCGCGAACTGATCGAGGAAGTCACGGACAAAACCGCCACGCTGGCCAAGAACCTGGGGGAAAAGAACAAGGACCTGTCGGATAACGTATCCAACCTGAAAGGCAGCCGGGACAAACATGAAATCCTGCGTCTGCTCTCCACCGTGGTCACCCAGGCGGGCGGCATCCAGACCACCGTTGAATCCAGCCACAAGGAACTGTTGGAAACCCGGCAGACCCTGACCTCCATCCAGGAGGAACTGGCCGAAACCCGCCAGCAGCTCAACGAAGACGCCTTGACCGGCGCCCTCAACCGGCGCGGCATGGAGCAGACACTGACGCGCGAGATCGCGCGGGCCCAGCGCAGCGCGGGCAAGCTCGCCGTCGCCATGGTGGACCTGGACCACTTCAAGAAGATCAATGACCAATACGGCCATCAGGTCGGCGACAACATGCTGATCCACTTCACCGGCCTGATCAAATCCGTCCTGCGCAAGTCCGATGCCCTGGTGCGTTACGGCGGCGAAGAGTTCACCCTGATCCTGCCCGACACAGACACCCGCGGCGGCCTGCTGGTGCTTGGCAGATTGCAGCAACTCATGCAGAAAACCCCGCTCCATTTCGAGGACCACAAGATCAACACGACGTTCAGCGCCGGTCTGACGGGTTTGCGTGACGGCGACAACGACCATGTCATGCTGCGGCGCGCCGACGCCGCCTTGTACGAAGCCAAGGAGGCCGGCCGCAACCGGTTCAAGTTCGTTGAGTGACGCCCGGGGCAGGGACCGACCCCACCTAACGGCCAATCCATCCCCACCCAATCCGCGGCTGATTGCCGCCGATCTGGTCAATTCGGTGCTGCTGGAAGGCCGCAGCCTGTCCCTGGCGCTGGCCGAGCTGCGCGGCCGCGACGCCGCACTTCCCGTTCGTGCCCTGGCGACAGCGCAGAATATGGCTTATGGCACTCTGCGCCGGGCCGGCCGCCTGCGGTTTTTCCTGAACACCCTCACCGGCCGTCCTCCCCAGCCCACCGAGTTGCTCGGCCATCTGCTGGTGGGCCTGCACGAACTGGATAGCGAAGCGGCGCCGGCCTATGCGGTGGTCAACGAAACCGTTTCCCTGGCGGCCGCGGCATTTCCCCGGGCGCGGGGGTTCGTCAACGCCGTGCTGCGCAATTTCCAGCGGCGCCGGGGTGAACTGGAACTGGCCGCCGACGAAAACCCCGAGGCGCGCTGGAACCTCCCGACGTGGTGGCTTGCCCGCCTGCAACAGGAATATCCGGATCGCTGGCAAGCCCTCGTCACCGCCCAGGACGGCCACCCGCCCATGACCCTGCGCGTCAATCGCAGACACGGCGCGATCGGGGCCTATCTCCAGGCCCTGCGGGAAAGGGGCATGGCCTGCAGGCAGACCGGACCCACCGCGGTCACGCTGGATCAACCGGTTCCCGTATCCGAGCTTCCAGGATTTCGGGAGGGACTGGTTTCGGTCCAGGATCTGGGCGCCCAGGCCGCGGCGCCCCTGCTCGACGCCGCACCGGGTATGCGGGTTCTGGACGCCTGCGCCGCGCCCGGCGGCAAGACCTGCCATCTGTTGGAACTGGTCGACCTGGACCTGATCGCATTGGACAGCCATGCCGGGCGCATGGAACGGGTGCGGGAAAATCTGGACCGGCTCGGCCTGGCCGCCCACCTCCAGGTGGCCGATGCCGGCCAACCCCGGGCCTGGTGGGATGGCAAGCCGTTCGACCGCATCCTGCTGGATGCGCCCTGTACCGCCTCCGGCGTGGTGCGCCGCCATCCGGACGGAAAATGGCTGAAGCGTGCGGACGATCTGCAACAACTGGTTCGTGAACAGGCCGACCTAATGAATGCTTTATGGCCCCTGCTGAAACCGGGTGGCAAAATGCTTTACGCCACGTGCAGCCTGTTCCGTGCCGAGAATGCCGATCAGGTAGCCGCTTTCCTGCGCCGTCATCCGGATGCCCGAACCGAACCGCTGGCGCTGGATGACGCCCCGGGAGGCCAGTTGCTACCTGGCCCGGATAAGGATGGATTCTTTTATGCCCGTTTTCTCAAGACGTGACTTCGTGTGCGCCATGGTCGCCCTGGCCGGCGCACTGGCCGCGCCATGGGCCCGTGCGGAGGGCATCCAACTGGCCCAGGCCGAAATCGTCCAGAAAGGCGAGATTTTTCACCTTTCGGGCAATTTCGACATCCAGCTCTCCCCGACCCTTGAGAACGCCCTGACCCGGGGGGTCCAGCTTACCTTCGTCCAGGCCTTTCAAGCGGAACGGGAACGGGACTACTGGCTGGCGGAAGGACTCACCGACATCAGCCGCAACGTACGGGTGTCCTACAACGCGTTGCTGCGCCAGTACTACGTCAACTTGTCGGGAATCACCTCGGCCCATGAATCCCTGGCCGATGCCCTCCACGCGGCGGGGGATCTGCGGGATTGGGCCGTGCTCAACACCAACCAGATGAAACGCAAATCCTCGTTCAAGACCTATGTGCGCATGTACCTGGATGTCTCCCAACTACCCAAGCCGCTACAGGTCAACGCCCTGGCCTCTTCATCCCGCTGGCAGCTGGACTCCGGTTGGCAGGAACGTGAGTTCAAATATTGAGCTGCGCGACATGAAGCGCGACCCGCACTCACTCCCACGCCGCCAGATAGCATTACGCCGCGAGCGAGAGCCAGGTGCCGCCCCACGGCACATGCATTTTTCGCACCCTGAATCCTGATGCTGTACCTCGTCGCCGCCAGCCTGCTTCTCGGCGCCGCCCTGATCGGACTGCTGGCCGCCGCCGCCGACAACTCCACCTTCTTTGCGCAAAACCTGCCGCTGCTGCTGGGCCTGACGGCCACCGCCCTACTCGGGCTGGCCATCCTGATCGTTTACCAGATCTATGTCCTGGTCCGGCGCATCCGGGCCGGCGTGTTCGGGGCAAAGCTCACCGCCCGCATGTTCCTGATCATCGGCCTCATGGCCCTGGTGCCCGGCATGATCGTCTACGGCGTATCGGTCCAGTTCCTGGTGCGCTCCATCGAGTCCTGGTTCGACGTGCGCATGGAAAGCGCCCTGGAGGGCGGGCTGGCTCTGGGCCGCTCCGCCCTGGAGCACGTGCAGCGGGAGGTGGTTAAAAAGACCGAGACCCTGGCGCAGCAGATCGCGGATCTCCCCACGGTGGTCCAGGCCGCGCGCCTTGACGATCTGCGCGAGGCGGCGGGCCTGCAGGAGGCCACCCTGTTCGACGACAGCGGCAAGATGCTGGCCTTCTCCTCGGCCAATCGCAGCGACCTGCTGCCCCCCGCGCCCGACCCCGGCGCCCTCTGGCAGGCCCGCCTGCAGCAACCTTGGTCCCGCCTGGAAGCGCGGAGCGACGGGGGCATCGCCGTGCACGTGGTGGCACCCGTCAACCTGATCACCCTGTCCGAACGCCTGCGTGTCATCCAGGTGATCCAGCCGGTCCCCACCCAGCTGGCCGCGGATGCCCAGCAGGTGCAGAAGGCCTATCAGGGCTACCAGGAACTGGAACTGTCGCGACTGGGCCTGAAACGTCTGTATGGCATCTCTCTCACCCTGGCCCTGGCCCTGTCCCTGTTTTCTGCCTTCACCCTCGCGTTCCTGCTCTCCGAGCGACTTGCCGCGCCGCTGCGCGCCCTGGCCCGGGGGACCCGGGCGGTGGCGCGGGGCGACTTCACCCAGGTCCACGCCGTCGCCAGCCGCGACGAGCTGGGGATGCTCACCCATTCCTTCAACCGCATGACCCGTCAGCTCGCCGAGGCGCGCTCGGCGGCGGACGAAAGTCACGACAAGCTGCTGGAGGCCAATGCCTATCTGGAGGGGGTTCTGGCCAGCGTCAAGGCCGGCGTGATCACCCTGGAGCACGACCTGCACGTGCATCTGGCCAACCCGGCGGCCGCCCAAATCCTCGGGGTGGAGCGAAGCGAACTGGAAGGCCAGCCCCTCGCCGAATGGGGCCTGGAACCGTTCGGAGAGGGAATGAAGAATCGGGCACTCCATGGTTTCGCCAAGGAGATGACGACCCGCTTCCAGGCCAGCCCCACCCGACCCTGGAGCGAGCAGCTGGAACTGGAAAATCCGGACGGCAAACGTATCCTGCTGGCCCGGGGGGCGCCCCTGTCGGCCAGCGACACCCCGGACTATGTCCTGGTGCTGGACGACGTGACCCAGCTTATGCAGGCCCAGCGTAACGCCGCCTGGGGCGAGGTGGCCCGGCGCATGGCCCATGAGATCAAAAATCCGCTAACTCC
Organism: uncultured Pseudomonadota bacterium; assembly: GCA_963713085.1. Classification (GTDB taxonomy): domain Bacteria; phylum Pseudomonadota; class Gammaproteobacteria; order Burkholderiales; family Thiobacillaceae; genus PFJX01. The sequence goes on along the minus strand of CAVQKQ010000015.1, from coordinate 52,453 downwards.
CATCCAGCTCTCCGCCGAACGCCTCGAGGCCAAGCTGTCGGACCGCCTGGACCCGGCCGGCAGGGAAACCCTGGCGCGCGCCACCGCCACCATCGTCGGTCAGGTATCCGCCATGAAGAGCCTGGTGGACGCCTTCGCCCAGTACGCGCGCCTGCCTGCACCCCGCATCGAGCGATTGGAATTGAACGCGCTGGTCAGGGAAGTGCTCGGACTGTACGAGGAAGGGGACCACCTCGAATGCGATCTGGCCGCCGAACTCCCGGCTGTGGCCGGCGACCCCTCATTGCTGCGGCAAGTGCTGGTGAACCTGATCAAGAACGCCAAGGAAGCCCTGCATGACCAGCCCCGGCCGCGCATCCGGGTGGTCACCGCCCAGGAAGGCGAGCGCGTTACCCTCTGCGTGGAGGACAATGGCCATGGATTTCCGGAGGAACTCAAGGGCCGCTTGTTCGAACCCTATGCCACGACTAAACCAAAAGGTACCGGTCTGGGTCTGGCGGTGGTAAAAAAGATCGTGGAAGAACACCACGGCAGTATTGTCGTGTGCAATCTTGAAGCGGGTGGCGCGCAGGTCTGTCTGAACCTGCCCACCCTGGGTGCCGACCAGGCGGTTTCGGGTGTTGCCGAAGCCGCCGGGGGGGCATCTGCAGATGAGGAAGGAAGCGTGGGCAATGCCTGAAATACTCGTAGTGGACGATGAACCGGGTATCCGCGAACTGATGCGGGAAATCCTCGAGGAAGAGGGTTATGAGGTACGCATGGCGGAAGACGGCACCCATGCCCGTTCCGCCCTGGAAGACAAGGTGCCCGACCTGGTCCTGCTGGATATCTGGATGCCCGACGTGGATGGCGTCACCCTGCTCAAGGAATGGAAGACCCAGGGCCGCCTGACCATGCCGGTGGTGATGATGTCCGGCCATGGCACCGTCCATACCGCCGTGGAGGCGACCCGACTGGGGGCCTTCGACTATCTGGAAAAACCGGTGGCCTACAAGCAGCTGCTGGATACGGTGCGCAAGGCGCTGGATACGCGCCCCAGTCGCCCGATCACCACCGGCACATTGGCAACCCTGGGGGAAGGCGAAGCCATCCGCCGGCTGACCCAGCGCCTGCACCTGGCGGCCACCGCCGGTTTGCCGGTCCTGCTGCTGGGCGAAGCCGGATCCGGTGTGGAAGTGGCCGCGCAATTCCTGACCCCACCCGATGGGCCTTTCGTGCGGGTCGACGACCCGGTTCTCCTGGCCGACCACCCCATCGACCTGCTGGAGCGGAGCAAGGGGGGATTGCTGTTCGTGCCCGATCTCGCCGCCCTGTCCGCCATGCAGCAAAAGGGGCTGGTCCTTCTGATCACCCGGCGCAACGAATTCTCGGTACGGGTCGCGGTGGCCAGTCTCCAGCCCCCGGCCAGCCTGATGGCGGAGGGAAAGCTCTCCCAGGAGTTGCACGACCTGATGGCCCATGGCCTGGTGGAACTGCCGCCCTTGCGGGAACGCCGCGAGTGCATCCCCGGGCTGGCCGCGCGCCTGCTGGAGGACGCCTGCGTCCGCCTGCTGGTCAAACCGCGCCAGTTCACGGACGAAGCCCTGGCGGTTCTGGCCGCCCACGACTGGCCCGGCAACCTGGCGGAACTGGAGGCCCTGGCCGGACGCCTTGCCCTGGATGAAAACGGCGGCCCCATCGACGCGGCCACGGTCGAAACCATACTCGGCACCCGGTCGAACGAATCCAGCCAGGCCAGCATGGACCTGATGCTGCACCTGCCGCTGAAGGATGCGCGGGATGCCTTCGAACGGGCCTATCTCCAGGCCCTGCTGGCCAACTGCGGCTGGAGCATGAGCAAGGCCGCGGACCGGGCCGGCCTGGATCGGACCAACCTGTATCGCAAGGTGAAGCAACTGGGCATAGAATCGCCCTCCCGCGACAAGGGCTGAAGCGCCCCGAACCTTCTCACCCATCATGAAGATCATCATCCTAGGCGCCGGCCAAGTGGGCTCCAATCTGGCCGAGCACCTGGTTCGGGAAGGCAATGACCTGACGGTCGTGGATCTGGACCCGGACAAGCTGACCGCCCTACAGGACCGTTTCGACCTGCGCACCATCTGCGGCCAGGCATCCCACCCCTCCATCCTGCGCGCCGCCGGGGCCGAGGACGCGGACATGCTGGTGGCGGTCACCCTCAACGACGAGACCAATATCGTCGCCTGCAAGCTTGCCGGCACCCTGTTCAACATCCCCACCAAGATCGCCCGCATCCGCGCCGTCGACTACATGAAGCATCCCCAACTATTCGATGCGGAGCACTTCGGCGTCGACCACGTCATCTCCCCGGAGCAGGAAATCACCGACTACCTGCGCAAGCTGGTCGACTACCCGGAGGCCTTGCAGGTGGTTCCTTTCGGCGGGGAGCGCGCCCGCTTGGTGGCGGTCAAGGCGCGAGCCGGCGGGCCCCTTGTGGGCCATGAGCTGCGCAACCTGCAAAAACACCTGCCCGGCCTCGATGCCCGCGTTGCGGCTATCTTCCGGCGCGACCGGACTATCGTCCCGGAGGGCCGCACGGTGATCCAGGACGGCGACGAAATCTTCTTCATCGCCGCCACCGAGAACATCCGCGCGGTCATGAAGGAAATGCGCCGGGGCGAGCAAAGCGCGCGCCGGGTCATGATCGCCGGCGGCGGCAACATCGGCCAGCGCCTGGCCAGCTCGCTGGAACAGGATTACGAGGTCAAGCTGATCGACCGCAACAGCAAGAACACCGAGCGCCTCGCGCAAGCCCTGAAAAGGACCCTGGTCCTGACCGGCGACGCCACCGACGAAGACCTGCTGCTGCAGGAGAACATCGAGGACATGGACGTGTTCTGCGCCCTGACCAACGACGACGAGGACAACATCATGGCCTCGCTGCTGGCCAAGCGCCTGGGCGCCAAGAAGGTCATCGCCCTGATCAACCGCTCGACCTACGTTGACCTGCTGCAGGGCGGCGAGATCGACATCGCCCTGTCGCCCGCCCAAGCCACCATCGGCCCCCTGTTGACCCATATCCGGCGCGGCGACATGGCGGTGGTGCACAGCCTGCGCCGGGGCGCCGCGGAGGCGCTGGAGGCCGTAGTGCATGGCGACGCCAAGGCGTCCAGGCTGATCGGCCGCCGCATCGAGCAGGTGGACCTGCCCGAGGGGGTTACCATCGGCGCCATCCTGCGCGGCCAGCAGGTCATCATCGCCCACCACGACAACGTGATCGAGGCGGAGGACCACCTGATCCTGTTCGTGCCCAACAAGCGGCTGATACCCAAGGTGGAAAAACTGTTCCAGGTCAGCCTCGGCTTTTTCTGACATGCGCCGCCTGCGTCCGCTGCTGCATGTGCTGGGGCTGGTCATCGGCGTGTTCGGCCTGTCCATGTTGCTGCCCCTGGTGGTCTCCCAGATCCTCCATGACCATGCTCGGCTTGCCTATGACGAGGCGGTGCTCAGCACCATAGGCAGCGGCGCCCTGATGTGGCTGATCGGGCGTGGCTCCCGGCGCGAACTCAAGATCCGCGACGGCATCCTGCTGGTGGTGCTGATCTGGAGCCTCACCCCGATCTACGCCGCCATGCCGCTGATGATCTACATGCCGCACCTGAGTTTCACGGACGCCTATTTCGAGACCATGTCGGGGCTCACCACCACCGGGGCGACAACCTTATCCGGCCTGGACCAACTGCCCATCTCCATCAACCTCTGGCGCGCCCAACTGCACTGGATCGGCGGCCTCGGCGTGATCGTTCTGGTGGTGGCGGTGCTGCCCCTACTGGGTGTGGGCGGCCGGCAGATGCTCAAGTCGGAGACACCCGGGCCCATGAAGGACGACAAGATCACCCCGCGCGTGACGGAAACCGCCAAGGGGCTGTGGGCGGTGTACATCATGATGACCCTGGTGCTGATCGCGCTCTATGACCTGTTCGGCATGTCCTTCATGGATGCCGTGATCCATGCCTTCTCGGTGATGGGCCTGGGCGGCTTTTCCTCCCATGACGCCAGTTTCGGCTACTTCAATTCCGTGCCGCTGGAGATCATCACCGAGATATTCGCCCTGCTGGCCGGCCTCAATTTCGCCACCCATTTCATGGCCCTGCGCTCCCGCTCCCTGACGCCCTACAAGGTCGATCCGGAGATACGCTGGTTTCTCGGCATCGTCCTGGGTAGTTGCCTGATGCTGGCCGTGCTGCTGTGGGCCAAGGACGTCTATCTGGACTTCCCCACCGCCTTGCGCCAGGCCAGCTTCAGCGTCATTTCCATGTCCACCACCCTGGGACTGTCCACCGCCGATTTCGGCCAGTGGCCCTTCTTTTCCAGCCTGTGGCTGCTGTTCCTGTGCAGTTTCTCCACCAGCGCCGGCTCCACCGGCGGCGGCATCAAGATGATGCGCGCGGTGCTGCTCTACAAGCAGGTCTACCGAGAACTGCAGCGGCTGATCCACCCCAATGCGCAATTCCCGATGCGCCTGGGTGAATCCGTGGTGCCCAACAAGATCATGTATGCGGTGCTGGCCTTCGCCTTCATCTACGTGGCCGCCATCGTGATCCTGAGCTTCGTTCTCTCCTTCTCCGGCCTGGACGTGCTCACCGCTTTCTCCGCCGTGGTCGCCTGCATTAACAACACCGGCCCCGGACTGGGCCAGGTCGGACCCGGCACCAACTATGCCTCGCTCAACGACTTCCAGACCTGGGTGTGCACCTTCGCGATGCTGCTCGGCCGCCTGGAACTATTCACCCTGCTGGTGGTGCTGACACCCGCGTTCTGGCGCAAGTAAGGGCTGACCATCGACCCGCCGCACCGGCCCCCTGCGGGGCCGGTGATGGACACCAAGACTTACCAGCCATTGCGGTCATGGCGGTCATCGCGCCGGTCCCAGCGGTCGTCGTGACGCTGGTTGCGGTCACCACGCCAACCGTCCCGGTCATGATCCCAGCGCGCATCGCGACGCTCTTGCCATTCGTGGTGCCAGGCGTAAGGGGCGGGGCGGGGCGCCACAAAGACCGGCGGCGGGCCATAGCGGAACCGGGGTGTCTCGTAAACCGCCACCGGGGGTTGGCCGTAGCCGGTGCGGTAAGGCCGGCGATACCCGTCCCGATCGTCGTTGTCCACCGCCGCGGCACCCAGGATGGCACCGAGGAAACCGCCGACCACGGCGGCATCGTGACCACCCACCGCGTGGCCCAGGACCGCGCCGGTGCCGGCACCGATCAAGGCGCCCGCCAATTCATCGGAAGCCATGGCGTTGTTGCCGAAGGCGGCCATACCTGCCACGAGAAAGATAGGGGCTACAAATTTGGCTTTCATGATTTACTCCGTTGGTTGCGTACGGTTCCAGGTTAAGCGGCACCTGTTCCCGACGGGTTTCCCCGGGGTAAGCATGTGTTACAGGCTGTTTCCGCTCAGGGGAAATGGCGGCACACCTGCAACGGTATGATGTTTGCCATGCAGCACAGCTTCCTCTCTACCCATGTCTTCCGCATCCGGCCGGTTAAACGTTGATGCGGAGTTTGCCGTGATCCCCGAGCGCCTCGCCTTCGTCGACCTGGAGACGACCGGCGCCAATCCGGTGCTGGACCGCGTCACCGAGATCGGGGTGGTGGCGGTGGACGGCGACCGGGTGGAGTCCTGGAGCACCCTGGTGAATCCGGAACGCGCCATCCCAGAATTCATCCAGCGCCTCACCGGCATCAACAATGCGATGGTGGCGGAGGCGCCCACCTTCGCCCAAGTGGCGGAGGAACTTACGGAGCGGCTCCGGGGCCGCCTGTTCATCGCTCACAACGCCCGCTTCGACTACGGCTTCCTGCGCCACGAGTACCAGCGCCTGGGGCAACGTTTCCAAAGCGACGTGCTGTGCACCGTGCGCCTGTCCCGCAAGCTTTTCCCGGCACATCACAAGCACAACCTGGACAGCCTTATCGTCCGCCATGGCCTGATAACCGGGGACCGTCACCGGGCCCTGGCCGACGCCGACCTGATCTGGCAGTTCTGGCGCATGCTGCGCGGCCAGGAGGATGAGTTCCGACTGGCCGACGCCATCCGGCACCAGCTGAAACGCCCCAGCCTGCCGCCCCATCTGGACGCCGACCTGCTGGACGACCTACCCGAGTCCCCCGGGGTGTATTCGTTCCACGGCGAGGGCGACCTGCTGCTATACGTGGGCAAGAGCACCAACCTGCGCCAGCGGGTGCTGTCCCACTTCGCCGCCGACACCCGGGAATACAAGGAAATGCAATTGGCCCAGTCGGTGCGTCGCATCGACTGGCGCGAGACGGCGGGGGAACTCGGCGCCCTGTTGCTGGAAGCGCGGCTGGTGAAGGTCGGCCAGCCGCTGCACAACCGCCGGCTGCGGCGTGCCGCGGACCTGTGCGCCTGGCGCCTGGAGGAAGTGGGCGAGGGCGACTTCCGGCCCAGGCTGGTGAGCGGCGCCGAGGCCGACTTCGGCCGCAGCGGGGACCTGTTCGGCCTGTTCGCCAACCCGCGCCAGGCCGGCAATGCCCTGCGCAAGATCGCCGAGGCCTACCAGCTCTGCCCGGCCCTCCTAGGCCTGGAAAACCCGCCACCGCCCGGCCGGGCCTGCTTCGCCCACCAGGTGCACAAGTGCAAGGGAGCCTGCATCGGCAAGGAAGCCATCGGCCTGCACAGCGCCCGCCTGACGAGCGCCCTGGCCAAACTCAAGTTGCGGGCCTGGCCCTATCCGGGGCCGGTCGGTCTGGTGGAGCGGGACGATTTCCGGGACGTGGAGGAGGTCCACGTGGTGGACGGCTGGCGCTATCTGGGCACGGCCCGGAGCGAGGCTGAGGTGCATGAACTGCTGGCCCATGCCGGCCAGGTCCCGTTCGACATGGATATCTACAAGCTGCTCAAGGCCCACCTCGGCAAGGGCAGGGTGACGCCGCGACCGCTCTGGGGACACTGACCGTTCCGGACAAAAAAGAAGGCGCCAAAGGCGCCTTGGGAAATGACCACCATTGCGGCGGTCAGGGAGGTATATGCATTATGCATAGGCCTTTCTGCATAAATACATAGGAGAAATACACTAGGGTGCTCCTGGAATCCCGAAAATTGCGCCCAGGCCAGGTGGGCTGCGATGCCAGGCAGTACAGGCGACCAAACCGTCAGGCGGCCTCCAGCCGGGCGTAATCCAGGATAAAGACCTTGCGCCCCTGCCTGGGGAAACTGACGCTGATCTCGGTGTCCGGCCCCTGGCCCTGGTAGCCCTCCACCACGCCCTCGCCGTAGCGGGGGTGCTTCACCCTGGTGCCCACCTTGTAGGGCAGGTTGGCGTCCCGGCGCGCCGGGGCGGGTGTGAAATGGGCAGTGACGTGGACGTTGGGGGAATGGTTGTAGGCCCCGTAGCGGGCCGTCGGCTCCGCCATGCGGGGTTCGGGCCGGGCCGGGCGCTTGCCCAGGGACTGGACCAGGGCCTCGGGGATCTCCTCCAGGAAGCGGGAGGCCAGGCCGTAGCGCATCTGGCCGTGCAGCATGCGCATCTGGGCGTGGGTGAGGTAGAGGCGGCGCCGGGCCCGGGTGATGGCCACGTACATCAGACGCCGTTCCTCCTCCAGGCCGTCCGCCTCGTTCAGGCTGTTCTCGTGGGGGAACAGGCCTTCCTCCAGGCCGGTGATGAACACCACGTGGAACTCCAGGCCTTTGGCCGAGTGGACGCTCATCAGCTGCACCGCGTCCTGGCCCTGGGCCGCCTCGTGCTCGCCGGCCTCCAGGGCGGCGTGGGCCAGGAAGGCCTCCAGGGATTGATCATCGGAATCGGCCGCGAAGGCGGCGGCGGCGTTGGCCAGTTCGTTCAGGTTCTCCACCCGGTCCTCGCCGTCCTTCTCGTTCTTGTAGAACTCCAGCAGGCCGGAGCGGGCCACCACGTGGTCCACCGCCTCCACCAGAGGCAGGCCGGCCGTGTCGTGCTTCAGGCCCTCCACCAGTTGCACGAAGGCGGCGAACTTCTTGCCTGACCTGCAGGCGGCCTGCCACAGGCTGGTGCCGGCGGCCCGGGCCTCGGCATCCACGCCCTCCAGGGTGCGGGCGCCGATGCCCCGGGCCGGGAAGTTCACCACCCGCAAAAAGGCGTTGTCGTCCTCCGGGTTGGCGGCCAGGCGAAGGTAGGCCAGGGCGTGCTTGATCTCGGCCCGCTCGAAGAAGCGCAGGCCGCCGTAGACCCGGTAGGGGATGCCCACCGAGAACAGGGCGTGCTCGATGCTGCGGGACTGGGCGTTGGAGCGGTACAGCACCGCCATATCCAGGTAGTCCCGTCCCTCCCGCTTGAGGGACTGGATCTCCTCCACCAGGAAGCGGGCCTCCTCGCCGTCGTCGTAGGCCTGGAAGTGGCGGATGGGCTCGCCCTTGCCGGCGTCGGTCCACAGGTCCTTGCCCAGGCGCCCCTTGTTGTGGCTGATCACCGCGTTGGCGGCATCCAGGATGGTGGTGACGGAGCGGTAGTTGCGGGTCAGCTTGATGGGCGCGGCGATGCCCAGCTCGTCCATGAACAGGGCCATGTTGGCCACGTTGGCGCCCCGGAAGGCATAGATCGACTGGTCGTCGTCCCCCACCGCGAACAGGGCGTTGGGATTGCCAGCGGAGGCACCGTGCAGCAGCTTCAGCCACAGGTATTGCAGGCGGCTGGTGTCCTGGAACTCGTCCACCAGGATATGTTTGAAGCGCTCCTGGTAATGCTCCCGCAGCAGGGCGTTGCGGGTCAGCAGCTCGTAGGCCCGCAGCAGCAGCTCGGCGAAGTCCACCGCCCCCTCCCGGTTGCACTGGGCGTCGTAGGCCGCGTAGTACTCGACGAGCCGGCGCGAGTAGGGGTCCCAGGCCTCCACCTTGTCGGCGCGCAGGCCCGCCTCCTTGTTCTGGTTGATGAAGCTCTGGACCTTGCGCGGGTCGTACTTTTCGGTATCCACGTTCAGGGCCCGCAGGCCGCGCTTCACCGCCGAGAGCTGGTCCGAGGAATCCAGGATGGTGAACAGCTGGGGCAGTCCCGCCTCCCGGTGGTGGGCCCGCAGCAGCCGGTTGCACAGACCGTGGAAGGTGCCCACCCACATGCCCCGGGTGTTGATGGGCAGCATGGCCGACAGCCGGGTCAGCATCTCCCGCGCCGCCTTGTTGGTGAAGGTCACCGCCAGCACCCCCATGGGCGACACCTGGCCGGTCTGGATCAGCCAGGCGATGCGGGTGGTCAGCACCCGGGTCTTGCCGGACCCGGCCCCGGCCAGCACCAGGGCGGAGCCGGGGGCGGTGACTGCGGCCAGTTGGTCGGGGTTGAGGGAGTCGAGAAGTGGAGAAGGGGGTGTGGTGTGGGTCATGGGGGGATTATCTTTGATTCGCGGCGTGGAGGCATTGCCGGTGACCGAGGCGGGCCAGAGCGGAAAGCGCGAGCTATTGCACCTCAGACCATATATGCCGCATGCTGGTCTTGGAACTAGAAATGGAGGTGGTGCAATGCCCACGATCAGCCAATTCTTTGGCATTGTTATCCAGATGTTCTGGCGTGAGCATGCGCCGCCCCATTTCCATGCCCTGTACGCGGAACATGAAGCGCTGATCGACATCCGTACCCTGGAGGTGATCAGTGGTAGCCTGCCCAGGCGGGCACTCGGCCTGACCATTGAATGGGCCATAGAGCATCGCGACGAATTGATGGAGGACTGGACGCTATGTCAATCCAAGCAACTCCCGAAACGCATCAAGCCGCTGGAGTGACGCCTTCCGCCCCATGGCGGGTCAAGGCCTTGTCTGTATTGCCGGGCTACCGTCTGGCGGTGACATTTCAGGACGGGACAAATGGCATCCTGGATCTGTCAGAGGTAACCACTGCCCAGGATTGCGGCATCTACGAAGAACTCAAGGATGCGGGTATGTTCGAGCAGGCCCGCCTGGAGCTTGGCGTTGTGACTTGGCCCAACGGCGCGGATATTGATCCTGCCTGGATGTATGAGCAGTTGAAGACCATGAAAACGTGGTCTGTCCCCTTTTGATCCCACTTTGATCTGAAATTCCTTTCTTCATCGAGAAAGATCAACACGTGATGCCTGGTGCTTCGGTTATCGGAGGTTCTGCAATCGCGGCGTTGCCCGAAGAATTTTCGGCTCAATTCACTCTGCAGCCACCTGAAGAAGCCAACTCGATCATTCAAGTAGCGTCATTTATAGACCGTGCGCTCATTGCCCGCCTGCAGCAGTTTCCGGAAGATCTGCGCGTTATTGATCGACGGATGTTTGAACAGTTGGTCGCAGAACTTTTCGCAGGGTTTGGCTATGAAGTTGAACTCACACAGAGAACACGTGATGGCGGAAAGGACATCATTGCGATCAAACGTCGAGAGATTGATCTCAAATTTTTAATCGAATGCAAGCGTCCCGACCCAGGGAATCACGTGGGTGTGTCAACAGTTCGAGAACTCTACGGTGTCAAGGTAGATGATGGCGCGTCAAAGGCGATCCTCGCCACAACCACCTATTTCTCCCTCGATGCAAAGCTGTTTACTGAAAAGCACCGTTGGGAACTCGAACTAAGGGACTTCGACGCCATCAGGAGTTGGATCGACGATTACATGAAGGAGCGGCCTGCATATCCGTGTCACCGAACTGCCCTTAATGCGGGCAATAACATGACAGCCCTCGATAAGCTCCTGCACCAAGTCCGCGCCTGCACCGTCTGCGCCCCCCACCTGCCCCACGGCCCCCGGCCGGTACTGCGGGCGGCAGCCACGGCGCGACTGCTGGTGGTGGGCCAGGCGCCGGGGCGCAAGGTACACGACACGTGTAGTAGAGTAATAGGGGACAGACCACGTTTTATTTGTTCCTGACAATAACCTACGTTCTTCCCCTCCCTCCCTCGCATACCCCGCCTCCCGCTGACCGCGCAGGGCCAGCACGAAAACAATGTCCAGATCCGGCACGTAGCGATAGAGGGCCACGTAACCTCGTGTCCGGCGGCCGATAACCAGTTCCCGCATGCTTGTTTCCCTCGCTTCATCATCCATGGGGCGTCCGATGAGGGGGTTGTGTTCCAGTACCGAGATGGCTTCCAGGATTTCCTGGATGCGGGCCGAGGCATCCTCCACTTGGTAAGTAACCAGGTGGTCCAGGATGCGTTCGATGTCGTCGCCGACCTCCGGGGCCAGTTGGATGCTGGCCACCTCAGCTGCCCAGCTTGCGGGGCGTGGGGCGTTTGACGGGATTTCCGGCCATGCGGCCTTCCAAATAGGCGCGCATGTCCTGCCAGGGGATGGTCTCGCCGCTGGCGACGATGTGGGCGTAGCGGGCCTCGGCCTCGGCATTGAAGGCTCCGCGCTGTTCTTCCTCGGCTGTCTTTTCGGCGATGGCTTGGAGGATGAAGTTGTGGGGTGTGGTGCCCGCCCGCTTGGCGACGGCGGCCAGGCGGGCCTTCAATTCCTCGGGCAAGCGGATGGTGGTAGTGGACATGGTGACCTCCGGGCAAAAGTGGTTGCATGAATGTAGCACAATGGTGCTACTTGTTGCCCCGGGCATGCCTGTTCAGGCCAAATACCTCTTCAAGAATGTAAGACCATGACCGCCCTAGACAAACTCCTCCTCCAGGCCCGCGCCTGCACCGTCTGCGCCCCCCACCTGCCCCACGGCCCCCGGCCGGTACTGCGGGCGGCGGCCACGGCGCGACTGCTGGTGGTGGGCCAGGCGCCGGGGCGCAAGGTACACGACACGGGCATCCCCTGGAACGACCCGTCCGGCGACCGGCTGCGGAACTGGCTGGACATGGACCGTGCGACCTTCTACGACGAGGCCCGCATCGCCATCATCCCCACCGGCCTGTGCTTTCCCGGCACCGGCAAGGGGGGTGACCTGCCGCCCCGACCGGAATGCGCGCCACTGTGGCATCCGCCCCTGCTGGACGCGCTGCCGGACATCCGCCTGACCCTGCTGATCGGCCAGTACGCCCAGGCCTACTACCTGGGGCCCCGCTGCAAGAAGACCCTCACCGAGACGGTGGCGGCCTGGCGGGAGTATTTGCCCGAATACTTGCCCCTGCCCCATCCCAGCCCCCGCAACCAGATGTGGCTGAAGCGGAATCCCTGGTTCGAGACTGCGCTGCTGCCGGTATTGCGCGAGGAAGTCGCCCGGGCTCTGGCTTAAAATAGCGCCCAGCCCAATTTCGGATCGCCTCATGAGTCAACAGATCACCATCCTCTACTTCGGCCACCTGGTGGAGCTGCTCTACCGGGAGACCGAGCTGATGTTCCTGCCCCTCACCATCAAGGACGTGAAGGGGCTCATGGCCTACCTGGCGCGGCGCGGCGAAAACTGGACCCTGGTCTTCGAGAATCCGCATCCCACCATGAAGATCACCGTCAACAAGCAGTTCGCCGAGCCGGACACCCCCGTCCAGGGCGGCGACGAAGTGGCCTTCGTGGCCTTCAACATGGGCTGACCAGGCCTCCGCCCGGTCCTTTCCGCCGATCGAGACCGGCCCGGCACACCGGACCGATGCCCAATTTCCTCCGCACCTTCCTCGCGCCCGCGCTGCTGGGCGCCCTGGCCGTCGCGGGCTATGCCCCTTTCGGCTGGTTCCCCGTGCCCATCCTGACCCTGGCCGTCCTGTTCCGGCTGGTCAGTGATGCGGCCCCCCGGTCCGCCCTGCTGGCGGGCTGGAGCTACGGCCTGGGCCTGTTCCTGGCGGGGGTGTCCTGGATCTACGTGAGCATCTCCGTCTACGGCGGCATGCCCGCCCCCATCGCCGCGCTGGCCACCCTGCTGTTCTGCGCCTTCATCGCCCTGTTTCCGGCGGCGGCTCTCTGGCTGGGCGCCCGGGTTGCGTCCGCACCCGTGCCCCGCCTGGCGCTGGCCTTCCCCGCGGCCTGGGCCCTGCTGGAATGGGTGCGGGGCTGGATATTCACCGGCTTTCCCTGGCTCGCCCTGGGTTATTCCCAGGCGCCGAACGGTGCCGGCCCGGCCAGTCCCCTGGCGGGGTTCGCGCCGGTATTGGGGGTGTATGGAGTTAGTTTGGTGGCGGTGCTTTCGGCGGGAATGCTGGCGCTTCTTCTCCCCTTTCCCGACGGGAGAGGGGATCGGGGTGAGGGAGCAAGGGCAGCGTCCCGGTGGCGCGTATTCCCTCTCCCCCAACCCCTCCCCCAGAGGGAGAGGGGGGTTGCCGTGGCAGGCCTTACCGGGCTGTTGGCCTTGATCTGGATCTCCGGCTGGGGCCTGGGGCAGGTGGCCTGGACCCGGCCGGTCGAGGGCCCGGTGAGCGTGGCCCTGCTCCAGGGCAACATCCCCCAGGACCTGAAGTTCCGTCCGGAAAGGCTGCAGGCCACCCTGGTGCACTACGCCCGCCAGGTGCTGGCCAGCGATGCCCGCCTGATCGTCCTGCCGGAAACCGCCTTGCCCCTGTTCCGCTCCGCGGTGCCGAAGGACTACCTGGAGATGCTGGCGGACCACGCCCGAGGCCAGGGCGGCGACGTGGTGCTGGGCGTGCCGGAAGACGTCGGCCCGGAGCGCTACTTCAACAGTGTGATCAGCCTGGGTTCAACATCCGAGGGGCTTTACCGTAAGCACCACCTGGTGCCCTTCGGCGAGTTCGTACCCCTCGGCTTCCGCTGGGCGTTGGATCTGATGTCCATCCCGCTTGGGGATTTCGCCCGAGGCACGGTGGACCAGCCGCCGATGGCGGCCGGGGGCCAGCGGCTGGCGGTGAACGTCTGCTACGAGGACGCGTTCGGCGAGGAGCGCAACCATGCCGCCCGGGATGCCACCCTGCTGGTGAACCTGAGCAATGACGCCTGGTTCGGCGCCAGCCTGGCACCCTGGCAGCATCTGCAGATCGGCGCCATGCGCTCCCTGGAGGCCGCGCGCTGGCAGCTGCGGGCCAACAACACCGGCATCACCGCCATCCTGGACGACAAGGGGCGGGTGCGGGACCGGCTGGAGCCCTTCACCAGCGGCACCCTGGCCGGCACCGCCCAGGGCCGCAGCGGCGACACCCCCTATCTGGTCTGGGGCAATCTCCCAGCCTTGATTATCATGGCGGCCCTGCTGCTGGCCGCCGGCCATTCAAGTCGTTCGCCAGGCCGCCCCAAGAACGACTTGGCCCCCTCGGGGAGCGGCTTGGCCAGGAAGGCCAAGCCAGGGGCGAAACCAACCCGCAAGAGCAAACCATGAGCGAGTCCACACAAACCCCCGTCCTGAACCCTCCGTTGCGTCTGACCCATCTCTCCCACGGCGGCGGCTGCGGCTGCAAGATCGCCCCGGCGGTGCTGGAGCAGATCCTGGCGGACACCCCCTTCGCCAAGGGCCTGGGCGCCAGTTTCCCGGACCTGCTGGTGGGCATCGAGTCCTCCGACGACGCGGCGGTGTGGCGGCTGAACGAGACCCAGGCCATCGTCGCCACCACCGACTTCTTCATGCCCATCGTCGACGACCCCTACGAGTTCGGGCGTATCGCCGCCACCAACGCCATCTCCGACGTCTACGCCATGGGCGGCCAGCCCCTGTTCGCCCTGGCCCTGGTGGGCATGCCCATCGACAAGCTGTCCCACGAGACCATCCGGCAGATCCTTGCCGGCGGCGACGCGGTGGCCAAGGCGGCGGGCATTCCCATCGCCGGCGGCCATTCCATCGATTCCCAGGAGCCCATCTACGGCCTGGTGGCCATCGGCGTGGTGGACCCGCGCCGGATCAAGAAAAACAACGCCGGCCGGGCCGGGGACGTGCTGATCCTGGGCAAGGGCCTGGGGGTAGGCATCTATTCGGCGGCGCTGAAGAAGGACCGGCTGCCGGAAGCGGGCTACCGGGCCATGATCGATTCCACCACCCAACTCAACACCCCCGGGGTGGAACTGGGCCGGATGGACGGCGTGCACGCGCTGACCGACGTCACCGGCTTCGGCCTGCTGGGCCACGGACTGGAACTGGCCCGGGGCTCACGTCTCACGGCGCGAATCGAGTATTCCAAACTGCCGGTGCTCACCGGCGCGGCGGAACTAGCCAAGGCCGGTTTCGTCACCGGCGCAAGCGGGCGCAACTGGACCAGCTACGGCAACGGCGTGGAACTGTTCGCGGGTTGCGAGGACTGGCAGAAGGCCATCCTCACCGACCCCCAAACCAGCGGCGGCCTGCTGGTGGCCTGCGCCCCGGAGGCGGTGGAGACGGTGATGGACGTGTTCCGCCGCCACGACTTCCGGCAGGCGGCCGTGATCGGCCGCCTGGAGGCGGGAGCGGCGAGGGCGCTGGTCATTGCCTGAGACGACTCAGGCAATCCCCCGGGCCGCCGCGATGCGGCGCAGTGCGGGCACCGCCAGGCCGGCCGCATCGGCATGATGCAGCGCCCGGGTCAGACGCGCCGTTGCCGTCCTGCCGGCACAGCCATGGCCCGGATCGGCCCGGAACGCCTCCAACAGGCCGGCCATGAGGCCGTCCCGTTCCAACCGGCGTCCGGCAAGCCAGTCCTGCACATCCAGCACGTCCGCGGCCACCGCCTCGGCAAGTTGCCTGTGCTTCCCCCAAAGGGTCCCCACGTCGCCTTCCACCTCGAGGCCGGCGATGTTGGTGGTGAGGATGTAGAGGTTCTTGCGCACCAGTTCCCAAAGCAGGTCATCCGCGTCGGGCAGGGTGCGGGCGGGCAGGTCGATGGCCGCAAGGGCCGCCACCAGCCGGTCCGCCTCGGGACCGTAGACGGGGGAGGGCAACAGGGCCTTGGCGTCCATACCTCCTTTCTTCTCGAACCACACCGAGACCACGGTGGGGTCGGGGATGTGGTGGGCCTCCCAATCCCGGGGCAGCAGTTCGTTCTGCAGCAGGCCGACGCTGTCGTGCCAGGCGTCGGGCAGGGCGGACAGCGCGGGATGCAGATCGTTTTCCCCCACCGACACCAGGACCAGATCCGGCTCCGGCCAGCGCCGGGCCAGGGCGGCCAGATCGTCGCCCCGGTTCACCGGGACCAGGGTATGGCCGGTCTTCAGCAGGCCGCCCGCGAAGACCCGGCCGAGCTGGCCGAGTCCGATCATGACGACGGTATTTTCCATGTTTGCCACCTCCTGTCGTTTATTGCTGATATTTGGCGGGGTTTGATCCGCAGGTTATTCGACTAGAATTCTCGGGCCTTGAGCCCCCCGGAGACAACATGGCCATCCCCGCCCCCGCAATCCCCCCGTTCCAGCCGCCCCGCCGGATCCTGATGGGTCCCGGCCCCTCGGACGTGCCCCAGCGCATCCTGGAGGCCATGGCGCGGCCCACCATCGGCCATCTGGACCCGGCCTTCACGGACATGATGGAGCAGCTCAAGACGTTGCTGCGCTATGCCTTCCAGACCGAGAACAAGCTCACCTTCCCGGTCTCCGGCCCCGGTTCGGTGGGCATGGAGACCTGTTTCGTGAACCTGGTGGAGCCGGGCGACAAGGTCATCGTCTGCGTCAACGGCGTGTTTGGCGGGCGCATGCTGGAGAACGTGAAGCGCACCGGCGGCGTGCCGGTGGTGGTGGAAGACCCATGGGGCAGGGCGGTGGACCCGGCCAAGGTGGAAGCCGCCTTCGCCGCGAATCCGGACGCGAAGATCCTGGCCTTCGTCCACGCCGAGACCTCCACCGGCGCCCAGTCCGACGCCGCCGCCCTGGCCGCCATCGCCCGCAAGTACGGCGCCCTGGCGCTGATGGACTGCGTCACCTCCCTGGGCGGCACCCCGGTGCTGATCGACCAATGGGGCATCGACGCGGCCTATTCCGGTAGCCAGAAATGCCTGTCCTGCACCCCGGGCCTGTCGCCGGTGACCTTCTCGGAGCGGGCCATCGCGAAGGTCCGCGCCCGCACGGCGCCGGTGCAGAGCTGGTTCATGGACCTGAACCTGGTGCTGGGCTACTGGAGCGGCGAGGGCAAGCGCACCTACCACCACACCGCGCCCATCAATCCGCTCTACGGCCTGCACGAGGCACTGCTGATTCTGGCGGAGGAGGGGCTGGAAAACGCCTGGTCCCGGCATCGGGCCATGCATGAACGGTTGAAGACCGGATTGGAGTCCTTGGGCCTGGGCCTCCCGGTGCCCGAGGCGGAGCGCTTGCCCCAGTTGAACGCCGTGTCCATTCCCGACGGCGTGGACGAGGCCGCGGTCCGCAACCGCCTGCTGGGTGAATTCAATCTGGAAATCGGCGCGGGCCTGGGCGCCCTGGCCGGCAAGGTCTGGCGCATCGGCCTGATGGGCGCCAGCGCCAGCCCGGCGAACGTGGATGCCAGCCTCGGTGCGCTGAAGGCCGTGCTCGGGCGATGATCAGCGTTCCAGCATCGGTCCCTTGCCCGGCGTGCCGTTCCATTGGTCGGCGTCGGGCGGCGCATCCTTTTTCTCGGTGATCACCGGCCAGGTCTTGGCCAGTTCCGCGTTGAGGGCGATGTACTGGTGCTGGTCCGCCGGCACGTCGTCCTCCGCGAAGATGGCCAGGGCCGGACACTCGGAGACGCACAGGTTGCAGTCGATGCATTCTTCCGGATCGATGACCAGGAAGTTGGGGCCCTCATGAAAACAGTCCACCGGGCAGACATCCACGCAATCCGTGTACTTGCAGCGAATGCAGTTTTCCGTGACAACGTAGGTCATAACTTTCCTCGCTATAACTTTTTCGCTAGCATAGCGGGAACAATGCCTAACGGCCATTCGCGCCCCAGCTTTCTTCCGTACCCCTTCACCAAGAACAAACCACCCCCCGAGGTTGCTAAATGAGCGAACACATCCATTACGTCACCGACGACACCTTCGAGCAGGAAGTGTTGCAGTCCCCGATGCCCGTGCTGGTGGACTACTGGGCCGACTGGTGCGGCCCCTGCAAGATGATCTCCCCGATCCTCGACGAGGTCGCCAAGGAATACTCCGGCCGCCTCAAGGTCTGCAAACTCAACATCGACGAGAACCAGGGTACGCCGCCGAAGTTCGGCATCCGCGGCATCCCCACCCTGATGGTCTTCAAGAACGGCAACGTCGAAGCCACCAAGGTCGGCGCACTTTCCAAGAGCCAACTCACGGCTTTTGTTGACAGCAACATCTGACATCAGCTAGCTTTGCGGCGTCCGGCGTCCTGCCGGACGTCCACACCCCCTTCCGCTTTTCCCTTCCTGGCCTTCCTGGCCACCACATAAGCCATGCATCTATCCGAACTCAAACAACTACACGTCAGCCAGCTCTTGGAAATGGCCGAAGCCAACGGCATCGAGAACGCCAACCGGATGCGCAAGCAGGAACTGATCTTCGCCCTGCTGAAGGACAAGGCCAAGAAAGGGGAGAGCATCTACGGTGACGGGGTGCTGGAAATCCTCCCGGACGGTTTCGGCTTCCTGCGCTCCCCCGAAACCTCCTACCTGTCCAGTCCGGACGACATCTACATCTCCCCCTCCCAGATCCGCCGCTTCAGCCTCCA
This sequence comes from uncultured Pseudomonadota bacterium, assembly GCA_963713085.1. Taxonomy (GTDB): domain Bacteria; phylum Pseudomonadota; class Gammaproteobacteria; order Burkholderiales; family Thiobacillaceae; genus PFJX01. Next base: position 34,059 of record CAVQKQ010000015.1, on the reverse strand, counting down.
CACCGGGGACACCATCGAGGGCGAGATCCGCACCCCCAAGGACGGCGAGCGCTACTTCGCCCTGACCAAGCTGGACAAGGCCAACAGCGGTCCCATCGAGGACCTCAAGCACAAGATCCTGTTCGAGAACCTGACCCCCCTGTTCCCCAACAAGCCGTTCAAGCTGGAGCGGGACATCAAGGCCGAGGAGAACATGACCGGCCGGGTGATCGACATCATCGCACCCATCGGCAAGGGCTCCCGGGGCCTCATCGTCGCCCCCCCCAAGACCGGCAAGACCGTCATGCTGCAGCACATCGCCCACGCCATCACCGCCAACCATCCCGAGGCCATCCTGATCGTCCTGTTGATCGACGAGCGTCCCGAGGAAGTGACGGAAATGACCCGCACCGTTCGCGGCGAGGTGGTGGCCTCCACCTTCGACGAACCTGCCTCCCGCCATGTGCAGGTGGCGGAGATGGTGATCGAGAAGGCCAAGCGCCTGGTCGAGCACAAGATGGACGTGGTTATCCTGCTCGATTCCATCACCCGCCTGGCCCGGGCCTACAACACCGTGCAGCCCGCCTCCGGCAAGGTGCTCACCGGCGGCGTGGACGCCAACGCCCTGCAAAAGCCCAAGCGCTTCTTCGGTGCCGCCCGCAACATCGAGGAAGGCGGCAGCCTGACCATCATCGCCACCGCCCTGATCGACACCGGCAGCCGCATGGACGACGTGATCTACGAAGAGTTCAAGGGCACCGGCAACATGGAGATCCATCTTGACCGGCGCATGGCCGAGAAGCGGGTCTATCCCGCCATCAACGTCAACCGCTCCGGCACCCGCAAGGAAGAACTGCTCATCGAGCCGTCCATCCTGCAGAAAATCTGGGTCCTGAGAAAGCTGCTCTATCCCATGGACGACATGGAGGCCATGGAATTCCTCAGCGACAAGATCCGCGCCACCAAGATCAACGCGGACTTCTTCGAGTCCATGCGGCGGGGCTAGTGGCACCACACTTGCACGCGTGAGGAAGGATCGAGACCGCTCGTTCACGACTTGAGAAATGGGGAGTGGGAATGGTCCAGGATGAATCGGCGTCGCCTTCGGATACCCAGGAACCGTCCCCGCGCAGTAAACGGCTGGTAAAGGTAGTCGGTTTACTGGGAGTAAGCGCCTTGGTGGCGGCGGCTTCTCTCTTCCTGTGGAACCGCCAGACAAACCTTTCTGAACAGGCATACCTATCCCACGCCCAGACCGCCTTACAGAGCGGACAGCTCTCGGCGGCGGTCATCGAATTCAAGAACGCTTTGAGGGCGAATCCCAGCAACACCCAGACCCGACTCGACCTGGCGCATCTCTACCTGAAACTCGGGATGGGCCTGCAAGCCGAGGAACAGCTCAACCGGTCAAGGAAGTTGGGCAGCGAGGAACGGCAAGTGGCCCTTCCGCTTGCCGAAGCTTTGATTCTTCAAAACAAGTTCGAAAAGGTTCTCCAGGAGATCAACCTGGCTGATTATCCCGGGGGCGCAGAGCGCCAACAGGCGAATCGGCTACGCGCTGACGCCTTGCTGGGACTGGGCAAGTCCGCGGAGGCCTGCCCGCAGTATCAGCAGTTGCACGACGCCGACAACAATTTCCTACCGGCCTATTGGGGACTGGCCAGGTGCGCGGTGCTGGACAAGAATTACGACGACGCCAAAGCCCATCTGGCGACCGCGCTCAAGCTCGAACCCCGCAATATCCTGAGCTACCTGCTGCAAGGGCAAGTGGCCCAGACGATGGGCGACCAGCCCGGCGCGGAGGCCGCGTTTGGGCATGCCCTGGACTTGGACCCGGACAATATCGCGGTACGCCTGGCCCGGGCAGAGGTCAGGCTCGCGGCCGGCAAGCCGGATCTGGCCGCGGAGGATGTGAAGGCGGCCAAGGCGAAAGCGCCCGATCTCGTGATGGTCCGCTACACGGATGCCCTGGTCGCTTACTTTCAGGGACGGCTGAGGGACGCCCAGAACATACTCCTCGAACTAACCGCCAAGGTGCCCGACCACGTGCCCAGCCGGGTTCTTTCAGGCTATGTAGCCTACAAACTGGAGGAGTATCACCGGGCCGACAGCGACCTCTCGGCGGCCATTCTTTCACGGCCCCAGGACCGTACCCTTCACCTGACCCTGGCACAGGTCCGTCTCAAATCGGCGCAGCCGGAAGGCGCCCTGCAGGCTTTGCAATCCTTGCTGTCCGCTGACCCGCAGGATGTGGAGGTACTGACCGCCGCCAGCGACGCCTATCTGCAAATGGGCAATTCCGCCAAGGCTGCGGAATATCTGGAAAAGGTCTCGGCCCTGGCGACGGAGAACCCGGTATTGCGCGCCAAGCTGGGCCTCTGGCGCCAGCAATCGCGCGACCTGCCGGGCGCGGTCAGGGAACTGGAGTCCGCAGCCCGGCAGGGAACCCAGCCGCAACAAGTCGAAGCCTGGCGCATCATGAGCCACCTCATGCGCAAGCAATACGACGCGGCCCTGGCCATGGCGGACCAGTTGGAGCAACAGTTTCCCAAGGATGCCTCTGTCCAATACCTGAAAGGCATGGCCTACCTGGGAAAGGGAGACACGGCGGAAGCCCGGCGCAGTTTCGAGCACGCACTGGCCATCAAGCCCACGGACATGGCCGCCGCCAGAAGCCTGGCCCAGCTTGATGTGCGGGAGGGCAAGCCCGCCGAGGCACGCGCCCGCTTCGAGGCCATCCTCAAGCAAGACCCCAAGCACTACGAGGCCATGATGGAACTGGCCATGCTGGCCCAGTCGGAACGGCGGGAATCGGATCTCGTCGCCTGGCTCACCCGAGCGGCCGACGCGGCGCGTGGGGAAACGGCGCCGCGCCTGTTTCTGGCGCGCTACTACCTGGCCCGGAACGAACCGGAGAAGGCGCTGTCCTGGGCCCGGCAGGCCTTCGACCTCAACACGCGCAACCCCAAGGCCATGGAAACCCTGGGTGATGCCCAGTATGCGGCAGGCGACAAGGCAAGCGCGGCCTACACCTATCTGCAGTGGACCATTCTCGACCTGCACTCCCCCCAGGCTTTCTTGAAGAGGGGCAAGGCGCAACTGGAACTCGGCCAGAACCTTGCCGCGCGGGAGTCCCTGGAGCGGGTGCTCAGCCTTCAGCCGGACCAGGCCGACGCGGTCCTGGCTCTGGCGGTGCTGGACCTCAAGGAAGGCCGCTTCCAGGCCGCCCAGAACCTGGCCCGGCAAATGCAGAAGCTTCAACCCAAGCTGTGGCAGGGCTACGCCCTGGAGGCCGAGAGCCTTGCCGGCCTGGGGCGTCACGCCGAGGCGGCCAAGGCCTTTGCCCAGGCCTTCGCGCTTAGGCCCGCCGGCGATCTGGCCATCCGCCTGCACCAAGCCTTGACCCGCGCGGGCCAAGTGGAGCAGGCGCGTCAGATCATGGTCCAGTGGCTGCAGAAATCGCCCGGGGATCTGGGCGCGCACCTGTACTTCGGCGGCAGCCTGCTCCAGGCCGGTCGCCCAAGCGAGGCCGTGGCGGAATACCAGGCCGTGCTCAAGGCCGCCCCCGACAACCTGCCGGCGCTGGTGGGCATGGCCCGGGCGTTGCACGCGCAGCGGGACCCCCGCGCCGTAGGCTACGCCGAACAGGCCTATGACAAAGGTGGGCGCAACGCAGATCTTTCCGAACTGCTGGGCTGGATATTGTTCGAACAGGGGAAAACACGGCGCGGGCTCGATATGTTGCGCAAGGCCGAGTCCCTGCAGCCGGACAGCCCGGACATCCGCTACCACCTGGCCATGGCACTGGCCAAGACCGGCGAGCGCGAACAGGCCCGGCTCCTGCTCGAAGTCCTGCTTGCCAAAGGCGGAGAGTTTCCCCAACGGGCACAGGCACAGGCCCTGCTCAAAAGCCTGCCGGTGCCCATCAAGTCCGTAGAGAGCTAGCACGGAGTGTGGCTAACGCTTTGGGCACTACGCCTATAATGATGCGCCAACTGTTGGGGATTCACCCCCTGCACAGGCATCAAGTCCCCACTTTGGCAAATGGGAAGAATGCCCAAGGCGGTCCATAACCCCAGTTCAAGCCTTCACTCTCCCGCGGAGCAGGCAATGAAAAAGGGGCGCATCCGCGCCCCTTTCGTCCCGCTGACCGGAAGCTCAGGCTTGTCGCCGCCTGCGGGCAAATCCCAGACCGCTCAGTCCCAAGCCCATGCAGAGCCAGGGTGGCGGGCTCGGGCACGCTGGGAGTCGTGCCTTGCACCATGCCGGTGAGGTTTATGGCCATGGTGTACACGAACCGGCTGGCGGAGGCGCCCACGTCCGCATCCGACAGGGTCAGCAGATAAGTGGCATTGAAGTTTCCCAGGGTGCTGGTGTCCATGGTGGCCGTAAAGAGATTGCTCAGACCCTGAACCAGTCCGCTGAACGAGGCCAGGTTGGTGGAGAACTTGTTGGCGGGGTCGGAGGTTTCCCAGTCGTTGGGCGGCGTAGGGTCCGGGTCCAAATCCAGCCCCACCCGGTCCGGGTTCGCCAGGTTGAAGATGCTGAAGTTCTGGGTCGCGGTGGAATTCTGGGCCACCGTGCCGAAGTTGAGGTTCAGGGTCGTCTGTCGAGGAGCCGCCGTTGAAGGAGGGGGCGGCATGCAGCAGGTAGTCGTAGGTGAGGGTTTGGGTGGTGATTTGTAGTGGATCCGACTTGGGCACGGTGTACCGTGGACGTGCGTCGATTCGGTGCCCGTGAACGACATTATTGGTTGGCTGTCACCGTCAGTATAGGCAGCCTTGAGACTGGATCCGGAAACTGTTGCTGATGCCGACATAATTGTTTAGGTTGACTTGTCCAAGGCAGTCACGCGTCCGATCAATGCAAGGCTAGTGGTGCTAATGTACGTGGTCGCAACCGTTACAGTGCATCTTTGACGGTTACCGTCGCACGTGTCGCCGCTGAGTCAGGGTCGCAGAAAGTCGAGGATAACGCCGTAGGAACCGATATCTAGCGCTACTGCGTGCCAGTACCATTGGATGTTACGTTCGAGTTAGCACCAGTGGTATCCAGACGTTGGCCGTCACATCCGTGGTCAGGACGGGTCGAGTCAGTGAGATTGAGAGTGGTGCTCATCAGCAGCACCCGTAACGCACGGTAGCGCATTGAACTGACTGAGACTGATGGTGCCTAGGATCGCACCGTTGTTGTTGCTCGCACTACCGCCTTCATTAGTCGGTAACACTCGCGGTATCGGTCAGTGGTGAGTTCGAGTAGCACAACCGTCAATCGCACTGAGCCGACAGCGGCATCAGACCAGAACGCCCAATGCACGAGGGCCATCGCCTGAGTCAGTTTATTGGGTACGACGCTCATTTTCTTGCTCCTCGTCAGAGGCTGAATTCGGAATGCTTGAGATGGGGCTCGTGACAAGCCCATGATTGCTTACTACATTAGCAACAATGGTGCCAGTAATTATGTCCATTAATAACAATGGGATAGATAGGACAAGGAGGTGTTGCCATGGTCGAATGTAAAAAAACTCGACAGATATGTTCATGGATTGCCAGGCCGGCTGCATGTCCATGAATTTATCCGGCCGTTCTATTCTTGCTGACGCCAACTGGCCAACAGGCTTTCCAACTCACCTTCCCGCACCGGCAGGGTCAGCGCCGCGTCGATCCGGAAGCGCTGGCGCAAGCGCTCCAGGGCATGGGCATGGGGCGCCTCGTACAGCACCAGCACCTTGACGCCCTTGTGGGACTGGGCGGCGGCCAGCAGGGATTCCAGGTTGCTGACCCGGTCCCGAAAGTCCGGTTGAAAATAGAAATCCGCCACGATCACCGCGGGTGATTCCTTGCGCATGAGCGAGATCGCCTTGCGCACGGTGAACTCGGTCAGTACCCGGTAGCCCAGCCGCTCGTAGAGTGGCCGCAGGTTGGGATAACCCAGCAGTTCGATTACCGAAAGCAGGGCGGGTGGCTGTTCCTGGTCTGTCATGTCATTGCACTCAAACGTAAAGGGGGCTTGCGCCCCCTCGCAAGAACTCGAACCGCGCGCCTACAGTTCTTCGCCGTGCTTGGCCAGGTACTCGGCCACGCCTTCGGTGCTGGCCTTCATGCCTTCGTCGCCCTTCTTCCAGCCGGCCGGGCAGACCTCGCCGTGCTCCTCGAAGAACTGCAGGGCATCCACCATGCGCAGCATCTCGTCCACGTCGCGCCCCAGGGGCAGGTCGTTCACCACCTGGTGGCGCACCACCCCGGTCTTGTCGATCAGGAATGAGCCCCGGAAGGCCACGCCGATATCGTGTTCCAGGTCATAGGCCTTGGTGATCTCGCGCTTCATGTCCGCCACCAGCGGATAGCCGACCTGGCCGATGCCGCCATGGTTGATGGCGGTGTTCTTCCAGGCCAGGTGGGTGAAGTGGGAATCGATGGAGACACCGATCACTTCCACGTTGCGCGCCTTGAAGTCGGCCAGACGGTGGTCGAAGGCCAGCAGTTCGGACGGGCAGACGAAGGTGAAATCCAGGGGGTAGAAGAAGATGACCGCGTACTTGCCCTTGATGTGGGCGGCCAGGTTGAAGGTTTCGTTGATGGAGTTGTCGCCCATGACGGTGATCGCCGTGAAATCAGGGGCTTGTTTACCGACCAGTACAGCCATGATGGTTACCTTTGTTGATTGATTAGCGGAAAGTAGCAACCCGGCACCCCTCCCGGAGAGGCGTTGCGCTCCCGGGTGCCGAATTAGAATTATTTTAACTACTAATCAACTAATAAAGGGGATCGACGCTCACTTGGCGGACTTCGCCTTGCCGGCCGCGGGCCGGGCCGTCTTCGCGGCGAGCAGGGCCATGGCCTCGTCCAGGGTGATCTCCTCCGGGTTGCGGTCCTTGGGCAGGGAGGCAAGATCCTTGCCGTGCTGGACATAGGGGCCGTAGCGGCCGGATTTGACCTGGATCGGTTTGCCGTCGCCGGGATGGGCGCCGAGGTCCCGCCCTTGGGCCGGCGCGGCCCGCTTGCCGTCCTTGGGTTCGCGCACCTCGAACTCGAACCCGACCTTGCCGTCCTTGTCGCGCACCAGGAAGGCGGAGAACTTGCGCCGGGTCCGCGCGGACACGAAACCGGTCAGCAGATCGGTCTTGCCCTCGGCCAGCAGCTTCTGCATCTGGGCCCGCTCCACCGGCTGCTGGAGGATGACCTTGCCGCTGCGGAAATCGCAGCTGCGTGCGGGGCCGACGCTGCGTTCGCAAACGTAGGAGGCGCCGTGTTCGTATATCCCGGCACCGCATTTTGGACACCTGCCCAAGCTTTCCTGGCCGGAGAAGTCCACCGCTTCGGCCTCCTCGCCTTCGCGCGGCTGGCCGAAATCGAATTCGGGCATCTTGTCCTCGTTGAGGCGGATTTCGGCGTCGAACGGGCGGCCCATCTTGTTGCGGAACCCGGTCAGCGGGCCGATACGGCCATCGCGCAGCAGGGCCTCCATCTCCGCCACCTCGAACTGGCGTCCGGCGACGATCTTCCAGGTGCCCCAGTCGCAAGACTGGCAGGCAAACTTCTTGTAGTTTTCCTTGACCACGCCGCCGCACTTCGGACAGGGCGTTTGCAGCGTCGCGAAGTCACCGGGCACGGTATCGGACTCGTAGCGCTTGGCGCGCTCGACGATATCCTGGGTCAGGGCGGTGATGTGGCCCATGAACTCGTCGCGCGAGAGCTTGCCGCGCTCCATCTGGGCCAGCTTGTATTCCCAGGCCCCGGTGAGTTCCGGAGAGGCCAATTCCTTGACCCCGAGCCCCCGCAGCAAGGTGATGAGGGAGAAGGCCTTGGCGGTGGGCAGCAACTCGCGGCCCTCGCGGTGCAGATAGGCCTCGGAAATCAGATTTTCGATGATCTGGGCCCGGGTCGCCGGGGTACCCAGCCCGCGTCCGGCCATGGCGGCGCGTAATTCCTCGTCCTCGACCATCTTGCCCGCGCCTTCCATGGCGCTGAGCAGGGTGGCCTCGTTGAAGCGGGCCGGCGGGCGGGTCTGGCTGCCCTTCACGTCCACGGCGAGGGTGACCAGGGTTTCGCCCTGGACCAGCGGCGACAAGGACGGTCCGCCGCCTTCCTCGTCCTCAACCTGGGACTCCTTGCCGTAAACCGCGAGCCAGCCCGGGTTGACCAGCACCCTGCCTTCGGTCTTGAAGGCATGCTCGTTTATCCGGGTGATGCGTGTGGTCACCAGGTATTCCGCCGCCGGGTAGAACACCGCCAGGAAGCGCCGGGTGACCAGGTCGTAGAGCTTTTGCTCCAGGTCGTTCAGGGTCTTGGGCGCATTGCCGGTGGGGATGATGGCGAAGTGGTCGGAAATCTTGCTGTTGTTGAAGATGCGCTTGTTGGGCTTGACCCAGTCCTGCTTGAGGATCGTCCCGGCAAGGCCGGCATATGCCTCGGGCAGGTTGCCCAACACCTCCTTGACCGTGTCCAGGTAGTCCTCGGGCAGTGCCCGGGCGTCGGTCCGGGGATAGGTGAGCGCCTTGTGCTTTTCGTACAAGGCCTGGGCCAGGCCCAGGGTGGTCTTGGCCGAAAAGCCGAAGCGGCTGTTGGCCTCGCGTTGCAGGCTGGTCAGGTCATAGAGCAGGGGGGAAAGCTGGTTGGAGGGCTTGGTCTCCTCCTCCGCCCTGGCCGGCTTGCCCAGGCAGGCGTCGCGAATCGCGTCGGCGCGGGCCCGTTCCCAGAGGCGATGGGCGGCGGCATGCTCGTCGGCCGCATTCTTCGCATCGTCCTTCTTGAACTTCTCGTCGAACCAGCGGCCCGTGTATTCGCCGAGCCGGCCGCCGAAGCGCGCCTCCAGTTCCCAATAGGAACGAGGCACGAACTTGCGAATCCGTTCTTCCCGCTCGACCACGACCGTCAGGGTCGGCGTCTGCACCCGGCCGACCGTGGTGAGGTGGAAACCACCGGTCTTGGAGTTGAAGGCGGTCATGGCCCGGGTGCCGTTGATGCCCACCAGCCAGTCGCTTTCCGCCCGGCAGATGGCGGCGGTGCGCAAACCTTCCATCTCGCTGGCCTCACGCAGTGAGGCGAAACCGTCCCGGATGGCGCCCTGGGTCATGGACTGCAGCCACAGGCGGCGTACCGGTTTCTTGCTGCCGCTATGCTGGGCGATGTAATTGAAAATCAGCTCGCCCTCGCGTCCCGCGTCACAGGCGTTGATCAGGCCGTCCACATCCTTGCGCTTGATCAGCCGGGCCAGCAGCTTCAAACGGTCTTCGGTCTTCTCGATGGGTTGCAGTGCGAAATGGGGCGGAATCACCGGCAGATGGGCAAACGACCATTTGCCCCGCTTGACCTCGTACTCTTCCGGTACCGTCAATTCCAGCAGGTGGCCGATGGCGGAGGAGAGAACGTACTCGTCGGACTCGAAGTAGTCTTTTTCCTTGTGGAAGTCTCCCAGCGCCCGGGCAATGTCCTGGGCGACCGAGGGCTTTTCGGCAATGATTAATTGTTTCGACACTGGGCGTGGTTAGTGCAGGGTAGGCTGCCAGCCGTCTTCACCGCCACGCACCAGGTCTTCCAGCCAGAGCACGTCACCGGCGCCCTTGAGTTTCCACATGGCGAGCAGCGCGATCCATTTGACCCTCTCGGCGGAGACCTCGGGGTCGGGCAGGGCCAGGGCCCTTTCGATGACCCATTCCCGTGCATGGGGGGGCAAATGGCCGGCCCCTTCCAGGAAGGTCAGGAAACCGCGTCCATCGGTGACCAGGCGTTGTTGCTCCTCACCACTGTAGACACGAAACGAAGTAACCACCGCGTCGGACTCGCTCGGGGCGAGCTCGTCCAAGGCGGACAGCCAGTCCAGTGCCTCGACGATGGCATTGTCTTCGAAGCCCGCGGCGGAAAGCTTGCGCGTGAGCTGCTCCGGATCGGGAAACTGTTCCGCCAGGAGGTAGGTGTCGTAGAGGTAAAGAAGGATGTCAAACATCGGGTCTAGTAGAGTCTCTGATATAGTCCGCCCGGCAATTTGGCCACGCGGCCGTCCATTTCGGCTTCAAGTAGCCTGACCGAAACCTCCGTAACCGTCAAGCCGAGGCGGCTGGCCAACTGATCCTGGGCGAGAGGGGCTGTTGCCAACGCCACAAGCAACGCATCCTCACGGTCGGTACCGTCCCCGCTTCCGGTCCGGGCAATGGCGGCCAGGCGCATCCCCAGTTCATCCAGGATATCCGCGGCGGATTCCACCAGCTTGGCACCCTGTTTGATGAGCTGGTGGCAACCCTTCGACAGGGGCGAATGGATCGACCCCGGCAGGGCGAAGACATCCCGGCCGTATTCCGCCGCCAGGCGGGCGGTGATGAGGGAGCCGCTTTCCGGCGCCGCCTCCACCACCAGCACGCCCAGGCTCAGGCCGCTTATGACCCGGTTGCGGCGTGGGAAATGACCGGCCTTGGGTAGCGTGCCCAGCGGGAATTCGGAGACGATGGCGCCCTTCGCCGCCAGCTCATGGGCCAGGGACTTGTTGCGTGCCGGGTATACCCGGTCCAGGCCGGTGCCCACCACCGCGACGCTGGAGCCCAGTCCGGCCAGTCCGCCCTCATGCGCTGCCGCATCCACACCCACCGCGAGTCCGCTGATAATGGTCAATCCCGATTCCGACAAGGCTTGGGCAAACGCGTGTGCATCGCGCAAGCCTTGCTGCGTTGCGTTGCGGCTGCCGACGATGGCGAGCATGGGCCGGCCCAGCCAATCCGGGTCGCCCTTTACATATAACCAGGGAGGCGGGTCCGTCAGATCGCGCAATTGCGCCGGGTAGCCGGGATCATTCCAGGTGACGAGATGGTTTTCCGCCTGCTCCAGCCATGCCAAGGTTGGCTGTAATTCCGCCGGATCTACCTGCCTGGAAATTGCCCGGGCCAGCTTGTCGCCAACGATGGGGGCGAGCTGGGCCACGCTGGCGCCGAGGATGGCATCGGCAGAGGGGAAGACCTCGAACAGGCGTCGGGCGGTCTCCGGCCCCAGGCCCGGTATCGCCTCCAGGGTCAACCAGGAGAGATCGTCCGGGCGGCGCGGCAAGTCAGGGGTTGCGGGCGATGTCGCCGACGGTGACGGGCGCGGAGCTCTCCATGACCAAGGCGTAGGACACCTTGGGGAACACCCGGTAGACAAAGGCCACCCCGTTCCGTTGTGCAGGCAGCGCGGTCTTGTCGTCGGCGTTCTTCTCGCAATCCGTTGCATAACCGTGTCCGCCTCCCGCCAGGAAGGCGATCTTGTCGGCGCGGAGGCATTTGGGGTCGGCCACCGAGCGGCCGGCGCTGAACAGCGCAAGCACGTGACCGATCTCCAGACCGTCGTCGCTACCCTTGTTCAGCACCAGGCTCATCCAGGGTCCGGCCAGGGTCTGTGCGCCCAAGGCAGCCGCCACCTTGGCGTTGATCTGCTTGGCCGGAGCATGGGGAGCATACTGGGGCGGATTGATGGGCGTGTCCGGCACCAAGCGATCCCGCTCCAGGATCTCCTGATCGTTGCTGGTGAAACGAACCAATTGCGGATCGCCGGGGATCTCGGTGTGGGCCTTGCCCACATGGACCAGCTCATAGGCCAGTATTTCATCCGGCTTGTCCGGGTTGCGCAGGGGTTGGCCCAAACGCACCACGTTCCAATCCTTGACCTTGTCGTCGCCCTTGCTGGCATAGGCCTTGTCGCCCTTGGCAAACATCACCCGCTCATCATTGGAGCCCAGTATCCTGGGCGCCTGCGCCAGTTCCCCGGGCTCGCCGACGGCACTGAGGGAGAGAAAGGGGAGGATGGCCTTGAGAGGAATGCTGGGGATGCCCTGCTCCTTGACGGCGATGGGTTCGGACCGGATCTGGGGCGAAAGCTTCACGGTTTCGCTGAACTGGGGCCCTTCCAGGGAAAGCCGGGGCTGGCCGTTTTCCATGGTCAGCACCACCACGTCCCCCGGGTAGATCAGATGGGGATTCTTGATCTGTTCCCGATTGAGTTGCCAGACCTCCGGCCACTTCCAGGGGTCCTTCAGGAACTGCTTCGAGATGTCCCAAAGGGTATCGCCCTTGACCACGACATGGCGCTGAGGGGCGTTGTTCTGGAGTTGGACTACATCGGCCGCTGCCGGGAACGCAAAGCCAATTGCAGCTATTAAAACTAGGGTTCGCATGGTTCCTGCCCTTAATGGATGGCGACGCATGTGCGCTGGTTATAATTCAGTCAGAGTAAAACTTAAACCACTTTGTCAGATTTTGCACGGAAACCAACGGGTTCAAGAGGTATTTCTAGACAATTTTACGACCATGGCCCTGCTGAATATTCTTCGTTACCCCGATCCAAGGCTGCACAAGACAGCCACGCCCATCGCCGCCGTGGATGCCGAAATACGCCAACTGGCGGCCGATATGGCGGAAACCATGTACGCTGCGCCGGGTATCGGCCTTGCCGCCAGCCAGGTGGACCGGCATATTCGCATGATCGTGGTGGACATCAGCGAGGGCAAGGATGCGCTGCTGACCCTGATCAACCCCGAGGTCCTGGCCAAGGACGGCGAAAGCATCCATGAGGAAGGCTGCCTGTCGGTACCCGGCATCTATGACAAGGTCAAACGTGCCGAGCACATCCGGGTGCGCTACCTCGATCTGCAAGGGGAAATCCGGGAACTGGAAACGGGTGGCCTCCTGGCCATCTGCATCCAGCACGAGATCGACCACCTGGTAGGCAAGGTGTTTGTGGAATACCTGTCCCGGCTGAAACAGGAACGCATCCGGCACAAGCTCCTGAAACAAAGCCGCGAGGCCATGTGACGGATCGGGCCGCCCCGTTGCGCCTGATCTTCGCCGGCACACCCGAATTCGCCGCCGTCGCCCTCCGGGCCCTGATCGAAGCGGGACACGAGATCCCCCTGGTGTTGACCCAGCCGGACCGGCCCGCCGGGCGCGGCATGAAACTGAAGATGAGCCCGGTCAAGGAACTGGCACTGGCCCAGGGCTTGACGATGGCCCAGCCGGAAAACTTCAAGGCCGACGAGTCGCGCCATGTCGTGGCCCGAGTGGGGGCTGATGTGATGGTCGTGGCGGCCTACGGCCTGATCCTGCCCCAGGCGGTGCTGGACCTGCCGGGCCTGGGCTGCGTCAACATCCACGCCTCCCTGTTGCCCCGCTGGCGCGGCGCCGCCCCCATCCAAAGGGCCATCGAGGCCGGCGATCGGGAAACCGGTATCACTCTGATGCAGATGGACAAAGGCCTGGACACCGGCGCCATGCTGGCCCGGGCCGCCGTGACGATTCTGGACGGCGACACCGCCGGCAGCCTCCATGATCGCTTGGCGCGGCTCGGCGCCGAAGAAATCGTGCGCCTGCTGCCCGAACTGGCCGCCGGCCGGGTGCTGGCGACCCCCCAGAACGCCGACCTGGCCACCTACGCCGCCAAGATCGGCAAGCAGGAGGCGCGCATCGACTGGTCGCTGCCGGCGACGGTGATCGATCGACGTATCCGGGCCTTCAACCCTTTTCCCGGCGCTTATGCCCGCCTGGGTGGAGAAACCGTCAAGCTCTGGCGGGCCAAACCTGCCAACGGGTCCGGGCGGCCCGGCGAAGTCCTGGAAACGGGGCGCGACCAGCTCCGGGTGGCCTGCGGCGACGGCGCCCTGGATCTGGTGGAATTGCAGCAGGCCGGGGGCAAACGCCTGGGCGTGGAGCCCTTCCTTGCCGGCCACCCTCTCCGGGCAGGGGATTGTTTCAACTGACCGGAATAGTGCTCCTCGCATTGAATCTTCCCCGGCCACACCCATCTATAGCGCAATTCACTCGGTACTCGGAGTAAACCCATGCTCAACAACTGGCTCAAGACCACCCTGCTCATGGCCGCCATCGTCGCCCTGTTCGGTGCGGTCGGCATGGCGCTGGGCGGTGCCCAGGGCATGATCATCGCCCTGCTGTTCGGCGGCGCCATGAACCTGTTTGCCTATTGGAACTCGGACAAGATGGTCCTGCGCATGTACAAAGCCCGGGAGGTGGACGAACAGACCGGCGGCGATTACTACGCCATGGTCCGGGAACTGGCCCAGCGCGCCGGCCTGCCCATGCCCAAGGTCTACATCATCGACGAAGCCCAGCCCAACGCCTTCGCCACCGGGCGCAACCCGGAACACGCCGCCGTGGCGGCCACCACCGGCATCATGCGCATACTATCGGCGCGGGAGCTGCGCGGCGTCATGTCCCATGAACTGACCCACGTGAAGAACCGCGACATCCTCACTTCCACCATTTCAGCTACCGTGGCCGGCGCCATCTCGGCCCTCGCCCAGTTCGGCATGTTCTTCGGCGGCGGCGACCGGGATCGACCCAATTTCGTCGTCCAGCTGGTCATCATGATCCTGGCCCCCATCGCCGCCATGCTGATCCAGATGGCCATCTCCCGGGCCCGGGAATTCGGCGCGGACCGGGGCGGCGCCGAGATCTCCGGCGACCCCGAGGCCCTGGCCTCAGCCCTGCGCAAGATCGAGGCCCATGCCCGGGGCACGCCCATGGAAACCGCCGACATGCATCCGGAAACGGCCCAGATGATGATCATCAACCCCCTCTCGGGTGGCGACCTGGCCGGCCTGTTCCGCACCCACCCCGCCACGGAAGAGCGGGTGGCGCGGCTCCTGGCCCTGGCCCAGCGCCAGCTCTAGCATCACTACAGCCGCTTTCTCGTTCAGCCCCCTTTAAGCTTGGGTGTGCATGCTTGGCTCGGCGATATTGCCAACAGGCCGGGTGGAGAAGGCTGTCCGCCTGCTCCACCCTCCAACCAGAGGAGAAACGATGGCGATTGGTGCGGTAGGTTCCAGCGTAAACGCCTTTGCGCAGATTTTGCGTCCCCAGGCGGAACGGAGCGAGGCGAACAGGTCCCGGCGGTCAGGATCTCAAGTCCGATGGTGACGGTGATGACGGCGCGTCCGTCAAGGCTGCCGCCAGCTCCAGTGGTCAGGCCCTAGGCAAGTTGGTCAACACAACGGCCTGAGTTTCAACCGGCCTGCCGAAACTTGGCAGGCCGCCTCAACCCAGCTTGACTCAAACCCCCGCCGCCTGCTGGTCCGCATGGTAACTGGAGCGCACCATGGGACCGCTGGCCACGTTCCGGAAACCCATCTCCAGGGCGATGCGCTCGAATTCCGCGAAGCCTTCCGGCGTAACGAACCGTTCCACCGGCAGGTGGTGTTGCGAGGGTTGCAGGTACTGGCCGACGGTCAGCATGTCCACATTGTGGGCGCGCAGGTCCCGCAGCACCTCCACCACCTCCGCGTCCGTCTCCCCCAGGCCCAGCATGATGCCCGACTTGGTGGGCACGTCCGGCATCCGGGCCTTGAACGCGCTGAGCAATCGCAGGGAATGCCCGTAGTCCGCCCCCGGCCGACAGGCCTTGTAAAGGCGGGGCACGGTTTCCAGATTGTGGTTCATGACGTCCGGCGGCGTACCGGCCAGGATGTCCAGGGCGACCTCGAGCCGGCCGCGGAAATCCGGGGTCAGTATTTCGATCCGGGTATGCGGCGACAGCGCCCGGGCGGCCCGGATGCACGCTGCGAAATGCTGGGCGCCACCGTCCCTGAGGTCATCCCGGTCCACGCTGGTGATCACCACGTGGCGCAGCTTCATGGCCGCCAGGGTCTCCGCCAGATTGCGGGGTTCGTCCGGGTCCGGGGGCATGGGCTTGCCATGGCCCACATCGCAGAACGGGCAGCGCCGGGTGCACAGGTCCCCAAGGATCATGAATGTGGCGGTGCCGTGGCGGAAGCACTCCCCCAGGTTGGGGCAGGAGGCCTCCTCGCAGACCGTGTGCAGCTTGGCGTCCCGAAGCAGCTTCTTGAGCTGGGTCACCTCCGGCGAAGCGGGAAATTTTGCCCGGATCCAGGCGGGTAGCCGTTCCCGTGGCTTGGGAACGATCTTGATGGGAATACGGGCCGTCTTGGCGCGGCCCTTGTGCAGTTCTGTATCGGCCATGGGTGAGTCCTGAGGGGAGCCCTATTCTACTTGCAAGCGCGTCCCGACCGGGGGCCTCCCGGGCCGCGACGTCAGGGGGTGGACGGCTGGTCGGTCAGTTGGACATACAGGCGCGAGAGGTGCAGCTTTACCCGGGAAGAGGCACGCACGTACTCGCCGGTCCTCAGTTTTTCCAAGGCCCCCTCGGCATCTCCCGCCAGGCAGCAGGATAGAACATCGCCCGCGCTCAGATGGAAACGCATGTGCTCCATTTTCATTTCCTGGAATTCCCGCATTGAGCCGAACTTCTGACCGCCTGGTCCATGAATCCACTTGCCCAGGACGCACTGATCGTCGCGGCTTATCGCTTCGACATGCAAATTCTCTTCATTCCCGCCGCTGATGCATTTCTCCAGCCGGACCTTCCAGGCCATGTGAGCATTGATCGCCCCCTTGAAATCCAGGCCTGCAATCATGCCGGAATCCGGATCCTCGGCGGCAGGAATGCCTGCAGGCGTGGGTTCTGCGGCCTCCTTGCCACTGGCCAGCGCCTTGAACCAGTCGAAAAGTCCCATTATCCGTCTCCTTTAATTATGCCTCGAAGGGCTGCGCTACCTTACCACCCGGACCGAGACACGGTAATACGAAACCGCACGGATTTTTATAATGCACACTTTCACAAGCCGAGTTGCCATGAGTCCCGAATCCGCCCTGCCGGTCACACTCCTGACCGGTTTTCTCGGTAGCGGCAAGACCACCCTGCTGAACCACCTGCTGCGCCGGCGGCCCCTGACCGCCGTGGTGATGAACGAGTTCGGTGAGATCGGACTGGATCACCAACTGCTGGAAGAGACCCAGGGCCCCCTGGCCCTGCTTGCCGGCGGCTGCGTGTGCTGCCAGGTCCAGGGTGCATTGGCCCCGACCCTGAAGAACCTGTACATGTCCCGCTCGGCCGGCAGTGTGCCGCCCTACCAGCGCATTCTAATCGAGACCACCGGCATCGCCGACCCGGCACCCATCCTTGACACCCTGCTCAACGAACGCTGGATCGCCGCCCGCCACCGCCTGGACGGGGTGGTGACCACCGTGGATGCGATGTTCGGCGCACAACAGTTGGACGACCATGGGGAAGCGCTGCGCCAGGTGGCGATGGCGGACCGCCTGCTCATCACCAAGTCCGATCTGGCGGCGGCCGAAGCGCTCGCCGGGCTGGAAGCGCGCCTGGCGCGATTGAACCCGGCCGCGCCCATGCATCGGGTGGTTCAGGGGGAGATCGACCCCGCCCTGGTCCTGGACCTGGGACTGTTCGATCCCAGGACCAGGCATCCCGACGTGGCCCGTTGGCTGGCAGCGCAACGTTACCGGCCCGCCAGCGGGGGGCGCTTGGGCGGCAAGGCCGAGCCTTCCCGGGCGCCGCACCACGACGACCGGATCCGCAGCTTCAGCCTGAGCTTCGACGAGCCCCTGGAGTGGGCCGGCGTGCTTTCCGCCCTGGAGATGCTCCAGGCCTTCCGGCCGAAAAACCTGCTGCGCATGAAGGCCCTGGTCAATGTCCGGGGCAAGACCGGTCCGGTGGTCCTGCATGGGGTCCAGCACATCCTCTACCCACCCGTGGAACTTGTCTTCTGGCCGGATGAGGACCGGCGCAGCCGTTTCGTCTTCATCACCACCGACCTGGACGAAGCCTTTGTCAAAAAGCTGCTGGAGGATTTCACCCGGGCGGCGGCAGAGGGGAATTTGCCAACGTTGTCGCAGCCCGCCTGACAGGGCCCGGACAGTCGGGCACACTTGGGCACTCGTTCAACGCAATCACATTCAACCGATGAAATTCACCACCGACAGTTTCCGCGCCTGGGACCGCAAGAAGATCACCCTGCTGGGGATGTCCGGCGTGGGCAAGACCTATATATCTTCCCTGCTGCGGCGCCATGACTGGTTCCATTTTTCCGGCGACTACCGCATCGGCACCCGCTACCTGGACGAACCCATCCTGGACCTGATCAAGCATCAGGCCATGCAGGTGCCCTTTCTGCGCGAACTGCTGCGCAACGACTGGATCGACATCCGCAACAACATCAAGATCACCGACCTGGGGCCGGTGCTGTCTTTCGTCGGCAAGCTGGGAGATCCCGACTTCGACGGCCTTTCCCTGAACGAATTCAGCCGGCGCCAGGCCCTGTACCGGGAGGGCGAGATCGCCGCCATGAAGGACGTGCCGGAGTTCATTCGCAAGGCCCAGGAGATCTACGGCTACGACCATTTCGTCAACGACGTGGGCGGCAGCCTGTGCGAACTGGAGGACGACTCCGTCATCGACCTTCTGGCCGAGCACACCCTCATCCTCTATATCCAGGTAACAACCAAGGAAGAGGAAGACACCCTGATCCGCCGCGCCCAGTCCGATCCCAAACCCCTCTATTACCGACCCGCCTTCCTAGCCGAACACCTTCCGGTCTATATGGCGGAAAAGGGGCTGGACTATATCGCCCAGGTGCGGCCCAACGATTTCACACGCTGGGTGTTTCCGCGCCTGTTCCACTCGCGGGTTCCGCGCTACGAGGCCATCGCCCGGCATGGTTATACCGTGACCTCCCAGGAGGTGGCCCAGGTGAAGGGCGAGGCGGACTTCCTGGCCCTGGTGGAAACGGCCATCGCCCGCACCGCGGCGAGCTGAATCGGAGTCGGACATGCCACTGGTCGCCCACAACGAACTGCCTACCCTCCAGCGCCTGCGGGAGGAGGGCACCACCATCGTGCTGCCGGCCGAGCGCGCGGCCAACCAGGACATACGGGAACTGCACATCGGCCTGCTTAACATGATGCCGGATGCCGCCCTGGAGGCCACGGAACGCCAGTTTTTCCGCCTGGTGGGGGAGAGCAACCCCATCGCCCAGTTCTACGTCCACCCCTTCACCCTGGACGCCATTCCCCGGGGCAAGAAGGCGGCGGCCCATATCGCCCGCTTCTATGAGCCCTTCGAGCGGATCCGCCGGGACGGCCTCGACGCCCTCATCATCACCGGCGCCAACGTCACCGGCGAAGATCTCTCGCTGGAGCCGTTCTGGCAGCCCCTGGGGGAGGTGATCGCCTGGGCCTGGGAGAACGTCACCACCACCCTGCTGTCCTGCCTGGCCACCCACGCCGTCCTGCACTTCCGCTACGGCCAGCCCCGGGTCCGGCAACCCCGCAAGCGCTGGGGCGTGTTCTCCCACCGGGTGGTGGACAAGCATCACCCCCTGGTGGCGGACGTGAACACCCGCTTCGACGTGCCCCACTCACGCTGGAACGATGTCTCACGGGCCCAGTTCGAGGCGGCGGGCCTGCGCGTACTGGTGGAAAGCGAGGAAGTGGGTGTGCACCTGGCCACCAGCCATGATGGCCTGCGCATGGTCTTTTTCCAGGGCCATCCCGAATACGACACCATCTCCTTGCTCAAGGAATACAAGCGCGACGCCCTGCTCCACGCCCAGAGCCGGCTACCCGGGTTTCCGCCCTTTCCTGCCAATTACGTGCCGCGCCACGAACAGGCCGTCCTCCTGGAATGGCGCAACCGGCTGCTGGCGGCCGCGCGGGGGGGCGAATCCCTGCCCGAGTTCCCCGAGGCCCTGGTGGCGAACAACCTGGACAATACCTGGCACGATACGGCCGAGGGCGTGATCGGCAACTGGATGGGCTGCATGTACCAGCTTACCCACCGTGATCGGCACCTGCCCTTCATGGACGGCATCGATCCCGAGGACCCCTTCGGTCTATATAAGGTTTGACTCTGGCGTGAACATGGCATAATCCGCCGCTAAATTTTATTGCGCAGTCTTTCTGACGGAGGGATCGAGCGTGGCAACAGCAGCCAAGAAGCCGGCCAGCAAATCCGCGACGAGCAACGCCAAAGCCGCGAAAACCATGACCAAGGCCAGCCCGGCCAAGGCGCCTATCAAAAAGGCCGTTACGGCGAAGCCGGCGACACCGGCCAAGGCCGAAGCCAAAACCAAGTCCGTGCCCGCCAAGGCCAAGGTTGTGCCTGCCAAAGCCAAGCCCTCCCCTGTCAAAGCCAAAGCCGTGCCCACCAAAGCCAAGGCCGTGCCCACCAAAGCCAAGGCCACGCCCGTCAAAGCCGCGGCAAAGAAACCGGTGCCAGTCGCCAAACCTGCCGCCGCGAAACCCGCGCCGGCAAAAAAGCCGACGCCGGCGGCCAAGGCAACCGCGCCCGCCAAGGCGAGCGCCAAGCCAGCCGCCAAACAACCGCCACCGGCCAAGTCTCACGTGCCCAAACCGGCGATCAAGCAACCCCCACACAAAGTTATGAAATCCTCAGAAACCAAATCTCCTGCCAAGACCTCGGCCAAGCCGGCCACGAAACCCAGCCCCGCCAAGCCGGGCAAGGCTTATAAGGGCGCGCTCCTCACCGATGCCGACGTGCTGGTCATGTCCGAGAACGACTACATGAACGATGCCCAGCTCGCCTTCTTCAAGGCCAAGCTGGAAGCCACACGCAGCGAAATCCTGGAAAACGCCCGGGAAACCGGTGAGCACCTTAAGGAAAACGAGGTCTTCGCCGACCCCAACGACCGGGCCACCGTGGAAGAGGAAAACATGTTGGAACAGCGGGTGCGCGACCGGGAACGCAAACTGCTGAAGAAGATCAATTCGGCCCTGGCTCGGATCGAGGACGGCTCCTACGGTTACTGCCTGGAGACCGGCGATCCCATCGGCATCCCCCGCCTGCTGGCCCGCCCCACCGCCGAACTTTCCATCGAGGCCCAGGAAAAACACGAGCGCCTGGAAAAACTGTTCGCGGATTGAGTGTCACTTCCCGAGTGAAATGGCCGCATATGCGGCCATTTTATCGAGCCTGGAAAGTCACACGTCGATCGGGTCCACGTCCAGGACCCAACGTATCCCCTTGGCCGGAATGTTGGCCAGCAGGGGCAACCATTTTCCCAGGAAGCGCTGCAGCCGTCCGCGGGAAGCGGACTGGATCAGCAACTGGGCCCGGTGGCGGTTGGCGACCCGGGCCATCAGGGCCGGCACCGGGTCGAAAATCGAAATCCCGCGATTAAGCCCTCGACCCGCCTCGCGGGCGGCAAAGAGAAACCCAAGGGCCGCCTCTTCTTCGCGCGCCTCGGCACGCAACAGGACCTGACTGGCAAAGGGTGGAAAATCCGCCGCGCGCCGCTCCAGCAGCGCCTGTTTGGCGAATCCGGCGTAATCGTGGCGAATCACGGCCTGGTACAGGGGATGGTTGGGATAGGCGGTCTGGATCAGCACCTGGCCGGCCCGCTCCGCCCGACCGGCCCGCCCCGCCACCTGCATGAGCTGGGAGAACAAGCGCTCCGTGGCGCGGAAATCCGGCGACACCAGGGCCTGGTCGGCCCCCACCACACCCACCAGGGTGAGATGGGGAAAGTCATGACCCTTGGCGACGATCTGGGTCCCCACCAGGATGTCCACCTCCCGCGCCGCCACCCGGTCGCGCATGTCGGCGAAGGCCCCCTTGCGCGCCGCCGTGTCCCGGTCAACCCGCAGGATGCGGGCTTGGGGAAAGCGCTCCGCCAAGGACTCCTCCACCCTCTGGGTGCCCTGGCCGGCCGGACGCAGGTCCACATTGCCGCATTCCGGACAGGCCTCGGGAGGCCGGGCGATCAGGCCGCAATGGTGGCAGACCAGGCGATACCCGGCCCGATTGCGGTGCAGGACCAGATGGGCGGAACAACGCGGACAGGGGAAGACATGGCCGCAGCCGTTGCACAGCAGGGTGGGGGCATAGCCGCGCCGGTTGATGAATACCAGGCTTTGCTCACCCCGTTCCAGGCAATTGCCAAGCGCATCCAACAGGGCGGCGGTCAGGCCCTGTTGCGGCCGATCCGTGCGGCTGTCCACCAGGCGAACGGCTGGCAATGCAGCCTGGGCATGGGCCCGCCGTGACAGGGTCAAAAGACGATAGCGCCCCTCCTGGGCATTGCGCCAGGATTCCAGGGCCGGAGTTGCGGACCCCAGGATCACCGGCACCGCCGCTTCCCGGGCGCGCCAGACCGCCACGTCCCGGGCGGAATAGCGCATGCCTTCCAACTGCTTGTAGGAGCTGTCGTGCTCCTCGTCCACCACGATGAGGCCGGGGCGTGGCATGGGCGCGAATACCGCCAGGCGGGTTCCCAGGATGATATCCGCGCGTCCTGCCAGGGCCTCCAGCCAACCCCGGCGCCGTTCCCCCTCGGCCAGGCCGCTGTGCAGGCTCACCAGGCGGCGTCCCGGAAAGCGCCGTTGGAACCTTTCGGTGAGTTGCGGCGTGAGATGGATCTCGGGCACCAGCACCAGGGCCTGCCTGCCCCGGGCCAGGGCATCCGCCACCAGGCGAAGATAGACCTCAGTCTTGCCGCTGCCGGTGACGCCATGCAACAGCCAGGGGGCAAACCCCGGACCGGCATCACTAACTGCCGCCACCGCGGCGGACTGCTCCTCGGTGAGCCCCGGAATTGCCTCGGGAATGTCCAATGTTTCTGCCTGGGAGAGGGGCAGCAGCCAACCCCGTTGCAACCAATCCCGTACCAGCGATCGTTCGTTTCCGCCCAACGCCGCTCGGCGCAGGGGTCCTGCCAGGACTCGTCGCGCCAGGGCATGCTGAACCGGAGCGCGGGCGCTGATTTCCGCGACCCGTTCCCATCCTGCCTCGCTCAGGACATAGCCATCGGGTGGTAATGGACGGGGTTTGGTTTGTGCCCTGCGCAAGGCGGGAGGCAGCAGGGATGCCAGCACCGCGCCCAGTGGGTGGTGGTAATAACTCGACGCGAAGCGGGCCAATTCGAGGAGATCCCCGGGCAGGGGCGGGGTAGTCCGGTCGATGGTCCGGATCGGTTTCAAACTCTCCGGAGGCAGCTCCGAATCGATCGCCAGCTCCACCAGCACCCCCACCTGGATGCGACGCCCGAAGGAGACCTCCACGCGCCGACCGATGTCGTCGTAAACGGCATCACCGGCCAGGTAATCGAACAATCTGTCAAGGGGAGTATCCAGCGCAACCCTGGCGATTCTGGGTGGAAAACCTGACGGTGCGTTAGTGGTCAAAGTTAAAGTCGATTCGAAGAAGTACTAACGAACTAGCCGGCCTGTAAGCAGCTTTTAAGATTGTCCACTAAAGCTGTTGATAACTATGTGGAAAAGACCTTGTCGAAATGTAAAAAGACTTAAGAAACGCCTATTTAGCCGACCGGCCCAAAAAACGTGCAGCTGCTTTACACATAAAAATCATGATGTTACACAATGCCAAATGGCGATGCTGTTGCCCGGGAACAATGCGTCAATCCCGTACCCCATTGTGTATAAGTTATTGCTTACATACTGGATTATTGTTATGCGACAACCCTGGCGATGGTGTTTTTACCACCCACTCCATCAGCGCATCCTGGGCCTTGCCCGCTGCCGTCGCCCTGTCATGATTGATCAAAAATACGACGATACGGCGATGGCCTTCCGGGCCGAGCACGTAGCCGGCCAGATTACGCACCCCGTTCAGGCTGCCGCTCTTGAGCCAGGCCTGGCCCGACACCGGAGAACCATTCATGCGGTGCTTCTGGGTCCCCTCCAGGCCCACGGCGGGGAGGCTGGCGGCGAATTCATAGTAGACCGGCCGGTTTGCGGCAAATCGCAGCAGGCTAGCCAGGGAAGCTGCTGAGATGCGCGCGATCCGGGAGAGGCCCGAGCCGTTTTCCAGCACCAGTTTCGGCATGGTCAAGCCCTGTTCCGCCAGCCAGGTCCGTACCGCCCGAATGCCTTTGCTCCAGGTGGCCGGGGCGCCGAAGCGTTCAGCGCCCAGATCGAGCAACAGCATCTTGGCCATGACGTTGTTGCTGAACTTGTTGACGCTCCGCACCAGTTGGGACAACGGCTCCGAATCGAACTCCATCAGCAGCCGCGCATCCGCGCCGGCCACGCCGGCATGGACGCGACCGGTCAGAGCCGCCGCCCAGCGCCTTCCAATCGTCGACGAACAGGCTGGCCACGGTCTCCACCGGTGAAAGCAGGTTCAAGGCCAGGGTCTGATCCCCGCAGGATCTGGCGTACTGCCCGCTCACTACCAGATCGCCGTTTTCACGACGGGTCTCGATCTGATCGCTCCAGCCGTTGCACGGGCCATCCGTGAGCTGGAGTTGATTGACCAATGGCGGTGCGCCGTTCGGGGGCACCGGGTCCACGCGCAGCTTCACGCCCTTGTCATCGGCGCTCAGACGTAGCGACAGGGTGTTGAAGTTGACCAGCAGGGGGGCCGGCTGGGCGTTGTAAGGGCGCAAGGGCGCCTGATCGAAGGCCCCGGGATCGGCGGGCTCCACGGCATAGAGGCTGTTGTCGATGAGCACATCGCCGCGGATCTCGTGTATCCCCCTGGCATACAGCTCCCGCAACAGCAGCCAAAAACGCTCCTGGGTGAGGGCCGGGTCCCCGCCGCCCTGGAGGATGAGATCGCCTTGCAGGACGCCATCCGCAACCGCGCCGTCCACCAGCACCCGGGTCTTGAACGTGTAGGCGGGGCCCAGGCTGTCCAGGGCGGCCAAAGTGGTCAGCAGCTTCATCACCGAGGCGGGGTTGAAGGACCGGGCGGAACCGTGGTCGACCAGGGGCGGGGATCCGTCCAGGTCCTGCACCAGTACCGCCACATGGGTATCGGGGATGCCCGCCTGCTTCAGCGCGTCGGCCACCGGCGCGGGCAGGTCGGCCAGTGTTGCGCCGCTCGCCAGCAGCGCGAGCAGGCCGATAAGACAAGCAAGGACGATACCGTTCCGTCTCAACGGCTCAGATCACTCACGTACCAGTCCATCGCCTCCACCAAGCCTTCCTTGATGCGGTGGCTGGGCTCATAGCCCAGCAGGGTGCGGGCCTTGCCGATGTCAGCCAGGGAATGGCGCACGTCGCCGGCGCGGAAGTCCCGATAGCTGGGTTTGAAGCCCTTCAAATGGGGGAACCTGGGCTCCAATGTCGAGCGGATGGCCTCGAACAGGTCATTGAGTGTGGTGCGGTCACCCACGGCCACGTTGTAGACCTGATTGGCGGCGTCCGGATGCGTCGCCGTGGCCGCCAGCAGGTTGGCCTGCACGGTGTTGGCGATGTAGCAGAAGTCCCGGCTGGTCTCGCCGTCGCCGTTGATGAATACCGGCTCGTTGTTGATCATGGCCGCCGTCCACTTGGGCACCACGGCGGCATAGGCGCCTTCCGGGTCCTGATGGGCGCCGAAGATGTTGAAGTAGCGCAGGCCTATCGATTTGAAGCCATACGCCCGGGCGAACACCTCGGCGTACTGCTCGTTCACCAGCTTGGTCACCGCGTAGGGCGAAAGGGGCTTGCCGATTACGTCCTCCACCTTGGGCAGGCCGGGGTGGTCGCCGTAGGTGGAACTGGAGGCGGCATAGACGAAGCGGGTCACCTGGGCCTCCCGGGCCGCCACCAGCATGTTCAGGAAACCGTCGATGTTGGCGCCGTTGGTGGTGATGGGATCTTCCAACGAACGCGGCACCGAGCCCAGGGCAGCCTGATGGAGGACGTAATCGACCCCCTCGCAGGCCTGGCGGCAATCCATCTGGACGCGGATGTCACCCTCGCTGAAGCGAAAGCGCGCCCACTGCTCCGGGGTCACGGCATCCTGGATCTGCCTGAGGTTGTGGCGATGGCCGGTGGCGAAGTTGTCCAGGCCCACCACCTTCTGATCCAGCTTGAGCAGGGCTTCCAGTAGATTGCAGCCGATGAAGCCGGCCACGCCGGTGATCAGCCAGGTCCTGGGTTCGTCGGGGAGGCGGGCGCAGAGTTCGGAGTAAGCAGACATGGCTAGAGTTTAACGCCGTCAAGCCGGGGTACGCCGGCATGACGGACGGAGGGTGGAATTACAAACGCCAGAGAGAATACCCCGCCGCCTTGATGGCGACTTGGTCATAGGCCGATTTCACATCGGTGAACACGCCGCCTTGCTTCAGCTTGGCCAGGATGTCGGCCAGTGGCATGGCCAGGTATTCCTTGTGGGACACGGCGGCGACGATGGCGTCGGCATCGCTCGGAAGCCGGTCCCAGGGTATCAGGCTGATGCCGTATTCATGTTCGGCCTCGGGCGGCTCGGCGATGGGGTCGTGCACGGAAACGTCGCAGCCGAAGGACCTCAGTTCCTTCACCAGGTCCGCCACCTTGGAGTTGCGAAGGTCCGGGCAGTTTTCCTTGAAGGTGAGCCCCAGAACAATCACTTTGGCGCCGCGCACCGCGCTGCCGTTGTTGATCATGCCCTTCACGGTCTGCTGGGCCACGTAGGCCGCCATGCCGTCGTTGATGCGGCGGCCGGCCAGGATGACCTGGGGGTGGTAGCCCATCATGTCGGCCTTGTGGGTCAGGTAGTAGGGATCGACGCCGATGCAGTGGCCGCCCACCAGGCCGGGACGGAAGGGCAGGAAGTTCCACTTGGTGCCGGCGGCCTGCAGGACTTCCAGGGTGTCTATGCCTATCCGGTCGAAGATCAGGGCCAGTTCGTTCATCAGGGCGATATTCAGGTCACGCTGGGTGTTCTCGATCACCTTGGCCGCCTCCGCCACCTTGATGCTGCTGGCCCGGTGCACGCCGGCAACGATGACCGAAGCGTACAGGTCGCCCACCGTCTTCAGGGTGGCCTCGTCGTCGCCGGATACCACCTTGACGATGCGGGTGATGGTGCGCTCCTTGTCTCCCGGGTTGACCCGCTCGGGGGAGTAGCCGACGTGGAAGTCCCGCATCCACTTCATGCCGGAATGCTTCTCCAGCAGCGGGATGCAGACCTCCTCGGTGGCACCGGGGTAGACCGTGGACTCATACACCACGATGGCGCCCTTCTTCATGTGCTTGCCGACCGTGGTGCTGGAGCCCACCAAGGGGGAGAAGTCGGGGATATGGGCCTCGTCCACCGGGGTGGGCACGGCGACGATGATCACGTCGGCCTTGCCGATGGAGCTGGGGTCGGTGCTGACCGTGAGGCGGGTGGCCGCCTTCAGATCCTCGGTGCTCACCTCGCCGGTGGGGTCGCAGTAATTCTTGTAGTTGGCGATCTTGGCTTCCGACAGATCGAAGCCGATGGTTTCGTACTTCTTGCCGAATTCGACGGCCAGGGGCAGGCCGACGTAGCCCAGGCCCACAACAGCAACAATGGTCATGACAACTCCCTAGATGGACAAAGCGAAGGCATTTTACTGAATGCATGGCACACTCCGCGGCACAATTAAGCAAACGCGGAGACCCTGCCATGCGGCAACGATTCACAACCTGGCTGATATCGGCCTGCCTATCGTGTTTATTGAGCGATTTCGCGCATGCCGACATCGTCGACCTTCTGCCCCGCATCAAACCCGCCATCGCCGGCATCGGCACCCTGCACCCCCTGCGCGCGCCCCGCGTCCGCTTGACCGGCACGGGCTTCGTGGTGGCGGACGGCCGCTATGTCATCACCAACGCCCACGTCCCCCCCACCACCATGGAAGTGGAAAAAGGTGAATTCCTGGCGGTCTTCCTACAGGCCAGCGACGGCATCAGCGTACGCCGGGCCGAGAAAGTGGCGTCCGACCCGGACCATGACCTGGTCCTGCTGAAGATGAGCGGCGATCCTGCGCCGGCCCTGCGCCTGGGGGACTCCGACCTCGCCCGGGAAGGCAAACTCTATTTCTTCACCGGCTACCCACTGGGCGCGGTGCTGGGTCTCCATCCCGCCACCAACCGCGCCGGCCTGGCCGCCATCGCCCCCATCTACAGCCCCACGTCCTCGACCAGGACACTTACCAGCAAGCTGATCCGCCGGGCCGAAAACCCCATGCTGATCTTCCAGCTTGACGGCACCGCCTACCCCGGCAACAGCGGCAGCCCCCTCTACGACGGAGACACCGGCGAGGTCATCGGCGTGATCAACTCGGTCTACGTCAAAGGCCCCAAGGAAAACGCCCTCAAGGATCCCAGCGGCATCACTTACGCCATCCCCGCCAAGTACGTTAAGGCCCTGCTGGAGCAAGCCAAGGTCTTGCCCATGGCTGCGAGCGGAAAACCTTGAGCCTGAAGACCTGGAGACGACACTTGAATCGGCAGTTTCATCACCCCTCCCCCACCGGGGAAGGGGCTGGGGAGAGGGAGCCTGCCGGTAAGGCAGCCTTCCCGTAGCGATACTAGTCTGACCAAGCTTCGCTGTCGGCAAACCCCATGTTTCCACTCCCCCTCCTGGTCACGGTACAACCCTCACGTCGCCTGCGTCGCTGGCTTGCCGCCCTGCACCTCGCCGCCGGAACGGCATTGTGGCTGGCTGATCTCCCCACGGCCTGGCAAGGCGCGGGCACGGCATTGTTGGCGCTCGACATGCTGCGCAATCGCCGGCCGGGCGAGACCGTCACCCTGCGTTGCAAGAAGGAGGGCGCACTGGAAATACTAGCTGACGGCGAGTGGCAGCCAGCTCATCTCGCCCCGGACAGCCTGGTTCTGCCCGGATTGACCGTGCTGCGTTACCAGACCCAGGGTCAGCGCCGGTTCAAAACCTTGGTTCTGCTGGGGGACAGTCTGCCCGGCGAGGATTTCCGGCGATTGCGGGTATGGTTGCGCTGGCTGGGCGTGAATACAGTGCAGCCAAACCCGCTCGAGCTTGATTCATAGACTGGAGCGAACCTCCCCTATCACCCCGATGTCAGCGGGTTGGTATTCCGGAATGCACTTTTTCAGTTGTTCCCGGACAACACGGCCATCAGCGCTGGCATGGCTCCGCAGCCATTCCAGGGTGGCCGTCAGACAGGGGCCGTCTACGTCACGGGAGCGGGCGACACGGAGCTTCGGATGGGGCGTTTGCAAGGTGGTTTCGGCATCGGCGATGAGTTCCTCATAAAGCTTCTCACCCTGACGCAAACCGGTGTAGACGATCTCGATCTCTTCCTCCGTCTTGCCTGCCAAGCGCACCATCAGCCTGGCCAGATCGGCGATCCGAACCGGCTCGCCCATATCCAGCACATAAAGTTCCCCGCCCTGGCCCATCAGTCCGGCCTGCAACACCAACTGAGCGGCCTCGGGGATGGTCATGAAGAAGCGGGTAATTTCGGGGTGGGTCACGGTCACGGGGCCACCCGTCGCGATCTGTTCCTGGAACTTGGGCACCACGCTGCCCGAACTGCCCAATACATTGCCGAACCGAACCGCTATGAAGCGCGTACCGTTTTTCCCCTGAAGCCACTGGCAGACCATTTCCGCCATGCGCTTGGAGGCGCCCATGACGTTGGTCGGATTGACCGCCTTGTCCGTGGAAACCAGGACGAACTTCTCCACGCCATGGGCGATGGCCGTCTCTGCGCAGACCCAACTGCCGAGCACATTATTGCGCACGGCCTCGAAGGCATTGTCTTCTTCCATGAGGGGCACGTGTTTGTATGCCGCGGCATGGAACACCACACGTGGTTTATAGGCTGCAAAAACCGCGCCCAACCGCCCGCCATCCCTGACGTCACCGATGACGCAAGCCACGGGCACATCCGGAAATAGCGCTGCAAATTCCTGCTCCATGCGATAGAGCGCGAACTCGCTCTGCTCCAGCATGACCAGGCGAGCGGGGCGGTAACGGGCAATCTGGCGGCAAAGCTCCGAGCCGATGGACCCGCCTGCACCGGTGACCAGCACGACAACGCCGCCGAGAAAGCCTCCCAAGCCGGCATCGTCCAGACCGGACGGGGCTTCGCCCCAACAAATCTTCAAGCTCGATTGGCCTCAGGGCGGAGACGGCGACCCGGCCGTGCATGATGTCATCCAGGGAAGGCACCGTCAGGAGGCGCACGCCGGCACGGGCGCAGATTTCCGTGACCTGCCGGCGCACGGCGGGCGATGCCGAGGGCAAGGCCAGGATCACGTCCGCCACCCCCTTTTGCTCCACCCAAACAGCCAGGTCAGCGATGCCGCCCACCACCGGCACCCCCTGAAGTTGCCTGCCCTGGCTGCCATCGCCGTCATCCAGCAAGCCCACCAGATGCCAATTGTGCGGTTCTCGCCGAAGGTCCCGCAGCAGATTGTCCGCGGCGCGGCCCGTGCCCACCACCAACACCGGCTTGGCTGCCAGATCCAGGTTGACGAGACGACGCTCGCGCCAAGCCCGGTAGGCAAATCGGCTGCCGCTGACGATGAGCAGCAGCAAGATAGGATCCAGCACCATGACCGTGCGCGGCACGACGGCGTGGACTCGGAACAACATGAGTACCACCGGCGTAGCCACCGCCGCCACTCCCACTGCCTTGAGGATGCGTTTCAGGTCGGGCAGGCTGGCAAACCGCCAGATGCCGCGATACAGGCCGAAGCGCCAGAACAATGCCGCCTGCATGGGGACCACCCACATCAGGGTGGACAGAGCCGCATCCAGGAACTCACCGGGGACATCCAGGTTGAACCGCAGCAGGTAGGCGCCCAGCCAGGCGACGACCGCCGCGAGCAAATCGTGGAGCACGACCAGTATGCTGCGTTTATTCAGCTTCATGACCGGTCGCGACACGCATCACCTTGGCCACGGCGGCGGCGGTGTCACGGATGGATTCCGCATCCAGGGTCGGATGCGTCAGAAAACACAGGCTTGTGCGACCCAATGCCTGCGCAGTCGGCAACGGCTGTGGAGGCGACAGGCCCCCATCGGTGAAGGCCTTCTCGCGATAGATCTCGGCGCAGGAACCCGCAGCGCACGGCACCCCTTCCGCCTGCACGGCCTCGATGACTCGCGCCTGGTTCCAAGTGGGTGCAAGCCGCTCCGTCATGAGTGAAACATAGAACCGGTAGCGGGCATGGCCGATGTGCTCGGGCGGATGGGCGATTTGCAGGCCGTCCACATCTTCGCAGGGCGAGCTCCAGCGCCAAGGCGTTCTGCTGGCGCTGTGCCACCCAGGACGAGAGTTTCTTCAGTTGCCGGCGACCGATGGCCGCCTGCATTTCCGTCATGCGCCAGTTGCTGCCGAAGGATTCGTGCAGCCAGCGGAAACCCGGTGGGTGTTGGCGCCTGTACACCGCGTCCCAACTTTTCCCGTGGTCCTTGTAGGACCAGGCCCGCTGCCAGACCGTCTCGTCATTGCAGACCAGCATGCCCCCCTCCCCGCCCGTGGACATGATCTTGTCCTGGCAGAAGGAGAACGCCGCCGCAGCGCCGAAACTGCCCACCTGCCGGCCCTTGTAAGTGGCGCCATGTGCCTGGGCGCAATCCTCGATGAGCCGCAGGCCCCGGGCCTGGGTCAGCGCCGAAATGCTGTCCATGTCGCAGGGCCAGCCCCCCAAATGCACGACGATCACGGCCCGGGTACGCGGGCTGAGCACGGCGGCGATGCTCTCCGCCGTCAGGTTCCCGCTGAGCGGATCAACGTCAGCGAACACCGGCCTGGCGCCGACGAGAACCACGGAACTGGCCGAGGCGATGAAGCTGCGGGCGGGCACCACCACTTCGTCCCCCGGCCCGAGGCCCAGGGCCCGCAGGGCCAATTCCAGGGCCACGCTGCCGTTCATCACCGCCACGGCGTGTTGCGTGCCCACCTGGGCGGCAAACTCCGATTCGAATTGCCGACCTTCCTCGCCGGTCCAGTAGTTGACGCGGCCCGAGGCCAGCACCGCGGTGACGGCCTCCATTTCATCCGGCTCATAGTACGGCCACGGGGGAAAGGATTTGGACCGGACGGGCGGCCCCCCGTCCATCGCCAGTGCGCTCAGGTGCAGAGGGTTTTTCATGGCAGTGGGCGGGCGGGACAACCTGCCACTTTCCCTCTTGGAGGCACTTCGTGGATGACCGTGGAACCGGCTCCCACCACTGCCTGCGCACCGATCCGTATGCCCGGGATCACCGTCGTTCCGGCGCCGATGAGCGACTCCTCTCCCACTGTCACCCCGCCGCACAGCTGGCATCCCGGCGCAATGTGCACGCCCTCGCCGAGATGGCAGTCATGGTCCACCACGGCGCCTGTGTTGATGATGCAATGGTCGCCGACGACAGTGTCCGGGTTAACCACCGCACCCGCCATGACCACGCTGCCCTGGCCGATCCGCACCGAGGCTGCCACCACGGCGGTGGGGTGCACCACGGTCGCCATTTGCAGGCCTATCTTCAGGAGCTCCTGTGCCAGGGAGTGGCGGGTTATGTTGTTGCCAATGGCCACCACGCCTGCCTTGACGTTATTTTCTCTACACCAGGCCAACAGCAACTCATGACCGCCAACCACGGGGAGTTCAAAAAAATTCCCCTGCCACAACACCGGGTTGTCGTCGAAAAAGGCCGTGACAACGAAACCCTGCAGCCGGGCCGCATCCGCCACCACCTTGCCATGGCCGCTGGCGCCGAAGATGAATATGCGCTCCGTCATAAATCCGTTTTCCGAGTCCCCGTGAATTTTGGCATGGTCGCGTGGCCCTCCCTGCTTACCCCACGGCCCGAGCATACCGCTCCCAGGGTCATCCAGAGAATGCGCAGGTCTAGTGTGAAGGAGCAGTGGTCCACGTACCAAACGTCCATGACCAGGCGCGTCTCCCAATCCAGGGCATTGCGCCCCATGACTTGGGCCCATCCCGTGAGACCTGGCACGACCTCGTGGCGGCGCGCCTGTTCCGGGGTATAGAGCGGCAAGTATTCCGGCAACAGCGGGCGGGGTCCCACCAGGCTCATTTCCCCTTTCAGCACGTTCCACAACCCAGGCAGTTCATCCAGGCTGGTGGCGCGCATAAAGCGCCCAAACCCGGTCAGTCTTTGCTCATCCGGCAACGCTTTGCCGTCCGCATCCCGGCCCTCCCTCATGGAACGGAACTTGTACAGAGTAAATAGCCGGCCATGCAACCCCGGCCGTGTTTGCCGGAACAGGAGCGGCCTGCCCAGGTTGATCCAGATGAGCAAGGCAACCGCCAACATCACAGGTGCCAGCAAGACCAGGCCCAGCAGGGCTACGGAGATATCCAGCAGACGCTTAGCCATGAATGGGGACCGACACAGCAGCGTCCAGGCAATCCGCCAAACGTCGGGCCAGGATGCGGAAGTCGTGATGGGCCTTCACGTAGGCATAGGCACTGCGCCCCATCTCCACGCGCTCTGAGAATGGCATCGCGGCCACCTTGGCTATCGCTCCAGCCAGTGCATCGGGATCTCCAGGTGGCACGGAAATCCCCGCCTTGGCCTCCACCACAGGGTTGTTTATTGAAGCGCCTGCGAAAACGACGGGGCGTCCGGCCGCCATATAGTCAAACAGCTTGTTCAGGCTGATGCCGTAGCGGTATATGGGCAGGTCGGCCAGATTGACCACGAAAGCATCTGCCGCAGCAGCCAAGGTCGGTATTGTGGCCTTGGGCACGGCCGGCTCGAAGACCACATTATCCAACTCCAGCCGCTGCGCCTGTTCGGTCAAGTCAGGCTTCAGCGGCCCATCACCGACCAATCGCAAACGCACGCGCAAGCCGGGACTCACGTCCCGTAGCCGCGCCATTGCCACGAGGATGTTGTCCAAGCCGTTAGCCCGGCCGTGGGCACCAAAATACATCAACGTAAATACATCTTCATTGGGCTGCATGGGAGGCGGGCCAACCCCGTTCAACTCCACGCCATTGGGAATCCAGACGATCTTGTCCCGCGGTATGCCCAGCCGGCAGATATACTCATCAGCCCTGGGCATCAGCACAACGATGCTCGCAGCAGCCCGATACAAATGCCACTCAAGCTTGCGCAAGAGCGATACAGCTAGGCTGCCTTCCCGCGCTGCTCCCATATCCACCAAAGTCTGGGGCCAGAGGTCCCGCACTTCAAAAATAAACGGCACACTGTGCCGCTGCGCAAGGCGTAGACCGGCCCAAGCTGCGAAGGGGTGAACGCTGGAGCCGATCACCACATCTGGAGCCACCATGCGGCGCACCGTGGGAGAAGCCAGCAAATGCGCAGCAAAGGCCATCATGTTAACGAGGCGCCCCATCCCATTCCCAGAGTACGACGGTGTGCGCAGCCAATAGAAAGGAACATCTTCATACACCTCGCGACGGCAAGTTTGGCCGCTTACCAAGCGTTGGCGACCAGTGTTAAGTTCTGTACTGGCGGCAAATATGGTCGCGTACCAGCCATAATTTAAAAGGTGCCGTGCTAGCGAGAAATGCCGTGTGCCGCCAGGGCTGCCGGGCTCCTGTGCGTAATGGTTAACGATCCAGACCCGTTT
>CAVQKQ010000014.1:0-125071 GCA_963713085.1 uncultured Pseudomonadota bacterium | reverse complement strand
AAGCGATCTTTAAACCCCGTCTGTCAGCGAGCGGCCGCATACGGAATGATGGTGTCCACGTAGCTGAACGTGGACACCTATGACAGAGATTGATACAGAGTTGCTGGGGCGGTTGGTGGTTGGGCACAAGCGCGATGGGCGGTGCTGCTACGACCGGGAGGCGAAGCGGGCGTTGGTCGAGGCGGCACTACGTCCGGGCGTTTCGGTGGCGGGCCTGGCCCTGCGCTACGGGATCAACGCCAACCTGCTGCGGACCTGGATGCGTAAGCATCAGGGCCATCGCCGGGCCGCAGCGCCCACGGTTGCCGTGGCGCCGTTGCCGGCCTTCATTCCCGTGGTCACGGCCGAACCGGCGGCCCGTGCCGGACTGCCGGGCGTAGCGGTTCGCTTGCCCAACGGGGTGAGGATTGAACTTGGCACGGTCGAGGCACACACCCTGGCCGCGCTCCTGCCCGACCTGCACGCGCTGCCATGTTCCGGTTCGACGCGCGGCTGAAGGTCTACCTTCACCGCGACGCGGTGGATGGCCGCAAGCACATCAATGGCCTGGCGGCGCTGGTGGAGCAGCAGTTGAAGCTGGATCCCTTTCGCCCCGGCGGTGTTCGTCTTCAGCAATCGGCGCCATGACCGGATTCGCTTGCTCCTGTGGGAGCGCAACGGTTTCTGGCTCATGACCAAGCGGCTGGAGCAGGACCGCTTCAAGTGGCCTCGCACGGAGGCCGTGCTGGCATGGAGCACGGAACAACTGCACTGGTTGCTGGAGGGAATCGACGTGGAGGCGATGCGACGCCACCCCGTGCGCGAATATCAGCGGGTGGGCTGAAACCAATCCGGCCAGTCGGGTCTAATCCCGCCATGCCGCAGACCATCACGCTCACCGCCGAGGCATTCCAGGTCCTGATCGCCGAACGCGACAGCCTGCATGGAGAGCTCGACCACCTGCGCGGCGAGGTGCGCGTGCTGACGGTGGAGCGGGATCTCCTGCACGCGCGGCTCAAGGCCTTCCTGCACAAGCTCTTCGCGGCCAAGTCCGAGGCACGCGGCACCCACCAGCGCGACCTGTTCCTCAACGAGGCCGAGGCCCTGTCCCCCACGGCGCAAACGCCGCCAGCCCAGGAAGAGGAGGTGCCTGGCGTGGAGGTGGCGGCCCACTCGCGCAAGAAGCGGGGGCGCAAGCCGCTCGATCCGGCCTTGCCCCGGGAGATCGTTCGGCACGAACTGCCCGAGTCCGAGCGCGTTTGCCCCCACGATGGCGTCGCCCTGGTGGAGATCGGTGTCGAGATCAGCGAACAGTTGGACATCATTCCGCAGCAGGTCCGGGTGATCCAGCATCAGCGGGTCAAATACGCCTGCCCGTGCTGCGACGAAGGCATGAAGGAAACCCCGGCGCCGGCACGTCTCATCCCCAAGGGACTGCTGACGGACTCGGCCCTGGCCTGGGTGGTAACCTCCAAGTACCAGGACGCCTTGCCGCTCTATCGCCAGGCGGCCCTGCTCGGGCGCTTCGGTGGAGACCTGTCGCGCAACACCCTGGCGGCCAGCGTCGTTCGTGCCGGCCTGGCGGTGCAGCCCATCATCAACCTGCTGCGGGACCATCTGTTGGACTCGGAACTGGTCCATGGCGACGAGACGGTGATCCAGGTCTTGAAGGAACCGGGGCGGGCGGCGCAGACCAAGAGTTACCTGTGGGCACAGATGAACGGCACGGGGCCGCCGGTGCGGCTGTTCGGCTACGCCCAGGGCCGGGGGGCCGCCCAGGCGGGGGAACTTTATGCCGGCATCCGGCGCGGGGCCGTGTTGATGACCGATGGTTATGAGGTCTACAACGCCATCGCCGCCAGCCATGATCTGGTGCATCTGGGGTGTTGGGCCCATGCCCGGCGCTATTTCGTGGAGGCCGAGACGGCGATCCCGAAGCCGGCGCGTTCGCCCGAACAACCGGCGACGCGGTTTATTGCCGCCATGGGGGAGTTGTATGCCATCGAGTCCCAGGCCAAGGCGATGACGCCAGCTGAGCGGGGTGCCTTGCGTCAGGCGCGCAGTCGGCCCGTGCTGGAACGGATCGCAGCCATGCTCCAAGAGCATTTGCATGCCGTCACACCCAGCAGCCTCCTGGGCAAGGCGTTGCATTACCTGTCCCGACAGTGGCCCAAGCTCGTCCGTTATGTCGAGAACGGCGCTTGGCCCATCGACAACAATGTGTGCGAGAACACCATTCGTCCCTTCGTCGTCGGACGCCGCAACTGGCTCTTCGCCGACACGGTGGGTGGCGCCCACGCCAGTGCCAACCTCTATTCCCTGATCGAGACCTGCAAGGCCAACCGGGTCGATCCTTACAGTTACCTGGTCACGCTGTTCCAGGCATTGCCTGTCGCCAAGATCTGTAGACGACTTCGAGGCCCTGCTGCCCTGGCAGCTCATGCCAGCCTCGGACTGACTTCCCCCGTCAAGAACGGCGGTAATTGATCGCTTACAATCGATCCGCGCCGGGGAGGCGGATTCCCTCGTCAACGGTCTTCTGCGCGCCGCCGGCAAACCCACCCTGGAACAAGGCACCGGTGCCGTCACCTTCGCCCCCGCCTTGTCGGTGGGCGACACCTGGCTGCTCACCGCACTGTGGCAGGAACTTGGCTTCGCCGATGCCTTCCGCCGGATATTGCGCAGCCGTCGTCACTTTGACGCTGAACGCCTGCTGCGTGTGATGGTGTTCAACCGTCTGTGCGACCCCGAGTCCAAGCTCGGCATCCTGCGCTGGCTGGAAGGCAGTCGGGTGCCGGAAGTGGCGGCAGAGTCGGTCACCCACCAGCATCTCCTTCGCACCATGGACAGCCTCGACGACTGTGCCGACGCGATGGAATCGGCCCTGTCCGGGTTGTTGCGTCCCCTGATTGACCAAGAGTTGTCGATCGTCTTCTACGACCTCACCACCATCCGTACCGAAGGCGGCACGGAACAGGCGGGCGAGGTGCGCCAGTTCGGCCTCGCCAAAGAAGGGGGCATTGCCCGCCAGGTGATGCTGGGGGTGGTGCAGACCGCCGATGGCTTGCCGATCCACCATGAGGTGTTTGCCGGCAACGCGGCAGAGACGGCCACGCTGGTGCCGACCATCGAGAAGGTTCTGGCGCGTTACCCGATCAAGCGGGTGGTGCTGGTAGCGGATCGGGGCTTGCTCAGTTTGGATAACCTGGAGGCCATCCGCCAGATCAAGGTCGGGGCTGATCCGCTGGAGTTCATCCTGGCCGTGCCGGCCCGGCGCTACGGGGAGTTCGACACGCTGTTGGCCGAGTTCCATCGGGACATCTGCCAACCCGCGACCGAGGAAGTGATAGGTGAATTGGCCTGGCAGGGCTTTCGTCTGATCGTCGCACATCGGTCCGAAGTGGCCAGGGAACAGGGAACAGCCAGGGATGAACGCATTGCGGCGCTGGAATCCGATGCGGCCCGCTGGGCGGGCAAGCTCGATGGGCAGGAGATCGGCCAAACCTACCGGGGCAGGAAGCTGTCGGATGCGGGCACCACCGCGCGTTTCTACAAGGCAGTAGCGGATGCCCACTTGGCGAACATCATCCGGGTGGGCCTGTCGGCCAGTATGTTCACCTACGAGTTCGATGAACGCGCCCTCAGTCGGGCGCGGATGATGGACGGTAAGCTGATTTTGGTCACCAACATGCCGGATCACACCCCCGCCGAGATCGTCGCTCGCTACAAGGCGCTGGCCGACATCGAACGAGGCTTCCGGGTACTCAAGAGCGAGATCGAGATTGCGCCGGTCTTCCATCGACTTCCCGAGCGGATTCGAGCCCATGCCTTGATCTGTTTCCTGGCGCTGGTGCTGCACCGGGTGCTGCGCATGCGCTTGAGGGCGAACGACGCCACCTACTCGCCCGAGCGGGCACTGGAGATCGTGCGCCGAATTCAGTTTCACCAGGTCACTTTGCATCAGCGTCAGGCGGCCTCCGGTCTCTCAACCCTGACGCCTGAACAGAAGGAGCTCTTCCATGCCTTAAACCTGCCTGAGCCGGATTCCAAGGCGCTGTAGTGCCAATTTCCACTATGCGTTTCTCGCATAATCAATAACTTGTGGCCTTATCTGTCGAACTCGGGCGGGCTAGATCCTCCGCCAGCTCGGCGGGGATGGGTTCAAGTTCAAAGTTGCTCATGGTCTTCCCCCCGATTTGACGGCCAACGTCCATCCTGGGCCGCTGCCGGGCCGTTCGCCGGTTGTTGGTGCATTACTGTGCCAAATCCCGCCGGAGTGGGTAACGAAGTAGCCTTCGGGATATTCCACGTCACCCTTCCATGTGCCGAGATAGGGAAAGACTTTTCTCTTTTCGATTTCAGCCAGCCGCTGTTTGAGACTTTGGATAGCCAGGACGTTTTCGTTATGGGCCTTGGTAAAGTTTTCCCGATCAGCGTTGATCCGTTCGATCAACTCCCGGATGACGCGGTCGTAATCCATGGTCATGGCGGGCCCCTTTATGCGCTGTAATCGCAGTCAACGAGGCAGCAGACAGCGCCAGGGCGGGCCACTTTCCAGTTGACATGTCTGACCACCTTCATAGCCGTAAGCTCGGCCTGGAACATGGAAATCAACATGCTTGCGCCAGTTGGGGAGCTGGTGTCGGCCGTCGGGACGTCTGACATTTCGATGCTCGTCGCGTTCGACTTCGACACATCAATTCCGACATCCACAAGAGCAACGCCGGCCCCGTCAGCCAGGGCGATGGTTCCGCCTGAACTGTCAAATTCGCAGGCTGCCGACGTCAGCGCGGGCAAGCCTAACAACGTGCCACCCCGGGCGCCGATGTCGCTGCCCAGCCCCGTCGCACCAGAGAGTGCTATCTCAACGGCCGTGCGCGGATGCATGACGAAACTTGCCGTTTCCAAATCGCCCGCGAAGGTTTCCACCAGGGCCGCCAGGTCATACTTCAGATTCCCGGTTGCCGTGACCGTTGGCGCGTCGGCGGTGATCGATGCCGGTTCCACCCCGGACACGCCGGAGTTTGGGTGGCCGATGAAGGATAGATCCGCCTGTTTGGCGCATGCCTTGATCATGTCGATGCGAATCTGGTTTTCACCCTCGGGCGTCGCGTCGTTCAGGATCTCATTTGTGAAAACCAAGAGGGTGATCAGGTCGAACGCCGTGAGCGAGTCTCGGCCCAATGCCAGGGTGGAGATCGGGGCGCCCCGACCTTCGCCCGTCCAATACGATGTGCTGGAATTGGCTACATCGACATACGGCCGATTCTCCGGCACCCGGCGCAGGTAGGGCATGCGTCCGATGACGGCCCGTTGCGCGACCGCCGAAAGAAACTCGGCCGCCACCTGGTCCAGCCCAACCAGCTCGGGCAGGGTGGACGAAGAGCCACCGGCCACCAGGGCCTTCGACAAAATATTGGCCGGCGCACTACGCGGGCCCCAGCGATGGGCGGCAAAAACTTCGGGGGGAACACCAGGTTCGGCCAGCGCCTTGGCGATCATCATGCGCACAAACGTCATACCTTTCGGGTCCATTCAAATTCCTTGCTTGTGGAAGATGGCCCATCATTTCAGGCGCCATCAGGCCGCATAAGAGGAGATTCGGGAGGTCACGGGAACTTGTGGGTGCTTGCGGGGGACTTTGTGAAATTGGCATCGTCTTGCCGCCAGGCACGGGGCTTATCCAGGCGTTGGTCTTCAAACCAGCGGGCCAGGTCGCGCAGATCGTAACTGATGCGACGGTTGCCGG
The DNA here is from genome assembly GCA_963713085.1 of uncultured Pseudomonadota bacterium. GTDB lineage: Bacteria > Pseudomonadota > Gammaproteobacteria > Burkholderiales > Thiobacillaceae > PFJX01. The sequence continues at coordinate 119,343 of CAVQKQ010000014.1, read as the reverse complement.
CCCCGATCTTGTAACACGGCGGGGATGTACCCAGGGATCTCCGGTTTTCTAACGTTTTCGGCGCCACGCCAAGTAGTTTGGCGGCGCCCTCGGGCCACACGCGACCGTCCCCCGTCATAAAGATGATTTCGGCACGGCACTGCTCCACCATAACCGCAATACGGGCCTCGACGCGCTTTTCAAGATCGTCCATGAGTCAACCTGAAATAGTTCGCAATCGCCATCTGTTCCAATTCCCGCTGGCGCTGCGCCCACGTGGGCCAGCAGGTAGGGCAACAGGGGCCGCTGTCAGTGCTGCGCCAAGCGGTTTCGTGTGAATGGATCGTCAAACGCCTGGGCCTGGAAAATTCGATTTGGGCGAAGGTGTCGCCGCAACAAATGCACCTCAACAGATGACCCTCCCACCATTGATAAAATAGATTGATAACGCTAAATCCATTCACCCCACCCATTCCTAAATCCACCCCTGCGCGAAATTTGACTAGGCGCGCGGTCCTGGGCGGGTCGGTTTCATTTTCAAGAACCTCCCCCCACCCCGTTTATTGAGGCGACATTCAAGCGACAACGAAGCGACTGAAGTGACAACGAAGCGACGCGACAGCGACACACACCTTTAGGTGTGTCGCGTGTCGCTTCGCGTTGTCGGCTGTCGCTCTCATGCTTCACCATCCTGTTCGGCTGGCAAGTACATGCCTCTGGCAAACCCTCGCTTGATCAGGCCAGCTTTAATCAGCACTTGGACCGTCCGCTCCATCTGCTTCTTGATGGCACCAGGTGAAGGCCCACGTATCAGCCCCATTTCCACACACTTGTCGCGCCATTCGGCAAGGAGCGGCGTGGAAGTGGCAGACATATCCACCAATGCCTTGAAGATGGCGGTGTCTATCAGCGAAACGCGCGGCTCACCTGACTGGCCGGGCGAGATGTTTGCAGGCACCAGGCTGCCGCCATGGCCACGTCGCAGCCATAGCGGCGCAAACGCCTCGGCCGGCAATTTGTTTCCCTTGGTAACCACTACCTGGACGTGGGCCTTGCGCTCCACCTGGTCATCGATACCGAAGGCCATGGCCTCCTTCTGCGTCATGGTGCGCATGACGAACTCGGCGCGCACGGCATCCGTAATGCCGCCGGCACCACGGGATTGGTGGGAGGCAATCTCGTCGGTGTTGGCGCTGGCCTTGCTGGCATGGGTGACGAGCACTACACAGGCGCCCGTCTCGATGGCCAGCTTGTCCACAAACTGGCCTAGGTAGCGCTGGTGGGCCTGGTTCATCTCGTCGCCTTCGGTCAAGGCCAGGGCAGGATCCAGGCCGATGAACACCACCTTGCCCAGCTGCCGTAACTTCTCCACCAAGCCCATGGCGCGCATGTTTTCGAAGATGGTCTGGCCGTCCAGGCTCAGGAGGCGCACGTCCTGACCCGCCATGGGGAACACGATCAGGTTCTTCGCCAGTGCGGCGCGGTCCTCATCGTCCATGTGGGCCGTCAGAGCGGCCAGGGTGTGGTGCACGTCGTCGGCCGTATCTTCGGCCAGGAACAGCACGGCCTTGCCCTTGGTCTCCACTTCCCACTCCCAGGGCAGGCGGCCAAGGGGCCCGGCAAACCCGAAGTGGTAGAGCATCGTCGTCTTGCTCACCCCGCCGATGCCGGTCAGGATGGCACCACGCCCCAGGAGGAGGCGGTCCTTGATGTACCACTTCCTGGGTTCCGGCGCCGTGGAAAGCATCTGCGCAATGCTTCCATCTCCCAGGGGCCAGGGGGATATGGGTACGGCCTCGGCCTTGGCCCTTGCCTGGGCCTGTTCGGGTGTCTCGGGCGCCGTTTTAAGCTTAGGAGGCAAGCAGTGTCTCCCCAGGGTTATCGGGCAGATAAAGCTGGTCGCCACCCAGGACGGGGTACGGTCCGACGATCAGGGTGCGCGCTGGCAGGGCCGCCAGGACATCCACCAGGCCGGGCACCAAAGCCGCGTCCTGGCGGTGGTATAGGACGCGGACATCCAACCCGACCAGGGCAGACAGGTCGAAGGCTTCAATGGGTTCATCGATCGGCAGCACCACGCGCGGAAAGCGTGTCTGGTCCGGGATCTCGCGATGCAGATTCCAGCCCACCAACACAAGGAAGTAACCTGCTGGCAGGAGCGGGGCCAAGCCCTGGCGGCGGGCCTCGGCCAGGGGGCGGCCGAAGGGCGGCAACCTAGCAACGTCTCGACCTGCGCATGGCTTGAAGTGCGGCGAACATGTGAGCAACAGCCAGTGCACCTTCCCAGCATGTTCGGCAGTAGGAATGCCATGGCTGGACCTGGCGGAACGTTGCACCGCATCCGGCGCAGGACACTATGCGACCCTTACTTCTCCTTGCCATCGCCGCCGGTCCCAGATGCAGTGACGCCAAGCAAGCGCTGGGCGACTTTCGGGAACGTGTTGACGTCCACGAAGAAGTCACGCCCCAACTTGACCATGGCGCCATCGGCGATCAGGCGGTCGCGGTGATTCTTACAAAACCAGTTGAAGCTTTCGACACGGGGCCAGATATTCCGGACCCATGCCGGCGCCTCGCTGCGGTAAAAAACATCCTTACGGCGCAACGCGCTGAGCTGCTTTAAAACCATGTCATTCTCCTGCTGAATCTGAAAAGGCTGTTCCGGGCGAACAGGCTCACAGTAGAGGAGTAATTATGTTTAAGACATTGTTTTTATTGATGTAATACGGAACAGCGATGGCTATTCCGTATTTTTCTTTTTCCGCGCAAGCTCGGGAATATGTTGGGAGAATGTGCGGCCGTCCTTGAGACCAAAGAATTCCTTGGCCGCATTGACCACTCCTCTCTTGTTGCCATGATTGTCGGCAAGATGGCGTTTATAGAAGGCGCGCGCCCTCTCTGGCGATAAGCTTCTGTAGTTCTTCGCAATCGCCTGGTTGCGTTTCCCGACACGCATGTAGTCCTCATGCAATTGATGGACCGCCAGGCTTTGCAGATTGTTCTCCAGCGAGGCTGCATAGTTCGCATAAGCGCGATCCACGTCGGGGGTGTCCTCGTAGGCCAGGCACAGCATCAGTACATGTGACGCGAGAACGCGGACTATCTGCTCGGCATCGAAAGACACTTCGGACCCAGGGAATGACGTATCGGCCGGCACTCCAAGGTACTTACACAATTCGGGCTTGATCGTGTTGATGATCACATCAAGCAGCGCCGCGGGACGGGAATGGGGGTCGGAAAGCCGTTCCACATAGGCGAGATGGAATAACCATCCGCTAATGTTCAATTTTGGCCGGCGCCGGCCCCCGGCCTGGCTCACCCCCAGGCCCGCCCGATGGAGTCCCGCAGCGCATCCACGTTTAGATGGCTGTAGCGCATCGCCATCATCGGCGTCTTGTGGTTCAGGGCCTGCATGATCGTGACCACCGATGCCCCGGACTGCGCCAGGATCGAGGCGGCGATATGACGGCAGTGATGGAAGGTCCAGTCCGCCGGCAGATCCGCCAGAGCCAGGGCCGAAGACCAGGCCCGCTTGAAGTTTTTCAGCGGGAAAACCCGGTCCCCCGGCTCAGCCCTGGGCGGGCGCATCCGCTTCAACTCCTCGATCACCCAGGGCAGGAGCGGGGTACGGTGGGGGGTGCCGTTCTTGGTACGCAAGGTATCGGCCACCCCGGCCTTCAGGTCGATGTCCTGCCACTTCAATTGCAGCAGGGAGCCCAGGCGCCAGCCGGTGGTGCAGGCCATGGCCACCAGGCCGGCCAGCTTGCGGTTGCGGGACACCCGGCAGGCGGCCACCAGGCGCTTGACGTCGGACACGGTGACGGTGACGGTGCGCCCCTCCCCTTCCGGCTGGCGCCCCACCCCGCGCATCGGGTTGACGAAGCCCCGGGGCAGCAGGCGCAGCCGGCGCAGGTCCTTGAACACGGTGCCCAGGGTGGACAGGTAGCGATTAACGGAGGGCGGCGCCAGGGGCTTGCCGGTGGGCTGGATGATGGGCGGCCGGCCGATACCCCAGCTCACCACCTTGCGCTTGCCACGGCGCACCAGGACGTCAATGCCGTCCTCGATGTCGTCGGTGGTAATGGTGGTGATGTCGCGGGCGCCGAAGTGCTCGACCCAGAAGGCGACACGGGACGCAAAGGAAATGTCCCGGCCGGTGTAGGCGGCCACCACGGCGGCGGCCAGGGTATCGAAGGCGCGCTCAGTTATGGCGGACTTCCTCCACTTGGCGCAGGGTCGGCAGGTGATTGCCGTCCATCACATGGCAGAGGGTGTGGGCCTGGTTGTCTTGATACGAATTGGTAAGCCCCGGGCCAGGCTGGACCGGGTTGGAATGGGCAGAATTTTCCATGCGTAGCTCCTAAAAACGCCGAAGAAAGAACCGATGGATTTCTCCATCGGTGCTATCCGCCGGAACAGCGCTTTCAGAGTGCTACTGGTGGGTGCTGACGGTCTCGAACCGCCGACATTCGCCTTGTAAGGGCGACGCTCTACCAACTGAGCTAAGCACCCGTCAGAAAGTCCGCTAGTTTACGGCATCCTTCAACGCTTTGCCAGCACGGAATTTCGGGACTTTTGCCGCCTTGATCTTGATGGTTGCGCCTGTGCGGGGGTTACGGCCGGAACGAGCGGCCCGCTTACCCACGTAGAAAGAGCCGAAGCCCACCAGAGTCACCATTTCGCCTTTTTTCAGGGCTTTTTTCACTGCGTCCATGGCGCCATCCAGGGCACGACCCGCAGCAGCCTTGGAAATGTCGGCAGACACGGCGATGGCATCGATTAATTCTGATTTGTTCACGTAGACCCCCTTTCAGTGGATGAAGGCATTGCAGGCAAACCTGCGAAGGTTTTATAGCAACCCGAAAAACAAGGTGTCAAGCGGTATATGGGGTGAAACACCCCGTCAATGCTTGATTACAGCCGTGTTCGCCTCTCCAGCCTGCGCCGGTGCTGGGGTTTCAGTCACAACCTCATCGACAAGCGGCTCCGGAACACGTTCCAGTGTGGCCTCCAGCACCTGCTCGATCCACTTCACCGGCTGGATCTCCAGACGATTCTTGATGTTGTCTGGAATCTCGCTGAGATCCTTGACGTTGCCTTCCGGAATCAACACCTTCTTGATACCGCCCCGGTGTGCGGCCAGGAGCTTTTCCTTGAGTCCGCCGATGGGCAGCACCTCGCCGCGCAAGGTGATCTCGCCGGTCATGGCCACGTCGCAACGCACGGGTATGCCCGCATACACCGACACCATCGCGGTGGTGATGGCGGCGCCAGCGGAGGGGCCGTCCTTGGGTGTGGCCCCTTCCGGCATATGGATGTGGAGGTCGTTCTTCTCGAACACCTCGGCAGGGATACCCAGCTTGCGGGCGCGGCTGCGGACCACGGTACGCGCCGCCTCGATGGATTCCTTCATCACGTCGCCCAACTGGCCCGTGCGGGTGATGTTGCCCTTGCCGGGCATCATGCTGGATTCGATGGTGAGCAGTTCGCCGCCCACCTCTGTCCACGCCAGCCCGGTCACCTGACCGATCTGGTTGTTCTTTTCCGCCATGCCATAGGTGTAGCGCTGCACACCCAGGTACTTATCCAGATTCTTGGGCGTGACGCTGATCTTGCCTTTGGCCTTTTTCAACGCCTGGGCGGTAACGGCCTTGCGGCAGATCTTGGAAATCTCCCGTTCCAGGCTGCGCACCCCGGACTCCCGGGTGTAGTAGCGCACCAGATCCCGCAAGGCGGCCTCGGATACGTGCAGGTCGGTATCCACTAGACCGTTGTTCTTCATCTGCTTGGGCAGCAGATAGCGCTGGGCGATGTTGATCTTCTCGTCCTCGGTGTAGCCCGACAGGCGGATCACCTCCATCCGGTCCAGCAGTGGAGGCGGGATGTTGAGGGAGTTTGCCGTGGCCACGAACATTACGTCGGACAGGTCGTAATCCACTTCCACGTAGTGGTCCTGGAAGGTGTGATTTTGTTCTGGGTCCAGCACCTCCAGCAGGGCGGAGGAAGGATCGCCGCGGAAGTCGGCCCCCATCTTGTCCACCTCGTCCAGCAGGAACAGGGGGTTGCGCACGGTGGCCTTGGTCAGGCTCTGCAGGATCTTGCCGGGCATGGAGCCGATGTAGGTACGGCGGTGACCGCGGATCTCGGCCTCGTCGCGCACCCCGCCCAGGGCCATGCGCACGAACTTGCGGTTGGTGGCCCTGGCGATGGATTGGCCCAGAGAGGTCTTGCCCACGCCGGGCGGCCCGACCAGGCAAAGGATGGGGGCCTTGAGCTTGTCCACCCGCTGCTGAACGGCCAGGTATTCGACGATGCGTTCCTTAACCTTGTTCAGGCCATAATGGTCGGCATCAAGGATTTCCTGGGCCGAAGCCAGATCCTTGCTGATCTTGGTCTTCTTGCGCCAGGGCAGGTTGATCAGGGTTTCGATGTAGGTGCGCACCACCGTGGCTTCCGCCGACATGGGCGACATCATCTTGAGCTTCTTGAGCTCCGACTCGGCCTTCTTGAGGGCTTCCTTGGACATATGGGCACCCTTGATGCGCTTCTCCAGTTCGTCCAGGTCGGCGTTCTCGTCCACATCGCCCAGTTCCTTCTGGATCGCCTTGACCTGTTCGTTCAGGTAGTACTCCCGCTGGCTCTTCTCCATCTGGCGCTTGACCCGGCCGCGGATGCGCTTTTCCACCTGGAGGATGTCGATTTCGGTCTCCATGAAGCCCATGAGATGGTCCAGACGCGCCTTGAGATCGGTCATCTCCAGGATGGCCTGCTTCTGGTTCAGTTTCAGAGGCAAGTGGGCGGCGATGGTGTCGGTCAGACGTCCTGCATCGTCGATGCCGGCCAGGGAGGCCAGAATTTCCGGCGGAATCTTCTTGTTGAGTTTGACGTAGTTGTCGAACTGGGCCAGCAAGGCGCGCCGCATGGCCTCGATCTCGGGATCCTCGTTGCCGGTCTCGGGCAAAGGCATGCCACGTCCCGAGAAGTAGCTACCCTCGTCGATGAACTCCTCCACGTCGACCCGCTGGTTGCCTTCCACCAGTACCTTCACCGTACCGTCCGGCAGCTTCAGCATCTGCAGAATGCTGGCGATGGCGCCGACCTCATAGAGATCCTCGAAGCTGGGCTCGTCCTTGGCGGCCGATTTCTGGGCCACAAGCAGGATGTGCTTGCCCGCCTCCATGGCCACTTCCAGGGCCTTGATGGACTTGGGTCGTCCCACGAACAGGGGGATGACCATGTGGGGGAACACCACCACGTCCCGCAAGGGGAGCAAAGGCATGGTAACGGCGTCGGTGAAAAGTGTACTTTGGCTCATGGCGTTCTCCGGCGGTCAGGCCGCCTGTGCAGTTAGAGCTAGATGACGCCGCCGGGCCGAATTTCAACCCGACGGGATACAATGAAATCAGCTGGCCTGTTTGGCCTGCTCGGCATACAGCAACAAAGGTTTGCCTTCGCCGCTGATGGCCTTTTCGTCCACCACCACCTTGGTCACATCCTTCATGCCGGGCAGTTCGAACATGATGTCCAGCAGGGCGTGTTCGATGATGGAACGCAGGCCCCGGGCGCCGGTCTTGCGCTTGAGCGCGCGCTGGGCGATGGCGGTCAGGGCGTCCTCGCGGAATTCCAGGTCCACGCCTTCCATCTTGAACAGTTTCTGGAACTGCCGGGACAGGGCATTCTTCGGCTCGGTCAGAATTTGAATCAGTGCCTTGACGTCCAGTTCCTCAAGGGTGGCGATCACCGGCAGGCGACCGACGAACTCGGGTATCAGGCCGTACTTGATGAGGTCCTCCGGCTCCACCATGCGGAACACCTCGCCCAGGTCCTTGCGGTTCTCCTTGCTCTTCACCTCGGCGCCGAAGCCGATGCCGGACTTCTCGGTGCGGTTGCGGATGACCTTTTCCAGACCGCTGAAGGCGCCGCCGACGATGAACAGGATGTTGGTTGTATCCACCTGGATGTATTCCTGGTTGGGATGCTTGCGCCCGCCCTGGGGCGGCACCGAGGCGGTGGTGCCTTCGATGATCTTGAGCAGGGCCTGTTGCACCCCCTCCCCCGATACGTCACGGGTGATAGAGGGGTTGTCCGACTTGCGCGAGATCTTGTCGATTTCGTCGATGTAGACGATGCCGTTCTTGGCCTTGTCCACGTCGTAGTCGCACTTCTGCAGCAGCTTCTGAATGATGTTTTCCACGTCCTCGCCCACGTAGCCGGCTTCCGTCAGGGTCGTGGCGTCGGTCATGACGAAGGGCACGTTGAGCAGGCGCGCCAGGGTCTGGGCCAGCAGGGTCTTGCCGGAGCCGGTGGGGCCGATCAGCAGGATGTTGCTCTTAGCCAGTTCGACTTCGTCGTCCTTGCCGACCCCGGGCTGACGCAGACGCTTGTAATGGTTGTATACGGCCACGGCCAAGGCCTTCTTGGCCATGCCCTGGCCGATCACGTACTGGTCGAGCACATCGCGGATTTCCTGGGGCGGGGGCAGGCTCTCGCCGCTGTCCTTGTCCGTCGCCTTGGTTACATCCTCCCGGATGATGTCGTTGCACAGATCCACGCATTCATCGCAGATGAATACCGAGGGACCGGCAATGAGCTTGCGCACCTCGTGCTGACTCTTGCCGCAGAAGGAGCAATAAAGAAGTTTGTCGTCGCCCTGCTTGTCGGTCATGATTCCGTCCTATTTACCCTAAACCCGTGCCAATACCTGATCATTTAAGTCAAGTTTAAGCGGCATCGTTCCTACTTACCAGCACCTTGTCGGCAATTCCATAAGCCACCGAGGTCTCGGCACTCATGAAGTTGTCCCGTTCCGTATCCCGCTCGATCGTTTCGATGGATTGGCCGGTGTGTTCAGCCAGCAGGCTGTTGAGCTTGCTCTTCAGGTATAGGATTTCCTTGGCATGAATCTCGATATCCGATGCCTGGCCCTGGAAACCGCCCAGGGGCTGATGGATCATCACCCGGGAATTGGGCAGCACAAAGCGCTTGCCCTTGGCGCCGGCCGAGAGCAGGAAGGCGCCCATGCTGGCGGCCTGGCCCACGCATAGCGTGGACACATCGGGCTTGACGAAGCGCATGGTGTCGTAGATGCCCATGCCCGCGGTGATGGAGCCGCCGGGCGAGTTGATGTAGAAGAAAATATCCTTGTCGGGGTTCTCCGACTCCAGGAACAGAAACTGGGCCACCACCAGATTGGCCGTTTCATCGTGCACAGGCCCGACCAGGAACACGATGCGTTCCTTGAGCAGCCGCGAATAGATATCGTAGGCCCGCTCGCCACGCCCGCTCTGTTCCACCACCATGGGGATCAACCCCAGGCCGGATGGCTCCTGCGTCCAATTGGTCTTCATCAAGCGTTCCCCATCAGTTGTTCCAGGCTGGTCGGTTCATCGGTTACCTGGGCATGATCCAGTACCCAAGTGACGACATTTTCTTCCAAAACCAGGGCGCGCGCTTCCTTGAGACGGGAAAGATCCTGGTAATACCAGCCCACCACCTCGGCGGGATCCTCGTAGCTCTGGGCAAAATCGTCCACCATGGCGCGCACCTGCGCCTCCGAGGCGGTGATTCCCTGTTCAGACACGATGGCGTTCATCAGCAGGCCCAGGGAAACCCTGCGTTTGGCCTGGGACTCGAAGATTTCGGCACCGAGATTGATATCCTGTTCCTTCATGCCCCGTGCCTTGAGGTCGGTCACGGCCTTGTCCATCAAGGCCTTGCGCTCCATGGCCACCAGGCTGGCGGGCACGTCGAACCGGGTCGTTTCCAGCAAGCCGTTGAGTGCCTGCTCCTTCACCTTGGCCATGACCCTGCGCTTGGCTTCCCGGTTCAGGTTGCTGGCGATCTCCTCGCGCAACTTGGCCACGCCGCCTTCCGCCACCCCCATACTCTGGGCGAAGGCATCGTCCACCTCGGGCATATGCGCCTCATGCACGGACTTGACGGTGGCTTCGAACGATGCGGTTTTTCCGGCGATGTCCTTGGCGAAATAATCCTCCGGGAAGGTCACGTCGAAGGTCTTGGTCTCGCCCACCTTCATGCCCACCAGGCTGCCCTCGAAATCCTTCAGGGTGCGCCCCTCGCCCAGGATGACCGGGAAATCCTTGGCCTCGCCGCCGGGGAAGACCTCTCCGTTTATCCTGCCCAGGTAATCGATATGCACCCGATCTTCCTGTTTGGCCTCGCGCTCCACGGCGTGGTAGTGGATGCGCTGCTTGCGCAACACCTCCAAGGTGCGATCCACGTCCGCATCCGACACCGTCACCACCGGACGGTTCACCTTGATCTGGGAGACGTCACCCAATTTGATCTCGGGAAACACCTCGAAGGTGGCCGTGAATGCTCCCTCGCCGGCCGGCGCGAAGCGGGGATAGCCCGCCACCGCCAGCTTGTTGCTTTCGGCGGCCTCGCCGAACTGCCTTTGCAGGGCCTCTCCCATGATCTCGCCACGGATTTCCCCACCGTAGCGGGATGCCACGACCTTCATCGGGGCCTTGCCCGGGCGAAAACCGTCCATGCGCACGGTCTTGGCCACATTGGCCAGGCGCTTGGCGGCCTCGGCCTCGATCTCGGCCATGTTCAGATTAAGTGTCACGCGACGATTCAGGCCGTCCAGGGTTTCCACAGTTGCAGTCATTAGGTTTTCCTTGATGTATCAATATTCATGCCAAGCAGCATTTATGTCCGAGGGGCAGACGAATCAAGCCAGTATGGCGAAGCACCATTCTCACGGATTTGTATGAGAGGTGCCAAACACCCTGGCGTTGGCTTGAATGCGACCAGAACCCTCTGGTGCGAAAGGGGGGACTCGAACCCCCACGCCATAAGGCGCTGGAACCTAAATCCAGTGCGTCTACCAATTCCGCCACTTTCGCTAAACCAACGAAGTGTAAACTACCCGGCCCCTCTCCCGCCACCTGCATTGCGCCTGGAACACAACGCAAGCATTTGTTTTTATTGAAATGACCCAGACAAATAGGCCGGGTTTGATCAACGCTGGCCACTACGAGAACTTTCCCGTGGCATCCCTGCTCCTGCCCCGGCGCCTGCGCGCGCCGGTGCGGGCCATCTATGCCTTCGCCCGCAGCGCCGACGATTTCGCCGATGAGGGCGAAGCCCCGGCCGAGGAACGCCTGGCGCGCCTGGCCGAATACCATGCCCATCTGGACGCGCTGGAAAGGGGAGAAACCGTGAATCATTCGGTGTTCAAGGCCCTCGCTCCCCACATACGCCAATACCGCCTGCCCTACCCCCTGTTCCACGACCTGTTGTCCGCCTTCGAGCAGGATTGCGCCAAGACGCGCTACGCCCATATCGGCGAAGTGATGGAATACTGCAAGCGCTCCGCCAACCCCATCGGCCGCCTTCTGCTGCGTCTGTTCGGGGATGACGACCCCAGGCACCAGGCCTGGTCCGACGGGGTCTGCGCCGCCCTGCAGCTCATCAACTTCCTCCAAGACATCGCCCAGGACTGGCAAAAGGGACGGATCTACCTGCCGCAGGATGAAATGGCCAAGTTCGGCATCTCCGAGAGACAGATCGCGGAAGGCCGCGTGGATGCACTCTGGCAGCAGTTCATGAAAGGACAGATCGAGCGCGCACGCCGCATGCTTCAGGCCGGCGCGCCGCTGGGCCGGGCCTTGCCGGGCCGCATCGGCCTGGAGATGCGACTTATCATCCTGGGCGGGGAGCGCATCCTGTATCACCTGCACGAGAGCCGGGGCGATGTCTTCGGGCAACGCCCCACCCTGGGCTGGCGGGACTGGGCGAGCATGACCCGGCGCGCCCTGTTCACCGGCATGGCCGACAAGCGCCAGCCCGGTTGCGGCCCGGACGGCTGCGCCCACTGATCGCCGTGGCCATGACGGACCCGCACCAATACTGTCAGGAGAGGGCCGCAGCCAGCGGCTCCAGCTTCTATTACAGCTTCCGCTTCCTGCCCAGGGACAAACGCCAGGCCATCACCGCCTTCTATGCCTTTTGCCGGGAAGTGGACGACATCGCCGACGAATGCCACGACCCGGCGCTGGCAAGGACCAAGCTGGCCTGGTGGCGGGAGGAAATCGTGCGCCTTTATGGGGGCCGGCCAGGACATCCGGTGACCACGGCCCTGAGCGCTTGCCTCGCCCCCTTTCATCTGCCCCAGGACGCATTCGAGCAGATCATCGACGGCATGGAAATGGATCTGGGCAGCGTGCGCTATGCCGACTTCAAGACCCTGCGCCTCTATTGCCACCGGGTGGCCGGCGTGGTGGGCGAAGTCTCGGCCCAGATCTTCGGGGTGACCGACCGAGCCACCCTTAAATACGCCAACAAGCTGGGCCTGGCCTTCCAGCTCACCAACATCATCCGGGATGTGGGCGAGGATGCCCGGCGCGACCGCATCTATCTTCCCAGGGAAGAACTGGACAAATTCGGTGTGCACGATAGCGACCTGCTGCGCGCCACCATGAGCGACGACTTCCGGGACCTGATGGAATTCCAGTACCAGCGCGCCATGGCCACCTACGACGAGGCCCTGGCCCTGCTGCCGGCGGCGGACCGCAAGGCCCAGCGGCCTGGCCTGATCATGGCCGCCATCTACCGCGCCCTGCTGGAAGAAATCCGCAGAGACGGCTTCCAGGTCCTGGATCGCCGCACCGCACTCACCCCCTTGCGCAAATTCTGGCTGGCCTGGACGACCTGGGTGCGGAGGTGAACGTGATGAACCGGGAACCCGTCGTCATCGTTGGCGGCGGCTGGGCCGGCATCGCCTGTGCCGTGGAATTGGCCGAGTCGGGCACCCCCGTCACCCTTCTGGAATCCGCCCGCCAATTGGGCGGCCGGGCCCGGGGAGTGGACTGGAACGGTGCCCGCATCGACAACGGCCAACACCTGATGGTCGGGGCCTACCGGGAAACCCTGCGCCTGATGGCCAGCCTGGGCACCCTGGAGCGACTGGAACGGCACCCCCTGGACCTGCGCGTGCCCGGCTTCCGGCTCCGACTGCCGCGGCTGCCCGCGCCGCTGCACCTGGCCGCCGGGCTGCTGACCGCCAAGGGACTGGATTTGGCGGAGAAACTGGCCGCCATCCGCTTCATGCAGGCACTGAAACAGGTGGGGTTCCGCCTGGATCGGGACATGGCCGCGGATCGACTGCTGGCGGCATACCGCCAACCCCAGGGACTCATCGGCAAGCTCTGGGCGCCCATCTGCATCGCCGCCCTGAACACGCCCCTTGAAGCCGCTTCCGCCCAGGTGTTTTGCAATGTCCTGAAAGACAGCCTGATGGGCCCCCGGGCCGACAGCGACCTGGTCATGACCCGTGGCGATCTGGGCCGGCTGGTGCCCGAGGCCGCCATGGGCAATTTGCAAAGCCGGGGCGTTAAGGTGCTACTGAATAACAAGGTTGCGGGCATCTGCCTGGATGGCGGGCGTTATCGCCTCGCCGGGCCGGATCTGGAAACCCGCCGGCTGGTGCTGGCCGTGCATCCCGCACGCATTCCCAGTCTGGTGGCCGAGCTGCCGCAACTGGCCGCATCGGCCGAGCAAATCGCCGGCTACACCTGGCAGCCCATTCTTACCTTATGGCTGCGTTTCGCTACGCCGCCGGTTTTCCCATTCCCCATGCTGGGCCTGGGCGAGGGCCAGGCCCCCTGGGCCTTCGAACGCAACGATCTGGCCCCTGGCATGGTGGCCATGGTGGAGAGCGCGCAAGGACCCCATCTGGAGCAAGCCCCGGCGGCCTTACTGGAAAGTTATCTGGACCTGTTGCAGCAGGCCCTCGGCCCCCTGCCCCCCCTGCTGGACTGGAAGACCATCGTGGAGAAGCGCGCCACCTACACCTGCGGGCCGGATCTGTACCGCCCCGACAATCGAACCGCCCTGCCCGGCCTGTTCCTGGCCGGGGACTACACCGCCGGCCCCTACCCCGCCACCCTCGAAGGGGCAGTCAGGAGCGGGGTAGAATGCGCCCGCTTATTACTGGAACCGACATGAAAGATTACCGCCCCGCTCCCGACCTGCTGAAAGGCCGCGTCATCCTGGTCACCGGCGCCGGCCAGGGCCTGGGCCGGGCCGCCGCCCTGGCCTACGGGAGTCACGGCGCCACCGTGATCCTGCTGGGACCCACGGTGGCCAAGCTGGAAAAGGTCTACGACGAGATCGTCGCGGCCGGGGGACCCCAGCCCGCCATCTTCCCCATGGACCTGGCCCTGGCCCATGACGCGGACTTCGAGGCCCTGACCCAGGCCATCGGCTACCAGCTCGGGCGCTTGGACGGCATCCTGCATTGCGCCGCCCGATTCGAAAGCCTGACGCCCCAGCATCTGGACAGCGTGGCGGACTGGATCCCCCAGTTCCGCGTCAACGCGGCCGCCCCCGCCGCCATCAATAGGACCTGCGCCCCACTCCTGCAGGCGGCGGACCAGGCCTCGGTGATCCTGGTGGGAGAAACCCATGGCCACGTACCGGTGGCCTACTGGGGCGGCTTTGCGGTATCGAAGGCGGCCCTGGAGGCCTATTTCAGGATCCAGGCCGATGAATGGTCGGAAGCGCCCATGCGCATCAATCTGGTAATCCCCGGCCCGGTGAATTCCCCCCAACGGGCCCGGACCCATCCGGGAGAAGACAAGAGCGGCTTGCCCCGGCCGGAGGACCTGGCATCCCAACTGCTCTATCTGATGGGACCAGACAGCGTGACAGTGAGGGGTCAGTTGATCAGTCTTTGACGGCCGATCAATTATTAAACCCATCGGCATTGCCGCCGCAGGGGTTGCAGAAACGCTTCCGCAGATAGTTCTTGAATTCGTCGCCTACCTCGCTGTGCTTGAGCGCGTATTCGACCGTGGCCTCCAGATACCCCAGCTTGCTGCCGCAGTCGTAGCGCTTGCCAATGAATTCATAGGCCAGGACCTGCTGCTCGTTGAGCAGGGCGGCGATGGCATCGGTCAGCTGCAATTCGCCGCCGGCGCCCCGATCGATGTGATGGAGATGGTGGAAGATGCGCGGGGTCAGGACATAGCGGCCCACCACGGCCAGGTTGGAGGGGGCATCCGCGGGCTTGGGCTTTTCCACGATCCTGGACACCCGGGACAGACGCTCGGCCATGGGTTCGGCGGCGACGATGCCGTATGAACCGGTTTCCTGGGGATCCACGTTCTGAACCCCCACCACGGAACACTGGTAGTAGTTGTACAAATCGCACATCTGCTTGGTCACACCCGGCTCGCCATCGATCAGGTCGTCCGCCAGGATGACCGCGAAGGGTTCGTCGTTCACCGCCGGCTGGGCACACTGCACGGCATGTCCCAGCCCCAATGCCTCCGCCTGGCGGATATAGATGCAATTCACGTTGATCGGCAGCATGCCGCGCAGGTCTTCCAGGGCTTGCAATTTGCCCCGGGTCTCCAACTCGACTTCCAGTTCGTAGGCCTTGTCGAAATGGTCGGCGATGGCCCGCTTGGTACGGCCGATGATGAAGATCAGGTCGGTGATCCCCGCCGCCATCGCCTCTTCAGCGGCATACTGGATCAGGGGTTTGTCGACGATGGGCAGCATTTCCTTGGGGTTGGCCTTGGTGGCCGGCAGAAACCGGGTGCCCATGCCCGCAGCTGGAAACACCGCCTTGGTAACGCGTTTCACGTGTGGATCTCCTCGCAAATTATTGTCATAGGGTGCTGCAGGGTGAAGGATACCCCAGCGACGCGCGATTCATCTTTCCGGAAAATAGCGCTGCCGGTAACAATCCCGCTCAGCCAGCCTGCCTGGCCTGGTGCAGGACGTCGAGATATTCGGCGAAATCCCGCGCCAGTTCGGGATGCTTGAGGGCATATTCCACCGTTGCCTGGAGGTAGCCCAGCTTGGAACCGCAGTCGTAGCGCTTGCCTTGGTACTGGTAGGCTAGGATCTGCTGATCCGCCAGCAGGCTGACGATGCCGTCGGTCAGCTGGATTTCGCCGCCGGCGCCGCGCCCGATCTTGCGCAGGTGATCGAAGATCCTGGGCGTGAAGACGTACCTGCCCACCACGCCCAGGGTGGAAGGTGCTTCCGCCGGATCAGGTTTCTCCACCATGGCGCTGATGCGGGACAGGCGCTCTCCCATAGGCTGGCTGACGACGATGCCGTAGGAACCGGTTTCCTCGCGGGCCACGTCCTGCACCCCCACCAGTGAACAGTTGTAGTAGCTGAACTGCTCCACCATCTGCTGGGTGACGCCCGGTTCGGCATCGATCAGGTCGTCCGCCAACAGGACGGCGAACGGCTCCTTGCCTACGGCCGGCTCGGCGCATAGCACCGCGTGCCCCAGGCCCAGGGCCTGGGACTGGCGGATGTAGATGCAGTTGACGTTGTCCGGCAGGATGCCCCGGACGATGTCCAGCAGATCCTTTTTGCCCTTCGCCTCCAGCTCGGTTTCCAGCTCGTAGGCCTTGTCGAAGTGGTCAGGAATGGCCCGCTTGTTGCGGCCGTTGATGAAGATCAGGTCGGTGATCCCCGCCGCCACGGCTTCCTCCACCGCATACTGGATCAGGGGCTTGTCGACGATGGGCAGCATCTCCTTGGGATTGGCCTTGGTGGCCGGCAGGAACCGGGTGCCCATGCCCGCCACGGGGAACACGGCCTTGGTCACTTTTTGCATCTCAGTCTCCCTTTGCTTTCAATAATTCCAACAAGCCCGCTTCATCCAGGACGGCGACCCCCAATTCCCGGGCCTTGGTGAGCTTGGAGCCGGCTTCCTCGCCGGCCACCACATAGTCCGTCCTCTTGGACACGCTGCCGGCCGCCTTGGCCCCTGCCGCCTCGATGAGGGACTTGGCCTCGTCCCGGGTCAGGGTGGGCAGGGTGCCGGTGAGGACGAAGGTCTTGCCCTCCAGGGCGCCAGGCATGATCGCCGCCACGCCCTCGTGCTCCGGCCAAGCCACGCCACCGGCGCGCAAGGCGGCGATCACTTCCCGGTTATGGGACTCGGCAAAGAAATCGACGATGGACTGGGCCACGATCGGTCCCACGTCGGGCACCTGCATGAGGCGTTCGGCATCCGCCACCATGAGCGCATCCAGACTGCCCAGATGCTGGGCCAGATCCCTGGCCGTCGCTTCGCCCACGTTGCGGATGCCCAGGGCGAAGACGAAGCGGGCCAGGCTAGTCTGGCGGCTACCCTCGATGGCCGCCATCAGGTTGGCTGCGGATTTTGCCGCCATGCGCTCCAGGCCGGCCAGCTTTTCCAGGTTCACCTTTCCGGGGTCGTAGAGGTCGGCGGGGGTCTTGACGATGCCGCCGTCCACCAACTGGTCAACCAGCTTCTCCCCCAGCCCTTCGATGTCCATGGCTCGGCGGCCGGCGAAGTGGAGCAGTGCCTGCTTGCGCTGGGCCGCGCAGTAGAGGCCGCCGGTGCAGCGGGTCACCGCCTCCCCATCCTCCCGCACCACGTGGGAACCGCATACCGGGCAGGTGGGGTAGTGCTCAAGTATGCTATAGGGCGAAGTGCCCGCCGGCCGGCGATCCTTCACCACCGCCACCACTTCTGGAATCACATCGCCGGCCCGGCGCACGATGACCCAGTCCTTCTCGCGCACGTCCTTGCGGTCGATCTCGTCCTGGTTGTGCAACGTGGCGTTGGAAACGGTGACGCCGCCCACGAACACCGGCTTCAGCCGCGCCACCGGGGTCAGGGCGCCGGTACGGCCCACGCTGATTTCGATGTCCAGCAGTTCGGTCATCTCCTCCTGGGCGGGATATTTGTGGGCGATGGCCCAGCGGGGCTCCCGGGAGACGAAGCCCAGGCGCTCCTGAAGGTCGAAGCGGTTGACCTTGTACACCACGCCGTCGATGTCGAAGGGAATGCGGTCCCGGCGCTCGCCGATGGTCCGGTGGTACGCCACCAGTCCCTGGCCGCCCAGCTTCACGGCACGGTCGGCATTGACCGGCAGGCCCAGGGCTTCCAGCGCATCCATGGTGGCGCTGTGGCTGGGGGGCCGTTCCCAGCCCCGGGTCTCTCCCAGGCCATAGGCGAAGAAGGACAGGGGCCGCTTGGCCGCCAAAGCAGGGTCCAACTGGCGGATGCTGCCGGCGGCGCCGTTGCGGGGGTTCACCAGGGGCGTGCCGCCTTCGGCCCGCTGGCGGGCGTTGTAGCCCTCGAAATCCGGCCGGTTAATGTAGGCCTCTCCGCGCACCTCCAACACGGGCGGCGGCGAGGCCGTGCGCAGCTTCAAGGGCACGGACCGGATGGTGCGCACGTTCTGGGTCACGTCCTCGCCGGTCTCGCCGTCGCCCCGGGTGGCGGCCTGGACCAGAACGCCGGATTCGTAGCGCAGGCTGATGGCCAGGCCGTCGAACTTGAGTTCGCAGGCGTATTGGATGGGCGGATCGCTCTCTCCCAAGCCCAACTCGCGGCGCATACGGGCGTCGAAGGCCAGGGCGCCCTCGGGCTCGTTGTTGGTCTCGGTGCGGATGGACAGCATGGGCACCCGGTGCCGTACCGGGGCGAAGGCTGCCAGGGGCGCGCCGCCCACTCGCAGGGTGGGTGAATCCGGGGTGCGCAGCTCGGGGTAGGCCGCTTCCAGGTCCTGGAGTACCCGGAAAATGCGGTCGTATTCCGCATCCGGGATGGTGGGCGCGTCGAGGACGTAGTAGCGGTAATTGGCCTCGTCGATCTGAGCGCGAAGCTGGACGACCCGGGCCTCTGCCTCTTTGCGCGCGGGCATGTCAAATGAATAGCCGCAGCGCCCGCTCCCCGCCGGCCGGGATGCCCCTTGCCTCCATACGGGTGAAGAACTCCGCCAGGCGCGCCCGGTCCCTAGTCAGGCTGTCTTCGGTTACCGGACGGCCGTTGTCGTCCACCAGCCTGCCCTCCAGGCGCCAGGCCAGGTCGAACCCCAGACGGGTCATGCGGTCGAATACGATCAGGCCGTTGGCCACCCTCGGCACGTCGAACAGCAGCGTCACGCCATGGGTGGTGAGGCCGCGTCCATCCGCCGGGAACGGCGCCTCTTGCTGATTGGTGAGGGTAAACAGCAGGTGGCCGAAGTCGTCCCGGGCATGGTAGGTACCGTCCGCCTCCAGGGTGAGACGGCCTTCCTCCGCCAGTTTGTGCAGGGCCTCGCTGGTGAAGGGACGGGCATCGGACGACACCACGTTGAGGCCGATCAGCACATCCACATCCATACTGAACAGGTCCAGGGCCCGGGCGGCCCGCAAGGCATCCTGCTTGTCGCCGCAGGTGACCGCGCCGCCTTCTTCCGCGGAGAGCTCGTACAGCGCCCGGCAAAAGGCGTCCAGTTGATCCTGGGTGATCGCCCCGCCCCGGTCGGCCAGTTGGATACCGAACTCCACCATCTCGAGGGCATAGCGGGGATTGCCGCTCAGGGCCTCCCAGCCGCCATCGGTGCGCTTGCCGAAGGCGCGAACCGGTTTGCCGATGCGGCGCAGCCCGGCCAGCAGCCGGCTGAAATTGGCCAAGGTCGGATTGGCGAACTTGAGGCGGGCAATGTATTCCGTGGTCGGATCCAGGGCGCTCTGCTGGGCCTGCGGGACAACAGGCTCCGTCGCGCTCTCCCGCAAAGCGGCGGCAGGTGCCGTGATTGGGGCTGGAGTGGGTATTTCCCGCGCCTCCGGGGTCACGGGGGGCGGTCCGGACGGTTCCGGTTCGGTTCGCGCGGCCAGCGGGCCGAGCGGCTCCACTTCGGCCAAATCCCCTTCCCCCTGCCCGATCGGCTCCAGGGAGGTCAGGAAGGCGTGGGGAACGGCTTCTTCCTGCTCCTGGCCGGCCATCGGGGCCTCCTCCGGCACCGCTTCGCCGGCCCGCGCCAAGGAGACACCCTCATCGGTCAGATGGATCGGCACATCGCCTGGACGATTGCCGGCCGCTGGCCGAATAGACTCGCCCAGCATGATGTCCTCGCGCTTGTGGGAGAACATCCGTTCCGATTCCTTGCGGAAGTGTCGTTCCTGGACGATGTTGTAAACGACGATCGAGCCGATCAGAACGACGCCGACCAGGGCGAGGACGATCTGCAACGTGGTCATCATGGGCGTTTCACCTCTACCTGGGGAATGGAGCCAGGTTCCATGACGTGGAAAAAAACCTCGTTGGAACGGACCATGCCCAACTCGAAACGGGCCCGCTCTTCCAAGGCATCGTAGCCCGAATGGAGATCCTGGGCCTCGGCGGCCAACTGGTTGTTGCGCGCTTCCAGGGCCTGGTTGGCGGTCTTCTGGGCCTCAATCTCCCGCTCCAGTTCCCATACCCGCAGCCAGCTACCCTTGCCCAGCCACAGGGGATACTGCAGCAGAAGGATCAGCACCGCCAAGGCCCAGGACAGCCCGCGCATCTCATCTCAGTTGGTAAAAAGCGTCCCGGCCGGGATAGCGGGCGCGCTCGGCAAGTTCTTCCTCGATGCGCAGCAACTGGTTGTACTTGGCCATGCGGTCGGAGCGGGACGCGGAACCCGACTTCATCTGCAGGACGTTGCTGGCCACCGCCAGATCGGCGATGAAGGCGTCCTCGGTCTCGCCCGAGCGATGGGAGATGACGCAAGTCCAGCCGGCCCGCTTGGCCATCTCGATGGCATCGAAAGTCTCCGATACGGTGCCGATCTGATTGAGCTTGATCAGCACGGAGTTGGCGACGTCCTTCTGGATGCCTTCCCGCAGGATGCGCGGATTGGTGACGAAGATATCGTCGCCGACGATCTGGATGGTCTTGCCCAGGCGCTTGTTCATCAGCGCCCAGCCGTCCCAGTCGCCTTCGGCCATGCCGTCCTCGATGCTGATGATGGGGTACTTGTCCACCCAGGCCGCCAGGTAATCGATGAATTCGGCGGAGGTGAGCTTGAGCCCCTCGGACGCCAGCACGTAGCGGCCGTCCTGGTAGAACTCGGAGGCGGCGCAGTCCAGGCCGATCAGCACCTGCTCGCCCGGGGTATAGCCGGCGGCGGTGATCGCCTCGACGATGAACTTGAGGGCTTCCTCGTTGGACTTGAAGTTGGGGGCAAAACCGCCCTCGTCGCCGACGCTGGTGGGATGCCCCGCCTTGTCCAGCAGTTTCTTCAGGGTATGGAACACCTCGGAGGCGCAGCGCAAGGCCTCGCGGAAGCTTTCCATCCCCGCTGGGAGGATCATGAATTCCTGGATGTCCACGTTGTTGTTGGCGTGGGCGCCGCCGTTGACGATGTTCATCTGGGGGATCGGCAGGTGCATGGGGCCCGCACCGCCCAGGTAGCGGTACAGGGGCAGGCCGGAATCCTCTGCGGCTGCCCGGGCGCAGGCCATGGACACGGCCAGGATGGCGTTGGCGCCCAGGCGGGCCTTGTTCTCGGTGCCGTCCAGTTCGATCAGGGTCTGGTCGATCTGGTTCTGTTCTTCCGCATCCAGGCCCAGGACCGCCTCGGCGATCTCGGTATTGACGTTCTCCACGGCGCGCAGCACGCCCTTGCCCATGAAACGGGACTTGTCCCCGTCGCGCAGCTCGATGGCCTCGCGGCTGCCGGTGGAGGCGCCGGAAGGCACGGCGGCGCGGCCCAGCACGCCGGATTCCAGAAGCACATCGGCTTCCACGGTGGGGTTGCCGCGGGAATCCAGGATTTCGCGGGCGATCACATCAACGATTGCGCTCATTTGTTTCCTTCTCTTTCTCTTCTTCAATCTTCGGGCAGCTGTTTACCGCCCGGTTTATAAATGGGCTTCGATAAAGCCCTTCCGCTTCACCAAGGTGTCGATGTCCCTCAGCGTTTCCAGCAATTCCTTCATCATGTGCAGCGGCCAGGCATTGGGGCCGTCCGACAGGGCCTTGGCCGGGTCGGGATGGGTCTCGGCGAACAGACCGGCGATGCCCACCGCCACCGCCGCCCGGGCCAGCACCGGCACGAATTCGCGCTGGCCGCCGCTGCGGTCTCCCTGCCCACCCGGCTGCTGCACCGAATGGGTGGCGTCGAACACCACCGGACAGCCGGTCTCGCGCATGATGGCCAGGCCGCGCATGTCGGAGACCAGGGTGTTGTAGCCGAACGATACGCCGCGTTCGCAGACCATAATCTTGTCGGTGTCGGCGCCGCCCGATTTTGCCAGGATCGCATCCTTGGCCTTGGCCACCACGTTCTTCATGTCGCCCGGGGCCAGGAACTGGCCCTTTTTGATGTTCACCGGCCGGCCCGACGCGGCCACCGCCTGGATGAAATCGGTCTGGCGGCAGAGGAAGGCGGGGGTTTGCAGCACATCGGCCACGGCGCTCACGGCGGGGATCTCGTCCACGGTATGGATGTCGGTGATGACCGGCACGCCGATCTGCCGCTTCACCTCCGCCAGGATGCGCAGGCCTTCGTCCATGCCCAGGCCACGAAACGATTTTCCGGAGGAACGGTTGGCCTTGTCGTATGAAGACTTGTAGATGAAGTTCACACCCGCCTCGGCGCAGATCTCCTTGAGCCTGCCGGCGGTATCCAAGGCCATCGCCTGGGATTCTATGACGCAGGGGCCGGCGATCAGGAACAGGGGCTGGTCGAGCCCGACCTCGAATCCGCACAATTTCATGAGTTCCGCCCCTCCTGGTTGCGCAATGCCGCCGCCACGAAGGCCTTGAACAGCGGATGGCCGTCACGCGGGTTGGAGGTGAATTCCGGGTGGAACTGGCAACCGACGAACCAGGGATGCACCGTCCGGGGCAATTCCACCATCTCGCACAGGTTGGTGCCCGGCGCCCGTCCGGCCACGATCAGGCCGGCAGCCTCCAGATCGGCCAACAGGCTGTTGTTCACTTCGTAGCGATGGCGGTGGCGCTCGACGACTTCGCCCTTGCCGTAGATCTCGCGGGCCAGGCTGCCCTCGGTCAATTTGCAGACCTGGCCACCCAGGCGCATGGACCCGCCCAGGTCGGATTTTGCGTCGCGCCGCTCGATATGGCCGTCCGCCGCCTGCCACTCGGTGATCAGGCCGATCACCGGATAAGGCGTCTCGACCTCGAATTCGGTTGAATGGGCGCCGGCCATGCCGGCCACGTCCCGGGCGAATTCCACCACCGCCAACTGCATGCCCAGGCAGATGCCCAGGTAGGGGATGCCCTGTTCCCGGGCATAGCGGATGGCGGCGATCTTGCCTTCCGTGCCGCGCTTGCCGAAACCGCCCGGGACCAGGATGGCGTCCATGGCGGCCAGTATCCCGCAGCCGTCCCGCTCGATGGCCTCGGAATCGATGTAGTGGATGTTGACCTTGCTGCGGGTATGGATGCCGGCGTGGGTCAGGGCCTCGGTCAGGGACTTGTAGGATTCGGTGAGATCCACGTACTTGCCCACGAAGGCCACCTCCACCACGTGTTCCGGGTGTTCCAGGGCGTCTATGAGGCGTTTCCACACCGACAGGTCCGCTGCCTTGGCCAGCAGGTCCAGCTTGTGGCAGACGATCTCGTCCAGCATCTGATCGTGCAGCATGGCCGGGATCTGGTAGATGGAACTGGCGTCCAGGGCCTCGATCACCGCTTCCGGCATGACGTTGCAGAACAGGGCGATCTTGCGCCGCTCCTCCTGGGGGATGGAGCGGTCCGCCCGGCACAGCAGCACGTCCGGCTGGATGCCGATCTCGCGTAGTTCCTTGACCGAGTGCTGGGTCGGCTTGGTCTTCAACTCGCCGGCGGTGGGGATGTAGGGCAGCAGGGTCAGGTGGATGAAGCAGCAGCCGCTCCTACCCTCCTCGATGCCCATCTGGCGGATGGCCTCCAGAAACGGCAGGGACTCGATGTCGCCCACCGTGCCGCCTACCTCGATGATGGCCACGTCGGCGCCCTCGGCGCCGCGCTTGATGAAGACCTTGATCTCGTCGGTGATGTGGGGGATGACCTGGACCGTCTTGCCCAGGTATTCGCCGCGTCGCTCCTTCTTGATCACCGACTCGTAGATCTGGCCGGTGGTGAAATTGTTGCGCTTGCCCATCTTGGCCCGAGTGAAGCGTTCGTAGTGGCCCAGGTCCAGGTCGGTCTCGGCGCCGTCCTCGGTGACGAACACTTCGCCGTGCTGAAACGGGCTCATGGTGCCCGGGTCGACGTTGATGTAGGGGTCCAGCTTGAGATGGGTGACGCTGAGCCCGCGGGACTCGAGAATCGCTCCCAGCGAGGCAGCGGCGATGCCTTTCCCCAGAGAGGACACCACACCGCCGGTGACGAATACGTAACGGGTCATAAAATTGGCTGATACACGGATGTGGAATGATACCGGAATGCCCGGCGACTGACCAAGGCAAGGATGCCATCCGGCGCCAGGAATAAGCACGGTCCGGAATTCGACCTTTCAATAAATCGTAAAGGTTCAGGTTTTCAACCTACGTCTGACCCATTCAGAGCAGCTTCACCTTTCTTTCAGACTCTCATCTGAATACTGTATGAGCGGACTCAGGAAGTACTCGATAACCCGCCGTTTGCCGGTCTTTATCTCCACGGTCACCGCCATGCCCGGGGTGAGATTCACGGCCTTGCCATCGACATTCAAGCTCGTGCGCACCAGCTTTACACGGGCCACATAGACCAGTCCGCGCTTCTCATCCTGGATGGCATCGCTTGAGACTTGGGTGACCGTGCCGCGTAGGGTCCCGTATTTGGTATAGGGGAAGGTCTCGATCTTCACCTCGGCCATTTGCCCCCCGTGAACGAAACCGATGTCCTTGTTTTCGATAAAAGCCTCCACTTCCAGCGAATTCTCGCCGGGCACGATCACCATCAAAGGTTGCGCCGGGGTGACCACTCCGCCCACGGTATGTACCGCCAGTTGCTGCACCATGCCCGCCACCGGTGCAGTGAGGCGCATCAACTGGTCCCGGCTCGCGACCTTGACCCGTTCCTGGGACAAGTCGGCAACCTTTTGTTCCGCTTGGTGCTGGCGGTCCAGGGCGCTACGCCGGGTCTCCGCCACCAGGGCCGCGCGCTGACGCCGGGCAGACGATATGGCGGCTTTAATTTCCACCAGCTTGGCGCGCTGGGTGGCCAGATCCTGTTCCTGCTCGATCCTTACCTGTTCTTTCTCCAGATATCCATGACGGGATACAAAGTTCTGGGCCAGCAGTTCTTTGTAGTCTTGGGCGCGAGCATGGGCGATGGGGGCGGTTTGCGCCAGTTTGGCCACGCTCTCCTCGGTGGTGTGCAACTCGGCCACGCGCTGCTCGATGTCTGCATCGATCCGATCGAGTTGGGTAGTGTAGGCGTCAATCTCGCCCGCAAGGAGACGTTGCTCGGCGGCAAGCCGGGGGGCATCTACACCAGCTTGCGCAATTACCGGGGGCTTGCCCGGCGTCGCCACAGCCTCCAGCAGTGCTTCTGCACGGACACATTCCAGTTGGGCGGCAAGGAGATCCTCTCCTATACGGGTGGCGTCGGCCTCGGTTTCGGTGGCGTCCAGTTCGATCAGGAGATCACCTGCCTGCACGGTTTGCCCATCGCGCACATGTATGGCACGCACCGCCGCCGTTTCCATAGGTTGGATGATCTTGGAGCGGTCGTCCGGGATAAGCTTGCCTTGGGCGCTGGCGACGATGTCGATCTTGCCGAATCCGGCCCAAACCACGGCCAGTGTGGCGAACAGCAGGATCAACCCCATGACGATGCGGGGCGCGGGATGCACGGGGGTTTCCTGGAGCGCCAGGGCGGCCGGAAGGAATTCCGCTTCGTGGTCGCGCCGGACGGTACCGTCCATTTGCTTGCGTACTCCCCAGGCATGTCGCAACACTCGGGCATAGCGGGCGAAAAGATCCAGGGTAGCGGCAAGTCTCATGATCAGGCGTGTTGCAGGCGATGCAGCCTGCTGTAATGGCCGGCCTCGTGGTCGAGCAATTCGGCGTGAGAGCCTTGCTCCACGATCTGGCCCCGGTCAATGACCAGGATGCGGTTGGCATCCCTGACGGCGGACAAACGGTGGGCGATGACGATCACCGTGCGCCCTTGGCAGATGGCCTTCATGTTCTGCTGGATGATGCGTTCCGATTCGTAGTCCAAGGCGCTGGTAGCCTCGTCGAAGATCAGGATGCGGGGCTGCGTGATCAGGGCGCGGGCAATGGCGATACGCTGGCGCTGGCCACCCGAGAGGGTGGAGCCATGCTCACCCACCATCGTGTCGTAGCCTTCCGGCAGTTCCAGGATGAAGTCGTGGGCGCCGGCCAGCTTGGCAGCTTGCATCACCGCCTCCAGCGGCGCACCGGGGTCGGCCAGGGCGATGTTCTCGCGGATGCTGCGGTTGAACAGCACGTTCTCCTGCAACACCACGCCGATCTGACGCCGCAGAGAGGACGCCTCGGCCAGGGCCAGATCCATGCCGTCCACCAGCACCCGCCCATGTTCCGGCACATAGAGGCGTTGCACCAGCTTTGCCAGAGTGCTCTTTCCGGAGCCAGAACGGCCCACCACGCCGATCACCTCCCCCGGCGCGATGGCCAGGGTCACATCGCGCAGCACCTCCGGACCGTCCGGCCGGTAGCGGAATGTCACCTGATCCAGCTCGATCCGGCCTGACAGCGCGGGCAACGACGACTTGTTGCCGGCCAGCTCGGTGCGGGTGTTGAGGATGTCGCCCAAACGCTGCACCGAGATGCCGGTCTGCTGGAAGTCGGTCCACAACTGGGCCAGACGCATGATGGGCTGGGCCACACGACCGGCCAGCATGTTGAAGGCGATGAGCTGGCCGACCGTGAGTTGGCCCTCGATCACCAACCTGGCCCCGAGCCAGAGGATGGCGACGGTGACCAGCTTACCCACCATGTTGACACCTTCGTGGGCCACGCTTGACAGCTTGGCGGTACTGAAGCCGGCGGCCACGTAGGCGGCGAGCTGCTTGTCCCAGTGCCGGGTCATCTGGGGCTCCACCGCCATGGCCTTCAGGGTGTCGATGCCGGACACCGTCTCCACCAGGAAGGCCTGGTTCTCCGCGCCCCGGTTGAATTTCTCGTGCAGACGGGCGCGCAGCAGCGGCGTGACAAGTAGGGATAGGAGCAGGTAGAGGGGTAGCGAGGCCAGCACGATCAGGGTCAGCCAGCCGCTGTAGAACAGCATGACGGCAATGAACACCACCGAAAAGAATACATCCAGCACCACGGTGATGGCATTGCCGGTGAGAAACTGGCGGATGTTCTCCAACTCCCGCACCCTTGCCACTGAGTCTCCCACCCTGCGGGCCTGGAAGTAGGCCATGGGCAGGGCGAGCAGGTGGCGGAACAGGCGCGCGCCCAACTCTACGTCGATGCGGCTGGTGGTGTGGGCGAAGACGTAGGTGCGCAGGCCGGAGAGGACCACCTCGAACATGGAAACCACCAGCAAGCCGGCGGCGATCACGTCCAGGGTGGTCAATCCCCGATGCACCAGCACCTTGTCCATTACCACCTGGAAGAACAGAGGCGTGACCAGAGCGAATAGGTTGAGCACGAAGGAAACCAGCAGGATCTCCCCCAGCAGCTTGCGGTATTTGACGATGGCGGGAATGAACCAGGTGAAGTCGAACCTGGCCAGTTCTCCTGCCAGACTGGCGCGGGAAGTGAAGAGGATGATCTCGCCGAACCAGCGAGCCTCCAGTTCCGCCCGGGAGAGGGTTTGCGGACGACCTATGCGGGGGTCGTGGATCAGGATCTGATCATCCTCGCATTTGGCCAGGATGAAGAATCCGCCGTCCCGGTCCAGGGCCAGGACAGGCAGAGGCGTGGTGGCCAATCGGTCGATCCGTATCGCCGCCTGTTTGGCCTTGAGCCCCAGTTTCCTGGCGGCGAGGAGGATTTCTGTGACGCCGAAGGGTTGCCCCCCCTTGCCGAACTCATGGGCCAGTTGTGCCGGTTCCGCCACCACGCCATGGAAACGGGCCAACATGGCCAGACAAGCAAGTCCCGAGTCGGACTTGTCGGCATGGATCGCCTCGGTGGGACTGTCGCCTTGTGCTTGCATGTGCCTTCCCTTTGCGCCCCCCCGGGTCATAGCCCGGAGGTGGACTTATTTTGACGGTCATCTTTAATGAGCCGACCCCGTTAATGCCAGTTGCCCGCCAGCACCGGCGCGAGGGCGTCCTGGTAGTTGGTTGGCAGCGTGGTCTGCCCGGCCGTCGGCGGGGCAAAGGCGGCCATTGCATCCACCAGGGCTTGCACCTGGCTATCCAGCAACATCTTGCCGTCGCCTGCTTCGAAGAGCTCCAGGTGATTTTCGCTACCCGAGTACCAGTCCTTGATCAGAATCTTGTCTCCAGTACCAATAACCAGGGCTTCCAAATCATTGCCTATTTGCTGGAACCAAATCTGATCGTAGGCGATGTCGGCACCGAAGCAGGCAATGTCCACATTGCCTACCGTGGCATCGGTATCCGTCCATTTGTCCGCACCGTCGCCGCGGTTGAATAGATAGGTGTCGTTGCCCGTTCCACCGACCAATGTGTCTGCGCCAGCTCCGCCATCCAGGATGTTGGCGCCGTCATCGCCGATGAGGGTGTCGTTGCCACGTCCGCCGTCAATACGGGCAATGTTCACCAACTCGATGCCGCGGATGTCTATAAGGTTGTTGTCAACCGTGCCCGCCAGAACATTGGTTCCGCCCCCGCCGTCGATGCGCTCAATGCCGTTGGCCAGGCTGAGGGACCGGACCCGGAGAATGTCGTCCCCCGCCGTGCCCAGCACCGTGTCGAATCCATCGCCGCCGTCGTAGGTGGTGTATGCGAAATCGCTGTTCTGCCCCGTGACCAGGAAGGTGTCGTCGCCACCGTTGCCGATCAGCGTGTCGTTGCCGTCGCCCCCCACCAGGATGTTGGCGCCGTCATCGCCGATGAGGGTGTCGTTGCCACGTCCGCCGTCAATACGGGCAATGTTCACCAACTCGATGCCGCGGATGTCTATAAGGTTGTTGTCAACCGTGCCCGCCAGAACATTGGTTCCGCCCCCGCCGTCGATGCGCTCAATGCCGTTGGCCAGGCTGAGGGACCGGACCCGGAGAATGTCGTCCCCCGCCGTGCCCAGCACCGTGTCGAATCCATCGCCGCCGTCGTAGGTGGTGTATGCGAAATCGCTGTTCTGCCCCGTGACCAGGAAGGTGTCGTCGCCACCGTTGCCGATCAGCGTGTCGTTGCCGTCGCCCCCCACCAGGATGTTGGCGCCGTCATCGCCGATGAGGGTGTCGTTGCCACGTCCGCCGTCAATACGGGCAATGTTCACCAACTCGATGCCGCGGATGTCTATAAGGTTGTTGTCAACCGTGCCCGCCAGAACATTGGTTCCGCCCCCGCCGTCGATGCGCTCAATGCCGTTGGCCAGGCTGAGGGACCGGACCCGGAGAATGTCGTCCCCCGCCGTGCCCAGCACCGTGTCGAATCCATCGCCGCCGTCGTAGGTGGTGTATGCGAAATCGCTGTTCTGCCCCGTGACCAGGAAGGTGTCGTCGCCACCGTTGCCGATCAGCGTGTCGTTGCCGTCGCCCCCCACCAGGATGTTGGCGCCGTCATCGCCGATGAGGGTGTCGTTGCCACGTCCGCCGTCAATACGGGCAATGTTCACCAACTCGATGCCGCGGATGTCTATAAGGTTGTTGTCAACCGTGCCCGCCAGAACATTGGTTCCGCCCCCGCCGTCGATGCGCTCAATGCCGTTGGCCAGGCTGAGGGACCGGACCCGGAGAATGTCGTCCCCCGCCGTGCCCAGCACCGTGTCGAATCCATCGCCGCCGTCGTAGGTGGTGTATGCGAAATCGCTGTTCTGCCCCGTGACCAGGAAGGTGTCGTCGCCACCGTTGCCGATCAGCGTGTCGTTGCCGTCGCCCCCCACCAGGATGTTGGCGCCGTCATCGCCGATGAGGGTGTCGTTGCCACGTCCGCCGTCAATACGGGCAAT
Organism: uncultured Pseudomonadota bacterium; assembly: GCA_963713085.1. Taxonomy (GTDB): domain Bacteria; phylum Pseudomonadota; class Gammaproteobacteria; order Burkholderiales; family Thiobacillaceae; genus PFJX01. Next base: position 89,574 of record CAVQKQ010000014.1, on the reverse strand, counting down.
GTTCACCAACTCGATGCCGCGGATGTCTATAAGGTTGTTGTCAACCGTGCCCGCCAGAACATTGGTTCCGCCCCCGCCGTCGATGCGCTCAATGCCGTTGGCCAGGCTGAGGGACCGGACCCGGAGAATGTCGTCCCCCGCCGTGCCCAGCACCGTGTCGAATCCATCGCCGCCGTCGTAGGTGGTGTATGCGAAATCGCTGTTCTGCCCCGTGACCAGGAAGGTGTCGTCGCCACCGTTGCCGATCAGCGTGTCGTTGCCGTCGCCCCCCATGATCACGTCGTTCCCATCCCCACCGGCAATGATGTCGTTTCCACCCAAGCCGTTGATGATGTCGTCTCCAGCGGTTCCGGCCAGATTGTCGTTGCCATTTGTTCCAGTAATTCTTGCCCCTCGCACAATTACAGGCGTAACAACCAAACGGAAGCTATCTTCAGCCAAGGAGCCACTCTCGTCCGTAGCGGTCACCCGGATATCAAGAACCCCTGTGGCGCTGACTGGAGGAGTCCCGATGAAGGTTCGGCTTACCGCGTCAAAATCCAACCAATCGGGAAGGGGTAAGCCATCCGCCAGCACAGCGGCATAGCTCAGACTGTCGCCGGGATCCACATCGGTGAACGCTCCAGCCGGCACCTGATAGGAAAACACCGTATCCGTCCGCCCTGTCTGGTCGGCCAACGGCACCGCCAGTTCCGGCGCATCGTTGACGTTCAATACGCTCAAATTGAACACCGTGGACACGCTGGCTCCCTGCATGTCCGTGGCGGTAAGCCGGACATCTAGCATACCCACGTCGCCGTTACCCGGGGTTCCGCTGAACGTTTGGGTGGCGGCGTCATAGTCGAGCCATGCCGGCAATGTGGTGCCGTCTGACAGCGTGGCGGCAATCACCAGTTCGTCGCCCGAGTCCGGGTCCACGAATGTTTGTGTGGGCACCACGAAATGAAATGCCGCATCCTCCTCGACCAGCATTGGATTAATCGCCTCCCCCACGGTAGGCGCGGTGTTCTCTCCGCCAGACGCAGACCCCAACAACTCGACCAGGGTAAGAACGGCACCATTGTCGAACTGAAGCGTGCTGGCCACGGACGAGCCATTCAAGCCGGCAAGGTCGAAATTCGGCAAACGCAACTCGTCGCCCAAGGGGCCATAACTCAACACCAGGGTGTTGCCATCGAATGAGTAGGCGACGTCGTTGGGCATGATCCCCAGGCCGAAAACGATCCGGTTCGAATCCACCGTGCCATCGTCGATGATGGTATCGATCCCGTCGCCCAGGTTGAACACGTAAACATCCGCGCCGGCTCCTCCCATCAGCGTATCGGAACCGACACCACCAGTAAGCGTGTTGTTGGCACTGTTGCCGGTCAGGATGTTGCTGAACTCGTTACCCGTACCGTCGATGGCTGCCGTGCCCGTGAGTGTGAGGTTCTCGACGTTAGCGCCCAGTGTATAAGTGATGCCGGACTGGACAGTGTCCGTGCCCTCGTCGGTGTTCTCGGTCACCATGTCGCCGACGTCGTCCACCACGTAAGTGTCGTCGCCCATTCCGCCGACCAAAGTGTCTGCGCCGGCGCCACCGTCCAGAAAATCGTTGCCGTCCAAGCCAAGAAGGGTGTCGTTGCTGACGGAACCGGATAGGGTATCGTTGCCTACCGTGCCGGTGATGGCGACAGAATCTATGGCGAGGGTGAAGACGTCGATTGCCGCCAGTCCACCCGAGTCGGTGGCAAGGACCTTGACGTCGAATTGACCAGCGTCCGCGGCGGAAGGTGTGCCACTGAAAGTTCGGGTGTCGGCGTTGAAGCTGAGCCAGGTTGGCAGGGCCGCGCCATTCGCCAGGGCGGCGTTGTAGGTCAGAAAGTCGCCCTCGTCGATGTCCACAAAGGCAGTTGCCGGCACCTGATAAGTGAAGGCGGTTCCCGCGTGTGCCTGCTGATCGTCCAGGGGGGCGGACAGGGCCGGGGCGTCGTTAACGTTTGCCACGGCCAGGTTCAAAATTTGCATGGCATTAAGCCCGGCCTGGTCGGTGGCCGTGACCTTCAGGCTGATCGCACCGACATCCTCGTTTGCTGGTGTGCCGCTGAAGGTTTTCGTGTCTGGGTTGAATATCAACCAACCAGGTAGGGCTGAACCATCTGCTTTCGTGGCGCCGTAGTTCAGAACATCTCCATGCGCCAAATCGGGATCGGTAAAGGCATTCGCCGGCAGGGTGAAGCTGTATGCCAAGCCTTGCGTGGCGGTCTGGTTGGCCAACGCAGCGGAGGCGATCGGCGCGTCGTTGACGTTGGCCACTGCGACCGTCGCCTCGCTCGTCACCGCTTCCTCCGTGCCGTGGCCGTCAGTGTATCTGGCCACCGCGCGCACTTGCTGGCCGACCTGGGACTCTGTGAGGGTGAAGCTGGCTGCTGTGGCGCCGGCTATGTTGCTCCAAGGTGCGCCATTGGTCGAAGCCTGCCATTGGTAGCTGATCGTTCCCAGCCCATCCGCATCCTCCAGTGTGTTGGTCACTGTGAGCTCTTGCCCCTGGGCGGCCGTGCCATTCAGCGTGACGTACCCGGTCGGTGTGGCGTTGGACAGCATCTGGCTGATGGTTGCCGCACTCCACTTGGTACCGTCGTCGAATTCCACCCAGTCAAGTTGGTTGAAGTACAAGCCGTTTGTGCTGAGAAACCAGTTGGCGACAATGACCTTGTCGCTGCCGTTGGCATGATGGAACTCCAAGTTGTCCCCAACACGAGAGACGGTGATATCACCGGTGTTGATGCTTTCGCCGAACTTGATCACGTCAGTGGAAAAATCACTGTCGTACTCGTTGATAATGTCCACCCCGCCGCCTTGATCGAACAGGTACGTGTCATTGCCTAAGCCGCCATTGAGGGTATCGTTCCCAGGGAGGCCATCCAGAATTTCATCGCGGTCTGAGCCAGACAGGGTATCGTCCCCTGCACTGCCAGTGATTGTGAGGACCATCGTGTTGAGTTGAGACTGGGTCCACTGAGTACCGTCGGCGAATTCCACTCTGTCGAGTTGGTAATAGCCTGTGGAGCCTAGAAACCAATTGGCGACGATGACCTTGTCAATCCCGTTGGAATGGCTGAGTTCCAGGTTGTTGCCATTAAAAGAGACAGTGATGTCATTAGGGTTGATGCCGACGCCGAACTTGAGCACGTCGGTATAGCCTTGGCCATAGTCCACGTTGATGGTGTCCATCCCTCCGCCGAGGTCAAATAGGTAGGTATCATTTCCCCAGCCACCGTCGTAGAGGATATCGTTGCCGTCACCGCCTGACAGAGTATCATCGCCGCCACCGCCGGAGAGAATGTCGTCGCCGGCGTCACCGAAGAGGGTGTCGTTTCCCGTACTGCCCCCCAGCACGTCGTTGCCTGCTAGGCCATGTAGAGTTTCATCGTAGCCCGAGCCATAGAGGGTATCGTCACCAACTGTGCCGGTAAGGGTCAATCCTATGGTGGTAAGCTGTAACCGGGTCCACTGCGTGCCGTCGGCGAACTCTACCCCGTCGAGTTGGTAAAAATAGTTAAATCCCCAGGGCTGAGGGTTGTAATAGAACCAATTATTGACAATGACCTTGTCGCTACCGTTGGCGTGACTGAACTCCAAGTTAGTGCCGTTACGTTCTACGGAAATGTCGTCAGGGTTGATGCCAGCCCCGAACCTGAGCCATCCCTGAGAATAGTAGTTGTAGTAAGAATAATTGTGGTCGGGTTCTTCGAAGATGGTATCCACCCCGTCGCCCAGATCAAATAGGTAGATGTCAACGCCAGCCCCCCCCATAAGGGTGTCGTTGCCATTACCGCCAATAAGTGTGTCGTTACCGTAAGAACCATCAAGGGTATCGTTGCCATCCAGGCCATAGAGGGTTTCGTCGAGGCCGGAGCCGTATAGTGTGTCATCCTCGGCCGTGCCGGTGATGGTCTCGAACAAGGCATTGATCTGCGTTTTAGTCCACTGGGTGCCGTCGGTGAACTCAACACTGTCGATTTGGAAAGAGTCATGGTTCGGCACAAACCAGTTGGCGACGATCACCTTATCGTTGCCATTGGCGTGTAAGAACTCCAGATTGTCGCCGTTCCGGACAAATGTGATATCAGCAGGAGTGATACCTGAACCAAACTTGAGCACATCAAGAAATGCATTACCGTCGATCTCGTTGATGGTGTCCACCCCACCCCCCAGATCAAACAAGTAGGTGTCGTTGCCATTGCCACCGTTGAGGGTGTCATTCCCGGCTAGGCCGTTCAGGGTTTCGTCGCGGTCAGAGCCATCGATGGTGTCGTCGCCGGCTGTGCCAGTGAGGTTCACAATCATGGCGGTGAGCTGCGACTGGGTCCACTGGGTGCCGTCGGCAAACTCGACCTGTTCCAATTTGTAGTAGCTATTAGAGTTGGCAAACCAGTTGTTGATGATGACCTTATCACTGCCATTGGCGTGGATGAGTTCTAGGTTTTGGCCATCGCCAATAATGGTGATGTCGGCCGGATCGATGCCGGGGCCAAACTTGAGCACGTCAGTGGAGCCGATGTCTGGAGCCTCATTGATAGTGTCCACTCCATCGCCGAGGTCAAACAGGTAGGTGTCATCGCCATAACCCCCGTTTAGGGTATCGTTTCCCTCGCCACCTTCGATCCGGTCTGCAATATTGGTGCCACTGATCACATCGTTCCCAGCCGTCCCTCCCAGGTCGAAACCTTTGGATAACAGTTCCTCATAGCTCAGCGCCGTACCGTCGGAAAACTCGAACCAATCGATGGCCCGCTGCCCATAGACGTCGTTGGGGTTGAAATTGCCGATATGGATCGTGTCGTTGGGGTCCGTTCCCACCCGGATGACAAGGGATCCAAGGCCGAGCGAGAGGTCCGCCGCAGTAATGCCGTCGCCAAACCTGAGCACGTTGGGCAATGGGTTGCCGTCGGCGTCCACCAGTCCACCGGTATCCACAACGTGGTCCGTGCCGTCGCCCAGGCTGTATAGGTAGATATTATTGCCACCCGCGCCGCTGAGCGTGTCGTTGCCCTGCCCGCCGGAGAAGGTGCCTCCCCCGCCCGTAGCGCTCAACGTGTCGTTTGCCGCGCCGCCGACCATTACGGCGCCGGAATCGGTGGTGCTAATGATGACCGGATTGTGCAGTGCTTGGCCGATCAACTGCATCCAGTTGAGATCCTGCCCATCGGCGAAGTGGAAATCTTGGATCGCACCGTTGAAGCCGCCGTAGATCCACAGCCAATCGGTCCCGCTGTAGTTGAGCGCCATGTCCTGGCCGAATTGCAGGATATTGGCATTTGCCGCGCTGATGCCGGCACCGAACTCAATGCGGTTGACGCCGTCGGTATCGTTGACGCCTTCGGCGGTGCCGCTGATCAGGGGGCTGTCACCTAATTCGAACCGATAAACGTCGTCCCCGCTGCCGCCGTCCAGGTAGTCGAGACCGGTGCCGCCGATCAGCATGTCGTTGCCGCCGCCGCCCAGCAGTTGGTCGCTACCCGCGCCGCCAAGCAGGGTGTCGTTGCCCTGGTATTCCGCCGCCAACGGCTGGTTGGAGGCATTGTCTCCGATCAGTGTGTCATTGCCCTCGCCGCCATTAAGTATGTCGTTGCCGCCGTCTCCGATCAGGGTGTCATCGCCCTCATCGCCATACAGCGTGTCGTTGCCGTGGAATTCCCCGGCCAGCCCGCCATCGTCGCCTTGCAGGTAGTCGTTGCCCTGACCACCTCTCAGGATATCGTCGCCGCCTTGCCCGAACAGGTAGTCATCACCGCTGCCGCCTTGCAGGGTGTCGGCGCCATGTTGCGTGCCCGGCACACCCAGGTCATCGCCCATCAGCCAGTCCTGACCCGCGCCGCCGTCAAGCGTGTCGTCTCCACCCTGGCCCCATAGGATGTCATCACCCGCTCCGCCCATGAGTTGATCCGAACCCCCACCGCCCCATAACTGGTCATTGCCGTCGCCGCCATCCAGGTAGTCGTCTCCGTGCCGGTTGGCGGGGAGCGAGGAATCGTCGCCGATCAGCACGTCGTTTCCGCCCTGGCCCAACAGCACATCGGCATCCGCGCCGCCTAACAGGACGTCGTCGCCGGTGCCACCGTCCAGGACGTCATTGCCGTTCTGGCCGAAAAGCCAGTCGTTGCCGGCCCCGCCGTAGAGCACATCGGCGCCGCCGTTGGCCGATTCGGTGGCGTTGACGTTATAGTAGATCCGTTGGTATTCGGTGCCGTTGGCGTCAGTGACGATGTTGCGGGTAAAGCTCCAGTCCAGGTTGGCGTTTGACAGGGCGTCATCGCCCATGAGGTTGTCGTCGCCACCGCCGCCGAGCAGGAGGTCGCTGCCGGCGCCGCCCGCCAGGGTATCGTTGCCGTCATCGCCCACCAGGCTGTCGTTGTCGTCTCCCCCGTCGAGGAGGTCGCCTTTGAGACCGCTGCCGGCCTGGGTCTCGCCAGCCAGGAGGGCGGTGTCCAGGGCTTGCTCGTCCTGCGCATAGAGCCGGTCGGCGCCGGTGCCACCCCAGATCAGGTCCTGCCCGGCGTTGCCGGTGGCAATGTCGTCGCCGGGGCCGGCATCAATAATGTCGTTGCCGGTACCACCCTCCAAGCGGTCATCACCACCTCGCCAGGCATAGAGGATGTCGTCTCCGGCGAGGCCCAGAAGCTTATCGTTGCCGGTGCTGTCGTAGAGGGCGTCGGCCCGACCCGGCTCGGCCATGTCGGGATCGGTGATGACGTTGTCCAAGGCATCGGTATTGGGCTGCACGCCGGGGTTGACAGGATCGAAGTCGATGGGAGCGAGATCGCCGGTGAGGGTGAGACCGTAGATGGGTGTGGGGGCGGTACCGCCTGGCCCCAGGTCGATGCCCAGGTCACCGCCATGCCAGTTCTTGATGCGGGTACCCTCGTCACCGCCCATCAGGTAGAGGTCCTGCGTACCGTCTGCCTGGGTAATGAGTTGGTAGGTGAGGTCGTGTTCATTGTCTTGCCATGTGTTGGCATCCAGTTGCACCCAGTTGCCCGCTTCCGCCACGCTCGCCTTGCCTTGGGCCTGGATGCCGTCCAGGACCACCACCCCCGACCCATCGCTGTCCAGCACGGTGTCGAGGCCATCGCCGGAATTGATGACGTAGGTGTCGTATCCCTGCCCACCTTCAAGATGGTCGCTACCATTGTTGCCGATCAGAATGTCGTCCCCGCCCATGCCATAGAGATGGTCGGGCTTGGCGTCGCCGGTGAGGGTCTCGCCGGCGTCTGAGCCGAAGGCGATGTGGCGGAAATCCGTGGGGGGCTGCAGGAGGTCAACGGTCTCGCCGAGGCGGATTTGGGTGTGGGTGGTCTCGTCCTCGAAGTAGTAGCGGTCACCGAAGCTGCCGAGCTTGAAGAAGGTGTCGCCGAACGGTGTGGCAGCCGGTGGGATGTCCTCGGTGTTGAACTGCATAACCCAGTCCAGCATGGCCGCCCGGTCTTGCAGGTAGAGGTCGGTGAGGGCGCCCTGACCGGTGGCCGGGTCGTAGAGGTCGAGTTCGCCGTTGGTGTTGTGCTGAGCGTAGAGGCTGTCGTCACCCGTCAAGGCGAACGGGGCGAGGTTGACCAGGGCATAGCGGTAGGCGATGTCGGTTTGGGCGAGGGCGGCCATCTGGTCGCGGCTCAGGCTGGCTAGGGTTACAATGGTGCGAGCGGGTTGCGTCGCCAGGGCTGTTTGCAGTTCGCCGATGTTGGCGTACAGGCTGTCCCGGTCCTCTGGCACCGTTCCCGCCGAATAAGGGCCGAGGATCAGGGTGCGTAATTTGTCCAGAGTCGCTTCCAGACTCAGGGATGGATCGGCGCTGGCGGCTTTGAGGATGGCGGTGATCATGTCTATCCCGTCTGCCGGGTTGGCGGTGTTGAGTGAGGGATCAAGCATCGCAAATAGATCGTAGAGGACGAGGGAGTTGGTGACGGGTCCCACCTTGTGCGCAGGAATCGTGTCGATCGGATTGATCGTTGCGCTTTCCGTCTCAGTAAATATTTGTATCTGTGGTTTGCCCTGCACGGTGCCGATCAACTGGGCCGGTTCGCCTGGTACAAGCAGATTCTCGCCTGGGCCGGAGCTATAGCTACCGGCAGGCAATCCCAGCAAGCTGGTCAACTGGTCAAAAACCGGGGCATTCTGTCTGACCAAGCCAAGCGCGTTGTAAGTGTAGACGCCTGCGCTGCCAAATATCCGTTGATACACTTGCCCCAGAAAACCGCCCAGGCTATGCCCGGTAATCGTCAACTGGCTGGGGGTGATGCCGGGGCCGATGCCGCTAACAAACGTGCTGGTCAATGAGGGGGCAGTCGCTCCGGTGAGCAGCTCAACCTGCCGGGTGGTGCCCGTGCTGCCCGCTTGCAGGCGCAGGACATAGTTAATCATGGACTGCACTTGGAAATAGGCTACCCCGCCTGAGTTCAAATCGAGCAAATCGTTGGCAAAATCAATCGGCGAAACTGATCCGGCAATTGACAGCGTGTATTGCCCGGTCGGTTGCTGGTTCGCATCCAGCCTCTCGAACAGCGTTGCGGAAAATCCGTTGCCGAAAAAACCCAATGGTGGGGATTGATCTACTACACGCCATTGTTTTAGGAATTCGGTGGCTTGGGGTTCGCTGAAGCCTTCAGCTTTAAGGGCAGTTTTTGCGCCAATAACATCAGTAATTATATTGCCGGCACTGTCTCGTAAATTTGCATATGCTGCCTCAGCCAACTGCGCCTGTTGAAACAATTCTTGAATGGTGCTCATTTTTATCTCCCCAGAAATTGATGTCTAAACGCAAGGAATCGAGAATCATTGACTGCACTCCCACCAGTGCATCCGTCACTCTGAAGCCAGAATCTAAGTGGAGGCTCTCCGCCGATATTTCCATTACCTGTAGAAAAATCCACAGACCGCGCCAATACTTCGTTGGTTTTGCTGTCCACCACCTCTTGCTCCCATCGCCACTGGTTAAACAGATACGGCCCACTTTTCTTAAGAACATTATTGATACGCTGATTTAAGAAATCGGTATCCGTGAAATTTCGCATATCCCCCTGTCTGGTGGAAGGCGTGACCTTATTCGCCACCAGCATCTCCATCACCCCTGGATTCTCAACCTTCCACTGATCCACCGTTTTGTAGACCCAGAACCCGGAATCCTTGGCGCAGTAGTATTGATGTGTAGCCACTGTCGGAAGCAAGTCCCAGAACGGGATCATGTACATCACCAGCGCTGCGCCCCAACCCCACCATTTCGCGCTCCTGCCCCTTCTCCGGGCGAAACGGATTGCTCCACGCACTACCGAAATGGAAATGAGCAAGTACAGCAGTGCCGCTCCGAATACGATTGGCCCAATCAATTGACATTACCTTTCTGAAAACCATTCCGCTTGCCATCAGGTTCGATTAGGCATCGTGCGCTGGCATGCCCATAAGCGCTGGGAAGAAATGGGGTCGGAGTCATTTACCACCTCCCAACAATGGCATTTGCATATTCGTTCTCTCTTTTGTCATTCCCAAGCCCACTTCTTTCTTCGGCCGGCCACGCGGCAACGGTTGTATGTGCCGACTCAATTCCGCCTCGATTTCTGTTTTAAACCGGCTGTCCCCCGTAATCGACGCCTAGTTGTCGTTCCCGGCAGATTAACCACGCGTTTGACGAAGAGGTGGGGGTGAGAATCCTGCCAGTTTTTCAAGGCTTGGATGGGCGCGATATGGCCCAAGGCCTTTTGCGGCAGTTGATGGTTGTATAGCCAGGCGTAGCGCATGAGGGCGGTCTCCAATTCCTCGCCGGAACGGAAATGATGGGTTCTCAGGACATCCGCGATTCTTCCATTGAAGCGCTCCACCATGCCGTTGGTCTGCGGGGTCCGGGGCCTCGTCAGGCGATGTTCGATGCCCAGGGCCAGGCACAGCTGGTCGAACTCGTGCTCCCCCGTCGCCTTGCGATCCCGGGAGCCGAACAGGCGGTCGGTGAACTCCTTGCCGTTGTCGGTCAGGACCTTGCTGATCCGGATCGGACAGGCCTTGTGCAAAGCGTTCAGGAAGGACTTGGCCGCCGCCGCCGTCTTGTGGGGCTTGATGGCCAGGTAAACCCAGCGGCTGGCCCGGTCGATGGCCACGAACAGGTAGCGTCGGGCGGTCTCGTCCCCCATCTGGGGCAGGTACTTCACATCCACGTGCAGGTAGCCCGGTTGGTAGGCCTTGAAGGGCTTGGTCGCCCGCTTCGCCGTTTCGGTCTCGGGACGGGTCGAGACGCCATGGCGCTTCAGGCAGCGGTGCAGGGCGGAGCAGGACCGCACTGAGTGCCGTCAGCGTTTACGGCTCCATCTATGCCTCGAACAATGCGCGATAGGTAGATTGCCGCTGGTCTTGCCCCATGCCGCGTAATTCATATTCGGGATGTTGAGTCAGTATTGGGTCCGCTTCACCTAGCGCATTCGCCCTGTAGCTTGATAAATGACTCAGACCCATTTGATTCAGTGATTTATTCAGCGTCGCGAGCGATGTTGTACCCGCACCCTAAGCCAACCAGCTTGGCTGCTTCAATTCCGCAAAAGTACTAGGCATATGCCTTTTGGCTAATTCGAGGATGAAGAGGGACGATGTCGTGCGTGTCCGGCCGCCCATCGAATACAGGTCTGATGCGCTGTCGGCCTGGGTGGGAGAAGGCTGGGCATCGGGTTGCCGCCAATTGCCGAAGTTTGTCTCCCCCGCCTTGCTTTGGGACTGGATTCCTTCGACGACGACGCCGGAACCCATCATGATCCGGCACGATAGCGATGCCATCTGGCAGAGGCCACATTCCCGCGCGTGCGACCTAGCCGATCAACAGCTTCAAGCCGATGGCGATGGTGGCGATCTCGAACGCCCGCTTGACCCAGAGATTGCCCTTGGTGATGGCCATGTGACTGCCCAGGTAGCCGCCGATGACGGCGCCCAGCAGCAGCGCCGGCATCCAGCTCCAGGCCACGGTGCCCAGGACGCCCAGCACCAAGGCGCCGGCGCCGTTCCAGAACACGCCCCCGAGCATCATGGTGTAGGCCACGGCCCGCTTGTAATCCAGGCCGAAATGGCGGATCAGCCAGAGGGTCAGGAACAGTCCCGAGCCGGAGGTGATGGAGCCGTTCATGAAGCCCACCGCGAACAGGCCCAGGGCGCCGAACACCAGGCCCCGTCCGGTCTGGTTGTGGGGACGGTATTCCATGCCCAGGCGGGGCTTCAGGACGGAATAGACGCCCAATCCCATGGTGAGCGCCCCCAGCACCAGGGTGGCGGGGCGCTCCGGCACCCGCAGGATGGTGGCGGCCCCCAGGACAACGCCGGGCAGCCCGGCGGCCAGGATCACCAGGGAAACGCGCCGTTCCAGATGGCTTTCCCGCAGATGCCGTATCGCCGCGCCGAGGCCGAGGAATACCGTCGCGATCTTGTGGGTTGCCAGGGCGATGGCGAAGGGCAGACCCAGGAAGATGAGCATGGGAAACTGGATCAATCCCGCCCCACCGCCCGAGAGGGCCGAGAAACCGTTGGCGGCGAGGGCGGCGACGAACAGAACGAGTTGGTCGATCGCAGTGTGGCCCATGGCTAGCGGGCCGGCCCGGCTACCGGCACCGGGTTCATTGTCCGGTTACACGGGTGTCGATCTCGTGGGTGACATAGCGCAGTTTGAGGCCTTCCGCCCCCACCCGCTCGATCAAGGCTTCGATGCGCGCGGGTTCGTCGAAGAATTCCACGGTTTCCGGCAGCTTGCCCGCCAGTTCGAAGAAAGTGTCCTCGTGCACGCCATGACGGCCATAGCCGCCGGCGGCCCGGAACACGGTGCCGCCCGGGATGCCCAGGTCGTGGGCCTGAGCGAACAGCCACTCATGGATGGGGTGATGGCCGTGCTTCATGCCTTCCTGCACAAAAAATCGTACGCATAGCGCCTGCATGATTACCCCCGAATAAGTTTGAAGGTGGCCACCCCCAGGGCCGTCATGGACAGGGAGCCCAGAAGGTGCAGGGATGCCGCGCCCAAGGCCCAGGCCAACTGCCCGCGGCTGATGAAGGTGAACACCTCGGCGGAAAAGGTGGAGAAAGTGGTCAGCCCGCCGAGAAAACCGGTGATGGCGAACAGGCGCCATTCCGGCGGCAGGCCGGGATGCTGGGCGAAGTAGGCCAGCGCCAGGCCGATCAGATAACCGCCGATGAGGTTGGCGGCCAGGGTCCCGTATGGCAGCGTGGGATACAAGGGATTGAGCCATAGTCCCAGCCCCCAACGTATCCAGGCCCCCAGCGTGGCACCTGCGGCGATGGCGAGAAAGGCGGCCATGGCGGCAGACTCAAACGGCAAGGGGCCTGAGGCGATGCCCAGGCCTTGCCGTAACCCTGGTCCAAAGTTTCCGGCCTCCGGATTTCATCACAGCCAGACCATCAAGCCGGTTTCGAACGGGTGTGTGAGCAGATCATGGAAGGGATAGACCCTTACCCGGTAGAGCAGCTTGCCGCACAGATCCGGCGTGAGTTCCAGCCCGAACAGGCATTCCTGACCCTGCCATCCTTCCGGGGTCATGGGAATGGCCTGCAGGTCCCGGTCCTGGCCTTGCTTGGAGGCGCGCCCCAGGAGGATCTCCACGCGCACATCCTCGGGCGCCAGGCCGTTGAGGTTCACCGCCACCTTGATCTGCACGCTTTCGCCGAAGGCTATGCGCATGCTGGATTCGTCCACCCGTTGCAGGGAAACCCCGCCCCAGGCCTGGCGCACCTTGGACTTCCAGGCCGCCACCGACTGGGCGGCGGCGTATCCGCCCTCTGAGTAGCGGCGCCACTGGCGCGAGGCGGGTCCGTAAAATTTGTTCACGTATTCCATCACCATGCGGGTGGCGTTGAAACGGGGCAGCAGCGTGGTGATGGAACGTTTCGCCATGTGCACCCATTCGGCCGAGAATCCCAGTTCTTGGCGCCGGTAATACATGGGGATGACCTGGTCCTGGAGCAGTTCGTAGAGGGTCTGGCTGTCCTCCTTGTTGCGGCGGGCCTCGTCGTAATACTCGGGGGCGGGTTTGATGGCCCAGCCGTTGCTGCCGTCATAGCCCTCCTCCCACCAGCCGTCCGTGACGGAGAGGTTGATCACGCCATTCATGGCCGCCTTCATACCCGAGGTGCCAGACGCCTCCAGGGGGTAGATGGGATTGTTCAGCCAGACGTCGCAGCCCGAAACCAGGCGGCGGGCGAAGCCGAGGTCGTAGCCTTCCACCATCAGCATCTTGCCTTCGAACTCGGGGGAACGGGAAATCTCATGGATGCGCTTGATCAGCTCCTGGCCCGGCAGGTCGGCCGGGTGGGCCTTGCCGGCGAAGATGAACAGCACCGGCCGGTTGGCGTCGTCGATGATCTGGCGCATCCAGTCCATGTTCTCGAACATCAGGGTGGCGCGCTTGTAAGTGGCGAACCGCCGCGCGAAGCCGATGGTGAGGACGTTGGGGTCCAGGGGATTGGCGTACTTGAGCATGCGCTCCAGGTGGGCCTCGGAACCATGGTTGCGCAAATGCTGCTGGGTGATGCGGTGATGCACCGAATGGAGCATCTGGGACTTGAGGGCCTGATGCACCGACCAGAAATGGTGGTCGGGGATACTCTCCACCTTCTGCCAGAAATCCAGATCGGTAGGCCGGCGGCGCCATTCGTAGCCCAGCTTGTTGTCGAACAGATCCTGCCACTCCTGGGCCAGGAAGGTGGAGACATGGACGCCGTTGGTGATGTAGTCCATGGGGGACTCTTCCGGCGACACCTGAGGCCACATGTCCGCCAGGATGCGTGACGAGACGCCGCCGTGGATGCGCGACACGCCGTTGTGATGGCGCGAGCCGTTCAGGGCCAGCCGGGTCATGTTGAAATCCTGGCCGTGGCCGCCGCCGCCCAGGCGCATGAACTCCTCCTTGCTGATGCCCAGATCCGTGCAGCACTTGGAGAAGTAGTCCCAGATCATGTCCTCGGCGAAATGGTCATGTCCCGCGGGCACCGGGGTATGGGTGGTAAAGACCGTGGAGGCCGCCACCGCCTCCATGGAGGCATGGAAGGACAGTTCCTGATTCTTGACCTTGTACCGGATCCGCTCCAGCACCAGGAAGGCGGCATGGCCTTCGTTGATGTGATAGACGGTGGGCTTGACCCCCAGTTCTTCCAGGGCGCGCATGCCGCCGATGCCCAGCACGATCTCCTGCTGGATGCGGGTGTGCTTGTCGCCGCCATAAAGCTGGTGGGTGATGTAGCGGTCCTCGGCGGTATTGGAGGGCAAGTCGGTATCCAGCAGGCAAAGGCGCACATGGCCGATGCGGGCCTCCCACACTTTCACCTCGAGGCGGCGCCCGGCCAGATCGATGTTGACATGGACTTCGCTGTCGTCCTCGCGCAGGGCGGGATGGATGGGCAGGTCATCGAACTCCGAATCGGTATAGGTGGCGATCTGGCGACCGTCGTTGTCGATGCGCTGGGAGAAGTATCCCTGCCGGTAGAGCAGGCCCACGGCCACGAAGGGCAGACGCATGTCGGAGGCGGACTTGCAATGATCCCCGGCCAGGATGCCCAGGCCGCCGGAATAGACCGGGAAGCTTTCGTGAAAGCCGAATTCGGCGCAGAAATAGGCGATCAGGTCGCCCGGCTTCAGGTCCAGAGGGAGATCCCGGCGCAGGGGCTCGCTCATGTAGGTATCGAAAGCCGAGAGCACCCGGTTGTAGCTACCCAGGAAGATATGGTCTTCCGACGCCTCGGTGAGACGTTCCTCGTCCACCCGCTTCAGGAAGGCCTTGGGATTGTGGTTGACCGCGTCCCATAGGCCGGGGTGCAGGCGCGCGAACAGGGTCCGCGAGGGGCGATCCCAGCCGTACCAGAGGTTGTCGGCCAGTTCGGACAGCCGCGCCAGCCGGCGGGGAATATGCGGATTGACTTCAATAACGAAGGAGGTGCCTGGCTTCATTTTTCTTGTTCCTTATGGACAGATGCGCCTGTTGTTCAAACAGCCACGGTTGCGCTCGATGGCAGTCGGATGAAATGCTCACGGTAATACTTGAGTTCTTCGATGGATTCCAAGATGTCGGCCAGGGCGGTATGGTTGTTGGCCTTCTTGAAGCCATCCTTGAGTTCGGGGCGCCAGCGGGCCGCCAACTCCTTGAGGGTGGAAACGTCCAGGTTGCGGTAGTGGAAATAGGCCTCCAGCCTGGGCAAATGGCGCGCCATGAAGCGCCGGTCCTGGCAGATGGAATTGCCGCACATGGGCGACTTGCGCTCGCCCACGTGCCGCTTCATGAACTCGATCATCCGGTCTTCCACATCGGCCTCGCACAAGGTCGAGGCCTTGACCTTGTCGATCAGGCCGGACTTGCCGTGGGTGCTCTTGTTCCAGTTGTCCATGCCGTCCAGCACCACATCGGCCTGATGCACCACCAGCACGGGGCCTTCTTCCACGAGATTCAGGTCTTTGTCCGTGACCACCAGGGCCACTTCCAGGACACGGTCCGTGTCGGGGTTGAGACCGGACATCTCCATGTCGATCCAGACCAGATGGGTGTCGTCTTGAGCCATTTGCCACCTCGGGAGAAAGGGCTGGCATTGTGGCATAATCCCTGCGACCACGTCACCATTCCCATTTCTAATGCCTTCATTTCAAAGCGTTTTTTTGGTTGCTGTGGTCCTTTCTTTCGGACTGAAGCTGTGGCTTGTGCTGCGTCAGATGCGCCATGTCTGGCAATTCCGGGACACCCCGCCCGCCGCATTCGCAGAGGCCATTCCCCTGGCGGAACACCAAAAAGCCGCCGCATACACACTAGCCAAGGCCCGGCTCGGCCTGTTGCATCTGGCCGTGGAGGCCGGTCTGCTGTTGTTCTTCACCCTGGGGGGCGGCCTCCAATGGCTATATGACACCCTGGCCGGGGCCATCGGCCATCCCCTGCTGGCGGGCACCGCTTTGCTGATCGGCCTGTTTGTCATCATCGGTCTGGCGGAACTGCCTTTGGGGCTCTATCGCCAGTTCCGGATCGAGGCCCGGTTCGGCTTCAACCGCCAGACCGTGACCGGATTTTTCCTGGACCTGATCAAACAAGCCTTGCTGGGCCTGGCCATCGGCGCCCCCCTCATCCTGCTGGTGCTCTGGCTCATGGGCATCATGGGAAACACCTGGTGGCTTTGGGTCTGGGGCGTTTGGATGGGCTTCAACCTGCTGGTACTAACCCTGTATCCCACCCTCATCGCACCGCTGTTCAACAAGTTCACGCCCCTGGCCGACCAGAGCCTGCGGGAACGCATCGAAGGATTGCTGAAACGCGCCGGGTTTGCCTCCAGCGGGGTGTTCGTCATGGACGGCTCGCGCCGCTCCAGCCACGGCAATGCCTATTTCACCGGGCTGGGCAGGAACAAGCGCATCGTCTTTTTCGACACCCTGCTCACCCAGCTCGGCCCGGAGCAGATCGAGGCCGTCCTGGCCCACGAGCTGGGGCACTTCAAGCATCGCCATATCCTCAAGCGCATCGCCTTTATGTTCATCTTCTCCCTGGCCCTGCTGGCGCTTCTGGCCTGGCTCAAGGAGGCACCCTGGTTCTACGCGGGGCTCGGCGTGGCGGTTTCGCCGTCCGCGACCGGCCTCGAAAATGCCGTCTCCCTGGCCCTGTTCTTACTTACCCTGCCGGTATTCCTGTTCCCGGCCACGCCTCTCATGAGCCTGTATTCCCGCAAGCACGAGTTCGAGGCCGATGCCTTCGCGGCCCGGCTCAGCCAGCCCGGCCATCTGATCGCCGCCCTGGTCCGGCTGTATCGGGACAACGCCGCCACCCTCACGCCGGACCCGCTGTATTCGCTTTTCTATGACAGCCACCCCAAGGCGGTTGAACGAATCGCCAAACTGGAGTCTTATGGTCAAGCATTCGCTGCGCCCATTCGGACCTGAAAGGAGACCTGCCATGAAATATCTAGTGTTGATACTGACCCTCGCCGCCACACCGGTACTTGCCAATCCCTTCGCCAAAGGCGATGTCAAGGCCGGCAAAGCCATCGTCGATGCCCAATGCACGTCGTGCCACGTCAGCCGGTTCGGCGGGGATGGCAGCGCCATCTACACCCGCCCCGACCACCGGATCAAGAGCGCATCAGCCCTGGCCCAGCAGATCACCGGCTGCAACGCCAACCTGGGCAACAACCTGTTCCCCGAGGACGAGTTGAACATCGGCGCCTACCTGAACCAGACCTATTACAAATTCAAGTGAGAGCACACGCGACATGAGCGAGACCTTCTGTGACCTGGCCAAGGGCAAGTGCAAGCCCTGCGAGGGAGGCATTCCGCCCCTCACACCCGACGAGATCGCCGGCCTGATGCCCAAGCTGGCCAAGGACTGGACCGTAGCGGACGGCAAACTGCGCCGGGACCTCAAATTCCCCGACCATTACGTCACCATGACCTTCGTCAATGCCGTGGCCTGGATTTCCCACCAGCAGGGCCACCACCCGGACCTGGCGGTGGGCTACAACACCTGCCGGGTGGAATACGTCACCCACGCCATCAACGGCCTGTCCGAGAGCGACTTCATCTGCGCCGCCAAGATCGACGCCCTGTTCGATCTTTGATGTCGTCGACCCTTGCCGGCCGCATCGTCGCGGCCCACGGGCGGTTGTTTCAGGTACGGACCGGTGACGCGCTGGTGGATTGCGTCACCCGCGGCAAGAAAGGCGGGATCGCCTGCGGCGACCGGGTCGCCATCAACCTCACCCATCCCGGCAGCGGCGTGATCGAGCGGGTCGAGGAGCGGGACAACCTGCTGTACCGCTCCGACGCGTTCCGTTCGAAACTGATCGCCGCCAATGTGGACCAGGCGGCCATCGTCACCGCCGCGGTACCTTATTTCCGGGAAGAACTGCTGATCCGATGCCTGGTGGCCTGCGAGGCCGCGGGCATTCCCGCCCTGATCGTCCTAAACAAGGCCGACCTGCCGCAAACCGCAGATCTGGAAAAGGAACTCACCGACTACCGCGAACTGGGCTACGAGTTGCTGACCCTTTGTGCCCGAGGCGATCTGTCCAAGCTGGAAGCCCGCCTCGATGACCGCGTGACGATCCTGGTGGGCGCCTCCGGCGTGGGGAAAAGCACCCTCCTGAATCACCTGGTTCCCGGCGCCAATGCCAGCACCGGCGAGATTTCACTGGCTTTGGACGCGGGCAGGCACACCACCACCCATGCCAGGCTCCATGTCCTGCCCCGCGGCGGCGCCCTGATCGACTCTCCGGGCATGCAGGAATTCGGCCTGTCCCATCTGGATCAGGCCGCCCTCATGTCGGCCTTTCCCGAGATTCGCTCCCGAATAGGCCGATGCCGTTTCCACAACTGCCGGCATCTCAAGGAACCGGGCTGCGCCGTGCTGGAGGCCGCCCGGGAAGGGTTAATACGTCCCAGCCGGCTCAGGGTCTACCAGGCCCTGATCGGGACGATGCTCCGGCGGGCTTGAGGACGTCCGGCCAACCTCAGTGGGCGTGCCGCGCACCGAAGTCGGCAACGCACAGAATATCTGGATCGGCGGCGCCGGTCGCCGCCATGGTTTCCAGATTCCGGATGACCTGAAGACTGGCGGCTTCCATTTTCCCCAAGGCCTCCATGCTGGCCTCCACGTTCCCGGCGTGGAAATGTTCAACGGCGGCCACGCCGCTCTTGTGGACCTCGATATGGGGCGACTCTACGGCGTCGTAACCGGGCAATTTGCTGAAGCAGGACCTGCCATCCCCCTCGTAATACCACTTGCCGAGGCGGCAGGCGGTATGGCTGGCGAAATCGCCGCCTTTCTTGTCCGTCAGTCCCAGGAACACCTTGTAGATTTCCAGTTTGAACACCAAGTGATCCACCTTGGCAGTCTCCACGAAACTGCGCAATGCGCTGGCGGCGATGGTGCCCACCATCTGGCCGGAGAGGTCCGTCAGATCCTGCATCCCCTGGTGGGCTTGCCGGCCGTCCTGGCTGAAGGCTTCCGTCTGCGCTGGATCCACCCGTACCTGGTCCCTGGCCAAAGTGGCCTCGGCTTGGACGGTCTTAACCAGGGATGAAATGTCGTCCGTGGCGCCCCGGGTGCGTTCCGCCAGCTTGCGGACCTCGTCCGCGACCACGGCGAAACCCCGTCCGGTCTCGCCGGCCCGGGCCGCCTCTATGGCGGCGTTGAGGGCCAGAAGATTGGTCTGGTCGGCGATCTCCTTGATCATCTTGACGATGCCGTCGATTTCGCCGGTACGCTGATGCAGTTGGCCCACGGCCACCGAGGTCTCTTCCAGGCGGCGGGTGAAGGACTCCAGGTTGGCCGACATGCGTTCGATGATGGTCAAGGTGTTGCCCACCGCGGAACTGGCCGAGGCCACCTGGGCGGTTTCCTGCTTCAAGGCCTGCGCCAGCGTGGACAGGGATCCCTGGGATTCTTTCAGGGAACCGCTGTAGCTATCGAGGTGGGGTTTCAATCCGTCGAAAACCGCCAGCCTGTCGGACTTCCGAGCCTCCGCCGCCAGATCGGCGTCGCGCCGGCCGCTGACCTCCTCCAAGCGGGCCTGTAAAACCGCATTTTCCTGTTGCAACTCTGAAACCTTGCGTTCCAGCGACTCCTGTTTGATGCGCGCACCCTTGAACAGCATTCGTTTCTCCTAATTGCGTGGGCTCTTTGTGCGCGACATGCAATCCCTGGAGGACCACCTCATCGCCACAAGTTCCATATTCGTCGCGAATCGTGCTGACCGCTCGGCTCGGCCAGCGTGACCGCGCATCATCAAGGCAGAATGGATCGTCTACCTTTCGATGTCTGTCATCGGCAATGTGGGGAAAAACTTTAGGTTGGATAGCCTATTCCGGCCAGTGCTTGATATAACGCTTAAGCAGTGTGTTCTGGAAATCCGCCTCCTGTAGGCAGGCCTTTGCCAGGTCATGGAAGGAGATAACCCCGATCATCTTGCCCTCCTCCATGACGATCAGATGGCTGATGCGGTTCTTGGTCATGGCATCCCGGGCGTAATCCACCGTGTCATCCAGCCCGGCCACGAAGGGTTCCTGCTCCATGAGGTCGCTGACCTTGGCATCCACCAGGGAACACCCGCGGCTGTGCATGGCGCGCAGGATGTCCCGTTCAGTGATCAGGCCCACCAGGGTATCGCCCCGCATGACGACCAGGGAGCCGACGCCTTGCTCCACGAGCCGCTTCACGGCCTCGGTTACCAACGCATCGGGCGCCACACCGAGGATTTCTCTCCCGCTCTTGATGGACAACACTTCGCTGATCAGCATGATGGATTCCTTCTCTAATCGTTATGGTGGGCCCGCACCAGTCCTGCCTCGACATCATCCCGTTTTTCCCTGCCCGCCAACAGTTCCACCAGCTGCAGGGCAAAATCCATCGCCGTCCCGGGGCCCCTGGAGGTCACCACCGTGCCGTCCACCACCACCGGCGACGAGACGTAGGTCATGTCGGACGGTGCGTATTTTTCCAGGGAGCCTGGATAACTGGTGGCCCGCTTGCCCGACAACAAACCGGCCTGGGCCAGGGCGATAGGTGCCGCGCAAATGGCGGCGGTGAACATACCCCGGCCGGCAAAACGCTTGAGCAGGGCCTGAACCCGATTGTCGGTCCTAAGGTGTTCCGCGCCGGGCAGGCCGCCAGGCAAGGCGATCATGTCGAAATGCCGCTCCATGACATCATCCAGATAGGCATCGGGTGCCACCAGCATGCCTCGGCTGCCTTGGATCAAGCCGCGCTGCAAGCCCGCGGTCACCACCTCGATGCCCCCGCGACGCAGCAGATCGACGATGGTGGTGGCTTCAAGGTCCTCGAAACCCGGAGCCAGGGGAACCAGTACGCTGGGCATAAATCCTCTCCTTCACATTCCGAGCAACCTGTCTGTCTCGGTCACCGCCCGTTCCGCGCAGTCGCCGATGGACAGGCCGTTTAAAAAATTGCCCACCAGGGCCAGCGGCTCCGTCACCAGCTGCGCATCCAATTCCACCACCCGCCGGGTATGTTCCACCCCCGGGGCCGGCAGGCGGTTGACGGCTTCGGCCACGCCCAGGAAATCATAGGTCGACACCCCCAGCACCGTGGCGATACGGGCGAGCTTTCCTTCGCGATCCAGCCGTCCCGGGCGAAAATGGAAGGTAAATCCGCGCAGATTCGCGTGCGGGACCGGGTCCCGCGTCACCACGGACCAGAAATCGTCATCCACCCCGATCAGTCCGGCCACCTTGGCGACCCGTGTCTTGGTTGCTGGCAATACCACGCCCATCGCCTCGCTGCTGGCCATGGGAAAACTGTTCAGGATTTTGGTCAGCCCTGGATAAGGACCAGCCAACAAGGCCGCAGCCGCATCCACCGGTACCGCCATGACCAAGTGACGGCAGGAAAACGATTCATCATCTGTCGTTAAGACGAATCCCGATGCATCGCGTTCCACAGTTCGCACGGGCGCGCGGGTACGCACACCAAAGTCCGCCCCCTCCGCCAAGGCCTCCAGCAACCCCTGCAAACCGCCGGGGAAAGTGTATTTGCGCGGCGCTTGTTTCATGCGCGGCTTACGCCGGAACAGCCATTCGGCCGGAAAGGTGTCGGCCGGCTGGGACAACACTGCGGCAAAGGCGGGCGCCAGCAGGCGGCGGTAATTTCGCTTGCCGAGGAGACCGCCGAACCACTCCGCAACGGTTCGGCCGCCTTTGGGCCGCCCCAGTCCCAAGGGGAGGGAGAGGGCCGCCTCGACGAAATTCAGGCGCGCCAGTGGCGATTGCCATCTGCCATCCATGGCCAGAAAGCGATAGCCGAGTTTCTCCCGGAGCAGGAGATCGCCCAGCCGCCCCCGATCGGCCAGGGCCTCGAGGACCGGCGCGTAGGAGTTGTAAGCGGTATGAGCGCCCAGTTCCAGCCAGAAATCCGGCTTCGGCCGCCACGTCTGGATGCAGCCGCCGAGACGTTCCGAGGATTCCAGCAGCAAGACCTGACGGCCTGCCTTCGCCAGGCGGGATGCGGACACCAACCCGCTCACGCCGCCCCCCACCACGATGCAATCGAACTTTGTCATGGCCGCAACGTTACTTGTCCGTTCGGGCGGTGGCAATGTCGTCCTTCCGGCCCGCCTGAAAGAACTGAATACGACAGCGAAGGCCGCCTCGCAATGGAACCATGGGAATCGCACAAAGTGTCAGGACCGGAGTTCTATCAATCATGGATGAACTCAACCGCCTTCACGAAAGCGGTGGATGAGACGCCTGTCGCGCTTGGTGGGGCGCCCCTTGATCCCGTTGCCCGGATCTGCCTGCACGCGCTTCTCCTCGATGCGGCGTTCCCGCGTGAGACGACTTTCCTCCGCCTCGAGGTAAAGCTGACGGGCCGTGCTGGCCGGGCCGCGCCGGTCGGAAAGCTGGAGCACCGCGACACGCCATTCCAGATCCCCGATCCTGATGACCAGACGATCCCCCGCCCTCAGCTCCTTGCTCGACTTGATTCGCTCGTCGTTGAGCCGCACATGGCCGCTTTCGATGGCCTGCTGGGCCAGAGCGCGAGTCTTGAAGAATCGGGCCGCCCAAAGCCACTTGTCTATGCGCAATCGCCCGGGCCCTGAACCCGTATCCGGTATTTCCTGTGCCATGGGCCCATGATAGCTTTCTGAAACCATTTACCGCCTGCCGGATCTGAGACACATGCCATTCGATTGGAGCCCATGATGAAATTGTCGGCCGTGTTGATCGCCACCACCCTGTTCGCCTCGGGCTGTGCCTCGGTCACGGATAAACAGGGTGACTGGAGCGGAGACCAAAGCCTGGTACTGAACGTACCCGTCACCATACCGGCGGGCGCGGCGACATTACGCATCCAGTTCGGCCGGCCCACGGCCTTCAACGCGGTCCAGGAGCCGTATCCCTTCTGCGTATTCGAGCTGAATACCGTTTCCCCCACCCCCCAAGTCGTTCAGCCTGGGCGTTACCGCATCATCCGGATCTCCCGCAGCGTGGAGATCTTTGCCGGCATGCCGGTGCTCAGGGTGATTCCGGTCGCCTTCGGGCACGACGACGTACCCTCCCAGATCTATTACAAGACCCGGTTCCAACTCGACGATCCGCGACACCGCGCCCGTGCCCTCACCTGCATGAGCGACCAGAACGCCCCCGGCAATGCCATCTTCATGCGTCATCTCAGCCTCCGAGAGATAGACGACGCCTTGGGCACCGTCTTCACGCTGAATCTGCATGCCGCGGTCTGACCAGGCGGGAATCGGCTGGTTAGAGACCTATCAAATCCTGTTCGCCGCATTCGGACCCCAGCACTGGTGGCCCGGCGAGACACCTTTCGAGGTCATGGTGGGGGCCGTACTCACCCAGAACACCGCCTGGAGCAACGTGGAAATGGCCATTGCCAATCTGGCCGGGGCGGATGCAATGACAGGCCGCGCGATGCTGGAACTGGACAACGTCAGCCTGGCCGAACTGATTCGCCCGGCAGGCTGCTTCAACGTCAAGGCCAAGCGGCTTAAGGCATTGTGCGAATTCCTAAATGGATGGGAGGTTATAGATACGCCTGAGCGTCTTGCCGCAAATGAACTGGCCGGGTTGCGCGAGGCCCTGCGGGCGGTCCATGGCATCGGCGAGGAAACCGCGGATTCAATCCTGCTGTATGCCCTGGCCAAGCCCAGTTTCGTGGTGGATGCCTACACCCGTAGGATATTTCAAAGACTGGGGCTGATTTCAGGCAGGGAAAGCTACCGGGATATCCAGGCGTTGTTCACTCGACAACTCCCAAGGGAGCTTTCCCTGTACAACGAATACCATGCACTCATCGTGCACCTGGGCAAATGTTTCTGCCGGCCGCGGCCGCGCTGCAGCGATTGCCCCCTGGCCTGCCGTTGCCTCCATGGCGACAATGCCAACCACCGGACCTGACCCACGGGCCCATGTAGGATGCCCGCCAAACGGCAAAACTATCGAAGCCCCTGGAATCATGGAAGTCGCTCCATGCGTTAAAGTTTGTCGGGGCCACGCCGATATTTACATTCGTTCAAGTCATGCCGAGCGCAACCTGAAGGGGCAAATCCGCCGAAAGGCGGAGACGCAAAGTCACCGGTCTAAGGAGGCAACTCTATGACAGCGGGATCGCCGGGTAGATTTCACGACGCCTATCGTCATCATTTCGACCTGTCTGTGTTTTTACCTCGACGCTATGCCCCAGGTCGCCGAAGGCAAGGATCGGACCTATGATCCAAAAGTTATTGGATCGCGATTGTTCCGTTCCGGGTTGGGGAAATACTTATGCAGAACTCTCGTAGCAATGTCGTGAAAATGAACCGCTTCGGCCGAACCGCCAACACGCAACAAGGCGAGCTACTCAACGAGTGCGGAGAAATCATGGCGATACGCCTAGGCGATGCCTTGGGTAAGACCATGAATTATGCAGCGGATGAATTGCTGGAACTCACCGACCAGATCATGGGGATGGAAATGCGCCGCCTCTATGATGAGACCCGGGAGTTCTCCCGGCGCCAGCAGGAGACCATCGACGTCAGTTTCAAGCAGGCTTTCTACCAGCGCTTCAAACATGAGTGCCGGCGGGGTTCGGCCAAGGCTCCCGCGACTGGCGAAGTGGATATGGCCCAACTCAGCCTGATGGAGCCGGACGATCTGGAAGAATCCCTGGCCTCCAGCAATATTGCCAACGCCATCAATAATGTCTGTGGTGAAGAGTTGTTTGGGTTGGTCAAGCGCATCGGGGTATTGCTGGACGACCCGGAAATGGTATTCGGGGAAAATCCGATCGGGCCGGAAATTATCGGCAGTGTGATTATGGACGTGCTCAAGGACCAGGATGCCAGCGTCAAGATCAGATTGTTGCTGGTGCCTTTTATCAACAAATCCCTGCCCCAACATGTCAGGGTCGCATATCAGGAAATCAACCGGCATCTGGTTGACAAAGGTGTGTTACCCACAATCCGCGTGGGCAAGAAACGATCTGCGGCTTCCGGCACAGATGCCCCCCGGGGAAAATCTGAACACACCCCGGATGCAATCGCTCCGAGCGCGACCGAAGAGCCGGGATTGTTTGCCATGCTTCAGCAACTGATGAGTATGTCTCAAGTCGACTACGGCACCAGTACCGGCACGGTATCCGCTCATTCAGCCCCTCCTACGGCAGCCCATTCAGTAACCCAACCAGCCGCCCGCTCACCCCAGTCACCAGCCGCAGCCTTGCATATCGGCAATACGGCGGAAAACCCTGCCGCAACTGTACCGGCAATCATGGGGTTCCTGACCCAATTGCAGCGAGAGCACTCGGAAGGCGCGGTGCACGGCCCCGAAGTTTCCCATTTGGGCAATGGTCAGATCAATGTTCTGAGGGAAATAAAAAGTTCCGCCGTGGCCGAAGGCATGGGGCAGATGGATGTCATTACCCTGGACATCGTCGCCATGGTATTCGATTACATACTTGATGACCGCCGCGTGCCGGATGCGATGAAAGCCCTGATCGGTCGTCTCCAGATTCCGGTACTCAAGACCGCGATGCTGGATCAGAGTTTTTTCTCGCACAAATCCCATCCCACCCGCAGGTTGCTGGATATGCTGGCCGAAGCCTCCATGGGCTGGGATGAGGAAGAAGGTCATAACAGCGGCCTGTATAAGAAAGTTGATGAGTTGGTGCAGCGCGTCCTCAATGAGTTCGATGAACAATTGGACATCTTCACCCAGGTTCTGGACGACTTCGAGACCTACCTGAAAGAGGAAAAAGAACGTATCGCCGCGACCACGGGCAAGAGCGCTCAAGTCATCCAACAGCGGGAACAGCGCGAGATCGCCCAGGCCGTAGCGATGGACATGGTTCAAAGCCACCTGTTCGGCCGGACCGCGCCGGAATTGATCCGAACATTTCTATTCGGGCATTGGGCGCAAGTGCTGGCAAGCATCCATTCCGGTGCCGGGGAAGGCAGTCTGCCTTGGCAGCAGGCCATCGCCACCATGGAAGACCTAATCTGGAGCGTCACGCCTAAATCCGATCCGGAGGATCGGAAACAATTGATCAGCCTGTTGCCGAGGCTCCTGAAACGTCTCGATGAAGGCATGCGGAGCCTGGGCCTGCTTGAAGAAGAGAGAAACCAGTTCTACACCAGGTTAGTGCGTTGCCACGCGGTCGCGGTCAAGGCCGCCATGTTCGGTATGAACGAAGAGGACAAGGCCGCGTTGGGAATGACCACACCGACGGAGACCGTAGACGACAGGAAGCCTGTTGCAGCGGTTGACGAGGCTCCGAAGGATTTCGAACCGGTCACCCTCCCGGAAGAAACCGTGGAAGCCGACCCTTCCCTGATACGGGAAATCGCCGACGAACCGGAACGGAATGAAGACATCGAGGAAATCACCCTCAGCGACGTGCACTGGCTGGCTGGGGGCGACTGGCATGAAACCGACGCGGTAAGGAACATGGTCAGATCCCTGAAACGGGGCACCTGGATCGAATTCCAGCAGGAAGACGGCCCGCCCATGCGGGCCAAGCTGGCTTGGACCAGTCCCCTTAAAGGAATCTATTTGTTCACCAACCGTCTCGGGCAACGCGCCATGTCCATCAAAATCGAGGGGCTCAGCGAAAAATTCCAGCTGGGGCAAGCCAAGCTCATCGACAACGTCCCCCTTATGGATCGTGCCGTCAACAGCCTGCTGGAAAGGCTCAAGAACAATCCGGCAGCGTCTTAGTCCGAGGAAAACATATGCCACCCAGCCAGTTCACCGCGACAACAACCAGAGATCAGACTGGCAATCCGCATGCCGATCGCGAACAGGAATCCTCTTCGTCCACGGCTCAACACGCAATCGGCCAGTTCCTGACCCGTCAGCCGATTCTGGATACCAACCACACGGTGGTCGGCCACGAGCTTCAACTGCGCAAACGGATCCCCGTACCGGTTATTCCCGGCGCCGAAAGCTTTCAGCAGATGCAGGACGAAATGCTGCTTGCCACTGTCATTGATCTGGATTTCCAGCAGGTCCTGGGAGATCGCATGATCTTTCTGGAAATTGCCATCGAAAGCCTGAGCAGCCAGATGCTGGAACAACTCCCCCCCGACCGCGTAGTCGTCGCGAGCCATATCTCCCATGTCGACGAGAAGCTGGCAGCGACCTGGGAGAAGCTTGCCGGCCAAGGCATCATGCTGGCCTTGGACGACGTTGCACCTTCTCCCGATAGCGAACCGCTGATCAAATTGGCCCGCTACACCCGACTGGATATCACCCGCTATGACGCCATGACCCTGGCAAATCTTGCCACCGCCCTGGATGGTGAAGGCCGGCCGCAACTGATCGCCCGCAATGTGGATTCCGAGGAGGACTATGCCGCCTGCCGCCGCCTCCCCTTCAAACTGCTGCAAGGCTGGTATTTCACCCAGTTCGCGCCGGGCGCCACGGCAAGGCTGGACAGCAGCCGCATGCGCGTCATGGAATTGCTCAACCTGGTGGTCAACCACGCCGACTTTTCCGATATCGAGGCCAGCTTCAAGTTCGATGCCGCCCTGTCCTACAAATTGCTGCGTTTCATCAACTCCGCCGCCATCGGCCTGCGCCAGGAAATACAGTCCATCCGCCATGCGTTGGTAATGCTCGGTCACGATCAGCTCTATCGCTGGCTGACGCTGTTGCTGTTCTCGTCGGGCCAAGTGGACCCACGCAACCAGGCGCTGCTCAGAACGGCCCTGATCCGCGCCCATTTCATCGAAAGCCTGGGACAGGACCGGGTGCAGAAAGACCAGCGGGGAGGGCTGTTCATCGTAGGCATCCTCTCCATGTTGGATTCCCTGCTCCAGGTGCCTATGCAGCAGGCCTTGTCGACCCTGAAATTGCCGGAATCGGTGGTATCCGCCCTGGTTCTCCGGGAAGGGCCCTATGCCCCCTACCTCAAGCTGGCGCTCGCCTGCGAAGACTTCGATCAGGACACCATCGAGGCCTGCGCCGCCGAGGCGGGGCTGGATGCCAACACCGTCAATATCGCCCATGTCCAGGCGCTGATCTGGTCGGAAGGCTTGGATATCAGCTGAGCGCCGCCAAGCCGATTACGGTCCTGGCGACTTGGAGCGTGGTCGGACGTTGCGGATCCGGCCACGCAACGGGGGCAACACTCACGGTTTTCAAGTCTTGCCGCTACAATCGGCCCTGCTAGCCATTCGAGTACCCATCCATGAGCAATATCGACTATCTGGCCATCACCGCCTCCGGGGAAGACCAGGTCGGCCTGGTGGAACGCTTCACCAGCCGCATCGCGGAAGCAGGCTGCAATATCGAGGAATCCCGCATGGCTGTCCTGGGAGGACAGTTCGCCATTCTCATGCTGATCTCCGGTCCCTGGAACGCCCTGACCAAGCTGGAGGACCGGCTGGTACCCCTGGGAGACGAACTGGGCCTGACCATCGTCCACAAGCGCACCCGGCCCACCGAGCGCAAGGCGCCCCTGGTACCTTACCGGGTCAATGTGGTGGCCATGGACCACCCTGGCATCGTCCATAGCCTGGCGGAATTCTTCTCGCGCCAGGGCATCAACATCGAGGAACTGGTCACCGAGACCTACCCAGCCCCCCATACCGGGACCCCCATGTTCTCCGTGAACATTACCGTCGGCGTGCCGGCCGGCCTGCATCTGCCCACGCTGCGCGGCGACTTTTTCGACTATTGCGACAATTTGAACCTGGACGCTGTGATGGAGCCGGCCCGGGACTGAGCCGGCCGCGCGACCCCCCTAATCCGGCTCCGCCAGCAATGCCTCCAACTGGGCCAGGGCCTCGGGATTGTCCCATTCGATGGAGCCGAACAGACCCAGCCGGATACGGCCCTGCTTGTCCACCACGTAGCTGGTGGGGAAGGCGAAGACCTGCCAGGGCTTCAACTGGCCGCCCTCGCTGTCCAGCAGGATGGGAAACGATACCGGTACCTGCTTGAGAAAACCCCTGATGTCATCGGGCGTATCGCCCATGTTGACGCCGAGGATGGCGAAGGGACGACCGGCGAGCTTTTCCGCGAGTCTCCCCATGGAAGGCATCTCCTTCCTGCAGGGCGGGCACCACACCGCCCAAAAATTCACCAGCACCACCTTGCCGCGCAGCTGGTCCAGACGGAGCCGGCCGCCATCCAGGGTCGCCAAGGACATGGCGGGAGCAGGTTTTCCGGGCAGGGTCTTGAGATCCCCGGCCAGAACCGGCCGGGCCATCGCACAGGAAATGACCACCCAGATAACGAATACAAACGATTTGGCCCACTCACTGGATTTCACGCAACGGTTCTCGCTCAAGGTTGATCGCCTTTCATGGATTTCACTTGTTCCAGCAGGGGTTTCATGGCTTCCAACATAATGTCGCCCAGCCGGTTGCCGGCCTCCATCTCCTGGGCGGATGCATCGCCGCGACGGTAAAAGCCGTCGCGCAGGCCATTCAGCACGTTCAGCCAGACATGGCTGCCCGCTGCTTCGAAACGTTCCTTGAGCCGGTCACGCCACCAATAGCCGGCAGAGGACTTGGGCTGGATAATGACCGTGTCCAGGCGGGAGTGGTCCACCACCGTATCGTAGTCCGGGGCCTGCCCGGGTTCTAGGTCCTTGTATAGCAATGGGAACAGCATCAGGGCACCGGCGATGGGATGGCCGGGCGCGCCCTCTCCCTTGTCGTCCGCCGGCTCGAATCGACTGGCCCATGCCTGTTCGGCCCGCAGCGCAAGACCGGCCAAGTGGCCGGGCGCCGCCAGGATGATGCGGCGGCCGGGATTGCGCTCGTGGACCGCTTCAAGCCAGTCGCTTAAATCCTTTTCGGGAACCTGTCTGGCGCTGCTGGGCAACAAGGGCAGGAAATAGGGTGCGTAGAAGTCCGTCACCCAGGTCTCCAGCCCATGGGCGGCCAGGAAGGCCGCAGCCTTGTGCTCCTCCTCGATGCGTCCGTATTGACCGGTGAACCACAACACCAGCCAGGCTCCCGGGGCGGGATAACGCTGGCTGACGATCTCCGTGCCTGAGGCGGGAACGGTCAGCTTGATGGTTTCCTCCGCCGACGCCGATACTGGCGACACTGCGAGGAACAGTGCCGTCAACAGGCCATGCAAAATCGCGGAAACCCTGGTTGCCAAGCTGACGATTCCCATTACTGAAAGGAAGAACGAATTTAACCCAAGGCTGTCCCGTCCGCCTTGGTATGTCCATCCTGCTTCCACTCCAGATAAGGGCTCCATAGCCGGCATCGCCTGTGCGAACATCCGAGGACAGAGATACTCATTCCCGCATTTCATGGCCACGCTCATCCCCAGCTTATCCGCCTGCCTGCCCCGCATGACATCTGGCGAGAAACGTCTCGCCCAGCGCATGGAAACCAAGCTGGAGGACGATTACCTGTGCTGGTACGACGTCCCGGTCGGCCCCGGCAATTGCCATCCGGACTTCATCATCCTGCATCCCCGGAGGGGGCTGATCGTCCTGGAAGTCAAGGACTGGAAGCGGGACGGCATCCAGTCGATGACCCGCAACGACGCCACCCTGCTCACCGGCACGGGCGCCAAGCACGTGGCCAATCCCCTGGAACAGGCCCGCCAGTATGCCCATGCGGTGGTTAACGAGTTGGAACGGGATCCCCAGCTCACCTTCTCCAGTGGCCGGCTCCAGGGGCGCCTGCTGTTCCCCTGGACCTACGGCGTGGTGCTTGCCAACATCACCCGCAAGGTGTTTGAGGACAGCAGCATGGGCGAAGTGATGGAGCCCCACCGGGTCATCTGCCAGGACGAGATGACGGAATCGGTGGATGCCGAGTCATTCCAGAAGCGCATCTGGGAGATGTTTCATCTGGGCGGCTTCGGACATCTGTCCCTGCCTCAACTCGATCGCATCCGCTGGCATCTGTTCCCCGAGATACGCCTGCCCGCAAAGCCTGGCGGCCTGTTTGACGAAGCTGCTGACGGTGCCGAGGCTTCACCGGACCTGGTGCAAGCACTGGACCTGCAACAGGAGCAATTGGCCCGAAGTCTGGGGGAAGGCCACCGGGTCATCCACGGCGTGGCGGGCTCCGGCAAGACCCTGATCCTGGGCTATCGGGCCGAGCATCTTGCCCGCATCTGCGCCAAACCCATTCTGGTGCTCTGTTACAACAGGTCCCTGGCCCGTCGGCTGGAGCATTGGATGCATGCCAAGGGCGTGGCGGGCAAGGTCCATATCGGTACCTTCCATGCCTGGTGCCACCGCCAGCTCACCACCTACCATGTCGGCCTGCCCGCCGGCGACGCCAGCAATCCCGGCTACTGGAATGCCCTGGTGCAGCGGGTCATACAAGGCCTGGAGCGACACCTGATCCCTGCCGGGCAATACGAGGCGGTCCTGATCGACGAGGGCCACGACTTCCGCCCTGAGTGGCTGAAGCTGGTGGTGCAGATGGTGGATCCCCTGACCAACTCCCTGCTGGTGCTTTTCGACGATGTCCAGTCCATCTATGAGACGGACGGCGGCGAGAACCCGCGCAAGAATTTCAGCTTCAAGCAACTCGGCATCCAGGCCAGGGGCCGCACCACCATACTCAAGGTCAATTACCGGAATACCGAGGAAATTCTGGAATTCGCCGCTGGATTCGCCCAGGAGTTGCTGGCCGGCAGTGAGGCCGACGAGGATGGTGTACCCCGAGTGGCCCCGGTCTCCGCCGGTCGTCATGGCGATCGTCCCGTGCTGGTCCGGTTGCCGACCCTGCGTGACGAGGCAACCTATCTTGCCCAGCAGTTCAAGGCAGCCCATCGTACCGGCACCCCCTGGCTCGACATGGCCGTGCTCTATCGGCATTGGGACCCGGTCGGCAAAACCGTCAACAGCGCCTTTCGGCTGGCTGGCATTCCCGTGACCTGGAAGGACAATATCCGCTTTGGCGACAAGCAGGATACAGTCAAGCTGCTGCCATTTCACAGCAGTAAGGGCCTCGAATTCCCCATGGTCGGCATTCCGGGACTGGGTCTGAAAGAAAAGGGGTCAAACCCTGAGGAGGAAGCCCGCCTGCTTTACGTGGCCATGACCAGAGCTACGGATAAACTGTTGGTGACCGGCGCGCCAGCATCGGCCTGACGTCCGTATGCGAGCCATGCGACATTGACGAATTTACTTTTTTACTTTAACTAACGTACGCAACTTATTGCTAACAAATAAGTACCTGGTTGGTAATTTCAAGTGGTTCAGAACGTATTGCCAGTTACTTCATCCGGAATCAGACAATGCGCTTTAACTCATTGATATATCGGCCTATAGTGGAAACCGTGGGTGCAGGTATTGCCCCATCAGAGCACGTAGGCCGATGTAAATTCCGGCCAGAGTGGAAAGGATCAACGCCATGGAACTGCAATCCGTCAGCACACAATCGAACGCGATTACGGCCTACACAAGCCAACAGCAGGCGGTGCGTCCACCAGACCGAAATCAGTCGACTCAGAATGATCCCCAGGATGCTGAAACCCGTGTCGCCGACCGGGTTACTCTGAGCCCTGAATCTCGCCCGATCCCCGATCCCCTCACCGCCCAGACACAGCAACCCACCCAGGCCGCCACAGTCAACCGCACGGACGAAGCGGAACGCCCCAATCGCCCTGAGGAAAACGAAAAGAAGGCCCAGGCCCAGGACGGCAACCGGCCTCCCCCGCATCCACAGTCCGTGGCTCATGCACTGCAGGCCTATACCCAGGCCACCGTGGTCTGAAATCCCCATGAAACGGTGAGACAGTCATGGAAATCAGCGGTGTGGCACCCTCTCCCTATGCACCTCCTCAGGTGCGGGAGCCGCTGGTTTCCGAAGCCAAAGTCAAAGTGCAGGCCGTTGCGGAGTCATATCAGTCCAGGGTTGCCCCTGATGTCGGAGGAAACAAACGTAGCCTCGATGCCCAGGCCAGATTGGCGGAGGCCGATCGGTTGCGTACCGCCAACCAGGCCGTTACCAATCCCCAGGATGAGCAACAGACGCGGGAGACACAACAGGCCCAATTGCAACAAGCCCTTCAGGCGGGCTCAGGCGGCAGCATTCAGTTCGAATTCGAAGACAGCACCCGGATCATGAAGGTCCTGGACAGCAAGGACGTGCTTATCTATCAAGTCCCCCCCAAGGGAGCACTGACCCTGATCAAAAATCTGGAAGGGGTCGCGGCCCCCCGGGTGAACACCAGCGCCTGACCCCGCCTGACTCCTGGCGCATCAGGCCAGGAAAAGCTTGTACGCCGGGTTGCGTGCCTCGTTCCAGTAGCGATAACCCAAACCGTCCAGGAATGCCTGGAAGCTCTCCTGGTCGTCGGGGGGTACCTGAATACCCACCAGCACCCGGCCAAAATCGGCGCCATGGTTACGGTAGTGGAACAGGCTGATATTCCAGGCATGGCTCATGCTATTGAGGAATTTCATAAGGGCGCCGGGACGTTCCGGAAACTCGAAACGGTACAGCACCTCATGTTCCGCCTTGGGCGCCCGTCCGCCAACCAGGTGGCGAACGTGGAGCTTGGCCATCTCGTTGTCTGACAGGTCCAGCACCGGCAGGTCGTGCTTGCCGAGCGCGGCGATCAGCTTGTCCACTTCGGCCCGGTTGTGTACCTGGATGCCGACGAAGACGTGGGCCACCTTGGGATCGTCGTATCGGTAGTTGAATTCGGTGATGCCCCGGGCTCCCAACAGGGAACAGAAGGCCTTGAAGCTGCCCGGCCTCTCGGGAATGGAGACGGCCAGTACCGCCTCCCGTTTTTCCCCCAGTTCGGCGCGCTCGGCAACAAAGCGCAGACGGTCGAAATTCATGTTGGCGCCGCTGGCGATGGCCACCAGGGTCTTGTTCTTCGCCTTTTCCCTGGCGGCCCAGACTTTCGCACCGGCCACCCCCAGGGCGCCGGCTGGCTCAAGGATGGAGCGGGTGTCTTCGAACACGTCCTTGATGGCGGCGCAGATGGCGTCGTTGCTGACCCGGATCACCTCGTCCACATACTGCAGGCACAGGCGGAAGGTTTCCTCCCCCACCTGCTTCACCGCCACGCCGTCCGCGAACAGTCCCACCTGCGGCAACACGATCCGCTCCTTCTTGCACAGGGAGCGTGCCATGGCATCGGCCTCTTCGGGTTCCACACCGATCACCTTGATCTCGGGCCGCAGGCGCTTCAGATAAACGGCGATGCCGGCGATCAGGCCGCCGCCGCCCACCGGCACGAACACCGCGTCGATGGGAGCACGGGCCTGGCGCAGCAATTCCATGCCGATGGTCCCCTGGCCGGCGATCACATCCGGATCGTCGTAGGGATGCACGAAGGTCTTCCTGCCGGATCTGGCCAACTGGATACCGTGATGGTAGGCGTCATCGTAGGAATCGCCATGCAGCACCACCTCCGCGCCTCGCTTGGCCACGGCGTCCACCTTGATGGCGGGGGTGGTGGCGGGCATGACGATGGTGGCCTCGCAGCCCAGCACCTGGGCTGCCAGGGCCACTCCCTGGGCGTGGTTGCCGGCAGATGCGGCCACCACGCCGCGCTTTAACTGGGCCTTGGTAAGCCCGGCCATCTTGTTGTAGGCCCCCCGCAACTTGAAGGAAAACACCGGCTGCATGTCCTCCCGCTTCAGGAGGATATCGTTGCCCAGGCGCCGGGACAGGTTGGGGGCATCGTCCAGGGGCGATTCGATGGCCACGTCGTAGACCCGGGCTAGGAGGATGCGCTCCAGATAATCGGTCATGCTAAGGTTTGAAGGGTAGAGGAAAGGCCGCTATTCTCCTGCCTCCCCAGGTAAACAACAAAGCGAATCGCATCATGACGACTCAAGACCGAATGTCACAAGACCAAATGAAACAAGCCACGGCCCGGGCCGCAATCGAATACGTGCCGGCCGGTATCATCGGCGTCGGCACCGGCTCCACCGCCAATTACTTCATCGACGAACTGGCCCACATCAAGGGTAGGATAGATGCCGCAGTGGCATCCAGCGTGGCCACCGCCGAGCGTCTCAAGAAGCACGGCATCCCGGTCATCGACCTGAACGAGGCCGGCGAGATGGAGGTCTACGTGGACGGCGCCGACGAGATCACCCGCCATATGGCCATGATCAAGGGCGGCGGCGGCGCACTGACCCGGGAGAAGATCGTCGCAGCCTGCGCCAAGAAATTCGTCTGCATCGTCGACCGGACCAAGCTGGTGGACGTGCTGGGTACATTCCCCCTGCCGGTGGAGGTTATCCCCATGGCCCGTTCCTATGTGGCCAGGCAACTGGTGAAGATGGGCGGCAACCCGGTCCTGCGCACGGGTTTCACCACCGACAACGGCAACGTCATCCTGGACGTGCACGGTCTGAGCATCCTGGATCCGGTGGCCCTGGAATCCGATATCAACCAGCTCGTCGGTGTGGTCACCGTCGGTCTGTTCGCCCGGCGCGGCGCAGATGTCTGCCTGATGGGCACGCCGGAAGGCGTGCAGACCCTTACTCGCTGAACACGCGACCGAGAATGCCCATGGCCATGGTCCAGTCCCGACCCCTGCGTGATCTGCGCACGCTACTCCTTGCCGCATTCCTGGCCATCACTGGCTTGTCGGGTTGCGGCAATGAGCAGGGCTCCGGTAACGGACCCGATGTCTCAGCCGCAAGCATTCATTTCGATCCGGTCAAGGCGGTACTGCCGGTGAACGGCGAGCAGGAAATCTTCGCCCATGTCCAGGATCAGTACGGCAAGGGCCTGGCCGGGGTCCGGATCGAATGGATCGTCGGCCTGGGCAATGACACCGACGCCGCCATCATCCCCAACGGGAATGCCGGCGAGGCGCATCGCGCGGAACCCATTGTCGGGGATCGCCATACCTTTTCCAGGACGGACCAAGGCGGGAATACCGGCATACGGCTCAGGGCCGGCAAGGAAGGCCAGACCGAAATCATTGCCTTGCTGCCCGGCCAGGAAGAGAACTCCAGCCAGCTTGCGCGGATACGACTCAACTGGGCCGACGCCAAACTCGAGTACAACAATCGCGCAACCGCAACGGGTGACCACGCGACCCTGGAAGTGCATGTGGTGCGCGCGAGCGACGGCCGCCCCCTGGACGGCGACGAAGTTCATTGGCAGATCAGGAACGGCACCGCGAAGTTCAAGGACGATGACGGAAACGAGTTCGTCAGCCGCACCGACGAATCAGGCCTGGCTCGCGCCGAACTAGTGAACCCCGCAGGCGAAGTGGCGACAAGCACACTGGCATTTACCGTCACTCGGCCGGACAACCTGGAAAACTGTCGTTGCAACATCGCGGAGAATCGCGTCGCGCAAGGCGATATCGCGCTCGAATGGCACGCAAGCCCCCCCCAGGAAACGCAGCCAACCGAACGCCCGACAACCCATGCCAAGGCAACGGCAAGGCCGCCGCACCCCAGGCTAAAGCTGGAACTGGCCTGCCCCGAGGCCGTGGATCTTGGAGACGGCTTCCAATACCAGCTTCGAATCGTCAATCACGGTCCGGGACGGGCCGGGCCAACCATGATCGAAGACCTGCTGCCGCAATCCGTCCGCCACAACATTGGAAAAGACCGCCTGTTATGGCGCGCCCATGCACTCAGCCCAGGGCAGAATGCGTCCACGGCCATTCAGGTTGCCGCTGTCCAGGCCGGTGAATCGATCAACACCGCGCGGATCGCAGGCCAGGAAAAGACCGTGACTTGCACCACGCTCATCCGCCGCCCCGATCTGGTCTTGACCAAGAATGGACCCGCAACCCGATATCTGGGCCAGAGCCTCAGCTACAACATCGCCGTGGGAAATCGGGGCAACACAACCGCGCACAAGGTGTCGGTAACGGATATTTTTCCTAAGGGCGCGAGCTATCTGAAATCCCAGCCGAAAGGGGAACTGGACGAAACAGACAAAAGCATTCAATGGGACCTGGGCGATATCGCCGCCGGGACGGAACAACACGTCGCCGTCGTGTTGCGGGCGGATGCCCCGGGCCGCGTGTGCAACGTGGCAAAGGCACAGGACACGATCACCGGCGAGATCCGGACGGAATCCTGCACCGACCTGAAGGGCCTGGTGGCCATGCACCTGGAGGTCACGGATGCACCCGACCCGATCCTGCTGGGCGCCACGACCACCTATCGCATCGAAGTGCTAAACCAGGGCAGCGCCACAGCCACCCAGGTCGCCATCTACTGCCGGCTGCCCAAGGAATTAGCCTTCGTCTCCGCCGATGGCCCCACCAATGCCCTGGTGGATGGGACCTCAATCCGGTTCACAACCCTCGCCGGCCTGGCACCCCACGAAAAGGTGATTTACCAGGTAACCGCCAAGGCCCTGGCGGAGGGGGATGTCCGTTTCGCCACCGAGATCACCGCCAACGAATTGAGCACACCAGTCAGAGAGACGGAAAGCACCCGGCTCTACAAATAGCGGGAAAAACTATTCCTCATCCTGGGAAGGATTGTCGCCCTGCCCGGCCGGCACCCGGTATGACTCCGTGGCCCACTCGCCCAGATCGATCAGCTTGCAACGTTCGCTGCAAAACGGCCGCCAGGCGTTTTCCGGACGCCATTCCACTTCCTTGCCGCAGGTGGGACAGGCCACCACCTTATATGTCTGCATCATCACGGTTCCGAAACGAAAAGGGCGGCTAACGCCGCCCTTGTTGACTTGGCCGGATCAGACCGAGAAGGAGGAGCCGCAGCCGCAGGTGGAGACGGCATTGGGGTTCTTGATGACGAACTGGGCGCCTTCCAGGCCTTCCGTGTAATCGATCTCGGCCCCCATCATGTACTGCATGCTCATGGGATCGATCAGCAGCGTCACGCCATTCTTCTGCATGACCATGTCGTCCTCATTGGTCACCTCATCGAAGGTGAAGCCATACTGGAAGCCGGAGCAGCCGCCGCCCGTCACGAACACGCGCAGCTTCAGTTCGGGATTGCCCTCTTCCTCAATCAGCGACTTCACCTTGTCGGCGGCGCTGTCGGTGAAATTGAAGGGGCTCATTTCGGTAGCGGCATTCATGTTGGATCCTTTCAAAACAAATAGGTATGCGGTGCATTATTGGGGCCACCATGGCTCCCGTCAACCATGGTGGAAATGGGGACTAGCTCGTAAAAAATCAAGGCGATACCGGCAATTGGGTGAGACCCGTGTTTTCCGGCAGGCGGAACATGAGGTTCATGTTCTGGACCGCCTGGCCGGACGCCCCCTTAACCAGGTTATCGATCACCGACAATACCACCACGGTGTCGCCGCCCTGGGGCCGATGCACGGCGATGCGGCACAGGTTGGAAGCGCGCACGGAACGGGTCTCTGGGTGGGTCTTGGCGGGCAACACGTCGACAAAATATTCGCCGGCATAGCGCGCCTCGTACAAGGCCTGCAAATCCACATCCTTGTTGAGCCTGGCATAGAGCGTGGCATGGATGCCGCGCACCAGTGGGGTCAGATGGGGAACGAAGGTCAGACCCACGTCATGTCTCGCCATGCGTCCCAGGCCCTGGCGGATCTCCGGCCAATGGCGATGACCGGACACGGCATAGGCCTTGAAGCTGTCCGTGGCCTCGGCGAACAGGGTCTGGATCTCGGCCTTGCGGCCCGCCCCCGACACGCCGGACTTGCAATCCGCGACCATCCAGGAGGTATCCACCACGCCTGCTTCCAGAAGGGGCAGGAAACCCAGTTGCACGGCGGTTGGATAGCAGCCGGGATTGGCTATCAGCCGCGCCCCTTTGATCTTGTCCCGGTTGATCTCGGGCAGACCGTACACCGCCTCCGCCACCAGATCCGGACAGGCGTGCTCCATGCCATACCACTTGGACCATTCGGCGATGTCCTGGATGCGGAAATCGGCGGCCAGATCGATGACCTTGACGCCCGCATCCAGCAATTCCCGGGTCTGTTGCATGGCGACACCGTTGGGGGTGGCGAAGAACACCACGTCACAGGATTTCAGAGGGGCTTCCTCGGGCGAGGAGAATGCCAGGGAAACGCGGCTGCGCAGGGATGGGAACATGTCCGCCACGGGCATGCCCGTCTCCTTGCGCGAGGTGATGGCCACCAGTTCCGCTTCCGGGTGCTGCGCCAGGAGCCGGAGCAATTCCACGCCGGTGTATCCGGTGCCGCCGACGATGCCGATCTTGATCATGAAACACCTACCTCCAGAGACAATGTACCCGTGCCAAGAAAAAAGCCGCCCGGACTTGGGCGGCTTTTTGCAGATCCAAACCAGTTAGCGCTTGGAGAACTGCTTCCGCCGCCGCGCCTTGCGCAGACCGACCTTCTTGCGTTCCACTTCTCGGGCATCGCGGGTCACGAAGCCGGCCTTCTTGAGCATGCCTTTCAGGCCCGCATCATATTCGATCAGGGCGCGGGTAATGCCGTGCCGTATGGCGCCTGCCTGCCCGCTCTCGCCGCCTCCGGCCACGTTCACCATGATATCCAGGCCGCTGTTGCGCTCGGTGAGCATGAGGGGCTGGCGCACCACCATGCGGCCGGTCTCCCGGGCGAAGTACTCGTCCACGGGCTTGCCGTTGACGATGATGTTGCCGGAGCCGGCCTTCATGAACACGCGGGCCACGGAACTCTTGCGGCGGCCGGTACCGTAGTAGTAATTACCGATCATATTCGCTTACCTCAGATTTCCAGCGCTTTGGGCTGCTGGGCGGTGTGGGGATGCTCGGTGCCGGCATAGACCTTCAGCTTCTTGATCATGGCGTAACCCAGGGGTCCCTTGGGCAGCATGCCTTTGACGGCCTTTTCCAATGCGCGGCCGGGGAAACGGTCCTGCATCTTGGAGAAGGTTGTTTCGTAGATGCCGCCCGGATAGGTGCTGTGGCTGAAATACTTCTTGTCCTGGGCCTTGTTGCCGGTCACCCGGATCTTGTCGACGTTCACCACGACGATGTAGTCGCCGGTGTCCACGTGGGGGGTATAGATGGCCTTGTGCTTGCCGCGCAGACGGCGGGCGATCTCGGAGGCCAGGCGGCCCAGCACCTTGTCGGTACCATCCACCAGATACCAGCCATGCTGGACCTCGTGGGGTTTGGCGGAGAAGGTCTTCATGTCGTGTTCCAGAAAGGGGGACTGCAGAAAGCCGTGGATTCTATGGGCGTTCAGTCCGCCCTGTCAAACAGGAGTTTGCTTGGATTAACCCGGATGGGATTCCGGCCAGGACCGATAGTTTGGATAATCCCCCCATGTCCCTGTCCTGGTTGCTGACCAACTTCACTGCGGCCTTCCTGCTTCCCCCATTCAACTTATTGATCGTGGGTGCCGCGGGATGGCTCTTGCTGAAACGGCGCCCAAAATTGGGCAAGTCCTTGCTCGCCTTCAGTTTGCTGGGGCTGTGGCTGTTATCCACGCCGCTGATCGCGGAAAAATACCTTGAAAGCCTGATGCCAAGACCGGTACCGATCACCGGCAGCGAGGCGGATGCCATCGTCATCCTGGGCGGCGGCAGCATCAAGAACTCATTGGAGTATGGCGGGGACACGGTCAAATCTTTCACCCTGGAACGGCTGCGCTATGGCGCCTTCCTGGCGCGCCGACTCGGGAAACCCGTCCTGGTCACCGGCGGTTCGCCGGATGGGGAGCACGTCCCGGAAGGGGACCTGATGCGCGACGTGTTGCAGAACGAATTCCGCATCCCGGTACGCTGGGTGGAGAACCGGTCCCGCAACACCCGGGAAAATGCCCGCTTATCGGCGGAGCTCCTGCATCGGGCCGGCATCAAGCGCATCTACCTGGTCAGTCATGCCTGGCACCTGGCACGAGCAATACCCGAATTCCAGGATGCCGGCTTCACGGTCATCCCAGCCGGCATCGGCCAGAAACTTCCGGGTGAGCCGGAGGTGTTCGACTTCATCCCCGATGCCAAAGCCCTCTACAACAGTTATCTGGCGAGCCACGAGTGGCTTGGCATACTCTGGTACCGAATCCGCAATTAACCGCAAGTTGATCTCAAGGAGCCAATGCAATGAAAGCACGCGTCAAATGGATCGAAGGCATCGCCTTCATGGGCGAATCCGCCAGCGGCCATGCCATTGTCATGGACGGCGCACCCGAGGTGGGCGGCCGCAACCTGGGCCCGCGCCCCATGGAGATGCTGCTGCTGGGGGCGGGTGGCTGCACCTCCATCGACGTGATCATGATCCTGCAAAAAAGCCGCCAGGACGTGACCGACTGCGAGGTGGCAATTTCCGCCGAGCGGGCCGCGGACCACCCCAAGGTGTTCACCAGTATCCATATGCATTTCATCGTCAGCGGCCGCGATTTGAAACCCGAGATGGTGGAACGGGCCATCAAGCTCTCCGCCGAGAAATACTGCTCCGCCAGCATCATGCTCGGCCAGACCGCGGCGATGAGCCACGACTTCGAGGTCGTGGAGGTATGACCGCCCTTCGTGGCGCCCGACCTCACTCGCCGCGCAGCACCGCCTCCAGCTGACGGGGTTTGGCGACTGCGTAGCCTTGGGCATAGTCGATGCCGATGGCGCGCAAGGCCTCCACGATTTCCTGGGATTCGGCGAATTCCGCCACGGTTTCCATGCCCAGGGTATGGGCCACGTGATGGATGGCCTCGACGAAGGCCTTGTCGGTCGGACTCGCCAGCATCTCCCGCACGAATGCGCCGTCGATCTTCAGGGTGTTGACCGGGAGCGCCTTGAGGTAGGCGAAGGAGGACATGCCGCTGCCGAAATCGTCCAGGGCGAAGCGGCACCCCAAGCTGCCCAATTCACGCATCACCCGTGCCGCATGGGAGAGAAGGGTCACCGCTGCGGTTTCCGTGATCTCGAAGGTGATCCGGGCGGGGTCCACCTCGGATTGAACCACCAGTTCGCGCACCCGCTCGCTCATGGCCAGATCGCCGAAGCACAGTCCTGACAGGTTGATGGCCAGCCGCACATCCTGCGCCCCGCTCCCTGCCTGGGCCAACAGGGCCAGCGCCTGCTTAACCACCCATAGATCGATTTCCGGCATCAATCCATAGCGTTCCGCGGTGGTGATGAACAATCCAGGCTGGATCAGCTTTCCGTAACTGTCGACCATGCGCACCAGCACTTCGAAATAGCGCCCGGGTTTGTTCTGCAGCGAAAGGATCTCCTGGGCATAGAGTTCGAAGCGTCCCACGCTCACCGCCGAACGGATATCCGCCGCCAGATGCAGGTCCAGGTGCTTGCTGACACTGGCCGGGTCGGCGTTGGTGTAGAGCTGCACCCGGTTGCGCCCCCCTTCCTTGGCCGCATAGCAGGCCACATCCGCAGCGGACAGCGCATCCACCATGCTGGCCGTATCGGCATTCACCACCACGACGCCGATGGATACGCCGACTTCCAATGTCTTGTTGTCCCATTCGAAATGGAACGCCGCGACGGTGAGGCGCAGCTTGTTGGCGATCTCCAGGGCGATTTCCACCGGACAGTTTTCCAGCAGGGCGGCGAACTCGTCCCCGCCCAAACGGGCCAGCGTATCGTTTCTTCGCATCCGGGCCGACATCTGGGAGGCCAGCTGCTTCAGCAACTCGTCGCCGGCAAGATGGCCGCAGACGTCATTGACGATCTTGAAGTTGTCCAGATCGAGATACAGCAGGGCATGTTGCTGGCCCGAATGATGGGCATCCTCGACCAGGAGACCAAGGCGACGCTCGAACTCGCGCCGGGAGACCAGGCCGGTCAGCGCATCATGGGCGATTTGCCAGGACATCTGGCGCGCCATTTCGCGTGATTCGCTCACATCGCGGAACACCATGACCACGCCGATGAGCTGCCCTTCCCGATTCAGGATGGGCGCCGCGGAATCCTGGATGGAGATCTCGTGGCCATCCCGGTTGATCAGCAGGGTGTTGCCGGCCAGTTCCACGATTTGCGCGCCGGCCCGGCAGCGTTCCACCGGGTGGGGCATGGATTGCCGGGTTTCCTCGTCGAGCAGCGAGACCACCGTTTCCACCGGGGCTTTCAAGGCTTCAGCCAGTTTCCAACCGGTCAGCCGCTCCGCCACCCCGTTCATGAATGTGACAAACCCCTCGGCATCGGTGGTGAGCACCGCATCGCCGATGGAAGCCAGGGTGACCTGGGCGCGCTCCTTTTCCTCGAACAGCTGGGCCTCCATGGCCTTGCGCTCGGTGATGTCGCT
Organism: uncultured Pseudomonadota bacterium; assembly: GCA_963713085.1. Taxonomy (GTDB): domain Bacteria; phylum Pseudomonadota; class Gammaproteobacteria; order Burkholderiales; family Thiobacillaceae; genus PFJX01. Next base: position 46,498 of record CAVQKQ010000014.1, on the reverse strand, counting down.
GTGCACGCCGACCACCCGGACGGTGCGGCCCGAGGCATCGTGAATGGCACGACCCCGGCTCAGGATCCAGCGATAGCTGCCGTCCTTGTGGACCGCGCGAAACACCGCCTCGAAGCGGGGCGTTTTCCCCTCGATGTGGGACTGCAACGCGGCCAGCACGGCATCCCTGTCATCCGGGTGCATGAGTGATTTCCAGGTATTCAGGCTGGGGAAAAGCTCCTCCTCGGTAAATCCCAGCATTTCGCACATGCGCTTGGACCGGTACATCTTCCCGGTCGCCACCTCCAGATCCCAGACGCCTTCCTCCGCCCCGTTCACGGCCAGGTCGAAACGTTTCTCGCTGGCACGTAGGGCCGCCACGGCCCTTTCCAGTTCCCTGGCGCGCAGATCCTGCTGGCGCCCCGCCCAGGTAATGCCGATCAGACCCATCAGCCAGATCAGCACATGGCCGGTGCTGAAGCCAAGGACATTTGTCGAATGAAGGTTGTGATAGTGCGCCAGGGGCAGGTTCACACCGATGCCGCCGCGCAATTCCCCGACCCGGGTGTAGCCCAGCACGGCATGGCACTTGATGCACCCCGGCTCCATGTACACGGCCTGGAAATAACGCAGGTACGATCTGCCGTCGATGTCCGATACCGCCCAGGATTCCTTGCGTTCACCGCGCTGGAAGGCGAGGAGCTGCTCCCTTTCCCAGGAATCCGGGGCATTGGCCGGATTCAGGTATTTCAAGCCGGTGATGCGCCCCTTGATGCCGTAGGCATTGCCGTAGCGATCCATCATCTGGCGCAACATGGTAGCCGGGTTCAGCAAGGTCAGCAGCTTGCCGTCCCGGGTCACCACATCCCGGTCCGGGAGATGTTTCAGCCAGGGAATGGGCTGCTGCTCCGGGGTCACGGGGACATAGACCCCGCCATGCATGGTCACCCAGCGGCGGAAGGTGATGTCCTTGTCGAAATTGGCCTTGGCCTCGGCACGGGCCTGGTCCATCAGTTGCGCTTCGTCGTGGTAAATATTCCAGGCCAGGGAGATCCCCATGACCAGGGTCCACGCCCCGACCGCCAACCAGCCCAGGTGGGCGGCGAAATTTCGCTTAGCCACGATGGGTATCGATCAGGCCGATTGCAGCCACTCCAGGGCGATCCCCGGTTCGTCGAACACCCGGATTTCAGCGTCCACGAACAGGCGGTTGAGCCAGGATAGCCAAATCATGATGTCGTCGTTGGTGACCACCGCGATCTTGCGGAAATCGTAGCGGTGCTCCCGGGAGAACCTGATCTCTTCCCATGCCACGTCCAGGGTGTATCCCACCATGTCGCGCAGGTCCACCAGCAGGTTCACGCCGCCGTGAAACTCGATGCCGTAGGCCACCTGCTGCTCGAAATCCTTGTAGTCGGCCAGGGTGAATTCACCCATGACGGACATGCTGATCAGATTCCCCTGTACCGCCGTTGCGATCATGTCTTCTCTCCGAGACTCAATTGCGCGGCCCTGATGCCCCCCACCACGATCAGGCCTATCCCCAGGCCGGCAACCAGTGGCAACCGCTGATTCAGGAACCATAGGTCGAGGATACTACTGAACAACACCGTACTGAAAGCGAAGCTCGCCACCACGACGGTTTTCCCCGTGCGGTAGGCCCGGGTCATGGCCAGTTGCCCCAAGGTGGCCAGACCACCCAGGCTTAACAGCCAGCCGACCTGGCGCCAGGATACCGCGTGCCAACCGGTCAGCGAGGTCACCGCGCCGGCCCCTATCACGCCCACCGCGGCGAACCAGAACACCGTGCGCCATTCCGGCTCATGCAGCTGCCCCAGGCGGCGAACATGGATATAGGCGAATGCCGCCATCACCCCGGAGAACAGGCCCACCAATCCGGCCAGCAGATCGGACACCCCTGCCTGCCAGGGACGCAGCAACAGCAGCACACCCACGAACCCCAGCAGCACGGCCCGGTACTGGGCTCGGCTGGGATGCTCCTGCAATTGCCAGGGCATCAGCACGGCCAGGAACAGGGGCGAGGCGTAATTCAGGGTCACCGCCACGGATACCGGCAGCACGGTGAGGGTATAGAAGAACGTGGCCAGGGCGACGAAGCCCACCAGGCCACGGCGGATGTGCAACCCGGTGTGCGCCCCGAACAGGTGGCGGCCGCCCAAGGCGCCGTGACGAAACATCAGGGTGCCGACGATGGCCAGCAATCCGAACAGGGAGCGGTAGAACACCAGCTCCACGCCGGAAAACCATTGCCCGGCCAGCTTCACGATCACGCTCATCAGGGCGAAGCACAGGCCGGCCACCAGCATCCAGGCGGAACCCAAAGAGGCCTCTCAATCGTCCATGAATTCGGGGGCCTGCAGGCTGCGCGGCGCCTGTTCCACCGGCCCGGACGGGGGGATGGCCTTGCCTTCCGGCGCCACCCGCAACTCCTCGAACTTGCGCGCCGTCACCATTACCCGCGACTCCAGGGAACCCGTGGCATCGTTGTAGGCCTTCACCGCCTGGCCCAGGTTCTTGCCCACCCCGTTCCAGTGCTCCGCCAGCTTGGTCAGGCGTTCATAAAGCTGGGCGCCCAGCAGGCTCACCTGGCGCGCGTTGTCCGTCAGGGCCTCCTGGCGCCAGCCGTAGTAGACCGCCTTGAGCAGGGCCAGCAGGGTGGTGGGGGTGGCCAGGATCACCTTGCGCTCGCTGGCGTATTCGATCAGCTCCGGATCCTGCTGCAGGGCCGCGCTGAAGAAGGATTCCCCGGGCAGGAACATGACCACGAACTCCGGGGCCTGCTCGAACTGGTCCCAATAGGTCTTGGCGGAAAGCTGCTGGATGTGGGTGCGCACGTGCTGGGCAAAGCGGACCAGCGCCCTGCCCCGGACCTCTTCCCCCTCGGCCTCGGCCGCCTCCAGGAAGGCCGCCACCGGCGCTTTGGAATCCAGCACCAGGGTCTTGCCGCCGGGCAGGCGCACCAGCATGTCGGGACGCCTGCCGTCCGCCGCGGCTTCCTGCTCGTAGAAGTCGCAGTGATCCTGCATGCCGGCCATTTCCACCACCCGCTTCAGCTGCACCTCGCCCCAGCGGCCGCGCACCTCGGGACGGCGCAGGGCGTTGACCAAACGGCCGGTTTCGCCGCGCAGGGCCTGCTGGGCGTCCATCAGTCCCTTCACCTGTTCGGAAAGCTGGCCGTAGCTCTCGGCCCGGGCCTTCTCCAGGGCCTGGGTCTGGCCGGCCAGCTTGGCCAATTCCTCGGAAAGCGGCTTCACCAGGCCTTCCACCGCTTGCTGGCGGGCGGCCAGATCGCCCTTGGCGCCCTCCTGGAACACCGCCAGATTCTGCTTGGCCAGGTCCAGGAAGGCCTGGTTGTTGCGGGCCAGGGCATCGGCGGACACGGTGCCGAAGGCATCCGCCAGCCGCTTTTCGGCCAGGGCCAGCAGGTCGCGTTTCTCCTCTTCGCTCCGGTTTTCCTGGGCCAGCCGGGCCTCCAGGCCGGCCGCCTGCTCCCGCAGCCTGGCCGCCTCCGCCAGCCAGCGTGCCCGTTGCCAGAACAGGATCAGCAGGCCCAGCGCCAGGCCCGCCAAGGCAGCCATCAACTCTTCCATGTATACGCCCTCCAGTAGGGCCGGATGATAACCGCTAGGTCCAATTCACCATTGCTTGCCATCGCCGTACGGGCATAACGTTCGTGGGTTCATCGCCCGAGTCCGAAACCATGCCTAACCAAAGCGCCATTCTGGAACTCCGCCATGCCCTTGAAACGGTCATCGTCGGCCAGGCAAAGCTGCTGGACCGCCTGGTGATCGGCCTGCTGGCGGGCGGCCACGTCCTGGTGGAAGGCCTGCCCGGCCTGGCCAAGACCACCGCCGTCAAGACCCTGGCGGCGGGGATCGCCGCCGGATTCCGGCGCATCCAGTTCACCCCCGACCTGCTGCCCGGCGACCTGACCGGCACCGACATCTACCGTCCCCAGGAGGGCATCTTCCAGTTCGCCGAGGGGCCGCTGTTCCACGAGATGATCCTGGCCGACGAGATCAACCGGGCCCCGGCCAAGGTCCAGTCCGCCCTGCTTGAGGCCATGCAGGAGCACCAGATCACGGTGGGCAACAGCACCCGCCGGCTGCCCGACCTGTTCATGGTCATGGCCACCCAGAACCCCCTGGAACAGGCCGGCACCTATCCCTTGCCCGAGGCCCAGCTGGACCGCTTCCTGCTGCATGTGACCCTGGATTACCCGGACGCCGACGAGGAGCTGGAGATCATGCGCCGGGACCGGGACCATGGCGATGCCTGGGGCCAGGCGCCCATCCCGGCGGTGCTGGACGTGGCCACGGCCCTGGCGGCCCGGGAGGAGGTCCGGCGCGTGCATATCGCCCCCTCGCTGGAGGAATACCTGGTCGCCCTGGTGCGGGCCAGCCGCGACCCCGGCGCCCTGCGGGAGGAATGGGCCGCCATGGTGGAGGTGGGCGCAAGTCCCCGCGCCGCCCTGGCCCTGGCCCGGGCATCGGCGGCCCTGGCCTACCTGCGCGGGCGGGACTTCGTCACCCCGGACGACATCCGGGAAATCGCCCCGGACTGCCTGCGCCACCGCATCATCCTGAGCCTGGAGGCGCGCCTGAAGGGGCTGGACCGGGACGGCCTCATCGCCGGTTTGCTGGACGCGGTGCCGGCGCCGTGAATCGGATCGGGCAAACAGTCCGGCCATTGCGGGACCGGCTCCGGGCTTGGCTCGAGGCGATCCGCATCGACCCGGATGACACGCTCCAGGCCCCGCACCAGCCCCTGCTCGGCCCCGAAGAAATCCGCCGGCTGGCACTGCAGGCCGGCCTGCTGGCCGCCGGTCCCCGGCAACGGGAGGTCCACGACCATCATGCCGGCGACTGGCCCTCGGCCTGGCTGGGACGCGGCCTGGATTACGAGGAATCCCGACCCTACGCCCCCGGCGACGACATCCGCGACATGGACTGGCGCACCACCGCCCGGGCCGACCGCCCCTATCTCAAGATCTACCGGGAGGAACGCCAGCCCATGCTGCACCTGGTGGTGGACCGGGGCGCGAGCCTGCGTTTCGGCACCCGGCGGCGGCTCAAGGCCGCCCAGGCGGCCCGAGTCGCCATCCTGCTGGCCTTCGCCGCGGCCCGGCGCAACGCCGCCGTGGGCGGCACCCTCTGGGACGATACCGATCTGGATCTGCCGCCAAGGCATGGTCGCGGCGGCGCCCTGGCCCTTGCCGATGCGGCCGCCACGGCCTGTCCCCCGCCGGAGGAACTGCGGCGCACCGCGCCGCTCCAGGACCTGGATCGGCTGATCCGCCTGGACAGCGGCCTGCCGCGGGGCGCCCGCCTGGTCCTGATCAGCGATTATTCCTGGCTGACGCCGATCCACGAACCTGTCCTGGCCCGTCTGGCGGAACGGCTGGATATGCTGGCGGTGCAGATCCTGGATCCGGCGGAACGGGCCCTGCCCGACGTGGGCAAGGCCCGGTTCCACGACCTGGCCATGGCCCGGCAAGTCCAGGTGGATACCGGCCGGGGCGCCGTTCGCCAAGCCCATGGGGACGCCTTCCGGCGCCATCATCAGGCGCAAGCCGACGCCCTGGCGCGGGCCGGCGTGGCCCATCTGGTCATCGGCGGCGAGGTGGACGACCTGTCCGCCCTGCTGGCCCCCCATGCCTGAGCGGATCCATGCCTGACCCGCACCGGGAACTGGATGACATCATTCCTCCGCCGCCGCCCGCGGCCGAGGAACCGGCGGACCACCGGATTCCGCTCTGGGCGATGTTGCTGGCGGGCCCGGTGGTCGGCCTCGGCCTGTGGCGCTGGTACCGGCTGGCACCCTTGCGCCAATTGGCGCGGCTGGAATGGCTGGGCCGTAGCGCCACGCCGGACTGGTCCGGCCTGGGGCGTGAATTGGCGCTCCTGGTTGCCCGCCGGCACGGCCTGGCACGCCTGGATGCCCGGCGCTGCCCGCCCGGGCAGGATGGCGACGCCTGGTCGGACTGGATCCGGGATCTTGACCACCTGCGATTCACCCCGCCCGCCCCGGAGCACGCAGACCGCTTCGCCCACCTCTGCCAGCAGGCTGCCGACCTGTTGAGACGCTGATGGAACTGGCCGCCCCCCTCTGGCTGGCACTGCTGCCCCTGGTGATGGCCTGGATCCTGTGGCCCCGCGGGCGGCGCCGGCAACCGAGCGGGCAAACCCGGGTCCTGATCCACCCCAACCTGGAAGCTGCCGGCTCCGGCCCCGGACCGCTCGGCTCCCGCCTCCCCTGGCTGATGACCGGACTGGGATGGGCGCTCCTGGTCCTGGCACTGGCACAGCCGCGCCAGGTGGGCGACTGGATCACGCCGCCGCCGGAAGGCCGGGACATCATGCTGGTGATCGACACCTCACGGACCATGAGCATCGACGACTTCGAAATGGCCGGCCAAAAGGCCGACCGCATGGCCGTGTTGAAGAGCGTGATGGGCCGCTTCATCCAGGCCCGGGCCGGGGACCGCTTCGGCGTCATCGCCTTCGGCACCAGCGCAGCCAGCCTGACGCCCCCCACCTTCGACCATGAACACGCCATCGCCCAGTTGCGCCGCATCCAGGTGGGGATGGCCGGCGACAATACCGCCCTGGGAGATGCCCTGGGCCTGGCGGTGAGACAGGTCCGGCAAGGCAGATTGCGCCCCGCCGTCATCCTGGTGAGCGACGGCGAGCCTTCCAACAGCGGCGACCTCACCCCGGCGGAGGCCGTGGCCGTGGCCCGGGCGTCGGGTGTCGCCGTCCATACCGTGCAGATCGGCAGCGACCTGTTCGCGGCGGGGCGCCGGAATCCCGCGCCCGAGGCCGAGCCCCAGCCCGACCTGGCGGATATTTCCCGCCTCACCGGCGGCCGGCACTGGGTCATCAAGGGCACGGCGGATGCCCGCCAGGTCATCGCCGATATCGGCCGCCTGGAGGCCACCCTGCCCCGTCCGGCGCGCTTCCGCCAGACCCGGGAATGGTACTGGCTGGCCCTGGCCCTGGCGGCGGCCAGCCTGACGCTGGCCCACTTGGCGCCCGCCTGGCCGCGGCCCGCCACCCGGGAACCGGCGCCATGATGGACGCGTTGCTTCGGATCGACTGGCGCGCCCCCTGGTGGGGCCTGCTGGCCCTGCAGCCCGTCCTGTTCTGGTGGCTGGCCCGGCGCCGCCACCGGCGCCTGGAGCGCTACGCCGACCCCCACCTGCTGCCCTGGGCGGCCTCGGCCGCGCCCCGGACGCGGGACAGCCGTCTGCGCAAGGCGGCCAACGGACTAGCCTGGCTGCTCCTGGCGCTCGCCGCCGCCGGCCCCCGCCTCCCCATCAATCTGGACCCGAGTCTGGAGAGCGCGCCGCGCCACGCCATGACCCTCTACGTGGTGCTCGACGTCTCCGCCTCCATGGCCGCGACCGATATCGCGCCGACCCGCCTGGAACGGGCCAGGCTGGAACTCGCCGATCTGCTTGGACGGCTGCGGGGGGAACGGGTGGGCCTCATCGTCTTCGCCGGCCAGGCCGGGGTCCTGCTCCCCCCCAGCGACGATATCGCCCTGGTGCGGCGCGCCTTGGACAACGCCGATCCGGCCCTGATCGAGTTGCCCGGCACCCGGCCTGCATCAGGGCTGTATCTGGCGGCCCGTCGCCTGGCCGAGGTGGGCCACTCCGGGGCCGTGCTCCTGGTCACGGATGCCGAAGCGGACAGTCTTTCCGGCCCCGGCGCGGCGGCGCTGGATACGGCGGGAGCACTTCTTCGCAAGCAGGGCATCCCCCTCTTCATACTGGGGGTCGGCGGCCCGGGTGGCGTCCCCATCCCCCTGCCGGAGGGGGGCTTTGCGGAGCGGGATGGCGTCCAGGTACTCAGCCGCATGGAACCCGGTCCCTACCAGGACCTGGCGCGACGCACCGGCGGACGCTTCGCCCTGGCCAGGGACGGGGACGGCGACTGGAGCGACCTCTACGATCACGGCCTGGCCCTGGTGCCCGGCGACACCCCCACCCCCGACCGGGCCCGGGCATGGCGGGAGCTGTTTCCCTGGTTTCTGGCTCCGGCCCTGGCCCTGTTCCTGTTCTGCGAATGGCCCGCGGCCGCCCCCGCCCTGCTGGTGCTGGCCCTGCTCGCCCCCGTCACGGATGCCCGGGCGGAGCCGTTCGCCTCCCCCGCCCTGGCCTACCAGGCCGGCCATTACGCCGAGGCGCAAACCCTCTACCTGCGGCAAGGGGGCTACGCCGGGCATTTCGGCGCCGGCGCGGCGGCCTGGCGCCTCAACGACTACCGTGCCGCCGCCAACCAGTTCAGCACCGCCCTGCTCCTGGCCCGCACACCGCGGCAGCGCGCCGACGCCCTCTACAACTTGGGCAATGCCCTCTACGGCCTGGGCCGATGGCGCGGCGCCGCCGAGGCCTTCCAGGCGGTATTGCTGGACCGGCCACGGGACGCCCATGCCCTGGCCAACCTGGCGCAAACCCGCATCACCCTGGCACGGCATGGCGGTGGTGCCACGCCGTTCAAGAGCGACCTGCGCGGCAGACGCGGGTCCATCGCCGAGGGAGAGGTGAACCTGGACTGGGACGCCCCCACCACCGATCAAGGCTTCGAGGATCAACCCGCCGGCGTCATGGCGGACAGCGGCAAGGCCAACGGGGCAAGCCTGCGGGGCACCCGGTCCGGCGGCAGCGGCGTGGGCGCGGATGATGGCCGGCTGCGATCCGGCTTGAAGAAGCTGGAATTGCTGGGGGATCGGCCCAGGCAGATGCTCAAGGCCATGATGCACCAGGATCAAAGCCCCACGCCGTCGGACGGCGGGAACGTGGCGCCATGGTGAGGCCGCTTGACATCCCGCTCCTGGCCGGCCTGCTGCTGGCCGCCGCACCGGCGTGGGCCACGGGCGCCCGCCTGGAGCCGTCCCGACTGGCCCTGGGCGAGGCTTTGACCCTGACCCTGACCGGCGAAGGCCTGGACGGGATCGATCTCGCGCCCCTGGTACGGGATTTCCATATCCAGGGTTCCACCCTCAACCGCTCGGGCGAGCGGGAGACCCTGCAGGTCACGCTCTATCCCCTGCATACCGGCCGCTTGAAACTGCCCGCCCTGAACCTTGGCAAGATCCATAGCCGTCCCGGCCAGGTCACCGTGACTGCGGCCTCCGCCGAGACACCTCAAGTCTGGTTCCGGGTGGAAGCCGATCCGGCCAGCCCCTACCTGCGCCAGCCCACCCGCTTCACCCTGGAGGCCTGCGATGACGGCAGCCTGCAATGGCGGCGGCCCGTGTTGCCGGGCAGCGCCAGCCTGCGGATACGTCCACTGGGAGAAGAGCAGCGGGAATCGGAGCAAGGCGGCTTCCGCTGCACCGCCCATCGCTGGCATTGGGCATTCATCCCGACCCGTGCAGGCGACGTGACGCTGACCCTGCCCATGCTGGAAGCGGGCAAATTCGGCCGCCAGTTGCGCTATCCTGCTCCGGCGGCCCATCTATCCGTGAAGCCGGTACCCGACTGGCTGCCCTTGCCGGTGCCTATCGGCGCGCCCCGGGTCGATTCGGAGCCGCTTCCCGCCACCTGGCCGGTGGATCGCCCCCTGGCCTGGCGTTTCCGCCTCACCGGCGGCTTGAGCGTGGATGGCGTCAAGGCGCTCCTGGCCCCGCAAATCCATGGCCCGTCACCGGCGGGCGCCTACGCGCCGACGGTGGAAAACCTGCCCGGCGATCCCCTCTCGCCCCAAACACATCTGGCCATCACGCTCTACCCCCTGCCCCGCGCCAGAGGTCCGCTGGTATTGCCGGACCTCACCCTGCCCTGGTTCGACCCGACCAGCGGCCGCCTGGAATATGCAAATCTCCCTGGGGGTACGGTGAAAGTGGTCGATCCCGCGCGGGAGACGGCGCTGCGCTGGCTGGCCGGATTGCTGGGTATCGCGCTGGGCGCGGCGGCCCTTACGGCCGTGGCGCGACAAGCTGTCCTGATGAGCGCCCGGCGGCGCCGGCTGGCCGCGATTGCCGGTTCGGATTCCCTTGCGGACTTGCTGCGCAATGTGCGTCTCTTTTCCCCCGACACTCATCCTACCTTCCCTGCCACGCTGGGCATCTGGGCGAAACACCTGACTGCGCAAGGCCGATGCCCAGGACTGAAGCAACTCGTCGTCGAACTGGAGCGGGCGGCCTTTGGCCAAGGTACCCACGATCTCGATGTCTTGCGCGACCAAGCCGTAAAGGTCCTGAACTGCTGCCGGCGACGCAGGCCCTGGTGGATCTGGCTGGCGGGAAGGAGATGGCAGCATAGGCCCACCGGAAACGCCCGCTGAAATGAGACGAGCCCGCTTTCGCGGGCCCGCAACCAGGGTCATTTCCGAAGGACGAACTGCCTTACAGCACCATCCCCGGGTTGCTACCCATGCCGATGACCTTGGGCTGGTTGAGCTTGACCTGCCTGACCACCTTCACGTCGCGCAGGTACTCGGCCACCACCTCCCAGATCGGCGCGCCCTTGACGCCCTCGCCCACCGGCGCCCAGCCGGCGACCTTGTACTTTCTGGCGGGGTCCACCGCCTTGCCGTTCAGGGTCATGTCGCCGATCCGCTTGCCGATGCCGTTGTTGGGGGTCACCGAGTACCGGATGCCCCCCACCCGCACCATGTCCCCACCCTGCTGGTAATAAGGGTCGGCGTTGAACAGGTTGTCGCAGACATCCTCCATGATGGTCTTGATGGTCTCCCCCGTCATGGTGTTCAGGGTGGTGGCGTTGTAGGTGATCGCCACCTGGTCCATCAGCTTCTCCATGGTGATCTCGTCCCCCGGCAACAGGCTGGTGCCCCAGCGGAAGCCCGGCGAGAAGGCGGCGTCGGCCCCCTTCACCTTCATCAGGGCGTCGCAGATCATCTGGTCGTAGGTGCCGTTGAAGTTGCCGCGCCGGTAGAGCAGGTCCTCGGTCACCGCCAGCTTCTCGTTGAGCTTGGACTCGAACGGGGCGCGGATCTTGGTGATCAGGGCGTCCATCTGCTTGTCGGCCGGCAGCAGGTTGGAGAACACCGGCATCAGGCGGTACTTCCAGCCCTTGATCCGGCCGTCCCGGACGTCGAAGTCCATGACCCCCAGGAACTTGCCGTTGGAGCCGGCATTGGTGACCAGGGTCATGCCCTTGGCGTTCCTGACCTGCACCGGCTGGGGCACGCCGTCGTGGGTGTGGCCGCCGAAGATGGCGTCGATGCCGGTGACCCGGCTGGCCATCTTGAGGTCCACGTCCATGCCGTTGTGGGACAGCACCACCACCACCTTGGCGCCCTTGGCGCGGGCGTCGTCGACCCATTTCTGCATGTTGTCGTCGCGGATCCCGAAGCTCCAGTCGGGCACCATGTAGCGCGGGTTGGCGATGGGGGTGTAGGGGAAGGCCTGGCCGATGATGGCGACCTGGACGCCGTTGATGTGCTTCATGACGTAAGGCTTGAACACCTGGTCGCCGAAGTCGTTGGTGACGACGTTCTGGGCGACGAAGTCGACGCCGGCCTTCTTGAAGTCGCCGTTGACGATCTCCTGGACCCGGTCGGCGCCGTAGGTCATCTCCCAGTGGGGGGTCATGACGTTGACGCCCAGGGCGATGCTGGCGTCCACCATGTCCTGGGCGTTGGTCCACAGGGCGGTGGCGGAGCCCTGCCAGGTGTCGCCGCCGTCGAGCAGCAGGGAGCCGGGCCGGGAGGCGCGCACCTTGTCCACCAGGGTCTTGAGGTGGGCGAAGCCGCCGACCTTGCCGTAGGTGCGGGCCGCTTCGCTGAAGTCGAGGTAGGTGAAGGCGTGGGCATCGATGGTGCCGGGCTGGATGTGGTAGGCCTTGAGCAGGTGCTCGCCCACCAGGTGGGGGACCTTGCCGAGCGCGGCGCCCACGCCCAGGTTGACGTTGGGTTCCCGGAAGTAGATGGGCTTCAGCTGGGCGTGGCAGTCGGTCATGTGCATCAGCGAGACGTTGCCGAACACGGGGATGTCGTAGTAGCCGGCGGGCACGTTGCCGGCCAGGGCCTGGCGGCTGTCCAGGGCGAAGCCCGCCACGCTGGCGGCCGCCAGTACCTGGAGAAATTCTCGGCGATTCATGGACATGGATTCGTGCTCCTGTGGTTGGCAATGTGCGAGGCCGCATTCTTGGCCGCATGGGCGGCCGGGTAAATGGTAACTATGGCCCACAAACCCTAGGTAAATCGCGGGTTTACCCGGCGCAGAATGGAAAATCCGGGCACTTGGCCCGGATCTCTTGAGGTCCTGCTGTACCGCGAGTCTTACTTGCGGATGACGGAGGCCTTCATCTCCAGCCCGTTGTTCATGTAGGCGTGGAAGTACTCGAGGTTGTTGAAGCGCGTGCTGCCCGGCTCGTCCGGCACATGGCGCACGGTCTTGAAGCAACCCTTATAGCGGTCCTGCAGGGTGATGGGCAGGTCGCCGCCGTCCTTCATCCGGAACACCGGCCAGTGGGTGGCCTGGCCGAGGCCGGGAGACAGGAGCTCGGAGCGCAGGCGGTTGCCGGCGTTGTAGACGTGGCAGTTGGCGCAGGAGAAGTTGAGCTGGCCGGCGCGGGCGTAATAGGTCTTCTTGCCGTCCTCGTAGGCCTTCAACGCCGCCGGGCCGTCCACCTTGATATTCATCTTCATGCCGTCGGACAGAGTGCGCATGTAGGCTTCGAGCACGGCGAAGGTCTTGGAATCGCCATACTTGTACGCTTCCTCGCCATTGGCCACGCGGCAGTCGTTGATGACGTCTTCCAGGGTGATGACCTTGCCCTTGGCCTCGTCGAACATGGGATAGTCGCCGGCGATCATCTTGCCGCCATTGGGCAGGCAGTCGGCATAAGTCTTGCCGTTCTTGAACGGCGTATTCCACATCTTCTTACCCTGGTCGATGACGGCGACGAAGGGGGGGAACTCCATGATGGAGTTGTACTGGGCCATGGAGTCCGGGTCGAACGCCAGCGCGCCGTAGATGTAATCCTCGAACTTGACGTCGGGATACTTTTCCTTGAAGTAGTTGACAACCTTCTGGCGGTCTTCCTCCGGGCCCGCCTGTACCGACACGGCGCCCATCAGAATCCCCAGACCGAGCAATGCGAGTAATACTTTCTTCATGCCGTCCTCCTGGAACTAGCTTGCAAGGGGACCGGGATCGTCCCCCGGCCCATCGTTATGCGTGACTCAGCCGATGGTGGCTTCGGCGGAGTTCTTGTCGCCGGTGTTGTCTTCCCAGGCGATCGTCACCTTGTCCCCGGCCTTGGCACCCTTCACCTTGAACGCCAGGTACGGGTTCTTCGAGATGCCGCCGCCCCACTGCGCGTCCAGCACCGTCTTCCCGCCCACCGTCGCCACCACGTTGGTGATGTGGTGCGCCGGGATCAGCTGACCCGTCTTCGAGCTCTTCACAAAGCCCGTGTCCATCGGGTGGTTCATCAGGCACTTCACTTCGGCTACGTCTCCGCTCATCGAGGCGCGGATCTTCATCGGTTCTGCCATCTTGCTTCTCCTGTCTGTCTTGTCGGGTTGCTTTCGGGGCTCGGGCTTCGCTCAGCCGCCGCAGCCGCCGATGGTGACCTTCACTTCCTTCGAGGCCTTGTAGACCTTGCCCCCGGCTTTCACGATCGCCGTCACGTTCGCCGTGCTGGCCATCTTGATCCGCGTGGAGATGAAGCCTTCCGCGCCGTTCGACAGCTCGAAGTCGGCGATCAGCGGCTGCACGTTCTTCTCGCCCAGGATGATGATGTGGTCCGTGCCAGGGATGTTGGAGGTGATCTCCACGGGCACCACCGCGCCGTTCTCGGCAATGTCGGGGGCCTTCACCGTGATGTCGCCGCTCGCTACCGCAGCAGATCCACCCACGCCCGCCAGCGCACCGGCCACGTCCCGGGCTTCAAAGCCGGCCTTGTTCCAGGCCGCAAAGGCCGATGTCGGCGTCAGCAGCCCCGCCGCCACCGCCACGCTCACGGCCCCGGCCGCCCCTGCACCTTTCAGCACACTTCTACGAATGTTGTTCATTTGAATTGTTCTCCTTGTCGGGATTAAGTCGGATTCAGTCGATCAAAGGCCGTAGACGAAATCGAGCACCTTGTCGATTTCCTGCTCGGTCAGGAGTTTGTGCTTGCCGAACGGGGGCATGAAGGTGCTGGGATTGCTGGCCGTGGCATCCCAGATCTTGGCGCGCAGCACGCTCTTGTCGGGGAATCGGGCCTGCATGGCGATCAGGGGAGGCCCGCTGTTGCCCGGCTGCTGGGCATCGGCTTGAGTCGGCATGCTGTGGCAGGCCAGGCAGTTGCCTTTCTTGTTGTTGTAGGCGATATCCTTGCCCGTCTCTTCCTTCTTGGCTTCCTGCGCGAAGGCGGTAGTGGCTATCAGGGCAGCAAGCACCCCGGAAATAACGGCAGCGCGTTTCCGCATGACGTCTCCTTCCTCTATCAGAATTAGCTGTTAGCCAATCCGGAATCGCCGGACAGGCATCCCATGGGACTGCCGAAGGATAGGCGCTTGAAGCGCCATGGCACAAGGTATGGATATAACTTTTGTACGGTACTTTACTACCAGTCTATTTGGCCTTCTCCGCAACCTTTTCCGACTCGCGCTTTTCCTTGAGCTGGCGTAGGCGGGCATCGATGATGGACAGGGTATAAAAGTCCGCGTTGCCGCTCTTCTGGGCCAGTTGCAGCTGCTCGATGGCGGCTTCGGTGCGATCGAGCAAGGCGTAGGCCTCCGCCTGGGCCAGATGTGCGTTGGTGGGTTTCGCAAGGGCCTGATAGGCCTCGGCCTCGAGGCTGCGCAAGCGTGCGTCCCCTTGCCAGGTGCGCTGCTGTTCAACGAGAAAGGCCAGTGCTTCCTTGGCCCGGTTGGCGCGCAACAGCGTTTGGGCATATTGGTAGACCAGGGGACGATAAGCGCTTTGACGCTTCAATGCCTTGCCCAGCAATGCGATCGCCTGCTCCGGCCGTTTCTCCGCCTGGAGGATGTCCGCATCGAGGATGATCGCCAAAGGCGAATCCCCCTTGCCCATTGATTCCAGATTCTTGAATGCCTCCCGGGCTCGCACAGGATCATTCACCCGCAGGGCCGCCTGGGCCAATCCGTACCAGGTCCCCGGCCCCGGGCTGTTCTTCGCCTCGATCTCGAACTTGCGCAGGGTGTCGATGGCATTGCCCTCGGAGGCCTCGATCCTCGCTTTCACGAAGGTGAATTCCAGGCTGTCCGCATGCTGCCGATAAGGCATCTCGCCCAGCCGATTCTGCATGTCCGCGATACGCTCGTAGGTCAGCGGGTGGGTGCGCAGGTAAGCCGGCGCGTTGTTTTCGTAGACCCGGCTCTGGGTTTGCAGACGTTCGAAGAAGCTGGCCATGGCCTGGGGCGAAAAGCCGGAGGCGCTGAGGATCTGCAGCCCGACCCGGTCCGCTTCCCGTTCGTTTTCCCGGGTGAAATTTAGCTGGTTTTGCACGCTCAAGGCCTGGGAGCCGACGATGGCCGCCTGGGACACCTGGCTGTTGGACCGGGCCGCCAGGATGGCCACGGCCAGCGCCAGCATGGTCAAGAGGCCCGTGTTCTTTTGCGCATCCACCATGCGGGCGATGTGTTTCTGGACCACGTGGCCGATCTCGTGGGAAAGCACTCCGGCCAGTTCGGATTCGTTGCGCACCGCATCGAACAAGCCGGTGTGTACCCCGATATAGCCGCCTGGCAGCGCGAACGCATTGATGGTCGGATCGCGGATCACAAAAAAATCAAAATGGCGGCCGGGGTCGGGAGATACCCCCGCCAGCTGCTCACCCAGTCCATTCAGATATTCCACGGTGACGGGGTCATCCAGATATTCCTTGCTGTCCCGAATCTGATGCATGGCCTCGCGCCCGACCTGATCCTCTTGCGACTCGGACAGCGCCGCCCGGGACACGTCTCCCAGGTCCGGCAGGTCGATGGCATGGGCCGGATAGGCGATGACCAGGGACGCGGCGATGATGCGCATTTTTTTCATGGCGCTATGATATCCGGCCTCTCTTACGGTTCCCCGAACCCATGCGCGAATTTACCCATTTTGACGAACAAGGCCGCGCGGTCATGGTCGGCGTCGGCGAAAAAACCGAGACCCATCGCGTGGCGATCGCCGCGGGCCGCATCGTCATGCAGGCGGAAACCTTCGCCATGATCCGCGACGGCGGCGCCAAGAAGGGCGACGTGCTGGGCGTGGCCCGGCTGGCCGGGATCATGGCATCCAAGCGGACGTCCGAGTTGATTCCCCTCTGCCACCCCATTCCCCTTACGAAGGTCAGCGTCGATTTCCAGTTGGATGACAACGAATCCGCCATTGTCTGCACCACCCAGGCCGAGACGGTGGGGCGCACCGGCGTGGAGATGGAGGCCCTCACCGCCGCCAGCGTCGCCCTGCTGACCATCTACGACATGTGCAAGGCGGTGGACCGGGGTATGCGGATCGAAGCCATCCGCCTGCTGGAGAAACTCGGCGGCAAATCCGGGCACTGGCGGGCCGATCCGTCCCGATGACACGGGCCGTGTCCACGCAACCGCGCGGTTTTCTCTCGCATCTCCCTGCTCCACACCATGCCCCACCCCCTCGTACATAACCTTACGCCGGCCCGTTTGCGCGCGGCCCAGATGGATGCTGCCCGAGCCATCGGGTTGCTGTCGCCCAACTTCCGCGACCCCCTCGATAATGGTCTGGATGGACCCGAACTGGCCATGATTCCCGCCAGCGTGTTCGATATGGGGACCTGCGGCGAGGAGCGCGGCTTCGGCGACCTGCCGCGGCACCACTCGTCATCGATCACCCCTTTGCCTTAAGACAGTATTGCCAGTATTGCGTCACGGCGGAAGGATTCGATCTCTTCGCCCGGGACAGCGGGTTCGTCTGGGCCGACCACCTGGTGAAGGCGGCCGTCCGAAAGCCGCGGATGTGGGACGAACTGGACGTCAACCTGGGCTTCCGGGTCCTGCGGGAAATCGCATAAAAAGAGTTCTTTGTATTGATAATCAATCGGTTATTGCATTTCACCGTGGCGGTGCTAGAGAGAAACCAGGCCTGTCCAAGCCTGTTTCAACCTGAAGAGGAGCAAGGAAATGCAAGATATCAACAAATTGGTGATGGCCGAGAACATGGCGCCATGCGAGGCGGAGGCCTATCTCAACGACCTGGACCCCTGGAGCGAAGACTCGGCTCGCAAACTGGCGCACAGCGAAGGCATTGAACTGACCGACAGCCACATGGACGTCATTTGCTACCTGCGCGACCACTTCGCGGAATGCGGCCCGGCGCCCAATGCCCGGCTCATGTTGAAGGCCATGGAGGAAACCTACCGGGACCAGGGAGGCCGCAGATATCTCTACCAATTGTTCCCGCGCGGCCCGGTGACGCAAGGCTACCGCTTGGCCGGCCTGCCCACGCCCCAGGGTAACAAGGACCTATCCTTCGGTACGGTGCACTGATCAACTGAACCTGACAAAAAACCCGCCCTCAGGCGGGTTTTTAATGCACCCGTCCGAAAAATCGCATCACCTTGCAGGGATCGCCATTCTTCGCGGGCAGGGTGACATGCTGGGCCACCGCGCGTTTCTGGAGTTCCACCTCATGGGCATCCATGTAGGACTCGCACTCGTCGAATTTCTGCATGGACAGGAGACGGCCGATATGGGCCTTGATTTCGTCCGAAGTCATCAGGTTCGCGCCCCTGAAACCGCCCATGGCATAGGAAGGAAAGGCATTGGCCGTCTGGCTGGCCAAGGCGAACAGGATTACCAGAAAAATGCGCTTCATCGTTTCTCCAAATAAAAAACTTGCCCAATGTAGGGGCAAGTTTATGGGAGACAAACAACTTGCGCGATAGTTCAAACGCAACCGGTTGGCTTGGGCGTGCCCGCGTAGCGGCCGGCCTGCTTGGCGGGACCGTAGGGGAACAGTTCGAACAGGAATTTCTTGTCGCCCCATTCGCTGCCGAATTCTTCCTTCAGGCCCTTCTGCAGGATGCGCAGGTTGGGCGCGGTGCCGTACTCGTTAAAGTAATCGCGCATGTAGCGGATGATCTTCCAGTGGTTGTCATCCAGGGTCAGCTTGTCCTGCGACGCGAGGAATTCGGCCACGTCCTCGTCCCAGTCGGACAGGTTGGCCAGATAACCTTCCGGATCGGTCTCCACTGTTCTTCCATTGATTTCCAGTTCCATGTTCTTCCTTCCACAATTAATAAAATCATCGATAAAACGCTAATGGCCTTACCACCATCATGGCGTAACAATATCTAAACTTGAGTGTTTAGGTCAAGTATTATTTTCGGCGCCCGTGCCAGAATGGCCTTGAGACAACGAGGGAACAATTTTTCATGGCACGCCACGCCTTACTTATCCTTGCCTGGCTCTTCGCCACACTGGCCCAGGCCGACGTGGAGCGATTCTCGCCGCAAGGCCAGCAACTCCGGGTCGATCAGGTCCAGGCCCGCTTTTCCTCGGCCATGGTGCCCCAAGGCCGCAGCGACGCCCAGGCCCCTTTCGACATCCGCTGCAGCAAACCCGGCGAGGGCTACTGGAGCGATAACCGGACATGGGTCTATTCCCCGCGAGGCAAACTCCAAGCCGGTGACGTCTGCCGGTTCACCACCCGAGCCGGCCTGACCTCCCTGGCCGGCGAGGCGATCGAGGCGAACCGGGAGTACAGCTTCTCCATCGCCGGCCCCCGCGTGGTCAACAGCCTGCCGGGCGCGGGCGCAACCATCGACGAGGACCAGGTCTTCGTCCTGGTGCTCAACGGCCGGGCCACGCCGGAGAGCGTGCTGGCCTGGGTGCATTGCGAGATCCAGGGCATCCAGGAACAGGTGGCGGTGAAACGGGTGGCGGATGAGGAGCGGACCCGGCTGCTGAACGCACTCTCTTCCCGGCTGAATGAAGCAGGCGAGGCCGGCGACGACGCCGCGTTGGAACTCCTCCAGTGCCAGCGCACCCTGCCCGCCCAGGCCAAGATGGCCCTGGTCTGGGGCAAGGGCGTCGCGACGGCCGACGGCCAGGTCAATCCCGGTGAACAGCGCCTGCAGTTCCAGGTGCGCGACCACTTCTCCGCCCAGTTGCGTTGCTTGCGGGAAAACGCCAGGGCGGGCTGCATGCCGCTGGCGCCGATGCACGTGGAGTTCACCGCGCCGGTGGATCGCTCCCTGCTGGATCGGCTCACCCTTAAGGACGCCAAGGGCAAGGGCTACCGTCAGAAGAAGGCAGAGCCACCCGATCCCAGCGACCAAAGCGTGCTCTTTCCCGGCCCGTTCCCTGCCGGAGCCGCGCTCAGTCTCGATCTGCCCCGGGACATCAAGGACGACAAGGGCCGTCCCCTGGTCAACATCGACCGCTTTCCGCTTTCCGTCCAGGTGGGCGACTACCCGCCCTTGGTCAAGTTCTCAGGAGACTTCGGGATCGTCGAACGCAATGCCGGCGGCCTGTTGCCCATCACCCTGCGCAATCTGGAACCCGCTGCCGGAAAGGGCACCGCCGCCAAGGTGCGCTGGCTCAGGCTTACGGATGACGCAGCCATCCTGGATTGGCAGGCACGCCTGAAGCAATTCGAGAATCCCCCCGGCAATCCCCCGCCCGACCCGCGCCGGTCATCCCTGCTTGCCGGCGAAAAGGTGGAGGAACGCGCCCTGCCCAAGCCCAACGGCCCGCGGGCATTCGAAGTGGTGGGCCTGCCCCTGGAGCAGCCCGGCTTCTACGTGGTGGAAGCGGAAAGCCGGCGTCTCGGCGAGAGCCAACTGGGCGACGGGCAGCCCATGTATGTGCGCGCCAGCGCCCTGGTCACCAATCTCGGCGTCCACTTCAAATGGGGCGCCGACAGTTCCCTGGCCTGGGTGACCAGCCTGGACGCCGGCAAGCCGGTGGCCGGCGCCCGGGTGGCGGCCCGGGACTGCCACGGCAAACTCCTGGCCCAAAGCGTGACCGACCGCAACGGCATGGCCTTCCTGCCCCGGGGCTTGCCGGACCCCCGCACCGGCTACGACTACAACTGTCCGCTCTACGTGAGCGCGCGCCAGGGCGACGACCTGAGCTTCGCCCGTTCCGACTGGGACGAAGGCATCGAGACCTGGCGCTTCGGCCTGCCCGAGGAATGGAACAGCGACGACCGCATCGCCCACACCGTGCTGGATCGGGTCCTGTTCCGTCCGGGCGACACCGTGCACATGGATCATCTCCTGCGCGACAAGCGCGCCGGCGGCCTGGCCTACGCCAGGAATCCGCCCCGCACCCTGATGATCGAACATTCAGACAGCCGCCAGCGCTGGTTCCTGCCCCTGGCCTGGAGCAACGGCGGGTCCGAATCCGTCTGGAAGGTGCCTTTGGGCGCGAAGCGGGGCGATTATGTCCTGCGCCTGCTGGACAAGGAGATCCGCCCGGATACCGACCCGGCCCAATTGGAGAACCTGTCCGGGCTGGACAGCGGCCGCTTCAGTGTCGGGGATTTTCGGGTGCCCCTGATGAAGGCCAGCCTGGATCCGACCCAGGGCAACCTGGTGGCCACCGATCACGCCGACTTCGACCTGGCGGTGGGCTACACGAACGGTGGCGGCGCCAGGAACCTGCCGGTCAAGCTGCGGGCCCGGCTGGAGCCCCGCTTCAATGTGCACTTCGACGACTACCCGGCATTCGCCTTCGCCGAGCGCCGCGATCTGGGCGGGACCATGGAGGAAGGCGAGGCGGTGGAACTTCCCGGCGTCGATCTCACCCTCAATGCCGCAGGCACCGGCCGGTCCCGCATCGCCGGCCTGCCGGTCCGTACCATGCCCCACAACCTGCGGGTGGAGCTGGAATATCCGGACCCCAGCGGCGAGATCCAGACCGTCAGCCGCCTCACCCCCTGGTGGCCGGCCAAGGTCTTGCTGGGGATCAGCCGGGAAGGCTGGACCCGGGCCGGCCAGAGCAGCACCCTGCGCTTCCAGAGCGTCAACCTGGATGGCAGCCCGGCCGCCGGGGTACCGGTGGAGACCTCGTTCACCCTGCGCCAGACCCTGAGCTACCGGGTCCGGCTGACCGGAGGCTTTTACGGCTACCACCATGAAACCCGGGACATCCCCCTGACGGTCGACTGCAAAGGCCGCACCGACGCCAAGGGTGCCCTCGCCTGCCACCCAAGCATCGACCAGGGCGGCGAGGTCATCGTCAACGCCACCGCCCGGGACATCGACGGCCGGGTGGCGAAGACCACCCACAGCTTCTGGGTGGCGGGCCGGGACGACTGGTGGTTCCGTCAGGAAAACCACGACCGCATGGACCTGATCCCCGAGAAGAAGGCTTACGAACCGGGCGAGACCGCCCGCTTCCAGGTACGCATGCCATTCCGGGCCGCCACCGTCCTGGTGACCGTGGAGCGGGAAGGGGTGATGGACGCCCGGATCGTGGAACTCTCCGGCAAGGCCCCGGTGATCGAACTGCCCATCAAGCCCAACTGGGCCCCCAACGTGTTCGTCTCCGCACTGGCGGTGCGGGGCCGGGACGACGCCGTGAAGCCCACCGCCCTGGTGGACCTGGGCCGGCCCGCCTTCAAGCTGGGCATCGCCGAGATCAAGGTGGGCAACCGGGTCCACACCCTGGACGTGGTGGTCAAGACCAACCGGACCAGCTACCAGGTACGGGAAAAGGCCCAGGTGAAGGTGAAAGTGCTGACCCCCGAGGGCACGCCGCCCCCCGCCGGCACCCGGGTGATCCTGGCCGCCGTGGACGAGGGCCTGCTGGAGCTGGCCCCCAACCGCAGCTGGGACCTGCTGGAAGCCATGACCGCCCGGCGCGGCTACGGCATGCGCACCTTCACCGCCCAGATGCAGGTCACCGGCAAGCGCCACTTCGGCAAGAAGGCCCTGCCCGCGGGCGGCGGCGGCGGCAAGCTGCCCACCCGGGAGCTGTTCGACACCCTGCTGTTCTGGCAGGCCGAGATCCCCCTCGACGCCAGGGGCGAGGCGCAGGCGGAAATCCCCCTCAACGACAGCCTCACCGCCTTCCGGGTTGTGGCCGTCGCCGCCTCGGAAAACCGCTTCGGCACCGGCCAGACCGCGATACGCAGCACCCAGGATCTCCAGATCATCTCCGGCCTGTCGCCCCTGGTGCGGGAAGGAGACCGCTTCCCGGCCTATTTCACGGTGCGCAACGGCAGCACCCGCGCCATGAGCCTGGAGGTGACGGCCACCAATCCCCTCCTAAAGGAACTGGCCGGCAAGCGCCTGGACCTGGCCCCGGGAGAAAGCCGCGAGATCGCCTGGCCGGCGACGGTACCCGATGGCATCAAACGTCTCGATTGGACCGTCGCCGCCCGGGAGGTTGGCGGCAAGGCCGGCGACCGGCTCAGCGTGAAGCAGGCGGTGGAGCCGGCCATCCCCATGCGGGTGCAATCCGCCAGCCTGCAACGCCTGGAGCAGAGTCTTCACCTGCCCGTGGCGGCACCCGAGGGCACCCCGGCCGGCAAAGCGGAATTGCGCGCAACCTTCAGCGCCAGCCTGGTGGACGGCCAGACCGGCCTGCGCGACTACATGCGCCACTACCCCTACGCCTGCCTGGAACAGCAGGTTTCCAAGACCGTCGCCCTGACCGACCGCGCCGCCTGGGACCAATTGCTGCCGCTGCTGCCGACCTATATCGCGGACAACGGCCTGGCCAACTTCTTCCCGGGCGCCGGCTCGGGCAGCGTGGCCCTGACCGCCTACCTGCTGGCCATCGCCGACGAGGCCGGCTGGCCCCTGCCGCCGGACCTCAAGGTGCGCATGGAACGTGCCCTGGCGGACTACGTGGCCGGCCACCTTGCCCTGCCGCATTTCGCCTGGCAGGGCGTGAACGGCGACCTGGTCCAGCGCGTCGCCGCCCTTGCCGCCCTGGCCCGAAGCGGCAAGGCCACGCCGGAACTGCTGGCCACGGTCAAACCGGAACCCAGGCTCTGGCCCGTCTCGGCGCTGATCGATTGGATAGACCTGCTTGAACACGACACCGGCATGGCCAACCATGACGCCTTGCTGGCCGATGCCCTGGCCGCCCTGGAAAGCCGTTTCAGCGAAACCGGCCAGCGGCTCAACTTCAGCGGCGAGGACCGGGACGGCATTTGGTGGATGATGGCCTCAGCCGATACCAACGCCGTGCGCGCCCTGCTGGCGGTGATGGCGGAGCCGGGCTGGAAGGAGCGCGTCCCCGGGCTGGTCGCCGGCATCCTGGCCCGCCAGCAGGCCGGCCGCTGGAACACCACCACCGCCAACGCCTGGGGCACCCTGGCCCTGGCACGCTACGGCCGCCTGTTCGAAACGGAAAAGCCCGGTGGCAAGAGCTACGCGGTGCTGGGCTCGGAAGGCCGGGTGGTGGACTGGGACAATTTCCCCCGGGGCGCCACCGCCTTCCTGCCCCTGACGGCAGAACCGGACACCCTGCACCTGAAGCACGAAGGTCCGGGCGCGCCCTATGTCAGCATCACCACCCTGGCCGCCGTGGCCCCCGCCGGCCCGGTGCAACGGGGCTACGGCATCACCCGGGAGATCCGCCCGGTCGAGCGGAAGCGCCCGGGCAAATGGAGCCGGGGGGACGTGCTGCGGATCAGGCTCGACATCGAGGCGCGGGACGACATGGGCTGGGTGGTGGTGGACGACCCCATCCCCGCGGGCGCCACGATCCTGGGCGGCAGCCGCCTCGGCAGCGCCCGGGGCTCCACCCTGCTCACCCACGGAGAAGTGAATGACGGCCGCGCCTGGCCCGCCTGGATCGAACGCCGTTTCGACAGCTACCGGGCCTATTACGAGTACGTCCCCCGGGGCCGATTCAGCCTGGAATACACGGTGCGCCTGAACAGCGACGGAGAATTCCGACTGCCCCCAACACGAGTGGAGGCCATGTACGCGCCGGAGATGTTCGGCGAGGTGCCGAACGGGGTATTCGAGGTGGCGCCTTGACCCGCCTGGACCGGGCTGCGGGGGCTGCCTCGCTGTCGGATCTGGCGGGGATTGGCCCACGGTGTGATGCAACGACTTGCGAAACGACCGGCCTATGGCATAGCGCTGCCCCATGAAACTTCTCATCGAAACCGACGTCTTCTCCAACTGGTTCACCGGCCTGCGGGACCCCCGGGCCATGGCGGCCATAAATGCCCGCCTGCGCCATGTGGAACTGGGCAGCTTCGGTGATTTCGATGTGGTTGGAGACGAGGTGAAGGCACTCAGGATCGATCATGGCCCCGGTTACCGTGTCTATGTGGCGGAACGTAGCTTCGAGGTGGTGCTCCTGCTTGCGGGAGATCTGAAACCCGCCTGACGGCCAGGCAATCCATACCAGAAGACGCGCCGGCAGGCGCGCGGCTCCGGAGGCGTTGATGGGCGACAGCAGACCAAGCAACACATGCCTGAACAAGTGGGACGTGGTGTCCTACCTGAAGTCCGACGCGGACATGGCGCACTACCTGAACGCCTGTCTGGACATCGGCGATCTGGCCCTGATCGCCGCCGCCCTGGGCGACATCGCCCGGGCGCGGGGCCTGGTGCGGGTGGCTGGCGAGACCGCGCTGACCCGGGAGGACCTGGACCGGGCCCTGTCGGGGGAGGGTGACCCGGAATTTGCAACGCTGATGAGGATCATCAAGGCTCTGGGCCTGAAACTGCATGCCAAACAGCTTTAGCACGAAGTTCCTGGCCCTGCTCCTGGGGCTTGTTCTCGCATTCCCCCTTTCCGCCGCGAACGCCGACGCCCTCCCCGGCTTCGCCCGGGTCAAGGACGCCTGGCATTCCTCGGACATCCGCATCCTGGACCGCCACGGCGAACCACTCCAGGAGATCCGCGGCGACCCCAGCATCCGCCGCACCGACTGGGTCGGCCTCCACGACATATCCCCGGCCCTGATCGCCGCCGTGCTGCGGGCCGAGGACCACCGTTTCTTCGAACACGCGGGGGTGGACTGGCTGGCGGCGGCCAAGGCGGCCCTGACCAACTGGCTCAACGACAAGCCACGGGGCGCCTCCACCATCACCATGCAGCTGGTGGCCCTGCTCGATCCCAGGTACCGTGCCCAGGGCAGGCGCCGGGACGTGCCGGAAAAGCTGCGCCAGATGGAGGCGGCCCGGGAACTGGAGCGTACCTGGAGCAAGTCGCAGATCCTGGAGGCCTATTTCAACCTGCTGCCGTTGCGGGGCGAGCTCACCGGCATCGATGCCGCCAGCCGGGGTCTGTTCGACAAGCGTCCGGCCGGCCTCGACGAGGGCGAGGCCCTGATCCTGGCCGCCCTGATCCGCTCCCCCAACGCCAAGGCCAGGGACGTGTCGCGTCGGGTCTGCGCCCTGGCCAGCCACACCAAGGGGGCGCCGGGCTGCGCCAAGCTGAGGGCCCTGACCCTGGCCACCCTTACCGGCCGCTATCCCATCCTGCCCAGCGTCAACCTGGCGCCCCACCTGGCGCAGCGCCTGCTCGCCGGCAACGGCGGGAAAGGCACCGGGCCGGACAACATCATTCGCACCAGCCTGGATGCCGACCTGCAACGCTTCGTCCACAGCGCCCTGTCCGAGCAGCTGCGGCGCCTGGCGGACCGCAACGTGCAGGATGCCGCCGCCCTGGTGGTGGAAAACGCCAGCGGCCGGGTGCTGGCCTACGTCTCCCAGAGCGGCGCCGGTTCAGAATCGCCCCAGAGCGACGGGGTCCAGGCCCCGCGCCAGGCCGGCTCCACCCTGAAACCTTTCCTCTACGGCCTGGCCCTGGACAGGCATCTGCTGACCGCCGCCTCGCCCCTGATGGACGCGCCTCTCAACATCGCCACCCCCGGCGGCCAATACACCCCCCAAGACTATGACAACACCTATCGGGGCCTGGTCAGCATGCGCTCGGCCCTGGCCAGCTCCCTCAATATCCCGGCGGTGAACACCCTGCAGCTGGTGGGCCTGGAGCCCTTCGCCAACCGCCTTGCCCAGCTGGGCTTTTCCGGCCTCACCGAAGCGGCGGACTACTACGGCTATTCCCTGGCCCTGGGCAGCCTGGACGTACGCCTGTGGGAACTGGTGAATGCCTACCGGACCCTGGCCAACGGCGGCCGCTTCACCCCCCTCAGCCTCAAACCCGACGCCAATCCCGGTCCGGGACAACACCTATACAGTCGGGAAGCGGCCTGGCTGGTGGGGGACATCCTGTCCGACCGGCAGGCCCGGGCCATCACCTTCGGCCTGGAGAACCCCCTGGCCACCCGTTATTGGACGGCGGTGAAGACCGGCACCAGCAAGGACATGCGCGACAACTGGTGCGTGGGCTTCTCGGAGCGCTACACGGTGGGCGTCTGGGCCGGCAATTTCGACGGTACCCCGATGCACGACGTCTCCGGCATCTCCGGTGCCGCCCCGGCCTGGCAGCTGATCATGGACCGGCTCCAGGCCGGCCTGCCGTCCAATGAACCCGCCCCGCCCCCGGGCCTGCATCACCGCCTCTTCCAGCCGCCGGGCGAACCCCTGCGCGGGGAATGGTTCCTGGCGGGTACCGAACCGCCCCAAACCGCCTGGGACCTGGCCCATCCCCCCGCCGAGATCACCCACCCCGGCGACGGCGAGATACTGGCAATGGACCCGGATATCCCACCGGACCGTCAACGCCTGGATTTCCAGGCCCGCGACATGCCGGCAGATGCCCACTGGGTGCTGGACAATGTCCGCCGGGACAGCGGCGAATGGCCCTTGAGCCCAGGCCATCACACCCTCATCCTGCGAACCGATGCAGCCATCCTGGACCAGGTGGAATTCGAGGTCCGATGACCCCTGCAACTTGTACCGGCTAACCCGACTCCAAGGTCAGAAATACCCCACGTAAACAGTCAACCATTGCCCGTCCACTCGCCGCCCCGTAAAATCGGGGGGTCTAGATGCAAGACAGTCTCGCAATCACTCAAACCTACGGAGAAATCATATGGAACACCAACTGCCCCCCCTTCCCTACGCCATGGACGCCCTGCAGCCCCACATGTCCAAGGAAACCTTCGAGTACCACTACGCCAAGCACCACCAAGCCTACGTGACCAACCTGAACAACCTGATCAAGGGCACCGAATACGAAGCCAAGTCCCTGGAAGACATCGTCAAGACCGCCCCCGCCGGCGGCATCTACAACAACGCCGCCCAGGTCTCCAACCACACCTTCTTCTGGAACTGCATGAAGCCCAACGGCGGCGGCGCCCCCAGCGGCGCACTGGCCGACGCGATCAACGCCAAGTGGGGCGGCGTGGACGAATTCAAGAAGGCCTTCCAGGCCAGCGCCGTGGGCAACTTCGGTTCCGGCTGGACCTGGCTGGTGAAGAAGGCCGACAGCTCCGTGGACATCGTCAACATGGGCGCCGCCGGCACCCCCCTGACCACCGCCGACAAGCCCCTGCTATGCGTGGACGTATGGGAACACGCCTACTACATCGACTACCGCAACCTGCGTCCCAAGTTCGTGGAAACCTTCCTGAACAATCTGGTCAACTGGGACTTCGCCGCCACCAACTACGCATCTTGAGCGGATCGTTAGCGTCGCGGGGCTGATGCCCTGGCGGAATTGAGAAATTTATAACGTAAGCGAGCACCGCGAGGTGCTCGCTTTTTTCTCTTAATGAAATGTTGTTGACGGCGATCTGTGGCTACAACAATAACCGGGATAAAAGTTAGCCCGGTTTGCCACCTGCTGATCTTTATCAAAATTTTAATAATTCCATAGCAAACACTTAGCAACGCCCCATTGCGGCACGGTTTAACCTCCGCATCACAAGTTGTTCCCAGTCAACTTCTGCAAGGAGGTCTTACCCCATGAACATCCGTTACCTCGGCTTCGCCGTCCTGTCCTCATTCGCGTTACTGGCTCAGGCCGCCGTGGCGGCCAATCCGGCCAAGGACGTCCGCGCCATCGAGCGGGGCAAGTACCTCGCCCGGACCAGCGGCTGCAACGACTGCCACACCCCTGGATACCCCGAGGCGGCCGGTAAGCTGCCGGTGGATCAGTGGCTCACCGGCAGTTCGGTGGGCTTCCAGGGGCCGTGGGGCACGGCCTACCCCGCGAATCTGCGACTTCTGGTCCAGGATATGACCGAAGCCCAATGGCTCGCGCGGGTGCGCCAGCCCATGCGTCCACCCATGCCCTGGTTCAATCTGCGCGACATGAACGATCGCGACCTGATCGCCCTATATCGCTTCATCCGCGACCTCGGTCCGGCCGGCAAGCCCGCGCCGCGCGCCGCCGAGCCCGGAGTCGCGGTAGACACCCCGTACTTCGAGTTCATGCCCAAGGTCCCGCCCAAGATGGCCAAACGATAAGCCTGACCTGTCGAGGAGAAAGTGGCATGAACAAGCAATCGAGCATCGGCCCCGCGACGGGCGAAGCGTCCAGCGTTTCCGCGCCTGTGCGGCGCCTTGAAACCATGATGTTGATCCGGACCTACGAGCAGCAGCTGATCGAGATACAGCGCGGCGGCGCGCCGGGTACCTGCACCAGCGTCGGCCAGGAGGCCTGCGCGGTGGGCGTGGTCGACGTCCTGGACCGGCGCGACCGGATCCTGACCAACCATCGTAGCGCCGGCCACCTGATCGCCCGGGGCGCGGAGCCGCGCCGCCTGCTGGCCGAGGTGCTGGGCCGCGTCGACGGCTATTGCGGGGGCCGCAGCGGCAGCCTGCACATTTCCGCCAAGGAGTTGGGGGTGGTGCTCACCTCCACCATCGTCGGCGGCGAGCTGTCCATGGCGCCCGGCGTGGCCCTGGCCCAGAAGATGGGCCACGGCGAGCCGGGCGGCATTGTCGCGGTGCTGTTTGGCGACGGCGCGGCCTGCGAGGGCATCTTCCACGAGGCACTGAACCTGGCCGTGCAATGGGAACTGCCCCTCCTGTTCGTCTGCGAGAACAACCAGTGGCAGGCCTTCGTTCACCGCCTGGAAACCATGCCAGACCGGGCCATCGCCGAATGGGCGCGTGGCCACGGCCTCCCGGTCGAGACCGTCGACGGCAACGATGTGGAGACGGTGCGCGAGGCGGCCGAACAGGCCGTGGCACGGATCCGTGCGACCGGCAAGCCGAGTTTCCTGGAGTTGGTCACCTACCGCCAGCGCGGCCACTTCGAGCCCGACGACCAGGCCTATGTGGACCCGGACGAACTGAAGGCCTGGATGCAACGGGATCCGATCCGTGTCCAAAGCGAGCGACTGCTCGCCCAGGGCCTGATCGATGCCGAAGGGCTGGCCGCCATGGAGCAACGTGCCCGCGAACACATCACTGACGCGCTGGTCTTCGCCCAGGCCAGTGCCTGGCCCGCGCCCGACACCCTGCTCGATCACGTCTATGCCTGAACGGCGGAAGGAACCCGACAAATGACCCGAATGACCGTGGAACAAGCCCTGCATCAGGCGCTGCGCGAGGAAATGCAGCGCGATACGGCCGTGATGATGATGGGGGAAGGTGTGGCGACCAAGCGCCGCGACCTGGTGGAAGAATTCGGCGCCCCACGCGTCCGCAACACGCCCCTGGCCGAAGCGATCATCGCCGGCACCGCCGTGGGTGCCGCGGCCAGCGGACTGCGACCGGTGATCGACCTGCTGTTCGCGCCGTTCATGGCCTATGCCATGGATGCGCTGGTCAACAGCGCCGGCAAGCTGCGCTATCTCTCCGGGGGGCAGTTCGAATTTCCCTTGGTGGCCATGGGCATGACCGGCACCGGCTGGTGCGTCGGCGCCCAGCACAACCACAATCTGGAGGCAATGTTCGTACACGCCCCGGGCCTCAAGGTGGTCATGCCATCCGAGGCGGCGGACTTCAAGGGGCTGCTCAAGGCCGCCATCCGCGACGACAACCCAGTGCTGTTCTTTACCGATATGGGTCTGCTGCACCAGGAAGGTGATGTGCCCGACGTTGTCGACCACGTCGTGCCGCTCGGCAAGGCCGCGGTGCGCCGGATCGGCGGCGACGTGACCCTGGTGGGCTATGCGAAGACGGTCGGGATCTGCCTGGAGGCAGCGCAACAGCTCGAGTCGCAAGGTATATCTTCGGAGGTGATCGATCTGAGGACCCTCAAGCCGTTGGACGAGGAAACTGTACTTGCCTCGGTGCGCAAGACCGGACGCCTCGTCGTAGTCAGCGAGGCCAGCGGCTTGTGCGGCATCGCGGCGGAATTGGCGGCATTGGCGTCCACACGGGCGTTCGATGCCTTGCGCGCCCCGGTGGTTCGCCTGACCGGGCCGGATGCCCCTTCGCCAGCTTCCTGGATGCTGGAACAGGCCGTTGTCCCCCAACCCAAGTCTGTGGTGGACGCGGCGCTTGGCCTGATGGGCACGATTGCAGGGAACACGAGGCCTGGAGTGGCGGACAGCGCTTCCAGCCTGGCCGAAGCCTCGGTTTCGCTGCTCGGCTGAATCGCCGCTCCGCTTCGTTACGGCTGGCGGGGACCGGGTCAGATCGGGTATCGTCGGAACGACCATCAGCGAAAGGATCCCCGTGCCGAAGCCAAACTATCAATTCGAGAAACGCCAGAGGGAATTGGAAAAAAAGCGCAAGAAGGCGGAAAAGGCGCAAAAAAAGGCGCCTGCCGAAGAGAACACCCAGCCTGCCGATACGGACGCCACGCCAGAGAAGAAGTGATTCTTGGATGGCCTGGGCCGGGATCCGGCCCCCTTCTGGCAACACCATCAATTCGGCCGGTCAGGCCTCCGGTGCCCCGGTCAAGGGTACGAATATCACCGGCAGGACGCATTTATCGTGAACCCGGCCCTGGTCGTCCTTCGTGATCACCATCAGATCCTGCCCGAAGTAGGGAGCCCCCACGGGGATGACCAGGGTGCCGCCGGGTTTCAACTGCTCGACCAGCGCCGGCGGAATCCCGGGCGCGGCCGCAGTCACCAGGATGGCGTCGTAGGGGGCATGTTCCGGCCAGCCTAAATGGCCGTTGCCCGCCCGCACCTGGACGTTGTCGTAGCCCAGGCGCTTGAGGCGCAGACGCGCGAGCTCGGCAAGGGGTTCGACGATCTCCAGGGAATAGACCTGCCGCACCAGGGTCGCCAGGACGGCGGCCTGGTAACCAGAGCCGGTGCCGACTTCCAGCACGACATGGTCCGGGTCGGGCCGGATCAGGTCGGTCATCAGGGCGACGATGAAGGGCTGGGAAATGGTTTGCCCGTGGCCGATGGGCAGCGGACGGTTGGCATAGGCGCTGTACTCCAACTCCTCGGGCACAAAGGCATGGCGTGGCACCTTTCCCATCGCTTTCATGACCCGTTGATCCAGTTCCGGGCGGCCTGTCAGGTGCCGGGTATCCCGCGCTTCACCGCGTATGTCGTCCAGCAGCAGTGCCGGTCCCCAATCCGGTTCGGCTTTCATGGCACGTACCCCCGCCGGTGCTCCAACGTGGGACCGTGGACGGACTGGACCTTATCCGGGACGTGAATTTGCCGGCAGATATGGGGACGGGGCGGGCGTTTCATTGTTGGGAGCGGGCAGACATGTATCTCCAGGGTAGTCGATTCCGCTGCCGAATGAACCCGGCCGCCATGCATGGCCACCAACCGTTATTTCGTGCCACCCGATGCTATCGGCCTGCCCAAGCCATTGGTAAATTAATCTTTAGCCCGCTAAAGATGGCGCCGATTGTGGCGAGGGGGGTTGGCATTGATCATTGCCAGTTATAACTACGAAGCGACCGAATATCGATATGGATAGTCGAAAAGCTGCGGATGGAGAGATTGATGAAGGTTGCCAAGCAACAGCGTGGGCGCGTCCCTGGAAGCGCCATTACCGAATTACATCGCTGCCCTTTTAAGCTGCGGCCATCGCAGGCCACATGCACGCAAGCCGGCGGTGCCGCAGGTGCCCACAGAACTTCAAGCACCACGGCCAGCTACCGTCTTCCTGGTGGCAAGGCCACCCCACCAGTCATGCAATCGAAGCCCCCCCCCAAAATCACAAGTCAAACCAGCGACAACACCGAGGCGCTGGAGGAGCCCTGCATCTTCTGGGTGGACCAACAGGGGCTGATTCAGGAAAGTTGTGCCCATGCCTTGCGCATGTCGGGCTATCGGGCCGATGAATTGTCCGGGCATCACATTTCCGTGCTGCTGCCCGACCTAGCCGGGTTGCCCTTGCTGCATTCGGGGCAGATCAATCCGAGGCTCGCCTACCGTTGCCACATTGCTGCCCCATTCCGGGTGGTAGGCCACGATGGTCAGGTGAAACGCTGCAATCTGTTCATTAACCTGATTCATCTTCCCTCGGGTCCTGCGCTGACCATCCTGGTGCGCGTCCTGCGCTGAGTTCGATCCCGGCGGATCAGACCGTCCAAGCCCGACACCGATAGTCGGAGCGCGGCCTCCGATGGCCTGCGCTTCGACCTTGGAGTCCTCCCCTCCTACGCCGACACGGGGCCATGCCTTGGTACATAACCCGTACAATCCGGGTATTTCCGCGCGACCCTTGTTGACATGTCCCTTGCCCAGTTGCTGGTCCGCCTGGCTTACCGGCTGCAAGCCTCGGAGCGTTATGTCCGGCTGAAGGGATTTTTCCACAAGCTGCTGACCGACCCCCGCTCCCACCGGCGGGCGGTGTTCGACGGGGCCATGATCCTGCTGGTGCTGACCAGCGTCCTGCTGCTGATCTACGAGGTGCGCTTCACCCTGGGCCCCTGGTCCGACCTGTTCGAGGCCTTTGTGGTGACGGTATTCGTGAGCGAATACCTGCTGCGCATGTGGCTCCACGACGAGAGCCACAAGATCCTCATCGATCATTGGGAGCGGGCCGAACTGATGGGCCTTCCCTTCCGCCTAGGCCCGCCGGTATGGGCCATCTTCCGGCGCAAGCTGGCGTACGTGACTTCACCGATCGCCATCATCGACCTGCTGGCCATCCTGCCCAGCTACCGGCCGCTGCGCTTCCTGCGGCTGTTCCTGTTGTTCCGGCTGCTTAAGCTGTTCCGCTACGCCCGCAGCCTGAACACCTTCGGCCAGGTCCTGGTGGAAAAGCGTTTCGAGATCTACACCCTGTCCCTGTTCGTCGGCTCGGTGGTGATGATCGCCACCGTGGCCATCTATCTGTTCGAGGCCGAGTCCCCACACAGCCGGGTGAAAACACTGATGGACGCCCTCTACTGGTCGGTGATCACGGTGACCACCGTGGGCTACGGCGACATCGTGCCCACCACCCCGGAAGGCCGGGTGGTGGCCATGGTTCTGGTGTTCGCCGGCATCGGCGTGATCTCCTTCGCCACCTCCATCATCGTCATGGCCTTCCACGAAAAGATGCGGGAGCTCCATGACAACCGGGTCTACGGCGAAGTGGAGCGCCTGTCGGACATGACCATCGTCTGCGGCTTCGGCCGGACCGGCCAGGTCGTGGCCCAGCGCCTGGCCGCCGCCGGGGACGCCTTCGTCATCGTCGACAAAGACGTCAACACGGTGGAACTGGCCCGCCGGCGCGGCTATCTGGCTGTGGCCGGGGACGCCACCGACGGCGCCCTGCTGGCCAACCTGGGACTGGGCCGCCAAGCCTCCCGCGTGTTGTGCCTGACCCACGACGACGTCAGCAACGTCTATATCACCCTCACCGCGCGCCAAACCTCGCCCCATATCCTGATCATCTCCCGGGCCAACAAGTCCGAGACGGTGCGCAAGCTCACCCAGGCCGGCGCCACCCACGTGGTGCGGCCCTACGAGGTGGTGGCGCGCATGGCCGCCGAGTTCATCGGCCGGCCGGTGGCCTTCGACGCCCTCTACGACGTGGTCACCCGGGCCGCCGGGGTGCACCTGGAACCGGTCAACGTCCATGCCGGCGACTGGCTGGAAAAGCAGCGCGTCGGCGAGATCGATTTCAGCCTGCACCACCTGCTGCTGTTCGGTGTCATCCGTTCCAACGCCTCCCCGGCCGCCGCCGGCCACCTGCGATACGACCTGAGCGACCGCCATTTCTACTTCAATCCCCACCCGGAACTGCTGCTGCGCGAAGGCGACATCCTCATGCTGATCGGCTACGAGGCCAGTCTGTCCCAGTTCCGGGAATTGGCCAGCCGCGGCTGGCAGAAACACGGGAAGCCGGCATGAGCCCCAAGTTCGCCCTGTTCGGATGCAGCCCCCTGGCCATCGAGGTGGCCTGGCGCCTGTCCATGGCCCGTCTGTCCTTCATCATGCTGGACCGGGATGCGGCGCTGGTGGACGGGGCTCGGCAAGAAGGGTTGATGGCGGAACGGATCGACTACACCGACGACGAGGCCCTACGGTCCATCGGCATAGGCGGCGGCATCGAGGGGGTGTTCTGCCTGCTCAAGGAGGATTCTGAAAACGTCTTCCTGGCCATATCGGCCCGGTCCCTGGACCCCACTCTGCGCATCGTCGCCGTCTGCCAGGCACCGGAGGCCGCCGCCAAACTGCTGGCCGCCGGCGCCGACAAGGTAGTGGACCCCTACGAGATCAGCGGCGCCCGGATCCATGAACTGATCGAGCGTCCGGAGGTGGTGGAACTGATGGAGCAGACCGTGTTCGGCCTGCAGGACCTGAACATCGCCGAGATCACCATTCCCGCCGGTTCCTGGCTGCACGGCATCCGCCTCAGTCAGCTGCGCCGCCACATGACCCAGAACCTGATCCTGCTGGGGGTGGTGGACCTGGAACGCGGGCGGGACCTCATCTTCAGCACCCGGGGCATCGACAACAACCTGGACCATGACGATGTGCTGGTGGTCATCGGCCCCCAGCGGGATGTGGAGGCATTCCGGACCATGATCGAAAGCGCCCGGCCGCCCGGCCAGCCCTCATGAAAGCAGGCATCAGGCGCTAATGCGCCGGCTGCCAGGAGGACCCGGCGGGGGCGGGCAGACCCGGCAGCCACACCGTGATGCGGGTAATTGACGGTGTGGACTCGACCGAGACCGTGCCTCCCCGGGATGCATGGCGGAGGGCGTTGGCGATCAGGTTGGACAGGGCGCGCTGCAGCATCAGCCGATCCCCCGAGATCCGGGCCTCGCCGGTGCGCGCCAGGAGGACACCCCTCTCTTCCGCCAGGGCCCCGTAGAACTCCAGCATGCGCCAGACCTCCCGGCCCAGATCGATCTCCTCCCGTTGCGGCACGATCAGATTGTTGTCTGCCTTGTCCAGGAACAGCATGTCGCCGATCATGCGCCCCAGCCCCTCGAACTCCTCCAGGTTGGATGCAGGATCTCCCGGTATTCCGCATCGCTGCGGGCCCGGGACAAGGCCACCTGGGTCTGGGTCGTGAGGTTGCTGACCGGGGTGCGCAGTTCGTGGGCGATGTCGCTGGAGAATTCCGCCAGGCGCCGAAAAGCCTCCTCCAGGCGCGCCAGCATGGCGTTGAAGGCGGCCGTCAGTTACAGCCCGGTGACCAGCAACACCAGGGCAGCCGCCCCGGCGAACAGCAGGCTGATGCGGGTGGTTAGAGAGACGGCCCTCATGGCGCCTGGGCGGCCTCCAGCACATAGCCCATGCCGCGTACCGTCCGGATCAGGCGCGGCTCGAAGCCCGCGTCGATCTTGGCGCGCAGGCGGCGTACCGCCACGTCGATCACGTTGGTGTCGCTGTCGAAATTCATGTCCCAGACCTGGGAGGTGATCAGGCTGCGCGGCAAAACCTCGCCCTGGCGCCGGATGAACAGTTCCAGCAGGGCGAACTCCTTGGCGGTCAGGTCAATGCGCTGGCCGCTCCGCGTCACCCGTCGGCGCAGCAGGTCCATCTCCAGGTCGGCCACCCGCAGCGACTCGGGCGTCTGGGGCATCCTGCCCCGGCGCAGCAGGGTCCGCACCCGGGCGAGCAACTCGGCGAAAGCGAATGGCTTCACCAGGTAGTCGTCGGCGCCCAGTTCCAGCCCCCTGACCCGATCCTCCACCTGGTCACGGGCGGTGAGGAACAGCACCGGCAGGTCACGCCCCGCCGCCCGCAACCCCTTGAGCACGCTCCAGCCATCCAGTCCGGGCAGCATCACATCGAGGATCGCCAGGTCATAGTCCTGGCTCTCCCCCAGTTGCAGGCCATCCAGGCCGTCGCGAACCAGGTCGACGACAAAGCCTGCTTCACTGAGGCCCTGTTTCAGGTAATCGCCCGTCTTGGGCTCGTCTTCGACTATCAGGAACTTCACAGAATCACTCTTTCGCACCGATCTGCGCGCCGTTGAAATCACATCTGCCGACGCAGACTCCGGACAACCCGGATTGCTGGTTGCGTCCGGTTCCCGCGCAGTGGACGGTACAAGCATAACGCCTCAAGCGAGGCCATGAAGCGGTTCACATCGGATAACCATTATTAGCTCATGGCCTTCCCGAGCGCACACCTCGCCGCATTGCTCGAAAGGGCGCTGGGAATCAAGCCCAATACCCAAGAGGGTCGGGCGGATGACAGAAATGTAATCGTCCCGTCAGGCGAGAGTTTCCCGCACCACCCATACTGATATCCGATCGAATCCTGGACCGAGGAGTGCCGGTAGGTACGCGGCCGACTCCCGGTGACACCCTGAAGAGCTAAAAGGAGAATCCCATGAGAGCCATGCATAAAATCGCTTCGATCCTGGCCCTGGCCGGGATGATGTCCATGCCGTCGATATCGATGGCGCAGCCTCCCGTTCCCAACTACGGCCCCGGCATGTGGCAGCAGATGACCCCGGAACAACGCCAGCAGATGTGGGAACACATGGCCAAGCAGGGTTATGGCCCCGGGATGATGATGGGGCCGGGCATGATGGGCCCAGGGATGATGGGACCGGGTATGTCGCAGCCTGTGACGCCCGAGCAGTACAAGAAGTGGTGGGATGAAACGCATCCGGCCAACAAGGACGACAAGAAGTAATGACGATGCCCGTCCTTCATTGAACCCAAGCCAGTCCCCGGAGAGCGGGAAAAAACGTCGCGTGGCTGGAGCCCTCTATTATCGGGATGGGCCCCATTTCTTCCGCCCCCTACACAACGATGCCATGCGTTTAGTCAGGGGCCGCGGTCGTCATGGCGGGGCATATCCGGGCTATCCGGATTACAAACTTGTCATGTTCGCGTCAGGTTCCGGTCCGCCAATCAATGCGATGATGGCTGCGTTCCCGCAATCGGCGGCCCGTGAAGGTCCCGTGTGAATTTTTGAAGCGTCCAAACTCCCAAGGAGCCACACATGAAACCACTGCTTCTCGCAGCAATCAGCCTCGCCTTACTGGCCTGGCTCCCTGCCAGGGCCGACATGGCCGGCCACAACATGGATCATGCCGGCACCGGCCAGCACACGCCGGCCATGCCATGGAGTGTGGGCACGGTGAAGAAGGTGAACACCGCCGCCGGCAAGGTCACCATCTCCCATGGACCTCTGAAGAATCTGGGGATGCCCGCCATGACCATGATCTTCCGGGTGAAGGACCCCAGCTGGCTCGGCAAGATGAAGCCCGGCGAGCATATCCGCTTCGTCG
The DNA here is from genome assembly GCA_963713085.1 of uncultured Pseudomonadota bacterium. GTDB lineage: Bacteria > Pseudomonadota > Gammaproteobacteria > Burkholderiales > Thiobacillaceae > PFJX01. Next base: position 9,153 of record CAVQKQ010000014.1, on the reverse strand, counting down.
CCGACGAGGTCCAGGGCAACCTGACCGTCACCCGGTACGAACGGGCCGAATAGGAGGAGGAACGACGCCAGCCGCTAGGCCTACAGCCACGAGGAGGAGACGCCATGGAATACCGGAAGATCACCGCCATCATGCCCGAAGCGGCGCTGGAAAAAGTCGAAGAGGCCCTTCGGGCGCTCATGGTCCCGGGCATGACCATCACCAAGGTACAGGGCTACGGTGCCTACAAGAACTTTTTCCGGCCGGATCTGCTGGCCTGCTGCGCGCGCGTTGAACTGTTCATCGAAGCGGAAAAGGTGGATGAAACGGTGGCGACCATCCGGGAGGCCGTCACCTCCAATCTCGACTGCAACGCGATCGTGGCGGTGCTGCCGGTGGAAGCGTTCCACAAGTTCTAGCTTCGGGTCCGACCCGGCGGGCGCAAGAAGCTGATCCAGAGCGACAAGGCCATGACCAACGACAGCAAAGTGGGATTGGACCCGGCTTTCACCGTGACCCGCAGCATTCCCGTGATGGCCGCCCTGCCCGACGCTCTGACGGATGTCCGCAACCGGCTTGAGGCGCTGAGCGCCATGGCCGATGTCCGGGTCGAGGGCGAAAGCCTGCGCCTGCGATATGACGCTTCGCAACTGGGATTCTGGGAGATCGAAGACCTGCTGGATCAGGCCGGGGTGGCGCGTCCGCCCGGCTTGTGGTGGCGGATCAAGGCGGAATGGTTCCGCTTCACCGACCGGAACTCCCGGGACAATGCCCACCACGTCGCCGCCTGCTGCAGCAAGCCCCCCGGCACCCCGGACCGGGACGTGGCCGAATGACCTCCGGGGGAGTCCTGTGACGCGGGAAGGAAACGCATGATGGGAAATTAAGGCATGTTCGGATTCGGCGGCGGCGGCCTGGGCTGGATCATCATGATCCTGTGGTGGGCGCTGATCCTGGCCGGCATCGTAGCCCTGGTCAGGTGGATCATCTCGGGCGCTTCCTCCCGGCGTCCCGCCCCGCGCGGGGCCCTGGAAATCCTGAAGGACCGTTATGCCCGGGTCGAGATCGGCCGCGAGGAATACGAGCGGATGCGCCAGGATCTGGAAAGCTAGGGCACTGGCAACCCAAACATTTCCCCATTCAGGCGCACCCTCTCAATCACGTTCCGCTGCCACGCGCCGAGGTAGTTCCGCGCCGTCGGGGAAGAACTCCAGGGAGGCGGAGTTGAGGCAGTAGCGTTGCCGGCTGGGTGGTGGGCCGTCATCGAAGACGTGGCCAAGATGGCCGTCGCAGCGTTGGCAGCGGATCTCGGTACGGACCATGCCTTGGCTGCTGTCCCGCAGATGGCGAATATGGGCCGGGTCAAAGGGGGTATGGAAGCTGGGCCAGCCGGTGCCGGATTCGAACTTGGCGACGGAACGAAACAGGGGCAGGCCGCACAGCCGGCAGGTATAGACCCCAGACGTCTTGTTTTCCAGTAGGCCGCCGCAGAACGGCGGCTCGGTGCCCTGGTACAGGATTACCCGCCGTTCGTCGGGACTCAGGGACTGGACCAGTTCGGCCTTCTCCCATTCGGTGAGGGGGCCCAGATCGAAGCCCGAGGCGGATCGGCCCGGCTTGCCCGGATCGGTTACTGTCGGCTGGTCGCTCATGGCGTTTCTCCTGTTGTATGCGCATTGTGGGCAATTTACGCGCGGCTTGCATGGACTGGGATATCTTCCAAAGACTCGGGATATCGGTTTAAGTGCCTGGGGCCATGCCCCCAAGCCGGCGCGACCGGGTAACAAATTTGTTAGGCTTTCGCCCGTTTGTTCAATGTCCCTCGGAACCTTCATGACCAAGACCATCATCGCCACCCCCAGCGCCCCCCAGGCCATCGGCACATACTCCCAGGCCGTCAAGGCGGGAGACACCGTCTATCTCTCCGGCCAGATCGGCCTGGACCCGGAAACCATGCAGATGGTGGACGGCATCGAGGCCCAGATCCACCGGGTCTTCGCCAACCTGGGCGCGGTGGCCGAGGCCGCCGGCGGCAGCCTGGGCGACGTGGTCAAGCTCAATGTCTTCCTCACCGACCTGGGCCACTTCGCCAAGGTCAACGAGATCATGGCCCAATACTTCACCCAGCCCTACCCCGCCCGCGCCGCCGTGGGGGTGGCAAGTCTCCCCCGGGGCGCCCTGGTGGAAGCGGACGGCGTGATGGTGCTGGGCTGACGGGCGGCCAGCGCAGCCCGCCATGGCCAGCCCACGGCCGGAGGAAGTCGCCCGCAAGCTGGGCTATCCCGATTCCGCCGACCTCATCCTCCACCTGCCCCTGCGTTATGAGGACGAAACCCGCCTGACCCCGCTGGCCCTGGCCCGCATCGGCCAGACCGCGCAGGTGGAAGGCGTGGTGGTGCTGGCCGAGGTGCAGAACCGGCCACGCCGGCAACTTATCGTGGAGGTGGAAGAACCCGACAGCCATCCCCGCGCCCGGTTGTTTTTCCGCCTGCTGCATTTCTACCCCAGCCAGCTCGCCCAACTGAAGCCCGGCGTGCGCGTGCGCCTGCTGGGCGAGCTGCGCCCCGGCTTCTTCGGCGCGGAGATGGTGCACCCCCAGTTGCGTATCGTGAAGCCGGACACCCCCCTTCCGGACCGGCTGACCCCGGTCTACCCCAGCGTGGCGGGACTGTCCCAGAATGCCCTGCGCAAGGCGGTGGAGACCGCCCTGGAACTGGCTGACCTGGGCGACACCCTGCCCGCGGCGCTGCTGGACCGGCTCCGGTTGCCGGCCTTCGACCTCAGCCTGGCCCGTCTGCACCGCCCCCAGCCGGACGCGGATCTCATCGGGCTGGAGACCCGCACCGATCCCGCCTGGCAGCGCCTCAAGTTCGACGAGTTGCTGGCCCAGCAGTTGTCGCTGCGCCTGGCCGCCCGCCAGCGCCATGCCCGGACCGCACCCGTCCTGGGGGACGACGCCGGCCTCGGCGTACGCCTGCTGGCCGCCCTGCCCTTCCCCCTGACCGGCGCGCAACGTAGCGTGCTGGCGGAAATCCGCGCCGACCTGACCCGCCCCCACCCCATGAACCGCCTGCTCCAGGGCGACGTGGGCAGCGGCAAGACCCTGGTGGCGGCCCTGGCGGTACTGCCGGCCCTGGCCGCCGGCACCCAGGCGGCGGTGATGGCACCCACCGAGATCCTGGCGGAACAACTCTACTTCAAGTTCAGTGAATGGCTGGCGCCTCTGGGCATTCGGGTGGCCTGGCTGGCCGCCGCCCTGAAGGGCAAGGAGAAGAAACAGGTCTTGGAAGCCATCGCCGACGGCAGCGTTGGCGTGGCGGTGGGCACCCATGCCCTGTTCCAGGCCGGCGTGACGTTCCGCAACCTGACCCTGGCGGTGGTGGACGAGCAGCACCGCTTCGGCGTCGGCCAGCGCCTGGCCCTGAGGGAGAAAGGACAGCGACTCCCCTCTCCCCCCGGGAGAGGGGCTAGGGGTGAGGGAGCAATGTCCGCATCAGCCCACTTGCCCTTACCTGCGGAGACCCTGGAATTCGCCCGCACCCTGCGACAAACCCATACCGACGCCGAGCAGCTGATGTGGGGCCTGTTGCGGGACCGGCGTCTGGCCAATGCAAAATTCCAGCGCCAAAAACCGGTCGGGCCGTATTTTCTGGACTTCTATTGCCATGAGTACAAGTTGGCGATTGAGCTGGATGGCGGGCAGCATGACGAGCAACGTGAAAGGGATGCCAAGAGGGACGCATATCTGGCCGATCGAGGTATTCGGGTGCTTCGGTTCTGGAACAACCAGGTGTTGGATGAAATCGAAGCAGTCCTAGCAGCCATATGGGCAACTTTGCAGGACGCTCCCTCACCCCTGGCCCCTCCCCCGGGGGAGGAGGGGTATGAGCCGCATTTGCTGATGATGTCCGCCACCCCCATCCCCCGCTCCCTGGCCATGAGCTATTACGCGGATCTGGACGTCTCGGTCATCGACGAGCTGCCGCCCGGCCGCGCGCCCATCGCCACCAAGCTGGCGTCCGCCGCCCGGCGCGACGAGGTGATCGGCCGCCTGCGCGATTACTGCCTGTCCGGCGCCCAGGCCTACTGGGTCTGCCCCCTGGTGGAGGAATCCGAGAAGCTGCAGTTGCGCGCCGCCGAGGAGAGCCACGCCGAGCTGTCGGCCCTGCTGCCGGACCTGAACATCGGCCTGGTGCACGGACGCATGAAGGCGGAGGAAAAGGCGGCGGTGATGGCCGCCTTCAAGGCGGGCGAAATCCACCTCCTGGTGGCCACCACGGTGATCGAGGTGGGGGTGGACGTGGCCAACGCCGCGCTCATGGTGATCGAGCACGCCGAACGCTACGGCCTGGCACAGCTGCACCAGCTGCGCGGCCGGGTGGGTCGGGGCGAGCGGGAATCCACCTGCCTGCTGATGTATTCCGAACCCCTGTCAGACACCGCCAAACAGCGACTGCGCATCATCAAGGAAAGCGCCGACGGCTTCGCCATCGCCCGGGAGGACCTGAGGCTGCGGGGGCCGGGTGAATTCCTGGGGGCGCGCCAGAGCGGCCTGCCCATGCTGCGCTTCGCCGACCTGGAAAACGACCTGGTGCTGCTGGAGGCCGCCCGGGACGCCGCGGAATTCCTCCTGGCCAGCGAACCGGCGGCTGCGCAGCGACATCTCGCCCGCTGGCTGCCCCGGGGCCTGGATTACCTGAAGGCCTGAGGACCGGTCTCGGTCATCCGGGGTGCCGGTCGATGGCATAATCGCGCAGTTCAATTCGAGCCTGACCATGGACCGCTGGCTGACCACCCTGACCGGGGCCAATCCCTATCGCCATTGGCTGCAAATCCCCGGTTCCCTGACCCGCGCGCTGATGCACAGAAGCCCCGGCTTCAATGTCGTGCGCTTGCGCCAGGAACTGGCCCTGCCCGGCCTGGACGAACTCGCCGGCCTGGGCCTGCGCCGCGGACGCCTGGCCCTGGTCCGGGAGGTACTGCTGAGGAACGGCGAGGCCCCCCTGGTGTTCGCCCACAGCGTGATCCCACGTCCCGGCCTGGCCGGTCCCTGGGTCGGCCTGGCCGGGCTGGGCGATCGTCCCCTGGGCGCCACCCTGTTCGCCAATCCGCGCATCCGGCGCCGGCCCCTGGCATTCAGAAGGCTGGATCCGCGCCATCCGCTGTTCCGGCGCGCCATCGTCCATATGGCTGATCCCGCCGCCGCGATGGGCACGCTCTGGGCCCGGCGCTCCCTGTTCAGCCTGGAAACCCATCCCATCCTGGTCACCGAGGTCTTCCTGCCCGCCGTCCTGGAACTGCCATGACCCTGAAACAGCGCCTGGACGAATACGAAAAGCTCATGCGGCTGGACAAGCCCATCGGCATCCTGCTGCTGGCCTGGCCCACGCTGTGGGGATTGTGGCTGTCCAGCTTCGGCCACCCGGACTGGATGGTGCTCTGGATATTCACCCTGGGCGTGGTGCTGATGCGCTCCGCCGGCTGCGTGGTCAACGACTACGCGGACCGCCATTTCGATCTCCACGTGGAACGCACCCGCGACCGTCCCCTGGCCGCCGGCCGGGTCAGCGAGAAGGAGGCCCTGCTGCTGGCGGCGGGGCTGTCCCTGCTGGCCTTCCTGCTGATCCTGCCGCTGCGCAACGGGCTGCTGATCGAGCTGTCCGTGGCGGCCGCCTTCCTGGCAGTCAGCTACCCCTTCACCAAGCGCTTCTTCGCCGTCCCCCAGGCCTACCTGGGCGTGGCCTTCGGCTTCGGCATCCCCATGAGCTATGCCGCCCACCTCAACGCGGTCCCGCCCATCGCCTGGCTGCTCATCACCGCCAACATCTTCTGGGCCATCGCCTACGACACGGAATACGCCATGGTGGACCGGGAGGACGACCTGAAGATCGGCATCAAGACCTCCGCCATCACCTTCGGCCGCCATGACGTGGCGGCGGTCATGGCCTGCTATGGCATCACCCTGGCCCTGCTGGCCTACGCGGGGCGCACCCTGCACCTGCCCTGGCCCTACTTCGCGGGCCTCGCCGCCGCGGCCGGCGTCGCCGGCTACCACTACACCCTGATCCGGGAGCGGAACCCGGCCCGCTGCTTCAAGGCCTTCCTGCACAACAACTGGTTCGGCGCCGCCGTGTTCGCCGGCATCGTCGCCAGCCTGTGGCTGATTCCTCTACCGATCCCTTGAGCACCCCGCCCCAGTTCGAACGCAGCGAGATCCTGATCGGCGCCGAGGGCATCGCGCGGCTCTCCGCGAAGCACGTGTTCCTGGCCGGCCTGGGCGGGGTCGGTTCCTGGTGCGCCGAGGCCCTGGCGCGGGCCGGCATCGGCCGCCTCACCCTGGTGGACCACGACGCGGTGGCGGTGTCCAACATCAACCGCCAGCTGCCGGCCCTGCTCTCCACGGTGGGCCGCATGAAGGCGGACGTGATGGCGGAGCGGATCCGCGACATCAACCCGGCATGCCGTCTGGGCATCGGCACGGAGTTCATCACCCCGGACAACGTGGATGCGCTGCTGCCCGCCGACGCCGACTACGCCATTGACTGTATCGACTCCCTCAACTGCAAGGTGGCCCTGATCGTCGCCGCCCACCGCCGGGGCATCCCGGTGGCCTCCAGCATGGGGGCGGGCAACAAGCTGGACGTGGGCCGGGTGAAATTGGCCGACATCTCGAAGACCGAGATGGACCCCCTGGCCCGGCTGGTGCGCAAGCGCCTGCGCCGGCAGGGCATCGCCAAAGGCGTGCTGACGGTCTATTCCGACGAGGCGGGCCTGCCACCCCGGCCGCCGGAGCCCGTATCCCAGGGCCGGGCACGGGCGGTGAACGGCACCATCGCCTACCTGCCGCCCCTGTTCGGCCTGATGCTGGCGGGGGCGGTGGTCAGGCGCCTGTTGGAGGCGTGAGGTTTGGCTTGATGGCCGACTTGGGCCGGAACGCCTTGACCACCTCCTCCCGGGTCTCCAGGTAGGGGCCGCCGATCAGGTCGATGCCGTAGGGCACCGCCGCGAACACCCCGTCCAGGGTCTCCTTGATGGCCTTGGGCTGGCCCGGCAGGTTGAGGATCAGGCAATTGCCCCGCACCACCCCCACCTGCCGTGACAGGATGGCGGTGGGCACGTATTTCAGGCTCACCGCCCGCATCTGCTCGCCGAAGCCGGGCAGCACCTTGTCCGCCACCGCCAGGGTGGCCTCCGGGGTCACGTCCCGGGGCGCCGGGCCGGTGCCGCCGGTGGTGAGCACCAGGCAGCATTGGCCGGCCAGCTCTTTCAATGTCGCCTCGATGACCGCCTGCTCGTCGGGGATCAGGCGTTCTACGAAGGCGATGGGATTGTGCAGGGCCCCGGCGAGCCATTCCTTCAGGGCGGGCAGGCCCTTGTCCTCATAGACCCCGGTGCTGGCCCGATCGCTGACGGAGACGAGGCCGATGCTGGCGGACTGGTACATGTGTGCGCTTCCTTTTTGCAAACGGTGGAAACAATATGTACAGATCGGACCATAAGGATACGAGGAGTTCGACCATGGCAACCATGGGCCATTTCATTTACCGCTTCGTTTACCACCTCTTACTGCTGCTGGCACTGAGCCTGAGCCCGGCGGCCCGGGCCAACCCGCCGGAGGGCTACCCCTTCGTCGGCTACGACGCCGGCCTGGCCCAGGCGCGCAAGGACGGCAAGCCCATCATGCTGTACTTCGGCCGCTACGGCTGCGCCTGGTGCGACCACGTCAACCGCGACACCTTCTCCGACCCGGGCCTGAAAAAACTGTTCTCGGAAAACTACACCCTGATCTACGTGGATGCGGAAGGCGGCAAGCGCATCCACCTGCCCAGCGGCGAGCGGGTCACCGAGGCGGAACTGGGGGCGCGGCTGGGGGCCTTCGCCACCCCCCTGTTCGTGTTCATGACCCCGGAGGGCCGGGTGCTGGCCAAGATCCCCGGCTTCAAGACCGTGGCCGACTTCCACGACTTCGACCACTTCGTGCGCGACAAGCTCTACGAAACCCAGACCCTGGCTGAATTCCTGGGGAGCAAGAAATGAGGCAGGGCCTGCTCGCCCTGTTGTTCCTGGCCGCCATAGTCCAGAGTCCGGCCCGGGCCCAGTGGCAGTTCCAGGCCGCCCGGGAAATCAGCCCGGCCCGGCCCGGCGTGTTCCACCACCTGGAAGGGTCCGGGCGGCGCAACCTGGCCGTCACGGCGGACCACGTAGCTCTGGCCTGGGAGGACAACCGCACCGGCGCCTCCCGCTGCTACCTGGGCATCAAGGCATTCGAAGAGGCCACCTTCAAGGAAACCGCCTTCGGCAAGGGCGAATGCTTCGAGCCCGCCATCGCGCCCGTGGACGGCCAGCGCTTCCTGCTGATCTGGGAGGATGAGGACGGGGTGGAGGCCGCCCTGGCCGACGGCGCCGGGGTGGACAACCCGGTGGGCACCCCCGTCAACCTGGCCCCCAAGGGTGGCCACGGCACCATCCTGTACAGCCCGAGAGACGGCATCGTCGCCGCCTGGAGCGCCGCCGACGAGCGCTGGCGCCGGGTCTGGCACAGCACCCTGAGCCTGGCGGGCACCGCCCTGCAAGCCGGCAAGGCGCAGCCCGTCGATGTCTGGCCCCCCAGCGACGACCAGGCCTACCCGGTGCTGGCCGCTACCTCCCGGGCACTGACCCTGGCCTGGGAAGACCGGCGCAACGGCCACACGGTCATCTACTACACCACCACCGGGGATGGCCGCATCTGGACCCTGCCGGCGCGGATGAGCCAGAACCCCACCGGCCGCGCCCTGGGCTACCTGGGCCGGGGCACCGGCGCCATGCGCCCGTCGCTGGCCGCCTACGGCGACAGGATGGCTGCGGTCTGGCTGGACAAGCGCGACTTCCTGTCCGGCTACGACGTCTATGCCGCCCGCAGCGCCGACGGCGGCGCCAGCTTCAGTACGAACGCCAAGGCCCAGGACAGCTTCGGTGACGCCATCGCCCAATGGCACGCCACTGTGGCGGGCAACCGCAAGGGCGACCTGGCCATCGCCTGGGACGACGACCGGGACGGCACCGCCGACATCTGGCTCACCTGGCCCAGTGGCACCGGCTACGCCGACAACGTGGCCCCCTCCCCCGCCGCCGGCCCCGCCCACCAGTCCGACCCGGCCATCGCCCTGGATGAGGCGGGCCGGCTGCATCTGA
>CAVQKQ010000013.1:0-267308 GCA_963713085.1 uncultured Pseudomonadota bacterium | reverse complement strand
GCCGTTGTCGTTCATGAACAGGCGCTTGCGTAAGCAATGCCGGCAGAAGGCGCCGCACACGTTGTTGCAGAACAGCGGGGCCGTATCGGATCTGTGCCGCACCCCGGAAGTGACCGTGACGGCGCCTTCGTTGCTGGCATCCATTTCGCCCCAGTCGAGCAGTTCTTCCCGATGCGGGATGACGAGCCGCCGAATCGGGTCCGCCGGATCGTTCCAGTCGATCAGGCCGAGATAGTAGTCGGTGCCGTGGAAGACGTAGCGCTCCGCCACCGCGGCCAACGCGGGGCGCTCTTCTTCGGTCAGTCGGGGGATGTGCTCCAGGTCAGATATTGGGCGGACCGGGTCGTTTATCGACTGGGCATTCATTCCGGCGTGTTGTTGTTGCGGTGCTCCGACAATTTCTTGAGGATACCGGCGGCCCAGTCCCTGCCGCCCAGGCCGAAGGCCAGTGCGAAGGCCAGGCACAGGGCGCCGAAGCCCAGCTGGAAGGCGGTATGAAGCAGGGTGGTGCTGATCTGGAGCTGCTCCAGGGCCATGAAGATCACGAACACGGTGAGCGCGTATTCGGCGAAGGTGCTGATTCCCAGGGCGCCATCAAAGCGTATATTGCGCAGAAAGGCGAACAGCAGGCGGTTGACCATGCGCGCGGCCAGGATGCCCAGGACCAGGACCAGCAGCGCCGCCACCACGTTGGGGAGATACAGGGCGGCCTTGTTGAACAGGTCCGCAACCACGGTCAGGCCCAGGCTGTTTGCAGCCGTCACCACGGTGATCAGCATCACGAACCAGTAAGCCAGGCCGGACACGATGGCCGTGAGGGAAACGGTCACGCCGCCTTCGTGCAGGAAAGCCTCGACGCCAGAACGCTGGGCCAACTGCTGGAAGCGGACCAGGTAAAGAATGCGTCCTACGCCGGCCTTCACCAGCTTGGCGATGATCCATCCGACCAGGACCAGCGCGAGGGCGCCAAGCACGCTGGGGAGGGTCTGGGCCAGTTGGTTGAGAAAGGATTGCAGGGATTGCAACGGGATGTCGAGGGGTTTCACGAACGCCTCCTTGGAGGAAAAAAACGGCCGGCGCGAGGCCGGCAAAATGCACTTAAGCAATACTTAACGCAAAATGCTGAATAATGCGTCTTGTATGGGTGCATGATCTTCATCAAGGGGATCTGCATTTTAATTTATGTGAATATTTTGTGCAATATGAATACTGGGTGAATATCTTGGTACAAGACGATCTGGCCCGTGAGGCCCTGCGCAAGTTCCGTATCGTTTTCGGCGCGGTGCGCCAGCATTTTCGCGCGGTGGAAGATGCCTGCGGCGTGAGCGGCGCCCAGGTCTGGGTGTTGGCCACCCTGGCGGATCGTCCGGGGCTCAAGGTGACGGAACTGGCCGAAGCTCTGTCCATCCATACCTCGACCGCCAGCAATCTCCTGGACAAGAGCGAGGCCAACGGTCTGATCCGACGCGAGCGCGGCACCAAGGACCAGCGGGTGGTGCGCCTCTACCTGACCCCGAAGGGGGAAGCTGCCCTGGCTGCCGCGCCCCAGCCCTTCACCGGCCTGCTGACCCATGCCCTTGGCAAGCTGCCCCAGGCGAGCCTGGAGCGTCTTAGTGCGGATCTGGATACCCTGATCGCCAATATGGACGGCGTCAACAACAAACATGCCGAGAAGCCGCTGACGGAGTTGTGACCTCGGGGCAGGTCCGGCATCAATGACGCTCAACCTGATTGACACCCACAGCCACCTGGACGCCGACGAGTTCTCCGCCGACCGCGACGCAGTTTACGATCGGGCCCGGGCGGCGGGGGTGTCGGTTCAGGTCGTCCCGTCGGTCACCCGGGCCAATTTCGATGCCGTGGGCCAGACCTGCCTGCGCTATCCGGGCTGCCTACCCGCATGGGGTCTGCACCCCATCTACCTGGAGGTCCACCGGGAGAGCCACCTGGCCGACCTTCGCGCCCGGATCGAAGCCTGGCGACCGGTGGCGGTGGGGGAGATCGGGCTGGATCTGTTCGTGCCCGGGCTGGACCTTGCCGGACAGATCCGCTACTACGAAGCGCAACTGCGGATCGCCAAGGAGTACGACCTGCCGGTGCTGCTGCATTGCCGCCGGGGCAACGACCAGATCCTCAAGTACCTGCGCCGGGTCCGGGTCAAAGGGGGCATCGCCCACGCCTTCAACGGCAGCCGCCAGCAGGCGGATGAATTTATCAAGCTGGGTTTCATGCTGGGGTTCGGCGGCGCCTTTACCTGGGAGCGGGCCAGCAACCTGCGTATGCTGGCTCAAGACCTGCCCCTGGACGCCATCGTCCTGGAGACCGACAGCCCGGATATCCCGCCGCAATGGCTGGGGCGGGGGCGCAACGAGCCCGCCGAGTTGGCCCGAATCGCCCGATCGCTGGCCGAGCTGCGCGGCATCGGGGTGGACGAGGTGATCGCCCAGACCACCCAAAACGCCGGGCAGGTACTGGGCCTGCCCGCCGCCGCTTAGCATCGATATGCCTCCCACGCGCCAGCCGGCCAATCCGATGGGTATTCCCGATCGACCGGGTGTGCCTTATCTTAGTGGCCGCTATCCTGGAGCCCAGCCGCCGTGTGGACCCTGCCCAACCTGCTGACCGTTCTGCGCCTGTTCCTGGCCCCGTTCGTGGCCTGGCGTCTGAGCGTCTACGACGTGGAAGGGGCCTTCTGGCTGTTCGTCATTGCGGCGATCACCGACCTGCTGGATGGCAACCTGGCCCGCTGGCTGAACCAGAGGAGCGTGCTGGGGGCCTGGCTGGATCCCATCGCGGACAAGGTCATGCTGCTCACCACCCTGGCCATGCTCTGCCTGACGGAACTGTTGCCCCTCTGGCTGCTGTGGGTAGTGGCAGTCCGGGACGGGGTGATCCTGGCCGGCGCGGAGGCCTACCGCCGCCTGACCGGCACCCTGGACGTGCGTCCCACCCTGTCGGGCAAGGCGGCCACGGCCCTGGAGTTCAGTCTCGTGTCGTTCAGCCTGGCGGACATGGCGCTGACCCTGGGGTTGGATGACTACATCCAGGGTTTCGCCGTGTTCACCGCCGTGATGGTGGCCTTTTCCGGTGTGCGCTACGTGTGGCTGTGGAGCTCCAAGACCCGGGCCTATCTCAGGGATTCCGCCGCAATCGAGCGATGAGGGCCGCCGTGGAGGCGTCATGGACGCCCACCGGCCGCTTGCCGGCCAGTTCTGGCAGGATGGCCTTGGCCAGTTGCTTGCCCAGTTCCACGCCCCATTGATCGAAAGAATTAATGCTCCAGATGGCCCCCTGAACGAAGACCTTGTGCTCGTACAGGGCGATGAGGCGGCCCAGGGTGCGGGGGGTGAGCTTGCGGTAGAGCAGGGTATTGGTGGGCCGGTTGCCGGGGAACACCTTGTGGGGCGCCAGGGCCTTGATCTCGCGCCGGCTCAGGCCGGTCTGGGCCAGTTCGGCCTCCGCTTCCACGGCCGTCTTGCCCTGCATCAGGGCCTCGGGCTGGGCCAGGAAATTGGACAGCAGCACGGCGTGCTGGCCGTTCACATCGTTGTGGGACTCGGCGCCTGCCAGAAAGTCGCAGGGGATCAGCTTGGTGCCCTGGTGGATCAGCTGGTAGAAGGCGTGCTGGCCGTTGGTGCCGGGCTCGCCGAACAGCACCGGGCCGGTGGAGACCTTCACCGGCCGCCCGTCCCGCATCACTCCCTTGCCGTTGGATTCCATGTCCAATTGCTGAAGATAGGCCGGGAAGCGGCTCAGTCGCTGTTCGTAGGGCAGCACAGCGTAGGACTGGGCATCCCAGAAGTCGTCGTACCAGAGGCCCAGCAGGGCCAGGATCACCGGCATGTTCTCGCCCAGGGGCGCGCTGCGGAAATGCTCGTCCATGTCGTGGGCGCCGGCCAGCAGTTCCTCGAACTGGTCCATGCCGATGTACAGGGCGATGGGCAGGCCGATGGCGGACCAGAGGGAATAGCGCCCGCCGACCCAGTCCCAGAAGCCGAACATGTTGGCCGGGTCGATGCCGAATTCCCGCACCGCCGCTTCGTTGGTGGACACGGCGATGAAGTGCTTGGCCACGGCCTGCTCATCCTTGGCCCAGTCCATCAGCCAGGCTCGCGCGGCGTTGGCGTTGAGCAGGGTCTCCTGGGTGGTAAAGGTCTTGGAGGCGACGATAAACAAGGTGGTGGCCGGGTCCAGATCCTCCAGGGTGTCATACAAATGGCTGGGATCCACGTTGGAGACGAAGTGGGCGCGGATGTTGCCGCCGTAGGGCTTAAGGGCCAGGCAGACCATGGCCGGCCCCAGGTCGGAACCGCCGATGCCGATGTTGACCACGTCGCTGATGGGCTTGCCGATCTGGCCTTTACCAGCAAAGCCCTTCCATTTGCCGGTGCGCAGCCGGTCGGCGAAGACGCCCATGCGGGCCAGCACTTCGTTAACCTCGGGCATGACATCGTGGCCGTCCACCAGTACCGGCCGGCCGGTCCGGTTGCGCAGGGCGGTATGCAGCACTGCGCGGCCTTCCGTCAGGTTTATGCGCTCGCCACCGAACATGGCGTCTCGCAGTTGTTCCACGCCGGCCTCACGGGCCAGCCGAAGCAGCAGCCTCAGGGTCTGGGGCCGGATCAGATTCTTGGAGTAGTCCAGCAGCAGGTCATCAAATTGCAGGGAAAAGCGCTCGGCACGCTGTTTGTCTTTCTTGAACAGGTCGCGCAGGTGCAGGCTTTTCCAGGCCTTGCGTTCTTCCTTGAGGGCATTCCAGGTGGGGAGTTGGGTCGGGTCGGGCATGATGAATCCGGATCAATGGGCTGCTCAGAGCCAGCCTCGTTGCTTGAGATGTCGATACAGCCAGTAACAGGCCGCGGCGGTGGCGGCCAGGGTGACGGGATAGCCCCAGGCCCAGTCCAGTTCGGGCATGGTCTTGAAGTTCATGCCGTAAAGGCTGAATACCAGGGTGGGAATGGCCAGGATGGCGCCCCAGCCGGCCAGTTTCTGCACCGAATCGCTCTGGTCCATAACGGCGGTGGCCAGGGAAAGCTGCATGGCGTCGGCGATCATTTCCCGCAGGCGGTCCAGGGCCTGGATCAGCCGGAGCGCGTGGTCTTCCACATCCCGGTAGTAGGCGCGCAGTTCTTTTTCCACGATTTCCGGGTGCAATCGGATCAGGTCGCCGCAGATCTCCGGTATGGGCTGAACCACCGAGAGCAGACCCATGATCTGCCGCTTGGTGTCGAACAGGCGTTGCAGGTTCTCGCTGGAAAAGCCCTCGCTGAAGAATGCCGATTCCAGTCCTTCATAGCGGTCCTCCAGGAGGGCGGAAACCGGCCTCAGGTCGTCCACGATATGGTCCAGCAGGGCATATAGGGCCACGCCAGGGTTGAGTTTCCAGCGGCTGTTGGCCAGGCGTTCCTGGACCTTGCCGTAACCGGGGCCGATGCCGTGGTGGACGATGGCAATGTAGCCGGAGCCGCAGAAGACGTGGGTCTCGCCGTAGGCCATGTCATTGCCCCGCCACTGGGCGGTACGCATGACCAGATACAGGGTGCCGGGGTAGTCCTCCACCTTGGAGCGCTGATGGGCGGACAGGGCGTCCTCCACCGCCAATTCGTGCAGGCCCAGTGCCTTCTGAAGCAGATCCAGGACCGGCTTGTCCGGGTCGTGCAATTCCAGCCAGACCAGACCTTCCCCCGCCGCGATGGAGTCGCCGACCTCGGCCAGGGTGATGGGGTGTCGGCTCCCTTGCTGGATGACGTGGCAGCAGGCGCTGGTCATGACCTCGGACACTCAGTCCTGGTAGAGAATGACACCCCCCAGGGGCGGCAAGGTGATGACCAGGGATTGGGGATAGCCCATCCAGGGCAGGTCCTCGCTCATCAGGCCGGCGCCGTTGCCGAGGTTGCTGCCGCCGTACAATTCGGAATCGCTGTTGAATATTTCACGCCAGAAACCGGCGGCGGGAGCGCCGATGCGGTAGCCTTCCCGGGGTACCGGGGTGAAGTTGAGGGCCACGACCACCGCCCGGCCCTGCCGGTCCCGGCGCTGGAAGGTGAGGATGGATTGGTCGGCGTCGTGGCAGTCGATCCAGGCGAAGCCTTCCATCTCGAAGTCCAGGTCGTGCAAGGGGGGCAGGTCTCGGTACAGGCGGTTGAGGTCCCGCAGGCAGCGGGTCACCCCCTCGTGCCAATGGATCTGAAGCAGGCCCCAGTCCAGTTCCCAATCGTCGATCCACTCCCGCCCCTGGCCGAACTCGTTACCCATGAAGTTGAGCTTCTTGCCCGGCGCGGCGAGCTGGTAGGTGAGCAACAGGCGCAGGTTGGCGAACTTCTGCCAGGCATCCCCCGGCATCTTGCCCAGCAGGGAGCCTTTGCCGTGCACCACCTCGTCATGGGAGAAGGGCAGGACGAAATTCTCCGTATAGGCGTAGAGCTGCCCGAAGGTGAGATTGTTGTGGTGGTAGCGGCGGTAGACCGGATCCTGGCTGATATAGGCCAGGGTGTCGTTCATCCAGCCCATGTTCCACTTCATGGAGAAGCCCAGGCCGCCGAGATACACGGGCCGCGAAACCATGGGCCAGGCGGTGGATTCCTCGGCGATGGTCAGCGCTCCGGGGAAGCGCTCGTGCACCATGGCGTTCATCTCGCGCAGGAAGTCGACCGCGTCCAGGTTCTCACGACCGCCGAACTTGTTGGGCAGCCATTCACCGGACTTGCGGGAATAGTCCAGGTACAGGATGGAGGCCACGGCATCCACCCGCAGGCCGTCCAGATGGAACTCGGATAGCCAGTAATTGGCGGAGGCCAGCAGGAAGCCTTTCACCTCGGGACGACCGTAGTTGAAGATGTGGGTACCCCATTCCTGGTGCACCCCAAGGCGCGGGTCCGCATGCTCGAACAGGGCGGTGCCGTCGAACCGGGCCAGGGCCCAGCTGTCCATGGGGAAATGGCCCGGCACCCAGTCCAGGATGATGCCCAGGCCGGCCTGGTGGCAGGCATCCACGAAGAAACGGAAGTCGTCCGGGCTGCCGAAGCGGGAGGTGGGGGCGAAGTAGCCCGTGGTCTGGTAGCCCCAGGATTGGTCCAGGGGATGTTCGGTGATGGGCATCAGCTCCAGATGGGTGTAGCCCAGATCCTGGGCATAGGGCACCAAGACCTCGGCCAGTTCGCGCCAGTTGTAGAAGCGGCCGTCCGGGTGGCGGCGCCAGGAGCCGGCATGGATCTCATAGACGTTCATGGGGGCGTGGAGCCAATCCAGCTTGGCGCGCGCTTCCAGCCACGCCTGGTCGCCCCAGGTATGGCCGGAGGGCTTGGGCACGATGGCGGCGGTTCCCGGCCGCATCTCGCACTGCTGGGCGAAGGGGTCCGCCTTGACCAGGATCGCGCCGGTGGCCCGATTGCGTATCTCGTACTTGTAAAGATCCCCTGGGTACAGCCCGGGGATGAACAACTCCCAGATGCCGGAGCCGCCCCGGGCGCGCATGGCGTGGATACGGCCGTCCCAATTGTTGAACCCGCCCACCACCGATACCCGTTCGGCGTTGGGGGCCCAGACCGCGAAGCGGACACCGTCGACCCCGTCCACGGTCATGGGGTGCCCGCCCAGGGTGCGCCAGGCCTCCAGCAACCTACCCTCGTTGAACAAATACATTTCCTGGTCGGTCAGCAGGGGCGGGAAGGCGTAAGGGTCGACGATCTCGAAGCTCTGCCCGCCTTCCTCGATGTCCAGGCGCCAGGGTTTCGGGGCGGCCTCGGGGCCACGCCATTCGAATAGGCCGCGCGGATCCACCTTGACCAGATCCACCCTGGCATGGGGCAGGAGCAGGGATACCCGGGCCGCATCCGGGCGAAATACCCTCAATACATGGCCTTCCGGCGTAGGGTGCAGACCCAACAGGCTGAAGGGGTCGTGGTGTCGGGCGTTAAGCAGGCGTTCCAGAGATTTGGGCATGGAATTGATTTTCTGCAATATGTTCGATTCGGGATAAGCAAGAATAACGCCTGGTTATGACAATGCGTCATCAATGTTTCACGGCGCCATGTGAAGCTTGAGCTACCTCGCGGGTGGTGTTTCAGGATATCTCTATCGGGTATTATCTCAGGGGTCGGTGGTCAAATCATAGAGAGGAATTAGGGTGGCAAAGGAAGCTCCGCGTTTCGTCAGTCTGCTTACAAAGAATACCGTGGCCCTGATTCTGGCCGGGGGACGCGGAAGTCGCCTAAAGCAGTTGACGGACTGGCGCGCCAAGCCGGCCGTGCCCTTCGGCGGCAAGTTCCGCATCATCGACTTCCCCCTCTCCAACTGCATGAACTCGGGCATCCGCCGCATCGGCGTGGTGACCCAATACAAGGCCCACAGTCTGATCAAGCACGTCCAGCGCGGTTGGGGTTTTCTGCGCGGCGAGTTTAACGAGTTCGTCGACCTGATGCCCGCCCAGCAGAGGCTGGACGAGGAATTCTGGTATCGCGGGACAGCGGACGCGGTCTACCAGAACCTGGACATTTTGCGGGTCTACAAGCCGGAATACGTGGTCATCCTGGCCGGCGACCACGTCTACAAGATGGACTATGGCGAGATGGTGGCCAGCCATGTGCGCAACGAGGCGGACATGACCGTGGCCTGCATCGAAGTGCCCCTGAAGGAAGCGTCGGCCTTCGGCGTCATGGCCGTGAATGATGAAACACGGGTCGTTTCCTTCCTGGAAAAGCCCGAGCAGCCGCCCCCCATGCCCGGCAACCCGGACATGGTCCTGTGCTCCATGGGCATCTACGTGTTCAACGCGGCCTTCCTGTTCGAGCAGTTGGTCAGGGATGCGGACGATCCCCACTCAGACCACGACTTCGGCAAGGACCTCATTCCCCACCTGCTCAAGGCGGGTTATCGGGTTTATTCCCACAGCTTCACCGAGAGTTGCGTCCACGGCGAGAACGAGCCGCCCTATTGGCGCGACGTGGGGACGGTGGACGCCTACTGGGAAGCCAACCTGGATCTGGCCGGTATCACCCCAGACCTGAACTTGTATGACCGGGACTGGCCCATCTGGACCTATCAGGAACAGTTGCCGCCGGCCAAGTTCGTGTTCGACGAGGAACACCGGCGGGGCATGGCGGTGGATTCCATGGTGTCCGGCGGCTGCATCATCAGTGGGGCCACGGTGCGGCGTTCGGTGCTGTTCTCGAACGTGCACGTCAAGGAAGAGGGGTATCTGGAAGAGGCAGTGGTGCTGCCCGATGTTCGTATCGGCGCCGGCGCCATCCTGAAGAAGGTGGTCATCGACAAGGGCTGCATCATCCCCCCCGGCATGAGCATCGGCGTCAATCGCGCGGAAGACGAGAAGCGCTTTCATGTCACCTCCCGTGGTGTGACCCTGGTGACGCCGGAGATGCTGGGCCAGAATTTCCATCATTTCCGGTAGGGGCGAGCGATCCGGCGCTAGCATGCTGTTGAGAAACGCGACGAGAGCTACGCCATTTTGTCCCGTGGGAATTTTTGCGGCGCCAAGAGTGCGCTGCGAAGCCTGACTGCGGAGGGTTTTGCGGGCAAAGCCCTGCACAACCCCGCCTCTGTGGACGGATGGGTCCCTACGCGGGCCTTGCCCGCAAGGCCGTAGTCCTAGCCTGCATCAGGTTCATCAACCGGGTCAGGTTGTTGGCCGCGAAGGCGACAGCACCTGACCGGCCAGCTTCTTCAAAACGATGTGCCGGGTCTTGCGCAGGCCACCCGCGGTCTTGATCCAACCGAAGGATTCCTCGATCCGCTTGCGGCACTTGAGACTCAGCGCAAAGCCCTGGCCCCGTGCGGTACGGCCGTCCACCGTGCCGCCGCTCGTCTTGCGGGCCACATGGGCCTTCACGCCCAGACGTTTCATCCGGCTCACGAAGTCCTCGGTGTCGTAACCCTTGTCCGCGCCCAGCGTCGCGCCCGGCTTGAGCGTGCGGCTCACCATGCGGCCCGCCGCTTGCCATTCCGCGCGGCCATTGGCCTGCGTGGTCTCGACATCCACCACCAACCCATTGTGGTTCTCGGACAGGCGTGGGCCATGTATCTGAGCTTGGCCTCGGTGTATTCGCCCTTCTTGTAGCGCCGGGATTCCGGGTCGGTCGTGCTTCCATGCGTGGCGTTGCCGCGTTTCTCGCCCTTGAAGTCAACCTCGGGGTTGCGACCGGACGGGCGGTCCGGGCCGCCACCGTCTTTCTTCACAAAGCTCTTGTGACCGGCCCAAGCGTCAATCAACGTGCCGTCAACGCTGAAGTGATATTGACCCCTTTTCGTGGACACCTGAAGCTTACGAAGCAAGGAGTCCACTATGCCCCAATCGCATCCCCCTTACCCGGCGGGATTCCGCCAACAGATCATCGAACTGGCCGGCACCGGCAAGACGCCGGCGGAGCTGTCGAAAGAGTTTGGCCCTACGGCGCAGACCATCATCAACTGGCTGGCACAAGCCGCCCGAGATGCCGGCAAGCCTCTGCCTGGCAAGGACGGGCTAAGCACGCCAGAACGTGAGGAACTGGCGCGGCTGCGCCGGGAATGCCGTCAGCTCAAGATGGAGCGCGACATCCTGGCAAAGGCTACGGCCTGGTTCGCCAGAAAGAGCGATGTGGGTTCCCCGAACTCTTCGAACTCGTGATGTCGAATCAGGCCACCTTCCCTGTACGGGCCCAGTGCCGGGTGCTCGATGTCTCGGCCAGCGGGTACTACGCCTGGTTGACACGACCTCCCAGCCCCCGTGTCCTGCGCAACGCGGTGCTCAGCGAACGCATCCGCACCATCCATGCCGAGTCGGACGCCACCTACGGCATGCCCAAGGTACGCGCCGAACTGGTCGCCCAGGGCGAAACCATCAGCCGCAAACTGGTGGCGAAATTGATGCAACGGGCCGGTCTGCAAGGCGTGAGCCGGCGCCGGGGCTTCGTGGTAACCACCCAGCGCGACGCCGGCCACCCCAAGGCGCCTGATCTGGTACAGCGCCGATTCGTGGCGCAGGCACCCAATCAACTGTGGGTGGCCGACATAACCTACATTCCCATCTGGGTTGGCTTCATCTACTTGGCGGTGGTGATCGATGTCTGGAGCCGCCGTGTGGTGGGCTGGTCCATCGGCGAGCACATGCACGCCGAACTGGTACTGGCGGCGCTGAACATGGCGATTGCACAACGCCGGCCCGAGGCGGTCATCCATCACAGCGACCAGGGCATCCAGTACACCTCGCTGGCATTCGGCAAGCGTTGCCAGGAGATGGGGGTACGCCCTTCGATGGGCAGCGTGGGCGATGCCTACGACAACGCCATGGCGGAGAGCTTCTTCGCCAATTTGGAATGTGAACTGCTCAACCGGCGCAGCTTCAAGACCAAGATCGAGGCGCGGCTCGCCGTGTTTACCTGGATCGAGGGCTGGTACAACCCGCGCCGGCGCCACTCGGCGCTGGACTATCTGTCACCCAAGAACTTTGAGGAACAAAACCACCCCTTGAGCAAGCCGCATCACTCCGAACACGGGCTACCCACAGGACCGCTCGCCTCTGCCCTGAGAGGGGCCAGTGGCGGCCCTGTGGATAACCCTGCCCTGGAGGGCTATCCCACCGCTTGAAAATCAAGCGTTAACCTGTCCACGGAAAGGGGGTAAGTCCAGTTCCCGGTCCTGGCTCTGGGTCTTGGCCCAGGCCACGGATTCTTCGATCAGTGAAGCATATTCCGGCAACGAAGCGGCTTTCAGCAGCAGGGACGGATTGGTGGTGGCATCTTCGGGCTGGTAGTGGCGTATCGCCTCGATGTCGCCGGTGTCCGCGACAATGGTGGTCATGGTCTTCAATTGTTCGAGTTGGCTGGTCATGGTGTCTCCCGGCAAAAATGGCGCATGGTTTTCAGCTTACTACGACAGAGCGATAAGACTATGACGCGAGCATGGCCCCGAACTGCCGCGACAGTATCAGGCGCCACCGTTCATGATCGTATATGGCAACCGGCATTCAGGAGAGTTTCCTGGGTCTCAGGCACGGATCGGGGCTTTGTGGTGGTCGTGCCGCCTATACTCTCGGCATGAATCCCCTGTCGCCACGCTCGTTTCATCTCGCATTGCTCTGCCTGACCCTCGTTGTCCTGGCCTGGTCCGGATATGCGCCGCGCGATGGCTATACCTGGCTTCTGGAGGTGGCGCCGGTACTGATGGCCCTGCCGATACTGCTGTTCACCTATCGCCGCTTCCCCTTCACGTCCTTGGCATACTGTCTAATGACGCTGCATGGAATCATTCTCATGGTGGGCGGTCATTACACCTATGCCGAAATGCCTTTGTTCAACTGGTTGCGGGATACCTTCGATCTTGCCCGCAACCACTACGACCGATTGGGGCACTTGGCTCAGGGCTTCATTCCAGCCATCGTGGCACGGGAGGTCCTGATCCGTACCTCTCCCTTGCGGCCGGGCAAATGGTTGTTTTTTCTGGTGACCTGTTTTTGCCTGGCCTTGTCCGCGTTTTATGAGCTTATCGAGTGGCGTGTGGCGGTGACGAGTGGCGATCAGGCGGTTGCCTTCCTGGCGACCCAAGGCGATGTGTGGGACACCCAGTGGGATATGTTCCTGGCACTTGTGGGGGCGCTGGCTTCCCAACTGCTGTTGGGGCGCTGGCATGATCGACAATTGGCCGGACTGAATCAGATATTTAGGTGAACGGATGGAAACACGAATGAGCGAGTGTAGCGACCACGATTGCCATCCCCTGGAAAGCGGTAGCCTTGGCATCCCCCGCATCGGTAAATTCGATGGTGCCGCCTTCGAACGGGCGGTCACGGATCTGCTGCTGGCCTGCGGCGTGGCGCCGGATTCGGTGCATACCGGCAAGACCGCGCACCGGGTACGGGAGCTTTGGGAACACCGGCTGTTGGGTGGTTACGAGATGGAGCCGGGGGAAGCCCTGGGAGAGGGCTTCGAGGATGATCGTTCCGACATGGTGGTGGTGCGGGGAATCGCCGTACATGGGGTCTGCCCCCACCATCTCGTGCCATTCCGGGGCGTGGCTCATGTGGCCTACATCCCCGGTGGGCGCCTGCATGGTTTCGGCCGTATCGCCCGCCTGGTTGACGCGGTGGGCCATCGCTTCACCTATCAGGAGTGGATGACCCGGGATGTCGCCGAGGCCCTGATCGTTCACGGCAAGGCCAAGGGTGCTGCCTGCGTCATCGAGGCGGAACAGCTCTGCCTCCTGTTGGGCGAGGACCGGCGGGGTGACGAGCGGGTGGTCACTCAGGCCTTCGCCGGCTGTTTCAAGGATGATGCCCAGTACCGCAACGAGTTCTTGCGCACCCTGGATGGACATGCCTTGCGTTAGTGCCATGGCATGCATTTCACCGGTCTAATGGACTTGCCCGTGAATCCCGCTTTGCGGCCCAGAACCCTCCTCCTGCCGCCTTTGCCCTATGCCGTGGCCCTGTATGGCAGTTGGTGGCTGGATCGCCATCTCGCGGCATGGCCATTTTCTCTGGGCGGTCTGAATGGTTTGATTGGCTGGGGATTGGTGGGTATCGGCCTGACGTTGTTTGCCTGGACGCTGGTAACCTTTGTTCGCCATCACACCACGGTCAATCCCTATAAAGCGGCCAGTTCCCTGGCCACGGACGGACCGTTCCGGTTTACCCGCAACCCTATCTATGTGGGCGACTGGTTCATCTATGGGGGCGCGGCAATCCTCTTGGAAACACTGTGGCCAATCATATTCACCCCTCTGGTTTTTCTCCTGATCCGCTACGGCGTGATCCGCCACGAAGAGGCCCATCTGGAAGCGCGCTTCGGCGAGGATTATTTGCGCTTCAAGGCCCGGGTCCGGCGCTGGTTGTAGTGGGACGGAATGAGCATGGCTGTCGGCGGCTTGCATGGCCAAGGATAAGCGAGCGAAAGGCGATCGGATGAGCGCGGATTCAAGACTTCGGTCGGAACGCTATGGCTGGTCGTTGATTGCCCTGCATTGGCTCACATTGCTCGTGATCGCGGCGGCCTATATATTGGGCACGATCCTGGATGACATGGCGCTATCGCCCCTGAAATTGAAGTTCTATGCCTGGCACAAATGGTTGGGCCTGTTGGTGTTAACTGCGGTCCCACTGCGTTTGGGGCTGCGAATGGTTGATAAGGTGGATCACGCAGGCAGCTTGCTGCCTTGGGAGGCCAAACTCTCCACATGGGTTCAGAGGGCAATCTATTTGCTCATGGTTGTCGCACCTTGTCTGGGCTGGTTGCTGAGTTCAGCATCCGGCTTTCAGGTTGTTTGGTTCGGCGTGCTGCCCTTGCCCGAATTGGTGCCTAAGGATAAGGCCCTGGCCAGTCTGTTGAAGGAGCTTCATGAAACCGGCGTGAATATCCTGATGGCACTTATCGTCCTCCATGCCGCCGCAGCGCTGTATCACCGCTATATTCGTCAGGATGGTGTAATGGCCCGCATGGTACCCAGGATAAGGAGGAATACATGAAAGCCGCCCTACTGTTGCTCTCGCTTTGGCTGGCCGTACCCGCTCAGGCTGGGGACTGGCATGTGGATTACAACCGCAGCAAGATCGGTTTCACCATCAAGCAGATGAACGTGCCGGTAGAAGGCACCTTCAGGCGGTTCACAGTCCAGGCCGCATTCGATCCGAGCAACCCGGAAACAAGCGGTTTCCGGGTTGAGTTGGACACGGCCAGTATCGATACAGGGTCCGAAGAGGGGAATGGAGAGGCGGTGCGTCCTGCTTGGTTTGATACGGGCCATTTTCCTAAGGCCTTGTTCGCCTCCAGTTCCGTGAAAAAGGCGGCCGGCTATTACGTCGCCACGGGCGATCTGACTGTGAAGGGCAAAACCCAGCCCATCAATGTGGCATTCGCGTTGACGCCCCAAAGGGAAGGGGGCTGGATGGCATCGGGGCGCTTCGAGCTGAAACGCTCTGCGTTCGGAATCGGCGGAGGGGAATGGTCGGATGTGGTGGCGGACGATGCCGAAGTGAAGTTCAGCATGCTGTTGCTGCCCTGAAGGTGAACAATGAAGAAGCAGTTATTATTGTTCCTGCTTTGGGGATCACAGGCATGGGCCGCGGAGAGTTACAACTTGGACCCGGGACATACCTTTCCCAGTTTCGAAATCCGGCACCTTGGGGTGTCCACCATGCGAGGCAAATTCAACAGAACCCAGGGCAAGGTGGTGCTGGATCCTCAAGCTGAGGAGGGGCACATCGATGTGACGGTGGATGCGGGCTCGGTTGATACCGGATTGGATGACCTCAATGACAAGCTGAGGGGGATCCTATTCTTCAACACTGGTCGTTTTCCCACAATCCGGTTTGTTGCCGACTCTCTGGAATACCAGGATGGCAAGCCTGTTGCCGCCAGGGGAATGTTGACTCTGCTCAATGAGACCCGGCCGGTGCGCCTGGAAATCAAGAACTTCGCCTGCACCATGCACTTTCTGACCCGCAAGCCTTTGTGCGGCGCGGATGTCAGCACAACGATCCGTCGTTCGGATTTCGGCATGACCTTCGGTAGGCCGCTCATCGGCGATGAGGTCAAGCTGGATATCGAAGTGGAGGGATTTCGGGAGGAGTAGGTGGTCGGGGTGAGAGGATTCGAACCTCCGGCCTCCACGTCCCGAACGTGGCGCTCTACCAGGCTAAGCTACACCCCGACTGATATATGGCCACGCTGTAGCGAGGCGTGATTTCCTGCGATCAGAACCTAGAATTCGCGGTCAACCGCAAAGCCGGTCAATTCTATCAAAGCGTCCTTGTATTTGCTATTCGGTAATATCTGCAATGCCGTATGAGCCAGTTCGGCTTCCATCTTTGCCTTGTTGTGCGCGTGATCAAGCGCCCCGGTCCTGCGCACGATATCGAGTATCTTCGGGAAGTCCTCGGAATTGCCTTCGCGGATGGAACTGCGGATCATCTCCGCCTCCGCCGGCTTGCCATGTTTCATGGCGAAGATCAGTGGCAGCGTTGGCTTGCCTTCAGCCAGATCGTCTCCAACATTCTTGCCGATGCGCTCTGTCTCTCCGGAGTAATCCAACACATCGTCGATCAATTGGAACGCCGTGCCCAAGTGCATGCCGTAGTTGCCCAGGGCATCTTCGATATCCATGGCAGAGCCGTTGACGATTGCACCCAGGCGGCCGGCAGCTTCGAACAACTTGGCGGTCTTGTAGCGAATGACTTGAAGATAGGCGGATTCTTCTACATCGGGATCGTTGCAATTCATCAGTTGCAAGACCTCGCCCTCGGCGATGATGTTGGTGGCTTCCGACAGTACCTCCATGACGCGCATGTTCTGGACAGAGACCATCATCTGGAAGGCGCGCGAGTAGAGAAAATCTCCCACCAATACGCTGGCGGCATTGCCGAATAACGCGTTGGCCGTATTGCGACCACGGCGCAAATCGGAGGCGTCCACCACGTCATCATGCAGCAGGGTGGCGGTATGGATGAATTCCACCACGGCCGCCATCTCATGATGTTTGTCGCCCTGATACCCAAGCGCGTTCGCGGCTAGGATCACCAATGCTGGCCGCAACCGCTTGCCGCCACTGTGGATGATGTATTCGGATACCTGCCGCACCAAGGCCACTTCGGAATACAGGCGTGCGCGAATGACTCCATCCACCTCGGCCATGTCGGCGGCGATAAGTGATTGGAACGAGGCTTGGGTCACTTGGTTGGTGGTTGTAAGACGAATTGATTGATAGGTGGTGCTGCAGAGAGGAGTCGAACCCCCGACCTACTGATTACGAATCAGTTGCTCTACCAACTGAGCTACTGCAGCGGTGTTGCGGGCGCGGATTATACATTCCATGACTGGCAAACCCAATGCTGCCTTCCGAATATGAATTGATGTAATGGCTTGACGGACCTTGCCCCTGTGGGCATTGAGGTTTGTTGCACGCGCTCATTTCAGGTTCGAGTGGGTTGAAAAAATTCTTTGAAAACCGTATATTAGTCAGTCCTAATGCTGCAGAGGGATGCTATATGTTCGGTATGTATAACATCAAAGAAATGGATGTGGACACCTTGCTTGCCTCGAAAGGTGCTGTGCATCTGATCGATGTGCGCACCGAAGGCGAGGTGGCGCGCGGGATTATCGATGGGGCAATCCATATCCCCTTACACCTATTGCCTTTGCGCGCCACGGAAATACCCCAGGACAGACCGGTGGTGGTCTACTGCAATTCCGGTGCCCGCTCCGCGCAGGCATGCGCTTTCATGAGTGCCAAAGGGTTTGGCAACATGCACAACTTGTCTGGCGGCATCATGGCTTGGGCCCGTTCCGGCAAGCCGCTCTCGGCCTTATCCTAAATCAATAATGCCCGGTCTCTGGCTGCGTCGTTTCGTTGCAATAACCCCGCAACGAGGTTACATTACGCAACCTTTTTTTAGCACATGCTAATTTTGTGAAGGAGCGATCATGGATTTTGATAAAGAACTCGACGCACGCGGCCTTAACTGTCCGTTGCCTATACTCCGTACCAAGAAGAGCCTGAACGAGATGACTTCCGGCCAGACCCTGAAAGTGATCGCGACTGATCCGGGCTCCGTCAAGGATTTCGCGGCCTTCGCCAAGCAAACCGGCAACGAGCTCCTGTCCTCCGCGGAAGCCGGCAGCGAATATACTTTTTTTATTCGCAAGAAATAGTCACGCGCTGCAAGGCGTTTTCGCTAAACGTTTGATTTGAGAGGTGGTGTGATGGACGATCAAAAGAAACTGGCGATCATCGCGACCAAGGGAACGCTGGACTGGGCTTACCCCCCGTTCATTCTGGCCTCCACGGCGGCCGCCCTGGGTTACGAAACCCAAATTTTCTTCACCTTCTATGGCCTGCAAATGCTGCGCAAGGATCTGTCCTGCCTGAAGGTCAGCCCCCTGGGTAACCCGGGTATGCCCATGAAGATGCCATTCGGACCCAAGTGGTTCAAGGACATCAACTGGAACATTCCCAACGCGGTTCAGTCCCTGGTGCCAGGCTACGAATCCCTGGCCACCACCTTGATGAAGCAAACCATCAAGAACAATGGCGTGGCGACGATCCCGGAATTGCGTGAGTTGTGCCATGAAGCCGAAGTCAAGTTCATCGCCTGCCAAATGACCGTGGAACTGTTCGGTTTCGAACACAGCGATTTCATCGATGGTGTCGAATACGGTGGGGCCGCCACCTTCTTCGAGTTCGCCGGCGAGTCTGATATCTGCCTGTTTATCTGAGCCTGGTTAATTAGTACTTGGTTAATTAGTACCAAAAAGGCCGCCTTAGGGCGGCTTTTCGTTTGATTTCTCGAATATCTTGCATATACCTTCTTGCCTAGTCCGAAAGTCGTGATTACCATCCCGCAGCGTTAGTTTCACGTTATTTACATAGACCCTTATAAGGATGGAGAGACATGCGTAAGACCCAACTTCTCATTGCCTTGGCAGCCGCTGGCGTTGCCGGATCCGCTACAGCGACGGACGGGTATTTTTCCCACGGCTACGGCATGACAGCCAAAGGCATGGGTGGTGCCGCTACGGCCATGGCTGAGGATACCTTTGGGGGCGCCAATAATCCGGCCAGCATGGTTTGGGTTGGCGACCGGATCGACTTGGGGGCTGACCTCTTTAGTCCCAATCGTTCAGCCGAGCGCAGCGGCGGTGGCCTTGACGGTAGCGTCAACAGTGGGATGAAGTACTTCCTGATACCTGAGTTCGGCTATAACCGCATGATCAACCCCGATCTTTCGCTGGGTGTAAGCGTATATGGTAATGGCGGCATGAATACCAGCTATGCTGGCGGCCAGATCAATTGTGGGTTCGGCCCTGCCAACCTGCTATGCGGTTCGGGGACGCTGGGTGTCAACCTCATGCAGTTGATCATTGCTCCGACGGCTGCTTACAAGATCAACGAAAGCAATTCCATCGGTATCTCCCCTCTGTTCGGATACCAACTGTTCAAGGCGACGGGCTTGCAAGCGTTCGGCGGATTGTCTAGCGACCCAGCCAACCTTAGCAACAGGGGAGACAGTGACGATGCTTCGGGCTGGGGGGTGCGAGTGGGCTGGCAGGGTAAGATCACTTCGAACGTGACGCTGGGTGCGGCATACGCCAGCAAGATTGCTATGAGCCGATTCAGCAAGTACAGCGGCCTGTTCGCTGAGCAGGGGGACTTCGACATTCCTGAGAACTACAACCTGGGTGTGGCATTCCAGGCCATGCCCAACCTGACGGTGGCCCTGGATTACCAGCGCATCAACTACAGCGACGTCAACTCCATCGGCAACCCGAGTTCGGGCCTTGGCGGCCCGCTAGGTGCAGCCAATGGCCCCGGCTTCGGCTGGCAGGATATTAACGTCTGGAAGCTTGGCGTCGAATACAAGATGGACGACAAGATTACTTTGCGTGCCGGCTACAACCACACCGACAATCCGATCCAGTCGTCTGACGCCATGTTCAACATCCTGGCGCCCGGTGTGGTTCAGGATCACATCACGCTGGGCATGTCCTATGCGGTGAACAAGACCTCAGATCTCACCGTTTCCTATATGCATGCCTTCGAGAACTCGGTCACTGGTCCGGATGGCTTGGGTGCGGGGGGCAATGACAAGATCAAGATGTATCAGGATTCTCTCGGTGTCGCCTACAGTTGGAAGATGTAATACTTCCTACATATCCGCACCAGAAAGCCGGGCTTGCCCGGCTTTTTCTTTATAATTACCGAGTCAATTTCAAAGGATGTATTTCATGTTCAGGCTGATCTCTTTGCTGGCATTCATGCTCTGGGCGCCGGTTGCCCTCGCCCTTTCCCCATTTTTTTATGGCGCCAAGGTTCCGGCCGGGGATATCCAGGCGGTCATGACGAATGTCGAGTCCAAGTTGACCCACGCGGGATTCGATGTGGTGGGCAAATATGCACCCCAGGGTTTGGCGGGATACGGGGTGGTGGTGGTGACCGACAAGGCACTTCTGGATGTTGTGCACCGGCTGGGTGGCGCCGCCATCGTCGGTGCGCCCATTCGGATCGGGGTCAAGTCGGACGGCACGGTGTCGTACATGAATTTGGAGTACTGGGAGCGTGCTTATTTCCGTAAACAGTATCCGCTGGCCGACAGGACGGTACGGGCCATCTCGGCAAAGCTTGCCAAAGCCCTGGGGAAAGGCAAGGCCTTCGGCGGCGATGTGCAGCGCCAGGATCTGGCCGATTACCAGTACATGTTCGGTATGGAAGGTTTCGAATCGGACAAGAACACGCTCATGGAGCACCTGGCCTTCGAGGATGCGGTGAAGACCATTCAAGACAACCTGGCACGGGGTGTGGGCAAGACCTCCAAGGTCTACGAGATCATCATGCCTGACAAGAAGGTGGCGGTATTCGGCGTTGCCCTCAATGATCCCAAGGAAGGCGAGGGGTGGTGGGTCAAGACGGCGGGGCCTGAAAACATTGCCGCCCTGCCTTATGAGATCTATGTGGTCAACAACAAGGCCAACCACCTCTTTGCCCGGTTCAGGATCGCCCTGGGCTGGCCTGATGTGGGCATGGGTTCGTTCATGCGCATCGTCGAGGCGCCGGGCATCATTCGGGATACCCTGACCGCAGTGGCGGGCGGCTTACCGGATAAATGAGGTGGTTGCAGTGGGAAGGTTCCCTGCTCGGGGGCTTTCTTGCGGTTTCCGCGATACTTGCCGGGGTGGCTTCTCCCGCTTGGGGAGCGCCAAGCATGACGGAAATCCGTTACTGGGACAGCGACCCGGAGCAGGCGCCCTATACCAGTCGGATTCTGGTATTTGGTGATCGTCTCAGGATGGATTATGGCCGGGACGATGAAGACTTCATCCTGTTCGATCGTCGTCAGAACAAGGTATGGCTGGTTTCCCGTCAGGAGAAACGACTCACCGAAATACCGGCCGGCAAGTACTCCAGAGCGGTTTGGCCCAACGGCTGGAAACTCGAGATCAAACCCTTGAGCAGTGGTCCAAACGCCGTAACCCAATTTCGTGCGAATGGCCAGCTATGCGCCGAATACAAGGTCGCCCCGATCCTGAAAGGGGAAGCGCGTCTACTGGCCGATATGCGCCAGGCCTTGTCGGCGAACCAGTATGCATCCTGGCTGGGCACTCCCAAGGAACTGCGCCAAGCCTGCACGCTGGCCCTGGACGTGCGTGAGGCCGGGCTTGAATACCGCAACGGCCTGCCCTTGACCATCCGTTATTGGGACGGACGATCCAGGATCTACCAGGGGAATGCCAGCTTGCCGGCCCGCCCGGCCTTGTTCTATCTGCCGGAAGATTACAGCCGCTTCGTCATCGCAGTCGGCGACGATCAGGGGAATGGTAGTGCCCGGCAGCCTTCGGCGTCACAGGCCAAATAGCCTCCGGTTTCGTACCAATCGGGCAATACCCATCGTTCCCGGGGTATGCCGTCCACTTGGCTGATGTGCCGGGCGGGACGGTGGGTATGGCCGTGGATGATGCGCGTAACGTGATATCGGCGGTAAGCCTGGGCAACCGCTTCCGGATTCACATCCATGATTTCGGGTTTCTTGCCGGCCTTGGCATGTTCGCTCTGTTCCCGGATAGCCAGGGCTATTTCCCGACGTTCTCGCAGCGGTTTCGCCAAAAACGTCTTTTGCCATTCGGGGTCGCGCACCTGCTCGCGAAAGGCCTGATAGGCGCGATCATCGGTGCAGAACTGGTCACCGTGGGTAAGCAGGGTGGGGGTTTCAGCCACATCGATGGTGACCGGATCAGGGAGCCGGGTTAGGCCAGCCGCCTGGGCAAGTCGGTTTCCCACGAGAAAATCCCGATTTCCCGCCAGGAAGAAGATGGCAGTGCCCCTCTCCGACAGCGCTCGCAGGGAGGCTGCGATGGCTGCATGAAACGGCAGGTCAAGGTCGTCATCGCCCACCCAGGCCTCGAAGAAATCTCCCAGGATGTAGAGAGCAACACCGTCCCAGGCCCGCTCGGCCAGGAAGCGCTGAAATAACCGTACCGACCCGGGCCGATCGGGCGAAAGGTGAAGATCCGATATGAATAGGCAGGATGGGGCGGGCATGCTCGAAATCGGCTTCAGGATCGGGCGGGATGCCGTCGTTCAATCCATGCCCAATGCCGACGGGAGATCAGTTCTCCAGGATTTCCGCCCGCTCGATCAGGACATCCTCCACCGGCACGTCCTGATGACCTGCCTTCATGCCGGTGTGGACCTTGCGAATGCGGTCCACCACATCCTGGCCTTCGCTGACATGGCCGAACACGCAGTAGCCATAACCCTGCGCCGTGGGTTCCCGAAAATCCAGGAAGGCATTGTCGGCCACATTGATGAAGAATTGGCTGCTGGCTGAATGAGGGTCGGGCGTGCGCGCCATGGCGATGGTATAGGCGGCATTTTTCAGCCCGTTGTCGGCCTCGTTCTTGATCGTGGCGCGAGTGGGCTTTTGCTGCATATCGGCGGTGAACCCACCCCCTTGGATCATGAAGCCATCGATCACCCGGTGGAAGACGGTGCCGTCATAGTGGCCGTCCCTTGCGTACTGCATGAAGTTGGCAACCGTGTCGGGGGCGGCATGGTCGTCCAATTCAAGGGTGATGGCGCCGAAGTTGGTGTGAAGTATGACCATGGGGGCCTTTCGAGATAAGGAAGCGGAATAAACGGGGCTGGAAAACGGGATAGCCAAGGCGAGAAAGAGGACAGAGCGGCGGTGATGACTGAACATGGTCTAGCGCTGCGCGAGGGCGGTGCCGGGTAGTTCGGTTGCGTTCTCCATGACGATACGCCAGTGGCCGTCATCCCGATGCCAATACATTTCCTTGTGTGCCGTGCTGACGAGTTTGTCGCTGCTGTAGTGCTGGGTGAAATCGGTGTATGCCAAATCCCCATCGGGATAAAGAAACAGGCTGGCATCGCGGATCTCCACGTGAATCCAGTCCTTTCCGACGATATTGCGGCGTTTGGCTTCGGCCCAGGCGCGGCCGCTGCCTTGCAGAAAGGCGGTCGAGTAATGGCCCAGGAAGTCATCGGCCGCCTTGGCTTCCCAGTCCTGGCGCCAACTCGCGAGTTGGGCCAGCAGGTCGTCCCTGGTCTTTTCCCAGGTGGCGCGGTCCACCCAGTCGGCCCGGTCGACAATCACGATGGGGGTCACGCCGACCTGCACCCATTTGCTGAGTTCTTCCAAGTCGGGATTGGCCACCACGACGCAGCCGTCGCTGGAGCGAGGCGGGCGGCTGTAGGTATCGGAAGGCACGCCATGCAACCAGATGCCATGGCCGCTGCGGCCATGGGCAAGATCCCATGCATTGGGGTAATTCAAGGGGAAGGCGCCATCCCCGTACAAGTCCGCGAGTTGTCGGCGCGGCAGGCGATCCGCGATGTGATAGACCCCGACCGGCGTTTTCTTGTCGCCCTCGGTGCGTTTGTCGGTCCCGTTCTTGCCGATGGTCATGTAGAAATCCCGTTTCAGACGGGGCTCACCATCGACATTTTCGAACAGGTATAGGCGGGCACGGCTGGCATCCGCCAGCAGGGCATATTTCTGTTCCGGCGCCAGTTGCAGTATCTGTCGCGGAAGGAAGGAAGGATCCGGCTGTTCGATGGTGCCGAGCAGACGCACCCGCGCCTCGTCGCGCAAGTCGGCTATGTTCTGGGCCGGGGGGGAGGCCACGTCCCCCATGCCGAGCAAAGGCTTGACCCGGGCCATGAGCAAGTCGCCGCGGATCAAGTGGGCAAGCTTGAAATCCGGGCGGATCGAAATGACCCGGTCAACTTCCTTGAGGGCGTCGTCCAGGCGGTTTGTGCGGATGTCCTGGAGGGTTTTCGCGATTAGGGCATCGGGGGAAGAAAGGAACACGCTCTTGTCGGCGGCGGCGAGCTGGATGGGCTTATCTGCAGCCGGGGCGCCGATGGCCAGGCTCGTGACCAGCAGCAAGGCGAGGCGTAGCAGGTGCCGGTAGAGGGTGCTCATCGTTCTTGGACGATCTTCCAGGCATCACCCTGTTTTTCCAGGTCCAGGGTTTTCCAATCGGTGCTTTTCAGAATGTTGGAGGAATAACGCTGGCGCAATTTGATCCTGGCCGTATCCCCCTTCACGCTGATGCGGATGCGATCCAGGCCGATCTTGATGAACTCGGGGCGGGTAACACGGTCTTTGCGCTCCGCTTCCCAGGCAGCGCGATCCCCGTTCCCCGGGATTTTGAAGTTGTCGCCGTAGAACTTCAGGTAAGCGTCGGCATCACGATTGCTCCAAGCCTGGGCCCAGGCATGCAGGGTTTCGTCCAGTGCTTTTTTCGGATCGATCGGGGCGGACGAAGCGGGGTTTGCCTTGCCGGCCGATTGCTCCGAGGTGGGATTGCCATCTGCTGTCGCCGGTGCTTCCGCGGCTGCGAGCTTGGCTGGGGCTGCGGCCGATTCCTGAGCGGCCTGAGCCATCTTTGGTGTCGGCTTCGCCTTGCCTTTGCCGCCGTCCTGGGACTTGCCAGGTTCAAGGGCGCGCTGGCCCGGATTGAACAGTTCCTTGATCAGGGCCAGCTTGGTCTGGGCCGAGGTGTTGGACTGGTCCAGCTGAAGGGCCTTGTCATAGGCTTGGGAGGCCATCTTGGCGTAGATGTCGCCCAGGTTCTCGTGGGCCGTGGCGTAGCTGGGATGGGTGCGGATGGCCATCTCCAGGCTCTGTTTGGCGCGCTCGTAGTCGGCCTGGGCGGCGTAGAGCACGGCAAGGTTGTTGTAGGGCTCAGGGAGTTCAGGGTAATCCTCGGTCAAGTCGGAGAAGACCTTGATCGCTTCGTTGTAGCGGTTCAGTTCGGTGAGGATCAGGCCTTTGAGGAACCGGGCCTGGGCGTCTTTGGGATTGCTGGCGAGAAAACCGTTCACTTTATCCAGGGCGACGCTGTTGTTGCCCTTGTGGAAGGCCAGGTTCGCATCCTGAATGCTTGGCGCGGCGGCAATAGCCGCACAGGGAATCCAGGCAATCAGGAGAGCGGCGGAGAAACGATTCAGGGTCATCTGTGCTATGCTTTTCTTCGGTTATTAGTGGTTAAAACCCACGCGAATTCTAGCCTTCGCGGGGCACAATTCAAAATCTTCCCGCCTCTCGATCCCAATCCAGAACCATGAGCGACAACACCCCCGTCCAGCATTTCATTCGCTCCATCATCGAGAGCGACCTGAAAAGCGGCAAACACCAGGTCATCGCGACGCGATTTCCCCCCGAGCCCAACGGCTATCTCCATGTGGGGCATGCGAAATCCATCTGTCTCAACTTCGGCCTGGCCCAGGATTATCAGGGCACCTGCAACCTGCGCTTCGACGACACCAACCCGGAAAAGGAGACCGAGGAATACGCCCTGGCCATCCAGGAGGATGTGTGTTGGTTGGGCTTTAAGTGGAATGGTTCCGTTCACTGGGCATCGGACTACTTCCAGCAACTTTACGACTATGCCGAGATGCTGGTTCTCAAGGGCTTGGCCTACGTGGATGACCTGACCCCGGAGCAGATGCGGGACTACCGGGGTACCCTGACCGAGAAGGGGCGCAACAGTCCCTACCGCGACCGTTCCATCGAGGAAAACCTGGACCTGTTCCGGCGCATGAAGGCGGGCGAGTTTCCAGACGGGGCCAGGACCCTGCGCGCCAAGATCGACATGGCCAGCCCCAACATCAACATGCGCGATCCGGTGATTTACCGGATCAAGCGGGCCCACCACATCCGCACCGGGGATGCCTGGTGCATCTACCCCATGTACGACTACACCCACTGCATCTCGGACGCCCTGGAAAACATCACCCATTCCCTGTGCACACTGGAGTTCGAGGATCACCGGCCCTTGTACGATTGGGTGCTGGATCAGCTGCCGGTGCCCTGCCACCCCCAGCAGATCGAGTTTTCCAGGCTGGAAATGCATTACACCGTCACCAGCAAGCGCAAGCTCAACCAACTCGTCACGCAGGGCCATGTGAGCGGCTGGGATGATCCGCGCATGCCGACCATCCACGGCATGCGTCGACGCGGCTACACGGCCGAGGGCATCCGCGAGTTCGCCCGCCGCATCGGCATTTCCAAGAGCGAGAACGTGGTGGACATGGCCGTGCTGGAAGGCGCCATCCGGGAGGATCTGGAGGCCAAGGTCCCCCGGGTTATGGCCGTGCTCGATCCGCTCAAGGTGGTCTTGAGCAATTTTCAGGAAGGCATGACGGCCAGCCGTTCCGCCGGGTTGCATCCCCAACACCCGGAATTCGGCGAACGGGAGGTGCCCATCGCCCGGGAGATCTGGATCGAACGGGACGATTTCAGTGAATCGCCCCCACCAGGCTGGCAGCGTCTGTCCCCGGACGGGGAGGTGCGCCTGCGCTATTCCTACGTGATCAAGTGCGACGAAGTAGTGAAGGATGCCGATGGCCAGCTGGTGGAGTTGCGTTGTTCCATCGATCACGACACCCTGGGCAGGAATCCCGTCGGACGCAAGGTGAAAGGCGTGATCCACTGGGTTTCCGCCAGCCACGCCGTACCCGTGGAAGCGCGGCTTTACGACCGTCTGTTCACGGATCCCGAACCGGACGGCCACAAGAACCGCGATTTCCTGGAATTCCTCAACCCGGCTTCCCTCCGGCTGGTGCGGGGCTGGGCGGAGCAGGCGGTGCGTAGTGCAGGCCCGGAAACCCGCTACCAGTTCGAGCGCCTGGGATATTTCTGCGCGGACCGGTTCGACCATCGACCCGGCGAGCGCCTGGTGTTCAACCGCACCGTGACCCTGAAGGATTCCTGGGCCAGGGAGCGGGCCTGATGCTCAGTCTGTACAACTCCCTGAGCCGCGGCAAGGAGACCTTTCAGCCCATCACCCCCGGCCAGGTGCGCATGTATGTCTGCGGCATGACCGTTTACGACTACTGCCACCTTGGCCATGCCCGCGTGCTGGTGGTGTTCGACATGGTGGCCCGCTGGCTGCGGGCCTCCGGCTATGACGTGAACTATGTTCGCAACGTTACGGACATCGACGACAAGATCATCAAGCGTGCCCGGGAGAATGGCGAGCCCTACACGGCGCTTACCGAGCGTTTCATCCAGGCCATGCATGAGGACGGCGCCTCCCTGGGAGTGCTGCCCCCCGACCACGAACCCAAGGCCACCGAGTACGTGGGCAAGATGCTGGACATGATCCAGGCCCTGATAGACAAGGGCCATGCCTATCCGGCCGACAATGGTGACGTCTATTACGCGGTTAGGAGTTTCCCGACCTATGGCCGGCTCTCCGGCAAGTCCCTGGAAGAACTGAATGCCGGGGAGCGGGTGGAGGTGGACCCCCACAAGCGGGACCCCTTGGATTTCGTGCTGTGGAAAGCGGCCAAGCCGGGTGAGCCGGCCTGGCCTTCACCCTGGGGCGCGGGACGCCCGGGCTGGCATATCGAGTGCTCGGCCATGGGTTCGGATCTGCTGGGCTGGCATTTCGATATCCATGGCGGCGGCCAGGACCTGCAGTTTCCCCACCACGAGAACGAGATCGCCCAGTCCGAAGGGGCCCACGACTGCAAATTCGTCAACTACTGGCTGCACAACGGATTCGTCCGGGTGGACGAGGAGAAGATGTCCAAGTCGTTGGGCAATTTCTTCACGATCCGGGAGATCCTCGACAAGTACGATGCCGAGGTGGTGCGCTTCTTCATCCTGCGTGCCCATTACCGCAGCCCGCTGAACTATTCCGACCAGCACCTGGATGACGCCAAGGCGGCCCTTACCCGGCTCTATACCGCGCTACGTGGTGTTGAGGTGGCTGAAACAGCCATCGACTGGGCGGAACCTTATGCGGCCCGTTTCAAGTCGGCCATGGATGACGACTTCAACACGCCAGAGGCACTTGCCGTTTTGTTTGATCTGGCCGGCGATGTGAATCGAACTCGTTCTGTTGAATCGGCGGCTAGGTTGAAGGCACTCGGTGATGTGATCGGCCTGTTGCAGCGAAATCCACGTGATTTTTTGCAGGGCAACATATTTCCCGATCTGATGGTGAACAAGAATGTTTTCTATCCAACTACTGTGACAACTGGCCCCTCAAATGAGGAAATTGAAAGGTTGATTCAGGAGCGTCTTGTCGCACGCAAGAACAAAGACTTTATCCGCAGCGACGCCATCCGCGACGAGTTGAAGGCTGCCGGCATCGTGCTGGAGGATGGGCCCCAGGGAACAACCTGGCGGCGTGAATGACGAAATACCGTTGTCCCGGACGAAAAAACGGCTGCCGACAGGCAGCCGTTTTAGTTGATCCCGACCGAATTACTTGGCGGGCGCGGCGGGAGCAGCCGGGACCGGGAACGGGAAGGGGTAACCCTGCACCGGCGCGGTCATCATCTGGGTCCAGGCATTCGGATCAAATGGGTTGAACGTGCCGGCCGGAACAGTGGGAACTGTCCAAGGCGTGGCGGCACCTGCTGGAGCGGTAGGTATGTTGTAGGCAGCGGGATTCAAGAAGCCTTTCCACGTGTCACCATAGGTGCCGGGGTTCATGGCGGTACCCAGCCAGCTCATGTACAGGTTGGGATTGATGGGGGCCATACCGAGCTGCAAGGCACTGGGGCTCACCGGCGACATCGCCCACTTCATGTACATGTTGGGGTTCAGGGTATTCATCATCATGGACCACACCTTGGGATCCATCGGCATCATGGCCCAGCGCATCATCTTGCCCGGGTCGGACAACTGGGTCAGCATGGCGGTGTAGAAGTTGGGATCCATGGAAGCGGCCAGCCACTTCATATAGACGTTGGGATCGGCCCACTCGGCCATGTTGGCGTAGGCACCGGGCTGGGTCATGGAATTCATCATGTTCAGCCAGCCTTGGGGATCCATCATCATGTTGCCCATGGTGGTATAGAAACCGGGTTCGGTCACGGCGTTCAGCCAGGGCACGAATATCTTCGGGTCCTTATAGGCGGACTGGTTCTTGGTGAAGTCGCTCATCCGGGCCAGCCATTGTTCCGGGGTCTGAGGAACATTGGGGGTGGCAGGGGCGGGGGCGGCAGAGCTGTCGGCAAATGCGGGGGCGGCGCAGAACATCGCGGCGACGACCAGTGATTTCAGTTTCATTTCTATCTCCTTCGGGGTTGAGTTGACGGCTACGAGTAGACGGCTGTGATATCACTGAACAATATCAGCATATCCTTATCAAGCCTAAGCCATATAATTTCAACTCATGGATTGCAAACTTAAAGTTGCGATTTCGCCACGGATTATGGGACGTGCTCGCTATTTCAAGATGAGTGAAGAGGCATTGGAATACAAGGAGTTTTTCCTGGGCGCTACCGCTTGGGAGCAGCCCGGGTGGGAGGGGCGGTTTTATCCCGCCGACATGCCGAGTGAATGGCGTCTTGCCTTCTTCAACACGCAATTCGATTGTGTCTTTCTGGAGCGGGATGTCTGGCAAGCGGTCCCTCGGGAGCAGTGGCTTCAATGGCTTGATGACACCCACGAAAAATTTCTGTTCCTTCTGGAGACTGCGCCGGGCACACAGCTGCCGGCCGGAGATGATGACCGGGTACGGGCCATCGGGCGGGATGATCCGCAACTCATTTGGTTCGACCGGGAGACCGACCTGAAAGGACTGGCAGGGGAACTTATGGGCGACAAGGTGACCAATGAACGTTATCTCATCAGCCGAGACGGCGACCTGGGCACGTTGGAGCGGGTGCGGACCTTGCTGGAACTCATGGGAAAGTAAGCCCTGATAGAATGACCCGAGAATAAACAAGTGGCAGCCATGTCCGACAATCTCATCGAAATCCGTGATCTTTATTTCACCTACGGCGACCGTATGGTGCTTCAGGGGATCAATCTCACCGCCCGTCGGGGGCAGGTCATCGCCATCATGGGAAATTCCGGTTGTGGCAAGACCACCCTGATGCGTCTCATCGGCGGCGAATTGAAACCCACGCGGGGAACCATCGAGGTGAATGGCGTGAGCGTGGGGGATCTGGATCAGGACGATCTCTATCAACTGCGCAGGCGCATGGGGATGCTGTTCCAGTTCGGCGCCTTGTTCACGGATTTGTCGGTCTACGAGAACGTCGCCTTCCCGTTGCGTGAACATACCGAGTTGCCGGAAGAGATGATCCGCGACCTGGTATTGCTGAAACTGAATGCCGTCGGCCTGCGCGGTGCCCAGGACCTGATGCCTTCCGAGTTGTCCGGGGGGATGGCCCGCAGGGTGGCGCTGGCCCGTTCCATTGCACTGGATCCCATGTTGATTCTCTACGACGAGCCCTTTGCCGGGCTGGACCCCATCTCGATGGGCGTCACCGGGAATCTGATTCGTCGGCTTACCGACACCTTGGGCATGACCTCCATCGTGGTGACCCATGACGTGCAGGAGTCGTTGAAAATCGTGGATTACGTCTACTTCGTTTCCGAGGGCGTGATAGAGGCGCAAGGCACGCCGGCCGAGATCAAGGCCTCAACCCTGCCGTATGTGCATCAGTTCGTGCACGGCGAAGAAGACGGCCCCGTTCCCTTCCACTACCCGGCGGAAACCTACGCCGCCGACCTTGGGTTGCCCGCATGATCGATGGAACGCTGAATTTCTTTCGTGGCATAGGCCATCGGGTTGTCAATGGCATCTGGCGCATGGGCGTCGCCACACGCTTCTTCCTGCTGACCCTGGTGCATTCCGGGCCGAGTTTCCGGCGTTTCCAACTCATCGTCCGGGAAATCTTCAGTTCGGGGGTGCTTTCCCTCATCATCATCATCGTGTCCGGCCTGTTCGTGGGCATGGTGCTGGGTCTGCAGGGCTATGAGACCTTGCAGACCTATGGCTCCGAGGAGGCTCTGGGGGTCCTCGTGGCTTTGTCGCTGGTGCGTGAACTGGGGCCAGTGGTGGCGGCCCTGCTCTTTGCCAGTCGGGCCGGATCGGCCATCACCGCGGAAATCGGCCTCATGAAGGCGACGGAACAGATCGCCGCCATGGAGATGATGGCGGTGGATCCCATCGCCCGGGTGGTGGCGCCCCGTTTCTGGGGCGCGGTGATATCCATGCCCATCCTGGCAGGCATGTTCTCCGCCATGGGCATCCTCGGCGGCTATCTGGTGGGGGTGGTCCTGATCGGTGTCGATGCAGGCTCATTCTGGTCCCAGATGCAGGCAGCCGTTGATTTCAAGCTGGACATCCTCAACGGTGTCGTCAAAAGCGTGGTGTTCGGTGTTGCAGTGACCGCCATCGCGCTGTTCGAAGGCTACGACGCACCACCCACGGCCGAAGGCGTTTCCCGCGCCACCACGCGTACCGTGGTGACATCTTCCCTGGCCATTTTGGGCCTCGATTTCATCCTGACCGCATTCATGTTCCGTGGAGTCTGATTCATGCAACGTACGACCCTAGATCTCTGGGTAGGTTTTTTCGTGGTGGTGGGTCTCGCCGCCCTTCTGTTCCTCGCCCTCAAGGTGGGCAATATGGGGTCCTTCGACAGCGCCAAAACTTATGATATTAAGGCCTCCTTCGATAACATCGGTGGCCTGAAGCCCCGCGCCCCGGTCAAGAGCGCCGGCGTGGTGGTGGGCCGGGTCGCCGACATCGTCTTCGACTCCAAGATCTACGAGGCGACGGTGACGCTACGCATTGATGCGCGATACAAATTCCCCAAGGATTCCAGCGCCGCCATCATGACCTCCGGCCTTCTGGGCGAACAGTATGTCTCCCTCGAAGCCGGTGGGGATGACAAGATGCTGGCGGACGGGGATGCCGTTAAGCTGACCCAGGGGGCCGTGGTGCTCGAAAACCTGATCGGCCAGTTCCTCTACAACAAGGCCGACGGTGGCGCGGGAGACACATCCGGAGCCGCGGCGAAGCCGTAATAAGGCCATATGCTTGACGGCGCTTCCCGGCTTAGGGACAGTCGGACCGGAAGAATTGTTTGAGGAATAGGCAATGAAGCGAATTAATCAATTAATCGCGAGCGGCTTGCTGGCCGCTTTCGCCCTGACCGTCAGGGCCGAGGTTCCCCCCGACGTCCTGGCCAAGAACACTACCAACGAGGTGTTGCAACTCGTCAAGCAGGACAAGGACATCCGGAACGGCAACAGCCAGAAGATCCTTGCCCTGGTGGAACAAAAGATCCTGCCCAATTTTGATTTCCAGCAAATGACCCAGTTGGCGGTGGGCAAGCATTGGCCGAAGACCACGCCCGAACAGCGTGAAAAACTTGTCAATGAGTTCCGTACTCTTCTGGTTCGAACGTATTCTGCGGCCCTTTCCAGCGTCGCGAACTACAAGATCGAATTCAAGCCTTTCAACGCCGCCCCCGGAGATACCGACGTCACGGTGGACACCGAGGTTACCAAGCCCGGTTCGCCGCCTATCCCCATCGACTATCGCATGGAAAAGCGGGACAGCACCTGGAAGGTGTACGACGTCATGGTGGACAATGTCAGCCTCGTCACTGTTTATAGGAACTCCTTCAATTCCGAAGTGCGCAAGGGGGGGATCGATGGTCTCATCGCCGCCCTGCAACGTCGCAATCATTGACCCCGGAGTTTTGTGAAGATGCTTGTTGAAGGAGGCGTCGCCCGTTTGGATGGAGACCTTGTCCTGGACAACGCCACCCGGCTGCTGGCCGAGGCGGAAGGCGCAGTGGGGGAGGGCGCGACCGTGTTCGATCTGAGCGGAGTCAGCCAGATGGATTCCTCCGCCATCAGCCTGCTGCTCTCCCTCAGGCGCTACACCAACGGGTTGGGCCAAACCCTGGAGTTCCGAAATATTCCGCCGAGCCTGCTGAGCCTGGCGAAGTTGTACGGCATCGCCGAACTCATCTGATATTGCTCCCATGACGGGTATTGCCGTCCGCGTGCGCGGCCTGGAGAAGCGCTTCCCCCGCGTGCATGCGCTTTGCGGCGTGGACCTGGACATCCAGGAAGGCGAATTCTTCGCCCTTTTGGGGCCCAACGGCGCGGGTAAGACGACGCTGATCAGCATCCTTGCCGGCCTGACCCGGGCCAGCGCCGGCAACGTTGCGGTGATGGGGTTCGATGTGGTGCGCCAATACCGGGAGGCGCGGCGCAGCCTCGGTGTCGTGCCCCAGGAATTGGTGTTCGATCCTTTCTTTACCGTCCGCGAAACCTTGGAGATCCAATCCGGTTATTTCGGCATCAGGGACAACGCCGCCTGGATAGCAGAACTGCTGGAAAATCTTGGCCTGTCCGACCAGGCGGACCGCAATATGCGCCAGTTGTCCGGCGGCATGAAGCGGCGTGTGCTGGTGGCCCAGGCTTTGGTGCACAAGCCGCCGGTAATCGTCCTGGACGAGCCCACGGCGGGGGTGGACGTGGCCTTGCGCCAGTCGCTCTGGGGCTTCATCCGGCGCCTGAATAAGCAAGGCCATACCATCCTGCTTACCACCCACTATCTCGAGGAGGCGGAGACCCTGTGCGAACGGGTCGCCATGCTCAAGGAAGGCCGCATCGTCGCGCTGGACAGGACCGACAGCCTGTTGCACGGCGGCGGCAGGCGCCTGATCGTGGATATCGATGTGTCGACGTTGCCCGATACCCTGGCGCCCCTGCTGAAGGGCCGGGAGGGCCGGCGCTACGTGCTGGATCTGCCCGAATACGGCGAATTGGAATCCATCCTTGCCCAGCTGCGCCAAGCCAATATTTCCATAAAGGACATGGAACTGCGCCAGGTGGACCTGGAAGACGTGTTCCTCCAGGTGATGGGGGAGGGTGGCTGAATGCTGGGCTTCCGGACCCTGTTAAGAAAGGAGTTGCTGCGATTCTGGAAGGTGCTGTTCCAGACTGTGGCGGCCCCCATCCTGACAGCCTCCCTGTACCTGCTGATCTTCTCCCACGTGCTGGAAGAACATGTGCAGGTCTATCCGGGCGTGGCCTACACGGCCTTCCTGATGCCGGGTTTGATCATGATGTCCCTGCTCCAGAATGCCTTCGCCAATGCCTCCTCGTCCCTGATCCAATCCAAGATCACCGGCAGCATCGTATTCGTGCTGCTACCCCCGCTTTCCTACCTGGAGTTCTACCTGGCCTACCTGCTGGCGTCCCTGGCCCGTGGCCTGGTGGTGGGCTTGGGGGTGCTGGCGGTGGGCCTGCTGTTCACCCAGCTGGAATTGCGCCATCCCCTCTGGATCCTGGCATTCGCCCTGGCATCCGGCGCGGTGTTCTCCTGCCTGGGCATTGTGGCCGGTATCTGGGCGGAAAAATTCGATCACCTGGCAGGGGTGCAGAACTTTGCCATCATGCCCCTCACCTTCCTGTCCGGTGTGTTCTATTCTATCCACTCCCTGCCGGAATTCTGGCAGACGGTGTCACGCTACAACCCCGTGTTCTACATGATCGACGGCTTCCGCTACGGTTTCTTCGGTGCCGCCGACGTGGACCCCAGGCTTTCCCTGGCCGTCGTGCTGCCAGTGGCGCTGGCGCTATCCGGCCTGACTTTGTGGATGTTGCGCACCGGCTATAAACTCCGCCACTGAAATCAACAGGAATTACCGATGGTTACTCCCCAAGAAATCCAGGCCTGGATCCAGGCCGGCATGAATTGCGAGCACGTCAGCGTGGCCGGCGACGGCCAACATTTCGAGGCCGTCATCGTCAGCCCGGAATTCCGCGGCAAGATGCTGGTGGGCCGTCATCAACTCGTCTACCAAGCCCTGGGAGACAAGATGAAGGCGGAGATTCACGCCCTGTCCATGAAGACCCTGACCCCGGAGGAGTGGCGGGACGGCAATGGATAAGCTGGTTATCACCGGGGGGGCGCGCCTGACCGGCGAGGTGGCCATCTCCGGCGCCAAGAACGCGGCGCTGCCCATACTTTGCGCCAGTCTGCTGACGGCAGAACCCCTCACGCTAAGCAACGTGCCCAGCCTCAACGACATCGACACCATGCTGAAGCTGTTGGTTCAGATGGGGGTCAAGGTGTCGCGGGATGGCACCACGGTCACGCTGGATGCCTCCGGCGTGACCAATCCGGTGGCGCCCTACGAGATGGTCAAGACCATGCGCGCCTCCATCCTGGTCCTGGGCCCGCTCATGGCCCGCTGCGGCGAGGCCAGGGTGTCCATGCCCGGCGGCTGCGCCATCGGTGCCCGGCCGGTGGATCAGCATATCAAGGGCCTCCTGGCCATGGGAGCGGAGGTGGGCGTCGAGCACGGCTACATCACCGCCAAGGCCAGCAAACTTGCGGGCGCACGGCTGTTTACCGACATGGTCACCGTCACCGGCACCGAGAACCTGATGATGGCCGCCTGCCTTGCCGAGGGCGAGACGATTATCGAAAATGCCGCCCGGGAG
Source organism: uncultured Pseudomonadota bacterium (assembly GCA_963713085.1). GTDB lineage: Bacteria > Pseudomonadota > Gammaproteobacteria > Burkholderiales > Thiobacillaceae > PFJX01. The sequence goes on along the minus strand of CAVQKQ010000013.1, from coordinate 232,078 downwards.
CCGGAGGTGGTGGACTTGGCACAGTGCCTGGTGAGCATGGGGGCGCAGATTTCCGGCGCCGGCACCGACGTGATCCGCATCCGCGGCGTGGAACGCCTGCATGGCGCCCGTCACCGAATCATGCCGGACCGCATCGAGACCGGCACCTTCCTGTGCGCGGCCGCCGTCACCGGCGGAGACATCCGGCTTACCGGCACCTCGGCCGGGTATCTCGATTCCGTGGTGGACAAGCTCATGGATACCGGCTGCGAGATCGTCAGCGAGAAGTCCCCCAGCTTCGAGGCCATCCATATCCGGGCGCCGCAACGGCTCAATGCCGTTTCCATCCGAACTTCGCCCTATCCCGCCTTCCCCACCGATATGCAGGCCCAGTTCATGGCCGTCAACACCGTGGCGGAAGGTACCGCCATCATCCGGGAAACCATCTTCGAGAACCGTTTCATGCATGCGGTTGAACTGCAGCGCCTGGGCGCGGACATCAAGATCGACGCCAATACCGCCGTGGTGAAGGGCGTCAACAAGCTCCAGGGCGCCACGGTGATGGCCACCGACCTGCGCGCCTCCGCCAGCCTTATCCTTGCCGGCCTGGTGGCTGAGGGCGATACGCACGTGGAGCGGATCTATCACCTGGACCGGGGCTACGACCAGATCGAGAAGAAGCTCACCGTCCTGGGGGCAAGAATCCGCAGAGTGAAGGCCTGAGCGCCGGCAGACAACACACCATGACCCATCCGACCATCACCCTGGCCCTCTCCAAGGGGCGCATCTTCGAAGAGACCCTGCCCCTGCTCGCGGCGGCGGGCATTACCCCCAACGAGAGCCCGGATTCATCGCGCAAGCTTATCATCGGCACCACCCGGCCCGACGTGCGCCTGATCATCGTCCGGGCCACCGACGTACCCACCTACGTGCAGCATGGCGCGGCGGACCTGGGGATCGCCGGCAAGGACGTGCTGATCGAGCATGGCGGCGAGGGGCTGTACCAGCCGGTGGACCTCAATATCGCCAAATGCCGCATGATGGTGGCCACCCAGGTGGGCTTCGACTACCTGGCCGCGGTACGGCGCGGGGCCCGCCTGCGGGTGGCCACCAAGTATGTTCGGACAGCGCGCCTGCACTTTGCCCGGAAGGGGGTCCACGTGGACCTGATCAAGCTCTATGGTTCCATGGAGTTGGCCCCGCTGGTGGGTCTGGCCGATGCCATCGTCGACCTGGTCTCCACCGGCGGCACCCTCAAGGCCAACAACCTGGTGGCGGTGGAAGAGATCATGCCCATCAGTTCCCGCCTGGTGGTGAACCAGGCGGCTCTGAAGCTGAAGCACGGCGCCATCCAGCCCATCATCGAGGCGATACAGTCCGCGGTCGTGGCTTGATTTATTGCAATTTTCCCGTGCGCGTCGGCTTCAGCGGCCTCACCCTGGCTATAATCCGCCAAGTCGAGCCATTCACAGCCTGATCATGTCCTCTCAAGCCATTACCCGTCTGGATGCCTCCGCCCCGGATTTTCGCGGTCGACTGTCCGCACTGCTGGCTTTCAACGATGCCACCGACACGGCGGTGCAGAACGCCGTGTCAGAGATCCTGGCTGCCGTGCGTGCCCGTGGTGACAGCGCCGTTCTCGAATATACCAACCGCTTCGACCGGCTCAGCGCCAACGCCATGTCCGCCCTGGAACTGTCCCAGGATGACCTGAAGAAGGCCCAGGGCAATCTCCCACTGCGCCTGGAGCATGCCCTCCAGGCAGCGGCGGAGCGGGTGCGTGGCTACCATGAGCGGCAGCTTCAATCATCCTGGACCTATACCGAGCCGGACGGCACGGTGCTGGGGCAGCAGGTCACCGCCCTGGACCGGGTGGGCCTGTATGTGCCCGGCGGCAAGGCCGCTTATCCCTCTTCGGTGTTGATGAACGCAATCCCGGCCAAGGTGGCCGGTGTGAAGGAACTCATCATGGTGGTGCCCACCCCGGACGGGGTGCGTAATGATCTGGTACTGGCCGCCGCTGCCGTGGCGGGTGTGGACCGGGTGTTCACCATCGGTGGCGCCCAGGCGGTGGCGGCCCTGGCCTACGGCACCGAGACCGTGCCCCAGGTGGACAAGATCGTCGGCCCCGGTAACGCCTACGTGGCAGAGGCCAAGCGCCGGGTGTTCGGCGTCGTCGGCATCGACATGATCGCCGGGCCGTCGGAGATCCTGGTGATCTGCGATGGCCAGACCGATCCGGACTGGATCGCCATGGACCTGTTCTCCCAGGCGGAGCACGACGAACTGGCCCAGTCCATCCTGGTCTCCCCCGACGCCGCCTTCCTGGATGCCGTCCAGGCCAGCATTGATAAGCTATTGCCCACCATGCCGCGCCAGGACGTGATTGCCGCCTCCATCGGCAACCGTGGTGGCCTGATCTTGTGCCGCGATTTGGCGCAGGCCGCCGAGATCGCCAACTTCATCGCCCCGGAACATCTGGAACTCTCCGTGGCGGACCCCGACGCGATGCTGCCCCTGATCCGCCATGCCGGCGCCATCTTCATGGGCCGCAATACCTGCGAGGCGCTGGGCGATTACTGCGCCGGACCCAATCATGTGTTGCCCACATCCCGCACCGCCCGTTTCTCGTCACCCCTGGGGGTATACGACTTCCAGAAACGCTCCAGTCTTATCCACGTTTCGGCGGCGGGGGCCAGGACCCTGGGCGAGATCGCCTCGGCCCTAGCCTTCGGCGAAGGGCTGCAGGCCCATGGCCGCTCCGCCGAATACCGCATGGGGCACTGATCGGCGCTTGCAAACGGGTGGCCGTCATGCCGCCCGGACCACCTCGATAAAACCATGGACGTTACGCCCGCCCAACTCATCCGACCGGAGATCCTCCGGCTGTCCGCCTACCATGTGGCCGATGCCGCCGGCATGGTCAAGTTGGACGCCATGGAGAATCCCTACCGACTGCCGGAGACACTGCGGGGAGAATTGGCCGGCCTGCTGGCGGATACCGCCGTCAATCGTTACCCGGATCCCCACGCTCCCGGAGTGCAGGCGGCCCTGCGCGAGGCCTTCGACATCGGGCCCCGATGGGACATCCTGCTGGGCAACGGTTCCGACGAACTGATCCAGATCCTGGCCCTGAGCCTGGCCAGGCCGGGCGCCTGCCTGCTGGGAGTCGAACCCTCATTCGTCATGTACCGCATGATCGCCGAGTTCGTCGGCATGAAGTACACCGGGGTGCCCCTGCGGGAAGACTTTTCCCTGGATGAGGCGGCTGTTTTGGCGGCTATGGAGCGGGACAAACCCGCCCTGACCTTCTTGGCCTACCCCAACAACCCCACCGGGAATGCGTTCGACCGGGCAGCCATGGACCGCATCATTGTCGCGGCACCGGGTTTGGTGGTGGTGGACGAGGCCTATCATGCCTTTGCCGGTGGTCTGAGCTTTCTCGATGACTTGGCTCGCCATGACAACCTCCTGCTGATGCGCACCGTTTCCAAGCTGGGACTGGCCGGCCTGCGCCTGGGATATCTGGTGGGGAAACCCGCGTGGATCGGCGAATTCGACAAGGTGCGACTGCCGTATAATGTCAACGTCCTGACGCAGGTGGCCGCGCGTTATGCCCTGGAGCACGTGGATGTGCTGGAAGGGCAGGCGGCCGGCCTGGTGGAGGAGCGAGGAAAACTCTTACAGATCATGGTCACCCTGCCCGGCGTGGCGGCCTATGACAGCCGCGCCAATTTCGTCCTGTTCCGGGTGCCGGATGCGGCACGGATCTTTGCGGGCCTCAAGGCCCGAGGCGTGCTGATAAAAAATCTGCACGGCGCCCATCCATTGCTGCACAACTGTCTGCGCGTCACGGTTGGCGCGCCCCGGGAAAATGCCGCTTTTCTCGATGCCTTGGCCGCCGAACTCGGGGGGCCGGGTGAACACGGAGCCTGAGATGCGTACAGCCGAAGTCACCCGCAACACCCTGGAAACGCAAATCACCGTCCGGATCAACCTGGACGGCACCGGCAAGGCCGACTTCGCGACAGGCGTGCCCTTTCTCGATCACATGCTCGACCAGGTGGCCCGACATGGATTGGTGGATCTGGATATCCGGGCCGAGGGAGACCTGCACATCGATGCCCACCACACCGTGGAGGACATCGGCATCACCCTGGGCCAGGCCATCGTCAAGGCGGTGGGCGACAAGAAGGGCATCCGCCGTTACGGCCATGCCTATGTGCCGCTGGACGAAGCCTTGTCGCGGGTGGTGATCGACCTCTCCGGGCGCCCCGGCCTGGAATATCACGTGAAATTTACCCGGGGCCGGATCGGCGATTTCGACGTTGATCTGTTCCACGAATTCTTTCAGGGCCTGGTCAACCATGCCGGCATGACCCTGCACATCGACAATCTGCGCGGCATCAACGCCCATCATCAGGCCGAGACCATGTTCAAGGCCTTCGGCAGAGCCCTGCGGATGGCGCTGGAGTTGGACCCACGCATGGGAAATACCATGCCCTCCACCAAGGGAAGCCTTTGATGCCGGCCGATATCGCCATCATCGATTACGACATGGGCAACCTGCGTTCCGTGTCCAAGGCCTTGGAACATGTGGCCCCGGACGCGGAGATCGTGGTCAGCGCCGACCCGGCGGTGATCGCTTCCTCTGGCAAGGTGGTATTCCCGGGCGTAGGGGCCATGACGGACTGCATGCGGGAGCTGGCCAAGCGTGGACTGACCGAGGTGGTTCGTGAGGCGGCCCGTACCAAGCCATTTCTGGGCATCTGCCTGGGGATGCAGGCCTTGTTCGATCATAGCGAGGAAGGCGACAGCGCCGGACTGGGCATTCTCCCCGGCGATGTGCGCCTGTTCCCGGCAGAGGCAATGAAGGACGAGGCGGGTAACAAGCTCAAGGTGCCCCATATCGGCTGGAACGAGGTGCGTCAGGCCCGGACCCATCCCCTGTGGGCGGGTATCGAGGACGGCGCCCGTTTCTATTTCGTACACAGCTATTATTGCGAGCCGGCCAGTCAGGAACAGGTGGCGGGCTTTGCCCACTATCCCTTCGCATTCACCTGCGCGGTGGCCCGGGATAACCTGTTCGCCGTGCAGTTCCACCCCGAGAAGAGCCAGGCCGCCGGTCTGCGGCTGCTGGCCAATTTTGTGACCTGGAATGGGAGTTCGAGGTAAGCCATGCTGATCATCCCGGCAATAGACCTGAAGGACGGTCAATGCGTACGTCTGAAACAAGGCGAAATGGACAGTGCCACCGTGTTTTCCTCCAACCCGGGGGACATGGCGCAGAAGTGGCTTGCCCGCGGCGCCAGGCGACTGCACCTGGTTGACTTGAACGGCGCCTTCGCCGGCAAGCCGGTGAACGAGGCGGCCATCAAGGCAATCGTCGACGAGCTGGGAGACGAGATCCCGGTGCAGCTGGGCGGCGGCATCCGCGACCTGGACACCGTCGAACGCTACCTGGACGACGGCATCACCTATGTCATCATCGGCAGCGCCGCCGTGAAGAACCCGGGTTTCCTGCACGATGCCTGCACGGCCTTTCCCGGCCACATCATTGTCGGCCTGGACGCCAAGGACGGCAAGGTGGCGGTTGAGGGCTGGTCCAAGGTGACCCACCACGACGTCATCGACCTGGCGATGAAATTCCAGGACTACGGCGTGGAAGCGGTGGTCTATACCGACATCGGCCGCGACGGCATGCTCTCCGGCGTCAATATCGACGCCACCGTGAAGCTGGCCCAGGCCCTGACCATCCCGGTCATCGCCAGCGGCGGCATCACCAACCTCGACGACGTGAGGAATCTCTGCGCAGTGGAAAGCGAGGGCATCATGGGGGCAATAACCGGCCGCGCCATCTACCAAGGCACCCTGGATTTCACTGCCGCCCAGGCTCTGGCCGACGAACTCCGCGGCAACTGACGTGTCCCTGGCCAAACGCATCATTCCCTGCCTGGACGTCACCGCCGGCCGCGTGGTGAAGGGGGTCAACTTCGTCAACCTGCGGGATGCCGGCGACCCGGTGGAAATCGCCCGCCGATACGACGACCAAGGCGCGGACGAACTCACCTTCCTCGATATCACCGCCACTTCCGACGATCGCGACCTGATCCTGCACATCATCGAAGATGTGGCGGCCCAGGTCTTCATTCCGCTCACCGTGGGCGGCGGCGTGCGCGCCGTCGAGGACGTGCGGCGCCTGCTGCATGCCGGGGCCGACAAGGTCTCCATCAACACCGCGGCCGTGTTTACTCCGCAACTGGTGAAGGATTGTGCCGACCGGTTCGGCTCGCAATGTATCGTGGTGGCCATCGATGCCAAGCAGACGGTCTGGGGTGCGGCACCGAAATGGGAGATCTTCACCCATGGCGGGCGCAAGCCCACCGGCCTGGATGCCGTCGAATGGGCGCGCAAGATGGAAGACCTGGGGGCCGGCGAGATCCTGCTCACCAGCATGGATCGGGACGGTGCCAAGACCGGCTTCGACCTCAACGTCACGCGCGCAATCTCGGATGCCGTGAATATACCGGTCATCGCCAGCGGCGGCGTCGGCAACCTTCAACATCTGGTGGACGGCGTGAAGCTGGGCGGGGCCGATGCGGTGCTGGCCGCCAGTATCTTCCATTTCGGCGAATACACTGTTGAGCAGGCCAAGCGATTCATGGCCGAGCAGGGGATAGAGGTACGGTTATGAGCGACGCCTGGTTGAACAAGGTTAATTGGTCCGAGGATGGCCTGGTGCCCGCCATCGCCCAGGATGCCTCTAGCGGCGACATCCTCATGGTGGCCTGGATGAATCGGGAGGCGCTAAGGCGCACCGTGGAGATCGGCGAGGCCGTTTACTGGTCGCGTTCCCGCAAGAAACTTTGGCACAAGGGCGAAGAGTCCGGCCATACCCAGAAGGTCAGGGAAATCCGCCTGGATTGCGACGAGGACGTGGTCCTGCTCAAGATCGAGCAGACCGGCGGCATAGCCTGCCATACCGGGCGCAAAAGCTGCTTTTTCCAGAAGTTGGAAGGAGACGAATGGCATGCCGTGGATCCTGTCCTGAAAGATCCCCACGAGATCTACAAGCGATGAGTGCCAGTCCGTCAAGCGCCCAGGTCCTGGCCCGTCTGGCCGAGACCCTGGAGGCCCGCAAACAGGCCGATCCCCATGGTTCCTATGTGGCCAAGCTCTATGAAAAGGGTTTGGATGCCATTTTGAAGAAGGTGGCGGAGGAGGCCGCCGAGACCATTATGGCGGCCAAGGATGGGGCACGTGAAAAGATCATCTACGAGACCGCCGACTTGTGGTTTCATTCGCTGGTTCTGCTGGCGCATCAAGGTATACATCCCGACGAGATCCTGAATGAACTGGCGCGGCGTGAGGGTATCTCAGGGATAGAGGAAAAGGCATCCCGGAAGGAGAATGTATGAGTTCTGATTGCCTGTTTTGCAAGATCATCTCCGGTCAAATTCCATGCCGCAAGGTGTTTGAGGATGAGGATGTATTGGCTTTCCACGATATCCATCCTGTTGCTCCGGTGCATTTCATGATCATCCCCAAGACTCATGTCGATTCGCTGACGGAGTGCAAGGCAGAGCACATGGCAATGTTGGGCAAGATTCTGTTGCTTGCACCGGTTCTGGCGAAGGAGCAGGGTTTGGGCGATGGTTTTCGGACCATCATCAACACGGGCAGGGGAGGGGGGCAGGAAGTGTTCCACCTTCATGTCCATGTAATCGGAGGCGGTACGATCCGCCCCATGTGAATTTTTGAGGAGATAACGATGGGTTCCTTCAGTATCTGGCATTGGATGATTGTCCTGGTGATTGTGATGTTGGTGTTCGGCACCAAGAAGCTGCGCAACATCGGAACCGATCTTGGCGGTGCGGTAAAAGGCTTCAAGGACGCCATGAACGAAGAAAAGAACAAGCCCACTGAATTGCCCCGGGAGGAGAGTTCGGAGGGCACCACCATCGAGGGCGAGGTCAAGGACAAGCAGCATTCATGAGCCGGCGCTTGCAGTCGTGCAAGATGCAAGTCGGGAATAGGCGCTGCCTATCCTTATGCAATGTCCCCGGTCCCATCATGAGTTGAACCATGTTTGATATCGCCTTTTCAGAACTCCTGGTCATTGGCGTGATCGCCCTGATCGTCATCGGCCCTGAAAGGTTGCCCAAGGTCGCACGTACAGCCGGACAATGGCTGGGCAAGCTCAATCGTTATGTCTCACAGGTCAAGCAGGACATAGACCGCGACATAAAGCTGGACGAGTTGCGCAAGATGCAAAATGAGATGCAGGAGACCGCTCAGAAATACGAGATCCTGGCAAAGGAATCCGCCCGGCAGGTTGAAACCACCGTGAAAGAGGAAGTTTCGCAAGTCGATCAGGCCATGAAGGCTGTTAGCGCGTCCGATGGTGATTCTGACAAGCGAGAGAATGCCGCCACGGCAGTCGATATCCATGGTCCAGCGCAATTGACGAATGCCGTTGCCGATGTGTCTGTGCCCGATCCAACGGAGCGGACCGTCAACGAGGGCGATACCGCCGATAAGGCGGTTCAAGGGCAAGAGCAGACTCGCTCAAACCCGGCATCAAACCCTATAGATAAGACCGGTTGAGCCTGGCCATGGAAATTGACGGCCAGGAAAGCTTTATCTCCCATCTGATTGAACTGCGCGACCGACTGCTGCGCATAACAGTGGTGTGGATCCTCCTATTCATCTGCCTTTTCCCATTCGCCAACAAGCTGTACACGCTCTTGGCCCAGCCTCTGCTAAGCAAACTGCCCAAGGGGGGGCAGATGATAGCCACCGAGGTCGTGACCCCCTTCTTCGTGCCCATCAAGGTGGCCATGATGACCGCCTTCCTGGCAGCGCTTCCTTTCATCCTTTATCAGATCTGGTCCTTCGTGGCGCCGGGACTGTACAAGCATGAAAAAAAATTGATCCTGCCCTTAGTCGTCTCCAGTGTGATTCTTTTTGTTCTGGGGATGGGCTTCGCCTATTTCCTGGTATTCCCTGTCGTGTTCGGATTCATCATCGGCATCGCCCCCCAGGGCGTGGCGGTGATGACGGACATCAACAAGTACCTGGATTTCGTGATTACCATGTTCCTGGCCTTCGGTACCACCTTCGAGGTGCCCATCATCGTCATAACCCTGGCGATGACCGGCGTGGTGGAGGTGGCCAAGTTCAAGGAGGGCAGGCCATACGTCATAGTCGGCGCGTTCGTGGTCGGTGCCATCTTCACGCCGCCAGATGTGGTTTCCCAGATCATGCTGGCCTTGCCGTTATGGTTGCTATTTGAATTGGGTCTCCTGGTCGCCGGTTGGCTGGTGAAGAACAAACCCAAGTCCGAAGCGGAGGAGGGCGACAATTATCAGCCCCTGAGCATTGATGAGATGGATAAGGAATTCGATCGAATCGAGGAAGAGCAAGATACAACCAGATGACGCACATGAACGGTGCGCAATATGTATTGAACGCCCCATTTGAGGGCGTTTTATTTTGGTGCGTGAGGCGAAGTCACTGATTTTGTTTGCACCGTAATAAGGCATATCTCTTGCTTCAATTGTCCGATTTCTCAGGAGGATTCATGGAAGCAATCAAATCCGGTGCCGATGTCTTGTTTGTATTGATGGGCGCCATCATGGTGCTTGCTATGCATGCCGGCTTCGCGTTTTTGGAACTGGGCACGGTACGCAAGAAGAACCAAGTGAATGCCTTGGTCAAGATCATCACGGACTTCGCGGTTTCAACCATCGCCTATTTTTTCATCGGGTACGGCTTGGCCTATGGGGTTGGATTCCTCACTGGGGCCGAGCATCTGGTCGAGAAGAACGGCTATGACCTGGTCAGGTTCTTTTTCCTTCTCACCTTCGCGGCGGCCACACCTGCGATCGTTTCAGGTGGTATCGCCGAACGGGCCAAGTTCTATCCCCAACTTGCAGCCACTTTTCTGCTGGTGGGCTTGGTCTATCCGTTATTCGAGGGACTGGTATGGAATGACAACTGGGGATTCCAGGATGCGCTGGCGGCATTGGCGGGCGCCAAGTTCCATGATTTTGCCGGTTCAGTCGTGGTGCATGCCATGGGCGGTTGGATCGCCCTTCCCGCCGTTGTCCTGTTGGGCGCGCGTCGCGGACGTTACCGCCAGGATGGCCTGATCTCGGCCCATCCACCTTCCAGCATTCCCTTCCTGGCTCTTGGCGCGTGGATACTTTCCGTCGGCTGGTTCGGCTTCAATGTCATGTCAGCCCAGTCCCTGGCCGGTATATCCGGCCTGGTCGCGGTGAACTCGCTCATGGCTATGGTGGGAGGAACCCTGGCCGCATTGTTGGCCGGCAAGAACGACCCGGGCTTTATCCATAACGGCCCTCTGGCCGGCCTGGTTGCCGTATGTGCCGGCTCGGATCTCATGCACCCAGTGGGCGCGCTGATCACCGGCGCGGTGGCGGGATTTCTGTTCGTATATATGTTCACCATCACCCAGAACCGCTGGAAGATCGACGACGTCCTCGGGGTGTGGCCTTTGCACGGCCTGTGCGGGGCTTGGGGAGGGGTCGCGGCGGGTATCTTCGGCCTGCAAGCGCTTGGTGGCGTGGGAGGTGTAACCTTTTTCGCTCAGTTGCTCGGCACCCTGTCCGGGATATTGGTGGCACTGGCAGGCGGGGTATTGGTCTACGGTTTGCTCAAAGCTACTGTGGGTATTCGCCTGGAAGCGGAGGACGAATTCAACGGGGCCGACCTGTCGATCCATATGATCTCCGCAACGCCGGAACGGGAGACAAACTGGTGATTGGACCATTGGTCCAAGTGAACTTTCCCGTCGCCTGAAGAGCGGACCGCCATTAAATCGCCCGGCGATGAAATTGTCGCTGGCGCGGTGAGGAATTTTAAGGTTTGATAGCGACCGCCGTCGCAAATGGAAAAAATGGGCTCAAACCCGCATACACGTGGAGTTCTTTACCCATATGCGGCTTGTTGTTGTTATGCTTTGCATGTCATTTCCCATGACACTCACCAAGGAGACTAAACCGTGAATAAAGCTGAACTCATCGATATCGTTGCCGCCAAGGCCAACGCCAGCAAGTCCGCTACCACCGTTGTTGTGAGCGCCGCAATTGAAGCCATCAGTGACGCGTTGTCCAAGGGCGAGACCGTCCAGTTCATCGGCTTTGGCACGTTTAGCGTTCAGGATCGTCAGGCCCGTACCGGACGCAATCCCCAGACCGGCAAAGAGATGAAGATTCCAGCAAAAAAAGTGGTGCGTTTCAAACCGGGTGCGGCGCTGAGCGCAGCCGCCAATTCCCCCAAAGGCAAGAAGAAAAAATAAGTTACCAGAACTCAGGTTCGGTTGGCCGCCTGATGGGCGGCCAACTTATTTAGGGCGCGGGGTTGCTGTAACGCAGATGCAGTGTCTCGATTTCCACCAGCAAGTCTGTCGGTAGCACACAGTCCCAGGCATCAATGTTTTCCTGGAGCTGGGCCATGGATGTGGCGCCTATGATCGTGCTGGCCATGAACCAGCGGCGATATGCGAATGCCAGTGCCATCCGGGCCGGCGACAGGCCGTGCTTGTGGGCCAATTCCGCATAGGCGCGGACCGCGATGGGGACATTCTGTTTTTCGTAGCGCTGGGCGAAACCCTTGAACAGGGTGACCCGTCCTTCCGCCTGGGGATCGTCCAGGTATTTCCCGCTTAAATATCCGAAAGCCAGAGGCGAATAGGCCAGGAGACCGACCTGTTCCCGGAAGGCGATCTCCGCCAGCCCGGCCTCGAACACCCGGTTGATCAGGCTATAGGAGTTCTGGATCGATACCACCCGGGGCAGGTCATGTTCAGCGGCCAGGCGCAGGAACTCCATGACACCCCAGGGAAACTCGTTGGATAGTCCGATATACCGGATCTTGCCTTCGCGAACCAACTCGGCCAGTGTTTCCAACTGGTTCTGGATCGGCACAGCGTCGGTTTCCTGGGCGGGATCGAATTGATAGCGGCCGAACATGGGGACGTTCCGCTCCGGCCAGTGCAATTGATACAGGTCCACATGGTCGGTACGCAGGCGGTTCAGGGAACCTTCCAGCGCGCTGCGTATGTTGTGGCGGTCCAGGGCCTTTGGGCCGCCACGGATCCAGTTCAGGGCCCGGCGTGGCCCGGTCACCTTGGTGGCCAGGATCACCTTGTCGCGGGGTCTGTTCCGCAGCCAGTTGCCGACGATGGATTCCGTGCGGGTATAGGTTTCCGCCCTGGGCGGGACCGGATACATCTCCGCGGTATCGACGAAATTGATGCCGCGCTCGACGGCATAGTCCAGTTGGGCATGGGCCTCCGCTTCGGTGTTTTGCTGACCGAAGGTCATGGTGCCCAGGCAGATGGCCGATACCTGAAGTTCACTGGTACCCAAACGGCGATATTCCATGGTCATGTTCCTGGTAGTCATAGTGAGGTTGGGTCTTGGCTCCTTCGACTTCGTCCGGTGTGCACCAGGCCGCCTTAGCGCTGAACCGGTTCCTTTGCTTCCGGGGCCAGGGTCCCGCCCAATTCTGTTTCCAGCGAGGGGCCGTTGCGGTGGCGCCGATACAGCCAGATCCCCAACAGGCTGGAGACCACGAACAGGACAGCGGCCAGGGTCAAGCGCAGGGCAGGGTCGAAATTGACGCCGCTGCCGGCCAAGGCGAAGACCAGGGTCTGGGGCAGGTAGCCCAGTCCCGAGCCGGCGAAGAAAGGCAATCCGCGTACGCTGGAAACGCCCGCCAGCAGATTGGTGACCACGTTGCTGCCCACCGGCAGCAAACGGATGATGAGCGCCATGCTGAAAGGGTGTTCCCGTAGAAAGTCATCCAGCTTGCGAATCCGTCCGGGAAAACGATGGACAACCAGAGATCGCCCAAGCCAGCGTGCATAGTAAAAGCCCGACACGCATCCCAGGACCACGGACACCAGGGCCAGCAAGGTGCCCGGCACGAAACCGAAGGCGTAACCGCCCAGGAAGGCTACCACCTGCCGCGGGAAGCCCAATGCAGTCGTCAGTATCCCCATGCCCAGGAAGATCAGGTCGCCCGTCCACCCCTGGCCGCGCACGGTACTGTCGATCCAATGCTGGGACATCATGTCGGCCAGTCCCCAACGCTTGGCGAGAAAGCCCAAAGCGACCAGGGAAGCGATCATGAGCAGACCTTTGAGGAGGATGCGTAACGGCATGGGATGGAATGGTCGAATCGTGGCGGCTGATTCTATCAGCCCTGGCGGCCGATCCAGCCCCGTGCCTTGCCTAGCAACGGCCTTGCGTGTATTCTCCGGCCCCTCCCGCGGAGAGATGGCCGAGCGGTCGAAGGCGCACGCCTGGAAAGCGTGTATACGTTAATAGCGTATCAAGGGTTCGAATCCCTTTCTCTCCGCCACCACATTCGATGCCACGCCGGTTCCCGCGTGGCATTTTGCTTCCCCTCCGATATCCCACGATGTTGCAGTCCGACGGTGTCCGGGCATTGCCATCCATTGACGGCATCCGTGGCAAACCCGGCGCCTCGACTACCCCGCACAATGGCCGTCGGTCTCCATGCCGCCGCATTCCCTGACCAGACGCAGCAGGGCGTCGGCCTTGTCCAGACACTCCTGATATTCCTCGTCCGCCTGGGAGTCGGCGACGATGCCGCCCCCGGCCCAGAAGCGCATCTGGCCGTTGGCGCTGACCAGCGTGCGGATCGCGATGTTGCTGCCCAGGTTGCCGTTGAAGCCGAGCCAGCCGATCGCGCCGCAGTAAACGCCGCGCCGGTCCGGTTCCAGTTCCTCGATGATCTCCATGGCGCGCAGCTTAGGCGCCCCGGTGATGGAGCCGCCCGGGAACGAGGCGCGCAACAGGCCCACAGCGTCCATGCCCTCGGCCAGTCGGCCGGTGACCGTACTCACCAGGTGGTGCACGGTGGCATAGCTCTCCACCTCGAACAGCCGGGGCACGGCCACGGAGCCGGGAACGCAGGCCTTGCCCAGGTCGTTGCGCAGCAGATCCACGATCATCAGGTTCTCGGCCCGGTCCTTGACGCTGTTCCGCAGTTCCCCGGCCAGGCGCGCATCCGCATCCGGTGCCGCGGCGCGGGGGCGAGTGCCCTTGATCGGCTTGGTCTCGACCCGGCCTGTCCGCACTTCCAGGAAACATTCCGGTGACGAGGACAGGATGCGGACGGCGGGATGGTTCAGGTAGGCGGAGAAGGGGGCCGGATTGAGCCGGCGCAGTGCCTGGTAGCCAAGCCAGTGGTCGCCCGTGGCCGGCGCGGAAAAGCGCTGGGCCAGGTTCACCTGGTAGCAGTCCCCCGCCGAGATGTAGCGCTGGATGCGGGCAAAGGCCCGCCGGTAAGTCTCCCGGTCGAAATTCATGGTCACCGGTGCGGTCACCCGGAACGGTGGCCTGGGTCGCGGCGGGCGCGGATCGGAGAACAGCTCGACCAGGGCATCCCAGGATGTCGCGGTGCGCGCATCCCGCCCGGCGGAAACCAGCCAGCTTTCGCGTCGTTCGTGGTCCACCACCACAGCCCAGTCGTAGATTCCCAGCGCCATCTCCGGGATGGCCTCGGCATCCCGGGCCCGGTTCGGCAGCCGCTCGATGCGTCGACCCAGGTCGTAGCCGAAATAGCCGATGGCGCCGCCGGCGAAAGGCAGGGGAGTCGGCACGCCGTCGACGGCCAGGTGGCGGCGCAGCAGTTCGAAGGGATCGTCGGGAGAGAGGCTCGCCTCGCCGCCCCGGCGGATCTCGGTCATGCCCCCCCGGGTCACCAGGGTGGTGAAGGGGCGGGCCGCCAGGATGTCCATGCGCCCGGCGGTGGAACGGGGCCGGCCGCTGTCCAGGAACACGGCCCAGGGTTCGTTGGCGATGGCCTCGAACAGTTCGGCGCTGTCCTGCCGGTAGGGCAGGGGGCTTAGTCGCGTCATGGGGTCGGTGCTGTCGCCTGGCAGGCTTCCCGGCGAGAAGTGGAACAGTCGCTGACGGGGTCAGCTAGGGTACGCATGAACGCTCTCCAATCTAATGGCCGGCAAGCCTGAATCGGGAAATTACGCGTATAGCCGGCCGGTCGTCCAGTGCCGTGGCCCTGCCATGGGAAAACGGGTGCAGAAAAGCCGATGCCAGGGCGTGATTTACAATGGCCGTCGCTAATTGTTGATTGATCACGGGGGTGCGTATGCTGCGTTACGGCCTGATGGCCATGACTCTTCTCCTGCTGATGGGCTGCGGCGACCACGCCGCCGAGTCGGGCCGGCCGGGGGTGGTCCAGCTCCAGGCCTGGGTCCATGCCGGCCAGGCTGGGGAGCGGCGGGTGATCGAGAATCAGGTGGCGCGCTTCAATGCCCGCAATCCGGATGTGGCGGTGCGGCTGACCCTGATTCCGGAGCGCAGCTACAACGCCCAGGTGCAGGCCGCCGCCGTGGCGGGAGACCTGCCCGACCTGCTGGAACTGGACGGCCCCTATCTCTACAACTATGTCTGGCAGGGCCAGCTGCAGCCCCTGGACGGACTGTTGCCCGCCGATCTGAAGGCCGACCTGCTGCCTTCCATTCTCGACCAGGGGCGTTATCGCGGCCGGCTCTACGCGGTCGGCTGTTTCGATTCCGGGCTTGGACTGTACGCCCGCAAGAGCGCCCTGGAGCGGGTCGGTGCGCGCATCCCGACCGGGCACGGCCGACGCCTGGAGCGCGGCGGAGTTCACCGACCTGCTCAAGCGGCTGGCTGCGAGGGATGCTGACCACGCGGTGCTGGACCTCAAACTCAACTATGGGGATGAATGGTTCACCTATGCCTTTTCTCCCATCCTCCAGTCCGCCGGGGCCGATCTCATCGATCGCACCAGTTACCGGAGCGCCGCCGGGTTGCTCAACGGCCCGGCGGCGGTGGCGGCATTTAGCCGATGGCAAGGGTGGCTGCGGGGCGGCTACGTGGATCCCAACCTCGACGACGCCGCCTTCGTCGCCGGGCGGGTCGCCCTGTCCTGGGCCGGCCACTGGGAATACGCCCGTTATGCCCAGGCCTTCGGCGCAGATCTGCTGCTCCTGCCCCTGCCGGATTTCGGCCATGGCAGCCGCACCGGACAGGGTTCCTGGGCCTGGGGCATCCACGCTGGTGGTAAGCGGGCCCAGGCGGCCGCCCGGTTCCTGCGCTTTCTGCTCACGCCGGACGAGGTGCTTGCCATGGCCGACGCCAACGGCGCCGTGCCGGCCATCCGCAGCGCCATCGCCCGTTCCCCGTTGTATCGCAACGACGGTCCCCTGCACCTGTTCGTGGCGCAACTGACCGGCGGCAACGCTGTGCCGCGGCCGAAGACGCCGGCCTACCCGGTGATCAGCGCCGCCTTTCGCCAGGCCCTGTCCGACATCCGCGACGGCGCCGCCGTTAAGCCCGCGCTGGACCGTGCGGTGGCGAAGATCGACCAGGACATCGCCGACAACGAGGGGTACCGTTGAGCCGCCCCGGCTGGCTGTTCGCCGCGCCCGCCCTGACGGGGCTGGCCTTGTTCGTGGCGCTGCCGTTCCTGCTTGCCGTGGTGCTCGCCTGCACCAACCTGCGCCTGGGTTCGCCCCTGCCCCTGGCCTTCGTCGGCCTGGAGCAGTTCCGCCGCATCCTGGCCGACCCGGCCTTCCTTCGCGCCCTGTTCAACAACGCCCTGTTCGCCCTGGTGGTGGTGCCGGCCCAGACCGGTCTGGCCCTGGCACTGGCCCTGCTGCTGAATCGCCGATTGCGGGGCCTGGCGCTGTTCCGGACGCTGTTCTTCCTGCCGGTGGTGTATCCCCTGTCCCTGGTGGCGGTGGTATGGGTGCTGATCTTCGCCCCCGGCCCGGACGGCATGATGAACGCCCTGCTGGAAGCCCTGAGTCTCGGTGCCTGGACGCCCCGGGACTTCCTGCACGATCCGGCCCTGGCCCTACCCGCCATCATGCTCACCTCCATCTGGCAGGGGGCGGGGTTTCAGATGGTGATCCTCCTGGCCGGCCTCCAGGCCGTCCCCCGGGAGCTCTACGAGGCGGCCGCCAGCGATGGCGCCTCCCCCTGGCGCCAGTTCCGCCACGTCACCCTGCCGCAACTGCGCAATGCCCTGATTTTCGTGGTGCTGGTCACCACCATCCTCGCCTTCCGACTGTTCGACCAAATCCAAATCATGACTCAAGGTGGGCCCCTCAGGGCCACCACCACCGCCATGTACGAGGCGGTGCAGGCCGCTTTCGGGCGTCAGCAGGTGGCCAGGGGCGCGGCCATGAGCGTGGTGCTGTTCCTGGTCGTGCTGGCGCTCAGCTGGCTACAACGAAGCGTGGCGCGGCAGGAACGGGAGGTGGCATGAGGCCGGGGAGGGTGCGGACATGAATCGCGCCTGGGCGCGGATGCTTAACTACGTTGCATTGGCAGGGTTGGCCCTGGTCTTCGTCGCCCCGGTCCTGCTGATGCTGGTGGGCAGCCTCAAGCCCGACGATCGGGTGCTGGTGGAGGCGGGCGGTCCGGCCGCCTTCCTGCCGGACCACGTATCCCTTCAGAACTACGCCGACGTGTTCGCCCGGGTGGATTTCCTCCGTTACCTGGGCAACTCCCTGTGGATCACCGGCGTCATCGTCGCCGCCGGCCTGGTGGTCAACGCCCTGGCTGGCTACGCCTTCGCCCGCCTGGCCTGGCGTGGCCGGGACCTGGCCTTCGCCCTGGTGTTGATGGTGATGATCGTGCCCCTGGAGGCCATCGCCGTACCCCTGTTCTACCTGGTGAGCCTGCTAGGCTGGCGCGACACCTACCTGGTCCAGATCGTCCCCTTCGTCGCCAACGCCTTTTCCATCTACCTGTTTTACACCTACTTCCTCGGGCTGCCCCGGGAACTGGAGGAAGCGGCCCGCATGGACGGCGCCGGCGCGCTCAGGACCTTCCTGACGATCATCGTGCCCAATGCCAGGCCCGCCTTCGCCAGCGTCGCCATCCTCACCTTTCTCACCCAGTGGGGCGCCTTTCTCTGGCCCCTGATGGTCACCAGCGGCGAGGTGGTGCGGCCCCTGCCCCTGGGCCTCGCCACCTTCTACACCCTTCCGCCGCTGCAATGGGGTGACATCTTCGCCTTCGGCACCATGATGGTGGCGCCAGTGCTGTTGGTGTTCCTGTTGTTCCAGCGCGGCTTCGTGCGCGGCGTGGCCGCCACCGGCATCAAGGGATAAGCGTGGCGACGGTCGGTTTCCGAAACTTGAGCAAGGTGTTCGACGACGGCACCCGGGCCCTGGCGGATTTCAGCCTGGACATCGCCGACGGCGAATTTATGGTGCTGGTGGGGCCGTCCGGCTGCGGCAAGTCCACACTGCTGCGCCTCCTGGCCGGCCTGGAGACCGCCAGTTCGGGGGAGTTGCTGATCGACGGGCAGTTGGTGAACCGCCTTCCTCCCCAGCAGCGCAACGTGGCCATGGTGTTCCAGAACTACGCCCTCTATCCGCATATGACGGTGCGGGGCAACCTGGAGTTTCCCCTGCGCATGTTGCGGCGCGCCCAGCTCGAGATCCGGCGGCGCGTCGAGGAGGTGGCCGGGCTCCTGGACCTGACATCTCTCCTGGAACGCAAGCCTAAACAGCTGTCCGGCGGCCAGCGCCAGCGGGTGGCCATGGGCCGCGCCATGGTGCGGGAACCGCGGGTGTTCCTGCTGGACGAGCCCCTCTCCAACCTCGACGCCCGCCTGCGCGTGCGCATCAGGGGCGAGATTGCCGCTCTGCAGCGGCGCCTGGGCACCACCATGCTCTACGTCACCCACGACCAGGTGGAGGCCATGACCCTGGGCGACCGGGTCGCGGTGTTGCATCACGGCCGCCTGCAACAGGTGGCACCGCCCCGGGATCTGTACCGGCACCCCGCCAATGTGTTCGTCGCCGGCTTCATGGGCCATCCTGGCATGAACCTGTTCGGTTCTGAACTGGTTGCCCTGGAGGGCGGCGCCATGGCATTGCGCTGGGGGACGCGGCTCCTGCCCTTGCCACTCAACGGTGAACGGTGCGCCGCGTTGCGCCGATACCTCGGCCAGCCGCTCCTGGCCGGCCTGAGGCCCGAGGCCTTCGTTGCCCCGGGCAATGCCGGGGTGCGGGTGTCTGCCCGAGTGGCCAATGTGGAAACCCTCGGCCATGAACAACTCCTGTATTTCCGGGCCGACGTGGCGCCGCTGACCGTGGATGCTGCGCCGGGGAACGACGCAGCCCGTGAAGCAACCTTGGTGGCGCGGTTGGCAGGGACATTCCGGGCCGGCGCGGGGGAGCTAATCGAGCTGGGGCTGGACCTGGAACAGCTCCATCTGTTCGATGCCCAGGGCATGGCGCTCGCCGATCCAGCCGATTAGGAATAGGGGATGGCCGGCAGCTAGGGTAGGATTGAGCGGGTTCCGATTCCCATGTGCTTCCGTGTGGACTGCAACACCAACGCGACAAGACATTCCCATCGGGAGGATCTTGCAGCCAGGAGAAGGCATACGCTTCCACTCATGAAGGCCGGTCTATTTCGGGCCCGATCATGACGCGCATTCCCAATGCCGACGGGGTGTCCGGTCCGATCCACCGCCTTGTGGCCGAGCATCGGTCGGAACTTTTTGAAGACGGGTTGCGTCCCGTTTGAGTGGGCTTGTCCTACAAGGCTGAACCATGGGAGTCGCGCGCAAGCGCGAAGACAGGTGCCACGTCCGCATTTTTCAATTCAAGGAGACCATGCATGTCGAAGAGAACCATTGCCCCCCTGGTGGTATGTTGCGCCGCCCTGATCGCGGTACCCATCACAGCGTCCGCTTTTTGCGTCAACGTCGAGAAGGCGAACCTGCGTCAAGGTCCCGGTACCGGGTTCGAGAAGAGCTGGGAAGTCTACGAATACATGCCTTTGAAAAAGATTGGGCAACAGGGTGACTGGTACAAGGTGGAAGACGTGGATGGCGACGTCCACTGGGTCTATCGCAAACTGGTAACGGACAACTTGCATTGCGCCGTGGTGAAGGTGGACAAGGCCAATGTGCGCACCGGGCCGGGAACCGGATATGCCAAGTCTGCCCTGGGCCCCGTCGAGCAATACTATTCCTTCAAGGTCATCGGCACGAAAGGGGCGTGGGTGAAGGTCCACGACGAGGTGTTCGACGAAGGCTGGATCGCGCAGAAACTGCTGTGGGTCCAGTAAGCCCATCATGCCCTGCCCGCTTCCCGTCGCGGGGGGCGGATGGCATCAACGGATGAGCGCCAGGGCTAGGCCGATAACGGCAATGATGCCGAGCACCAGCGTGGCCCCCGCCAGCCACACGACGCGGATACGGTTGGCCTCGATGCGTCTGATGAGCTGTGCATTCTGGTCCGCAAGGGACTTGATCAGTTTGGAGGAGGCCAGCATCTGCTCGTGAAGTTCGGCCGTGGCCTTTTCCATGGCGGTCATTCTCGCACGCAATGCGGCGATGGCTTCGGATTCCGGCGTGAGCGCAAGGTCCGGTGGCGGAACAGGTGGCTCCGGCGCGGGCGGCTTGCCGCTGACGGTGTTCCACAGTTTTTTCGCGCCCTCGGCGACCTTGGGCGCATTGCCGATGACCTCGCTCCAGGGCACGCTCTTGAGTACCACCAGCCAGGGAATTGCCATTGAATATCCTCCTGGAATCGATGGCGCTTGGCGCCGGTTTCATACTGGACATGCAGCTGAACGAAGCGCGGTCGGTTGCGTGACCAGGTAAGGCATTGTTATCCGCAGTAAAACTGACCTGTCTCCTTCTTGGCTCGGCTTGATGCCAGGAGTTCCTGCCGGGCCGAGGCGATCACCCGCAAAGCGGAACGCATCAACAGCACCACCAGGACCGAGGCCATCAGGATGTCCGGCCAGCCGGACCCGGTGAGCCAGACCGCCCCCGCCGCCACGAATACCGACAGGTTGGAGGCGATGTCGTTGCGGGAGCATTCCCAAACAGAACTCATGTTCACGTCCTCATGGCGATGGCGCCAGAGCAGGTACAGGCAGACGCCGTTGGCGGCCAGACCCAGCAGGCTGAATAGGCCCATGACCTCGAATTGGGGCACCACGGGCACGGCCAGCTTATAAATGACCTGACCCGCCACCACGCTGGCCCCCAGGAAGATCAGCCCGCCCTTGACCAAGGCCACCCTCGCCTTTGCCGCTGCTCCCCGGGACACCGCGTACAGGCTCAGGGCGTAGGTGAAGGCGTCCCCCAGGTTGTCCAGGCTGTCCGACAGTAACGCCACTGAACCGCCGTACAGGGCGGCGGTGGCTATGACGAAGAACATGACGGCATTGATGGCCAGCACCGCCCGCAGGGTGCCGGCCTGGCGCTGGCGCAGGCCGTCCAGTGAGCAGTCATGGTCGCAGGCACAGGGCATGGTGATCGTCGATGGTAGTGGGGTGTTAAACGGTAGTTTACGAAATTCTTGCAAACCGGACTCGACGCCAATCAGATGGAGTGCTGGAAGGACGCCTTCTGGCTGATCCGGGTTAAAAGCGTTTGTGCAGTATTGGATTGTTTTTCAGGGATTCATGGAAATCGACATTGAAGATCATCGGAGAGATCCGCTTAACAGCCATCTTGTCATGTTCATTGTGGCGGGTCGATATATCGGAAATTTCAAATTTCATTAATTGACTTGTAATTGCCCCTAAAGTTTGTGAGCGACGTGGCCGATATTGGGCCAACTTGAAACGGCGGTGACATGTCTACGAAATGCTTCAAGTTACTGCGTGTTCGCTCATAGAGTCGTTTAGATGATGAGAAGCGGCGGTCTGTTGTTAGATGCAAGTATCAATCTTACGTTTCAACAATGGATGAAGGAGACGGGTCGGTTGTCAGGTCACCGGCTCAATAGATAAATGCTACAGACTCTTCGTAACCAGAAAATCTGGGTTCGTATTGTTGTTTCCGTCACCCTGTTCATGGTGATCGGCGGAACGGGCATGGTGACCTGGACCATGATGAAGCAACGGGAAATGGCCATCCTTCAGGCCAAGGATTTTTCCGGCAGCACATTCTTGCTGACCATGGCCAGTTTGACCGAGATGATGATCTCCGGAACGATCGGCCAGCAGTTGTCGACGTTCCTTGGACAGGTCGAGCAATCGGAAGAAATCAAGGGCCTGCATGTCGTTTCCAGTGAACTGCTGGCCAAACAATATGGCATCAAGGGGTGGGACCCCGCTGGAAATGACGCGGCGGCCGAAAAGACAGTCTTGGAAACGGGCCAGAAGTATTTCCAAATAGTTTCCCGCGATGGCAGGGAAAGTCTGCTCGCCATTCTTCCCATTATTGCCAAGCGCAACTACCTGGGTAAGAACTGCCTCGATTGTCATGCCGTACCCGAAGGATCGGTGCTCGGGGCTGTGAGCATGCAGATCTCCCTGGACAAGATGAACGAAACGGTCAGTGATTTCCGGCTTTGGACAACAATCGCCGCTGCCGTATTTCTCGTCTTATTCGTTGGCTTTGTTTACTTTGTCGTCCTTCATTCCGTATCCAAACCGATCGAGGAAGTGGGCGCCAGCCTTTGGAATATCGCCGAGGGCGATGGCAATCTGAAGAACCGTCTCAAGGTCGCCGGCAAGGACGAAATCGGCACCGTCGCCATGGCCTTCAACAACTTCATGGATAAGTTGCAAAACATTGTGCGTGAAGTCAAAGACAGTACGGCGGAGGTGCAGCAGACTTCCGGTGAACTCGCCCAGGCCTCGGCACAGATTGCCGCGTCTTCCCAGCAACAGAGCCTGGAAGCTTATGGCATGGCTTCCCAGGTGACGATGATGACCTATACCCTTGATGGGTTGGCCGATCAGGCGGAGGGTTTACGCCTGGTTTCATCGGATTCGATGGGACTTTCCACCGAAGGAAGCAAAGTCATTCATGCCGCCGCCGGAGAGATGCACGAGATCACGGCGGCCGTGAATCAATCCGCCGGCATCATCCAGGAACTGGGTCAGCAATCCGACCAGATTTCGGCGATTGTCAGTGTCATCAAGGATATTGCCGATCAGACCAACTTGCTTGCGCTCAACGCCGCCATCGAGGCCGCGCGCGCCGGAGAGCAGGGTCGGGGCTTTGCGGTGGTGGCTGACGAAGTGCGCAAACTGGCGGAACGCACCGCAAAGTCGACCCAGGAAATCACCCAGATGATCGGGAAAATACAGGAGGGCACGCGGCGGGCCATTGACGGCATCGAGGATGGCGTCAAGCGCGTAACCGAGGGGACGGCGCTGGCCCAACAGGCGGGCGAAGCGATAAACCAGATCCAGACCGGGGTCGACCACGTTTCGAAACAGGTCAACGAAATTGCAATTTCCCTGAAGGAGCAGTCTCAGTCTTGCGTCGAGAATACGGAGAAGGTCGAGGGGATTGCTCGCATCGCCGACGAAAATAACAGCGCCTTCAATGAAACGGCGGCAAAAATCCAGCATATTGACGAATTGGCTCGCAACCTCAGTGCACTCGTGGGGCGGTTCATTATCTGAAGTCCATTTACAAAGGAGACATGCCATGAATTTCGACGATGCCATTGCAGCCCATATCAAATGGAAAGTACGTCTGAGCCAGTTTATCGACGGGGTCAGTTCCGAACAGCTGAGCAGCGCGACGATCTGTAAGGACAATCTTTGCGATCTCGGTAAATGGATATACGGGGATGGCGCGAAATACAAAGCAGCGCCGCATTACCAGGATCTCGTCAAGAAACACGCCAATTTCCACGTCTGTGCCGCCGATGTGGTGAAAAAGGTCGAAAACGGAGACCGTGCAGGCGCTAAGTCCGCCTTGTCGGGTACCTTTGCCATGGCTTCAAAAGAGACCGTGACCGCGATCATGGAGTTGAAGAAGGAAGCGAGCTGATCCGCTTTCTGGGAAAGTAAAGGGCCCCGGTCCGGTCCGCGCGATTGGTCGGCATTTATTCGTCCCGGGTGTTACCGAGTTCGCGGAAAAGGCCGGCGTCGGATCCAGGATGATTGGATTGGCTGGGCCAGACCGTGGGCCGGGTGTTCAGCCCTGATGGTGGCTCTGGACGAGGGGCTGCCGGTGGCGGTCCACCCAATAGGCCCAGGCCACCAACAGCCATTGGGCCTGGCCGACCCAGGCCAAGGCGTAGACGCTGGGTGGCGGCGGGCCGGCCGCGTTGGCGAGCTGGATCGCGACGAGAAACAGTGCCAGCCCGGCCAAGGCCCATTTGCCGGTGGCATCGACCGGACGGGTGACGCGCAGGTAGAGCACTATGCCCCAGGCGAACATAACCAGTTCCAAACCCATTTCCAGGATCGGGAAGGACCAGAGCCGTAGCCCTACCAAGGGCGAGGCGCCGGGGTAGAGGGGCAGATCCGGGTAGTGGACCAACAGGTCCAGAAGCCAGTGGCTCAGCACGCACAGCCCCACCACCCAGGCACCCCGGCGGTCGCGCCGGATCAGGAAATAGAGGACGCCCAGCAACAGCCCCCAGCCCACCACCGCCAGCAGGCTGTGGGAGATGGGGTAATGGGTGAATTCCAGGGGTGGTCCGGGGGGATGGTTCGGATCGATGCGCACCCGCTCCAGGCCCAACATCAACAGGGTGGGCCAGAGCAGGTCGACGAATTGGGCGGCCAGGAACAGGGTGCCCAGGGAAACCCTTGGGGTGGCTGCCTTGGCGCCGAAGCCCACGGCGAAGTGGCCTAGAAACATGCAGGCGCCTTCATGGGATTTGTCCGGGTCCGTGGCGGTGAATCATGGTGGGCGAGGCTTTCCCTGGAGGGTTAATCCAGTTCCGGGAACAGCGCCTCGGTGAAGCCGAAGCGGGTGAGGTCCCGTATCCGCATGGGGTAGAGCTTGCCGATCAGGTGGTCGCATTCGTGCTGCACCACCCGGGCGTGGAAACCCTCCACACTACGGTCGAGCGGGCGGCCCGCCGGATCGAAACCCTGATAGCGGATCCGCCGAAAGCGGGGCACCATGCCGCGCATGCCGGGCACCGACAGGCAGCCTTCCCAGTCTTCCTCTTCCTCCGGGCCCAGGGGGGTGATGACCGGATTGACCAGGATGGTGGCGGGAATGGGCGGCGCGTCCGGGTAGCGTTCGCTTTTCTCGCAGCCGAAAATGACCACCTGGAGGCCGACGCCGATCTGGGGCGCCGCCAGGCCCACCCCGTCCGCCGCCGCCATGGTGTCGAACATGTCGGCGATAAGCGCGTGCAACTCCGACCCATCAAATACCGTGACCGGCTCGGCGGGCTGCAGCAGGCGGGGATCGCCCATCTTGAGGAGGGTCCGGATAGTCATGGTGGGATTGGTACGGCATCGGAATATGCGGATCTCCATTGTGCCCACAGCCCAAGCGATAGCCAACTGCACTGCGATCCGGGTTATCGTATCCCGCCGTATTGCGAGGAGGGCGGGCCGAAATGGAGACGTCGATGCGGTTCGTGAACCCCCATAACAATCCCTCCCGCGACTGAGGGGCGGCCCTTGCCGGACAGCGCCCCCGCCCGGACCCTGGCCGACCGCAACTGCCGGCAGTTCGTGCTATTCCGCGTCCTGTTCAATTCCCGCTTTTACTACCCGGTCCTGGCCATCCTGTTTCTCGACCTGGGCTTGTCCGCCACCCAGTACACCCTGCTGAACTTCGTCTGGGCCCTGGTCATTGTATTTGCGGAGGTACCGTCCGGCGCCCTGGCGGACCGCTTGGGCCGACGCCCATTGGTGGTGGCGGCCGGTGCCTGCATGGTGGCGGAGATGGCGGTGCTATGCGTCGCGCCCCTGAACGGCGGTCGGGTGCTGTTCCTGTTCTGCCTGGTCAACCGTGGCCTGAGCGGTCTGGCGGAGGCCCTGGCCAGTGGTGCCGATGAATCCCTGGCCTATGACGCCCTGGCCGAGGAAGGCCGGGCCGGCGAATGGCCCCGGGTGCTGGCCCGGGTGATGCGCTGGCAGGCGGTGGGCATGGTCTTCGCCATGCTGGTGGGCAGCGCCGTCTATGATCCGGACTTGCTCAGCCGGTTGGCGGCCCATCTCGGCCTGGTATTCCGATTCGACCAGGGCACCACCCTGCGTTTCCCCATCTATCTCAATCTGATCGTCGCCCTGGGAGTATTGGCTGTCACCCTGGGGATGCGGGAGCCGTCCCGAGCGGCGGGGACATCCATTCCCGGCGCCAAGCAGGCGCTGGCATCGGTACTGGAGGCGGGAGCCTGGATCGCCCGCACGCCCCTGGCCTTGTTCGTCATCATCGCCGGCCTGCTCATCGACAGCGTGGTCCGGCTGTTTCTCACCTTCGGCAGCACCTACTATCGGTTGATCGGGCTGCCGGAGGCCAGCTACGGCCTCATCGGCGCGGTCTTGGCCGGCCTGGGCATGGGGGTCTCGCCCCTGGCGCGGCGGCTGGTGACAAGTGGTTCCTTGCTGCGCAGCTACGCCGTCCTTGCGGTCCTGGCCCTGTTCGGCTTGGTGGGCGTGGCGCTGGGCATTCCCGTCTGGGGCGTGGCGTTCGTCTTGCCCCTGGGCGCCGCCATTGCCGCCATGGGTTTCGCGGTATCCCACTACCTCAATGCGGCGGTGGATTCCCGCCACCGGGCCACGGTACTGTCCTTCAAGGGCCTGGCCTTCAACCTGGGCTACGGTTTCGTCAGTCTGCTGTTTGCCCTGGCCCTGCGCGCCTACCGGGACACGGGCAGCGCCGGGGATGGCTTCACTGGCGCCCTGGCGCTGTTGCCTGTCTGGTTTGTCTTCACCTTGCTGGTGCTGGCCCTGATGTTCCGGCGCCAGCGGCCGGTATTGCGGCGTCGCTACTAGCCACCGCCTTGCTTGCCCATGACGGCGTGACAGCGGGAATGCCGAACCTGTCTCGGAAAACCGGTCTACACCATGAAGTTGCCGCTTTTCCCTGGCCTCGCGGATAATGGCCGCGACCAATTCCCATGAGAGCACGATGGAAGACCAGGCAGCGCCGGATTTCGAGTTGCCCGCCACCGGCGGCAACAGCTTCAAACTGAGTTCCACCCGAGGACACCCCGTCGTCCTCTACTTCTACCCCAAGGACAGCACGCCCGGCTGTACCACCGAAGGCCAGGATTTCCGCGACCTGTACCCGCAGTTCCAGGCCCTGGGCTGTCGGGTCTTCGGCATCTCCCGGGATAGTCTGAAATCCCACGAGAACTTCAAGGCCAAGCAAGGGTTCCCCTTCGAACTGCTGTCAGATCCCGATGAACAGGTTTGCGAGCTATATGGCGTCATGAAATTGAAGAACATGTATGGCAAGCAGGTGCGCGGCATCGAGCGCAGCACCTTCGTGATCGCCCCGGACGGCGGAATCGCCAAGGCCTGGCGCGGCGTGAAGGTGCCCGGCCATGCCCGGCAGGTGCTCGAATTCGTTCGTGGTCTCTCCTAACCCCTCCCCGCATCCACACGGAGCCGCCCAGATGGCACGCAAGTCCGGCAAGAAGCTCAACAAGCTGTTCGTCCTCGATACAAACGTTTTACTGCACGACCCTACCTGCCTCTACCGCTTCCAGGAGCACGACATCTACCTGCCGATGGCGACCCTGGAGGAACTGGATCACAACAAGAAGGGCGTCACCGAGGTGGCGCGCAATGCCCGCCAGGTCACCCGCTTCCTGGAGGAGATCGTCAGCGCCGCCGAGCTGAATATCCAGGAAGGCGCGCCCCTGGCCGATTTCAGCCACAAGGCCGCCACCGGTCGGCTGTTCCTCCAGACCCACCCGATCACCAGCGATGTCACCGCAGTGTTGCCCTACAGCAAGGTGGACAACCAGATCCTCGGGGTGGTGGCCTATCTGGCGGAGCAGCAGCCGGGCCGCCAAGTGGTCCTGGTATCCAAGGACATCAACATGCGCATCAAGGCGCGTGCCCTGGAACTGCCGGCGGAAGACTATTTCAACGACAAGGTGCTGGAAGACACCGACCTGCTCTACAGCGGCATCGCCGAGCTCCCGGCTGATTTCTGGGACAAGCACGGCAAGGGCATGGAGTCCTGGCAGAAGGACGGGCGTTCCTTCTACAAGGTCACAGGTCCCCTCTGCGCCACCCTGCTGGTCAACCAGTTCGTCTGGCAGGAGGGTCCCAACCCCTTCCATGCCCGGGTCACCGAGGTGGCCGGCAATACCGCCACCCTGGTCACGGTGCGGGACTTCACCCATGGCAAGAACAGCGTTTGGGGCATCACGGCGCGCAACCGGGAGCAGAACTTCGCGCTCAACGCATTGATGGATCCGGACATCGACTTCGTCACCCTGTTGGGCCAGGCCGGGACCGGCAAGACCCTGCTCACCCTGGCGGCCGGACTTAACCAGATCCTGGAAAGCAAGGTCTACAGCGAGATCATCATGACCCGGGTGACGGTGCCCGTGGGCGAGGACATCGGTTTCCTGCCCGGCACCGAGGAGGAGAAGATGACACCCTGGATGGGCGCCCTGGAGGACAACCTGGACGTGCTTAACAAGACCGACGAGGAGGCCGGGGAGTGGGGCCGGGCGGCCACCCAGGACCTGATCCGTTCCCGCATCAAGGTGAAGTCCCTCAACTTCATGCGCGGCCGCACCTTCCTGAACAAGTTCCTCATCATCGACGAGGCCCAGAACCTGACCTCCAAGCAGATGAAGACCCTGATCACCCGGGCCGGCCCGGGTACCAAGGTGGTGTGCCTGGGCAACATCGCCCAGATCGACACCCCCTACCTGACCGAGGGCAGTTCCGGCCTGACCTACGTGGTGGACCGCTTCAAGGGCTGGCCCCACAGCGGCCATATCACCCTGGCCCGGGGCGAGCGTTCCCGCCTGGCGGATCATGCCGCGAGCGTGCTCTAGGTGAAGGGTCGTTTGCGGTTAAGCGGCATATTCAAGACAATACTCGGATAACCGGGCAGTGGCCCGGCCTGGATCCGGCCGGTGCAATGCTTACTTCCACTCTTACTCAGCGAGGAATCAAATGCGCAAGATTTACCCGATCGGAATGATCGTTCTGGCCCTGACCATGGCCTTGTCCCTGGCAGGCTGCGACAAAAAGCCGGGCGCCAAGTCCGACGCACAGGTGGCGGCCAAGGTGAACGGCGAGGCGGTCACGGTGGAGCAGCTGGACAGTGAGCTGTCCAAGCTGGGCAATCTTGCACCGGAGCAATCCCAGGCGGCTGCCGGCAAGGTCCTGAATGCCCTCATTGATCGGCATATCCTGGCCCAGAAGGCCGTGGCAGACAAAATGGACAGCGATCCCCAGGTGGTGCAGGAGTTGGAAACGGCCCGCCGGCAGGTGCTTGCCAGGGTCTATCTGCAGAAGGTCACCGCTGATACTCCCCAGCCTACCGATGCCGAGATCGCCGACTACTATGCCAAGAACCCCGCCCTGTTCTCGGAACGTCGCATCTATCGGCTGCAGGAGATCAACGTTCAAGCCGGTGACCGGCTTGATGAGATCAAGTCGCACCTGGCCGGCGCCAAGAATCTGAATGATTTCGTGCAGTGGCTCAAGGACCAGAAGATCGAGGCCCGGGTCAGCCAGTCGGTCAAGACGTCCGAGCAGTTGCCGATGGAGATCCTGTCGCGCTTTGCCAAGATGAAGGACGGCCAGGCCATGACCGTGGTGAACGGCAAGACGCTGGATGTGGTGGTCATCGCCGCATCCCAGGGCCAGCCCCTGACCCAGGAGCAGGCAAAGCCGGCCATAGTGCGCTACCTGATCAACGCGAAAAAGCGTGCGGCCGCGGAGGCGGAGCTGAAGCAACTGCGCGAGAAGGCCAAGATCGAGTATGAAGCAGGCTACGGCGAGGCCGCCAAGACGGAACCAGCCGCGCCGGCCGAGTCAACCGCCCCCGCCGCCCCGGCTGAGTCGGCCGCGCCCGCACCAACCGCCCCCGCCGCTGCCGAGCCCAGTCCCGCCGGTTCCAAATAACCGCCGAACAGTGGGTGGCGCCATATCGGCCGGCCTCGGCCGATATGATTTCCTGTATGAGTCGGCCGTGGCGCCGCCCACGGCCTATCGGGACCGCACATGATCTACGATGTCTTTAACGGTGATGCCGACGGCATCTGTGCGCTGCACCAGTTGCGGCTGGCCGAGCCCCTCGATGCCACCCTGATCACCGGCGTGAAGCGGGACATCGGCCTGCTGAAGCGGATCGCGCCCCAGCCGGGCGACCGGGTCACCGCCCTGGATATCGCCGTGGAGAAGAATGCCGCGCCTCTGGCGGCCATGCTGGAGGCGGGCGTGACGGTGCGCTGGTTCGACCACCACAACCCGGGCGAGTTGCCGATCCACCCCAACTTCCAGGCCCACATCGATACAGCCGCCGATGTCTGTACCAGTCTGCTGGTGGACCGTTATCTTGGCGGCGGGTATCGGGTCTGGGCCGTCGCCGCCGCCTTCGGCGATAACCTGCATGACGCCGCGCGGCGTGCTGCAGAACCGTTGGGGCTCGATGCGGCAGCGTTGAATCAATTGCGCAGCCTGGGTGAATGCCTCAACTACAACGGCTACGGCGACAGCCTGGAGGACCTCTACTTCCACCCTGCCGAGCTTTATTGCCGTCTCCACAGCTTTGCTGATCCCTTTGCGTTCATCCGTGAGGCGCCGGAATTCCAGACCCTGAGCCAGGGCTACGCCGCCGACATGGCCCGGGCGCGGGCCGTGGCGCCCGTCGAGGTCGGGCCTTCCGGCGCGGTGTTTCTCCTCCCGGACGAGGCCTGGGCGCGCCGGGTATCCGGCGTCTACGCCAACGACCTGGCTACAGCCCATCCCCAGCGTGCCCATGCCCTGATCACCCGCTCTCCCAAGGGCCATTTCGTGGTCAGCGTGCGCGCCCCGCTGCGCAACAAGACCGGCGCGGACGAACTCTGCCGCCAATTCGAAAGCGGTGGTGGGCGCAAGGCCGCGGCAGGCATCAACCTCCTGCCCGAGGCCCGTATACCCGATTTCATCGCCGCCTTCTTCAAGGCCTATCCAGCTTAGAAACGGAACATCATGGAAACCCTCATTCCCCCATACGGTGGCCGGATCGTCAGCCTCATGGCCAGTCCGGAACGGGCCGGTGACATCCGGCAGGAAGCCCGGGAGATGGACTCCCTGGACCTGAGCTGGCAACAGATGTGCGAGCTGGAACTGCTGCTGTCCGGGGCCCTGTCGCCACTGACCGGCTATATGGGGCGGGCGGAAATGCACGCGGTGCTGTCGGGGATGAGCCTGCCGGATGGCCTCTATTGGCCCCAGCCCATCGTGCTGGCCGTAGCCGAAAAGGCCGCCGCCAGGCTGGCCGTAGGTCAGACCGTGGCCCTGCGCGATTCCGAGGGCTTCATGCCCGCCATCCTGCACATTTCCGAAGTCTGGCCCGCCGACCACGTCATGGAGGCCCAACTGGCCGTGACCGCCGGCGTGCCGCTGTCCGCTCCTCTGGCCGGAGAGGGTGTGTATTACGTGGCCGGCCGCGTGGAAGGCGTGGCAATGCCCCCCCGGCACGACTTCCTGGCCCTGCGCCAGACCCCGGCGGAATTGAGGGAATCATTCCAGCGCCGCGGCTGGCGCCGTATCCTGGCCTATCAACCCGGCCATCCCATGCATCGAGCCCAGTTCGAATTCATCCTACGGGCCGCCGTGCAGCACGAGGCCAACCTGCTCATCCACCCCATGGCCGGCGCCGATCCGGTCATGGATTCGGGCCACTTCACCCTGGTGCGCGCCTGTCAGGCCATCATGCCGCGGTTTCCCGCCGCCACCAGCGCACTGGCCCTCAACCCCATGACCCCTTTCGCCGCCGGCCCCCGGGAAACTTTGCTGCGCGCCATCATCGCCCGCAACAACGGCTGCTCCCACTTGGTGGTGGGCGGCGAGACCCCAGTGGCCGGGGCCCAGAGGCGGGGCGAGGACATCCCCGACCTAGCCCAGGCCGGCGCCTTCGCCGCGGCGGGGAAACACCTGGGGGTGAGCCTGGTGCCATTCCCGCGCATGGTGTTCGTGGAGGACAGCGGCGAATACCTTCCCGAAACCGAGGCCCCCGGCGAGGCGCGTACCCAGAGCATGGGCGGCGCCGAACTGGTGCGCCGCCTGATGCACGGCTTGAAGGTGCCGGAATGGGTGACCTACCCGGAGGTGCTGGAGGAGCTGCGCAAGGCCTATCCACCCCGCAGCCGGCAAGGCTTCACGGTATTCTTCACCGGCTTGTCGGGGGCCGGAAAGTCCACCATCGCCCGGGCCCTGACGGTCAAGCTCATGGAAATGGACGGGCGGCGCGTCACCCTGCTGGACGGCGACATAGTCCGCAAGCATCTCTCCTCGGAACTGGGCTTCTCCAAGGAGCACCGGGACATCAACATCCGCCGCATCGGCTTCGTCGCAAGCGAGATCACCAAGCACGGCGGCATCGCCATCTGCGCACCCATCGCGCCTTACACCAAAACCCGGCGCGCCGTGCGCGACATGATCGAACCCTGGGGCGGCTTCATCGAGATCCACGTCTCCACCTCGGTGGAGGTCTGCGAAGGTCGCGACCGCAAGGGCCTATACGCCAAGGCCCGGGCAGGACTGATTCCTGAGTTCACCGGTGTGTCGGACCCCTACGAAATTCCCGAGAGACCCGAACTTGCCATCGACACCGACAAGTGCGCGGTGGACGAGGCGGTGCAGATGGTCGTTCTCAAGCTGGAACACGAGGGATTCGTGCGCTGAGTTAGCAAGCGGACAGCCATCGCACCAGATGGTGACCGGCGAGTAATGTTGGGGACCGAACCCGGCTCAGACGATGTTGACGCCCCGTTCGTCGTGCTTGCCTTTCATGCGCTGAATCCGCACCACTTCGTGCAGCCCGCGCAGGGCGCGCATCAGCCGGGCCAGGTGCAGGCGGTTCTGCACGCTGACCGTGAAATAGAGGCTGGTGTAAGGGCCTGCCTCCTCTTCCATGCGCACGTTGTCGATGTCGGAACCCTCGTTGGCGATGGCCGCGGCCACCTTGGCAAGCACGCCGCGCTGGTTGGCGACAATGATGCGGATGCCCACCTCGAACAGCTTGTCCAGTTCCGCCGACCAGGCCACGTCCACCCATTTGTCCGGGTCGTCCCGGTAGTGACGCACCTGGGGACAGTCGTGGGTATGAATGATGAGCCCCTGTTCCTTCTTGATCTGGCCGATGATGGGGTCGCCGGGAATGGGGCGGCAGCACTTGGCCAGACGCACGGCCACACCCTCGGCGCCGCGAATCAGCATGGGACCGGGGGCGGCGCGGGGCGCGTTGTCAGCGTCCCGGGAGAGGAGTTGGCGGGCGACCACGAAGGCCAGTCGCTTGCCCAGGCCGATATCCGCCAGGGTGTCGTCCCGGCCGCGCCCGGCCTCCTTGGTATAGCGTTCCCACATCCCCTCGCCGACCTCGCGGGGTTCCGCGCCCAAAGCGCGCACGGCCTGGTTCAGCAACTGTTCGCCCAGTGAGATGGACTCGTGCTGGTGGGTGCTCTTGAGGGCCGCACGGATGTGCGCGCGGGCCTTGCCAGTGATGGCGAAGTGGGCCCAGGCGGGATTGGGGCGGGCCGAGTCGGAGGTGAGGATTTCCACCCGGTCGCCGTTCTTCAGAGGGGTGGACAGGGGCATGAATTCGCCGTTGATCTTGGTGCCCACGCAATGGTTGCCTACGTCCGTGTGCACGCTGTAGGCAAAGTCCACCGCCGTGGCGCCCCGGGGCATGGAAATGATGCGGCCCTTGGGGGTGAATACGTAGACCTCGTCGGGAAACAGGTCCACCTTGATGTGTTCCAGGAATTCCACCGAATCCCGGCTGTCGGCCTGGATGTCCAGCAGGCTTTGCAGCCACTGGTGGGTCTTCATCTGGACATCGGACAGTGAGGTGTCGCCGGTCTTGTACAGCCAGTGGGAGGCTACGCCTGCCTCGGCGATGCGCTGCATCTCCTGGGTGCGGATCTGGACCTCCAGGGGGGCGCCGAAGGGGCCGAACAGGGTGGTGTGCAGGGACTGGTAGCCGTTGGGCTTGGGAATGGCGATGTAGTCCTTGAACTTGCCCGGAATGGGTTTGTAGAGGCCGTGCAGGATGCCCAGGGTGACGTAGCAGGATTTGACGTCTTCCAGGATGATGCGGAAGCCGTAGATGTCGAACACCTCGGAAAAGGCCAGGTGCTTTTCCTGCATCTTGCGGTAAACGCTGTGCAGGTGTTTTTCCCGTCCGAATACCTGGGCCGGGATCTTGCATTCCTCGAGCTTGGCCTCGATGGCCTGCTTGATCTTGTCCACCACCTCCTTGCGGTTGCCCCGGGCGGCCTTGACCGCCTTCTCGATGACCTTGTAGCGGCCCGGGTGCAGGTAGGAAAAGGCGATGTCCTCAAGTTCCTGGTAGACCCTGTTGAGTCCCAGGCGGTTGGCGATGGGGGCGTAGATCTCCAGGGTTTCCTGGGCGATGCGGTGGATCTTTTCCGGGCGCATGGCCTCCAGGGTCTGCATGTTGTGCAGCCGGTCCGCCAGTTTGATGAGGATGACCCGGACGTCCCGGGCCATGGCCAGCAGCATCTTGCGGAAGTTTTCCGCCTGGGCCTCGGCCTTGGTCTCGAACTTGATCCTGTCCAGCTTGGTGACGCCGTCCACCAAGGCCGCCACCGGTTTGCCGAACTCGTTGGCGATCTCCTCGGAACTGATCCCGGTGTCTTCGACCACGTCGTGAAGCAGGGCGGCGATGAGGGTCTGGATATCCAGGTGCCAGCTGGCCAGAATTTCGGCAACGGCCAGGGGGTGGGTGACATAGGGGGCGCCGCCCTGACGAAACTGGCCCTCGTGGGCACGGGCGGAGAACTGGTAGGCGCGCTGGAAGGCCTCCAGATCCTCGGCCTTCAGGTAGGACAGGGCTATAGGCAGCGGAGGAAGCGGTATCGGCGACCCCATGGTGCTGCCCAAGCGTTGCTTCAGGTGTGGGATTTCTTGAGGACTTCGACGCCGGTCAGGCCTTCCGCGATCTCACGAAGGGCCAGCACCGCGGGCTTGTCATTGTTTGCCTCGACCTTGGGTGTGGCGCCGGTGGATATCTGGCGGGCACGGTAGGCGGCGGCCAGGGTCATCTCGAACCGGTTGGGGATGTGCTTGATGCAGTCGTCGACGGTGACGCGAGCCATGGGAATTTCCCTTTTACAACAGTGAATAACGAGCCCATTCTAAACGGCTGGAACAGTGGGAGCGAGCGGTTCGCGCGCGGGAATTTATAATCTTCGCTTTCTTTCATGTTTTTGGGGTGTGCCATGCCTTCCTTCGACATCGTCTCCGAGGTAGATAAGCAGGAAATCCGCAACGCCGTGGAACAGGCCAACAAGGAAATCGCCAACCGCTTCGATTTCAAGGGTTCCGATGCCCGCATCGAGCAGGCCGATTACGTGCTCACGGTGTTTGCTGATACGGACTTTCAATTGGATCAGGTACAGGAGGTGCTGAACGGCAAGCTGGCAAAACGCAATGTGGACATCCGCTGCCTGGATATCGCCGAAAAGAGCGAGAAGGTCTCGGGCAACAAGGTGAAGCGCCAGGTGACAGTGAGGAACGGCATCGAGATCGAACTGGCGAAAAAGATCGTGAAAAAGATCAAGGACTCAAAACTCAAGGTCAACGCCAGCATCCAGGGCGAAAGCGTGCGCGTCTCGGGTGCCAAGCGCGACATTCTCCAGGAGACCATCACCCTGGTGCGCAAGGAGATCAGCGAGGTGCCGCTGCAGTTTCAAAACTTCAGGGATTGACAACTTCCAATCTGATGGGCGCTACGGAATCCTGTTTGTCACGAGTGACCAATCTACCGTCAGTCCTGCCATGGATTGTTGATGGTTGCCGATGTGACAGGCACCTGTTCTCGTTAGTGGTTAGTGTCTGGGTAGAGCTAAAGTTCTCATCGATTTGACCGATATCGTTCCCGTGGATTGGTTTAATGTCGAACTAGCACAAAGGAGGGGTCACCATGACAGCAGCAAAGGGCAAGATCGAACAAGTGGTTGCAGCATCCAAAGCAAAGATGGCTATACCAAAGACCAAGGCAGCGGAGACCGTTCTTGATCAGAAATCACCGGGGATGGGCAAACTACTTAAAGCATTGGAAGATGTTTGTGAAAAGAACAACTGCTCTCCAGACGATGCCGTGAAGTCACTCACTAAGTTGATCATGGTAGATTGAGGCGAATTAACCTTAGGAGACATCATGGTAGCGATCAAGAAGTCAATTCAACAGCAGATCGAAGATGCAGAAGCCAGACTGAGAAGGCTCAAAGCCAAACAAGCAGAGCAGAAACTTGATGTCTCATCTCCTGGTATGGATAAATTGCTTTCTGCTCTCGAAGTCGTCACCAATGAAAACAAGTGTTCTGTCTTCGATGTGATCAAGTCTGTCTCAAGAATCAAGAGGACAGGAGCTAAGATCGAACCTCCGACCAAGAAGAAACGTCAGGTTAAGTTGGTGGAAGGTGAAGTCAAAACAGCGAAGAAGACAACGAAGACACCAAGAGTTGGTCAGGTGAAGAATAGTTAGCTGCACACCGATAATTCCGTTTGGAGATTCACATGGATCTACACCTGAATGTGATAGACGGAAAATTGGTGGAAAAATATGGTGGTAACGTTGGTACGTTAGATGGTCTTGATTGTCATCCGTTGGAACCAATAAAAGATATCAAGCGTGAACGTCACCTAATATTTCATGTAAGACTTGCCGAGTATGAGAGCGTAAAGCTATCAACTGACGAGCAGCTTGAAAAACTTGATGGATACGTGACGATACGTCGTCAGGAACTGGATGCCAAGGAATATAGCCAAGCGATAGGATCATTATCTTATTACCAAAGCCGATACAATATTAATATATTTCTACCGGCTGATCAATACAATGACCTTGTTGAAGCAGCTCGATTAGGTAGAACACCCAGCTTTATTATGATAACTGAAAGAGGAATGGAGTTGGGTCGAGGATCAAGCATGAAATGGGATAATAATACTTCACCTCATCTGTTGATCTCGTGTGTCACCTTTAGCATTCCTCTTTCCGAAGTCAACCAAGATTCTGTCGCGCCAACAATGGCGAACTATTTACCACCAACTCGATCAGATGCCATTTATCTTGTAAAAGCTATGCGAGAGTTGTGGATTGCAATACATGGCATCAACACAAAACTTACATGGCTTGTAGTATTTATAGTGTCTGTATGTGTCACTGCTCTTTTGCTTAGGTATTAGTTGTTGCCTGTATCAGTTGAGTCATGAAGCCATTTCTCAAAAGTAAGTGGCACGAATTTAACTGGCTTGCGGAAGAATTCATAGTGTCGTGAGATTTCCCGGTTGGGATTTACAACAACTATTTGATAAGAATAATTGTTGTCACCGTTATACCAATCTGTATAGTTAAATAGCGACCGTGCTTCGAGATCCGATGGAGGCATTGAGTAACCAAGAAACACCAGCTTTTCTATTTTAGCTTGATCTCGTAGTATACCGAATGCTTTCTTCCATCTTGCAGCAAGGGGCGACTTCGTTGTTCTATAGGCGAATTTTGTATATGTCGGCAAAGCTAGTGTTCTTTCATTAATTGCACCATGCAAATGTATAACTCTCTCGCTAACTTCGATCCCTAGTCTTGTTGCCGCAGCTTCCAGAAGTAAATCGTAATTAAATGTCAGGACAAAGTCACAATCCCAGTTTACCAGACGCATGAAATCCACAATTGAACTGCCATTTGTCTGCCAATTTACATTGCGAACACAATTGTTAAGATATGCACAAAGAGCCTCTCTAATTTCGAGTTCTTCTTCACGAAAGATATTTCCACCGGTGTTTATATACTCTTCCATGAACTTCAACGATGATAAGGTCGACATGAATAGCTCAAACCCAACATCGTGGTCTTTGGAAAAGTTCTGCTCAATTAAGTGGTCAATAGTTGTCCTTGGCGTCCCACCAGATTTTCCAACTGCTGGCACTAGCAAGGGTCTAAGCGAATTCAACATCTCCGTATCGGTAGCTATATCACACGTTTTGGAAAAACCAGCCCCTAGAATATATATCCTAGCCATACTTACCAAGTCTTAGTGTCAGTATATTGATCTTTGCTCATAATTTTTCAAATGGTGATGATGACTTTGTGGCGTCAAACAGTTGAAACATTACCGGGAACAGAATGCACAAAGTTATGATAAGCTGTAGCTGCCCTGTACCTTCTACAGCAAGGTTAATCATACTCAAAGCTTCGAGCACAAGGAACGCAAATATCGAAGCAATCGACCAGCCAGCAATAAAGACACTCGCACCACGCAATAACGAGATGGAGTATCGTTTACGGCGATACCAGAAAGCAACACCGAAGGCAATAAGACTAGGTGAAACATTGTAAGCGAGGATACCAATAAAGTAGATGAATAAGCCTTCCATGCTTTCCCCTTCGCAGCTGCTACAGCTTGAGAGCTAACTATTCTTCACCTGACCAACTCTTGGTGTCTTCGTTGTCTTCTTCGCTGTTTTGACTTCACCTTCCACCAACTTAACCTGACGTTTCTTCTTGGTCGGAGGTTCGATCTTAGCTCCTGTCCTCTTGATTCTTGAGACAGACTTGATCACATCGAAGACAGAACACTTGTTTTCATTGGTGACGACTTCGAGAGCAGAAAGCAATTTATCCATACCAGGAGATGAGACATCAAGTTTCTGCTCTGCTTGTTTGGCTTTGAGCCTTCTCAGTCTGGCTTCTGCATCTTCGATCTGCTGTTGAATTGACTTCTTGATCGCTACCATGATGTCTCCTAAGGTTAATTCGCCTCAATCTACCATGATCAACTTAGTGAGTGACTTCACGGCATCGTCTGGAGAGCAGTTGTTCTTTTCACAAACATCTTCCAATGCTTTAAGTAGTTTGCCCATCCCCGGTGATTTCTGATCAAGAACGGTCTCCGCTGCCTTGGTCTTTGGTATAGCCATCTTTGCTTTGGATGCTGCAACCACTTGTTCGATCTTGCCCTTTGCTGCTGTCATGGTGACCCCTCCTTTGTGCTAGTTCGACATTAAACCAATCCACGGGAACGATATCGGTCAAATCGATGAGAACTTTAGCTCTACCCAGACACTAACCACTAACGAGAACAGGTGCCTGTCACATCGGCAACCATCAACAATCCATGGCAGGACTGACGGTAGATTGGTCACTCGTGACAAACAGGATTCCGTAGCGCCCATCAGATTGGAAGTTGTCAATCCCTGAAGTTTTGAAACTGTCGATGTACCCCTGGATTCCTCCCGTCAGCCCCCCCGAGTTCGACAGATAAGGCCACAAGTTATTGATTATGCGAGAAACGCATAGTGTAAATTGGCACTACAGCGCCTTGGAATCCGGCTCAGGCAGGTTTAAGGCATGGAAGAGCTCCTTCTGTTCAGGCGTCAGGGTTGAGAGACCGGAGGCCGCCTGACGCTGATGCAAAGTGACCTGGTGAAACTGAATTCGGCGCACGATCTCCAGTGCCCGCTCGGGCGAGTAGGTGGCGTCGTTCGCCCTCAAGCGCATGCGCAGCACCCGGTGCAGCACCAGCGCCAGGAAACAGATCAAGGCATGGGCTCGAATCCGCTCGGGAAGTCGATGGAAGACCGGCGCAATCTCGATCTCGCTCTTGAGTACCCGGAAGCCTCGTTCGATGTCGGCCAGCGCCTTGTAGCGAGCGACGATCTCGGCGGGGGTGTGATCCGGCATGTTGGTGACCAAAATCAGCTTACCGTCCATCATCCGCGCCCGACTGAGGGCGCGTTCATCGAACTCGTAGGTGAACATACTGGCCGACAGACCCACCCGGATGATGTTCGCCAAGTGGGCATCCGCTACTGCCTTGTAGAAACGCGCGGTGGTGCCCGCATCCGACAGCTTCCTGCCCCGGTAGGTTTGGCCGATCTCCTGCCCATCGAGCTTGCCCGCCCAGCGGGCCGCATCGGATTCCAGCGCCGCAATGCGTTCATCCCTGGCTGTTCCCTGTTCCCTGGCCACTTCGGACCGATGTGCGACGATCAGACGAAAGCCCTGCCAGGCCAATTCACCTATCACTTCCTCGGTCGCTGGTTGGCAGATGTCCCGATGGAACTCGGCCAACAGCGTGTCGAACTCCCCGTAGCGCCGGGCCGGCACGGCCAGGATGAACTCCAGCGGATCAGCCCCGACCTTGATCTGGCGGATGGCCTCCAGGTTATCCAAACTGAGCAAGCCCCGATCCGCTACCAGCACCACCCGCTTGATCGGGTAACGCGCCAGAACCTTCTCGATGGTCGGCACCAGCGTGGCCGTCTCTGCCGCGTTGCCGGCAAACACCTCATGGTGGATCGGCAAGCCATCGGCGGTCTGCACCACCCCCAGCATCACCTGGCGGGCAATGCCCCCTTCTTTGGCGAGGCCGAACTGGCGCACCTCGCCCGCCTGTTCCGTGCCGCCTTCGGTACGGATGGTGGTGAGGTCGTAGAAGACGATCGACAACTCTTGGTCAATCAGGGGACGCAACAACCCGGACAGGGCCGATTCCATCGCGTCGGCACAGTCGTCGAGGCTGTCCATGGTGCGAAGGAGATGCTGGTGGGTGACCGACTCTGCCGCCACTTCCGGCACCCGACTGCCTTCCAGCCAGCGCAGGATGCCGAGCTTGGACTCGGGGTCGCACAGACGGTTGAACACCATCACACGCAGCAGGCGTTCAGCGTCAAAGTGACGACGGCTGCGCAATATCCGGCGGAAGGCATCGGCGAAGCCAAGTTCCTGCCACAGTGCGGTGAGCAGCCAGGTGTCGCCCACCGACAAGGCGGGGGCGAAGGTGACGGCACCGGTGCCTTGTTCCAGGGTGGGTTTGCCGGCGGCGCGCAGAAGACCGTTGACGAGGGAATCCGCCTCCCCGGCGCGGATCGATTCCACCCGCCCGAGGGTGGCGATGATGCGTTGGCGAGAGACGCCGGCGGCATCGCGAAAGGCTTCGACGAGTTTGACGTACTGCCGTGGACCGGAGGTGGTGATCTTCACGAACATGTCGCCACTGTAAATTGGCCGTCGATGACTATCAATAATCCTAGCGAAATAACGTGTCACTACAACGCAAAAGCGGACCAACCGCTAACCCATTGTTCCTTCAGGAATTCTGCATCGAATTCCTGGGAAATCGGGACGAAAGTGTCGAAGTCGGGAGCCCCACACGGATGACGGTGAGGCTCTCCAACCAATCCGATCAAGCCCCAGCTAGGACACCCGACTAGACACGACCTCCGGCACTTTAACCCATCCAAGTGGCTATACCCACTGTGTTGGGTTCAATGTGGGAATGGAACGGGGATCACTTTGATTTGACTGGGTTTGATCGAGATTTCCCCTTCGAGACGACGTGGGACCGGACCGTGACCCTGTCCGGGGCCGTGGGGGATAACAGAAACACATCTTTTTATATTTCTGTATATAACAACTTCACTCGTTATCCCCATGACCCTCTATAAACCAATCAGGTCCCACAGTATTCGGTCTCTACGTTCCAATCTACCTGTCAGATCTACTTTGATTTCTTCCTGGCTTCCTGGGCTGCTGCCAGTTGGTTGACCTGCCTCAGGAGGTTTTGCTTCTGACGGTCTGCCACAGCATCCTTCGGAACGATCATTCCATGTGACCTGACCCGGTACTTCAACACGATCACCGTCTCGTTCGTTTGTTCATCGTACACCTGCTGAATCTTCCTGTAGCTCGACTTGATCTTCTTGTCGTTGAAGCCAAACACCCGGTCTAGCAAGGTCAGCAGTTGCGTTGAATCGTTCATCCCATATCACCTCTTCACTCGTTGTATTTATCTCCTTCCATTGTCGATCTTGTGGACTCTGGCAGTAGGGGAGTAACCGGGATGCAGCCGTCGTGCTTCCAAATTTGCATTGGCAAACGTAGCAGCCCGAACGTACTCATAGATCGTGATTGGTCCATCTACCGAGCTGCTTGTCTTGACCAACGTGATCTCGAACAGGGGATACACGTTGAGGTTGATGAAGGGATTGAAGCTCATTCCGGACCCTCGTCGTTGAAGTTACTTACTAAGGAGTTCATCCAATCTTCTGGTCAAAAGATCAACGATCCAACATGGATTCCATCATCAAGTCGTCACACTTCTCTATCATCTTCGATCCTGACACGGCTGGAACTGTTGGGTGACGTGGGTTGAGACGATGTACCGCCTCAGTTGGAAATGTCTGACGACGTGGAATTGTGATGGAAAGTCTAACTCTATATCGAATGACATATAAAGTTATATATGTAGGTATGATAACAAAATTGTCAATACTCACTAGGGAAACTCATGAGAGCTCTGTTGACTGTGCTTGTAAGTCCTTAAATCGCAAATAATATTCAAATACTTACACTACTCATAGGAAGACCAAAATAAACAGGCAATTTATATTTACCATTATAACATGAGTATAATCTCTAGTTGTGGAAAATGCAAAATTGGATTAAATCTTAAAGAGAAATTATAGACACTATTTGGAGTACATGGTCTAACTCACCAAATGGTAGCTATACTAGAGTATAAAATATGTAAACGTTAAAGGCATATTGTTTAAAAAAGGAAAGTATTTCTGTCTGTCATGACTCTAGTGTTGATGGTATATTGCCGTTTACTTGGCATGTTATGATTTTATACAAGTTAGAAATTTAATCTGTTTAGGAGGTGGAGATGATAAATCTAATATATGTATCTATTATATATCAAAACAATAACAGGAATAGTTCAGTTTATTCACAGAGGGAGAGATATAGTCGACAATAAAACAAAGTATAGCGCAGGACTACTTTAAGCCAGATTAAATTCATTCCATATGTGATCAAGAGAATTAATATCTTCAGTTGTGAACTTGTGACGAGAGTGGAATGAGGGGTTGATAATCTTCAAGCTCTGGATTAGAAGGCCGATATTAGAATGTATAAATATTATACCAATCTAACTTCCTGGTTATGTATAAGGAGTTAAAAACGAATCTTCTCATACGAGGAAGTCTCGGGTTTGCGTTGCATTGACTCGTAGCGATAAGGAGATTAGAAAATGTTGCTGGCTATAAACAGAATTATCAATAAGAACAACAAATAAACACACTAGCATTCGCTTTAGGATGGGAGAACATAGAAACGTCTCTAACAGAACTTGCGGTATTGATAACGGGTTACGACATATGCCACAAATTCTGGATTAATAGTGAACGTAGAACGATTTATGCTATCTAGTTTATAGTCTTTTACAGGATAAAGAGATGACGATTGAAGAGGCGTTAGATGTTCTGTATCAAGATTTCCTGGTGATGAAGCGATGTGGGATATTTGAGCAGAGAGTTCTGTTGGAATTGTTGTGATGCGAGTAAGAATGCACAAGAAGAATAGACCCTGAAGACACGGGTCATGATCCAGTCCAGTGACTGCTCATGAAGGTCCTGAGCGGGTAGTTGGGTGTCACATGGAGACATGCCACTGGAAACATCGGGACTAGGTGGAAGACGGCTCATACGCCCATCGCTTGCAAAACACGCTGGATCTCGCCAGGAAGTCGTGGTGCGAGCGATACGCGAGAACTTGTGGTCGTCTCTGTATACTTGCTGGTCGTGGTCAAATCATACAT
This sequence comes from uncultured Pseudomonadota bacterium, assembly GCA_963713085.1. Lineage (GTDB taxonomy): Bacteria > Pseudomonadota > Gammaproteobacteria > Burkholderiales > Thiobacillaceae > PFJX01. Next base: position 188,547 of record CAVQKQ010000013.1, on the reverse strand, counting down.
TCACTACTGCTACGTCTTGTATCGTTGCCTAAAGGTATATCTCTCGAACGTCTCGAGACCGAAACGGGAAGTTAAGCTGTTCAAGGCCTACCAAACGGGTTACTTGCACGTGCAGTGAAACGTGCCCAGAGGGGACAAGCGAGCTACTGTTCGTGCCATCGACGGCCAGTCGCGGTTAACTGCCATCAAGTCTCACAAGACGCGCGCGCCAAGTCCTTCCTGAACGTTTCGCACAAGCCTGTCCGATCCGGATAAGCAAGGTCCTGACCGAAACAAGATCATGAGCTGTTCGGCTCCCTATATCGCAAGGCGACGGGGAGCAATACAGGTGTGCCTGGCCCTGGGCATCGAAATCGTCTCGAGGCTAACTCGCAGACAAGCATGTGTATCCTTCATGGAAGAATCGCAGAGTCCTGAGAACCCATCATTTCCGTTCCGGCGAGGAATTGGAGATCGCTCTATGACGCCTGGCTATATAAACATCAAATGTCGCAAAAGGCCTTGTTATATCGCGCTATCAAGCGAAAAACTGGCAGGAATCTAACTCACTTCTTCGTCAAGGTGTTAATCGTGGGAAACAGTTAGAGAACGATTACGTCAAGCAATACGCCAGCATTTTCTACATTACGCACTACACACCCCTGAACCACCGGTTCAGGTGTTATTCGAGCTGGAAGAACCCATTACTGATCCGGATAAGATGCGATTTGCACTAATCGGTCTGTGTAGAAAATTCAGAGAGTATTCAAAAATCCAAGACGCTTCCATATTATTTTTCGATCTAGAAGAAGCAAACACTTTGTTCGGCAACATCTTCCACAATCTCAATTAATGATCTCATCTAGTTTGGCAAAATTGAAAAGAAAAAATCAGATAAAAGAATAAACAACAAGCATCTTCCCAGCGGTCACGACTTCTCCTTGATGATCTACACCAGGCAAAAACATTATATTGTGTGGACATTAAAACCCTGCCCACTCTAACACCCGTCTGTTGCCCTTATTACTAAGATAAACATCTCAGTGCTTTTGTGGTCAGATCGAGACAAGAAAGTGTTGGTATCCACTGTGCCGTTTGTCAGCAAACATTCTGGTCCAAACACCAACGGACAAATACAACTTCTATCGCTTCGATGAGATTGTCAGATCGGAGGCACTAAAAAATAGTAATCTGGAATATGATGACGACACAGATCAAGCGGAGTCGAGTCCTCTTCGATCTTGACAAAGATCCCTCATATCATCGTCAACGAAAAATTTCTTCCTAAAGTGCCGGTCTCAGAGGGGGTTACCCTTTTCAAAAGTCCAAAGGGAAGCGGTAAGACAGAGTTACTGAAAACGCAGATCAAGAACTTCAAGAAGAAGAAACTGAGGATTCTTCTGGTCGGACACCGGCAACTACTTCTTCACTATATGCAACCGACTTGGGCTGACCTGCTACCTGTATGTCAACAAGCCAATCAACAAGGCGACCAAACATTACGCCATCTCGATAGACAGTCTTGCCAACCGTGAACTGATCAACCCTTTTCTCCACAAGTATGATGTCGTCATCATCTACAGTCCGAACAGGTATTCTCACACTTCGTGTCTGACACGTTGCGTGAGAGGCGAAGACTTGCCTATTTAGCTCTTGAGTTTTACCTAACCAAAGCATCATACATTATTGCCCTTGATGCTGACTTAAATGAAATTACAGCAACAGCACTCGCAGCCATGGTGCATGACTCCCTCAATATTCGTTTTGTTCTCAATGAATATCATAACGAGAATAGAATCCTCGATCTATACAAGAACAAACGTCACCTCGAGGCGGACCTGTTTGACGCTATTGCTCGGAAGGAACGCTGCTTCGTTGCAAGCAACTCTAAATCTCTTGTTGACAAGTTATACGAGGTTATACAAAAAGAGCATAATGTTCGGTCAAGGCGATACGTTTCACCCAGGATAATTCTAGCGAAGAGGAGACCATCAATATCCTTCACAATCTCACCTCAAGGATTGAAGACTACGAGTCATCCTGGCTTCACCAACGCTGGCACCGGGGTGGATATTAGTTTCCAAAACGGTAGGCAGTTAATTGACGGGGTGTATGGCTTCTTCGAGGCAAGATAAACACTCACTTTGATATTGACCAGCAATTGTCTAGAGTTAGGAATCCCAAATACATCAAGGTATGGATCACACCTGAGACATTCAACTTCGAGACAGAGGAAAGTGTCATTCTTAACGAATTGATCAGGAACGAAGCATTGCCTGAGTTGATGGAAGGATATGACGATTCAGAGCAGGTTAAGATTACGACAAGAACCCGTTTCTCAATCTCTATGCCACCGTCATTTCTGCACAGCGAGCTTCGAAGAATAACCTGAAACATCATTTCATCGAACTAAGAAAGCGCAACGGTTGCACTATCAACCCCGTTGAGAAGGACGATGACAAAGCGGAGAAGGGGAGATATTGAGGATGTTGGCAATGACATAGTTCTTGAGAAGTATATTACTGCTTTGTTATCAGCACGAATGCTGACCGACAAGGAATTTAAGGAGAGGTTAAGCTTAAGCGGTCGAGCAAACATCTTTCACTCCGTGATCGTTATGAACTAGTTCGTGTGAAATTGAACGGTTTTACGATATAGAGATAACGTCAGACTTGATCAGGAACGACGACAAAGGAAGATTTAGACAGCAGATTGTTAGGTTCGAGCGATTATTCGATGAGCTGATCAATATCAATCAAACCAACGACTCAGCAAAGCCATCACAAGAGTCGGAATATGCTACTCGTCGCATGGCGTTACGGAAGAGCTACTGGTTGCCGCTGGCGTCCTTGATCAAGATAGTTCTCCAGATTTCTCCAGGATCATCACAGCGAATTCCCTCGATGACTTCATAGACGTCTGCATCGAGGAGAAGCCGGCAATAGAAAGAATGCTTGATATCCGTCCGCAAGGACATCAGGACAAAGCCAACTTCACAGTTACGTGACTTGCTGAACTCTGTCGGTATGAACTGGACACGAAAAATCAGAGAAGATAGATGGAAAGAAGGTCTATCAGTATTCTCTCAATCAGAGCCGTTGGAATCAGCTGGTAGAGCTGTCACGAAATCGGAAGCTGAAACGACTGTGGACACCCACCGATGATGAGGAAGATGCAGCGCCACAGGAGGACAAGGACAAATGATGATTATGTAACAATCCCGTTGTCTTGACCCTGAAGTGGCTGGACCGTGATCGTAGGAATCACAGATTGGAGTCAGACATGGGTGTCATCAAGCGAGGCAACAGCAAGTACTGGTACATCCAGTTCCAATTTCACGGCAAGACCTATATCCGCTCATCCCACACGATGGACAAGCGTGCTGCCGAGCAGATGGAGAGAGAGTGGAGAAGCAAGCTGCATGCTCAGACATTCCTCGGTATGAAGGAACGAATCACACTACGAGAAGCCCTAGACAAGTATCAACAAAGCAAAATAGGAACATCTGGACACCGAAATATCAAGGGTCATATTCTTGTGCTTCACAGAATGTTATCAACAGATAAGTACATCGATGAAGTTACATCCGGAGACCTCGAGCGGCTCAAGCACATCCGAGCTGCAGATGGCATTGCAGCCACAACGCTGCGCAATATGTTTAATGTCCTACGTGGTGCCTGGAAATATGTCAGAAGGATGGGGTATCAAGTAGACGAACTCGTATTTCCAGAAGTCAAATTACCGAAATATCGGTTACGATACCTGTCATTCGAAGAGGAAAAACGACTCCTCCATGAGTTGAATCCACGACGTGAGGGAAAGGGTGTAAAGCCTTACGAGCTTCGCTCGGCTAGCATCAAGAAGGCACAACAGGACGCTTATGATCTTGTCATCCTCCTTCTGGACACTGGCGCCAGGTACAGTGAGATTGCCGTCTGAGGTGGACACAAGTAGAGCTAAACTCCAGATTGATTCACCTGTGGCGCCCGAAGGTCCAGAATGAATCTATTCTTTACATGACAGACCGTGTTTACGCCACGTTAAGCAAACGATATCAAGACCATAACAGCGAACACGTTTTCACGAATAGACGTGGTGGGGCACGTGGTTACACAAGCGAGTCAATTCGTAAGGCATACCGTCGTGCCGGGCTGAGTGATTGCACAATCCACACACTTCGACATACTCATGCCTCCAGACTTGTCCAGAACGGTCTCAGCATCTACGAGGTCAAGGAGATACTTGGTCATACGGACATCAAGACAACGATGCGATATGCTCACCTTGAACAGCGGGACATCTCATCGAAAGCGAGGGATGTGATCAATAAACTTAACACTATCAATCAGAAGGTTGATCTGAGGCTTGTTAAATCATGAAAGACCAGGTGGAATTTTGTGTATTCCACCTTCAATCGCTGTCGCCTATAGCAAGATGCCAGAAAGAAGATTGAAAGCGGTAGAGGCGATTCTGAGGTGAATTATAGTGACATCCCAGTTATCCGTAGAACTCACACAACAGCATCAATTCTTCCACTTAGACGCGATCTGCGGATTCATTGACCTGTGACCATATTTGTCCTAGCTTCTCTCGGCTCAGTGACATGTTGGTACCGTGGATGGACTCAATAATGGTTGCTTTATCCTTACCCATCTCTGCCAACTCTTTTGCCACCCTGGCCCCAACGTTATCTCGTAGCCGCTTATACCGGAAGATGAACCATGGAACCTTACCATTTGTTAGTCGAACAAGCTTGGGAAGGAAGTATAGGTCACAGAGATCATTGAACAGGTTATCGTATTCAACTGCCGGAAGTCGTCTATATGTCAATCCGGTCTTCTTTTCATTTAGTGCAAACGGGAACAAATCGAGAACGACAAAGCCAGCCTCGGCAAGCATCTCATGCAAGACAGTTTTTTTGTTATAACCAATAAAACGTATATCCTTGGAAAAGTCTTTTCCCAAGATTGCTTCGGCATCATTGAAGTGGAAGAAGGATGTAAACTTAGTTGATGGATTGTAAAAATAGGTTTCAGCATCTCCGAATAGTGGGGCCTCCGAGAGCATGACAAGCCGAACATCATGGACTTTGGCGTTATTTTCCTCCCACATTTCTTCAGTTCGTTCAAAGGCATACTTCAGGTAATCCTTGTCATGAGTAAACCGGCCCTGAAGTCCATGTTCGTGGTACGTCTTTGACAGTACATCCTCTAGCCGTTTCCACTGCTTAGAGTATTTCACTTCACATTCCTTAGTTTGAGAGCTAGAAAGTGAGTTTAGCCTATACTGTCTGCTCTAAAGCATCCAGGGAATACGAGGAAGACATTGACAGCCACATGTGCTGTGGGTTTGGGATTGTAAATAGGTTTACGTTAGATCTGACGTAAACTGCCTTCCTCGATGAAATCGAGGAAGGCACCGTGACGACATATCAGCTCTTCCCAGCCTTACGTTTGACGTTGTAGTAGTAGGTCTGAGCGCCGGCAGGAGTCAGGTTTGCACCTTCGATGAACGCCTTGACGATGACCTCACGAGACTCGTCCTTGATGTGTTCATACATCTTCCTGGCAACCTCAGCCTTCGTGACTTCGGCATTCTTGGACATCTCCTTGCCGACGGAAATTGCCTCTTGAATGTTCGGCTTGTTCATGTCGATAACTTTCGGTTCGACAGGAGTGGACCCAACGGGTGTCTCTGTTTTCTGTTCAGGTTTCTTGGTGGGCTTTGCCATGGTATTTGCTCCAAAGAAGTTTGATGAGGCGGTTTGCCTTGCTTTGTGAGATCGTCTCGAAGCCGGGGATATCCTCGAACAAACCGAACAGGATATCAGAGAACTCCTCGAACACCAGATGAGACCCAAACTCCTCGTTGAGCATGTCAAGCAACATGGTTCGCTGGTCTTCCGTCAACGTGTGCATTTGTGATCTCCTTCTTGAACTCACAAGCACACCGTCCCAGATAAAACCTGAGCAGACAACGGGATTTATACAACTCCTAAGTAGATCGCTCCAAAAAGGAATACGTAAAGTCTCATATTTAAGGAGGCTTTATGTTATTCAGTATTGGGGCGCAGGTCGTAACACAAGACGCTATTAACCTCATGTCGGAACAAGGCATAGATGGTTTTGAGCGAATCAGAAGGGAGCTTTTGGCTTTAGATGTGATCTAAATATATCCCACGACCTGGGAAGTTGGCAATTTCTGTTCAAGTCATATGTTTGGTCCTCTATGCATGAATTGATATAACGTGAAATTGCTTATGTGTCAAATGTTAAAATAACATAGTTCAAGCAGTCAATTACACCCAGATGCCACGAGTGCTTTTTCTCTCATCGCAACCTGATCAAGTACAAGGTTATATCTGCCCTGGTCATTGCCCGTTCTTTGTTCAAGCATTTCGCCTTGTTGTATTACTGACTCTAATTTAGATGTGCTATTTAACAGTTGAGTTCCTACTATTTTGCATTTTAAATCAGGGCTTGACTGAATAGTCGTAAGTTTGACTGTTAGTTTGTAGAGTGCATCATAAGCACCTTTCTTGTTTCCGAGAATTATAGGAACTGATGCCAAGGTTGGACTATTACTGCTGTTGAAAGTATTGGAGCTGGATTGCTGGTTTGATATTTTAGAATTTGCAGCTACCGTTCTCGCTAAATCAGTGCAAGAGAGAACGGAATTATTGTTAGGTATTTCTCCTTCAGAAATACAGATACCACCATTCTTACCTGATTTAAGGAACTTATATTTTACGATTGAATTATGGATATTTTTAGTAATGGCGTCAGGTGGAGATTGGGTTTCTATAGCTACTGTACCATTATTTATGCTTATTTTGTCGGTGCTATTGAATTCTACATTGGAATTATATATGTCAATCTTAGACTTGTTTTTTTGTAAAACAACAAACGTTTCACTGTTCCCATCTTCAAGACACATCACCACAGCCTCGTTGTTAACCAAATCGCCATCTAGATCAGTAATTGAAATATCTCCTGGACAGTGCGTTCCACGGTATTCGCTTTGATAGTGCTCTAGATATTCTGAATTTCTATCGTTAAAATAGTTCTCAACATCTGCATTGGTTATCTCGGGAGTGCCTGAACTTTGCTCACCGCCTCCCGTATTTGTTTCAGTTAAAGCATTTGTTATATTCTTATAATTATCCTTAACACCCGCATATATTTCGATCCTTTGATCATCATAGTGTGAGTTGTAAGTAACAGTTGCTATTTGATTGTTTCCATCTATGGCAATGTTATGATCAGTTAACGCTTTATTAACCATTTCAATGTTTTCGGGTTGATAGCTGGTGGCAAATACGTATTCATATGTGTCTTCTGGCATAGTTCTATATATGGTTACAATAGGCAAGCCATAAGCACTAACTTTAGCGATAACATCGTAGCCCATTAGTTCGCCTTCCTGAGTCGTTTTATTCATTGATATGACCCCTAACTTAGCCAGTTGTTTAAATAATTGATTTGCCTCATAAAATACCCGACCATTTATTATATTTTCAATAGTGGCATTTAAGTTATCTAGTGTAATTGTGTCCACAGACAGACTGGTTGTAGCGGAAGAAGCCAATGGAGGCTTTTGAGTTTGCGAATAAAATATTTGTTTTTCTCCATGTAAAATCCAAAATTCAGGTAATTCTCCACTGTACTTGTATGTCTCCTTTAAATAATTACCAAATGGGCGATTGCCTGTATGGTCTATGGGCACTTCTGATTTTGGAAAGCCGCAATTGAAAGAATATAGATGATTTTGCACTTCTTGTGTATGGGGATTGTCGTTATTTAGTGACACTTCCCCCATATATGCAATGCATACCTTATTATCTATTGTAGTTATTGTGCCAACCGAATAGATTGTAGGATGTACAGCCGAGGCTATCTGCTTGCTTAAATTGGCTCTTTCTTCTTTTGACATATGGCATGTAGTTGCGCTAAGAATTATGTCCGCATTTTCTTTTGTTGGATTTTCATGGAATCTATTTTTAATATCTTCTAATACAATTTCATATGACCCGGCAATGGATATCATTTCTTTTAGTGCTTTACATGCTTCTGTATTTTCTCCTGCTGCAAGTTCACCAGCCTCGATTTGTCCTTGAGTGAGCAGTTCTGAGAAGTTGTTAGCGGCTTCACAGATCTTGCTAGCTGTAATAAGCTTATCATTGGGAATTATAGTGTCATTGAATATGATGCTCATTTGCTGTTTACTTTGGTCACACTTAGCACCGACTTCTGACAATTTTCTGCCAGCGACAGAATTATCCCCACATCCCACCAGTCCCGACATCAAGGCAATATTTATAAAGATTGTTAGCAGCTTAGTCATGACACCCTCCATAGCGTAGAAGTCTTGACGGACTTTGCGACGAAAGTTGGCAGAACTTTATATGTCATTCGATATATGCCTTGCATTTTTATCCTCGCATTCCACTGTCGTCAGACATTTCACAACTGAGGCGGTACATCGTCTCAACCCACGTCACCCAACAGTTCCAGCCGTGTCAGGATCGAAGGTGGTAGAGAAGTGTGACGACTTGATGATGGAATCCATGTTGGATCGTTGATCTTTTGACCAGAAGGTTGGATGAAGTCCTTCGTCAGTAACTTCAACGACGAGGGTCCGGAATGAGCTTCAATCCCTTCATCAACCTCAACGTGTATCCCCTGTTCGAGATCACGTTGGTCAAGACAAGCAGCTCGGTCGATGGACCAATCACGATCTATGAGTACGTTCGGTCTGCTACGTTTGCCAATGCAAATTTGGAAGCACGACGGCTGCATCCCGGTTACTCCCCTACTGCCAGAGTCCACAAGATCGACAATGGAAGGAGATAAATACAACGAGTGAAGAGGTGATATGGGATGAACGATTCAACGCAACTGCTGACCTTGCTAGACCGGGTGTTTGGCTTCAACGACAAGAAGATCAGGTCGAGCTACAGGAAGATTCAGCAGGTGTACGATGAACAAACGAACGAGACGGTGATCGTGTTGGAGTACCGGGTCAGGTCACATGGAATGATCGTTCCGAAGGATGCTGTGGCAGACCGTCAGAAGCAAAACCTCCTGAGGCAGGTCAACCAACTGGCAGCAGCCCAGGAAGCCAGGAAGAAATCAAAGTCGATCTGACAGGTAGATTGGAACGTCGAGACCGAATCCTGTGGGACCTGATTGGTTTATCGGGGGTCATGGGGATAACAGAGTGAAGTTGTTATATACAGAAATATAAAAAGATGTGTTTCTGTTATCCCCCACGGCCCCGGACAGGGTCACGGTCCCGGTCCCACGTCGTCTCGAAGGGGAAATCTCGATCAAACCCAGTCAAATCAAAGTGATCCCCGTTCCATTCCCACATTGAACCCAACACAGTGGGTATAGCCACTTGGATGGGTTAAAGTGCCGGAGGTCGTGTCTAGTCGGGTGTCCTAGCTGGGGCTTGATCGGATTGGTTGGAGAGCCTCACCGTCATCCGTGTGGGGCTGACGGGAGGAATCCAGGGGTACATCGACAGTTCCAGAACTTTCGGGATTAATTCCCGTGTGAGTCAGGCCAAACTCAATAGGAAGAACCTGCACTCGCCGTGAAACGGAAAGTGCAGTAGATACCGGCGTTAATCGCCAACGTTCAAACGGCCACCTTTACCTAGTCCACCCTTCACCTGCTGCGCTTTGTAGTTACGCAGGGACTTGACCATTTGGTTGTAGGAGTCCACGAATGCAGCGGTGAGAACCTTGCCCTCAGGAGTATTGGTAAAGGCGCCTGCTCCGCCAGCTGCACCCCCGCCGAAGAAGCCGCCAGCCAAGTCAAAGTCGTAATTCTTCGCGCTGCCAACGGAAGAGGAAATTTGCACGCCTGAACGGTTGTCGATAAGCAGAAGCGTAGTGGCGGCCTCGTTGGACTTCAGGCCCCCTGCAACGGCGCCGACAACACCACCAAAAAGCCCTCCGAGTGCCCCGCCTAGACCGCCGGTACCTTTAGCGGAAAATTGGATACTTGGCTGCATGGTGTAATCGGCAGCGACCATCTGCCCCTTGCCAAAATTGCTACCAGAACGCATCTCACCAGACTGCTGCAATTCTCGTTCACGCATCATATTGTTCATAGAACGACCACGTTCAACCACTACAAAACAATTGGACTGCTGAATCAGCATGCGAAGCACCGGAGTTGTACTACCCAAAGCCGGATATCGGCTTGCATATGCACTCCACCAAGGCGCGCTTTGGTCCTCCTCGACGCCCAAGGTGCCCAGTGTTTCATCGCAATGCTCCAGTTGGCTGTTGGCTCCCTGGGAATTGGCTCCGCCAGCACCTCCAGTCGCAGCCGTGTCGGAAGAACCACCCAGTTCCAAACCCAAGAAACTGAATGCTGCTGTACTGAACAACATGGATGGCAGGAATATTGCGAAGAAACCTATATATAGCCGCTTCGGTACAGTCTTAATCATGAAAATATCCCCCAGTTGATGGTGCCCCTATCGATTCTTTAGCATTGAAAAAATGCTTGCAAAAGCATAAAGGGAATCAGAGGCCCGCTCAAGGAACTTCTGTATGAGCTGACGTGCTGATCCAGAATGCGGATTTGGGAATTGAACGGCCGAGAGGGATGATGAAGCGGCGCAGTCTGGACGAAACGGGATACGAGCGGAGGCCGAAGCTGACCAAACGGCAGCGGTTCCTGACGGACATGGACGCGGTGGCGCCCTGGGGGCCTACGAGAACACTGCGGAAGGCAAGGTGGTGGCATCCGGGTTCCTGGACAACTGGAACAACGTGGTGCGCGCCATCCGCGATAACCCGGGCATGCAGCGCCAGCAGATCAGCCTCAAGGGGCCGTCCGGCAAGCCCACACAAGTGGGCGCGGGTTTCCAGAGCGGCGACGTGATCACCGGCAAGATCGGCAATCTGAAAGTTTATGCCGAGCCGAACAAGTCCTCTTCCATTTTCTCGGTACCCGCGGATCGGGTGCGACGTGGCGCCATTTCGGGTCGTCTGACTGTTTTCGTTATCCCCCGCGCCGATGCTGGCGCAGCAGGAAGCGAGCAGGGTCCACGGCGGCCAGCAAGTCCTTCTCCAGGGGCATGGGATCGCCGACGATGCGGCTGGCCAGGGACTCCGCCGCCAGAATGGTCCAGACCAGGCCTCGGGAGCCCAGCCCCAGCAAGCCGTACAGATCGGGTTGCCTGGGCAGGTCCGTTAGCCGGGCCTCCCGTGGCAGCGCGGCCGAGGTGTCGGGCAGGGCGCCGACCAACGGCAGCCGGTCCGGGGTGACGGCGCGGAAACCTACCCGTCCGTCCAGTCCGGCCGGGTCCAGGTCCCGTTCCGCGCCTGGCAGGATGCGGGCCAGGCGCTGGAGGTTGCTCGCATGTTCCCCGGTCCGAAGTTCCATGTCTTCGTCGTAGGCATAGGAGGCCCCCAGACAATGCAAGCCATTGACGGCGGGGGTGAGGTAGCCCTCGCTGCACGCGGCGCAGCGGGGCCCGGGGATGGCGCCGGCGGGAATAAGGCTGACCTGACCTCGCACCCGGCTGATGGGCAGGGCACGGGTCTGCTCCAGGAGATGGGCCTGGGCGCCGCTGGCGAGGATTAGCACGGGGGCCCGGGCCAGTTCTTGCCCGGCCGTATCCCGCAACAGCCACGCGTCATCCTGGCGCAGGATCGTGCCTGCCTCCCGCCCCGTGATAAGGCGGATCTGTCCGCCCCGGGCGGCCAGCAGGGAGAGGCACACGCCGGGCGGGCTGGCCCATCCCCCGGAGGGGAAGAACCAGCCGCCGTAAAGCGTTGCATGGCCCAGCAGCCGCTCAGCCTTCTCACGTTCCAGGAAGCGCACGAAGTCCTCGGGGAATTCGCCCCGGCTCGCCAGATCCCGTTGCCGGACCTCGTGTTCCCCATCCCGGGCGATCTGGAGCACGCCTTGCAGATTGCGCCGGGGCGGCACGTCGGTTCGATCGAGGACATTCAGCGCGCGTACGGTGTGGAGGAAGCAGGCACGGCTCAGGCGCGAGGCCAGGTTGTCGTCCCGGGACAGGAGGGGACGAACGATACCGGCCAGGTTGCCGGAGGCCTCTTTGGCCGGACCGGCATGGCGCTCGACCAGATCGATGGTCCAGCCCCTGGCGGCCAGCCGTTCGGCCGCGGCGCAGCCGGCCAGGCCGGCGCCCAGCACTACCGCATGGTGGGCGTGGCGGGCCGATTCCGGCCCGGTGTCGCGAGGCGCGGCAAGGGCACCGGTCAGCATCTCCCGCTTGCGTCCGAAACCGGGTCGTTTATCGGTTGCGAAGCCGGCCTGGCCCAGGGCCTCCCGCACTGAGTTTGCCACGCACCAGGTGGCCAGGGTCGCGTCCGGGGCGGCCAGTTGGGCCATGCGCCGGAACAGACCGGGGGTCCACATGGCCGGGTTCTTCTTGGGATCGAAGCCGTCCGGGTAGAAGGCATCCACCCGGGCCTCCAACTGGCCCAGACAGTCTTCCGCTTCGCCGAACATCAGGGTGAGCACCACCCGGCCGGCTGCGAATTCCAAGCGGTGGAAGCCGGCGGTGAGTACAGGCCAGGCGTCCAGCAGATGGGACGAGAGGAAGGCGAATTCAGGCCAGCGGGCGTGGATGGGGGCCAGGTCCGCGGCCCGGAAGGGGTGTTTCTCCACGGCCAGGTAATGCAATCGTTCCGGCCGGACCGGGTCCTCGCGCCATGCAGCCCAGGTGGTCAGGAAGTTGAGGCCGGTGCCGAAACCATTCTCCAGGATGACGAAGCGTTCACGCTTGGCCCAGCGTTGGGGCAGGCCGTTGCCGGCGAGGAATACGTGGTGCGCCTGGCCGGGACCGCCGTCGGCGGAATGGTAGATGTCGCCGAAGGCCGGGGAGGCGGGGGTGCCGTCCGGTTCGAAGGCGACGTTGGCGGGAACGATCGGCATGATGCGTTGGATCAATGCACTGTGTGTGAGGGCGGCTCGAACAGGGCCGCCACGCTGGCGCCGTCCAGCCGGTACTCCCGGTTGCAGATGTCGTCCTTGACCAGGATCTCGCCTTTTTCCAGAAGGATGGCGTCGCATTCCGCCCGGCCCAGGGATTGCAGCATGCCGTGGATCTTTTCCCAGTCCTCCGGACAGTGGTGGCTGACCGGGCGGGGGTCGAATACCCGCAGGTCCTCCTCCGGAAACAACCGCCGCAGCATGGCCAGCGGCGGGTGGCCAAGCAACTCACTGGGCCGCAGGGTGGCCGCCAGATGCTGGATGCGGGTCCACCCGTCCGGGTCCTTCCGGTCCGCGGACGGCATCTTTTGCAGGAACAGGCCGGCGGCCCGGCTGCCGTCAGCCGCCAGCGCCAGCCGGGTAGGCTGCTGCTCGGAACGGGTCAGGTAGCTCTCGAATATGGCGGCGATGCTGTCCCCTTCCAGGGGCACCAGGCTTTGGTAGGGCTGGCGCATACCTTCGGCATCCAGGCTGAGCAGGAGGTGTCCGTCCCCCAGCAGCATATGGGCTGGCGCCTCGGGATCCAGGGTGTCCGGGTTCCAGCGGGCCATGCCGCGCATGCGCAATTGCTGGTCGCAGTCCAGCACCAGCAGATTGATGGGACCTTCGCCCCGGAGCTGGAAGGTCATGCGCCCGGATTGCTTGAGGTTGGCGCTGATCAGGGCGGTGACCGCGCTCATCTCGCCCAACACCCGCAGCACGATTTGCGGGTAGCCGCGCCGCTCGATGAGACCCTGCCAGGTCCCATCCAGGGTCACCAGGGCGCCGCGAATATCCAGGCGTTCGAACAGGAAGGGTTGTATGCAGTCTTGGCTGAGGGTCATGGCCTGGGTCGCAAAGGAATGGCGGGTGTCAGGCGTCAATTGTAGGTCAGGTGGCTATGCTGGAAAAAAGGAGGATGCCGTCATGCGTTTGCTCAGCTGGAACATTCAATGGGGGCGAGGCCTGGATGGCCGGGTGGACTTGGATCGCATTACCAGAACCATTCATGCCCTGGGCGAGCTCGACGTAATTTGCCTGCAGGAGGTGGCGGTGAATTTTCCCGGCCTGCCCGGCGGTAGCGGCGAGGATGGCATGGCGCGACTGGCCGCCGGGTTGCCCGGCTATGCGGCCGTCTACGGCGCCGCGACGGACCTGCCGGACGGCCGGGGCGGGCGCAAGCTGTTCGGCAATGCCATCTTTTCCCGCCTGCCGGTGGGTCAGGTGTTCCGGCACCTGTTGCCATGGCCGGCGGACCCGGGTACTCCCAGCATGCAGCGCATCCTGCTGGAAGCGGTGGTGACTGCCCCCTTTGGCCCGGTGCGGGTGATGACCACCCATCTGGAGTATTACTCCCCCCTAATCCGCGCGGCCCAGATCGATGGATTGCGGGCGCTTCATGCCCAATCCTGCGCCCACACCCGGACGCCACGCGTGGGAGAAGGCGAGGAGGGGGGCAGTTTCGAGGTCCTGCCGCGGCCGGCCTCGGCCATCTTGTGCGGGGACCTGAATTTTCCCGCCGGAGCGGAGGCGCGGCGCCGCCTGCTGGCCCCCTATGAAGACGCAACGCTCGGGTGGCGAGACTGTTGGGAGGTGTTGCATCCCGGCCGGCCCCATGCCCCCACCGTGGGCATCCATCCGGTGGATTTCGTGGATCGTCCCGAATGCTTCGACTTCGTGTTCCTGACCGAGGATCTGGCGCCCCGTCTGGCGGCCCATGGTATCGATGCGGAAACCCGGGCTTCGGACCATCAGCCGGTCTGGGTGGAACTGCACTAGGGTTTGAGCTTGGCGGCGTACTTGGCGCGGAACTTGGCCACCTTGGGCCCCACCACGAACATGCAGTAGGGCTGGTTGGGGTTCTGTTCGAAATAACGCTGGTGATAGCCCTCGGCCGGCCAGAAGGTGGTGGCTTCGACCACCTGGGTGACGATGGGATCGGTGAATACCCCTTCCGCAGACAGCCGCGCGATGGCGGCCTCAGCGGCGGTTTTCTGCTCGGGGCTGTGACAGAAGATGGCGGAACGGTACTGGGTGCCCACGTCGTTGCCCTGGCGGTCCAGGGTGGTGGGGTCGTGCAGTGCGAAGAAGACCTCGAGCAGTTCGTCGAATCCGATCTGCTCCGGATCAAAGCGCACCTGCACCACCTCGGCGTGGCCGGTGTCACCGCCGCAGACCTGCTGGTAGCTGGGGTGGTCGGTGTGCCCACCCATGTAGCCTGACACGGCGCTTTCCACGCCGCGCAGGCGGTTGAAGGCGGTCTCCAGGCACCAGAAGCAGCCGCCGGCCAGGGTGGCGATTTCGCTTGTCATGAGCTTGTCTCCTAGCAAGGTTTGATTATGAGGCGCTGATCGCATTCAGGTTCCGGCCCGATTTACCGATAAACTAGGCAATCAAAGCAAGTTCAGGGCCTGAAGTCTGATCTGGATGAGCACCTTGGAACAGCGTATCGCCATAGAACAAGTGCGGGTAGGTCATTACATCCATCTCGATGCCTGGATGGACCACCCCTTTCTGTTCAGCAGTTTCAAGATCCGCAACGAGAAGCAGCTCAACGTGTTGCGTTCCCTGGGACTGAAGGAAGTGGTCTATGTCCGGGAGAAGAGCGACCTGCCGCCACTGCCTCCTCCCCGCGCCGACGCGCCGCCCCCGCCGCCGCCGAAGGTGGATCCGGAACTGGAGGCCATGTGGCGGGCCAAGAAGGAAAGGCGCGAGCAACTCGCCCTCCAGCGGGAGGCCCTGGGACGCTGCGAGAAGCAGTTCAGCACCAGCATGGCCACGGTCAAGACCGTGCTCCGCAACCTGTTCTCCCGGCCCGAGGAGTCGATCCATGAGGCCCAGTCCGTGGTTGGACAGATCGTGGATTCCCTGTTGGTGGAAAAGGACGTGGTGCTGCACCTCATGAACGCCAAGAGCGGCGACGAGGGTGCCTATTACCATGCCCTCAACGTCGCCATGCTGTCCCTGATGCTGGCCAAGGAGGCGGGCATGAGCGAGGAGGGGATGCATGCCCTTGGCCTGGGCTGCCTGTTGCACGACATGGGCAAGGAACGGGTGCCCAGCCAGATCCTTCTCAAGAAGACACCATGGTCCACCGCCGAGCGCAACTTCTACCAGCAGCATGTGGCGTACGGGGTGGAGATGGCCCAGAAGCTGCCGGAACTGTCCCTGGGAACCCTGGAGGTGATCGCCTTGCACCACGAATACCTGGACGGCAGCGGGTTCCCCGGCGGCGTGTCGGGCACGGTCATCGGCAAGTATGCGCGCATCGCCGCCATCGCCAATAGCTTCGACAACTACTGTAACCGCATCAATCCGGCCGATGCCCTGACCCCTGCGGAGGCGCTCTCCCACATGTTCCGGCGAGAGACGGAAAAGTACGATCCGGGGCTGATGCAGCAGTTCATCCGTTGCCTGGGGGTGTATCCGCCGGGCAGCGTGGTCAAGCTCAACAACGAGTCCACCGGCCTGGTGGTGAGCGTCAATCCCGGCAAGCTGCTGCACCCAACTCTGCTGCTGTACGACCCGGACGTGCCCAAGGAGGAGGCCCTCATGCTGAACCTGGCCGACGATCCGGACCTGGAGATAGTCTCCACCTTGCGGCCCGGCAACCTGCCCAGGGAGGTGTTCGAGTACCTGAATCCGCGCAGCCGGATCAGCTATTACTCGGATACGGATCAGGACAATGCCCCCGCCTGATACTGCCCCAGGACCCGGTCAGGCCGCCGGCAGCAGGTGTTCCACCAGGCGTACCCAGTAGCTGGCACCCAGGGTCAGGATGTCGTCGTTGAAGTCGTAGCGGGGGTTGTGCAGCATGCACCCGCCTTCCGCCAGGCCGTTGCCGATCCAGACGTAGCAACCGGGTTTTTCCCGCAGCATGAAGGCGAAATCCTCCGCCCCCATGGAGGGGTTGTCGCTGGTGCGGACCTGTTCCGTTCCCACCAGCCCACGCAGGACTTCGGCGCAAATCTCCGCCTCGTCCCGGGAGTTGATGGTGGGAGGATAACCCCGGTGGTAGTCGAGGGTGGCCTGGACCCCGTGGGCGGCGGAGATGCCGGCACAGATCCGCTCCATTGCGGCCTCGATGGCGTCTTCCACTTCCGGACGAAATGCGCGCACCGTGCCGGCGATGCGGGCCTCGGCGGGGATCACGTTGTAGGCCTCACCGCCTGCGAAGAACTTGGTGATGGAAATCACCGCCGCGTCCAGCGGATCCAGGTTGCGGCTCACCACGGTCTGCAGGGCCTGGACCAGGGCCGCTCCGGCGACCAGGGGGTCGCGGCCTTGCTGGGGCATCGCGGCATGGGCACCGTGCCCACGGATAACGATATCAAATTGGTCGGAGCAGGCCATGACCGGACCGGCGAGGACCGAGAACTGGCCGGCGGGCAGACCCGGCCAGTTGTGCATGCCGAACACGGATTCCACCGGAAAGCGTTCGAACAGGCCCTCTTCGATCATCACCCGGGCGCCGCCGTCAGTCTCCTCGGCGGGCTGGAAGATGAATACCACGGTGCCGTCGAAGCAGCGCCGGGCCGCCAGGTATTCCGCCGCGCCCAGCAGCATGGTGGTGTGGCCGTCGTGGCCGCAGGCGTGCATTTTGCCTTCGTGCTTGGAGCGGTGGGGAAAGCTGTTCTGCTCCCTCACCGGCAGGGCGTCCATGTCGGCGCGCAGGCCGATGGAGCGCGGGCTGGTGCCGTTCCTGAGCACGCCGACCACGCCGGTGCCGGCCAAGCCTCGGTGCACCTCGATGCCGTGGGATTCCAGGAAGGCGGCCACGATGTCGCTGGTGCGCTGTTCCTCGTAGGCCAACTCCGGGTGGGCATGGATATCGTGGCGTATGGCGGCCAGGCGTTCCTTGCGGGCCTGGATCGGGGGCAGGGCGTGCGTCTGGCGCATGGTTCGCTTCAGGTCAGGCCGGGAATGACCTGTTTGGTGATGGCCACGGCCACGATGTAGCCGAACACGGCCAAGGCGGCGATCAGCGCCTGGACACGAACGGTCTTGGTCCGGCCACGCTTGAGGGCCACGGTGCCCAGGACGATGTAGGCCAGCAGTCCGACGATCTTGGCCAGGAGCCAGGGTTGCTCGATCGGGTTGAGGCCGCCTACAACCAGCATGGCGATGGCCGCGATGAGCAGGAGCGTGTCGTTGACGTGGGGTACCACTTTCACCCAGCGTTGCTCCAGGCGTGGGGAGTCGGTCAACATCCAGAACCCGCGCAGCAGAAACAGGACGAGGGTGGCGTGGACGGTGCCGATGTGAATTGAACGAAGCAGGCTGTAATCCATGGGTTCGGTTTCCTGGGAGAGGAAACATCATAAACCGCCTGGAGAGTATCTGGCCTTCTTCAATATCCCCTGGTTGAGCGGGCGTTTGTTCAGGTTGCCCGAGCAACGCCTTGGTAACGAGCCTCGATTGCCTGCATCAGGATGAGGACATCATGGGCGCTCAGATCGGGATAGGCCTCGTGGATCACGCGCAATGCCAAGTAGTCGATTGGGCTGCCGGCCCAGTCGATTCTGGAATGAAAGAAGTGGTCGATGCGTATCCTGGCATCGGGAAATATCTCACGCAGGCGCTGATTGCAGCGACGCTCGCCGTGGGACTGCCCCTTGGTATCAATGAAAGTGGCCAATTCTGTCTCCTCGTATCGAATAAATAGGTGTATGCGGCCGACAAGCTATTTTCAATCTAGACAAAAGACCTGATGAAAAAAGGGCATTAGTGCATCTCCCCATCCAGGTAATACCAGTTGGCCCCGATCCGTAGAAATCGGCTGGTCTCGTGCAGCCGATGGGCCCGGCCGCCGATCTTGTAGAGGGCGACGAATTCCACCAAGGCTTGATCGTCGTTCAACACCTCATGGCGTTTGACGGCCAATCCCAGCCATTTCGGCAGGGGCGGCTGGTCCAGGCCGAGGTTTTCCGGCCTGGTGTCGGGATGCCAGGTTCGCAGCAGATAACCTTCATCCGCCAGGACGAAGGCGCAGTAGCGGGAACGCATCAAGGCTTCGGCGTCACCGGCGACCGCGCCGCCGGCATGGAGCGGGCCGCAGCATTGCCGGTAGGTTCGGCCGGAACCGCAGGGGCAAGGGTCGTGGGATGGGGTACTCAGGGGCATGCTTGATCCGGATGGCGAAAAATGACACGGCACTCTACCGGTTTTTAAATTATGTAAATGCCGCTGTCCTGGCCCGGCGCATAGGCCCACCGGTAGGCGGCTGCCGCATCATCTCAGGGAACACTCAGTTTCATGAAAGGTTTGGCTGGAAGTGCCGATAAGATTTGGGCATAGAGGAGGCCGTGCCGATGAACGATCTTGAATCCCTGCGACATGACATTGTGTCCATGGTGGAGGAACTGCGCTCCACCATCCGGGACATCGGTGACCAGGATTTACCCCAGACCCATGTGGTGCGCAATGCGCGGGACCGCCTGCGTTACATCGCTACCCTGACGGAGCAATCCGCGGGCCAGACACTGAACGCGGTGGAAGACATTTCGGACCGGCTGCATGCCCAGCAAGCCATGGCGTCAGTGTTGTCGGGCAAGACCCGCTCGCCCGAGATCCGCGCCTTTCTCGATCAGGTGGTGGCGGATCACGGCCGCAGCAGAACTGATATCAGCGAGATCATCCAGGCCCAGGCATTCCAGGATCTGGTGGGCCAGGTGATCAATAAGCTGATGGCCATGATCCAGAAGATGGAGGACAGCCTGGTTCACCTTCTGGTGGAGGATGAGCCCGACCCCGGACTTCTCGACGGGCCGTCCGTTACGCCCGCCCAGGCGGTCTCCCAGGACGAGGTGGACGATCTGTTCGGATGAAACTCAGGGCTCGGCCAGCAGCGGAGATGTCGATATCGCCAGTAGAGGTTGCTGGTCTACCCGTGTATGGCGATGAGTCAGCGCATGGATGAGCGGATGCAACGCTGTTCGTGGGCCGGCGAGGACATCCTGTACCAAGCTTATCATGACTTGGAATGGGGGGTGCCGGTCCATGATGACCGGACCCTTTTCGAGTTTCTGGTCCTGGAAGGGGCCCAGGCTGGTCTTTCCTGGCTGACCGTGCTGAGGAAGCGGGAACGCTACCGGACCGCCTTCGACGGTTTCGATATGAACCGGATAGCCCGCTACGACGATGCCCGCAAGGCCCTATTGCTGGCCGATCCCGGCATCATCCGCAACCGTGCCAAGGTGGATGCGGCGGTGATCAATGCCCGCCGTGCACTGGCGATCCGGGACGCATTCGGCAGCCTGGATGCCTACCTCTGGCGTTTCGTCGACGGCAGGCCGATCCAGAACGCCTGGTCCGACATTGCGCAGGTACCAGACGTGACACCTTTATCAGAAGCCATGAGCCGGGACCTGAAGCAGCAGGGCTTCAAGTTCGTCGGCAGCACCATCTGCTATGCCTTCATGCAGGCGGTGGGCATGGTCAACGATCACACCACGGATTGTTATCGCCACGCCGTCTGCCGCCGACTGGCCTGATCAACCAGAAGTCGGCGGGGCTGTCGGCTCAGCGGTTGCGACCACCGGAGCGGTGGGGCGCGCCCGGCTTGCCGCCGGATGTAGGGCCGCCGGGCCTGACGTGGGACTGGCCGGGTCGTCCCTGGCTGCGGCCAGGCGGGGTGTTGCCTGCAGTATTGGAGCGGGCTTCTCCGGGTTGTCCGGCCTGGCCCCGCGATTGTCCCCGGCCCGGCTGGCCGCGGCCGCGCTGGTGTTCCTGGCTGCGCATCTGGATAGGCTGTGGACGCTCGTTGGGATCGGGTTCGAAACCGGGCACGACTTCCCTCGGCAACTTGTGCTTGATCAGGCGTTCGATGTCTCTCAGGAACTCCAACTCGTCGACGCAGACCAGGGACAGGGCCTCGCCTTCGGCGCCGGCACGGCCAGTACGGCCGATGCGGTGCACGTAGTCCTCGGGCACGTTGGGCAACTCGTAGTTGACGACGTGGGGCAGTTCGCTGATGTCGATGCCCCGGGCGGCGATGTCCGTGGCCACCAGCACCTGCAGGTCGCCTTTCTTGAATTCCGACAGGGCTCGGGTACGTGCCGCCTGGCTCTTGTTGCCGTGGATTGCCAGAGCAGGGATGCCGCCCTTGGCGAGTTGTTCCGCCAGCTTGTTGGCGCCGTGCTTGGTGCGGGTGAACACCAATACCTGGAACCACTGGTGGGTATCGATCAGGTGGGCCAGCAACTGGCGTTTCTTGTCCCGATCCACCGCGTAGACCTTCTGAGCGATGTTGTCGGCGGTGGCGTTGCGGCGGGCCACCTCGATCAATGCCGGGTTGTTCAGCAGGCCATCGGCCAGGGACTTGATCTCGTCGGAGAAAGTGGCGGAGAAGAGCAGGTTCTGGCGCTTCTTCGGTAGCACGGCCAGCACCTTCCTGATATCCCGGATGAAGCCCATGTCCAGCATGCGGTCGGCCTCGTCCAGGACCAAGACCTGCACGCCAGAGAGGTCAAGAGTGCCCTGCTGCAGGTGGTCCAGGAGACGGCCAGGAGTGGCCACCAGGATGTCCACACGGGTCTTAAGGCGGGTGATCTGAGGATTAATGCTAACGCCGCCGAACATGGCCATGGAGCTGAGTTTGGTGTGCTTGCCGTAGGTCCGCACGGATTCCTCCACCTGGGCCGCCAGTTCCCGGGTGGGGGTGAGGATCAGGGCCCGGATGGGAGCGCGTCCAGCGGAAGGCCCCTTGACGGATTTGTCGGACAGTCGGTGCAGGATCGGTAGCACGAAGCCGGCGGTCTTGCCGGTGCCGGTCTGGGCGCCGGCCAGCAGGTCGCCGCCGGCGAGCACGGCGGGAATGGCCTGCAGCTGGATGGGGGTGGGTTGGGTATAGCCGTGGTCGGCCACGGCACGCACGATTTCTTCGGCCAGGCCGAGATCGGAAAAATGCATGAAAACTCCGGAAACTACATCGGCCTGTCGCTTGCCGCGTGTGCGACCATGGGCGCCAGTCTTAGGCGGATGAGAATTGGGAAATCTACTCGGACGCGCAGAAGACTGGGCAACGCCGCAGGGCGCGGTGGTCTCGGAGAAGAGGGAAATTCTTGGTAAACCGTTCGGGACAAGCTATTGCCCGAATCAATGAAGATTAAAACCGCCCGGACCGGGGCGCTGGGCCCCGACGTCCGGACGGGAAGGCGTTACATGGCTTGGATGTTGGAAGCCTGCTTGCCCTTGGGACCGGTCTTCACCTCGAAAGAAACACGCTGTGCCTCTTTCAGGGTCTTGAAGCCGTTACCCTGGATTTCGGAGAAGTGGGCGAACAGATCTTCACCACCTTCATCGGGGGTGATGAAGCCGAAACCCTTGGAGTCGTTGAACCATTTTACGGTGCCAGTTGCCATTTGCTGCATTCCTCATTCGGAAAAAATAAAATTGGGCTTGCGCCCGGTTTTCGCGCGGTGACATCAAGGAATGTAGGGAGGTACTGAAGCGGCTACCCTTGTGAGGCGAACTGCATTACTACAGGCTACTACACTGCTTGAATCGACTGCCCGCGCACCATAAGGCATCGCGTGACCATAAGCAAACAGTATCTCCTAATATTTCAAGGTTTTTTTCGATTATTTTTTACGGCTTGGAAAAACGTAAAAAACCCCTTGATTCATCGTGCCCACATCTATGCATCGCATATGGGACGCGGCCAACGGTCTGACATGGAAAACAATTAGCCAAACCCTGAAAAGGCGATGCAGTTCATGTAGACATAACCTATCCGCTGCAATCGGGCTATTGTTGGTATCCACCATGGGGACCATGGTCGCAAATCCCTGGGTATCCCAGGGTCGAATCCATAGTTCTTCGCGGGAATGCGGTACTCGATTATTCCCGTCAGGGTCGCGCCCTGGGCTCATTCCATCATTTCCCGCTGTTTGAGGAAATTCCTGACGGTGTAAAAGGGCATCATCGTCGCCGTGCGGGACGATGACCACTTTGCTATCAAAAGAGACTGAACCATTCAGATCGGCCAACAACAAGGCACGGCTGATAACCAAACGACGGCGGCCTCGGGGGAGACCGCAACGTCGAATACCACTTCGTGCCTGCTGTAGATCTGATCCACCGCCTTGGCAGATCCCCATGGGGCTGAAATGTCTGCACCGTGTTTCGGCACCGAAATAATCGGTACCGCAAGGACGGCCAAGGCGGATATGCGTGGGCTTATCCGGGAGGTAGTCTTGACAACATATAGTCCACCGCGGCATTCAATTCCGCATCGGTCAAATCGGGCTTGCCACCCCGGGGAGGCATTACACCATGTTCGCCCTTGAACCCCTCATGGGCATGCTTATACAGCACGTCTTTACCTTGTTCTACGCGGAAATCCCATTGGCTCTTGTTGCCGACTCTGGGGGCGCCATTCACCCCAGGACCATGGCATGCGAAGCACACTTGCTTAAATACCTTTTCGCCGGTGGCCAGATCCGCCGGAGCCGCCGGAGCCGCCATGGGTTCCATTGCCTTCGTAGCTGAAGGTGCGGGGGCCTTGTCGCAGGCAGCGAGTAATGTGATGAGCAGAATGGGGATATATCGTAATTGCATTGTAAAACCTCCTCTCGGTTGAACCGGACACATCATATAGTTGAATTGATTGCTCGGGTAAGCCGCTTTAGCAATTTTTAAGCTGGCGCAAGAAAGCTGGACGCAATCCGGTTCTACCGCTTGATGTGATGCGATGAAAGAATCTGGAGAGCGAGACGTGATCTCAGTGGGATGCCTTGAGGATGCGCGGGTGTTGAAGCGCACTTTTCGCGTTTTTACGAGAGTACTCGTGCTAATCCAGATGATCGGTTTGATGGGATGTGCCTTGCCCAGATCTCGGCCAATTGACCTCATTTGGTCCCGATCGGTTCAGGCCCAGGACTACCTGACGCAATGCAATAAGGATATGCATTCCTGCCAGGGCTGTACTCCGTTCACCATGAGGAATGCGTCAAGGCCTTCGATCCCCGGGTGAAAGCCCGCAACGGCCAAGACCTGGACTTATGCGCGCTGGAATCGGAGCGCTACTGCCGTAATCTTGAAGACTATGAGTTACAGCTCTGGTCACCGTCCCGTAGGGGGCGGTTACTCCTCGACGACGTCCGTGGACCAGTGGCCGTGGTCCTTCTTCAAGCGGTAGCTGAAATGGGGGGGACTCAAGACGAAGGTCAGGAACATGAAACCGAATGCCATGACGCCCCAGGCCGCGAATGACTGGAAGCAGAACACGCCCTGTTCGTCCTGGCTCATCACGGCATACTGTTGACTGATGCTCCCAAGGTAGGCCATGAAGCCGTCGAAGCTGAAGCCGGACAACACGAACACCATCCAGAATCCGGCAGCCACTGGGAACAGAAAAACCGACACCAGCAAACGGCACAGATAGTCATTGATATCCCGCATGGAGCACTCCTCACATCATGTCGTTATCCACTCACTGTAGATCAGCATTCAACCCGGAGCTAGGGGGAAGTGAGGTCGGGGCGACGTTTTCAGACTTGCCGGTCCTGCCGATCACCGATCCGGTAGGCGTCCAGAATGCTCCACAACCAGCACAGGCCCAGGATCCAGAGGGCCATCCCGGTGTGGTCTCCTGGCGTGGCGGGTAGGTTGGAGACTAGGGCGGGATCCAGGCTCTGTAGGCTGCCGATGACATCATCCACGGTCGTTTTGACGATGAGAACGCTCATGGCCAGGGCCAGTGCCATGAACGCCAGGCCTTTCGGATAGGATTTGAGGGCGATCTGGCCCAAGCCGGGGAATGCCAGGCCGGACAGCAGGGCGCCTTTGATGGCCCGCTTCATGGCGTGCTCCCGGCCACGTTTTCGCGATTTCTCGCGCGCGCCAATTTGGCCTTGAGTTCGGGCAGGATGGCCAGGGCGGCATTTTCCCCTTCGAGGATGGCCAAGTGCCGGTCTTCGAAGCCTGTCGACCTGATGTCCCGGGTGCGCGGTCTGATCACCTGATCCGCGCCCTCCAGTTCCATCCGGCTGATGGTGTTGCCCATGATGGTGAAGGTCTGCAGCAACATATCCAGGGTGCTTTCGGTTTTTTCGCTGGGTCTGGCGCCGATGTCCACGGCGATGATGAAGTCGGCGCCCATGGCCTTGGCGGCCCGGACCGGCACCGGGGAATTCAGCCCGCCGTCCACGTACTCCCGGTTGTTGATGACCGTCGGCTGGAAAACCCCCGGCACCGCGCAGGAGGCCCGCACCGCCATGCCCGTGTTGCCGGTGCGGAACACCACCATGTCGCCGCTGCGCAAGTCGGTGGCCACCACGCCGAAGGGCTTGGCGAGTTTTTCCAGGGGCTGGCGCTTGACCTTCTCGTTGATGAATTTCTGCAGGGATTCCCCCTTGAGAAAGCCCCGGTCCGGCAAGGTCCAGTCCGTCACCGCATCCTCCTCGATCTCGATGGCGATGCGCTGCATGTCGATGCCGCTCATGCCGGATGCGTAGAGGGCACCCACCACGGAGCCGGCGCTGGTGCCAACGATGATGTCCGGCACGATCCCCTGGGCCTCCAGCACCTTGATCACACCGATGTGGGCGAAGCCCCGGGCCGCGCCGCCGCCCAGGGCCAGGGCGATCTTGAGGGGCTTGGCCGGGACCACGGGCGGCACCGCGGGGGTCGGCTCAGGTGTCGGCGTGGCGCAGCCGAACAACAGTGTGGCGAGCAGGATAAGGAGGGGAAAACGCATGGAAGTGGGATGATGGTTGCCAGGCAATGATTATCCGCCGCCCGGCAGCCGCAGGGTGTATTGCCCGGATTTTTCATCCCGCAGCACGCTCAGCAGTTTGCGCTCCTGGGCATCTTCCACCAGTTCCTTGAACGAACGGTAGCCGTAGTAGGACTCGGCGAAGCCGGGACGGCGGCGCTGCATGGTGGTCTTGACCATGGAGCCCCAGATCTTTTCGTCGGAACCGCGTTCCGCGATCAGGGCCTCCACGGTTTCCACCAGGAAATCCAGGGCTTCCTGGCGCTTGTTTTCCTCGCTCTTGGGCTCGGCGTGCTTGGCCGCGCTGGCGGCGGGTTTGTTGGCGCTGGCGGCGGGCGCCTTCTTCGCGGCCTGTTTCTTCTTGGCTTCCTGGGCGCGCACCAGGTCGTCGTAGAAGATGAATTCGTCGCAGTTGGCGCTGAGCAGGTCGGAGGTGGAGTCCTTCACGCCGATACCGATCACATGCTTGTTGTTCTCGCGCAGCTTGGACACCAAGGGCGAGAAGTCCGAGTCGCCGCTGATGATGACGAAGCTGTCCACGTGGGCCTTGGTGTAGCAGAGGTCGAGGGCGTCCACCACCATGCGGATGTCGGCGGAGTTCTTGCCGGACTGGCGCACGTGGGGGATCTCGATCAACTCGAAGGCGGCCTCGTGCATGGTGGCCTTGAACTCCTTGTAGCGCTCCCAATCGCAGTAGGCCTTCTTGACCACGATGCTGCCTTTCAGCAGCAGGCGTTCCAGCACCTTCTTGATGTCGAAGGCGGAATATTTCGCGTCGCGCACCCCCAGGGCGATGTTCTCGAAATCGCAGAACAGGGCCATGTTGGTGATTTCGGGCTGTGACGCCATGGTTACCCTCCCAGGTGGGTTGCAAGCGGTTATCGTCATTGGGACGATGGTCTCCATTCTAACGGCGCCGGGCATCCCGACCCCGCATCGCGGGGTTGCGCCTCGCGACAAAGCTTGCAGTACGACTTTAGTTCGCAAAGATCGGTTGGTGGGGAATGCATGGCCCCGCCGGGCCGAACACCCATTAGAGGTAGGTCTTGGCCTCCTCTCCCGGATTGGGCAGGCCGGCGATACGCCAAGCCTCACGGGTATCCGGGAACCGGGTGTTCATGCAGTCGGCCTCCAGGTTGCAGAACCGACAGACGTGGGCCAGGGAGGGAATGGCACCCAGGTAAATATAGCTTGCCCGCAACTGGCGCACGACCGCCATCTGGCATTCGTCCAGTTCCCCAAGCCCGTCTGCGACGGCGATCCGCCTGGCCGTCTCCTCGTCCCAGGGGGCGCCGTCCGGCAGGAAACCGTCTTCATCGAACTGGGCGTGATCATCGGGTTCGATAGCACTGGCCATTTCCTTTTCCTGGTTCGAATATTCCATGCCTCTTATATAGCACCCCCCTTATCCTGAATCCGGATGCCGAGTCTTGCGGGACGGAACCGGCGTTTGAGGTAGCATTCCGGTGGGCGAATCCTTGGCACACGCTGCAACTGGATGGAAAGATGGAAATACGTATATTGCTTTTAATGATGTCCGCATTGATCTCCATGGCCGCCGCCACGGCCAGGGCGGAGGGGACCTGTGACCAGGCGCTTCGGGGGATGGATCCGGCGCCGGTTTTCGGAACGAACGCCCAATGCGCCTCGCACAGGCAGGAGTTCTGCGCGCACCTGGCCAACCTGCCACCAGGGGATTTCAATCTGCTTGCCGCCCGTGTGGATGCTCAAGGACAAGGTACTGAGTCACCGCTGGGAATGGCGGCCGTCCTGGCGGATTGCGGTCTGAATTACAACGCACTTCTGGCGCGCCAGTGCCAGCGCGCCTACAGCCAGGAAGACCTGGGGTTCGTCCTCAAACACTGCCGTTTTGAGGCTTGGTCCCTGGCCCGCGCCCAGTGCGAACGCAATGCGGACACGGTATCGCCCCGCTATGTCGAGTTCTGCAACCTGTTCTATACCGGTCGGGCGCCTTAGCCACCACAGGTCAGTCGGGGAAGTTGGTGGGGCCTTTGTCCCGGGTGATCAGGTACATCCCCACGCCCGCCACGGCCATCCATAACCCCATGGCCCAGGTCCCAAACTGCGCCCACAGGGTGTCCAGAAAGATCAGCATCGCCAGGGCAATGGCCAGCAAAGCATTGCCCAGCAAGAAGCCGGTCTTGTGATGGGGGGCGTTCATTTCAGGTTCCGCTCGAATATGCGAATGTCGGTGCCTGGCGGGTTCGAAGTTTCCAACTACTCGGGTCTCGCCAGGAAAAACGGGCATGTCGCTTTGCCCTCGCGGGGGCGGACCAGTTCTTCGCTGAAGTCCGCGAAAGTCCGGGTCAGGCTATGCCTGCCGGCATCGTCCTCATTGCGCAGGCAATCCTCGGCCAAGAGGCAACTCGAGGTCATGCAGTAGGTAATGGGGGTCATGCTTCGTCCGGGAGGGATTGAAGGGATGGCGTTGACTCTAACGATGCGCCGCCTGATACAAGGGCATGACCTTGGGCATGAGTGCATTCAGCTCGGCCTTGCGGTTGGCGGGGGCGGGGTGGGTCGACAGGAACTGGGGCGTGCCGCCGCCTTGGGCCGCCATCTTGTCCCACAGCGCCAGGGCTGCCTGGGGGTTGTAGCCGGCCCGGGCGGCCAGTTCCAGACCGAATACGTCGGCCTCGGATTCCATGGTGCGCGAGAAGGGCAGGTCCAGGGCCAGCTGCCGGGCCAGGCCGGCAACCTGCATGGTGGTGTTGCCGGCACCCAGAAGGGCGCCGCCCACGGAAACCACAGCGCTGGTCAGTTGTTGTTCGGACATCTTTTCCCGGGTGTGCTCGCGCAGCGCGTGGGCCATCTCGTGCCCCATCACCACGGCGATTTCGTCGTCGCTCAGCCTGAGTTTGCGGATCAGGCCGGTGTAGACCGTCACCTTGCCGCCGGCCATGACATGGGCGTTGATGTCGGGCGCATCGATCAGGACCAGTTCCCAGGGCCATCTCACCGCGTCCTTGCGCAGGATTCCGGTCTGGGGGATGAGCCGGTGCATCACCGCGTCGACCCGGTTGAATTCGGGGCCGCCGGTGATGAGCTGTTGCTTGGCTTTGGCCTCGCTGTTCTGCTTTTCGAAGAACTGCAGCGACATGCGGTTTACCGCGCTGGCCGGCACCAGCAGCAATTGGGACCGGTTCTTGCCGGCGACGTTGGATTGGGTGGTGGTGGCGCAACCCGCCACCAGAAGTACGGCCAACAATAAAAACCTGAAATTCATCGTAATCCTGAAAAACATTGTTGCTGATGATTGCCGTGGGCCATCCCCGACTGGCCCGGTCTAATTCCCTATGTAGTTCATGGCCGGGGCCGGCCCATGGCGTCCAGGGCTGGAATTGCGAGGGAAGGGCGCGCCGGGTGATTCATCACGGGTCGATTTCCACCCGACGGTTGGGCGCCAGGCAGGCCTTGGTTTCCGGGGTCGGACCACCCTTGCAGCGCTTGATCGGTTCGGATTCTCCCTTGGCGACGACCTTGATCCGTTTCGCGGCCATCCCCTTGTCCGCCAGGTAATGCTTCACGCTTTCCGCACGACGGCGGGACAGCTTCAGATTATAGGGGGCGGGCCCCAGCCGATCGGCGTGGCCGGTAACCAGAATCACCTTCTTGGCAGCCGGCTTCCGGGCCAGCCAGGCATCCAGCTCGGCGCGTCCCACCGCCGTGAGTTCGGCGCTGTCGAACGCGAAGTAGGCAAGGGCGTCTTCGGCCTCGGAGGTGGCCTGGACCGGGCCGGCCATCGCCACGACAGGGGGGAGCGTTTCCGGCGCGGGCGGTTGCGCCGCCGGGGCGGCGGCTACCGTGGGCACCGGAGCAGGCGCGGCTGGCGGCTCTGCATTGGTTGAGGATTGTTCGACGGTTGTCGCCTTTGGTGCGGCGGCCATAAAGGGGATCGGTGTCGCTTGGAACACGGGCTGGGTTGCCACGGGTGGAAGGGCCGGGGGCATGGTGCCCGGGTAGGGGCCGAAGGGATAGGCGAGGGGAGGCGGCATCTGCCAGGTCGGCGCGGCCAAGGGTATCGGGGCGAAGGCCTGGCGGCCCGGTTGAGCGCACCCCGGAGCGGGTCCTACCAAGCCGACCGGTTGGCATTGGCTGAGGCCGTTGGGGAGCAGTTGGCAGAACGGTTTGACCGCATAAATGAACAGCCGGGAACAGAAGTTGTCATCGGCGTCCGATGGATCGGACAACATGATGCCCGACGCCATGAGCGCTAGAATGAGCGCGCGTGATTGCATGTAATTCCCCTAGGTTTGTAGGTGAGCAGAGATCGCTCATCCCTGGCACAACTTATGAATCCACCCCCGCCTCAGTCAAGGCATGCGGAGGTGCGTGAGGCGTTTTTTCCATCCCCCGCCAGGATCAGTGATAGGTCAGCTCCGACCAGCGCCCCTCTTCGATCAACCGCTGCTTCAGCCCATCCCAGTCCTGCCGGGAGCCAATGGCGCGCGCCAAGGTGTCGTCCAGGGTGGCCGCGATCTTCTTCATCCCCGCCAGGTAGACATGGGTCTTGGGCTGGCGCATGCGCTCCAGGATCTCGGCGGCGTGGGCCTCGACGCTGTCCTGCAGGGCATCCGCTGCATCTGCCAGGACGTTTCCGCCCAGGGCCTGGATGGCCTGGAAGGTGCCGCGATCGTAATAATTGGCCAGGTCGTTGTTGACGTCGTTCATGTACAGCAGGTCGGTGCCCGTGCGGGCGCCGTAATAGAGCCGGATCTCGCCGTCCCAGGCCCGGTTTTCGTCATAGATGCGGCGGAGGAAGGCGCGGAACGGCGCGATGCCGGTACCCGTGCCCAGCATGAGCAGGTTGCTGTCCCTCTCGGCCGGTATCCGGAACGGAGTGGGGTAGGGACCGGTGAGCGTGAAGCGCTGGCGCGGGCCCGCATCGCACAGACGGTTGGAGGAGATGCCGGGGTACTCCTCGCCGGACACCTCATCGATGTAGAAGCAGCGGCGCACCAGGATTTCCAGATCGGTCCCGTCGCCCGCGTCCACCGCGCTGACGATGCTGTAGTAGCGGTGGTGGAATTTGTTGCCAAAGGGGTGGGGGCCCGGGATCAACACCCCTATGTAATAACCCTCCCGGAAGTGGCCGGCGGGCTCGCCGACCCGCAGCACGATCTGGCGGACCTCGTCGGTGTCCTCCGGAGTGATGCGCATGCTGGATTGGACGACGCTATCGAAGATTTCCGAGACGTCTTGTTGGAATTCGGTGTCGCTCATGGTCACTGATTCTGCAAACAGGGGATCGGGGGAATGATGGGGGGCATCGTCAGGTGCAGTCAAATCGTCAGCAAGGTCGACCTGACCGGATTCGCCGACTGTGCCGGGCCTCCCTTGCCTCGGCTTTGGGACGCAACCATTCAAACGCATGAACCCCGAGTGGGTTCATAGGCCGACGGGGCCGCCATGTCCAGCAACCGGATCGGCTGATCCCCCTTGCGTTCGGCACGCCGGGCGACAACACTGGGATACTGGACTATCCACTTTTCGAGGAGAACATCATGGCCCGCCTTCACCACCGGATCGAAAGGCAGGTACGCGTGTTCCTGCTTGGATTGCTGGCCTTGTCGTGGCTGGGCCAGTCCGTGCCGGCCCGGGCCGCTCAGGACGACAAGGACACCTATGACGAGCCCACCATCACCGAGGAGGCGAAGGCGTTCTTCGGCGAGGCCACAGAGGGCCTGGCCAAGGTGATCGAGAAGGCGTTCAAGGAGCAGGGCAGGCCCAATGGCTACATCAAGGGGGACGAGCTATCCGCCGCCATCACGGTGGGGCTGCGCTACGGCAAGGGCGAGCTGAAGATGAAGAACGGGGAGACCGCCAAGGTGTATTGGCAGGGGCCATCCGTGGGCTTCGACCTGGGCTTCAACGCCTCCAAGGTGTTCGTGTTGGTCTATCGCCTGCCGTCGAAGGATGCCATCTACCAACGCTTCCCGGGCGTGGACGGCAGTCTCTATTACGTCGCCGGCGCGGGCATGAATTACCAACAGCGCCAGGACATCGTGCTGGCGCCCATCCGGATCGGTGTGGGCTGGCGCGCCGGCGCCAGCGTGGGCTACATGCACTACACAAGGGAACGGACCTACAACCCGCTGTGAGCTGTACGCATCTTGGTAACCGCATAATCTTCAACCTGATCTGTCGCTGGAAAGGAGACGCCCGATGACCCTCGATCCCGAATTCGACAGCCTGGTTCCCGCCTTGCACCTGGACCGGCGCGGCTTCCTGGTCACCGCCCTGGGCGCGGGCTTCGCCCTGGCGGTCCAGCCGGTGCAGGCGGACAGCACCATCGTTACCGACGGCGCGGGCCTGACCGCTGGCGAGGTCGGCATTCCCACCGCCGACGGGACGATGCCGGCCTATCGGGCGCAACCGGCCCAGGGCGGCGATTTCCCGGTGATCCTGGTGGTGCAGGAGATCTTCGGCGTGCACGAGCACATCAAGGACATCTGCCGCCGCCTGGCCAAGCTGGGCTACCAGGCCATCGCCCCGGAGCTCTATGCGCGCCAGGGCGATCCACGCCAATACGCATCGATTCCGGAATTGCTCGCCAAGGTGGTTTCCAAGGTGCCGGATTCCCAGGTGATGGCCGATCTGGATGCCTGCGTGGCCTGGTCCAAGGCCAACGGCGGCGATACGGCCCGGCTGGGCATCACCGGCTTCTGCTGGGGCGGACGCATCGTCTGGCTCTATGCCGCCCACAATCCCGCGGTCAGGGCCGGCGTGGCCTGGTACGGCCGCCTCGCCGGCGTGGCCAGCGAGTTGACCCCGAAATATCCCCTCGATGTCGCCGGCGAGTTGAACGGGCCGGTGCTGGGGCTTTACGGCGGGCTGGACCAGGGCAGCCCCATGGATGTCGTGGAGAAGATGCGCAAGGCCTTGGCCGAGGCGGCCAATCCCGCCAGCCGGGCCTCCGTCATCCACGTCTATCCCGATGCGCCCCATGCCTTCTTCGCCGATTACCGGCCCAGCTATCGCAAGGCGGAGGCCGAGGACGGCTGGCGGCGCATGCAGGCCTGGTTCAGGAAGTTCGGGGTTTGACGGCTTTCAGCGCCGCCCGGTTTCAATGGGCGTTTGCCGCCGCGGCGCGGGCGGTCTGGGGATCGCGAAGCTAGACGCCGCCGCTGTGCACGGTCTCGTAGTAGATCCGCTCCAGTTCGTTCTTGTGCTTGGTCTCCTCGTTGGCGAGGTAGAGGAACAGTTCCTGGACCGGCCCGGCCTGGGTGCTGTCGGCCAGGGCGCGATATTGCTCCATGGCGGTGTGCTCCCGGGCCAGGGCGTATTGCAGGATGGCCTGGTCGTCGGGATGCTCGCCCAGGTCCGGCTGCAGCACGGCGTCGGAAAATTTTCGGTCGCTGGCCGGGGTGTCCACCTCGGCGGCGATGTGGCCCTCGATGTCGGGGCGCGCGGCCAGGTCGGTGAACAGGGCGTAGTGGCCCGCCTCCTCCTTGGCCAGATCTTCCACCAGCCAACGCAGGCGCTTGCCGACCTTGGGGATGAGGGCGGTGTAGAAATCCCGCGCGGTGGCCTCGAATGAGGTGGCCACTTCCAGGATTTCCTTCAGGGTCTTCTTCGCCCGGATGCGTTCATATCCGCCGGGCGCGCCTTCATGTTCGCTCATGCCTTACCCTTCATGCCGGTATCTCGGCCATCTCGTTGAGATAGTGGTGGATGCCCGCGGCGATCCGGTGGCCGTCGGCGACGGCGTGGACCACGTCGGGACCGTTCACCATGTCGCCAGCCGCCCACAGCCAGGGCAGGGAGGCGCAACCCTGGGCGTCCACCGCCAGGCGGCCGCGCCGCCATTCCAGCTGCTCGGTGAAGGCGGCGCCGAGCACCGCCTCGGCGTCGCTGGTCTGGCCGATGGCCTCGATCACCCAGTCCCCCTCGTGGAACAGCTGGTCCTCGGGGTCGTAGGTCGGGGCGAAGCGGCCCTGGTCGTCGAACAGGGACTGCACCTTGGCGGTCTTCAGGCCCGTGACCCGGTCGTTCTCCACGGTTACCGACTGGGGGCCGCGTTCCGGAACGATCTGGATGCCTTCCTCGTCCGCCTCAGTGATCTCCTCGGGATCGGCCGGGAATTCCCCTGCGGCCTGCACGGCGGTGACGATCACGCCCACCTTGCCGTGCTGGACCTTCTGCAGCCGGGCCAGGGAACGGGCGATGTCCATGGCCACGTTGCCGCCACCGATCACCACCGCGCCGCTCGGGACCCGGAGGTCCACGCCGGCGGCGATGTCGCGCAGCAGGTCCACGGCGCGGAACACGTGGGGATGGTCGCTGCCTGGGATACGGGTGGAGCGCCCGTATTGCAGGCCGATGGCCAAAACCACGGCGTCGAAGTCCCGGTGCAGGGTCTCCATGGGGATGTCTTGGCCGATTCGGGTGTCGTAGCGGATCTCCACGCCCAGGCTGGTGATGATCTCCACGTCCCGGTCCAGCATGGCGCCGGGCAGGCGGTAGTCGGGGATGCCGTAGCGGGTCATGCCGCCGGCCTTGGGCAGGGCCTCGAACACGGTGACCTTGTGGCCAGCGCGGACCAGATCGAAGGCGGCGGTGAGGCCGGCCGGGCCGGCGCCGACGATGGCCACGGCGCGGCCGCTATGGGCCTTGGGCCGCTCCTCGGCGACGATGCGCCGCACCTGTTCCGGGGACAGGCTGTCAATGGCGTAGCGCTTGAGCCAGCGGATGGCGATGGGCTCGCCACGATGGCCCACGGAGCAGGCGTCCTCGCAGCGGTGGGTGCAGATCCGGCCGCAGGTGTGGGCGAAGGGGTTGGTGCGGTAGATCTGGCGCACTGCCTCCTCCACGTCGTCCTGCCAGATGGCGCGGATGTATTCCGGCGCGTGCATGTGGGCGGGACAGGCGTCGTGGCACATGCCGCACTGCACGCAGCGGGAGGCCTCCAGGATTGCCTGCTGGCGGTCGTAGCCCGCCACCATCTCGTCGAAGTTGCCGATCCGCGCCGCCGGCTCCAGCTCGGCCATGGGCTGGCGCACGTGGTCCACCAGGTCGTTGTCCGTCTCCTTGGTCCAGCCGAGGGGGAAGTGCTTGCCGTGCAGGCCCTTGGGGTCGGGCAGGACGAAGTAGCTGTTCAGTTCCGGGTCGGTGCAGGTGTGCACGTATTCCCGCGACAGGCTGATGGAGCCTGTGGGGCACAGGTCCACGCACAGGGCGCACCAGCAGCAGCGGCCGTAGTCGATGGCGGGGCGCAGATCCCGCACGCCCTTGACCGGGTCGTTGGGCAGGCCCGGCACCCGCACCATGGTGATGGCGGCGTTGTCGCACACCTTCTGGCAGGTGGAGCAGCCGATGCATTTCTCCCAGTCGTTGACGTGGAAGCCGCGATAGCGCTCCGAGGCGGGCCTGGGCTCCAACTTCTCCGTGACCGGCTTGCGGCCGAAGAAGGACAGCGCCCGCAGGGGGTTGAGGATGCTGCCCTTGTCCTTGTATTTGATGTCACTCATCAGCGGTCGACCTCCGGCGGACAGGCGTCCAGGGAGAACATGATCTGGGCCACGTCCTCCAGGCGGGAGCCCTTGCACAGGGTTTCCAGCACCTGCACCGCATGCATGGAGGAGGGCCCGCGGATGTGGGTGCGGTAGGGCCTGGCGCCGCCATTCGAGACCACGTACCAGGACAGTTCGCCCTTGGAGGACTCAACCCGGGCGTAGTACTCGCCGGCGGGCACGTTCCAGGCCAGGGGATTGGGAATGGGGGCGCGGATCGGGCCGGGGATGGACGGCAGGCGCTCGATCACCTGGCGCACGATGCGGATGCTTTCCTTCAGTTCCAGGCGGCGCACCAGGGTGCGGGCCCAGGCGTCGCCGGCGTCCTCGGTGGGGATGTCGAACTCGAGCTGGTCGTAGACCAGGTAGGGGTCGTCGCGGCGCACGTCGAAGGCCAGGCCGCAGGCCCGCAGGTTGGGGCCGGTGACCCCCAGCTCCAGCGCCTGTTCCTGGTTCAGGATGCCGACCCCCTTGGCCCGGGTGACGAACACCTGGTTGGTGAAGAACAGGTTGTCGTAGTCCGGCAGACGGGACTCCAGGTAGTCCATGGTGTCGGAAACCCGTTCCAGAAAACCTTCCGGCACGTCCCGCCGCACGCCGCCGGGGATGTTGTAGATGTGGTAGACGCGGCCGCCGGTGAGTTCCTCGAACAGGTCCAGCACGATATCCCGGTCGGCCACGCCCCAGTACATGGTGTTGTACATGCCGGTGGTGGCGGCGTGGCCGCCGAAGGTGAACAGGTGGGCGGCGATGCGCGACAGTTCCATCTGCAGCACCCGCAGCCATTGCGCCCGCACCGGGATGTCGAGGCCACAGAGGGTCTCCACGGCCGTGGAATAGGCCAACTCCATGGGCGCCGGATCCGGCACGCAGATGCGCGGCACCAGGGCGATGTTCTGGATCCACAGGCGCTGCTCCATGAGCTTCTCGAAGCCCCGGTGCAGATAGCCGCCGTCGGCCTTGGCCTCGGTGACGATGTCGCCGTGCAGGCGCACCTTGAGGGCGTAGTTGCCCTCGATTCCCGGGTGGTTGGGGCCGAAGTTCAGCTCGTATTCGTGGCTGGGGGGCTGGTGCCGGGCCTGGTAGTTTTCAGCTCTCATCTTTCGCCTTCCGGCTGAAGCGCTGCTCTTCCGAACGGATGGCGATGCCGCCACCCTGGGCTTCCAGGTCGTTGAGCCAGTCCGGGTGGTAGTCCTGCCAGTCGAAATGGTCGTTGACCCAGCCTTCCGAATCGAACTCCTTGCGCATGGGCGGCGGGCCGTCCCATTCGGTGAGGATGAATTTCTCCATCCACGGGCTGCCCTCGAAGAAGATGCCGTACATCTCGAAGATGTCCCGCTCGAAGAAGCCGGCGGGCTTGTAGATGTCGTACACGGACAGGTAGCGACCCGGCTCGCGCGGAATGCGGATATGGGCGGAGACCATGACCTTCAATTCGTAGGACCAGACGTGGTAGACCAGCTCGAATTCGCCCTCGGCGGCCCAGTCCACGCAGGAAATGGCGGACAGGTGGACGAAGGAACCCTTGCCCTGCAGCAGGGCCAGCAGGGCCGGCAGGGCATCCGCCGCCACGTCCAGGCGCTGGCGGCGCTCGTAGCGCGGCTGGTGGGTGACGCCGTCGACTTCCTTGAGCAGGTGGCACAGCCACTTGTAGATGTCCGGGCAGACGACCTCGGTGCTGAGTTCGGTGCTCATTCCAGGCGCTCCAGCTTGCCGGCGTTGAGGGTCATGCGCAGCGGCTCCAGCGGCGCCTTGTGCAGCGACAGCAATCGGGTGTGCTCGCCCTCGGTCTCGGGGCCGTATAGGCCGTAGTTGTGCGCTTCGCCGATGATCTCGGTGGGGGTCTGCCAAGTCTTGCCGAACAGGCGCTGCTGGTTGGCCAGGTAGTGGTCGTAGCGCTGGTAGTAATCCTTCCAGTTATCGGAAGTGCCGGCGGCGATGTTTTCCTGGAGCTGCTTCAGGCCCTCGATGACCGCTTCCGGCCGGGGCATGCAGCCGGCGATGTAGACGTCCACCGGCAGGTAGTCGTTGAGCTTCTTGGCGGTGGCATAGCTCTGCCAGTACATGCCGCCGTTGACGGTGCAGGAGCAGATGCCGATGACGTACTTGGGGGAGGCCATCTGCTCATAGGTGAGGAGCACCCGTTTCAGGGTCTTCACCGAGACGTAGCCCGTGACCAGCAGGATGTCGGCCTGGCGCGGGGTCACCATGGGCTGGATGCCCAAACGCTCCATATCGAAGCGGGAGGTCATGGCCGGCGGCAGCTCGATGGCGCCGCAGCCGGTGCAGTAGTGCAGCATGAACAGCGAGCGGGACCGGCAGAAGCGGATGAACTCGTCGAACACGTTGGCCAGGGGATTGCCGCCCGACGGTGCTTGGGGCGCATCGTAGCGAACCGGGATGTCTTTCAAGGCTGTCATTGCGATTTCCTATAGTGCCCGACGCTTGTGATGAAACAGTCGCGAGCGGCCGCATGTCGTTTCGAGAAGCGCAGCCGTACGAGTTGTACGGCGAGCATCGCAGGAGCGGAAGGCGGACGCGCAGCAGGTTTATTCATAAGCGTTCAGCGCATCACGAAGGCCAGGCCAATTAATCCGATCAGCACCGGCCATTTCCACATCAGCCGCACCAGGTCCTCGGTGCGGTAGCGCGGGAACAGGTAGGCCAGGCTCACCGGCACCGCCAGCACGGCGAAGCACTTGGCGATGAAGCTCAACCAGTTCTCGCCGCCCCCCAGGAACAGGGTCACGTACAGGGCCGAGGCGGTATAGAGCTGGAAGCACTGCATGACGAACAGGCCGCCCATGTGCTTGCCGCTCATTTCCACCATGGGGCCGGTGGCGATCTCGGCGGGGGCGATGTAGATCTCGAACGGCTGCTTGCCCAGCATGCCGTGCAGGGTGAACAGCCCGGCGATGGCCAGCAGCGGCATCTGGGCCGCGCCCCAGCCGGCCGGACCGGCGGCCTGCTGGCTTGCGATGATGGACACCAGGTTGGTGCCGCCGAAATGGAAGGCAACGCCGAACACGACGATGACAAAGGGCACGTCGTAGGCCAACATGGCGGTCAGGGCCCGGCCGATGCCGATGGAGCCGTTGGGGTTGGCGCACTGGCCCACCCCCAGGGCCATGCCCAGGGACGGCACCATCATCAGGTACATCAGGGTGATCAGCCCGCCCTTCTCGGCGATGCCGTTCATGCCCGGCATGGGCAGCAGGGTTTCCGCCGCCACGTATCCGCCCACCGCCATGACGATGCCGATGTCGTGGATCAGGCCGTGGGAGGTCTGGGTGTGCTTGGCGTAGAGCTTGACGATGTCGTACAGGGGCTGGAAGAAGGGCGGGCCCACGCGGCGTTGCAGGCGGGCGGCGATCTTTCTCATCATCAGCACCATGCCCAGGCCGATGACGAAGGCGGCCAGGGGCATCACCAGCAGTTCGAGGATCAGTCCGACCATGCTCATAGCACCACCCAGGCCAGCAGCAGCGTCGTGCCCGCCAGCAGATAAAAGCCCGGATTCACCGTCCGGTACCAGTTGCCTGCCGCGGCGGCGGCCAGGTCCACGCCCGACCCGATGGCGCCTTCCAGCCATTTGAAACTGCCCCGGTACCAGCCGCCGATCAGGTGCATCAGGCCGGCGTAGAAGTTGTCGCTGTAGTGGTAGCGCATATCGGCGGTGAGGAAGTGGCCGCCGGCATAGTTGTCCAACTGGTGGATGCGCTGGGTCTTGCCGCCGAAGCCGTAGAACAGCACGGCGCCCACACCGAAGCCGGCGAACAGCACGCCCACCACCCAGAGCATGTCCAGGTTGGCACTGGCGGACGCCACGCCGCCCAGGGTGTAGTCCAGCACCGGCAGTCCCAGGGCACCCTGGGCCGCCGTCACCCAGCCCAGCACCAGACCAGGCGCCGTGCCGGTGACGAAGGCGAAGGTGGCGCAGGCCAGCATGGGGATCAGCATGGACAGGGGCGCCTCGTCGATCCGCCCGTGTTCCACCCGCAACTGGCCCAGGAAGATGTTGTGGATCAACTTGTATACGGACAGGATGGTGCCCAGGGTGCCGATGACGCTGGCCACGAACAGCAGGGGCCGTCCGTCCTGGATCAGGGCCGTGTACACCATCCATTTGGAGACGAAGCCGCTCATGGGCGGCAGGCCGGCCAGACTGATGATGCCCATGAGCAGGCCCAGGAAGGTCAACGGCATGCGCGCCACCAGGCCGCCCAGGCGGTTGAGGTCGGTGTGACCGATGCGGTGGCGCACGGCGAACACCGCCATCAACAGGGTGGCCTGGGTAGCGGCGTAGTTGATCATGTGCAGCAGGCCTCCGGCGGAACCCAGGGCCGTGCCCAGCACCAGGCCCAGGAGCATGTAGCCTCCCTGACCGATGCCGTGCCAGGCCAGCAGGTAGCGGGCGTCATTCTGCTTCAGGGCCGTGTAGGTGGGCAGGATGATGGTCAGCGCCGCCACCCAGGCCAGAAGGTCCTGGGCGCTCAACTGGGTGCTCAGGAAGGTGAAGGGCACCTTCAGGGCCTGGAGGTCGGGAACGCCAATAAGCCGCACCAGAACAACCGCCAGGGCGAATAGGCCCATGCGCCCGACGATGCTGCCCAGGAAGATGGCGCCCGGGGCCGGAGTCTCGGAATAGGCCGCCGCCTGCCACAGATGCAAGGGCAGCAGGGCCAGCTTGGCGCCGAAACCCACGGTGAAGAGCAGGACCAGGGCCCACAGGGGACCGGTATCCAGGTCCGCCAAGCTGGCTGCCGCGGCATCGAAGCTGAAAGAGCCGCCTACCTGGAACAGCAGGACCAGGGCGCCCAGCAGGGCCATGGCCCCGCCCATGGCGTAGACCAGGTATTTCAGGGCCGCTTCCCTGGCCTGGCCGCCGCCCAGGGCCATGAGCAGGAAGCCCGCCCAGGAGGTGGCTTCCCAACCCACGAACAGGGTCAGCAGGTCGCCGCTACCCAACAGCAGGAGTATGGCCAGCACGTTGGCCGCCAGCGCGGAATGGAACAGGCGCCGATTGCCGGAATACGCCCGCAGCCACTCGCCGGCCCCGTACCAGCTGGCGAAGAAGGCCGCGCCCAGTGTGACCACGGCGAACAGCCAGGACAGTGCGTCGTAGCGCCAAGTCAGCTCGAAGCCCAGGGCGGAGAGGGTGAAGCCCGAAGCGGCCTCCTGCCCCATGGCCACCAGGAGGACCAACTGGATGGCATACAGTACCGTGGCCAGAACGCCCGCGAAGCGAAGTCCGCCGAGGACCAGCATGGCGGCCAGGGTCAGGGCGGAAGCCAGGAACAGCATGTCGAGCGGGGTCATGAGCCGGCTCCCAGCACCAGTGCGCGATAGGACGCCACGTCCGCCACCTGGTGGGCCATGTGGGCCAGGCCGTCGGATATGGCGGGCAGCAGCAGGGTGGCGGCCAGCAGGGCGGCGCCCAACAGGCCGGCAACCCCCAGGTCCACGGCACGATGCGGCTCGGGCGGCTGGTCGCCGCGGGTATAGAGCAGGCCCACCAGGCGGAACAGGTAATGGGCCTCCACCACGGTGATCGCCAGCACGCCGGCCAGGGCGAGCAGGTCCAGGGGGCCGGCCGCCTGGACCAGGCCCAGCAGCACCAGCAGCTTGGCCCAGAAGCCGGGCAGGGGCGGCACCCCCACCAGGGACAGGGCGAACAGCACGAACAGGGCGCCGGCCAGGGGGCTGGCGCGTCCCGCGCCGGCCAAGTCTTGCAGGCCGCCGCTCCAGCGTTCCGCCAGCAGAAACAGGGCGGGCTTCAGCAGCAGGTGATGCAGGGCCACTGCCAGGGTGGCCACCAGGCCCGCCTCGCCGGGCAGGGACAGGGCCACGAACAGCAGGCCCAGCTGGCCGACAGAGGAAAAGGCCAGCAGGCGGGGCAGGTCCCGCGCCCGCCAGGCCGCCAGTTCGCCGCTCAACAGGCCGATCAGGCCCAGAACCAGAAGCAGATGCCGGGCCTCGGGGGTATCGAACACCAGCACCGTGAGGCGCAGCACCACCAGCAGTGCCAGCTTGGACACCACCCCCGCCAGCAGGGCCGACACGGGCTTGGGCGCGGTGGCGTAGACCTCGGGCACCCAGGTGTTCACCGGGAACAGCTCGGCCTTGACCCCGAAGCCGATCAGCAGGCAGGCGAAGGACGCCAGACCCAGGGGACCGGCCAGGCGCTCGGGGGCCATTTCGGCCAGCTGGGCCAGGTTAAGGCTGCCGGTCTGGGCGTAGATCAGAGCGATGCCCGCCAGGGCGACGAGGGAGCCGAAGCCGCTGACCAACAGGTAGCGCACGCTGGCCACGTAGGCCCGGCCGGTGGCGTCGGACGCCACCAGACCGAAAGAGGCCACGGTCACCAGTTCATAGAAAACGTACAGGTTGAACAGGTCCCCGGACAGGGCCATGCCGGTGCCGGAACCTACCAGCAGCAGCATCAGGGCGCTCTTGCGCAGACCAAGCTCATCCGCATTCCCGCCCAGGGCGTCGCGAGGCCAGAGCAGTAGGGCGGAGACGGGTACTGCAATGGCCAGGAGCAAGGCCAGGGTATCGGCGTAGAACACGATACCCACCGGCGGGGCGAAGTTGCCGATGGCGGCGGTGACCGGCTGGCCGCCGGCCAATTGGGCGAAATAGGCCAGCAGGCCGGCGCAAAAGATCATTACCGCCGGGCCGGTCCAGCGGGCCAGG
Organism: uncultured Pseudomonadota bacterium; assembly: GCA_963713085.1. Taxonomy (GTDB): domain Bacteria; phylum Pseudomonadota; class Gammaproteobacteria; order Burkholderiales; family Thiobacillaceae; genus PFJX01. The sequence continues at coordinate 146,659 of CAVQKQ010000013.1, read as the reverse complement.
ACGCCTGAGAGGCGGGCCACCGGCTGCAGCAGGAAGGCCGCGGCGAGGGGGATCACGACGGGAAGGGCCAGGCCGTTCATGGGTGCTCCTCGATGGCGTTCAACGCCGTGGCCACGGGCAGAGATGGGGCGACGGGGGTGTGTTCGCTCTCCGGCGGCGCGATGCCCGCCTCCCGGCAGATGTCACGTTCCATGAGGGTCCGGAGTTCCTCCAGGTCCAGGGTGCCGTAGGCGGTCTTGACCCGGATCAGCAGGGCCACCGCCAGGGCCTGGACCCCCACGCCGATGACGATGGCGGTGAGCACCAGGGCCTGGGGCACCGGGTCCACCATGGGCACGTTGGAGGGTTGCCCGGCCAGTATCGGGGCCACCGCGCCCCAGCGGTAGCCGGCCAGGACCAGCAGCAGGTTGGCCCCCGCCTCGGCCACGCCGAGGGCCAGGACCAGGCGCAGCAGATGCCGGCTCAGGGCCAGGCCGGCGGCGCCGATGGCGATCAGGCCGATGGCGCCGGCGGCCAGGATGATTATGGGGTCGGGAGGCATCATCCGGCTTTGCTCTTGTTCATGGTCGGTTCGATTCGCGCTCGCATCATTCCGCCAACTGGGCCAGCAGGCCGGACAGTTCCGCGCCCACCTTCAGCCCCACCGCCAGGTAGAGGAGGGGCAGGCTGCCGGCGGACACCAGTTGCCCCAGCACGCCCTTGTCCAGCAGGGGCTGCAGGAAGGCGCCGCCGCCGGCCAGGGCGGCCAGGCCAATACCGATGAAGGCGGTGCCGGCCAGGCCCTCCACCAGGCTGATGGCAGCGTGGCTGGGCTGTCTGCCAGGACGGGCCAGGAAGGAGGCGAAGAAGGCGGCGGCCAGCACCACCCCGCCCTGGAAGCCGCCCCCGGGGGTGAGGTGGCCGTGCAGCACGATGTAGAAGCCCACCGTGAGCAGCAAGGGGAACAGCAGGTCGGAGCCGACGCGCAGGATGAAGCCGGCCTCGGGGCCGGGCTTGGCGGTGGCGCGACCCATCACCAGCCCCATGGACATGGCGGCGGCGAACAGGATGGACAACTCGCCCAGGGTATCGATGCCGCGATAGGCCAGGACCACCGAGGTGACGATGTTGGCGGCGCCCAACTCGGCGGGGGCCCTGGCCAGGATGTCCCGGCCGATGTCCATGGGGGTGTTGCCCAGGGGTAGCTGGGCGGCCAGGCCCAGGAGCAGGACGCCAAGGCCCACGGCGAACAGGAGGGAGGCGAATTTATGCATTCCGGTCAACTCCCTTGCCCAGCCCGCCAAGGCCCAGCCGGCGCAGCCCCAGGGCCAGCACGGCGCCGGACAGGCCCGCGCCCACCGCCGCCTCGGTCAGGGCCACGTCGGGCGCGGCCAGCAGGGCGAACAGCAGCGAGAGCAGCAGGGACACCGCCGATGCGGCGGCCACGGCGGCCATCAAGTTGTCCAGCAGCAATACCAGCACGGCGGCGCCCAGCATCAGGGCTACCAGCAACAGGAGGATCCAGGTCATCATGCGTCTTCTCCGGATTGGCCGGGCCGCCAGATGCGCACCCCGGCGCGGTGGAAGGCACGGGCCAGGGTGGAGGAGCCTACCGGACTGGTGAACAGGATGAAGCCGATGATGGCCACCAGCTTGGGCCACCAGCCCGGCTCCAGGAAGCCGATGCCGGCGAGGACGAACACCGCGCCCAGGGTGGACGCCTTGGTGGCGGCCTGGATGCGGTTGTAGACGTCGGGCATGCGCAGCAGCCCGACGGCCGCCAGCAGGCAGAAGCCGGCGCCGGCCAGGAGGAAGAGATCGGCCAGCAATCTCATGGGCGTGCCCCCTCGATGGCCCGGGCCAGGGCCACCACGCCGACGAAGGCCAGCACGCCGTAGACCAAAGCCACATCAAGGTACAGGGCGCTGCCCAGCAGCCAGGCGATGAAGACGAGGCCCGAGGTGGCCACCACCCCCAGGGTGTCGGCGGCCACCAGGCGGTCCGGCGTGGCCGGCCCCAGGGCCAGGCGCAGGAAGGCCAGGATCAATGCAAGACCCATCAGGATCAGAGCCAGCCATTCCAGAAGATTCGGTTCAGGCGCGGTCATGCCAGGAAGCCCCGGATGCGGTGTTCGAAGCCCGCGGCGATAACACGGGTGGCGGCCTCGGTGTCACCGCCCGGCGAGCAGTCGATCCAGTGGATCAGCAGGCGGTCCTCGACCACGTCCACAGTCAGGGTGCCCGGCGTCAGGGTGATGCTGTTGGCTAGCAGCATGCGGCCCAGCTCGGATGTGAGTCCGGTGTGGACCTCCACCAGGCCCGGGTTCAGCGGCAGGCCGGGCGAGAGCACACGCCGGGCCACGTCCAGATTGGACAGGGCGAGCTGGACCAGGAAATAACCCAGGTAATGCACAAGGTGGAAGGGTGCCATGGGGCTCAGCCGTACCCCCGCCAGCAGGGCCAGGCGGTCGCCGGAGGCCAGCACCGCCACCAGCGCCACAAGGATGCCCGCGACCAGCTCTGGCAAGGCCAGGGTGCCGGTGAGCAGGATCCAGGTCAGCAGGCAGGCGGCGAAGCCCACCAGGTAGGCACTCGGGGGCGCTGATGATGAAGCCGAACTGGGGGTCAACTGAGCGTCTCCGTGGTTAGTGTCATGTTGCCTAGCACGAAACGGGCCAGTGCTTTTCAAGGGGCGTTTTGGTGTAAGTGTTTGCCGGATGGCCTGAAAAAACGGGATTTGAGGGTGGCAGCAGGCATCGAGGCGTACATACGAAAAGCAACTCCTTGCACCAGGGTTGAACAGAGATGCCCCAAATCTTGCCATGGCCCGTGTTACAGCCGCTCGTCATCCGCCTCCGGTGGATCGCTCCGAGGCAAGCGGGTTCGGTGCGGTGCATGATGGCAAGGGTAAACGAGGGTGCGATCAAGGCAAGGTCGAGGTGTTGGCCGCTCCAGGCCACCTGCCGATTTCCAGAAGCGCGAACCCGCATGCGACCCGGATTATTTGGCCTTGACGACCTCGACCTTGCTGACGAAGGCGATGCTGGGGAAGGTGCGTTTCAGGGTCTTGCTGTAGAAATTGGTCATCATCATGCCGTCGTCGAAACGGATGGCGTCGCCCTTTTTCAGCGCCACGGTGGTGGCGGCCAGCCAGCGGGAGTTCTTGCCCTGGCGCACCTCGATGTAGGTATACGTGGGCACATTGATGGTGCTCAGCACCGTGCCCTGCTGGTTCAAGGCCATCTGGGCGGCGCCCATCGGCATGCCCGAGTGGGGACCGGCCGGCAGCATCATGCCGGGGTGGGGATTCTTGGCCGGGGCGGAATCGGCGGCGAATGCCAGGGAAGAACAGGTCAGGGCGAGAAGGGCAAGAATGGATTTCATGTATGGCGTTCCTGGTGTCGAATGAGGAAAACGAATGAAAAGAACCTATCGGACTGCAACCAGTCCGACCGAACCAGCATTATCACATCTGTTTACTTGAGATTGCTGGCGGAATACAAAACCACCTGATCTGCGGCAAAACTCACCTTGATCGATCGCGACCCATCGCGCCAGCTGCACTTGCGTATGCCGATGATGTCGTCGCAGGCTTTGGGCTTGCCGATCAGCTGGACCACCTGGTCGTAATGCATGCCGACGGTGATCTTGGAGTAGTTCTCCAGGGTCAGTTTGCCGCAACCGATCAGGGCCAGCAGCAGGCCGATCGCTAACAATGTTTTGGTCTTCACGTACGCTCCACGATAATGGCTCGGGGCCAATGGTAACGGTCTTCGGCCGTTCCGGTCTCGGCCTCAATCGCAGTCGGCCGCCAGCCCGGTCCATCCGGACGGGTAACAGCGCGCCCATCCCGCGGGTGATCGTCGGTGCAACTGGGGCGGCAAGGTCGATGCATTTGCCGTTACAGGGAGTACGAACAGGCATTGAAACAGGAGACGGCCATGAACGGCTTGCAGAATCCCCGGCTCTTCCGCCAGCAGGCACACAGCAACGGCAGCTGGGTGGACGCGGACAGCGGCGCCACCCTGGCGGTGGTCAATCCCGCCAGCGGCGAGATGCTGGGTCGGGTACCCGACCTGGGCCGCGCGGAAACCGCCCGCGCCATCGCCGCCGCACAGGACACGCTGCCGGCTTGGCGGGCATTGCTGGCCAAGGACCGGGCCGCCCTGCTGCGGCGCTGGCACGACATGATGTTGGATCATGCCGACGACCTGGCCCGGATCATTACCCTGGAGCAGGGCAAGCCCCTGGCCGAGGCCCGGGGCGAGGTGGGGTACGCGGCGGGTTTCCTCGATTGGTTCGCGGAGGAGGCCAAGCGGATCTACGGGCGGCTCATCCCTTCTCCCTGGCCGGGCCGGCGGGTGCTGACCCTGAAGCAGCCCATCGGTGTGGCCGCCCTGATCACGCCCTGGAATTTCCCCGCCGCCATGCTCACCCGCAAGGCCGGTGCGGCCCTGGCGGCCGGCTGCACGGTGGTGGCCAAGCCGGCCTCGAAGACGCCGTTCACCGCCCTGGCCCTGGCGGTGCTGGCGGAGGAGGCGGGCTTTCCCCCCGGGGTGGTCAACGTGGTGACAGGCTCCGCCGCCGCCATCGGCGCCGAATTGGTGGAAAACCCCCTGGTGCGCAAGCTGTCCTTCACCGGTTCCGCCGAGACCGGCAAGGGCCTCATGGCCGCTTGCGCCGGTACCTTGAAAAGCGTGTCCCTGGAACTGGGCGGCAACGCCCCCTTCATCGTCTTCGACGACGCCGATCTTGACGCGGCCCTCGCGGGGGCGCTGGCCTCCAAGTACCGCAATGCCGGGCAGACCTGCGTATGCGCCGACCGCCTCCTGGTCCAGGATGGCATCTACGAGGCATTCGTCACCCGCCTGGCCGAGGCGGTTTCAGACCTGAAGGTGGGCAACGGCCTGGAGGCGGGCGTGACCCAGGGCCCCCTGGTGAACGCGGCGGCGGTCGAGAAGGTGGAAGGACACATCCGCGACGCGGTGGGACAGGGTGCCCGGGTGCTCTGCGGCGGCCGGCGCCACGCCCTGGGGGGCGGCTTCTTCGAGCCCACGGTGCTGGCGGATGTGACCCCGGACATGCGGGTATGCCGGGAGGAGACCTTCGGTCCCGTGGCGCCGGTGCTGCGCTTCGCCGACGAGGCCGAGGCGATCAGGCTGGCCAACGACACGGAGTACGGCCTGGCCGCCTACTTCTACGCCCGCGACATGGCGCGCATCTGGCGCGTATCCGAGGCCCTGGAATACGGCATGGTGGGGGTCAATGCCGGGGTGATCTCCACCGAGGTGGCCCCCTTCGGCGGCGTCAAGCAATCCGGCCTGGGGCGCGAAGGCGGCGAGGAAGGCATTGAGGCCTATCTGGAGAGCAAGTACGTCTGCATGGCGGAATAGCCGGCGTGGAGGCCGGGCTCAGTACCCGCCGATATAGGCATACCCGTCGTTCTGCAGCTTGACCAGGCGGGTATAGCCGTCGTGCACGATGGTCACGCCGGGCAGGATGTCGTCGGCCTTCCAGCCATGGCTTTTCATGGCGCTGTGGCAGATCTCCACGCTGGCGCCCAGGTCCAGCAGGTCCTGGACGATCTTGTCGTTGGGATTGGCCGCGAACGGGTCGCTGACCATCTTCTGGAAGGCTTCGTCATTCAGCAGCATGAACGCGGCGTCGCCGTGCAGCACCAGATGCGCGTCCACGTGGGCAGGCGGTACGCCCTGCTTGCGGAACGCCTCGAACAGGCCCCGGGCGTAATACAGGCCGTTGGCGATGCCCGCCGTCATCGCATCGCTGTGGATGTCGTAGACGACCTTGTAGCGGCCGGTCTTCGGCACCATGACCATTGGGCGCGCATCGGCCAGATGCGGCTTGTCTCCTGCGCGGGCCGGCAGCGTCGGCGACATGGCCGCCACGGCCAGAGCTATCAGTAGTGCGTATCTCATCTTGGACATGTTCTTTTCCTTTTCTTTGATGGTGCACTGGAGTGGTACCGCCCAGGGCCGGAGCCCCTGCCGGTTTGTCCCGTGCGGAGGTACGCTAGTTCCGGCCCCGGGCGGGGTCGATCGGTGCGATCAATCCCGCGTCGTCATCCGTCGTCCGGCTCATACGTTGGTCCACCGGCCAGGACTGAAGCGAATCGGCGGGGCAGGGCGCCAGCAGTGCGCGCGCGGCCTCGACCGGGGCGGTGAGCCAATCCTGCCAGTGCTCGGGGGCGATGATCACCGGCATGCGGTCGTGGACCAGGGCCATGATCGCGTTGGGGCCGGTGGTGATGATGGCGCAGCTACGCACGATGCGCCCGTCGGGCGCCTGCCAGGACTCCCACAGGCCGCCCATGGCGAGGAGTTTCCCCGACTTCAGGCTGAAGTAATGAGGCTGCTTCATGCCGCCCACTGTCTTCCATTCGTAGAACCCGTTGGCCGGGATCAGGCAGCGGCGGCGCTGAAAGGCGTTCTTGAATGAAGGCTTTTCCATCACCCCTTCGGCCCGGGCGTTGTTCAGCTTGGCGCCGATGGCCATGTCCTTGGCCCAGTGGGGGACCAGGCCCCAGTGCAGCAGGTGCAGCACCCGCCTGCCGTCTGGTGACTGCCGGATCACCGGGATATCGCCGCCGGGCGGGATGTTGTAGCGGGGCGGAAAGTCGGCGCATTCGGCCAGGCCGAAATGGGCGATGACGTCGGCGGGCGGGGTGCTGAAGGCGTAACGGCCACACATCGGGAGGGCAGGGCATTCGGGGATTGGATTAAGTGAAGCATACCCCCGCCATACCGCGTTGTTGTCGGCGGCCGTTTACCCGGCTAGCATTCATCGCCACCGGGTATCGCCCTTGGCGCGGATGGGTCCGCCTAGGCCGTATCGCCCGGGCAACCTTGGACAACGAGATGAGGAGTTTGCATGGAAAAGCCAGCCATCACTGAGGACATGATCTTCGAATGCTTCGCCGCCGCGCAGCAGTTCGGCGACCGGGGCAGGACCGCGGAATCGTTCGTGGACGTGGAGGAATACGAGAACCAGATCATGTACCCGGAATTCGCGCGCTGGGCCGACAAGGCGGGCCATCACGATGTCGCCAGGCTGTTCCGCCGCGTCGCCGGGGAGGAGAAGTTGCACGCCGTCTGGCTGCGCGAGCTCTATTCCGACATCGGCGTGCCGGCCCGGGGCGAGGATACCCAGCGCGCCATCGACGCCCTGGACACCATCCGGGCCAACTGCGATTCGCTGATCGCCGTGAACCCCGACGCGGTGGTGGAAAAGGCGCTCATGGTCGCCATCCGGGTCGAGGAACGCGAGGCATTGTCCATCTATCCGCGCTTCCGCGACCAGGCCGCCAGCGCCGGCAACGAGGCCGAGGCCGAGGTGTACCAGCGCGTGATCGACTCCGAGGCACAGCACGCGAGCTGGTTCAAGGCCGCCTTGTCGACCTACACCCGGGGTGCCGGCAGCGCGATCGCGGCGTGACCGGAGCGGGGGCGCCGCGGTGGCGTCCCCGCCCTGGTGGCGGGCGCTCAACCCCGCCATCCACCTCATTCCGTCCTGCCCGGGCTGGTGGTCCTCCCGGATGCGAACGCAGGCGCGGGGTCAGGTGCTGGGGGCGACCCTGGTCGTGCTGCTCTGGGCCGGCCAGCCGCGCATCCTACTGATCGCGCTGCCCTGGGTGGTCGGGCTCGCTGCCATCGCCCATGGGGTCAACGCCTTTCTTTCTTGAAGGCGCCGGCAAGCCCCAGTCCAACGCAACGCCCGATAGTTTTCACCCCTTCGGTATCGGCCCGCCGGGACGACGCGGCTTGGATGTCAATCCCTTGTTCCCGGCGGGCACCAGGCGTTTCAGCGCCAGCCGCATCTGTTCGTCCTTGCCCAGCAGCCGCTCGAACTCGGAGCGGTCCTTGAATTTCTGGGGATGCAGCAACACCGTGTCCTGCGGCAGGGCCAGGGCCACATCGGGGGTGATGCCCCGGTGCCAGATCTTCCGGCCGCTGGGGGTCAGCCACTCCTCGATCGCCAGCATCAGCGAGGAGCCGTCCGAAAGGGGAAACTCCTGCACGATGGTGCCGGCGCCGAAGCTGGTCTCGCCGATCAGGACCGCGCGCTTGTGGTCCTGCAGCGCGCCGGCGACGATCTCGGCCGCGCTGGCGGACTCGTGGTTGATCAGGACCGCCATCCGCAGCCCGGTTTTCGCGCCGACCTTTCGCACCTGCATGGGGGTGATGCGGCCCCGGGCGTCCTTTTCCAGGACCACATCGCCGCCGCGCAGGAACTGGCTGGCCACGCCCACCGCCTCGTTCAGATATCCCCCCGGGTTGTCGCGCAGGTCCAGGATCAGGCTGCCGGCCCCCGCTTTCCTGACGGCTGACAGGGCTCGGGCCAAGCTGTCTGCGGTGCCGGAGCTGAACACGCTGATCTTCACCAATGCCACGCTGCTGCCCGGCAGCATGGCCCAGGCCACGCTGCTGGCCCCCAGCCTCTCCCGTACCAGGCTCAGCCGGCGGGTCTTGCCGGTGGACGCGATCCTGACGACCAGTCGCGCCGGCGTGCCGGCGGGGCCGCGCACCAGGGCATGGGCCTGGTCCGCCGACATGCCGGCCAGCCCCTGCCCCCCCACCGAGACGATGGCGTCGCCGGCCTCGAGCCCCTTGCGCTGGGCCGGGGCATTGTCGAACAGGGAGGCGATGACGATCCGCCCGTCGCGCTCCGCTAGGCGCACGCCGATCCCGGAAAACGCCCCGTCCATTTCATCATCTTCCTCCTTGCGCATCTCCGGGGTGAGGAACTGGCTGTGCTCGGTGTCGCCCAGGGCATCGACCATGCCCTGGATGGCGGCGTAGGTGAACTCGCGGCTCCGGACCGTGGACTGATCCACGTAGCGCTTGCATATCGCGTTCCAGGCCTCGTTTAGCAAGGGGGCGCCGGTGGCGTTCCGGTCTTCCTTCCCGGCCTGGACCGGGGCGGGGGCCAGGGCATGGCGGTCAAGCAGGATCCCGGTCCCCACGCCAGAGACAAACAGGACCGGCACCAGCAACCACCAGCCTCCGGAGTTGGATGGCCGGCTCGGGTTGCGCGGATGTTCCGGGGCGACTTCCATCACCCTGACCGGACAGCCCCTTCAGTCCGCCGTCAGCGCCGCATGGGCCGCAGCCAAGCGGGCGATGGGCACACGCGGGCCGGAGCAGGATACGTAACTCAGGCCGACTTTGTGGCAGAAACGGATGGAGGCCGGGTGGCCGCCGTGTTCGCCGCAGATGCCGATCTTCATGTCCGGGCGGGTGCCCCGGCCCCAGCCCACCGCCAATTCCATTAGCCGGCCGACGCCCTTCACGTCCAGCACCTCGAACGGGTTGTCCTGGAGGATCCGGTTCTGGTTGTACATGGGCAGGAACTTGTTCTCGGCGTCCTCCCGGGAAAAGGAGAAGGCGGCCTGGGTCAGGTCGTTGGTGCCGAACGAGAAAAACTCGGCCTCCTCGGCCAGGTTCTCGGCGCGCATGCAGGCACGCACCACCTCCAGCATGGAGCCGAACTTGAAGCTCAGCTTCACGCCGTGGGCAGCCTCCACCTCGGCGCGGATGGTCTCCACCCAGCCCTTGACCTTCTTCAGTTCCTGGGCGGTGCAGACCTGGGGCACCATGATCTCGGGGTGAACCTCGATGCCCTCCTTCTGGCATTCGGCGGCGGCCTCCAGCACGGCGCGGATCTGCATGGAATAGATCTCCGGATAGGTCAGGCCCAGGCGCACGCCGCGATGGCCCAGCATGGGGTTCACCTCGAACAGTGCGCGCACCTTCCTGAGCATGGTCTCCTTCTTCAGCACAGCCTCGTCCACCAGGGCCGGGTCGGCGGGCAACTGCACCTGGGGATGGACGTTGCGGGTGCGGTAGATGAAGTCCACCGCGTCGTGCAGCACCTGCATGCCGCGCACCGTGTCGCGCAGGACGCGCAGTTGCTCCAGTTCCTCCACCAGCTGGTCGGCGGTGGGCAGGAATTCGTGGATCGGCGGGTCCAGCAGACGGATGGTGACCGGACGCGGCGCCATGGCCTTGAAGATGCCCTTGAAATCCTCGCGCTGGATGGGCAGCAGGCGGTTCAGGGCCACCTGGCGGTCGGCCGGGGTCTCGGCGACGATCATCTCCACCACGATGGGCAGGCGCTCCACGGCGTTGAACATGCGTTCGGTGCGGCACAGGCCGATGCCCATGGCGCCGAACTTCAGGGCCCGTTCGGCATCGTGGGGGGTGTCGGCGTTGGCCATCACCTGGAGCCGCGCCACCTCGTCGGCCCAGGACAGCAGGGTACCGAGTTCCGGCGTGAAGTCCGCCTCGATCATGGCCACCTCGCCGATGTAGACCTTGCCGGTGGTGCCGTCGATGGTGATCACCGCGCCCTCGCCGAACACCTGATCGCCGACCACCGCCTGGCGCGTGTGCACGTCCACGTGGATGCCCTCGGCACCGGCCACGCAGGGCTTGCCCATGCCCCGGGCCACCACAGCGGCGTGGGAAGTCTTGCCGCCCCGGCTGGTGAGGATGCCCTGGGAGGCGAAGAAGCCGTGGATGTCCTCCGGTTTGGTCTCCTCCCGCACCAGGATGACCTTCTCGCCGGTGCGACCCATCTTTTCGGCCCGGTCGGCGTCGAACACGGCGATGCCGGAAGCCGCGCCGGGCGAGGCGGGCAGGCCCTGGGCCACCGCCTTGGCCTGGGTCTTGGGGTCCAGGCGTGGGAACAGCAGCTGTTCCAGGATCTCTGGCTGGATGCGCAGCAGGGCCTGGCGTTTGTCGATGAGGCCCTCCGCCACCATCTCCACCGAACTGCGCACCAGGGCGGTGGCGTTCATCTTGCCGTTGCGGGTTTGCAGGCAGTAGAGGACACCCTTTTCGATGGTGTACTCGTAGTCCTGCACTTCCTTGTAGTGGTTCTCCAGGCTGTCGCGCAGGGCCACCAGTTGCCGGAACAGGTCCGGCCGTTCCGTCTCCAGGGCGGCCACCGGCTTGGGCGTGCGGATGCCGGCCACCACGTCCTCGCCCTGGGCGTTGACCAGGTACTCGCCGAACATCACGTTTTCGCCGGTGCCGGGATCGCGGGTGAAGCCGACGCCGGTGGCGGAGTAGTCGTCGCCCTCGTCGCCCATGTTGCCGAACACCATGGTCACCACGTTCACCGCCGTGCCGTTGGCCATGTCCGGGGTGATCTTGAACTCGCGCCGGTAATCCACCGCCCGCTTGCCGCTCCAGGAATTGAACACCGCCCGGATGGCGATCTCCAGCTGCTCGTAGGGATCGTCCGGGAAGGGCTTGCCGGTGACGCGCCGCACCACCTCCAGGAAGCGCTCGGCGATGTCGGTCAGGTCGGTGGCGGACAGGCCCACGTCATGCTTCACCCCGGCGTTCTGCTTGACCGCCTCGAACTCGGCGTCGAACTCCTCGTCCGGCACACCCAGGGCCACCTTGCCGAACAGCTGCACGAAGCGGCGGTAGGCGTCGTAGCCGAAGCGCTCGTTGCCGGTCTGGCGGATCAGCCCCTGCAGGGTGTCGGCGTTGAGGCCCAGGTTGAGGATGGTGTCCATCATGCCCGGCATGGACATGGCGGAGCCGGAACGCACCGACACCAGAAGCGGGTTGTCGCGCCCGCCGAAGGTCTTGCCGGTCTGCCGCTCCAGGGCGGCCAGGTGGGTGCGCACCTGGGCCATCACGCCTTCCGGCAGATTGCCCTGTTCCAGGTAGGCCAGGCAGGCCTCGGTGGAGATGACGAAGCCCGGCGGCACATTGAGACCGATCTGGGTCATCTCGCACAGATTGGCGCCCTTGCCCCCTAGCAGTTTCTTGTTCTTGCCGTCGCCTTCCGGGAAGGCATACACCCATTTCTCGGTCATATCTGTCTCCGTTGTTTGAATGATGAATGGTGGCGATCAACAACCTTGGGCATTGCCCGAGCCGAACAATATCAAGGTCTGCCCCGCGTTCTCTTGATCTTCACAGACCCGGCCATCACTAATCCGAACAGCCGGCGAGGAATCCGGCAGCAAGTATTGGAACCGGGTGCGTAATAAATTTTATTGGTCACGTCGTCTTGGACGGTTGTCTCACGCCGCCGACCTGAGATGGCCCTGGCCGGCGATTCCGGTGGGTGGCCCGATCGTGCGCTATCGCTCTGACAGTCACTAGTCCTATTGATTGGGGAAGGCTGGGTAAGACGTACCTAACATACGAAATTACCATCGTTACGGCAACCCGACGGTGTTAGCTTGCGCACCCAATGGGTAACCAAACCACCGGCCCCGGCGCATGACCCTCAACCCAGCTGCAAGGAGACTGACGATGATAAGAAAGATTTTGCTCGTGGCGATTGGCGTGTGCGCCATCCCCCCCATGGCGGCCGCGGCTGACGATGCCGCCATCGAGCCGTACCAGTCCTGGACCGCCAAGGACTATGCCATCCAGGAACCCCTCGGCGGCCTGAAAGGCGACCCCGCGCGAGGCCGGAAGCTGGCCATTGCCCAGTCCAAGGGCAACTGCCTGGCCTGCCATGAGCTGCCCATCCCCGAAGAGGAATTCCATGGCCAGGTCGGTCCATCCCTGGAAGGGTTGGCTAGCCGCTACAGCGAGGGCGATATCCGCATGCGCATTGTCAACATCCAGGAAATGTATCCCAACAGCCTGATGCCCCCCATGTACAAGAACCCCGCCGAGCTGAAGCAGGTGGCCAAGAAATTCCAGGGCCGGACCATCCTCACCGCGCAAGAGGTGGAGGATGTGGTGGCCTATCTGATGACGCTCAAGTGAGGGGACCAAGATGAAACTGAAGACAGCCATGATCCTGGGCGCCGGCCTGGCCGCCGCCCTTTCCTGCGCCAGCGCGTTTTCCGCCGATGTGTTCTCCGGCTACACCCTGCTCAAGAAGGAAACCAAGGCGATGCAGGACGACGACTTCCAGAACCAGGGCATGGAGGCGGTGGCCAAGGGTGCCGCCATGTTCTCCGCCCAGGGCCAGAACGGAAAATCCTGTTCGACCTGCCACGGCGAGGGCGGCAAGAAGCTCGTGCCGAAACACATCGCCCGGTATCCCGTGCTGGATGCCAAGACCCATCGCCCCATCACACTGCAGCAGCGCATCCTCAACGAGTGGGCCGAACGGCTGGGCAACGCGCCGCTCAAGTACGAGAGCGACGAAGCCCTGGCGCTGGAGGCCTTCGTGCGCAATCTGGCCCACGGCCAGGTGGTCAACGTGCAGACCGGCGGCGCCATGGCGCCCTTCTACGAGCAGGGCAAGCAGCTGTTCGAGACGCGCGCTGGCCAGCTCAATATGGCGTGCAACCTCTGCCATGACGACCATCCGGGGCAGTTGCTCCGGGCTCAGACCCTGTCCCAGGGCCAGACCAACGGGTTCCCCACCTATCGTCTGGCCAACCAGAAAGTGGTCGGCACCCAGACCCGGATCAACCAGTGCTACAAGTCCATCCGGGCCGAAGAGCAGCCCGTGGGCACCGAGGAATTCGCGCTGATGGAGCTCTACATGAATGCTCGCGGCAACGGACTCAAGATCGAGACGCCAGCGGTCCGCTTCTAGGGGAACGCTACAGGTGCCGGCACCCCCAAAAGGGGCGCCGGCATTTTTTGTGTATCCGGCATCCACTGTAGAAAAAGGGAACCGGTACGATACTTACACGTCACATCCGAAAGTTGGAATGCAGTGTTGATCTCGTGGGGACAGCAACCGGTTAGGAACTGTCATTGGCCAAGCCTGAATGTTGTTGTCCTGGAAGGCTGGTGTACCCCCGGAAGCTGCCCCCACTACAGTCAGGTGGTCGGCGGGTCGGCGGCCATTTCAGCTGCTCGCTTTCGACTATCCATACCTATCAGATACCAGATACGTATTATTGTCCCAAATGGCGGCGCCCAAACGGCATCTAGTTTAGATGCTCCTAATTGTTCCCAAGAAGGATGAGACATGAACAAGCTGAAGCTGACCTATTTCGATTTCGACGGTGGGAGGGCGGAGCCGGCACGACTGGCCATGCATATTGGCGGCATTGCGTTTGAGGACCATCGGTTTGCGTCCAAGGATTTCGCCGAAATCCGCAAGACAACCCCGCTCAATCAAGTGCCGACCCTGCTCGTGAACGAGGTGCAGGTCACTCAGAGTGATGCGATTACGCGCTATGTTGGGAAACTGGCCGGCCTGTATCCCACAGACGAATTTCAGGCCCTATTGTGCGACGAGGTCATGAGCGCGCTGGAAGACCTCAATTTTAAGCTTGGGGCCACCTTCGGGATGACGGGTGATGCCCTGAAGAGTGCCCGAGAAGCCCTGGCGACTGACCCATTTCCCCGATACTTGCGGTGGCTTCAGAAACAGCTCGAAGCCCATGGCGGCGAGTATTTTGCGGACAACCGTCTGACCATCGCCGACCTGAAGGCCTTCGTGATGCTGCGCTGGTTCAGCTCAGGGGTACTGGATCACATTCCAAGCGGTTTGGTCGATGCCGAGGCGCCCATGCTCAAGGCATACATGGACCGCACCGCCGCGCTTCCGGCCATCGCGCAGTATTACGCGACACGTAAAGGCTCGTAAGCACTGACAACACACCAAACATGATCCACTCTACCAGTTCGTGCCTGTCTAAGGCCTGCCTGCAACTGCGATCCTCATGCCAATGGCGGCTTAACCACCAAGATAGCTGACCGTCAAGTCTTGGAAGGCTGGATGTCTGGAGTGGGTCGTTTGCCGCCGGCCAAGTTTCAACATCTGGTGCTATTGACAATGATGGATGTAGCTCCGAGCGTTCCACACTCTATTCCGGGTACCTTTGTTCGTCCCGGTTCAGGGCGGGGTGGGCGACCGGCCGGCAGCGCCGGCTTCCAGTCGTCCGGCGACGCCTATCCCGGCATCTGGCGGATCTTCTCCAGCATGGCCTGGGCATGGCCGTCCGCGGTGACGCCGTAGGCGACGTCCGCCAATTCTCCTTGCTTGCCGATGAGGAATGTGGAACGCACGATGCCCATGCTCCTCACGCCGTTCTTCTCCTTCTCCTGCCAGACCCCATACAGTCGGCACAACTCGCCGTCGGCGTCGCACAGCAGGTCCACGCCGATGCCGTGTTTGGTGATGAAGGCCTGGTGGCTCGCGCAGGAATCCCGGCTTACGCCGATCACCACGGTGTCCAGCTTGGCGAATTCGCCGGCCAGAGCGGTGAACTGGTTGGCCTCAATGGTGCAGCCGGGGGTGTCATCCTTGGGGTAGAAATACAGGATGACGTTCCTGCCGCCCCGGAAGTCCGCGAGGCGGATCGGGTCGCCGTGCTGGTCGGGAGCGGTGAAGTCCGGGGCTTGAGTGTGGGGGCGGAGCATGGTGTCCTCGTCTGAATGAAGGGTAAACAGTGCCGTTTGGAACGGGGTGCTGCGTCATCGTGTCGGTGGATGGGATCGTGCAGCGGCCGGTTCCCACCGTTTGTCCCAGCCGCATGGCCAGGGAAAGGCCGCTGCGGCGGCCATGCGGCCGGTCATATGATCTTGCCCAGCACGTAGCCGATGACGATGCCGATGATGACGGCCACCGTCAGGCCGCGATAGGTCAGCACGTCCCGGGAATAGCCGCGCCGGATGGCGATGAAGGACACCAGATAGCCCACGCCGTTGAGCAGCCAGATGAAGCCGATGGACAGCACCTTCACCACCAGCGGCCCCACCAGCGGTACCAGGGCGACGATGCCCAGAAGCCAGGCGAAGGCGTTGGACACCAGGCCGAACACGAACAGGCTGCCGGCGATCACCCGCGCGTCGACGTGGTAGTGCAGCCCCAGGCCCGCCAGGGTGACGATCATCAGCCATACCGGCACCATCACCCGCCAGTCGCGCCACCAGGCCGACTTCGGGGGAGGAATGTGGGTCGCCTCCTCCAGGGAATCGCCGGCAGTAGTGCCTTCGTGAGGTGAGGGTTCGGTCATGGCGCGCCCGCCCAGTGGCCGGGTTCCCGCCCAGGCCTGGCCACCCTGTCCCGGCGCGACGCCAGCCCTAGATGTCGAGCCTGCCGAGATTCTCGTAGGACTTCTTCAGCCATACTTTGATGCGCTGCCGCTCCAGCAGGCCCAGGCCGGTGCCCGCCTTGTCGGCGTTGTTGACGGCGGCCCAGAAGCTCAGGCTGTGGCCGTCGATCTTCTGCATCGTCGTGTCCTGCAGGCGGGGGATGGACACCACCCTGGCGCCGAGGCCTTCCGCGCGGCCGCGCTGTCCGGAGGCATCGAGCAGGTCGAAGCGGTCGCCGCGGACCTCGTTGAGCGCCAGGATGAGGTTGAGCCGTCCGCCGAACTGGTCCAGGAGTTGGCGCAGCAGGTCCACGGAGTCCTGGCCGGAATCCATCACATGCCAGTAGTTCAGGGTCAGCCCCAGTTCGTCGATGAGTTCCAGCAGACCGGAGTCCTCGATCCACCGCACCAGGAACTGGTGGGTCTGGGCGGCGAGGTCGACCAGGATGCGGCGTTCCGGCGCCTCGGCCGCGCTCTCGATGATGCGGTCCAGGCTCTCGTACTGGTCGATGACGGTGGGCGAAGTGAAATCGGCGTAGAAGCGCAGCAGGGAGCCGTGGGATTTGTCGGTGTCGAAGCCGAGGAACGGCGTTTCGTGGTCGATCATGTACTGGGCCAGCACGCGGGACAGCAGCGATTTGCCGACGCCGCCTTTTTCGCCGCCTATGAAATGCAGATTGCTCATGTTCTATACCCTTGGTTCTTCATTGCATCCCGGCCGGACCGGCCGGGAAGGGCCTCAAGTATAGGCAATGCGGCCGGGTCCCAGGGCGATCCGCGCGTTGAAAAAGGCCCCATCGGGCTTACACCAGACCGGCCGCCTTCAGTTCCGCCTTGACGTAGGCGTAGAAGATCGGCGCGGCGATGACCCCGGCCAGCCCGAAGGCCGCCTCCATCACCAGCATGGCCAGCAGCAGCTCCCAGACCCTGGCGGAAATCTGGCCGCCGACGATGCGGGCGTTGAGGAAGTATTCGAACTTGTGGACCAGAATCAGGAATGCCAGGGAGGCCAGCGCCACCTGCGGGGAATGGGCCAGGCTCACCACCACGATCACGCTGTTGGAGATCAGGTTGCCGATGACCGGCAACAGGCCGGCCACGAAGGTCAGCGCGATCAGGGTTTTGGTGAGGGGCAAGTGAACGCCGAATGCGGGCAGCACCGCCCACAGGTAGATGGCGGTAAAAGTCGTGTTGATCAGGGAGATGCGGACCTGGGCGAAGACGATCCCCCGGAACGCCTTGGCCAGGCGGGTCGCGCGTTGCGCCAGGGCCGCCGCAAGGGGGCGTGGCACGGTGATCCGGACCGTCGCCTGGACAGCGACGATGGCGCCGATCACCAGTCCCACCAGCACATGGGCCAGGGTGAGACCCGCTTCTTTGCCGATGATCTGCAACTCGCCGCCGTGTTCACGCAGCCAGGCGACCAACAGCCCCCTCAATTCCTCGACGCTGCCGGGGATGTAGGCGATCAGCCAGCCAGGCAGGGATTGGCGCGAGCTCTCCAGAATTTCCGCCATCCGGGTGGCCAGGGCCGCAAGCCTGCCGCCATCGCCGAAAAAGCCGATGGCCAGGGTCAGGGCCAGGGCCACCGCGCCGACCACCAGGACGGCGAAGAAAAACGCCACCACCAGTCTGGCCCGCTGGTGGGAAAGCTTGCTGGCCAGCAGGGGCGCGGTCAGGTGCACCAGCTCGTAGACCAGCAGCCCCGCCAGCAGGGCCGGCAGCAGGTGGAGCTGGAGTACCAGGAACAGGGAAACCGCCGCGATGATCCAGGCGGCGCGGTCAACGGCGGTCGATATCATGGTTTGCGCTGCCTGCTCGGGTGGGGTCATGGGGAGGGGTCGATGCCGGGCCTTTGCCCCGCGTCATCAGGCTGGTCGGCGGCCTTGCCATTCGTCTCCGGGAGGGGCTTGGCCAGGCTGATCAGGGTCTGGCCCGGACCGGGCTTCGCGCCGCCGCCGGCGGCCAGCACCTGGAGCCGCCCTTCGCCGATCAGGAACAAGGGCACCACCTGGCCCTGATGGCGGGCCAGGAAGGCCTCGTAGTCGAAGCTCTCGGTCACCCGGGTCTTCTTGAATATCCAGCCGCCGTAGAACCGCCGGCTCAGCTCGGTATGGGTCAGGTCCTCGCCGAACAGGGAACGTCCGCGCAGATGGCTGGAGACGTTGCCGCTCAGCTTCTGTTCCTCCGGGGCCAGCTGGTAGATCTGGTTGCGGCCGAACAGGGAGGTGAAATGCAGGGCCACCAGGGAATTGACGTCGTCGTTGCCGGTCATGGCCAGCAGCCGGCCGATGCCGCCCAGTTCCACCCGCTCCAGCACCGAGTCGGCATAGACGTTGGCGTAAAAGGCCGGAATGCCGGCCATGCGCGCCTGGCGCACGTTGTGCCAGTTGTCGTCCACCAGCATCACCGGCACGTGCTCCTCATTCAGCGACTTGGCCATGGCCCGCACCCAGGGCTGGCCACCCAGAACCAGCACCCCGTCCGCACCGGTCTTGGTCAGGCCCAGGCGCCGGGCCAGGATGGGCGAGGTCAGGCTATAGACCACCACCGTGCCGATAATGACGAAGAAGGTGATGGCCACCATCCGGTCGGACCCCGGATAGCCCAATGCCTCGAGGCGCAGGGCGAACACCGAGGCCACCGCCGCCGCGACGATGCCCCGCGGCGCCAGCCAGGACATGAACAGTTTTTCGCGCAGATCCAGCCGGCTGCCCAGGGTGGCGGCGAACACCGCCGCCGGACGGACCACCAGCAGCAGCGCGGCCAGGAAGCCCAGGCTGCCGAAGCCCAGGGACAGCAGGTCGGAGCCCTTCAGATTGGCCGCCAGCAGGATGAAGATGCCGGCGATCAGCATCATGCGCAGGTTCTCCTTGAACTCCACGATGTGCTGCACTGGCACGTATTTCTGGTTGGCCATGGCGAAGCCCAGCACCGTCACCGCCAATAGGCCCGATTCGGGGCGCACATGGTCGGCGGCGGTGTACACCACCACCACCAGGGACACCATCATCGGCACGTGGAGGGCGTCCGGCAGCCATTCCCGCTTGAGCATGAGCACCATGCCCGCCGCCCCGGCCAGGCCCAGCAGCGCGCCGGTGCCTGCCGTCATGCCCAGGCTGGCGGCGATCCCCGTCCAGGTTGCCTGCCCCGCCACCACGGTCTCGAACACCAGCACCGCCAGCACTGCGCCCAACGGGTCGATGACGATGCCCTCCCACTTGAGGACCGGCCCGCTGGCGCCGCTGGGGCGGATGTGGTTCAGCATGGGCACGATGACCGTGGGGCCGGATACCACCAGAACCGCCCCCAGCAGCACCGCCATGGGCCAGTCCAGGCCCAGCAGCCAATGGGCCGCCAGCAGGGTCAGCCCCCAGGTGACCAGCATCCCCACGCTCACCAGCCGGGCGACGATGCTCCCCACCGCGCGGAACTCCTTCACCGACAGGCTCAGCCCTCCCTCGAACAGGATCAGGGCCACCGCCAGGGATACCACTGGATAGAGCAGGCCGCCCAGCATCTCAGTAGGCTTGATCAGGCCGCCCACCGGCCCCGCCAGGATGCCGAACAGCAGCAGCAGCAGGATCGAGGGAAATCCCAGGCGCCAGCCCAGCCACTGGGCGAAGGTGCCCAGGGCGATCACGGCGGACAGGCTGACCAGCTGATGTTCCATCATGATCGTGTTCCGGATAGCGCAATCCGCGCGGGACGGGCGATGCGCGGGGACATGGAGGCCACCTGGCTTACTTGCCTAGGGATCCGAATACCTTCTTGAGCAGGTCCGTGGTGCGCGCCACCGGGTCCTCGCGAATGCGCTTCTCCTCGGCGGCGATACGCTTGAACAGCCCGTCCACGGCCTTGCCTTCAACGTAGCTGTCCAGATCGGTGGGCTGCACGCCCAGGAGCTGGACCGTGGGTCCGGCTTTCTGGATCAGCTTCTTGTAGGAGGAGGTGACACCGGCCTGGTCGGTGGCGGCCTGAACGATGGGCAGGAAGCGCTCCTTCAGCCGGGCCTCGCTGGTTTTGCGGAAATACTGGGTGGCCGCGTCGTCCGGCCCCTTGAGGATGGACTTGGCGTCCGCCAGCGACATCTGTGAAATGGAATCCGCGAAGATGGACGCCGCTTCCGGCACCGCCTTTTCCGCCGCGTGGTTGAGGGTGGCCACGAACTGGTCCGCGTACTTGTCCTGGCCCAGGCCGCGCAGCAGCTTCTCCACCCGCTTCAGTTCGTCCGGCAGTGGAATCTTGACGTCCAGATTGTCGAGGAAGCCGCCGTCCTTGCCCAGATTGGCCACGGCCTGCTGGGCGCCCTTGGACAAGGCCTCCTTCAGGCCCTTGACCACGTCCTCGTCGCTCAGGGCGGCGGAAACGGCTGTGCCGACGGTCGAGGTGGTGGTGGGGGAGGATTGCATTTCCCCAAATTTCTTTTTCAGGTCATCCAGCCAGCCAGCCTGGGCCGAGGCCGGCAACATGAAGAGCAGGCTCAGGGCTAGAAGGGAAGTGGCTGTGGTTTTGCGCATGGGGGCTCTCCGGAAAGGACGCGATCAGCCGAACAGCTTGCCGGCCAGGGCGGTCAGGCCATTTTCCAACAGATCGCTGCTGTTGGCATTGCCCGGCAGCTTGCCCTCGGGAGTGAGATGGTTCACCACCTCGGGCAGATACCGGGCGAGATGGCCGCTCAGGGTCTGGGGGTCAATGCCGAATTGTCCGGCCAAGGCCGCCAGGGGACCGCTGCCCAGGGCCTGGCTGATCTGCTGGGCGGTCACGGGCGCATTGGCGCCGGTGCCCACCCAGGAGGCCGCCTGCTGGCCCAGGCCGTTCCGGGCCAGCATGTCCACCAGGCCGCCCAGCCCGCCGTGCTGCTGGATCAGGCCCATGACCATCTGCAAAATGGGATTGCCGCCCTGGGCGTTCGACCCGCCCCCCAGGTTGTTCATCACATTGCCGATGGCATCATCAAATAAGCCCATGGTTGTTCTCCTGTCGATGGTGTTGGATGGTGTTGGATGCCGTGGCGATGGTTCAAAACCGCCGTTGGCCGTGTGGCAAGAACCATAATATCTTGCACTGAAATGCGCCCGTTGGCAGCGACTTCCGTCACATCCTAAAGGGGTCCTTTTAACGCATGGGGCAGGCTGGAAGAATCCGAGTCTGACCACGCCGGAACCCTCGTGCCCAATGGTGTCTACGACGCGTGGGGCCTGGCAACGGTGATACTTGGCACCGGGCACCTGTTGGTCGTCCGGCATAGTGGGTAGTGAGGCCAACGCCTGCACTACCCTCGATCCGCCAACTACTTCCCGACCAGGTTGCCGCAGGCTATGGACTTCTGGGTATGTTTCTGGGGTTTGGTGCGCATCATCTTCAGGAACACCGGTTTGCCGCCCGCCCCCAGCTTCATGAAGACGATTTCGATTTCAACATCCTGTTCCGATCTCCCCGGGCTGACCAGCTTGACCGTCCTTTGCCCGGGCTGGAGTTGTTTGTCCACGGTCCTGGTTTCGAACAGGATCGGATCCACGTTATCGATGCCGAAAGTCATGGATCCGCCATAGATCTCCTTCTTTCCGATCGTGACCACGAAGGGATCTCCCTTCCCGCCGGGATAGCCATCCGACTCGCTGAGCTTTCCGTCGTAGACCCCCGGCAACTGATCAGCGGCGGCCATAGCGAAGTTCGCCAAAGACGCCAAGTCTAGGGTCGTCGTGAATACCGCCATACGCTTCATCTCGTCCTCCTGTCTTGGTTCGAGGCTGCCGAGGGACGATGGGGGGTGGTGTATCGGCTTCTGGCCGTGCTCCCCTGGCCTTATCACTTGATAAATAGCGTACGGCTCGGTAAATAGCGTACGGCTCGGGCCCCCCATCCCTATGCACAAGGCGGGCAGGCAATAAAAATGGGCGGTCGCCCGCCCATGTACGTAAGACCGCTCAGGATTGCTGATGGTGGTCGCCGTGATGGTGATGCCCGCCGTGACGGCCGTGGCGGAAAGGCATGGCCTCGGCATCGAACACGCTTTGCTGCTCGGGGCTAAGTTGGGCGTAGAACCGCTTCACCGCCTCGGCACGCTGGACCATATAGGTGTGGCGCTGGTCGGCCCGGGCCAGCATCTTGTCCAGGCGCTGGGGCGTATTCAGTTGCCGGATCTCGTCCCGCCGGGCCTGCCGGTCCGCATTGCCCATCGGTCCCCTAACCGGCGCGGCGGCATCGGCGAAGGCCTGCCAGGCCGCTTCCTGTTGGGGCTGCAGCTTGAGATTGTCCTTCAGGTCGGCTAGGTGCCTGGCGCGAAACGCCTCCCGCTGGGACTGGACCGTCTGGCCGTGGCGGGCCGCACAGCCGGGCTGGCCGTCGCCGCCGTTCGACATCGCGAAAGTGGATGCCGCCAGGACGCCGGACCCGGCGATCAGGCCCACCATCAGGGCGCGTTTGCTGAACAGTTTTTGAATCATGCTCATCGTGATCTCCTTCAGAGTCGTTGAGAAAACAGCCGGTCCGGAATCGGGCACGGCATGACTCGCAGTGTGGGGAGCGCGTGTATCGGAGGGATGTCCGAATGCGGCCAAGGGGTTACAGAGTGTGTCGGGGTGTAAGCGTAAAGCGATGGGGAAAAACGGAAATGCCTCCGCTATAAATAAATTGTCCGGTACGGCGCATCAGGAGGCAGAGATGAAACGCAAGGCGATGCTCATGGGAATGGCGGTCATGACGGGGCTGCCGGGTTGGTCGATTGCAAAGAGCAACGCCAAGGCCGTCGGCGGCGCCCACTCCTACGCAGGCGGCCTGGAAGCACAGGCAACTATCGATCAGGTGGAGACCGGAATGCTGCCGCCCCTGTCCGACGAGACCGGCGCGGTGGAATCCGCTTCGAGCAAGGCGGGGAGATTGCTCGCGCAGATCAAATCCCTGTTGAGGCAGTCGCATTACGGCATGGTCGCCAAACCGATCGCCGACAACCCGGGATGGAAGCTGGAGATGCTGGAAGGCAATGCCTGGAACCGTGACGACGGCGATATCCGAATACGGCAGTGCAAGCCGGTCGGCGTGGCGTTCCGAATCAGGTTCTGACGGGTGGTATCAACAATAGATAAATAAGGGCCTGCACTATCTTTAGAGAATATCATATTGAACAATTAGATAGAGGTGAACTGACGAACTCCAGCGTTACGATACAGGTGACGAAACCGTGTTGTATAACGCAGGAGGGTCAGTCCAAATGGATGTATCAAGAAGCCCATGCTTGCTGGGCAAGTAAAGCGTTTTGTGGACGATTTGCCCAAGGAGCAGGCACCGCGCTGGCACGGGTCGTTCCGCAAAAAACCCTGTTGCAGTGGGTTGAGGAAGAAACGGGAAACTACCGTGAGCGCATCTATGGTCCACTGCAAACCTTACTGTTGTTCATCGAACAAGTGCTTGGAGCGGACCACAGTTGTCAGGATGCGGTTGCGCGTGGAGTCAGCCAGCGTGTGGCACTGGGGCAGCGACCTTGCAGCTTGAACAACGGGCCTTATTGCAAGGGCGGGCACGGCTTGCCTTGGGCCTGATTGAGCGGATTGGGCGAGAAGTGGGGGAACGGTGCGCGCCGCCCAGCCCGAGGTTTGGCGCTGGCGAGGCCGTGAGGTCAAGCTCATTGATGGCACGACGCTGTCCATGCCCGACACACCGGAGAATCAAGCCAAGTTCCCTCAAAGCCGGCCCCAGCGGCCTGGCCTGGGATTTCCGTTAGTGCGTTTGGTGACCATCATCTCGTTATCGTGTGGCGCCGTGTTGGAGTGGGCAACGGGGTCTTGCGAGGGCAAGGGAACCGGGGAGACTGCGCTTCTGCGGCAGCTTGCCCCGCGTTTGCGGCCGGGTGATGTGGTGATCGCCGACCGCTATTTCTCCGGTTATTTCCTGTTGGTTTGGCTGATCCGGCAAGGCGTTGTCTATCGTGGTTCGGCAACATCAACTGCGACAGACCGATTTCCGCCGGGGTCGGCACCTGGGCACGAAGGATCATGTGGTGGCTTGGGTGCGTCCGCAACGGCCGGCCTGGATGGACAAGGCCACCTACGCGGCGATGCCCGAGACCCTGGTGCTGC
The DNA here is from genome assembly GCA_963713085.1 of uncultured Pseudomonadota bacterium. Taxonomy (GTDB): domain Bacteria; phylum Pseudomonadota; class Gammaproteobacteria; order Burkholderiales; family Thiobacillaceae; genus PFJX01. The sequence goes on along the minus strand of CAVQKQ010000013.1, from coordinate 122,603 downwards.
GAGAAGCGCGGGTTGACGGTTTGACTTTGGTCACGATGACCCTAGTCATTCTTGTCAGTCAAACAAAAAAGCCCGCTGGAAGCGGGCTTTTCACTGCATTCATTATTGCTTACCTGGACGGGCAGGCAGCGTCGCCGGGCACCTTGCTGGCCAGGGTCATGAACCCCTTGAACGGCCCCATCACGCTCATGGCCTCGAGCTTCGGGCCGTCGAACTTCAAGTTGCCGAACATCATGGCGGTGGCCGGGTTCATGTCTGACTTCCAATCCTGGGTGGTGGCGTGCATCTGGTAATCCACGTCGTAGTCCAGCTTGGCATCAACTACTCTGCCGCCATAGGTGCACAGGGCCTTGCCATCCTGGGGCACGATCTTGATCTCCACCTTGCTGTCCACCCCGCAATCGGTGCGGAACATGTGGATGATCTTGTAGCCGCGGCCCTTGTCGTTCTTGATCCACTTGACGCCCAACTCGTTGGCCAGGGCAGGGGTGGCGTTCCACGTCTGGCAAGCCTGGGCGGCCCAATCGGCGGACATGTAGGGGGTGGCGGCATGGGCGGCGGTGGCGGACAGCAGGCCGACGGCCAGGGTGGTCAGGACGACTTTCATGGTGTTCTCCTCTGGGCACGAATCAACAAGAGCGGCGCAGGCTAGCGGCCGGAAGGACCGCTGTCAAAAAAGCCTAATTGATCGTGTGGTCGAGGAAATTTATCGAGCAGAGAAAAGGGGGGTGTCCCTGTTGTTACTACCCCGTTGCCAGGGGTCGGCCCCGAATGAATCAGCGATAGGTTTCGGCCACCGCTTCTTCCACAAGTGCCTGCAACTGCCCATAGCCGAAGCTCGGCATGGGGCGGCCGTTGACGAAGAACTCCGGGGTCATGGTGACGTTGAGCGCCTTGGCGTCCTCCAAATCCTGGTCGATCCGGGCGGCGATCTCCGGCGCGTTCATGTCCTGCCGGACTCGGTCGAGATTCAGGCCGACGCCGGCCAGGGCGTCCCAGACCCGGTCCGCCTGCACGCGGTGATTCAGCACCCAGTCGTGCTGGGTGGCGAAAAGCGCCTCCAGGGTTTCGAAGTATTTCCCCTGCCGGCGCGCGGCTTCCAGGATCTTGACCACCTCCACCGAGCCGTCATGGAACGGCGCGTGCCGCAAGACAACGCGGACCTGGCCGGGATGGTCATGTATCAATTGCCTGACGAACGGGTAGAACTCCCGGCAGGTGCCGCAGGCGGGGTCGAAGAAATCGACGATCACCACCTTGGCGTCGGCGGGCCCCTCGGTGGGCGAATAAATGCGCACCAGGTGGTCCTGCTGGCCGGCCACGGACTGGGTGGCCGTCTCCTCCTTGTGGCTGGTGTAGAACAGCGCGCCGGCCACGAATGCCAGCAGCAGGACGACGGCGGAAACGATGAAAAGGGTCTTCTGCTTCATTTCGATACCTTGACGTGGGTCAGCGCCAGCAGCGCGATGATGGCGGAAAAGGCCAGGACGGACAGCAGCGGAAGGTTGATGAAACCCAGCCACGAGATCGTGACCTCGCTGCACGGCACCCCCCTGACGCAGGGGCGGATATTTTCCGGGATCACGCCCAGGACCAGCAACCAATGGAACACCGCGAAGCCCCAGCCCACCAGCGCCAGCGGCAGGGCATAGCGCGTCACCCGGGGGTCGAGGGGGAACAGGCCGGCCGGCAGGATCAGCACCAGCGGAAACATGAAGATGCGCTGCCACCAGCACAACTCGCAGGGCGCCAGCTTCATCACCTCGCTGAAGAACAGGGCGCCGAGGGTCGAGGCCGCGGCGATCAGCCAGGCGAGGAAGGCGAGGGTCCAGGCCGTTTCATGCGTGGCCTCGCTGGTGGTAGGTGAAGAGGGAGGGGTTTGCATGAGCGTATTGTCCTGGGAAAGCCAAGATGTGGGTACACCACATGGAAACGGGGTCTGTCACTGCGGTTTCCCCGTAGGGTGAAGGAGCTGAAGGCGTTATCCGCCGGAAGCGTGTTCCATGCGGCGGAAGGCGCTACGCGTTTCCGCCCTGTACGGGCTTCAGCGCGAAGGGTTCGCCTCCTGGGCGCGGGCATAGGCGCGGCGGGTGGCCGGGCGGGCGGCGATGGCCTCGAACCAGCGCTTCAGGTGGGGAAAGTCGTCCAGATTCTGGCGCTGGCGCTCATGGGGCACGGTCCATGGGTAGCAGGCCATGTCGGCGATGGAATACTCGCCGGCGATGAAGGGCCGGTCGGCCAGGCGCTGGTTCAGAACCCCGTAAAGGCGCGCGGTCTCCTTGACGTAGCGGTCGATGGCATAGGGCACGGGCTCCGGCGCGAATTGGGTGAAGTGGAGGTTCTGTCCGGCCATCGGCCCCAGGCCCGCCATCTGCCAGAACAGCCATTCCAACGCCTCCCAACGGCCGCGCGGGTCCGACGGCAGGAAGCGGCCCGACTTCTCCGCCAGGTAGAGCAGGATGGCGCCGGACTCGAACATCGGCAGGGGCTCGCCGCCGTCGGCGGGCGCCGTGTCCACGATGGCGGGAATCTTGCCGTTGGGCGAGATGCGCAGGTAGTCCACCTGGAACTGCTCACCCTTGCCGATGTTCACCGGAATGAGCCGGTAGGGCAGTTCGCACTCCTCCAGGAACAGGGTGATCTTGTGGCCGTTGGGGGTGGTCCAGTAATACAGGTCGATCATGGCGGGCTCCTGGGGATGGCAAGGACGGATTCAACCACCATGTGACCCGGTTCCCGTCCGGCAGTTTCTGGGGAAATGAAAAGCGCCTGAGGAAGTGTGCTCCATAGGGCGGAAGATTAATTCGAGGCGGGCCCCTCCTGTTCCACCACGACCTGCACCATGGCGCAGGTCCGCCCCCTATCAATTGCTGGGCGCCGCGGCTTTCAGGGAGACCTTCAGGATGATGAATTCGCCCGGCCGCACCGCCGCCATGCCGATCTCGATGTTGATGCGCCCTTCCGAGACGTCCAGGGCGGTCATGGTCGTCCCCAGGCCGCAGCGCACGAAAAATGCATCCTTGGCGGTGGTCCCCTGCAGGGCGCCCTCGCGCCACTTCAGGGTGAGGTAGTTATCGATCATGGCCCGCAACCTGGCCCAGGTGTTGGCGTCGTTGGGCTCGAATACCGCCCACTGGGTGGATTTCCGCACCGACTCCTCCACCATGATGAAGAAGCGCCGCACCGGGATGTAACGCCATTCGTTGTCGTTGCCGGCCAGGGTGCGGGCACCCCACACGACGGTGCCCTTGCCTGCGAAGCTGCGGATGGCGTTGATGGATTTGCCGCTGGCGGCATCCACGTTGAGGTCGCCCTGGCGGGCATCGTCCAGCTTCACCGTGGGTTCGATGACGTCGGCCAGGGCCACGTTGGCGGGCGCCTTCCACACGCCCTGGTGTGCATCGGTGGCGGCGTACACGCCGGCGACGGCGCCGCTGGGGGGCAGGGTCACGTAATGGGTATTCAGGGCTGCGCGCACAAACTGGTGCAGCGCCTTGTTGCGGGTGGCGAAGGTGCCGAGGGGGGCGGTCGTATTGCCGTAGGTGACCAGGACATTGCTTTCCCCATCGTTGACGTAGTGGTTCAGGGTGGTCTTGAGGAAGGGGTAGTAGGCAGCGCCGTACTGGAGGTGGTCGGTGCCGAAATGGCCCCGGACGCGTGACAGGTCCGCGTCGTTCAGGGAAGCCGCTCCGCCATGCGCGTCCAGGATGGCAAAGCGGTCCTGGAGCTTGCCGCACTGGGCCAGGGCGGCCTGGACCAGGCTGGCGTAGCTGCGGGCGGGCAGGCACACCGCCTCGGGAATCACGATCAGGGTCGGTTCTTCCGCCTTGGCCAGCGCATCCAGGCCGTCCCTCAGGCCGTAACGGGTTTCCACCGGGGACGTGCCGTTCTTGCCGCCGCGCAGATTGATGACCGGCTTGGCCCGGTAAGTGCCCACCGAAACGATGCAACACTGGCTGCCGCCGTTGTCGAACAACATCCTGACGCTGAAGTACAGCAGATAACGCAGCTTGGGCTCGGTGAAAGCGGTCACGGAGAACCCGCCGCCGGGCGCGTCCTTCACGGTCAGCGCGATGGTGTCTTCCGCCGGCAAGCCGAACAGGCGCTCGTATTCCTGGAGGGAATGAATCTTCGTCGGCTGCAGAATCAGGTCATGGGCCACCTTGCCCACGGCCTTCTGGGTATAACCGACGAAGGCGGGGATGGCCGTTTCCACCTCCGTCACGGAAGTGGGTGTGACGGAGATTTCCTCGACGTGGACACTTGGGGTGCGGTAGGTCGGCATGGCAGGCCCTTTAGGGTTAATACGAAGAAATGATGCGTCGCGCCCAGGTTAAAACGGGGGTCTGACTCCAATTATTCTATGCAGGCTAGGCGAGTAATGGGGGGCAGGCCACATTTTCATGCCGTGGCGGAATGCTGGGTGGTGCCGGCATGCGGCGCAATGCCCGTTGGTTATTGCGCCCTGCGCGGGCTGGGGAATGCCTGAATCGGAACGATGTCCGGTTGCGGCGCGGGTGTTACAGGATGGTCTGGGTGTAAGCGCCGGGTGTTGCACGCCGTCATAACCGGCGCGAGGAATTTCGTGTAAAAACCCGGTTGAATGCCGCGCCAGGCCGGCGCGTCCGCAATGCCTCACAAGGGGACTCGCGGGTGCGGCCTGGTCGCGGCCGGGTCGCTGGAAAATACGGAACAATCACAATTGCGAGGGTGCGCGAATATGAATCCACTTGCCGATTACGTTCAGGGCCGGATCAAGGGGGGCCTCTCCAAGGCCGGGATCAAGGAAGAACTTCTGGCGGTGGGCTGGTCGGAAGAGGAGGCGGACGGGGCCTACCGGGACGGGCTGGTCGCCCTGGGCATTCCCCTGCCCAGCGAAGTGAACCGGCCGACTCTGGCCAGAAAGTCCTCCACCGTGGACATCGTCATCAACTTCTTCTCCTTCATTCTCCTGGGCACCGTCGCCTTCGCCCTGGGCACCCTGTTCTTCCAGGTCATCGACAACGCTTTTCCCGATCCGCTGTCCATGATCAACGGCCAGGGCGACTGGTTCACGACCCGTGCTATACACCACGCCATCGCCTCCCTGGTCATCGCCTTCCCCCTCTACGTCTCCGCCATGCGCTTCTGGTTCCGCCGGTTCCAGGCGGACGAGGGCCGGGTGGAATCCGGCCTCACCAAGTGGCTCACCTACCTGGTGCTCCTGGTGGCCTCCACCACCATCGTCGGGGACCTCATCACCGTCCTGTTCAAGCTCCTGCAGGGGGAGGTCACGGCGCGCTTCCTGCTCAAGGCCCTCACCATCCTGGTCATCGCCGGCATCGTCCTCGGCTTCTACTTCCTGGAGCGCCGGAAGATCCAATACCGCAAGGGCATCCGGCAGAGCGTGTTCCGGGGCTTCGGCTGGGCCGTGGCGGGCATCGTGGTCCTGGGCATCGCCCTCGGCTTCCTGACCGCCGGCTCCCCCCAGCAGGCCCGCAGGCATGCCTTCGACCTGGAACGGGCCCGGCACCTGGGCGAACTCTCGCGCTGCATCGAGCGCTACGCCCAGGACCTGGGCCAGCTGCCGCCTTCCCTGGCGGAACTCCAGAAGACCAGCAAGTTCGCCTACTGCGGGAATTCCATGCGGGACCCGGAAACCAGGGCGGAGTACGGCTACCGCATCGTCACCCCGTCCCGGGTCCAGGGGCCGGCCACGGTGGGTGAGTTCGAACTGTGCGGCACCTTCTCGCTGTCGTCGGCGGGCCAGGAAGACGAGCCCGGGTACCTGGACAGGAACAACGCCCTCTGGCTGGCGCACCCGGCGGGACGGAGCTGCGATAGGGTGACGGTGCAACTGGTGGGCCGGAAGGCGACGGCTTCACCTGGCCAATAAAACCAGCGTTTTTGCTGCTTGGAGCCGGATGGGCGGGTGAGCAGAAGGCCTTATCCGCAGAATGGCAATTCATGCTGCGGAAGGCACCGCGCTTTTGCGAAGCCACTGGCGCCGTGGCAGGTACGGATTCGGCGTCCCTTCTTTGGAACACCGCCCGATACGAGCTCACCGAGCGCTCCTTCAGTGTTGTCGGAAAACAGCCGGTCCGGAAACGGACACGGCTTGCCTCGATCCTGCGGCGCACCTATATCCCGGATTGCCATTTGCGGCAAAGGGGGTGGCCGGGTGTGTCGGGGTGTTATCACCTACCGGTTGCGCAGTGCGTTGAGATTCCGCTATAAATAAATATCCGGATCGTTCTGTCGGGAGACTGGGATGAAACGCAAGGCGATGCTCATGGGGATGGCGGTCATGACCGCGCTGCCGGGTTCGTGCCTGGCCAAAGGCAACCCCAAGGCCGCCAACGGCGCCCGCTCCTATGCCGGCGGCATGGAAGCCAGGACGACGCTCGATCAGGTGGAGTCCGCAAGCATTCCGCCCCTGTCCGACAGGGACGACGTGTCGGAATCCGCATCGAGCAAGGCGGGGGTCTTGCTGGCACAGATCAAGGCCATGCTGAGGCAGACGCATTACGGCATGGTCGCCAAGCCGACCGTCGGCAACCCTGGCTGGAAGCTGGAAATGCTGGACAGCAATGCCTGGAACCATGACGGCGCCGATGTGCGGCTACAACAATCCAGCCCGGTCGGCGTGGCGTTCCGAATCAGGTTCTGAAGCATGATCAAACAGGGAATTCCCCCTGTTGATCCTGACGCGAGCGGTTCTGGTCCTTTTCGAGAATCGTTTCCGAGACTGGCTAGTGGGTGCTCTCATACTCGATCCATACCGAGGCGCCTTGTTTTTGCAACGCGCCTTTGACGATGTAAACGGCGTCCGGGGCCGGGGGTATTGAAAACAGGACCAGGCGAAACGCGCACGCCACGCCTGTACGCCTTCGCTTCGCCAATACACGGGAAACCCCCAAGGATCGTCCCCATATGTTCTTGCCCATATGTTCCCTCTGAGGTTGAATGGCCCATTCAATTGTCCACAATGTATCGTCGTCAGATCCGTTTATGTGAAATAAGGATCTGATAGGTAGGTTGTCGCGCGCAATTGACTGGAATCGGAATGCGGTCAGCGGCTCGGGACGGTGAACATATAGGCAGTAGAACCGTCCATCTGGGAGGACGTCAGTGTGGATGACCAACTGCTGGGACTGATCGGCATGATTTACGATGCTGTCATGGACGCCAGCCTGTGGGTCCGCGTCCTGCAGTCGCTGTCTGACGCAACCCATAGTCAGGCCGCTTCGTTTTGGGTCCTGGATGGTACCGGCCAGGTCAGCCTGCCCACCTTCGACTACATCAATCTGGACGCGCGGATGATCCAGGAATACCTGGACTTCATGGCACCCCAGGATCCCACGGTCCAGTTCCTGTTCGCCCATGCAAATGCTGGCATCGTGCATGATGCCATGGTCATCACCGAGCAGGAAAAGGACCGCCACCCCTACTACGCATGGCAAAGTGACTATACGGACATGCGTTTCCGCATGGTGGCTACGGTCAGTCTCTCGCCCACCGTGCAGGCGGGGGTCGCACTGCACCGCTGCCATGCGGCCGGCCGTTACGAGGCCGCCGATCTGGAGCGCTTTGGCGTGTTGTACAAGCATATCCAACGGGCCCTGAACATCGGGTTCAGGATGGGTACCTTGGGCGCCAAGCAACAGGTCACCACCAATCTGTTGGACCGGCATGCCAACGCCATCGTCGTGCTGGACGGGAAAAATCAGGTGCTTTATGCAAACCGCAAGGCCGAAACCCTGTGTGCGCAACAGGATGGTCTGGCCCTAAGTAAGCATGGCTTGAGCCTGCCTCGTGCCGGCGATGCGCTGAAACTGCATGGCCTGTTGGAACAGGCGGGTGGCCGAGATGGCCCGTCCTTGGGCGGCGCCATGCAGGTGGAACGTCCTTCGGGCAAGCGTCCCTTTGGACTGATGGTGGCCCCGGCGCCGGCCCATGATTCGCCCCTGTCACTTTGGCAGCCCGCCACGTGCATCGTGATCAACGATCCCGAGGAATCTCCCCAGCCACAAGCGGAGCGACTGCGGGCCGCATACGGGCTGACCCCCGCCGAGTCGAGGCTGGCATCCTTGCTCGCCACAGGCGAAAGCCTGCGGGCCACCGCCGAGCAGTTGCACATCAGCTACGGCACCGCCCGCACCAGGCTGGCATCCATCTTCCGCAAGACAAATACAAGGCGCCAGGGCGAATTGGTGCGGCTGTTGCTGATGTCCGAGCCATGAGTCGCGACCGGCCAGATACTATTCTTGGCTGCAACCGACCATCGAAGGTTGCAGTGCCCAGGGTGGGTTCGATAATTGAGACGTTAATGTGATGGCCGGCGCGCGGCGAACGATCGCGCTTGGCCCCAAGGGGAAAGCATGAATCTGATGGAACGCGTGAAAGGCATTCTGATGACGCCCGGGAGCACCTGGGACACGATTGCCGGGGAAGACACCACGACTGCCATGCTCTATCGGGAATACATCCTGCCCCTGGCCGCCATCGGCCCGGTGGCCTCCATCATCGGGCTGTCCCTGCTGGGGATGCGGGTGCCATCCGCGGGTATGTACCGGGTACCTGTCATGACGGCCCTGAGCCAAGGCGTGGCGACCTATGTGTTCACCCTGCTGGGGGTATACCTGATCGCCCTGGCGGTGGACGCCATGGCACCCCATTTCGATGGCGAGAAGAATCCTGCCCAGGCACTCAAGCTCACGGCCTACGCCACGACGCCCAGTTGGATCGCCGGCATCCTGAATCTGGTGCCGGCGTTGGGCATCGTGGCCATGTTGGCCGCCCTCTATGGCACCTACCTGCTTTACCTGGGGCTGCCCAAATTGATGAAGGTGCCCCAGGACAAGGCCGTTCTGTTCACGGTGGCGGTGCTGGTGGCGGCCTATGTGGCGGTCATGGTCATGGGCACGGTCCTCGGCCTGTTCATGAACGTTCCCCACGGATTGGGTTGAGGCCGTACTGCGGCGTCTGCTTTGGCGGCCATGGCTATCAATTGATAGTTGCGGTGAATGATGGACTTCCGATACATGAGTCATTCACTCAACTACGCGATGGTGGTAGCCATGAAACACAGCGTGACATCAAGTGTCATCGCGTTGCCAGGCATGCTGCTGGCGGGACTGCCCAACCCGGCGACTGCGGGATTCCTGACCAAGGAGCCGGGCGGCAACGTGGTTCGCTATCGAGTGACACCGACGGATCACAAATCGTGAGTAAGGTCCCGTGTTCCCACGCATCTTTTCCGCCGGACACCCCCGTCTGCGGAAGAGGAAAGACCGAGGAGCGGAAGGCCGATTCAACCAATCAGATCAGGAGCAGAAGATGACCAGGATTCGCATACTCATGGCATTTGCAACATCGATGGCGCTCATGGCGCTGGGTGGCTGCGGCTCCGGCGTTTCCGGCACCTACATCGACAAGGTTTCCGGAAACCAGTGGACATTCAAGGGCGACAGCGTCACCGTCACCAACGGCGGCATGAGCATGAGCGGCTACAAATACAAGGTCGAAGGAAAGAAGATCATGCTCACCAACCCGACTGGCATTGGCCCAACGCTGGAGTTCGACATCAACGACAAGGACTGCATCAGCGGACCGGGAATCTTGGGAGAGGCCTGCAAGAAGTGACGTCGTCAGCGGCTTACCCTGGAGCGTCTCGATGAAGGGCTTGACGGTCCTTGCGGCCGTCCTGCTGGCCGGCCTTTTCCCCGCCACGGGTCTGGCTTGCGGCAAGACCGGCAAGCTGGCTGCGCTGATTTCCTATGTCGGCACCCGCTATGGCGATTTGCCAGCCACCCTGGATACCGATCCCGCCGTACAAGCCCGGCTCAAGCGTCTGCCGGCTCCCGTCCGCGCCCATCTCAAGCGCAATCTCGATGTAAGAGGGCCGGTCGATCTGATCGACTGCCATCTGGTGGTCAGCGGCAATGCCGACCACATGGGTGGGGAGGAAAACGCCGTTCTCGACGTGAACCTGTATTCGGGCGCGGTGACGGCGGCCATCCTCAGCCACCACCGCGTGATCATCTACCTGGACCGGGACCCGAGCGCGGGCTCGGGCTACAACGCCGTGCCCATTGCCGTTCGCTGGTGGGCGGCCATGGCGGCCACAGGCTTTGACGCGGCGAACCGTCCGCCGGCTGGCACGGAAGTCATTCGCTCAGAAGCAAGATGAGTTCTCGGGCAACCATTCACGCCACATACCAAGGCAAACCCGCTGTATTTTCAACAAGGAGAAAGACATGAACATGCTGTTTCTGCTCATCTTGATTGGCTATTTCGTCTACCAAATCAAAACCCGAAGGAGCCAGCCGGCCAACAGCAGCTATACGAAAACCAAGAACGGTGACTGGACGGAGTTCGTGGTGGAGCCAGGCCGGGAAACCCACAGGGCAGCCATCATTCTGCCGGCCATAGGTTCGTTTCTTGCGGCGCTTTATCTGACATTATCCCCACCACAGCACCTCTCCGCTGGTTTCGCTACCTTCTTTATTGTGGTCACGGCCATTTGCGTCTGGTTCCTGTTCTTGCCGATACGGCCGAAATCCCAGCGCACGGCCTCACGCTTCCGGGTATCACCGACCGGCATCGATGCCAACGGCCAGCAGTTTTCCGCAGAGGACATCCACCGCTTCGTCATCAAGAACGCGGTGGATACGAACTTCATCATCGCCGGAAGAACCGCCAAGTCCGAGGCCATACAGGCCGATCATGCGCGTGACAGGATGCGGGCCTCGAATATGGCCTATTACCTGAACCTGGAGGAAGGGGGCCGCGACCATATGCTGGCCGGTGGCATGAATGAGACCACCGCCAACGGTTTGATGACCGATGTTGGAAAAATAATTGGCTTCAATGAGTCGGACTAGCCCGGGACGGTTTTGGCGTGCCCGACCCCTTCAATCGCCTTTGGTCGCACCCGGGACGGGCACGAAGAAGGCGGTCTCGGAGAGGTTGTTCTTCTCGGCGATGGCCTGGAGCAGGGCGTCAGGCAACCAGTCTTCGAGAGGGCAGACGGCGGCCGGGTTGCCCTGGAAGGGCCGGGTGGCGAAGGCGTCGATCTGGAATTGGCGGAGGATCATGGATGGTTGGGTTTGGTATTACAAAGCGTCGGCGGGCCGTCTCATGCCGGACTTTGCAATGCGGCCCGCATCTGTTCCTCGGCGATCGGGTATTTCAACACGGCATGAACGGCAAACAACGCCAGCAGCTTGCCGATGTGGGCCTCCTCGCCGGGCTGCATGACCACGATGATCTTCGCCCGGGGCGCGAAGGCCTGAAGGGTCCGCAGGGTGACATCCAGATTGGAAATCGTGTTGCCCGCGTAGTCATTGCCCCAGGCATAGACGAACTCGCCCACGAAAAAGTCAGGCCGCTGCTTTTTCAGGGCGCGGTGAAGGTTGCGGGCGGAGTCGAAACGCTCCGCCGCGATGCCCAACTCCTGGTACAGGTCGGGGAAATGGGCAGCGAAGGGGGATGCGACGAGGGCGTAGAGGGTTTTCATGGGACTGCGGTTGCATGTGGAAAATCGAGGCTGACCCCATTATTAACTCGGACTACTTTTCAAAAATTCCAAGCTTCGCGGAGCCATTTACCTCGATTTTCTTTCCGACGACTGCACGGGTCCCCTCATCCTCTAGCCATACTGCTGAGTACTCTTCTCCCAACACACCATTGACCTGATAGGTCTTGTCCGCCTCAGGCGTAAAAGCCACATCCCCGCTGACCTGATAGATGGCATTGACCATTTCCAGGATGGGAGCGCCATACATGGTCCTGGCCTTCAAGGTCAGGACAACGGGCCTAGCCGGGATCGGGTTTGTAGCCGTTATCGCGACCATCGAGAACCCGCGCCCACTGTTTTCTCTCAATGTCTTGAAACGGGCGTTGTCGATCTCCTTGCCGTCTACGTGTGTCAGGTAAAACAGATCCACGTGGCTGCGACTGTAATACTTCTTTGTGTCCACGATGTTCGCCTTGGGGCCTCTGTAGTCCGCGGGCATCGAGGGTTCGTAGTGTGCACAACCGGATACCGCAACCGCCAAGGCAATCACTGCCAACAAATGCTTCATGTGAATACCCCCCTGAAAATTGATGCGCTCGGATCTAATCAGTTGCATCCATAAGAATATTCGAACCAGGCCCCTGCATTTGGACGGGCAGATGGATTTCTGCCGTCATGAAGGTGACCGCGCTGCTCTATGCCGTTCGGTGTGGAACTGGACTTCAGCAAACATGACGGGCCTGGCTTAATTGGTGCTTGAAGAGCCGAGCGAGCGCGCCATGAATCACCCCGTAGAAATGCTGTTCACCACCGCCCTGGGCCTGCAAGCGCCGTGGGCGGTCGAGAAGGTTGACCTCAACGCCGCCAAGCGGCGCATCGACTTCGAGGTTTCGTGTCATGCCCGGCGACTGGCCTGCCCGGAGTGCGGCGCGGCCGACCAAGGCATCCACGACCGGGCACGACGCGACTGGCGCCATCTCGACTTCTTCCAGTTTGAAGCCTGGCTGCATGCCGATGTGCCGCGCGTGAAGTGCGATGCCTGCGGCAAGGTGAGCCAGGTCGCCGTGCCCTGGGCGCGCGAAGGCAGCGGCTTCACCCTGCTGTTTGAAGCCTTGGCCCTTTCGTTGTGCCGGGAACTGCCGGTGGCACAAGCCGCCAATCTCCTGCGTGTGGCATCCAAGCGCCTGTGGACGCGCATCGGCCACTACATCAAGGCCGCTCGCGCCCAAGACGATATGAGCCCGGTCCGCCAGATCGGCATCGACGAGACCCGCGTCAAGAAGGGACACGAATACATCACAGTCGTGCATGACCTGGAAGCCAAGCGTCTGCTGTTTGCCTGTCCGGGGCGAGACCACGAGACCGTCGTCACCTTTGCCAAGGATCTGGTCGCGCATGGCGGCGACCCGGCGGCGGTGGCCCACGTCTGCATGGACATGAGCGCGGCCTACACCCTGGGCGTGGGCAAGGCCTTGCCGCAGGCGGCCATCAGCTTTGACCGGTTTCATGTCGTGGCCCTGGCGACCGAGGCCATGGATGCGGTGCGCCGGGAGGAAATGCGAGCCCAGCCGGCAGCCGTGCGCGAGGCCTTGGGCGGTAGCGACCGGAAGGTCCTCAAGGGGCTGACGTGGGGCATGCGCAAGAACCCCAAGGGCTGGAGTCGGAATCAGACCGAGTCGATGCATTGGCTGCAACGCTCCAATCTGAAGAGCGCGCGGGCCTGGCGCCTGAAGCAGGCGTTGCGGGAGGTGTATGCCGGGGCGCTGGCGAGCAACTGCGCGCAGCAGGCGGGCGAAGCGTTGCGATCTTGGCTGTCGTGGGCGCAGCGCTGCCGACTGGAGCCGTTCAAGCGCTTGGCCAAGACCCTGAAGGAGCGTTTCGACGGCGTGGTGCGCGGCATGCTCGATGGCCGCAGCAATGCCTACGTCGAGGCCATGAATGGGCTGTTGCAGCAGACCAAAACCGCGGCCAGAGGCTTCCGGACGGTGGAGAACTTTATCGCCATCGCTTACCTGCGCATGTCCAAACTCAAGCATCTGCCCGCCAACCCGCTGGCTCCCGCCGTTCCCCTCTCCGTCGGCTGCCTCCGTCATGTTTGCTGAAGTCCAGTTCCACACCGAACGGCATAGAGCCCCGCGCTGCCGGCAAGCTGCACGCGGTCGCCGCGCGGTTCGCAGACTATCTCGCAGCCAATTTCGCCGCCCCGGCGCGACACCTGGCGTGCGTTCAGGATGTTGCGGCCCAGCTTGCCGGCCCAGTAGGGTGTGAGCATGCAATGGGCCGAACCGGTCACCGGGTCTTCCGGGATGCCGAGCTTGGGGGCGAAGAAGCGGCTGACGAAATCGGCCTCCAGCCCTGGGGCGGTGACGCACACGCCGCGCAAGTCCAGTCGGGCGAGCAGGGCCTGGTCCGGCACGATGGCGCGGACCTCCGCCTCCGTCTCGAACACGGCCAGGTAATCATCCCCGGCCAGCACTTCCACCGGGCGCCGGCCCAGACCCTCGGCCAACGGGTCCGGCAGGGAGCACGGCCGAGGTAGGCAGGCCGGGAAATCCATCACCAGTTGCGTGCCTCTGCGTTCGACGATCAGGTCGCCGCTGCGGGTCTCGAAGGTGATCGACGGCTGGTCGTGGCCCAGGATTTCGTAGAGCACGTGGGCCGAAGCCAGGGTGGCATGGCCGCACAGGTCCACCTCCGCAACCGGCGTGAACCAGCGCAGGGCGTAGCCCTTGGTAGAGGGCACGAAGAAGGCGGTCTCGGAGAGATTGTTTTCCTCGGCGATGGCTTGGAGGAGGGCGTCGGGCAGCCAGCTTTCCAGGGGACAGACGGCGGCCGGGTTGCCCTGGAAGGGGCGGGAGGCGAAGGCGTCGATCTGGAATTGGCGGAGGTTCATGTATCGTTGGGGTTTATTAAAGAAATTCGAGTCTCGCCCTTTTGGTTTGGATCCGTCCCCAATTATTTATTATCGTGTCCAACCTCATTTGGAATTTCATCACGCTGATATATATATTGTGCATCGCTCTCCACTCTTTTAGGGAAGAAACCGAATGTTGTATGTACAAATATACTCTTGTCCATTAACTCTAGGTCCGCATTTTCGTTAATTCCAATTTCAAAGATAATGTCACCGCTGTAATTTGTGACCCAATCGCCACCGCTTATTCCTAAAGATACTGTTCGCACCTTGATGCCAAGTTCACAAATTGAATTGGGCCATTTTCTGGTATCAAAAACAGAATGATTCTGATCGAGCAGGTTTATTACCAGCAGTTGGCTGTTTGGTATATATTTTATCTCGAAATATCTTGCTTCTTTATGCGGCGTTTGAGAGTAAATGAATGGATGGTAAACAGTGGGTTTTATTGGAGTGTTTTGAAATTTACCATGCAGCTCGCCGCAGTCTTCGCCAAGTTTTACTAGTGGGCCTGCAGATACATTGTTGAATAATGCTGTGACAAAATATATTAACGTGATAAATGCAAGGTATGAAATACGCATTGCATACGCTCCGGTTCAATGAATTAATGAAATTAGCCACAGTTACCACCCCGTTTACTGTTAGGTGTCGTGTCCCGGCAGATTAACCACGCGTTTGACGAAGAGGTGGGGGTGAGAATCCTGCCAGTTTTTCAAGGCTTGGATGGGCGCGATATGGCCCAAGGCCTTTTGCGGCAGTTGATGGTTGTATAGCCAGGCGTAGCGCATGAGGGCGGTCTCCAATTCCTCGCCGGAACGGAAATGATGGGTTCTCAGGACATCCGCGATTCTTCCATTGAAGCGCTCCACCATGCCGTTGGTCTGCGGGGTCCGGGGCCTCGTCAGGCGATGTTCGATGCCCAGGGCCAGGCACAGCTGGTCGAACTCGTGCTCCCCCGTCGCCTTGCGATCCCGGGAGCCGAACAGGCGGTCGGTGAACTCCTTGCCGTTGTCGGTCAGGACCTTGCTGATCCGGATCGGACAGGCCTTGTGCAAAGCGTTCAGGAAGGACTTGGCCGCCGCCGCCGTCTTGTGGGGCTTGATGGCCAGGTAAACCCAGCGGCTGGCCCGGTCGATGGCCACGAACAGGTAGCGTCGGGCGGTCTCGTCCCCCATCTGGGGCAGGTACTTCACATCCACGTGCAGGTAGCCCGGTTGGTAGGCCTTGAAGGGCTTGGTCGCCCGCTTCGCCGTTTCGGTCTCGGGACGGGTCGAGACGCCATGGCGCTTCAGGCAGCGGTGCAGGGCGGAGCGGGTCAGGTCGGGGTGGATGAACTCCTTGGCCACGGCCAGCAGGTCATCCAGAGACAACCACAGGGTCTCGCGTATCGCCCGCACCACGGCTTCCTGGGCGGGAGCCAGCGTGGTTTGCAGGCGATGGGGCGTATGGGAGCCGTCTTCCACCGAGTCCCGATGCTTCCAGCGGGCGATGGTCTCCACTGTGACACCCAACTGCCCGGCCAGGACCGTCATGGGCTGGTCGCTGGACTGGATCATGGCCCGTGTCTTCGGGGTCGTGGTGGCGTTCTTGTGCAGTCTTACTTGCATCGCAGCAGTTCCAATAGAACCTCTCGGGCCTCGAATATCCCACATCGCTTCATCACCAGGGAATCATCCGGGACGGAACAGTTAGGGAATTAATGGAATCTGACCCCATATGTGCTCAGGGTGACGTCCAGGTTGGTGCTCATGGATCTTCTGCGACGTCCAGACCCAATAAGCTGCGCAAGCAATCCGGCCGCAGGCTGAACGGCGGCACCTGCTGGCGATAGGCTTGGTAAGCCTCCCCGAATTTCAGTGAGACCTCCCGCTCCTCCAACGTGAGGATGAGGATCACCATGAGCACCATCTCCAGCGGGGCGATATAGAGCACGAAGCTGGGTGATCCGATGATCAGGGCCACGGCCCAGGGAAAGAGCATCAGCCCCAGATGCATGGGATGGCGCATGCAACGGTATGGGCCGCTCGTTACCAGACGATTGGTTTCCATGCGTGGCAGCTCTCCAACCCGTCCGTGACGCGCCAGGGTGCGACCCGTGACGCGACTCATGCGAAAGACCAGCCGCAGCAACAACACGCCAAGCAAAAAGCTACCTACATGCCACCATGGATTGGCGAACAGCTGCGGAAAGCACTCAAGGTCCAGCCGGATGCCTGCGGCACCACCGCCCACCAGCATCAGTACCCAAAGTGCCATGCGAATGATGACGGAGGGAGTGAGCTTTGAAATACGGTTACTCAAGGTTGATCCCCTCAATACTCGTGGTGGCAATTCGCTGCGTGTTCATGCCGAGGTTAGCAAGGCCGTCCGCATCTGTTCCTCGGCGATCGGGTATTTCAACACGGCATGGACGGGGAACAGTTCCAGCAGCTTGCCGATGTGGGGCTCCTCGCCGGGCTGCATGACCACGATGACCTTCGCCCGGGGCGCAAAGGCCTGAAGGGTCCGCAGGGTGACATCCAGATTGGATACCGTGTTGCCCGCGTAGTCACTGCCCCAGGCATAGACGAACTCGCCTACGAAGAAGTCGGGCACCTGCTTCTTCAGCGCGCGGTGCAGGTTGCGGGCGGAGTCGAAACGCTCCGCCACGATACCCAGTTCCTGGTACAGGTCGGGGAAATGGGCAGCGAAGGGGGATGCGACGAGGGCGTAGAGGGTTTTCATTTGTCTGCGGTTGTAAGCGGAGGCGAACAAAAAGGTGGTCTGTCCCCAATGCCGTTAAGTTAAGCCCGCGACATGTCACCGAATAGCCTTGTAAGCACGATATCGAATGGGTTTGACGGCCTGCCGTTCACGCGGGAAGTGGCGGTCTGGTCGTACCCATTCCAAGGTATTGGCGACCAGTTTGAGGATGGCTTTGACCACGCGTATTCGGTCACGCACTTTCGCCATCAGCCGTGGCAATGAAGCGCGCAACGCGGCCACCGCATAGGTCAGATTGGGAAGGAAAAGCGCCTGTTTCTCGGACGGAAGGTTGGCACGTGCCAGATAGGCAAAGGTTGCGGTGAGATTGCCCAGCCACACCTTGGCCAGGAAATCCTGGCGCACGGAATCGGGCAGCTCGCCCGAGAAGTGCTCCACGGCCAGCCGGCATTTCAGCAGCTTGAAACACTCCTCGATGCGCCAGCGCTGGTGATACAGCGCCCCGAACTCGCAGGCGGGATAGGCGGTGGCATCCAGCAACGAAGTGGCCAGGATTTCGCTCTTCCCGTTCGGCAACGGCACCCGGATCAAACGCACCTGGAAGGTGGGTTGGTCCAGGACGAACCCCTTCGCCGCCGCCTTGCGCGCCGTGGCGGCAGGCACCGTGACCGTGACGACCTCCTCGGCCTGGTCGGAGCGATAGAGGAAGGCGTCAAACGCCTTGAAGGCCATGGCATCCACGCGCATGCAGAAGTGCCGTTGTTGCCGCAACAGCCAGGCCATCAGCCAGTAGGAAGGAAAGCCCCGGTCAAGCAGCAACAAATCATCCGCGTGTACCTGGGACAGGCTCCCCGCCATGAGGTCCCGATCCCGAGCGCTGCCCGCATGAAGATCGGCATGCAGCATCAACCCGCTGGCCACCTCATAGAGCCCGAAGGCCATGGCCATTGGCACCGCCTCCCCGCTGCCGCCGCTGTGCAGGCCGAACGCCTCGATGGTTTCCGGCAGGCCGGGTACGCGCAGCGTGGTCGTGTCGGCGGCCAACAGGCGAAAGCCATGCCAGCGCGGCACTTCGACCGCTTGATACCAGCGATCCAGCAACAGCGTGTTGAGGGCCTTGAACGCGGAAGGGCGCAGCTTCTTGCGGGCTTGGGAGAAGGCGCTCTTGGTGACGGCCCGGACAAAGGCCGCCTGATTGCCCAGGCGGCCGAAGAAGTCGTCGAGTTCGCTCTGGAGGCCCTTGATGAAGCCTTGGGCCAGGCAGGTCACCAACATGGAGAGCGTCAAGGTACGGCGTCGGGTGAAATCGGTTGGATTGGTGCGATGAGTTGCAATGAACTCATCGGATTCGAGCATCGCCGCTGTTTCGGCGAATAAACTGGCATGGAAGTTGCAATGTCATTGTTGATGTATCCAATTGATTAATAACAACATTACGGAAAACATTCTACCATGGCCGGAAGCGATTGGGCTTAACTTAACGGCATTGGGTCTTCCCCTCTATTAACGCGGTAATGCTTGCGGCAGGAGTGGTATTTTATGAACGAGCAAAAAATAATAAGCACGTAACAACGTGCATAATGCTATGATGCACGTGTCCTAACTTAGGAGTCTTCCATGAGCGGAGAACAAGAAATCACCGGGCGCGCGAAGGGTGGAAAAGCACGCGCAGAGAAAATGACTGCTGAAGAACGTATGGCGTCTGCCATGAAGGCTGTC
This sequence comes from uncultured Pseudomonadota bacterium, assembly GCA_963713085.1. GTDB lineage: Bacteria > Pseudomonadota > Gammaproteobacteria > Burkholderiales > Thiobacillaceae > PFJX01. Next base: position 103,764 of record CAVQKQ010000013.1, on the reverse strand, counting down.
GAAGTACGCAAGGAGTTGGCGAGCCTACCGAAGGCTACGCATTCAGGTGTGCTCAAGATCGGAAAAATTGAAATCCCATGTGCCGTACTCGAAAACGGCGCGCGGGTTTTTTCTGAAAGTGGCATCACGGAAGCGTTGCTAGGTGGACGAAGTGGTGCATCCAAACGTATCAAAAAGCAGACCGAGGAGGCTGGGGGCTCGCTGCCCGTCTTCCTCGCCCCAGGTCAGCTCAAACCATATATTTCCAAGGAGATATCGGAGGGGCCCCTTAAGGCTGTGAGGTATGTCATCAATGGCAAGATCGCGAATGGATACGAGGCGCACATCCTCCCCTCCGCCTGCGAGATCTGGTTGAACGCCCGCCAGGATGGCGCACTACAGAAACAGCAACAAGATAAGGCACTGAAGGCTGAAATTTTAATGCGTGGTCTCGCTCGTGTCGGCGTGATCGCTCTGGTCGATGAAGCCACTGGATTCCAGCGTGATCGTGCAAAGGACGCCCTCGCAAAGATCCTGGAGGCATTTGTCGCTAAGGAACTTCAGCCATGGATGCGAACCTTCCCTGCCGAATACTATGAAGAGATGTTTCGACTCTACGGTCTGGAATACCCGCCAGAAGGCAACAAATCTTGGCGGCCTGGATTCATTGGCAAGATAACGAATAACGTTGTTTACGAGCGGCTCGCACCTGAATTGTTGCCTGAACTCAAGAAAGCCGCTAGCAAGGCTGAGCGCAAGTCAAAGCTACATCAATGGCTGACTAGCGATGTCGGACACCCGAAGCTGCGTGAGCACCTGGCATCCATCGTTACGCTGCTGAAGTTGTCATCTAGCCCGCAGCAATTCAAGGGTATGGTGGATAAAATCCACCCTAGATTTGGTGACACATACGAGATGAACTTCGATGAGAAATAGCCAACTTTGCTTAAGATGAGACTAGTAGCAGGGACACGGGTAATGGGGGACAGACAACGTTTTCCATATTGTCCGCAACATAATCAGAGTGGCATAAGCCAATGCTTTCCATCACCCCGCCCGATGCCGCTCCACATATTCCCGCAACACCTCGTCCATGCGCGATTGCCAGCCCTCGCCGGTGGACTTGAAATACTCCACGACATCCGGGCTGTAGCGCACGGAGAGTAGGATCTTGGGCCTGGTCGATTTGGGGCGTCCACGTAGGGGATGGAGGCGACGGAACTCCGTGTCGGTCAGTTCGTAGGTATCGGTATCAGCGGCGATGGCCGCGTTGATTGCCGCGTCTTCTTCAGGCGTCGGGGAAATTAGTTTCCGTTTGCTGGACATATCGCTCTACCTCACGGCTGTTGGTATTGCGTAGGGATACAACTCAGGCCATGGTTTTACGTCAAGCTGGGTTCAAAACGCCTAACCTGGTCCAACGCCTCTCCCGCCGCATGTCCAGCTTCCTCAAGATCGTAATCCGCTTGGAGGCCAAGCCAAAAAGTCGCTGAGGTGCCAAAGTGACGCGACAGACGCGGGGCGGTGTCGGCCCGCTTGCCGACGCAGATGGCCGAGATGCGCGCTTCGGTGACGCCGATATCCTTGGCGAGACGATACTGGCTGATGTCCAGGGGGATCAGGATCTCTTCCCGAAGTACCTCGCCGGGATGGATGTTGGGCAGTTCGTGCATGGACTACGCCGCCTTGAGTTCCGCCTCTATGCTAGCCGGGATCGGTATCTCCGCGAACATGCTACTGGGGTATAGATAGTCTTCGCCGGATTCGTCGATCACGCGCAATAGGCCGCGGGCCGCGGATGCCGTGTCCGGTATGACCTCATAGAGTTTGCGGGGCTCCAGCGAGGCCGGGTAGTCCTTGTTGTTCAGGCAAATTGCATAGCTCATAGCAGCCTCTTGATCTTGTGTTCCACCTTGCCGATTCCGTGCGCTTCATACCAGTGAATCTCGGCACGGCAGGTTTCACCCGTATCCAGTGTGATCCAGGCAAGACCTTTTCTCTTCTTCCAGTTTCCCGGGCCGTAGACCTTGCGCAACCGGGCCAGTTCTCGTATGCCATGGCCTTCCGCGATGGTCTCGATTCCCTCGATGGGACCGAACAGGCGAAAAGGCTTCACGAATCGACTCAATAATCCTGATGGTGGGTCGCGTCAATCCCAGGCCAGCGCCCCGCCCGTCTGGTACTCGGTCACCCGCGTCTCGAAGAAGTTCTTCTCCTTCTTCAAATCGATCATCTCCGCCATCCACGGGAAGGGGTTGTTGGCGCCGGGGAACATTTCGTCCAGGCCGATCTGGGTGGCGCGGCGGTTGGCGATGAAGCGCAGGTATTCCTTGAACATGGGGGCGTTGAGGCCCAGCACGCCGCGCGGCATGGTGTCTTCGGCGTACTGGTATTCCAGCTCCACGGCCTTCTGGAACATGCCCTTGAGTTCGGCCTTGAACTCGGGGGTCCAGAGGTAGGGCTCTTCCAGCTTGATTTGATTAATCATATCGATGCCGAAATTGCAGTGCATGGACTCGTCGCGCAGGATGTACTGGTACTGCTCGGCCGCGCCGGTCATCTTGTTCTGGCGGCCCATGGCCAGGATCTGCACGAAGCCGACGTAGAAGAACAGGCCTTCCATGATGCAGGCGAAGGCGATGAGGGACTTGAGGAAGGTCTGGTCGTCCTCCGGCGTGCCGGTCTTGAAGTTGGGGTTGGACAGCACGTCGATGAAGGGCAGCAGGAACTCGTCCTTGGCCTTGATGCTGCTCACCTCGTGGTAGGCGTTGAAGATCTCGCCCTCGTCCAGGCCCAGGCTTTCCACTATGTACTGGTAGGCGTGGGTGTGGATGGCCTCCTCGAAGGCCTGGCGCAGCAGGTACTGGCGGCATTCGGGGGCGGTGATCTGGCGGTAGGTGCCCAGCACGATGTTGTTGGCGGCCAGGCTGTCGGCGGTGACGAAGAAGCCCAGGTTGCGCTTGACGATGAGGCGCTCGTCCTCGCTCAGGCCGTTGGGGTCCTTCCAGGTGGCGATGTCCCGGTTCATGTTCACTTCCTGGGGCATCCAGTGGTTGGCGCAGGCGGCGATGTATTTTTCCCAGGCCCACTTGTACTTGAAGGGGACCAGCTGGTTGACGTCGGCCTTGGCGTTGATGATCAGCTTGTCCTCGACCCGGACCCGGCGGCGGGCGATGTCGTCGGCGGGGGCGGGCGTGGTGGTTTTTGCGGTGGCCGGCGGGGACCATACGGGTTCCGAGATGTCGGGCTGGAGGTAGGGCACACTCGGGGGCATGCCGGGGCGCATGCCCATGGGCGGCATGGCGGGCGCGTTGGCGAACGGGGCGGCGGGGATGTCGTCTTCGAAGTTCAGCATGTCGGTCTCCTCATGCGGCATTTATCGGTGGATAGGGTGGGGGTGTCGGGGGGCATGGCCGGTGTCATGGTCTCGAGGCTCAGCATGATTGCGCGTCGGGGCCCGTGCAGCGTCCCGTAACGAGCGTGTCGGGCTTGATGTCGGCAAGGCGCTCACCGAGCTGCCTGGGGGAGGTCCACCAGCTCGATTCGATATCTGTAAACGGGCCGATGCCGGCCAGGACGCTCTGAACGCTGGAGGCGCAGAACATCGGCATGGTCCAGCCCGCATGCTCGATGCGCGACTCGATGGCGTCGAAGTCATCTGCCATCAGGCTGAATCGGTAGAGGCGCACGTCGGGGCCGTCTTTCAGCTGGTAGGCGATGTAGTCCGCCAGGGTGGGGTGGCGCCAGGCCGGGTCCTCCGCCCTGACCCCGACATAGGTGCCGGAAGGGTCGTACAGCCGCTCGCCCGCGAACATCCCGGCGTGGGCCCCGCCGTAGTGGTTGGCGTTGATGACCACCACCACTTCCCGCTTCCCCGGTTCCCTGATGCCGGCCGGCGGCACAAGCGCCGTGGTGACCACGCCGTGGCGGGTCCAGGTCGACTGGCCGGGGGCATGGGTCTGGGCGCAGGCCGCGAGCAGGGCGGCCAGGGGAATCAGGCAGGCGGCACGCAGCGGCCCCCCGACACCTCGGAGGGCGTGACGGGCCTTCACCTTGGCGATGTCCCCGTCATCCCGAACCCCTGCCTGCGCGAACATGGACGCTCCCGGCTTACCGGCGGGCCTCGCATGCATCGAAGCCCGGGTCGCCGGGCCGGAGGGTGCGGGCCTTGCCGGGATCGCGGAAGCTGATGTCAATGACGTCGGCGGCGGGGAGGTCGTCATCGAAACTGGGCATTGGGCTTATCTCCTTCGGGGGGTCTCGTCCGGTGGGTCAGAACACGGTGGCGTTCGGATGGATGATCTCGATGATTTCCAGGCTGGCGGCCAGGGCGGACATGCGGATCTGCTCCATCGCCGTTTCGCCGAGACCCATGACCGCCCCGTATGCAAGGGTGGCCTTGCTGCAGGGCTCGGGTTGGACCTGGGTCTTGATGCAGGGCGCCAGATCGGCGGTTATTTCGTTGGCGAGTTGAACGACCGCGGCTTCCTTCTTGAACGCCGGGGCGTCCTTCGGGTTGAGGTGGTATTCCACCGCGCCGCACAACCGCTGGGGAAGTCCCCAGACCGACAGCAGGGCGCCACCAAGCTCCGCGTAGCTGAAGCCGAAGACATTGCGTTCGGCGGCGGAGAGGCTGTGTTCCCCGCTCCGGGCATAGCGGAGCACCATGCGGTAGTCATCGGGGCGTTTGGCATAGAAGACCAGCCGGCCCACGCCGTGGAGCAGGCCATAGACGAACAGGGTTTCGCTGTCCGGCAAGGCGAGGCGATGGGCAATCTGCTGGGACAGCACGCCGCAGGTGATGCTGTTGTCCCAGAAGGTGTCCATGTCCACGAATTCTGCGGGAATGCCCTTGAAGGTCTTCACGGCGGAACTGGCCAGCACCAGGTCGCGTAGTGCCTTGTAGCCGACGATGGCCACAGCGTGCTGAAGGTTTTCCACCTTCCCGTAGTGGTTGAACAGGACGGAATTGGCCAGACGCAGCAACGTGGCGGTGAGGCCCGCATCCGTTTCGATGATTTCCACCAGTTGTTGGGCGGACCCCTTGGGAGAGTCCATCAAGGCACTGGCCCGTATCACCACATCGGGAAGCGCGAACAGGGTGGCGGCCTCCCGCGCCAGGGATTGTGGACTCATCCCGGTCCCCTTTACTGGCAGGCCTCGCATTCCTCGAAGCCCGGGTCGCCGGGCCGCAGGGTGCAGGCCTTGCCGACGATCTCCGGTTCCGGCAGCGCGTGGCTGGCGTAATAGCCGCCCATTCCACCGCCCTTGCCGGCGACGCTGGCGCCCAGGCCGCCACCACCGCCGCCGGTCGGCACGGCGTTCAGCTCGCCGCCCTTGCCGGTGGACTTCTCGGCGTGGGTGGCGCCCAGGGCGCGCAGGTAGTAGGTGGTTTTCAGGCCGCGCAGCCAGGCCAGCTTGTAGGTCTCGTCCAGTTTCTTGCCGGAGGCGCCGTGGAAGTAGAGGTTGAGGCTCTGGGCCTGGTCGATCCACTTCTGGCGCCGGGCGCCGGCCTCGATCAGCCACACCGGGTCGATCTCGAAGGCGGTGGCGTAGAGGCTGCGCAGCTCGCCGGGCACCCGGTCGATCTTGGCCAGGGAGCCGTCGAAGTACTTGATGTCGCCCACCATCACCTCGTCCCACAGGTTCAGGGCCTTCAGGTCCCGCACCAGGTACTGGTTGGCCATGGTGAATTCGCCCGACAGGTTGGATTTGACGAACAGGTTCTGGTAGGTGGGTTCAATGCTGGCGGACACCCCGACGATGTTGGCGATGGTGGCGGTGGGGGCGATGGCCAGGCAGTTGGAGTTGCGCATGCCCACGGTCATGATCCGCTGGCGCAGGGTGTTCCAGTCCAGGGTTTCGCTGAAGTCGGCTTCGAGATGGCCGCCGCGTTCCTCGGCCAGCTTCTTCAGGGAGTCCTGGGGCAGGATGCCCTGGCTCCAGAGGGAGCCGTTGAAGGTGGAGTAGCGGCCCCGCTCCTCGGCCAGGTCGGTGCTGGCCCGGTAGGCGTTGTAGGCCACCGCCTCCATGGCCCGGTCGGCGAACTCCACGGCCTCGCCGCTGGCGTAGGGGATGCGCAGCTTGTGCAGGGCGTCCTGGAAACCCATGATGCCCATGCCCACGGGGCGGTGCTTCAGGTTGGAGTTGCGCGCCTTGCCGACGTTGTAGAAGTTGATGTCGATGACGTTGTCGAGCATGCGCATGGCGGTGTGGATGGTGCGGGACAGCTTGTCCATGTCCAGGCCCAGGCCGTTCATGGCCAGGTGGTTCACCAGGTTGACCGAGCCCAGGTTGCACACGGCGATTTCGTTGTCGTTGGTGTGCAGGGTGATCTCGGTGCACAGGTTGGAGCTGTGCACCACGCCGACATGCTGGTTGGTGTAGCGGACGTTGCAGGCGTCCTTGAAGGTGATCCAGGGATGGCCGGTCTCGAACAGCATGGACAGCATCTTGCGCCACAGGGCAAGGGCCTGGACCTTCCTGAACACCTTGATCTCGCCCCGGGCGGCCTTGGCCTCGTAGGCGGTGTAGGCGTCCTCGAACGCCTTGCCGACCTTGTCGTGCAGGTCGGGGCAGTCGGAGGGGGAGAACAGGGTCCACTCGGCGTTGTCCATGACCCGGTTCATGAACAGGTCCGGCACCCAGTTGGCGGAGTTCATGTCGTGGGTGCGGCGCCGGTCGTCGCCGGTGTTCTTGCGCAGTTCCAGGAACTCCTCGATGTCCATGTGCCAGGTTTCCAGGAAGGCGCACACCGCGCCCTTGCGCTTGCCGCCCTGGTTCACCGCCACGGCGGTGTCGTTGGCCACCTTCAGGAACGGCACCACGCCCTGGCTCTTGCCGTTGGTGCCCTTGATGTAGGCGCCCAGGGAACGCACCCGGGTCCAGTCGTTGCCGATGCCGCCGGCGAATTTCTGCAGCAGGGCGTTTTCCTTGATGCCCTGGTAGATGCCGTCCAGGTCGTCCGGGATGGTGGTGAGGTAGCAGGAGGACAGCTGGCTGTGGCGGGTGCCGGCGTTGAACAGGGTGGGGGTGCTGCTCATGTAGTCGAAGCTGGACAGCACGTTGTAGAACTCGATGGCCCGCTCCTCCCGGTTGATCTCGTTGAGGGACAGGCCCATGGCCACGCGCATGAAGAAGGCCTGGGGCAACTCAATGCGCTGCTCGTCGATGTGCAGGAAATAGCGGTCGTACAGGGTCTGCAGGCCCAGGTACTGGAACTGGTTGTCGCGCTCGGACTGGAGGGCGGCGGCCAGGCGCTCCAGGTCGAACTGGGCGAGGCGCTCGTCCAGCAGCTCGGCCTCGATGCCGCGCTTGATGAACTGGGGGAAATACTCGGCGTAGCGGCTGGTCATGGCGGCCTGGGCCACTTCCTCGCCCAGCACCTCGCGGCGGATGGAATGGAGCAGCAGGCGGGCGGTGACGTAGGTGTAGTCCGGGTCTTTCTCGATCAGGGAGCGGGCGGAGAGGATCAGGGACTTGCGCACCTCGTCCATGGGCACGCCGTCGTAGATGTCCCGCACCGTGGCCTGGAGGATGGCCTGGGGATTGGTCTCGGGCAGGCCGGCGCAGGCGGCGCCCACCAGGTCGGCCAGGGCGCCCAGGTCCAGGGGCTGGCGCTGGCCCTTCTCCAGACAGAACAGGGTGTGTTCCTCCACCTGATGCTGCTTCTGCTTGGCCCGCTCCGCGGACCGCTTTTCCCGGTACAGCACGTAGGCCCGGGCCACTTCGTGCTCGCCCGAGCGCATCAGGGCCAGCTCCACCTGGTCCTGGATGTCCTCGATGTGGAAGGTGCCGCCTTCCGGCTGGCGCCGGATCAGGGCCGTCACCACGTTGCCGGTCAGGGTCTCCACCAGTTCGCGGATGCGGGCGCTGGCGGCGGCCTGGCCGCCCTGGACGGCGATGAAGGCCTTGGTCATGGCCACCGCGATCTTGGACGGCTCGAAGGCCACCACGGCGCCGTTGCGGCGAATGATCTTGTGGTCGGCGTAGGGGGAGGCGGCGGGGGCGGGTGGGGGGGCGTCGGTCAGGGAAGCTGCGGGGCTGGCGGGATGGATCTCGGCGGTAAGCTGCATCTGGGCGTCTCCTGGGTATGTGGACGCCCGAAAAACCAGGGCATCCGGTGGTTTATTAGCAAACACTAAATATAGTGTTTGTTGTCCCTTGTAAGCGCTAATTCTAGTGTTCGAGACGGGGTCGTCAACCGTTTTTTTTTGCACAGGCTATGCACAGGCTTGTCTACAGGACGGGGCGTCCGGGAAGCGAATCCCTATGCCGCATTGCGCCGGCCCAAGGTATTTATCCACAGGATGGAAGGTGGACGGCGGGAGTGCCTGATGGGTGGGGCGGGCCTATCCGGCGGTGTGATTTCCGCCGCTTTATTCGGGCTCTCTGAGCATGGGTTTGAACTCCCGCCCGAAGCAGGTGAAGTAGCGGGAGAAGCCCTCGTAGTATTCCAGGCGCAGCACCTGGATGGCGACGATGGAGCCTTCCAGCACCAGGATCAGGGCGTTGCCCAGCACCAGGGTGAGGATGCGCCCGGCGCCGTCCAACTCGCCGCTCAGTGTGGCGATGGCCAGGGCCAGGGCCACGTGGCTGATGGAAAAGGCCACGGTGCGCATGAAGGACAGGGTGTGCACGAAGTCGCTGAACGCCGACTCCAGGCTTTCCATGAGGCTGAGCAGGAAGCGTTCGGGCCAGGGCTCGGTGTGCCTGGCGCAGGTGTGGATCAGCACCATGACGAAACCGGCCAGGGCCGCCAGTCCCGCCTCCGTCGCGCCCGCCCGGCCGGTGTACGCCAGGAACACGGCGGCCACCCCGCCCAGGTAGAGCAGGGTGCCCGCCACGCCGCCCGAATCGAGCAGCGCGGACGACCAGTTGCGGGCGGCCACGCGGTTGTAGATGGTGATCAGCTGGGTGGCCAGGAGGAAGGCCACGCCCCAGCCCAGTGCGGCTTGGATCATGCGCGGGGGATCGGACAGCGGGGACATCCAGAGGGGAGCGACGAGTTCCTCGTGGCCGAACACGCTGCCATAGACGAAACCGAACAGCACCGAGGCGCCCCCCGCCGCCAGCGCCAGCGGCCGGAACCGGCGCAAGCCCCGGCGCAGGAAAGGGGCCGCGAGCATGATCACCAGGCCGTGGCCCACGTCGCCGAACATCATCCCGAACATGGCGATGAAGGACACGGTGAAGAACAGTGTGGGGTCGAAGTCGCCGTAGCGGGGGATGCCGTAGCCCCGCACCAGTTCCGCGAACGGCCCCATCCAGTCGGGATAGCGCAGGGTGGAGGGCACGTCCCCCCTTTCCTCCTGCTCCGGCGGGCGCAGGTCCAGCTTGAAGGGGTAGATCAGGGATTCGGCCAGGATCGCCTGGAGGCGGGCGGCGTTGCGGCCGGGGATCCAGCCCCGGACCATGATCTGGCCGGAGAGTCCCACCACCGACTCGGGAGAAAGCCGGGCATAGGGCTTGGCCAGTTCCAGTACGCGGGTGGCCCGGGCCAGGCGGTCGGCGATGCCGTCGAAGGTATGCTCATGGCGGTGGGCCAGGTCGTCCAAGCCTTTGGTAAGGCGGGTGCACAGGTTCTTCAGGTTCTGTTCCACCTCCGACGGCCGGCCGGAGAATTCCGGCGGCAGCACGTATTCCTCCCAGCCCAGGCTGATCAGGGCGGCCCGGCTGGGGATGCACCGGGTCTGCAGGCAGATGGCCGCCACGTAGGCCAGGCCGTTATGGCGGCCGAATACCTCCAGCACCACCCCCATGGATTCCAGCTTGGCCTTAGGTCCTCCAGGTTGGCCTCGGGCACGGTGCCCACCAGGGTCTGGATGAGGCGCTTGGGGCCGCTCAGCTGCTTGAGGTCCACGTCCAGGACCGTGAACGGCTCCAGTTCCTCCAGCAGGGTTTGCTCCCGGGCCATTTCCTGATTGAAGCGCTCCCGGCTGGCATCGCATTGGTTGGCGATGAGTTCCAATTCCGACAGCAGGCTGTCGGTTTCCCGCAGCTGTTTCAGGGTGGGGGATTCCAGCGGGGTCAGGGCCGGTTCCGGCAGGTGGCCGTAGTGGGCGGCCAGGCGGACCAGCTTGGCGCGGGCCTGGTAATAGACGTCGTGGTATTGCTGGCCCGGTTCGTTGCCGAAACCAGGGCGCGCGGCGTGGGGCCGGTTTCCACCAACCTGGAATGGGTTCCCCGGAACCACTTTGATGTAAGGTATCGCGTGAAGAGATTCCCATCCCTGATTCCAACACCGTGGAGAGCCCCATGTCAGTCAAACGTTACCCCGTCGCCGCGCCCCTGGCCGGCAGCGTCCTGTTGTCCTGCCTGCTGATGAGCGGATGTGCCACCGAGAAGGCGCTGAGCGAACAGACCCAGCCGCTGCAGAGTCGGGTGGCTAACCTGGAACAGGCCATGGTCGATACCAACGAGGCCGCCTCGCGCATGGTCCAGGCGCAAGCGGCCAGTACCGCCGCGAAGCAGGCCGAACTGGAACAACTCATGGCGCAGCGCATGGACCAGCAACTCGGCGCGGTGCGGGCCGATATCCAATCCCTGAACGACCGGCTCAAGGCTCAGGACACGCGCGTCGCTCAGACCGGCCAGCGCCTCGACGAGCTGGCCTCGACCACCGGCGAGACCGCCCGGCAGGTCGCCGCCCTCCAGGCGAAGCAGACGGCAGGTGCCGAAGCCGGCGCCGTCACGGCCCTGGCGGACCGCGTCGACCAAGCCGAGACGCGCGCGAACGATGCCGCCGTCGCGGCCCGAGAAGCCGCGCAGCAAAGCGACGCGGTCAAGGCCAGGCAGGACGCCGATGCCGCCGCCCGAAGCAGCGCCGACGCCGCCCTGGCCGACCGGGTGGCCCAGGTCGAGAAGCGCGTGAAGGACTTGTCCAACCTGGTGCAGGAAGCCATGGCCCAGGCCGCCAAGGAGATCTTCCTGGCCAACGGCAGAGAGGCGTTCACGGTGATGCTGACCGACGACAAGGTGCTGTATCCCCAGAACGATCCCAACATCGACGCCCGCGACGCGGCCAAGCTGGACGATCTGGCGGCCAGGCTGGACAAGCTGGGCCAGGAATACCACCTGGACATCCAGGGCCACACCGACAACCTCAGTACCGACGACAACAACTACAACCTGGGCAAGGCGCGTGCCGAGGTGGTGAAGCGCTACCTCCACGAGAAGGATGGCATTTCCATCAGCCGCATGTCGACCATCTCCTACGGCGCCAACAAGCCCCTGAACCAGCCCGGCCACAGCAACCGCCGGATCTTCATCCGGGTGCTGGTGCTGAAGTAAGGCGCCGCCCTCGGGGGGACGGTGCCCGGGACAGGGGCGTTTCATGTGCTAGACAGAACACATGGGATACCCCATGAAAACGCATGGAGGCAGACATGGAACTCCAGACTCACTCCCCGGTGCCGTCACCCTCTCAGCCCATCCCCGATGAGCCGGATTTCGAACAGCGCCACAACGGTTTCGGCTTCATCCAGATCCTCGGCCTGGGCCTGCTGGCCTTTACCTTCCTGATCGGCCTGATGGGCATCGTCATGGTCGCCTTGTAACCGGCGGCCCGGTCCCGGCCTTCAGGCCTTGGACAGTGCGATGTGCTGGTACAGGGCGGCGATGACGTCGGACTGGGTGACCATTCCCGCCACCCTGCCCGCGTCGTCCAGCACGGGGATGTGGTGCATGCCCTTCTCCGACAACCTGCCGACCAGCTCGGAGATGGAGGTGTCGGCGCTGGCCGAATAGACCTCCGAGGTCATGATCTGGCCCACCACCTCGGCCTTTTCCGAATGCTCGCCGGGGGTGCGTTTCAGCAGGCCCTGGAGGCGCACGGCCAGGCCCGCGGCGGTGGTGTCGTCCATCTGGCGCAGGTAGTCGGCCACGGTGAGGATGCCGATCAGGCGCCCGAAGCTGTCCACCACCGGCAGGGCCTTGATCTTGTGGGCCCTCAGCTGGGTCCAGGCCTCCTCCAGTTCGGTGGCGAACCGTATCGTCACCACGTCCCGGGACATGATGTCGCCGCAGGACAGACCGATATGCCGGTCGAAGGCGTGGTCCACAGCCAGGTTGTAGAGCTGGACCAGTTCGCCTTCCTGGACGTCCACGAAGGTGTCCAGCGCCTGGATGGCGCTTTCCAGATCCGCGTGGTTCAGGCCGATGCGGGCCAGGGGGGAGGGGTCCCGGGTGCCGTGCAGGTTGCCGGCGCCGGGCTGGGTGGTGAACGGATAGCGCCGCCCCAGCAGGACGTTGTTGACCAGCAGGGCCGACGCCAGCATGGCCGCCACGTTCAGCGACACCAGGCCCAGGGTGAGGGCCATGCGTTGCGCCGGATAGGGCCCGTCGAGGACGATGAACAGGGCCAGGGCGCCGCCGGGCGGATGGATGCAGTCGAACCGGGCCATCAGCCAGATGCTGCCGGCCACGGCCGCGGCGGCAGCCAACTGGGGGATGGGGATGGCGGCCGCGCAGGCCAGGGCGACCACGGTGGCCACCAGGTAGCTGCCGAGCACCGGCCAGGGCTGGGCCAGGGGGCTGTGGGGCAGGGCGTAGAGGATGACCACGCTGGCCCCCACCGGCGCGATCAGCCAATGGGAACCCACCGGCATGGCGTGCAGCAGCAGGCCGCACAGGACCATGCCCGCCAGGGCGCCCAGAGCGGAACGCCGCCGCTCCGCCCGGGACATGGGGGTGCTGTCGGTCTTCAGGAAGCGGCGGATCGGGGACAGGGAGGGCGCCTGCACCCCTTTGCTGTTGTCCGGTGCCGCCATGTCAGCCGCGCCGCTTCTCGACCGCCCACACCGCCGCTTCCACCCGGGAGCGCAGGTTGAGCTTGCGCAGCAGGTGTTTGACATGGACCTTGACCGTGCCTTCCGCGATATTGAGCTCCCGGGCGATCAGCTTGTTGCTCCTTCCCGCCGCGATCTGCTCCAGGATGCGCGTCTCCTGCTCGGTGAGGCCGGCCTGGTCCGGATCCCGGGGCTTGTTGTCCTCCCGCAGAGAATGGGCCAGGCGGCGGGTGAGGCGCTCGGTGAGGGTCACCTGGCCGGCGGCGGCCTCCTTGAGCTTGGCCAGCAGGTCCTCCGGCTCCATCTCCTTCAGCAGGTAGCCGTCGGCGCCGGCGCGCAGGGCCGACACCAGGTCGCCGGCCTCGTCGGAGACGGTGAGCATGACCACACGGGAATCCATGCCCCAGGACTTGATCACCTTGAGCACCTCGATGCCGTTCATCTCCTTCATGTTCAGGTCCAGCAGGATCATGTCCGGCTGCAGGCTCTGGGCCAGTTCCAGGCCTTCCCGGCCGGAGGAGGCCTCGCCCACCACATTGAAGTCGCCGGCCATCTTCACCAGTTGCAGGACCGCCTTGCGGAACAGGGGATGGTCGTCGATGACCAGCAGGGTCTGGGGAGTGTCGGTGTTCATGCTTCCAGTCTCCGTAGGGGCAGTGCGTGGTTGGTGCCGCCGGGCCGCCGGCTGGCCGGGCGGAACGCCAGGGTGACCCGGGTGCCCCCCTCGGCGCGGTTTTCGAAGGCCAGCCGGCCGGCCAGGGTGCGGGCCCGCTCCTCCATGATGGTGGTGCCGTAATGATGCACGTCGGCGCTCTTGACGATGCCCACGCCGTCATCCTCCACCGCCACCCATACTTCGCCGTCGTCCAGGCAGGACAGGATGATGCGGGCCCGGTTGGCCCGGGCGTGGTTCAGCACGTTGGACAGCGCCTCCCGCACCACATGGAGGATATGGATCTCCTCGTTGGGGCTGAGGGGGCAGCCTTCCAGTGCGATGTCCAGGTCGATGCCCAGGTCGCCGCGCTCGGCGAATTCGGCGGCGGTCTGCTGCAAGGCGGTTGGCAGGTCCTGGCCATCCATCCTGAGGCGGAACGTGGTGAGCAGTTCCCGCAGCTGGTGGTAGGCGCCGCTCATGCCCTCGCGCAGTTCCTGCAGGACCTGGTCGGCCTCCTCCCGCTGGTCCGGATGCTTCAGGGCGGCCTGCAGCCGGCTCACCTGGATCCGCATGTAGGCCAGGGACTGGGCCAGGGAGTCGTGAAGTTCCCGGGCGATGACGGCACGCTCCTCCAGCAGGGCCACCCGCCGGTTCTGCTCGATCCGGAGCTCCGCGCCGATGGCAACGCCGATATGGCGCGACAGGGCCTCCAGCAATTGCACCTGCCAGGACTCCAGCTGCCTGCCGTCCGGGATCTCCAGGATCAGCACACCGTACTGCTTCTCCGCGTCGGCCAGGGGCAGGGTGAGGCGCCGGTGGAAGTCGCTGACAATGCTGATGCGGGTCTGGTCGGTGCCGTGGCACCACTTGCATTCCGCCTTGTCGCACGGATTGGCATCCCCGGCTTCCATGGTGCTGGCAATCGCGGTGCCGGTGTCGCCGTCCGGTTCGCCCAGGCAGATGACGCCGTGCCCCAGCCCCAACAATTCCTCGATGTCGCGCAGCAGGGCCAGATAGGTGGCCTTGCCCGGCGGAGCGCCGTGGAGTCGGGCGATGGAGTGGTAGAGCAGTTCCAGGGACTGGTTGCTGCGGGTCAGTTCGGCGGTCTTCTGGCGCACCCGGGATTCCAGGTCCAGGTAGAGCTTGGAGAGGTCTTCCGTCATCAGGTTGAAGGCGCGTCCCAGCTCGCCCAGCTCGTCCTCGCCGGTGTGCTCGGTACGCGCCGAGAGTTCTCCCTTGCCTACGCTGGCGGCCAGGGCCAGGAGCTTGCGCAGAGGCTGGACCAGCTGGGTGTGGATCAGCCAGATGGTTAGCAGGACCACCAGGATCGTGAGGACCAGGGCCACCCCCAGCACCAGGCGCATGACCAGGATCTTGGCCTCGGTGGTGTCTTCCATCTGTTGGACCAGCAGGTTGATGTGCTCGACGAATTTGCGCACATCGGTCAGCAGCAATTCCCGGCTGACCGCGTCCGGGGTGGCCGGAGCCTCACCGGTCATGGCCAGGAAGCGGGGCCGGATGCTTTCCCGCCATTCCTTCGAAACCTGCTGGTAGGTCCGCGCCACGGAGGCATCGCCCAGCCGGGGCAGCATGGCGCGGATGGAATCGTCCATCAGGGTACGGTCGAAATCGCCGATCGCCTGTTCCAGGAATTGGCGATCCCGTCCGTCGCGGGCGAAGGGCAGCGCCAGGCTGTAGCTGGCCATCTTCCAGCTCAGCATGCGCAGGCTGCCGGCCCGGTTGATGGCCTCGCCGCTGCCCTGGGTGGATTCCGCCACCAGCCCGGACACCGCCATGCCCAGGATCGCCAGCAGGGCGATGGCGGCGATGGCGCCGCCGATGCGCAGCAGGAGGGAGTTCTGCAACGCCTTCCAGGGAGGGAGCTTGACGTGCTTCTTCGTTGGCATGGATGCCCTACGGATGACTACTGGTGTCCAGGTAGCGATAGGCCGGGGGGAGGTCCTGTCCGACCGCCTGGTACCCCTTTTATTCCCGGGACGAGGTTGTGGAAATACCCCTTAATCGCCCCGGGCGGTGGCCCATCCGGTGGCCTGGGTGACAGGGGCATATAAAACAACAATTTACGCGCCTATCACCATACCTATTAGGTGGTACCCCGGTCATTTCCGGCTCTGCGGCACCCCCTGGCGCGCATTTATTCCATCCCTAAACTGGCCTCAAACGACTTTCGGACATCGAGGTTTTTTGATCCAAAGGGATATGCCATGACACCCGTCGCACAAAAGCAGCTTTCAGTCCTGGTCATGAGCACACTGGCCTTCACGGTGTGCTTCGCCGTATGGATGATGTTTGCCGTCATCGGCATCCCCATCAAGGCGCAGCTGGGCCTCAACGAAACCGAGTTCGGCCTGCTGGTGGCCATGCCGGTGCTGACCGGCGCCCTGGTGCGCCTGCCCCTGGGCATGTGGACCGACCGGTTCGGCGGCCGCATGGTGTTCTTCGCCCTGATGCTGTCGACGGTGGTGCCGATCTGGCTGATCAAATACGCCACCTCCTTCTGGCATTTCCTGGTGATCGGACTGTTCGTCGGCATGTGCGGCGGCTCGTTCTCTGTCGGCATCGCCTACTGCGCCCGCTGGTACAAGAAGGAGCGCCAGGGCATGGCCATGGGGGTGTTCGGCGCCGGCAACTCCGGGGCGGCGCTGACCAAGCTGGTGGCCCCCTCCATCGTGATGGCCTACGGCTGGACCATGGTGCCTCAGGTCTATGCCGGGGCCATGCTGGTGACCGCCATCCTGTTCTGGTTCTTCACCTACGACGACCCGGCCCACAAGGTGCCGTCCCACGTCACCATGCGCGACCAGCTCAAGGCATTGCAGGACCCGACGGTGTGGAAGTACTGCCAGTACTACTCCATCGTGTTCGGTGGCTACGTCGCGCTGGCCCTGTGGATGACCGAGTACTACGTCAGCGAGTACGGCTTCAACCTGAAGACCGCGGCCCTGCTGGCGGCCTGTTTCTCCCTGCCGGGCGGCGTGCTGCGTGCGGTGGGCGGCTGGATGTCGGACAAGTGGGGTGCCCACCGGGTGACCTGGTGGGTGTTGTGGGCGGCCTGGATCTGCCTGTTCCTGATGTCCTATCCCCAGACCGCGTTCACGGTGCAGACCGTGACCGGTCCCCGGACCTACCACATCGCCCTGGGCCCGGAGGTGTTCACCGTGCTGCTGTTCGTGGTGGGCGTGTCCTTCGCCTTCGGCAAGGCCAGCGTGTTCAAGTACATCTCCGACGAGTACCCCCACAACATCGGCGTCATCTCGGGGATCGTCGGCCTCATGGGCGGCCTCGGCGGTTTCCTGCTGCCCATCATGTTCGGTGCCCTGGTGGACATCACCGGCATCCGCTCCTCGGCCTTCATGCTCATGTACGGCGTGGTCTGGGTCTCCCTGATCTGGATGTACACCACCGAGGTCCGCAAGCTGGACCTGATCAAGAAGAAGCACTTCGAGGCGGACATCCTGGAATGAATACCAACCTGCAAACCAAGTAACGGAGAACGACGATGAGTACCAACATCACGCAATGGAATGTGGAGCAGCAGACGTTCTGGGAGACCACCGGCAAGGGCATCGCCAGCCGCAACCTGTGGATCTCCATCCCCAGCCTGCTGTGCGGCTTCGCGGTGTGGATCATCTGGAGCATGGTGACGGTGCAGATGCTCAACGCCGGCTTCCCGTTCAAGCCCACCGAGCTGTTCACCCTGTCCGCCATCGCCGGCCTGACCGGCGCCACGCTGCGCATTCCGTCCAGCTTCTTCATCCGCATCGCCGGCGGCCGCAACACCATCTTCTTCACCACCGCGCTGCTGATGCTGCCGGCCCTGGGGATCGGCATCGCGCTGCAGGACCAGAGCACGCCGCTGTGGGTGTTCCAGGCCCTGGCCTTCCTGTCCGGCTTCGGCGGCGGCAACTTCGCATCAAGCATGTCCAACATCAGCTTCTTCTATCCGAAGCGCATGCAGGGCCTGGCGCTGGGTCTGAACGCCGGCCTGGGCAACGCCGGCGTGACCACCATGCAGATCCTGGTGCCGCTGGTGATGACCCTGCCCCTGCTCGGCGCGCTGGGCGGCGACCCGATGACCCTGGTGCAGCCCTCCGGCAGCCTGGTCGGCAAGGCGCCGGCCGGCTCGCTGACCTACATCCAGAACGCCGGGTTCGTCTGGCTGTTCCTGCTGATCCCGCTGGCCGTCGCCGGCTGGTTCGGCATGAACAACATCAAGACCGAGGAAGTGACGCCCCATCCGGGCACGCCCATCGGCGCGATGGCCAAGATCTTCGGCATGCTGCTGATCGGCTTCCTGACCGCCGCCGCCGGCCTCTACGTCATCCTGCCGGCGCCCACCGGCCTGGGCGCGCCGGGCTGGGCCAAGTGGTTCGTGCTGGCCGGCATCCTGTTCGCCACCGTGATGCTGATGAAGATGATCCCCGGCGACATCAAGCCCAACCTGCAGCGCCAGTTCAAGATCTTCGGCAACAAGCACACCTGGGTGATGAGCGTCATCTACACCATGACCTTCGGCAGCTTCATCGGCTACTCCGCCGGCTTCGCGCTGGCCATCAAGGTGATCTTCGGCTTCAGCCACGTCATGGGCCCGGAGGGCGTGATGGTCCATACGGCGGTCAACCCCAACGCCCCCAGCGCCTTGATGTATGCCTGGATGGGCCCCTTCATCGGCGCCCTGATCCGTCCCGTCGGCGGCTGGATCGCCGACAAGGTGGGCGGCGCCAAGGTGACCCAGATCACCACCATCGTCATGATCGCCTCGGCGCTGGGCGTGGCCTACTACATGAAGGCCGCCTACCAGTCCGCCACCCCGGAAGAGTTCTTCATGCCCTTCTTTCTGCTGTTTCTGGTGCTGTTCGCCATGTCCGGCATCGGCAACGGCTCCACCTTCCGCACCATTTCCCAGGTGTTCCCCAAGGAACAGGCCGGCCCGGCCCTGGGCTGGACCTCGGCGGTGGCCGCCTACGGCGCCTTCATCATCCCGCAGGTGTTCGGCGAGCAGATCAAGGCCGCCACCCCGGAAAACGCCCTCTACGGCTTCGCCGTCTTCTACGCGGTCTGCCTGCTGTTGAACTGGTGGTACTACCTGGGTCCCAAGGCCGAGTTCAAGAACCCGTAATGCCAACCCCCTCCCCCTCCGGGGGAGGGTTGGGGAGAGGGAAACCGGGCGACCCAGCAACCGCCGCTCCCTCACCCCGGCCCTCTCCCAGTGGGAGAGGGAGAACAATGCCGCTTAATCAAGCGTATGCAAGGAGCAAAGACATGAGTCACTTTCTCGACCGACTGACCTACTTCACCCATCCCCGGGAGGCGTTCTCGAATGGCCACGGCATCAAGACCATCGAGGACCGCAAGTGGGAGGACGCCTACCGCAACCGCTGGCGGCACGACAAGGTGGTGCGCTCCACCCACGGCGTGAACTGCACCGGCGGCTGCTCCTGGAAGATCTTCGTGAAGAACGGCCTGGTCTCCTTCGAGATGCAGCAGACCGACTACCCGCGCACCCGGGAAGACCTGCCCAACCACGAGCCGCGGGGCTGCCAGCGGGGCGCCTCCTTCTCCTGGTATCTCTACTCGCCCCACCGCATCAAGTACCCCATGATCCGCGGCCGGCTGCTGGACCTCTACCGCGCCGAGAAAAAGTCCGGCAAGGACCCGGTGGAGGCCTGGGCCGCCATCCAGGCTGACACGGTCAAGCGCGACAAATACGTCAAGGTGCGCGGCCTGGGCGGCTTCGTGCGCACCACCTGGGACGAGGTGCTGGAGATCACCGCCGCCGCCAACGTCCACACCATCAAGAAGTGGGGGCCGGACCGGATCTACGGCTTCTCGCCGATCCCGGCCATGTCGATGATCTCCTACGCCGCCGGCAGCCGTTACCTGAGCCTGATCGGCGGCGCCTGCGGTTCCTTCTACGACTGGTACTGCGATCTGCCCGCCGCATCGCCCCAGACCTGGGGCGAGCAGACCGACGTGCCGGAGGCGGCAGACTGGTACAACTCGACCTACCTAATCATCACCGGCGCCAACCTGCCGATGACCCGCACACCGGACGCCCACTTCGCCATCGAGACCCGCTACAAGGGCACCAAGATCGTGTCGATGGCGCCGGACTACGCCGAATACGTGAAGTTTGCCGACCTGTGGATGCCGGTGCGCCAGGGCACCGACGCCGCAGCCTTCCTGGCCATGGGCCACGTGGCCCTTAAGGAGTTCTTCGTCGAGCGGCAGGTCCCCTACTTCCAGGAATATGCCCGCAAATACACCGACATGCCCATGCAGGTGATGCTGCGTCAGCATGGCGAGGGGTACGTGACGGACCGCAACCTGCGTGCCTCGGATTTCGCCGGAGACTTCGGCGAGGCCAACAATCCGGAGTGGAAGACCGTCGTCTGGGACGAGCTTTCCGGCGGCTTCGTGGTGCCCAACGGCTCGGTGGGCTTCCGTTGGGGCGAGGAGGGTAAGTGGAACCTGCTGGAGAAGCAATCCGACCAGAGCGGAATGCGCGCCGAACTGACCTGCCAGGGCAAGGCCGGCACCGAGATCGTCTCTGTGGGCTTCCCCCACTTCAACCAGGATGAAGCCGACCTGCTGTTCCGCAACGTGCCGGCGCGCCGCGTCACCCTGGCGGACGGCGGCGAGGCCCTGGTGGCCTCCGTCTACGACCTGCAGATCGCCCAGTACGGCATCGACCGGGACCTGGGCGGCGATCATGTGGCCAAGGACTACAACGATGCCGGCGTCGCCTACACCCCCGCCTGGGCCGCCAAGGTCACCGGGGTCAAGGCCGCCGACATCGAGCGCACCGGCCGCGAGTTCGCCGACAACGCCGCCAAGACCCGGGGCAAGTCCATGATCATCATGGGCGCGGCCATCAACCACTGGTACCACAACGACATGGCCTACCGCAGCATCATGAACCTGCTGCATATGTGCGGCTGCGTGGGCCAGAGCGGCGGCGGCTGGGCCCATTACGTGGGCCAGGAGAAGCTGCGTCCCCAGGCCGGCTGGGCGCCCATCGCCTTTGGCCTGGACTGGCACCGTCCGCCGCGCCACATGAACTCCACCTCCTTCTGGTACTTCCACACCGACCAGTGGCGCTACGAGGCGGTCAAGGCCGACGAACTGCTGTCCCCGGCCGGCAGGAACCGCAACAAGGGCTATTCCCTGGCGGACTACAACGTGGTCTCCACCCGCATGGGCTGGCTGCCTTCCGCGCCCCACTTCAACCGCAACCCCCTGGAACTGGTGGCCGAGGCCGAGAAGGCCGGCGCCACGGACGAGGCGGGCGTGGCACGGCACGTGGTGGAGCAGCTCAAGTCCGGCGCCCTGGACGTGGCCTTCGCCGACCCGGACAACCCGGTGAACTGGCCGCGCAACCTGATCGTCTGGCGCGCCAACCTGATCGGTTCCTCGGCCAAGGGCCACGAGTACTTTCTCAAGCACCTGCTGGGCGCCCAGAACGGGGTCATGCAAGAGGGCGGCGACGGCCGGAACAACAAGGAAGTGAAGTGGCACGAGCACGGCCCCACCGGCAAGCTGGACCTGATGGTGGACATCAACTTCCGCTTGAACTCCACCGGGGCCTACTCGGACATCATCCTGCCCACGGCGACCTGGTACGAGAAGCACGACCTCAACACCACGGACATGCACCCCTTCATCCACCCCCTGTCCGAGGCGGTGAGCCCGGGCTGGGAGTCCAAGTCCGACTGGCAGATCTTCAAGGCCCTGGCCAAAAAGTTCTCCGGCCTGGCGGGCAAGCACCTGGGTACGCGCAAGGACCTGGTGGCCCTGCCCATGCAGCACGACTCCCCGTTCGAGCTGGCCCAGCCCCTGGGCCAGGTGAAGGACTGGAAGCGGGGCGAATGCGAGCCGGTGCCGGGCAAGACCATGCCCCTGCTCAAGCTGGTGGAGCGGGACTACGGCAGCACCTACAACAAGTTCATCGCCCTGGGGCCGCTCATGGTCAAGGTGGGCAACGGCGTCAAGGGCCTGGAGTGGAACACCGAGCAGGAGTACGAGGAACTCAAACGCTGCAACTACACGGTGACCGAGCCGGGCGTGTCCTTCGGCATGCCGTCCCTGGAAGAGGACATCGCGGTGTGCGATTCAGTGATGCGCATGGCGCCGGAGACCAACGGCGAGGTGGCCCACAAGTCGTGGTCCGCCCTGTCGAAGAAGACCGGCATCGACCATCATCACCTGTACGCGGGCCGGCACGAGGACAAGATCACCTTCCGCGACATCCAGGCCCAGCCGCGCAAGATCATCACCGCGCCCACCTGGTCGGGGATCGAGTCGGAACACGTGTCCTACACCGCCGGCTACACCAACATCCACGAGCACATCCCGTTCCGCACCCTGACCGGCCGGGCCCACTTCTACCAGGACCACGAATGGTTCCTGGACTTCGGCGAGGGCTTCTGCACCTTCAAGCCGCCGGTGGACATGAAGGCCCAGGAAAAGGTACCGGCCAGCGTGATGAAGAAGCCGCACCTGACCCTGTCCTGGATCACGCCGCACTCCAAGTGGGGCATCCACTCCACCTACCAGGACAACCTGCGCATGCTCAACCTGTTCCGGGGCGGCCCCTACGTGTGGATCTCGGAGACCGACGCGAAATCAATCGGCATCGCCGACAACGACTGGGTCGAGGCCATCAACGCCAACGGCGCGACGATGGCGCGGGCGGTGGTCTCGCAACGGGTCCCCAGGGGCATGGCGATGATGTACCACGCCCAGGAGAAGAACGTGAACGTGCCCGGCTCGCCCTCCACCGGCAAGCGCGGCGGCATCCTCAACTCGGTGACCCGGGTGATCGTCAAGCCCACCAACATGGTGGGCGGCTATGCCCAGCTGGCCTACGGCTTCAACTACTACGGCACGGTGGGCTGCCAGCGGGACGAGGTGGTGGTGCTGCACCGGGTCGATGACCAGAGCATCGACTGGCTGGAGCGGCCGCTGACGCCGGAACGGGAGGCCCAGCGCAATCCGCCGGGTGTGGGGCCGAAGTGAATCATTTCTTCCCTCCCCCGGCGGGGGAGGGGCCGGGGGAGAGGGAGCTCGGCCGGATCGACCCATATCGCATGATCGATCGCTACTCCCTCACCCCAGCCCTCTCCCGGTGGGAGAGGGGGACAAGTTACCTAGGAGCATGAAATGAAAGTCAGAGCCCAATTCGCCTTCGTCTTCAACCTGGACAAGTGCATCGGCTGCCACACCTGCTCGGTGACCTGCAAGAACGTCTGGACCAACCGCAAGGGCGCCGAGTACATGTGGTTCAACAACGTGGAGTCCAAGCCCGGCATCGGCTATCCCAAGCAGTGGGAGAACCAGGAGATCTGGCGCGGTGGCTGGGAGTTGAAGAACGGCAAGCTGCAACTGAAGTCCGGCTCCAAGCTGGAACGGCTGCTGAACATCTTCGCCAACCCGGACATGCCGGAGATCGACGACTACTACGAGCCGTTCACCTTCGACTACTCCCGGTTGCAGAACGCGCCCCTCAGTGAAGCGGCGCCCACCGCCCGGCCGGTGTCCCAGATCACCGGCGAACGGATGGAGAAGATCACCTGGGGCCCCAACTGGGAGGACGACCTGGCCGGCGAATTCGACAAGCGTGCCAGGGACCGCAACATGCACAACCTCGAAAAGGAGATCTACCGCCAGTTCGAGCACACCTTCCACATGTACCTGCCGCGCATCTGCAACCACTGCATCAACCCGGCCTGCGTCGCCGCCTGCCCATCCGGCTCGCTCTACAAGCGGGAGGAGGACGGCATTGTCCTGGTGGACCAGGACAAGTGCCGGGGCTGGCGCATGTGCATCTCCTCCTGCCCCTACAAGAAGGTGTTCTACAACTGGGAATCGGGCAAGGCGGAGAAGTGCATCGGCTGCTACCCCCGCGTCGAATCCGGCATGCCGACGGTGTGCTCCGAGTCCTGCGTCGGCCGCATCCGCTACAACGGCATCATGCTCTACGACGCCGACAAGATCGAACAGCTGGCCGGCACCCCGAACGAGCAGGACCTCTACCAGGCCCAGCTCGACATCTTCCTCGACCCGAACGACCCCGAAGTCATCAAGCAGGCCCGTATCGACGGCATCCCCGAAGACTGGATCGAGGCCGCCCGCAAGTCGCCGATCTACAAGATGGCGGTGGACTGGAAGATCGCCTTCCCCATGCACCCGGAGTTCCGCACCCTGCCCATGGTCTGGTACGTGCCGCCGCTGTCGCCGGTGCAATCCCACATCGACCAGGGTGCCTTGTCTTCCACTCCGGAAAGCGTCATCCCGCCGGTGGAGGACCTGCGCCTGCCGGTGAAGTACCTGGCCAACCTGCTTACCGCCGGCAAGGAGGAACCGATCGTCCTGGCATTGAAGCGGATGATCGCGATGCGCGCCTACCAGCGCTCGGTCCACGTCGAAGGCCAGGCCGACACCCGCGCCCTGGACGAGATCGGCATGAGCGTGGAGATGGCCCTGGAGATGTACCGCTACCTGGCCATCGCCAATTACGAAGACCGCTTCGTGATCCCCACCGGTCACCAGGAGGTGTCGCTGGAAGACTTCTACAGCTTCCAGGGCCAGAACGGCTTCAGCTTCGGCAACGACTCCTCCCCCGGTATCTCCCCCAACTCCCTGTTCCCGGAACGGCGCAAGGAGACGGTGGAAGTATTGGACTCGGCACCCGACGCGGACGAACGCTGAACGCTCCCCTCTCCCGCCTGCGGGAGAGGGGCCGGGGGAGAGGGAAGAAGTGCTGTTCGCAGCAACCGTCGCTCCCTTTCCCTAACCCTCCCCCACGGGGGGAGGGGACTGAATCGAAGGAGTATCAAATGTTCTACAAACTGTTATCCAAACTGCTGGACTACCCGGACAAGGCGCTGATCGCGGCCTTGCCCGACCTGCACGACGTTCTCCACCAGGGCTTCGAGGGGGCCGAATGGCTGGTGCTGGAGCGCTTCATGAAGGATCTGGCCGTCCAGGACCTGACCGAGGCCCAGGCGGCCTATGTTCAGACCTTCGACCTCACCCCGGAGCATGCGCTGCACCTGACCCACCACCTGTTCGGCGACGACAAGAACCGGGGGCCGGCCCTGATCGACCTGACCGAGTTCTATGGGGAGTACGGCCTGGAATTGCTGGCCAAGCATGGGGTCGACAACCGGTCAGCCGCCGATGAGGCGGCCGATGAAGGCAGCAACGAGCTGCCGGACTATCTGCCCCTGGTGCTGGAATTCGCCGCCCAGCTGGAGCCGTCCGAGGCGCGCATGTTCCTGTCCCAGTGGAGCAAGGTGCTCAACCAGCTCGCCAGCAACCTGGAGGCGACCGGGAGCCCCTACGCGCCCCTCATCCGCCTAGTCGAACAACGCGGCCAGCTGGTTCGCGCCGCCGCCTGAAGGAGACCAACATGGATCTGCATCTCATCGTTTACGGGGTCTATCCCTACATCGCCCTGGCCACCTTCGTGCTGGGCAGCTGGATCCGCTTCGACCACGAGCAATATACCTGGAAGAGCGACTCCAGCCAGTTGCTGTCCAAGCAGTACATGCGCTTCGCCAGCAACGTGTTCCACGTCGG
Source organism: uncultured Pseudomonadota bacterium (assembly GCA_963713085.1). Lineage (GTDB taxonomy): Bacteria > Pseudomonadota > Gammaproteobacteria > Burkholderiales > Thiobacillaceae > PFJX01. The sequence goes on along the minus strand of CAVQKQ010000013.1, from coordinate 78,738 downwards.
TATCCTGGGCATCTTCGGCGGCCATCTGGTGGGCCTGCTCACGCCCCATCACGTGTTCCAGTCCATGGGCATCTCCGACATGGCGCACCAGGGCCTGGCCATCTTCGCCGGCGGCATCTTCGGCCTGATGGTGATCCTGGGTGGCACCATCCTCTGGCTGCGGCGCCTGTTGAACAGGCGGGTGCGCGCCGCCAGCCGCTGGATGGACATCAACATCCTGGGCTGGCTGGTGATGACCGCCATGGTCGGCTTCTCCACCATCTTCTGGTCCATCGGCCACGCCGAACACGGCGATCCCACGGTGATGATCCGGCTGGCGGAATGGGCCCAGGGCGTGCTGACGCTGCAACCCAACCCGGAACTGCTGCGGCCCCTGGACACCGTCTACAAGGTCCATATCTTCCTGGGCCTGTCCGTGTTCCTGTTCTTCCCGTTCACCCGCCTGGTCCACATCTGGAGCGCGCCGTTCGGCTACCTGTTCCGCGCCTACCAGATCGTACGCGCCAAGCGCGCGGTTTGAGTTTTCCCCGCCGTGGCACGATCCGTTTCCCGTCCCATTCCTCTCAGCGTGCCCCTTCGCGGGAAACGCCATGGCGGGTATTTATCCGGGCGCCTGACATTGATCAAGGCCGTTTCTGGGGTGCTGGTCCAGCATAAACCCAGGCCAATTTTTAGAATTTCCGCACCATCGAGAATCCGGAGGCGAACATGTACGAGATGCCCAAGAGCCACTATCTGAAGGAAGCCAAAGAGAGCACCAGCCCCTACGCCATCTATACCCGCAGCCTGCTGGTGGACGGCCGGGATGTGCTCACCGATCCGGAGGGCTACATCCTGGACATGGATGCCTGGAGCGAAGGCTTCGCCGTCGCCTCGGCGGAACGGGAAGGCCTGGCCCTGACCGACGAGCACTGGCAGGTGATCGCCTTCATCCGCGAGTACTACGAAGCGCACAGTGTCCAGGCCCAGGTGCGGGACATGGTCAAGCACTTCCGCGAGGTTTGGGGAGCGGACAAGGGCAACAGCCGCTACCTGCACGACATCTTCCCCATGGGCGGTCCCCAGAAGCAGGGCAACCGCTTTGCCGGGGTGCGCAAGACCAAGGGCGAGCACTGATACCGTGTGGTTCCAGCAACGGCTCCGGCCCGCTCGGCAGGCTTGCTCCAAGGCCTTTGCATGGCGTAAGACACTAGCATGAGGACGTGGCCTGTCGCGTTGAACAGGTGTGCGCCTACACGGGCCTCCAGGGTCTAATGGTCTGCTTGTGGTGAATTGGCGATATGCCGGGCGGGTTCGCCGACGAAGTTGTGGGCACATGATAGCCATGAGGGAAACTTATATATTTAATAACTCGATATATACGTTCAAAATACATCGTTTGTTCAATATAAGTTGGCTCCGTAAAATCATCTTGTTACCCATGCGTCAGGAGGCGAGTCATGTTCGAGATGCCCAAAAGCCACTATCTGAAAGAAGCCAGGGAGAGCACCAGCCCCTACGCCATCTATACCCGCAGTCTGCTGGTGGATGGCCGGGCGGTGCTCACCGATCCCGAGGGCTACATCCTGGACATGGAAGCCTGGAGCGAAGGCTTCGCGGCCGCCTCGGCGGAACGGGAGGGCCTGACCCTGACCGACGAGCACTGGCAGGTGATCGCCTTCATACGCGAGTACTACGAAGCGCACGGCGTCCAGGCCCAGGTGCGGGACATGGTCAAGCACTTCCGCGAGGTTTGGGGAGCGGACAAGGGCAACAGCCGCTACCTGCACGACATCTTCCCCATGGGCGGTCCCCAGAAGCAGGGCAACCGCTTTGCCGGGGTGCGCAAGACCAAGGGCGAGCACTGAGGTGTATCAAGGGCAGCCAAGCTGAGCCGAATCCTTCCGCCATGGTGTTTTATTGGAGCGTTGCCGGGGTGGACTGCCCAAGCCTCGCCGCAGAATGGGAACTTCGCGGTTTTCCCCATGCCCGGTCTGTTGACGCCTTGGAGTAAACATGGAATTTCCGGCTTTCTTCGCCCAAGTACCCCCGCTTACGCTGCGTGATCCGCTGGCGGAAATACTGGGCGCGGCCAGGGGTGGCGTAATGACATACCGTTATGAGAACGCGGTTCTTTTTGCCGGGCATTCCTGCCCCACCGTCGCTGGCGTCTGGCTGATGGCGCGGCGCGGTCTTGCCGCCCTCTACCTGGTGGGCCTGCCGGAGCGGGGTGGTATGCGCGTGGAATTGTGTGAGAACCAGGACGCCGGCACCACAGGCGTGGTCGGCAGTGTACTTGGCCTGATCACGGGCGCGGCGGGGAAGGGTGGTTTCAAGGGCCTGGGCGGGCACCATGCGCGCCGGGATCTGCTTGCGTACGGTATGGGTCTTTCCAGTGAGGTGCGCCTCACCAGGTTGGACACGGGTGCGTCGGTCCTGCTGGACTACCACCCTGACAGGGTTCCGCCGTCCCCGGGCATGGCGGCCCTCATGGCACGGGTGGTGGGCGGAGTCGCCGATGACGCGGAGCGCGAGGCCTTCGCGGGACAATGGCAGGACCGGGTGCGGCGCATCCTGCTGGAGTACGCCGATGACCCCGATCTGGTGGTTGTCCGACCAGGTGATTGAGTGCTTCAGCGCCCTCTCGAGTGGCGCCAAAGCCGCTGGTTAGCCGAGGGCGGTTTTGTTTTTCCGTACTGAAAATACCTGGCAGGGAAAATTGCGCAGGCTGTTGGATCCCGCGACCGGGTCATAGCATTCGCCATCGATAAGACGGTTGGCGTCTCCCGCGCCGTCCGGGTACTGCCACCAGCCGTACTGGGCGCACACCACCTCGGGTGACAGGCGCCGGTCGAGTCTGGCCCGGGCGCGCATTCTGCCCATCCGCGTCGCCACCTCGACCCACTCTCCTTCAATGATGCCGCGCGACGCCGCCGTATCCGGGTGAATCTCGACCAGCGGATCGGGCATGAGCCGGCGCAATGAGGGCTGGTTGCGCTGCTGGCTGTGGCAGTACTGCGGCCATTTGGCGGTGGTCAGAGTCAACGGGAAGCGCGCATCGGGCGATTCCGCTGCCGGTCGGTAATCAGGCAAGGGGTCCAGGCCGGCGCCGCGCAACCGCTCGCTGTGGAATTCAACCCGCCCGCTGGGGGTTGCGAAGCCGTTCTGCTCGTACTTTCGGTAGTGGGTTTCCAGTGCCAGCGTGATGCCGCCGGGCGTGGCGCGCAGGGCTGCCGGGGTGAGGCCCGTCGGCGCCAGCATCCCGGCCAACGCCGCCTCCGGATCGCCCCCGAAGAACCGGTCGGCGAGACCGAGGCGCTTTGCCAACTCGAACACGATCCAGGTATCGGAACGGCTCTCCCCTTGCGGCGGCACCATGGCCGGCCGCAGTTGCACATGGGCCTCCGCTGCCGCGTCGACCTGGAATCCGGCCTGCAGTCCTTCCCGTTCCCAGGCGCTGCACACCGGCAGGAGCAGGTCCGCGAACCGCGCCGTGGGGGTCTCGACCAGTTCGGTCAGGGCGAAGAAATCGAGTTGCCGCAAGGCGGCATCACAGAGACGGGTGTTCGGTTTGGAGAGCAGGAAGTTGCTGCCGAACGAGACGAGACAAGAGACCGGATAGGGCTCGCCTTCCACCACGGCGCGGAATAGGTCGCGGCTGGTGATCCAGCCTTTTTGCGGCGGTCCTTCCGGGCGTTCGTCGCGCCCCAGGGTAAGCGCCCGTTCCTCGGGCTTGACCCAGCCGAAGCCCATGACATCGGCTACGGGCGGCTTGCTGAACCAGACGTTTCCGCCGGGCGCGTCCAGGCAGCCGGTCAGTCCATACAACGCGGCGATGGCGCGGCCGGTCTGGGTTGCGTTGCCGTTCTGGCAGGTGCCGGTCCAGGTGAAGAAGGACAGGGGCAGGTTTTCGGCGATGAGGTTCGCCGCCGCCTCGACCTGGCCGGCGGAGATGCCGGTGGCTTCCGCGACGCGCGTGGCGGGCCAGGCGCGGCAGCGTTCCGCGAGGCGGTCGAACACCGGGTGGCAGACGATTGCGCCGCGCAAGGTCTGGACCGTGAAACGCCCGCGCAGGGCCAGGGCCACGTCCGGATCTGCGTTGGGCGGTCGGGACGGGCAGGGCAGCGGGGCGCCCCGCGCCTCGTGCCAGGCCAGGGGTCGAGTCGGGTCCCCGTCGGCGCGCAGATCGGCGCCGGTCAGCAGCCGGCCGCTGTCTTCGGCCACCAGGAAGGGCGCATCGCTCCAACGTGCCAGGAATTCACGATCGAAGCGCCCGGATTCGATCAGGTTGCAGGCCAGGCCCAGGGCCAGCGCCCCGTCGCTGCCGGGATGAGGCCGCAGCCAGAGATCGGCCGAAACGGCCAGCCCGGCACGGCGTGGATCGACCACGATCAGCCTGGCGCCGCGTTTGCGGGCTTGCCGCACCGCCGTTGCCTGCGCCAGCCAGGAAGTGGCGGGATTGAAGCCCCATAGCAGGATGCAGCCGGTGCGCTGGTAATCCGGCATGCCGATGCCGGCGCCGAAGGTGTAGGCGGGGGCGAAGTCCTTATGCCAGTTGCAGTTCTCGGTGGCGAAGACCAGGTTGGGGCTTTGGCAGGCATGGGCCAGGCGGTGTATCCAGGCAAAGCTGTCTGCCACCGCCGTGCCGCTCGGTGTGGCGACACCGAAGGCCAGTGCCTGGTGGCCTTGTCGGGTAATGGTGTCGCGTATCTTGGCGGCGACCAGGTCCAAGGCATCGTTCCAGGATAAGCGTTCCCAGCCGGGATCAGCATCCCCCTTGGGCCGGGTGCGGCGAAGCGGGTGCAGGATGCGATCCGGGGCGTACACCGCTTCCGGCGCCGCCTTGGCCTTGACACATAGAGCCTGGCCGGTGGGATGGTCCGGGTCGGGATCGACCCGTGTCAGGACGCCATCCACCACCGTGCCGATACAGCCGCAACGGGAGATGCACAGGGCGCAGTAACCGTGGCGTAGTTCAGTGGTCATCGCGATTTGTCCATCTTGATCATTCCGAAGTTTTTCTACGCGCGGGTTCCAGGGAAATCAGCTTCGCCGCATGGCATTCGAACAAGCCTCCTTTGGGTAATGCAATGGCAATGGCAATGGCAATTTTGAGTTGCATGCCGGCAGGGTCGCGTGAGAGATGCATGGAACTTCAGCCGGAACCCCTAATGGGCCGTGCGAGCAGATAGTCCATTAAGGCGACTGCCTGGTTGCATTCGGTATCGCGAGCTGAAAAAAGAAGTGTCACCCGTGTCTTCGCCGCTTCATCAAGAAGCCTAGCCAGGGCCTCTGGCTTCGCATCAAGCTCGATAAAGTAACGTTGCTTGAATATCTCCCACTTCAACCGGTCATGGCCGAACCACTTTCTAAGGGCGGTGCTCGGAGCCACATCTTTCAACCAAAGGTCTGCTTGTACCTGCTCCTTGGTCATGCCTCGCGGCCACACCCGATCTACCAGGACTCGAAGACCATCATTCGGATCGGCAGGTTCGTAAACCCTTTTCCAATGAATGTCCACCAAGCGCTCCGTCAAGCTGGCATGGCCAGGATTTCACCCGTTCCCCGTCCCGGTCACCGCAGGCACGTGAGCATGGTTGGTGGCCAGATTATAGATACGCAGCAAATCCTCTTCCGTAACATCGATGAATGAATCGATTTGGGACAAGGCATAGACCAGGTCGCTATGGGAAATCATATATTTCTCTCCGGCTTCCGTGGCATTCCGGGTAGGGCCCAGTTTGGCTAGCCAAAGTGGATAGCGGCGATGGATGAAGGGGGCGTTGAAAACCATGGCCACGGACAACAGGGTCAACACATTGAGCAGCAAAGGCGTGACCAAATAGGCATAGCCCAACGAGTGCACCGCCTGGCCTCCCATCACCACCGCCAATGCAGCTGCCCCGCCCGGTGGATGCAGGCAACGCAGGTAGTACATCACGGCGATGGACACGGCCACCGCCACTGCCGCCGCTGTCAGGGTGTCGCGGAAAAGCAGGACACAGGTAATGCCGATGGCTGACGACAGCATATGTCCTCCAAATACTGGCCAGGGCTGCGACAAGGGGCTGTGGGGCGCGGCAAACAGCAGCACGGCGGAGGCGCCCATGGAGGTGACGACCAACGCCGTTCCCTGACCGCCCAACGCGCCTTGGCTGATGATCAGGACCCCCAGTATGCCGAGAAAGGCACCCAAGGCGGAGAGCAGTTTTTCCACATGGCTGGCTGGATGTGGGTCTTCACCAAACCAGCGGCTCCACCTTTCCATGATCTTCACTGCGTTGCCTCTCCCGAAAACACATAGACACAGTGTATGAGCGCAATCTTATATTCAACAAGAGAAATAAAATGATGTTAAATATCGACTAATTGAATATTAAGATTGCATTACATGGACATCGAATTTGCCCGTACCTTCCTGGCTGTAGTGGCTTCCGGCAATTTCGTCGGTGCAGCGGCTCGCATGCATATCACCCAATCTACTGTCAGTGCGCGCATCCAGACTTTGGAATCCCAGATGGGCGCACGTCTGTTCCGGCGCGGACGTGGGGGGGCGGAACTTACCGCCGCTGGGCAGCGCTTCCTGCGCCACGCGAAGACCCTGGTACGCACTCTGGAACAGGCACGCCACGAGGTCAGCCTGCCCACCGGATTTAGCGGAGGTCTGACCTTGAGTGGACGTAGTGCTTTGTGGGAGGGTTTTTTGCCCCGCTGGGCCAGTTGGATGCGCAATGCCGTGCCCGATGTTTCGTTGCGCCTGGAACTGGGTTTCGAGGAAGGCATCATGCGTGGACTGGTGCAGGGCATCATTGACATCGGTGTCATGTACACACCAGAGAGTCGCCCAGGGCTAGCTGTGGAGTATCTGTTCGACGAATCGCTGGTGCTGGTCACCAGCAATCCAGATCGCCCATGGCCAGATCCTGACTACATCCACGTGGATTGGGGCGCTGAATTCCATGCTCAGTTCGGAGCCCGCTTTCCGGACGTGGAGACGCCAGCGCGCATTGCCAATATCGGCTGGATCGGGCAGCAATTGATTCAGTCACAAGGGGGGGCGGCATACCTTCCACAGCGTACGGCGCGAGATGCGATCGAACAAGGTCACATGTGGCGGGTGCACGAAAGTCCTCTTATCACCATGCCAACCTACATGGTGTTCCCAATGGACCGGGATGAGGCACACCTGGCGCGCGCAGTGCAGAAGCTGCGATCACTCGGTGCCGAGGAACGCGCCAATCCCTAGAAGGATGGCCTCAGGTGCAGCCGCCGCACTCGTAGACACCCTGACTGGCGCGTTCGAGTTCCTGAGCATAGGTGTAATGCTGTTCTTCGCTCTCCAGGGCGATGGCGGAACGGCTGGCGCGACCGTCGTGATACAGCAAGGCCTTGATGACCGCATTGGCGTCGCTGATGGGCGGGACCATGAGCATTTGCAGGCGGTCGTACACTTCCCGGTCAATCGTGATCTGGACTTGGTCAGCCATGATTGGCTCCTTTAGGTGGTGGGGAAACGACCTCAGAATACGCCAAATACCCGACTGATCAAGTCGGATAATGATGCCAACTGAGTTGCCAATTCCGAGTGGCATCCCGTGGCCGGGGTCAACCGGCATCCAGATCGACCCTGCCTGGAACCACGAAGATGCCTTGCAGCCTTATCAGTTCATCCCGGTGCAGGCCTGCCAGCAGGGCCACCAGCTCGGCACCCCTGGGCGTGAGATGAACCTCCACCGCGCGCCGGTCGCTGCGTCCCTCGTGCCGCTTCACCAAGCCCAGCTTCTCGCACCGGGTGACCAGCGATACCACGCCATGGTGATGGGACTGAAGCCGCTCGGCCAATTCGCCTATCCTGGCCCACTCCCGTCCGGGAAATCCGAGGATATGTAACAGCATCTGGTACTGCAGATGGGTTATGCCATGGCGGCGCGCCACCTGCTCGCTGAAACGCAGGAAGCGCCGCAGGCGGTAGCGGAAATCGGAGAGGGTCTCGAGTTCCTGCTTGCTCGGGGTGTGCTTTGCCATGGTGGATCCTGGATCACGGGTTACCGTGGCCGATATATATCATGTTGTGATCTATTAAATGATTGATATATTGAATTAAAGCCCTCCTGCGGTTGAGTTGGCCGGCGGGAAGCAGAGAGTGGCCGGATGCCGCCGATGATTGGAGAGAGAAGGAGCCCTCATGAATATGATGCACATTCACAAACTGTTCGATTCGTCGCTGGAAGGGTGGGACGACGTTGCCCGCATACACCCGACCGTCATGAAACTGTTCGGTCTGGTCGTGCTGCCCCTGTCGCTGATTCCGCCGCTGATGCTGGAATATGCGGGGCGCCGTTTTGGCGCCACCTTATACCCGGATACTGCCGCCCGGACATGGGACATTGTGGCGCTCCTGTTCCTCGTCGCCGAACTGCTGACCGTGCCGCTCATGGCCTGGGGCATAAAGCTCGTTGCCAACAGCGGCGGCATAGTCAGCGACTACCACGAGGCCTTTACCCTGGCCGCCATCGCGCCGATACCGCTCTGGCTATCCGCGCTAGGCCTCTTCTCAGGCAACCTGTTCGTCATCGTCGGATTGGTTGCCCTGGGCCTGGCCGGCTCGGTGGTGCTTATCTTCAGGGGCATGGAAGGGATGCTGAAGGTGAAGGAAGGCCTGCTGGCCTTCGACATGGCCTTCATTGTCACGGCACTGGGCCTCATCGCCTGGATGCTGCTGATCATGCTGGTACTCGTGCCAATCGTCAGCGGCTAGCCTCGCACCATAATCACGTCCGCTCGTTCACCAGCACCCGCTCTATGCGCCGGTCCGGCACCAGCCAGATCAGGGCCACCAGCACGTAGATGCCGCCGGCGAGCCACTGGGACAGAAAGGCGAGGCCGATGGCGGCGACATAGAGTGCGGGGGACAGCTTGCCCTTCCAGTCGTTGCCCACGGCGGTCCGCAGCAGGGAGTCAGGCCCCTGGGAGGCGATGATGGTCCGCTGCAGGATCCAGTAGGCAATCGAGGCCAGCAACAGGACCACCCCATAGAGGGCGGTGGGCGCGGCGGCGAGGTGGTTTTCCCCCATCCAGCCGGTCACGACGGGAATCAGTGACAGCCAGAACAGCAGGTGCAGGTTGGCCCACAGGATGGCGCCGGTGACCCTGCGGCAGGTGTGCAGCATGTGGTGGTGGTTGTTCCAGTAGATGCCCAGGTAGACGAAGCTCAGCACGTAGCTCAGGAACACCGGCAGCAGGGGCTGCAGCGCCGCCAGGCTGTCGCCGTGGGGCACCTTCAACTCCAGCACCATGATGGTGATGATGATGGCGAGCACGCCGTCGCTGAAGGCTTCGAGTCGGGTCTTTCCCATCAACGGTCCTCGGCTGGTTGCGCGTCCGTAATCGGGTCGCGGGGGAAACTTAACCCAATCGCCCGGCGCCAGCCAGGGCAGGCCATCGTTTCAGACCAGCGCCAGATAGGCCGCCAGCGCCAGCCCGGCCAGGGCGATGGCCAGGTTGGTGAGCACCGCCCCGTTCAGCCAGTAGCCCGGCGGGATTTCTTCGGCCCCCAGGCTGGCAACGACCTGCCGGAACTGCCGCACCGAGATCACCAGCAGAATCACCCCCAGCAGGATGAAGGCCATGCCGATAGCCAGGGAGATGCCCCGGTGCAGGGGCTCTACATTGTGGCTAAGGATCACGTGCAGGAACAGGCCGAAGCGTTCCACCAGGAAGCCGAAGCCCATGAGGGCGATGGCGGTGCGGTTCCAGGCCAGCAGGGTGCGTTCGGCGGCGAACAGGACGCGGGGATCGTTCAGGGTGGACATGGCTCTCCTCAGACGGTGGGTTTGCCCAGGCCGAACTTCTCGACCCGGTAACGCAGGGTCTCCCGGGTGCTGTTCAGGAGCCTGGCGGCGCCTGTGATGTTGCCATGGGATCGCTCCAGTGCGGCCTCGACGATGGCCCGTTCCATGTCCTCCAGGCTGGCGGAGCCGTCCAGCGGCAGCCACAGGCCATCGCCGCCCGGCTGGCGTGCGCCCGCGCCCTGGGCGAGCAGAAGCCATCGTTCCGGTAGGTCCTCCCCTTCCGAGAACAGCACGCAGCGTTCCACCACGTTGCGCAGTTCCCGCACGTTGCCGGGCCAGTCGTGCTCCTCCAACTGGCGCCAGGCCGGGTCGGGCACCCGGCGAACCCGCTTGCTGGCCTTGGCGTTGTATTCGCGGATGAACAGGGGGACCAGATCGTGCAGATCTTGCTTGCGCCGGCGCAACGGCGGCAGGCTGAGTCGGAATACCGAGAGGCGGTGATAGAGGTCGGCCCGGAAGCGTCCGACCCGCACCTCTTCCTCCAGGTCCCGGTTGCTTGCGGCGATGATCTGGATGTCCAGGTCGATCTCGCTGTCGCCCCCCAGGCGGCGGATGCGCTTGTCTTCCACCGCTTTGAGCAGCTTCACCTGCAATTCCGTGGGCAGGTCGCCGATCTCGTCCAGGAACAGGCTGCCGCCCCCGGCCTGTTCCATGAGGCCCCGGCGCCGGCCCTTGGCGCCGGTGAAGGCACCGCCCTCGTGGCCGAACAGTTCGCTCTCCATGAGTTCCCTGGGCAGCGCGGCGCAGTTCACCTCCACCAGCGGTCCGTCCCGGCGCGGCCCCGCGTGGTGCAGGATGCGGGCCGCCAGGCCCTTGCCGGTGCCGGTCTCGCCGGCGATGACCAGGGCCGAGAAGGGCACCTGGGTCAGGCGTTCCAGCATGTCCCGCACCTCCAGTGCGGCGGCGCTGGCGCCGACGAAGCTGGCGGGGGCGTAGCGCTGGTGCTGCCGGTCGGCCTGGTCGGACAACCGGCGCTGGGCACGGGCCGCCCGGGCCGCGCCGGCCAGCACCAGTTGCAGGCGTTCGATGTCGGCGGGTTTTTCCAGGAAGTCGTAGGCCCCCAGTTTCACCGCTCGTACCGAATCCGGCACCGTGCCGTAGCCGGTGAGCATGACCCATTCACCCGGCAGTCGGGCGGTGCGGGCCGTCTCCAGCAGGTCGAGTGCGTTGCCGTCCGGCAGGGCCATGTCGGACAGCACCACCGCCGGCTCGATCTCCCGGTTCAGCAGCAGGCCCCGAGCCTCGGCGCAACTGGTGGCCAGGATGGCGTCCCAGCCCTCGCGCCGGAACCGGCGCAGGAGTTCCCGGCCCAGCAGGGTTTCGTCTTCGATGATGAGCAGGGTCTCGCTCATTGCGTTTCCCTCATTGCGTTTCCTCAAGATATTGGCAGGGCAGAAACAGGGTTGCCCGGGCTCCCCGGTCCGGCGGATTTTCCAGGACCAGCCGGCCGCCCAGGTCCTGGGCGAGGCGGCGTACCGTGGCCAGGCCCAGTCCCGTGCCGCCGGCGCGGCCGCTACGAAAGGATTGCACCCCAGTGCGCAACATGGGCTCGGGGAACCCGGGGCCATCGTCCGCCACAACCAGCCGAAGTTCGTCGCCCGCGTGTCCCGCCTCGACGCGGATGGTGCCGATTCCGGTTGGGGTGGCCGACAGGGCATGGGCGGCGTTCAGCACCAGGTTGAGTACCACTTGGCGCAGCCGTGCCTCGGGCAGCAGAAAGGTGAGGGTCTCCGGTATATCCAGGGCCAGAATGATGCCTTCCGGGACCTGGTAGCGCACCAGGCCCAGCACTTCACTGATGGTCCGGGCCAGGCGGACCGGGCTGGGTGTCTCCGGGTCCTGGCGGGCCAGATCGAGCAGGCCGTTGAGCAGGTTGGCGAGGCGCTTTACCTCCTGCCGCGCCAGATCCAGGCGTTCCACCTGCTCCGGCTCGCCGAGATCCTGGCGCAGGTTGGCCAGGGACAAGTCGATGCCGGCCAGGGGATTGCGCAATTCATGGGCCAGGCCGGCGGCCATCTCCCCCACCGTGGCCAGGCGCTCGGCCTGGGCAAGACTTCGATTGTGGGCCAGCAGGTCCCGGGTGGCGGTGCGCACCTCCGCTTCCAGTGTTTCCCGGCGCTGGGTCTGTTCCACCTCGAACCGGGCCAATTGCGTCACCATGCGGTTGTAGTTGGCCATCAGGGGTTCCAGCAGCGGGTCCAGGTCGGCTTCCGGGGCAGGCTGGTAATCGCCCGCGGCCAGACGGGTGAGCAGGGCGTTCAGGTTGCGCAGGGGGAGCAGGAAGCTGCGGCGCAGCAGGAACAGGACCAGGGCTGCCGCCAGGGGGATGGTGACCAGGGAGATGGCCGCCAGGCGCATCTCCAGTTCCGCCTGGGCGTGGATGCCGGTCAGCATGGCGGCGTGGGCGCGGCTTTCGTCGGACAGGGCCAGATGCAGTTCGGTGGCGCCGCGTTGCAGGGCCTCCCGGGGTGGCATGTCCCCGGCCGCCAGGACGGATCGGGCCCGGCTCAGGTGGCGGCGCGCGGATTCGCTGAGCAGGGCCGGGTCCTGGGCCAGCCGGTCGACGCCCTGGCCCAGGCTATTCAGCAGGGCCCGATCGACCCAGCTTTCCTGACGCAGGGCCTGCAAGGAGCTGTATTGCATGGACAGGATCTGGTCGTGCAACCGCTGCATGACCGCGGTGTGCCGCTGCAGCGGGGTGATCCGGCCCAGGCTGCGGGTAGTCGTGACCAGCATGAGGGAAAGGGCCAGCAGCAGCAGGCCCGCCGTCACCACCAGGGGGAGGGCGGCGGAGCGGAGCAGGAACGGGCGCAGGCTGCCGGCCTTGGGCATGGTCGGAACGCTCAATAGCGTCTACGCCGCCCGGTCCTCCCGCGCAGCATCAGCCAACCGGTCAACATGCCGCCCAGGTGGGCGAAATGGGCCACGCCCTCGGCCGAACCGGTCACGCCGAAGAACAGCTCGACGGCGCCGTAGCCGATCACGAACCAGCGGGCCTGGATGGGGATGGGCGGAAACAGCAGGATCAGGCGGGTGGTGGGGAACAACAGGCCGAACGCCAGGAGCAGTCCGAAAATCCCACCCGAGGCGCCGATGACCGGATAGGCCTCGCCGCCCCGGGCCAGCATGACTTCCGACACCACCAGTTGGGTCAGGGCCGCGCCGATCACGCAGGCGAAGTAGTAGGTGGTGAAACGGCGCGGTCCCCAGAGATACTCCAGCTGGCTGCCGAACATCCACAGGGCGTACATGTTGAGGCCCAGGTGCAGCAGGCCGCCGTGGAGGAAGGCGTAGCTGACCAGTTGCCAGGGCATGAAGGGCGGCGCCAGACGATCTACTCCGGCGGGGCCGAACACCCCCAGTGGCCAGAGCGCGAACCATTGGATAAGCCCGTCTCCGAAGGTTGTTTCCGCCAGAAACAGGATGATGTTGGCGATCAACAGTTTGCCGACCACGGTGTTCAGCATGGTGCGTGTCCCATCGTTTGCGTTGCCGTTCTCCGATTTCCCGCCATCGAGCTTAACGCCTATAAGGCGGCTTGGCGTCGATTCCGGCCGCCGTGGTCAAATCGCTTCCTTCCTTATCCGTGGGGTGGCGGTTCACCCTGCCGCAATGCTGGCGGCAGGGTCCCCGCCTGGGCGCATCATGGACTGCCCAACCGGGCGGAACCTTCCTTGGGGCCTTTCTTGTCTTCGGCGAAGGGGATCTTCCCGTCATCCTGGTAACGCTTGCGCGCGCCGGGCCGGTAGATCCAGGCCACCACGGCCAGGAAGATCAGCGGGATACCCAGGAACAGGCCGTATTCAGAGGCGAAGTGGAGGAAGGTGCTCATGTCGTTCTCCTAAGTTTCGGGAGGGGCCGGCCCGGCGTCGGCCCCTTTCGTTCATTGCCCGTCAAAGCTTGGCGATGGCCTGGCCGAGCTGGTTCTCCAGGTTGGCCATCTCACCCGGGTCGGCCTTGGCCTTGCCGTCGATAAGGGTGTCCACCGCGGCCTTGGTATCCTTGATATAGACCTCCAGGTCGCTCTTGCCGCCGGCGACGGCCTCGGCCCTGTCCAGATAATCCTTTGCCTGGCGCAGGTCCTGCATGGAACGGGCCGGATCGTTGGCCACGTTGGCGTCGATGTCGGCATCGGCCATGAAACGTTTCGCCTCGATCAGATCGCTGCGCAGCTTGCCGTGATGGCGCAGCCTGGACCAACCCACCGCGGTATATTCCACGGCCCGGTCCGCCAGGGCCTGGGTGTGGTGCCAGAGTCCCTTCAGTTCCGACTCAAGACCCGGACCGCCCTTGTCGATGCGGGCTTCCAGGGATTGGGCGTCGCTGAGCAGTTTTTGCGCGTCCGCCTTGGTCTCTGGATCGGCTTTTTGCTCCACCCGGGTCAGCTGGGTGATGGCCCGTCCCAAGTCCGCCTTGGCATCGGCGACCTTGCCCGCGGTGAAATTCTCATGGGCATTTTGCAGGTTGATCTTGGCCGTCACCAGAGGTTCCGGCAGGGCTACGGAAACGTAGTCCACGCTGTCCTGGGCCGCCCGCAGGTCCTGGTCGGCTTCCATGGGACGGTTCTTGGCCAGTTCCGACTGGGCGGCGGAAACGAAATGGCGGACGGCGTTCATGGGCAGATCCATCTCCTCGTAGTAGAGCAGGGTGTCATCCGCCACCAGCTCCTTGCTTGAGTCCTTCGCGCCGGGCTTCGGTTCGGCCTTGGCCTGGGGCTTGTCCCGGGCGACGCCGGCTGCCTTCACCGCGTCGAACGCCGCCCGTTCCTCCAGGCTGGCATAGATCGGGATATCGCTGGGGCTGACCTCTTCGCTGTTTTCATACTGGAGCTTCTTGTCGGCTGTCCAGATCCGGTCTTTCACCACGGTGGTGGGAACCGAGCTCTGAATGATGTCCAGCAGGGTATCCGCCAGCCGCAGGTTCTGCTTGGCTTGATCCGGATCCTTCCTGCGCAGGGCGTCACGGGCCAGGGCGATGTGGTGCAGTACCTTGCTGGCGCTGGACGAGATCACCGCCTCGTCCGCGGGGGAGATGCTGCGGCCGGGGACCGTGGAGATGTCCTCGTGCAGGCTGGTTTGCGGTGCGGCCGGCGTGGCCGGCGTTGTGGCGGGCGCGGCGGCCAGGGCGGCCTGGCTGATGATCATGGCGCCCGCCAGGGCGAGGGTAAGAGGTTTGAGGTGCAGGTTGTTCATGGATATCTCCTTCAAGGGTTGCGATTTACGGCGTTGCCGTGAAACCTGTATTGCAACCCCCGTGCCAGGAGTTATTGCCATATGAATCATTGGGTTATGAGATACCAGAACAGCAGGTCGGGTGTTTTGAGCCGGTCGGTGGTTCATTGCCACTTATGCCGCGTTTCCTCGACATCCAGCCAGTGCGTATAGGCATGGTTCCAGAAGCGTTCCATGGCGATGTAGGTGTAGGAGGCCGACCAGCCGATCAGCAGCAGGCCGTTGAGGGCCTCGAAGCCGGCCAACAGGCGCAGCTCGCCGCCCGGCACCATGTCGCCGTAGCCCAGCGCGCTGAAGGTTTCCGCCGAGAAATACAGTGCCGTGTTCAGGCTGAAATGCCCGCTGCCACCCAGGGTGCCGTTGCCCACGTAGAGGACCAGGATGCTGATCGCGATGGCATAAAGCGCGATCTCGACGATATGGGCGAGAAAGGCGGCGAAGATGACGAGGATCAGCTTGGCCCGGTGCGGAATGCGCAGCGGCGGCAGTCCCCGGCTCAGCCCGCGCAGCACCTCGTAGTGGAAGAGGGTGGTGAGACCCAGCAGCATGAAGCCGAATAAGGCGACGACGAGCATGGTTCAGCGGCCTCGGGAAAACAGGGCCCAAGGGCACCGGCTGCGCAGGGTTACGGCCCGGTTCACGCATTCCCCGTCGAGTCGGCGTCTGTCAGGGAGACCCGGTAGTCCCGGCCCAGCCAGTCGCCGCCGTCGCGCCAGCGCAGGGTGAAGTCGAGGCTGTCATGGCCGGCCAGCTCGGCGGACTGGATTAGCAGTCCGTGCATGCCCAACCCAAGCGCGTCGCTGGGGCGGTCGTCCACCTCGCGCCAGCCGTCGAAACCCAGGTGCAGGAGGGCGGCGGCCGGCAGCAGGATCAGCAGGGCCTTGCTGGGGGGCAGGGGATTAAGGGGCGCGGCCAGGGTCCAGACCCAGGTATCCGGGTCGGGGCGCAGGCCCCGGTAGCGCGCCCAGACCGCCCCGGGCCGGTCCAGGGGATGGCCCAGGGGCAGCGAGGCGGCGAGCTTGACGAACTCGGCATGGGCCCAGGCCAGGGGCATGGCGGAGCCGCTGGGCCGGCCCGGCTCCAGGCCGCGCTCCGGGATGGGGTCGCTGTCCCAGACCTGTTCCGGGATCAACCCGGCGCGCCCGGCCATGGCGTTCATGGCTGCCAGGTAGGGCAGGGGATCGCCGCCGGCGGCCAGGACGTAGTGGCCCCGTTCACCGGTGAGCAGGGGCCAGCCCCGGCCCTGGCCGGTGCCGTCGAAGGGAGCGCCGTCGTCGTGCTCGCCGTAGCCGTCGTCGTTGTAGCGGTGCCAGACGGGGCCGGCGGGGGTGTTGGTCTTGAGCAGGGCATCCGCCAGCTTCAGGGTGTCGAGGATGGCGGGGTCGTCCGGCCGGCGCAGGCCCAGGCGCACCAGTTGCAGGAAGTCCACGCCGACCTGGAGGGCGGCGGGCAGGTTGGGGTCCAGGGCCTGGTTCTTGATGGGCAGCGCCCGACACAGGGCGCCGTCGCCGGCCAGAACCGCGCTGGGGGCTTCCCGCACGTAGTGGCCGGCCACGCCGTGCTCCCGGTCCAGGGAGGTGTCGCGGGCCAGGCACCAGTCCTCGATGCGGGCGTTCCAGTAGTCCGCCACCGTCAGGGCCAGGCGGGCATCGGTTTCCGGCAGCAGGGAAGCCCCCGCCACCAGGGCGGCGACGCAAGCCGCCAGAGTGTAGGGGTTGAGGCCGGCGTCTTCCTCCCAGCGGTCCTGGTCCGAGGCGGGGCCGGTGCGGATGATGAAGGCCAGGGCACGGGCCGCCATGTCGCCCACGGAGATGTCGTCCAGCGCCGCCTTCTCAGCCAGGTGGGCCGCCAGCAGCACCGGGAAAGCGGTCTCGTCCAGCTGGATGCCGGTCCAGTAGGGCTTGCCGCCCAGCCACTGGTTCTGCGTCCAATGGCCGTTCTGTTCCTGGCTGGCCAGCAGGTAGCGCAGGGTATCCCGGGCCTCCTCCACGCCCCCCAGGGCCAGCAGGGCCTGGGCGCACTCCACCAGGTCCCTGGGCCATACCAGGTGATAGCCGCCGCGTTCCTCGCCCTGGTTGCCCCAGGGCACCGACAGGCTGGCCACCAGGGCACCGGCATAGGTCTTGTCCTGGTGGGTCTTGAGCACCTGGGCGGAGCGGCGCAGCTGGTCCAGCAGGGGCGGGTCCAGGGATGGCGGCGGGGTATGGGCCTCCCGCGCCCGGTGCCAGGCCAGCCAGTCCCGGGTCTGGTCCGTCATGAGTTGGTCGAAGCCCTGGGCCAGGGCGCTCAGGGCCAGAGTGGCGGCGGATTCCTTGGAGGTGCCGAAGCCCAGGGCCAGGGTGCAGCGCCGCGCCAGGGCGCCCGTCAGGGCCACGTTGCCGGGGCCGGCGCGGCCGTATTCCCAAGTCATGCGGCCGTTGCGGTCGAAGTCCTGCCAGCCGTCGCTGGCGCCCACGCAGCCGGCCGAGCCGGTTGCCAGGCCGTCGCGGAATCCCAGGTCCACCGCCAGCAGCGCCAGGCCGAAAGGACCCTGCTCGGCCCACAGCACGCGGCGTCCGCGATAACGCGCGGCCTCAGCCAGGTTGTCCAGGCCGGTGCCGCCCAGGTGGGGGGCCAGGATCACGTAGGGCCGCAGAGCCGCGTCGCCTTCCAGGCGGATGTCCAGCAGAAGCACGTCGCGGCGGGGGTCGGGACAGACGCGCAGGCTCAGGGTGAAGCGGTCGTGGCGGTGGACCACGCTGGGCAGGGGGATGCCTGGGCCGGGAGTGGTCACCTCGGCCGATTCCAGGCGTTTCACCTCCACCCAGAAGCCCGCGCCGTCGGCGACGATGAAGCCCAGGTCGCGGATCTGGGGCAGATCGATGCGGGGGTGGTACACCTCGTTGAGTATGCCGTGGCCCAGGGTGTACCAGAGTCGGGCCGGACCGAAGGCGGTGCCCACCAGGTCCTTGTCGCTGCTGGCCCAGGTTGGGGAGATACCGGGCGTGCCGGGTGCGTCGCCGGCCGGATCGGGAGCGGGGTTCAGATCGGGGTTCGGATCGGACATGTCGATTCCTCAGTGGCCCTGGCTCCGCTCGGGCGCGGCGATGGCGTGGACGATGTAGTCGTAGAGCGCCTTGGCATCACGGTCGTCGAGCCGCTCGGTGGGGAAGGCGGGCATGATGCCGGGCCGGCCATCGGGCGCCTTGGGCGTGCGCAGGAAGGCGATGAATTGGGCCGGATCGGTTAACTGCGGGGCACTTCTCAGGGGCAGGTTGGGTGTGATCGAGTTGCCGCCGTGTGCATGGCATCCGCTACAGTTGGCATCGAAGATCTTTTCCCCGGACCGGTAGGCGACGGGTCCGGAAGGGGTCGCGCCGGTATAGACCAGCTGGCCGCCGTAGTAACCCAGGGCGGTCACGGTCGCCAGGCACAGGGTGTAGATCAGGACCATGAAATTCGGCTCGGGATCGCCGCGGGCGACCAGGAACACGCCCGTGCCCAGCAGCACGAACAGGACGCCGGCCAGGACCATCTTGATGACGATGGGCTGCAGCATGGCGCCGGCGTAATAGCGCTGCCAGTCCAGGTAACCAAACAGCACGGTGGGGAACCAGAACACGAAGGCGATGATCAGGACCGGGTAGCTCGCCGCCATCAGTTTCGGGCGTTGCGCCGCCAGGCCGATCCAGCCCAGGAAAAACGCCCCCACCACCAGGCCGATGGGCATATGGGTCATGGCGGGATGGATGGGGTGCAGGTAGCCGAGTCGGTCGAGCCAATCGTAGAATGTATCCAGCATTCCGCTATCTCCCTGAATAAAGCCTGAGCTCAGTGTTCCCTGACCCGCAGGTCCGGGATAAGCCAGGCGTGGCCGTCGGCGGCGGTGAGGGCATCGGCCGAGTCCGGCCCCCAGGTGCCCGCCGGGTAGTTGGGGAACGCCGCCGTCTCGGCCTGCCAGGCTCGCAACACCGGGTCCACCAGACGCCAGGCCGCCTCCACCTGGTCGGCGCGCATGAACAGGCCCACGTCGCCGACGAAGATGTCCTTCAGCAGGGTCTCGTAGGCCCCCGGCGGACGCTGTATGAATTCATCGGCATAGCTGAAATCCAGGTTTACCGGACGCAGGTGTTCGTGGCTGCCCGGCTCCTTGACGTAGATACGCAGGCGCAGGGATTCCTCCGGCTGCATGCGCAGGATCAGGCTGACCGGTTTGTCCGCCTCGCCGGCGGCGGCGGGGAAGGCGCGGTGCGGCACCGGCCGGAAGCGTATGGAGATCTCCCAGGCCGGGGCCGCCATGCGCTTGCCGGTGCGCAGGTAGAAGGGCACGTCCTGCCAGCGCCAGTTGTCCACGAACAGCTTGATGGCGGCGTAGGTCTCGGTGTTCGAGTCTGCCGCCACGCCGGGTTCCTGGCGGTAGCCGGGCAGTGCCTGGCCGTCGATCCAGCCGGGGCCGTACTGGCCGCGGGCGGCGTATTTCTCCAACTCCGACGCGGGGATGGGGCGCAGGGAATGCAGCACGTCCATGCGCCGGTTGCGCAGGTCGTCGCCGGCGTAGATCACCGGCGGCTCCATGGCCACCAGGCAGAGCAGTTGCAGCAGGTGGTTCTGCACCATGTCGCGCAGGGCGCCGGCCGACTCGTAATAGCCGGCCCGGTGCTCCACCCCCAGGGTCTCGGCCACGGTGATGGCTATGTGGTCGATGTGGTTGCGGTTCCAGACCGGCTCGAAGATGGGGTTGGCGAAGCGTAGGGCCAGGATGTTCTGGGAAGTCTCCTTGCCGAGGAAATGGTCGATGCGGTAGATCTGGCTCTCCGCGAAGTGGCGGCCCAGGCCGCGCTCCAGTTCCAGATAGGAGGTTAGGTCGCGGCCCAGGGGCTTCTCCACAACCAATCGTGCCCCATGGCGGTTCAGGCCGACCGCCGCCAGGCCTTCCGCCGCGCTGGCGAAAAACACAGGTGGCAGGGCCAGGTAGAACACCCGCTGGGGCGTCTGGCCCCAGCCTTTTTCCAACGCCGCCAGGCGGGGGACCAACTGCGTGCCGGCCTGGTCCACGTCGGCCTGGAGGTAGTCCAACTTTTGCGCGAAGGCGGTCCAGTCGGCCTCCTGGGTGATGCCGTGGCGCGAGAACTGAACCACGCCCTCGCGCAGCCGCTCCGCCAGGCTTTGGGTCGTGCCCGGGTTGCGGTCCACGCCCACCAGAATGAAGCGCTCAGGCAACTGCCCGGCGCGAAACAGGTCATAGAGGGCGGGCACCACCAGGCGCCAGGCCAGGTCGCCTCCGGCGCCCATCAGGACGAAGACCACAGGGGCCTGAAGCGTGTCGGGGCTGTTCGGTTTCATAGGTGGAAACTCCGGTTCATGGGTGGGTGAACAGGTTGCAAAATAGGTTGTGGTGTCGTCCGCTGCCTGAATCGCGGCGACACCGACATTTTGTACTGCAAGCCGCGTGCCAGTGGTTAACCCATTGTATCGATGGGTGCCATCACGGGTGCCCGGGTGTCTTGAACCGGGGGGGCGGGGCAAATGCCCCATCCGGACCGCGGCCGGGTCCGGGGGGAGCGGGTCTGTACTCAGACACTGGCACGGGGCAGGGTCACCGTCAGCTTGCCGTCCTGGAAGGTCTCCCGCATGCCCTGGGCATTAACCGGGCCGGGCAGTGTGAAGGACTCGGAGAATCGGCTGCTGTAATGGGTATCCTCCTGCTCCCGGCCTGCCTGGGTCCGGCTGTTACCTTGGGCTTGGGCATCGATGCTCAACAGCTGGCCGTCGACGCTGACCTTCACGTCCTGGGGTTTCATCCCCGGCAGGGCGACTTCGACACGGTAGCCCTTGTCGGTCCGGTCGATCCGGGTGGTGGGCTGCATCCCGGGCACCTGCGGGACGGGCATCCAGAAACCGTCCAGGGCGGCGAAGTCCCGATCCAGGGTGTCGAAGATGGGGTGGAACCCGTTCATGGCGAGGGGAGCCGGGAATCCGTCCCGGTCGAAGCCGGGATGAACCAGCACGGGCCGGGCTTCCAGGTTGTCCAGGCGCCGGTCCATGCGATGCAGCAGGAAGGCCTCGCCCAGCGCCACCCCGGCAAGGGTGAGCAGTCCGATGGCGACGAGGCCGCGAATGAGCATGGTGCGTTTCATGGTTGCCTCCTATCGAAAAATTGCTTGGCATCGTCCCGATCGGATCGATGTCTGATCAATCCATTGCGACTTTCGTGCCAGGGATCGAAGCTTTTATTTTTCAATCGGTTGCGTGAGCGGGCCCGCCAACGGCCCGGTTGATGTGGGGAAAATCCCCCATCCCCCGGTTATTTCAACCGGCCTGGAGCGCCGGCAGCATGGCCTTCAGGCCGTTGACGATGAATTCCACGGCGATGGCGGCCAGGATCAGGCCCATCAGCCGGCTGGTGATGTTGATGCCGGTGGTGCCCAGGCGGCGGCTGATGGGCAGGGCGGAGCGCAGGGTGAACCAGACCAGGAAGGCGATGGCCCAGATCTCGCCGATCAGCACGGCGTGCAGCCAGGACAACTCGCGATGGGCGTAGATGATGGCGGTGCTGATGGCCCCGGGGCCGGCCAGCAGGGGGATGGCCAGGGGTACTACCGACACGTCGGACTTTTCCAGGGCTTCGTCGGTTTCCTCTCGGGTGTGCTGGGCGCCGCTGACGCGGGCATGCATCATGGCCACCGCCATGAGCAGAATAAGCAGGCCGCCGCCCACCCGGAACGAGGCGATGCTGATGCCGAACAGGCTGAGCAGTTCCTGGCCCAGCAGGGCCGAGACGGTGAGCACCACGCCCACCGCCAGTGCGGTGTGCCGGGCGGTGGAAAGGCGCTCGGCCTCGCTCTGGGATTCCGTCAGGGTGACGAACATGGGCACCGCCAGCATGGGGTTCAGGATCACCAGCAGGCCGATGAACATCTTCAGGGATTCATGCCATTCGGGGAGCACGGGCGGTCGTTTTGGGCAGGGTGTGTTGGGGTCTTCTACATTGTCAATGTTAAACTGATCTGCCCCAATGAGCCGTACCAAGGATAAGTTGGAAGTCCGGTCACGCGGTTATAGGAAAGTGTCTCTGATGGGGTGCCTAGCATCGTTTGACCGCCATTTGTTAGAACGTGGCGTCACTATATCCGCCCTTGCGGCATAGCTCCTTGATCGGTATCCCCGCTTCGGCTTGCGTCAATGGAATCCAATGATCTGTTCTTCAGTTTATCTGCTCTTCTTCATGTCCGTCATTCTCCATGGGGAGACGGACTCCTCAACTGTTATTTGATACGGCTTGAGGGGGCCGGGTCATGATAGCGCGCACATATATGGATCTGGCGGCCCATGAGGTACAGAAGGATGCATCCGGCAGACACACCCGCATATGCACGTCGACATGGGAGTGGGCGTTGCTACGGCCGGAAAGGATGTGTGCGAACAGTTTCTTCAGAAAGTCACGTACGTATGTGGTGCCTTGCGTGGGCATTTTCAGGTAGGCCCATTGCCGATATTTGCCATACCAAAACCCAGCCCTTTGCGCCGGAAGGTGATGCCGAGTCCCGCCAATCCGAGAACGGTCAAGGGAAGCGTGCCTGGTTCCGGTATGTATAGCGGCCCATCAACAACGTTGCGGAGTTCAAGAACAATATCGTTGAAGTCGCCGTCGCCGCTGGGAAATTTGTAATCTTCGAAAGCGACGAAGTAATGGTTTGAATCTTGTGTGTCGATCCATGTCACCATGTGATCCATGAAATCGGTGTTATCGCTTGCGAGCGAACTCCAAATTTGCCCTTGTGGCCCACTAATCGCCAGTCGGAAGTCCCCGCTCAATACAGGAAACAAAGTTTCAGCACCGTCCCCACCGACGATGCCATTACCACTCAGAGAGCCAACCAAGGCCTGAAAACCAACGAGACCGCTCTCGGTTCCCGGAATAACACCGAAATAATTGTTCAACCCGGCATATCGCGCTCTTGCGAGCACCGTGCCGTCTCCAGCCAACGACCAGAATTCGTCTTTGCTATCGCTTACCCGCTCCAGTGAGATGCCATCGCTTTTCATAATGGTATCCAGAATGGTGGCGAGCGTTATTTCGCTTCCCGCATTGACTGGAGTAACAAGCGGCGTCGCCGTGGCTGAATGGGAAATAGACGCGAATATCAGCAATAGCGCCGTGCACGGAACGATTCTGTGATTGGGATTCGACATGATTTGCGGCTCCTGGGGCGGCGCGATTCGGAGCCGAACTATTTCAGCATATTCCCGTTGCGCTCTGTGCGATAACGCACATAGCAATGAAAAAGCGGGAAGTTTTTCTTTTCGTCGGGGTGGGGATGTTGGGGTTTTCTACAGCGTCAAGCTTGGGCGTCCTGGCGACACTGGACACCCGGCATATGGATCTGTACAGTAAACCGTACAATTAAGGAGCCCATCATGGACGCGATTACCTATACCACCGTTCGCGCGAACCTCGCCAGCGCAATGGATCGGGTTTGCAATGACCACGAAGCCTTGATCATCACCCGCAACGGCGAACAGTCCGTCGTGATGCTTTCGCTCGAAGACTACAAGGCGCTTGAGGAAACGGCCTATCTGTTGCGGACGCCCGCCAACGCCAAGCGCCTCCTCTCCGCCGTCGCGCAATTGAACGCGGGAAAAGGCGTCGAGCGGAAGCTGGCCGAGTGAAGCTGATCTTCGCGGACGAGGCATGGGAGGATTACCTCCATTGGCAAAAGCAGGACAGGCGCATGACGGAACGGATCAACAGGCTGATCCGCGCGACGCAGCGCGAACCCTTCGGCGGCGTGGGCAAGCCCGAGCCATTGAAGCACGCGCTGTCAGGATTCTGGTCGCGGCGGATCACGGATGAACATCGCATGGTGTATCGCGTGGTGGATGATGCGCTCGAAATCGTGCAACTCCGGTTCCACTACTGATCCGAGACGACCAACGTGAAGGTGAGTGGCGTGCGCTTTCTGCGCGTCCGCTCGACCTAGAGTTAGACAGCTCACTGCTTCTGCAAACGGTCGCAAGCGTCGCCAGTTAGGTTCCGAACCAGGCTCTTTAAGAAATCCGCTGCTTCGTAGACGTAGGGGCGCGAAATGGTAAGTCGCTCGCCTGTCCTTCCGCGCGCCAAAGCACCGGCCTTTCGCACATAAATCTCGTTGGCAAGACCATCGTTGTGCGCGGACATCCGCCGAAGCTTCCCGGACGCGCCTCTCCGATCAGGCTGGCCCCGGCGTCGCACGATGCGGCCAGCCGTCAGGACATGACGAGTAACCGATAGCGATATGGGCGATCCCGCCGTGATGGGGGCCACGGCAGATGTTCTGCCGGTCCAGTTCAACGCACCGACCGATACACCCCGCTCCGCTGCCGCTTGCTCATCACGATCTGCCAGAGCTGGCCTTGGCGCGAGCGGAAGAAGCCGGCGCAGCACATCAGGTAGTACTTCCACATGCGGTAGAAGCGCTTGTCGTACTTGTCCTGCAGGTCCGGCCAGGCGCGGTCGAAATTGCTGAACCAGGCCATCAGGGTGCGGTCGTAGTCCGGGCCGAAGTTGTGCCAGTCCTCGACCAGGAAGCGGTCTTCCATGACCACGGCCAGTTGCTTGGTCGAGGGCAGGCGGCCGTTGGGGAAGATGTATTTGTCGACCCAGGCGTCCGTCCGGGTGCTGGTGTCGTAGGTGCCGATGGTGTGGAGCAGGAACAGGCCGTCGTCCTTGAGGGCCTGCCGCACCGTGTCGAAATAGACGGCGTAGTTCTTGGGGCCGACGTGCTCGAACATGCCCACGGACACGGCCTTGTCGAACTGGCCGGTGATGTCGCGGTAGTCCATCAGTTCGATTTGCACCGGCAGGCCGGCGCAGCGTTCCAGGGCCAGGGCGCGCTGCTCCCTGGAGACGGTGACGCCGAATACCTCGACGCCGTAGTTCTGCGCGGCGTGGCGCGCCAGTCCGCCCCAGCCGCAGCCGATCTCCAGCACCCGCTCGCCGGGTTGCAGGTCCAGCTTGCGGCAGATCAGGTCCAGCTTGTCGAGCTGGGCCTGGGCCAGGTCGGCGGCATCCTTCCAGTAGGCGCAGGAGTAGCTCATGGTGGGGTCCAGCATGGCCTGGAACACGTCGTTGCCGATGTCGTAGTGCTGCTCGCCGACCTGGAAGGCGCGTCGGGCGGATTGCAGGTTGAACAGGACATGGCGCAGTACGTCGCCCGCCAGGCGCACCCAGGCGCCGCCGCCGAGGGTCCGGTCGGCGTCGATGGCGAGCAGGCGGGTGAACAGCTGGTCCAGGCGCTCGCATTCCCAAAGGCCGTCCATGTAGGCCTCGCCGAAACCCAGTGAGCCCTTGGTGATGATCCGCCGATAGACGCTGGCGTCGTTGACCTGGACGTCCCAGGGGTCGTCGCCGTTGAAGTGGATGCCGGCCTTGGCAACGGCGTCCCGCAGCATGGCCGGGGGGGCTGGCCGCTTGGTGTCTTGCCAAGGCAATGCGCCATCCGGATTGGTGAACTCTTGCATGGGCCTATCCTCCGTGCCGCTGTTCAGTCTTCCTATGGGTGTTCCCCAGTTTGAAAATATACCACCCGGCCAGGTATTTGCACCCTCAGGAAACCGCCGCGCCCTCCACCGTTCAACCACCGGCCAGGCCGATGCCGAAATCGGACAGGGCTTGGGAAAAGACGGCCAGCCAACTTTGCCATTTATGCGCTGTTCGCATGATCTGCTCCTTGTCGTTGATGCCCGTCCTGGTTAGGACGGGCGGGGTTTCAGGAGGTTCAACCGAACACTTCCCGGATGTCGATACCCAGGCCCTTGGCCACCCCCGCGCCGTACTCCGGATCGGCCTTGTGGAAGTGGATGACCTGGCGCGCCTGGATCTCGCGCGGCACCGGCTTTAAGGCGCCCACCAGGTTGCTCACCAGCCGGGCGCGTTCCTCGGGACCCATAAGGCGGTAGAGGTTGCCGGCCTGGGTGTAGTCGTCGTTGTCCACCCGATGGTCGTAGCGGTCGGCGTTGCCGGTGATCTTCAGCGGCGGCTCCTTGGATACCGTGCCGTCGATAGGCCCGCCGAAGCTGTTGGGCTGGTAGTTGGGCACGTACCGGTCGCCGGCGTTGCCGTTGCCACCTGTATTTCCGTCGAAACGCATCTGGCCGTCCCGGTGGTAGCTGTGCATCGGGCAGCGCGGCTTGTTCACGTCCAGGGCGCCGTAGTTGATGCCGATCCGGTAGCGGTGGGCGTCCGGGTAGGACATGAGCCGGGCCTGCAGCATCTTGTCCGGCGAGGCGCCGAATCCCGGGGGTTGGTTGGAGGGCTCGAAGGCGGCCTGTTCCACTTCCGCGAAGTAGTTCCTCGGATTGCGGTTGAGTTCAAGGATGCCCACTTCCATCAGCGGGTAGTCGATATGGGGCCAGACCTTGGTGAGGTCGAAGGGGTTGAGGTGATAGGTCACCGCTTCCCGCTCCGGCATGACCTGCACCATCAGTCGCCATTTCGGGAAATCGCCCCGCTCGATGGCCGCGTACAGGTCGCGGCGGTGCGCATCCAGGTCCTCGCCGGCGATGCGGCCGGCCTCCTCGGCGGTGAGGTTCCTGATGCCCTGCACGGTCTTGAAGTGCCACTTCACCCAGTAGCGTTCGCCCTTTTCGTTCCACAGGCTGTAGGTATGGCTGCCGTAGCCGTTCATGTGGCGATAGTCGGCCGGGATGCCCCGGTCGCCGAACAACCAGGTGACCTGGTGCAGGGATTCCGGCGACAGGCTCCAGAAGTCCCACTGCATGGTGTTGTCGCGCAAGCCGCTTTGCGGCAGGCGCTTCTGGCTGTGGATGAAGTCGGAGAACTTGAGCGGATCGCGGATGAAGAACACGGGGGTGTTGTTGCCCACCATGTCCCAGTTGCCTTCCTCGGTGTAGAACTTGATGGCGAATCCGCGCGGGTCCCGGGCGGTGTCCGCGGAACCCTGCTCGCCGGCCACGGTGGAGAAGCGGGCGAAGGTCTCGCACCTGTTGCCAACCTTGGCAAACAGCTTGGCGCGGGTGTACCGGCTGATGTCGCCGGTGACGGTGAAGCTGCCGTAAGCGCCGGCGCCCTTGGCGTGGACTACCCGCTCGGGCACCCGCTCCCGGTTGAAGTGGGCCATCTTCTCCAGCAGTTGGAAATCCTGCATCAGCACCGGGCCGCGTTCACCGGCGGTGATGGAATTCTGGTTGTCGGCGACGGGGATGCCGGCATAGGTGGTC
Organism: uncultured Pseudomonadota bacterium; assembly: GCA_963713085.1. Classification (GTDB taxonomy): domain Bacteria; phylum Pseudomonadota; class Gammaproteobacteria; order Burkholderiales; family Thiobacillaceae; genus PFJX01. The sequence continues at coordinate 51,479 of CAVQKQ010000013.1, read as the reverse complement.
ATGACAGGACATTGGTTCATGATGGTTCTCCTTCGGTCTGTTGAGAGTCTGCCCGACGCATTCGCGCCGGGAGTGGCGTCATTACAGACCGGGGAGGACGATCATTCCAATGAATAATATTGAGTAGATCTATCTATTTGTTGAATACGCGTTGGGCGGCAAGATAGTTCATTTCGTTACTATTTACTTTGTTACTATTTATCGCCCAATTACTCAAGTCGTTGGCATGAAACACGATTTCTCCTATTTCGAACTGGGTATCGACCGGATATCCCGGCGCCTGTCCGGAATGCCCAAGGACCGGGTGGTGATCAACCGCCTGTTCTTCTTCGTCTTCAAGGAACTGGACGATCGCTACAACCGGCACCTGGCGGACTTCGGCCTCAACAGCACCACCTTTCTCGCCCTGGCCATGCTGTACAGCGGCGAGGGGATCCGCTTCAACCCCTGCGATCTGAGCGACGCCCTGATCTCGTCGCGCACCAACGTCACCCGGCTGACTGACGAACTGGTCGGCGCCGGCTGGGTGGCCCGGCAGGCCAGCACGGAAGACCGCAGGCGGGTGGAACTCTCACTGACCGATGCCGGCGCCGCCCTGGTGGAAAGGGTGCTGCCGGTGGTCTGGGACCTGATCCGCGAGCAATGGTCGGACTTCAGCCCGGCGGAGGTGGTCGAATTCGACCGGCTGCTGCGCAAATTGCTCGCCGGCCTGTCCCGGCCGGAAACCAAGCCATGAACCACCTGCCGTGCGGGCTCATCCCCGCTCTGGCTCTGGCTGTGGTTCTCTCCGCCTGCGCCCGGTTGCCGACCGACCTGCCGCCCCGGCCCGACCTGGTGGTTCCCGAGACCCGGAACACCCTGGCCGGACTGTCCAAAGACGCTGGCCTTGGAGGCGCGGCGTCCGTGTCGGAACGCTGGTGGGAGTCGTTCGGCTTGGCCGAACTGAACGGACTGGTGGAAACCGCCCTTAAGGACCAGCCCGACCTGGCCGCCGCCCAAGCTCGTCTGCGCGCGGCGGATCAGGCGGAGCGCCTGGCCCGCCTGGACGCCCAGGTGCACTATGCAACCGATGCCTCCGTGGTCAGGGAGCACCTGAGCAAGAATGGCCTGTTTCCACCCCCCATCGGCGGCAGTTCCTTTACCCAGACCGATGTCAGCGAGAACCTTTCCTACAGCCTGGACTGGTGGGGCAGGAATCGGGCCCTGGTGCGGGCCGCCGGCAACGAGATGCGGGCGGCCCGGGACGAGGCCGCGGCGGTCCGCCTGACCGTGGCTGCGGCGGTGGCCGACGCCTATTTCGCCGGCGCCGATGCGGCGTCGCGCCTGGCGGTGGCCCGCGCCTTGGAACAAGACCACCGCAAGGAACATGACCTGCTCAAGGCCCGCTTCGACCTGGGCCTGGATTCCGCCCAGCCCCTGATCGACGCTCGCCGGAAACTGGACCTGGACGAGGATTTGGTCCGGGGTCTGGAGTACCAGGGCCGTTCCCTGCGCTACCGCTTGAGCGCCCTGATCGGTTCCGACCCGGACCACGCCGCCGACCTGCCCGGGATTGCCAACGACGCTGATCTCAAGGCCCACCTGCCGCCCCTGCCCGCCGGTCTCCCCCTGGACTGGCTGGCGCGGCGTCCCGACGTGGCCGCCCTGCGCGGCCGGGTGGAGGCCGCCGCCGACCTGAGCACCGCCGCCAGGGCGGATTTCTACCCCAACCTGGACCTGCGTCTGATGGTCGGCCTGGAAACCCTGGACCTGGGCAAGCTGCTGCAGGCCGGCAGCGTGTCCGCCTCGGTGGGGCCGGCCCTGCACCTGCCGATCCTCAACGGCCAGACCCTGAGGGCGAAACTGGGCAAGCGGGAAGCGGACTACGCCGCCAGCGTGGCGGCCTACAACCGCGCCATCCTGGAGGCGGCGCGCCAGGCCGCCGACGCCTATGCCCTGATCACCAGCCTGGAGCAGCGCGGCCAAGCCCAACGCCAGGCGTTGCGGGAAACCGAACGGACCCGCGACCTGGCGCGCCAGCGGGAGAAGCTCGGACTGGCCGGCCCGCTCGATGCTTTTGAAGCGGACAGCGCCGTGCTCGGCCAACGCATGAACGACATCCAGATCCAGGCCGCCAGTCTGCGCGCCCGCGTGGCGCTGTACCAGGCATTGGGCGGCGCCCCCTCCGACAAGGACCCGACACCATGACCGTCGATACCTCCGAAACCTCCAAGACCAATCTGGCCAAACGCAAGCGCCTGCTCAGCGTCTTGGCCCTGATATTCCTGGCGGCGGCGGTGGCCTGGGGCATCCACTGGTACCTCCACGGCCGCAGCCACGAGAGCACCGACGACGCCTATGTGGCCGGCAATCTGGTCCGGGTCACGCCGCGCGTCGGCGGCACGGTGGTGGCGGTGCTGGCCGACGACACCGACTTCGTGAAACGGGGCCAGGTCCTGGTGAAGCTGGACGACATCGACGCCCGCCTTGCCCTGGACAAGGCCGAGGCCGACCTGGCCGAAACCGTGCGCCATATCAGCCAGACCTTCGCGGTCCGTAGCCAGGAGGCCGCCAACCTGGAGGTGAAGCGGCGCAACCTGGAACAGGCCCAGGCCGACCTGGTCCGACGCGACCAGGCCGTCGCGGTCCACGCCGTCTCCAGGGAGGAAGCCGAGCACGCCAGGGCCGACCGGGACAAGGCCCAGTCCGAACTGGACCTGGCCCGGGCCCAATTGGCCGCCGCCGAGGCCAGCGTGACGGGCACCACGGTGGCGACCCATCCATCTGTGAAGCAGGCCGAGGTCCGCCTGCGGGAGGCCTGGCTGGCCCTGAACCGCTGCGAGATCCGGGCCCCGGAGGATGGCCAGGTGGCCAAGCGCTCGGTCCAGATCGGCCAGCAGGTCGCACCCGGCGCGACCCTCATGGCCATCGTCCCCACCACACAGCTTTGGGTGGAGGCCAACTACAAGGAAGACCAGCTGGACGGCATGACCGCCGGCCAGCCCGTGCAACTGGTCTCCGATCTCTATGGCGGCGATGTCACCTTCCACGGCACGGTGGCCGGCCTGTCGCCGGGCACGGGCAGCGTGTTCTCCCTGCTGCCGGCGCAGAACGCCAGCGGCAACTGGATCAAGATCGTCCAGCGTCTTCCGGTGCGCATCGCGCTGGATCCGAAGGAACTGGCCAAACATCCCCTGCGGGTCGGACTGTCGATGAAAGTGGAAGTGGAAACCGGGGCCGAAGGCAAGCCGGAAAACCTGCCGGCGACCCGCTATGAAACGTCGGTGGAGGACATCAAGGGCGCGGATGCCCTGATCCACGCCATTCTCAAGGCCAACACCCTGCGCAAGGGCTGATGGACGCCCGTGGCGCTCGCCTTCGGCCCCTCTCCCGCTGGCGGGCTAGGCGTGCGCGGCGGCGCAATGGAAGCGCCCTCCGGCAGGTTCGGCACGGGCATCCCGGTTAACGTCCCAACACCATGACCCACAAGCCCCTGCACGGTCCCACCCTGATCCTGCTGACCCTTGGCCTGAGCCTGGGCACCTTCATGCAGGTACTGGACACCTCCATCGCCAACGTTTCCCTGCCGGCGATTTCCGGCGACCTGGCGGTGAGCCCGAACCAGGGCACCTGGATCATCACCTCCTTCGCGGTCAGCAACGCCATCGCTCTGCCCCTGACCGGCTGGCTGTCGCGCCGCTTCGGGGACGTGCGCCTGTTCGTGCTCTCCACCCTGCTGTTCACCCTGGCCTCCTGGCTGTGCGGTCTGGCGCCCAGCCTGCCCATGCTGATCGTCGCCCGGGTGCTGCAGGGCGCGGTGGCGGGGCCGATGATCCCCCTGTCCCAGAGCCTGCTGCTGAACAACTATCCACCGGAGAAAAAGGGGCTGGCCCTGGCGCTCTGGTCCATGACGGTCATCGTCGCGCCCATCATGGGGCCGATCCTGGGGGGCTGGATCACCGACAACATCAACTGGCCATGGATCTTCTACATCAACCTGCCGGTGGGCCTGCTCTCGGCATTCCTGACCTGGACGATCCTGGGCAAGCGCTCCAGCGCCACCCAGATCGTGCCCATCGACAAGGTGGGGCTGGTATTGCTGGTGCTGGGTGTGGGGGCGCTGCAGATCCTGCTGGACAAGGGCAACGACCTGGACTGGTTCGAATCCGGCACCATCGTCGTCCTGGCGGTCGTGTCCGCGGTGGCCCTGAGCGTCCTGGTGATCTGGGAACTGACCGACCGCCACCCGGTGGTGGACTTCCATCTGTTCCGCCAGCGCAACTTCCTGGTCGGCACGCTGATCCTGAGCGTCGGCTACCTGGTGTTCTTCGGCAACGTGGTGATCCTGCCGCTATGGCTGCAGACCAACATGGGCTACACCGCCACCTGGGCCGGGATGGCGGCCGCGCCCATCGGCATCCTGCCGGTGTTCCTGTCGGCCATCGTCGGCAAGAACATGCACAAGATCGACCTGCGCTATTGGGCCAGCTTCAGTTTCCTGGTGTTCGCCGCCGTGTCGTACTGGAACAGCACTTTCAACACCGAGGTCACTTTCCAGCAGATTGTGATTCCACGCCTGTTGATGGGGTTCGGCGTGGCCACGTTCTTCGTGCCGCTGACCGCCCTAACCCTGTCCGGCATCCCCCCGCAGATGATGTCCAGCGCCACCGGCCTTTCGAATTTCTTCCGCATCCTGGCCGGCAGTTTCGGCACCTCGCTCAGCATCACCCTTTGGGACCGGCGCGCGGAGTTCCACCACAGCATCCTGGCAACCCACCTCTCGGCTTTCGACCCGACCGTCGGCGACGCTCTGGGCAACCTGGTCGCACCGGCAATGGAACCGGCCCTGCTGGAAAGGTTCGTCAACCATCAGGCGGTGATGCTGGCGACCAACGACATGTTCTGGCTGTCCGGTTGCTTCTTCGTCGCCCTGATGCTGATGGTCTGGCTGGCCAAGCCCCCCAGGCAGGGCTCGGCCGTGGCCGGCGGCGCCCATTGAGGCTGGTTTCACGCGGCAACGATAGAGAATGTCGGGCCGGCCACGGCGCCTATCCCCGGCCCGCCCCTTCGACTTCGCCCCGAATCGCCCGCAACTCCACCTGCGCGTCCGCATTTTCCTCATAGCGGTGAGCCGTGCGGGCATACCAGTAGCGGCTGTTTCCGGCATCCCCCTCGATCTTGTGCAGCACGGCGTGGACCCAGCAGGCAAGAGGATCGGCTTCATCCCGCTGGACGATCTCGTGGGCGCGGTCCCAGTCCCCCGCCAGGGCGGCGTCGATGGCGGAGATCAGGTCTTTGGGCTGCAGGGGCATCGGTGGCCTGGAAATGGCCGGCTATCGCTCAGGGCTCGATGCGGGTGCCCAGAACCCGCAGGAACTTGGCCAGCCAATCCGGGTGGGCGGGCCAGGCGGGGGCGCTGACCAGCTTGCCGTCCACGTGGGCCTGGTCCACCGGGATGTCCACGTAGCGGCCGCCGCTCCGGCTCACCTCCGGGCCCACCGCCGGGTAGGCGGAGCAGCCCCGGCCTTCCAGCACGCCGGCCGCCGCCAGGATCTGGGCGCCGTGGCAGATGGAGGCGATGGGTTTGTCCGCGCTGGCGAAGTGCCGCACCAGGGCCAGCACGTCGGGATTCAGGCGCAGGTACTCCGGCGCGCGGCCGCCGGGGATTACCAGGGCGTCGTAGTCCTCGGCCCGCGCCTGGTCGAAGCCGGCGTTGAGTGTGAAGTTGTGGCCTGGCTTCTCACTGTAGGTCTGGTCCCCCTCGAAATCGTGCACCGCGGTGCGCACCCGATCCCCGGCCTGCTTGCCGGGGCACACCGCGTGCACCGTGTGCCCGACCATGAGCAGGGCCTGGAAGGGCACCATGACCTCGTAGTCCTCCACGTAGTCGCCCACCAGCATCAAGATCTTTTTCGCCGACATGTCCGCCTCCTTGATAGGTTGATGATGCCCCTGGTCCGGGCGCGGCCAGCGCCTCGTTCTTGGCCGGCGCGGGCCGGCCGGGACCGCCTGACATGGGCCCGTGTCTCAGGCTAGGACGGCCTCGCCGCGAGGGCAAGGCGGAATTTCACAGGCAGGGATGATGGGGATTCGGAGTAGGTGGGGCCGTCTGCGATCAGGCGATTTCAGGGGCGGTCGGTTGAATGTTGTGTTGATTATTAAATTTATTGCCTGAGACTCCGTTATACGTTCCTGACGAAAGATATATAAATCGGAGATATCGGCGGATGGTTTCAGATAGCGATATTCACCTGGACGTACGCGGCGTATGTTGCCCCTTGCCGCTGATCATGCTGTCCAAGCAGGTCAGGGAACTCGGTCCGGGGCAACGCCTCGAGATCATCGGCAACGACCCCATATTCGAGTCCTCGATACGGGACTTCTGCCAGGCCAACGGCCATGCCTTGCTCGAGGTGCGACCCGAGGCAAACCGGCAGGTGTCCATCGTGATCCGGGTCGGGGGGTAGACATGGCGGATCGGCTGGATCCCTCCCCGCAGGCAGAGACTCATGCCCTTGCCAGGAAGAAGGGCGTCATTCTGCTGGTGAGCGGCGAGTTGGACAAGGCGCTCCTCGCCTTCGAAATCGCGGCCGGGTTCCAGGCCATGGGTATGGAGATGAGCATGTGGTTCGTGCTCTACGGCGTCAACTGCCTGACCAAACCCCGTTCCCGTTTTTCGCCCGGCAAGTGGTTCGGCCGGCTGAGAGGCGGGGTCGGCCGGGTGTTGGAGACTGATGTCGCGCTACAGCACGTGGTGCGCGGCCTGAATCACGCGGGCTCCCGCAACCTGCCGCTGTCGCAGCTGAATTTTGGCGGTCTCGGGCCGATGATCGTCCGCCACATCATGCGTCGCAAAGGCATGATGCCGCTCGAGGATCTCATCTTCAATGCGCGGGACCTGGGCGTCCGCTTCAATATCTGCCAGATCTGCGTCGATGCCATGGCGTTTTCCGTGCCTGACGATCTGGTTGTCGAGGCCAAGGTCAATGGCGTCAGCGCCTATTACATTGAGACGGCTGATGCCGATTACAACGTCGTACTCTGAATCCGGCCCGTGAGAAAGTTCGCAACCTCGCCCACCAGTCTTCTCGCCTTGAAGCCTTGGCTCGAGGACAGTGAGCATGTCCCGAATCTGAGCCATGAGGAATTGCCCATTCTCCTCAAGCTGGGCGAGCGGCTGGTATCCGAACTCGATGTCGAGAATGTGCTGGCCCTGGTGGCCGACATGGCCCGCGAGGTGGTACAGGCCGAAACGATCGCCGTGCCGATGATCGACGAGGACCAGCGGACCTTTACCTACCTGGCCGCGAGCGGCGAACATGCCGAGATGCTCCGAGGCCAGCCTTTTTCGATCCAGGAGGGGGCTTGCGGCTGGGTAATGAAGCATCAGCGCCCGCTGCTGTTCGGCGAGGGCCTCAGCTACGATATGAACGCGAATGCCAGCTGGGAGCCCGGCATGGCTTCCAATCTGCTGGTCCCCCTGATTTGCCGCGGCCGCATCATCGGCGGCTTGTCGGCGATGGGCAAATTGGGCGGCGGCGCATTCAACCAGCGCGACCTGGCGGTGCTGACCCTGTTCGCGAACCAGGCCAGCATCGCCATCGACAATGCCCTGCTATTCCAGAAACTCAGCGTGAAAGAGGCCCGTCTCCGGCTGGTCCTCGATTCCGCCGGCGAGGCGATCTACGGGGTCGATACCCAGGGCATCTGCACGTTCGCCAATGCGGCCTGCATCCGCATGCTGGGGTACGGGGACGAAGCCGACCTGATCGGCAAGTCCATGCACGCCACGATCCACCACACCTATCCGGACGGCAGGCCCTACCCGGCGTCGGAATGCAACGTGCGCCTCTCGACCCTGGAGGGCAAGACGGCCCATGCCGACGACGAAGTCCATTGGCGCGTCGACGGCGGCAGCTTTCCGGTGGAGTACTGGTCGCATCCCATCCATCGCGACGGCCATATCGAGGGCGCGGTGGTGACCTTTGTCGACATCACCGAGCGCAAGCAGGTGGAAGACCAGATTCGGAATCTGGCCTATTTCGACTCGCTGACCGACCTGCCCAACCGCCGCCTGCTGATGGACCGCCTGGGCCAGGCGCTGATCGCCAGCCACCGCACCCAGCAATTCGGCAGCCTGATGATCCTGGACCTCGACAACTTCAAGGCCCTCAACGACACCCAGGGCCACGATATCGGCGATCGCCTGTTGATAGAGGTGGCGCGGCGGATTATCGCCAACGTGCGCCAGGAGGACACGGTTTCCCGCCTGGGGGGCGACGAATATGTGGTGATGGTGGAGGGCCTGGGAACCGAAGAAACCTCGGCCGCCAAGCAGGCGGAGACGATCGCCGAAAAGGTCCGCCAGGCCATCAACCTGCCCTATGAGGTATCGCGCAACGGGATTACCCATCACAGCACGGCCAGCATCGGCGTGACCCTGTTCCGCGGCAAGGACCATTACGTGGATATCATCCTCAAGCAGGCCGACGTGGCCCTCTATCAGGCCAAGAATGCCGGCCGGAACACCATTCGCTTCTTCAATCCGGCGATGCAGGCGGCCATCGATTCCCGCACTGTGATGGAGACCGCCTTGCGCCGCAGCCTGAGCCAGGACGAATTGCGGCTGTATTACCAGCCCCAGGTGGATTGGCAAGGCAATTGGGTCGGCTGCGAGGCCTTGTTGCGCTGGCTGCCGGCCGACGCCGAGCCGGTCCCGCCGGTGCAATTCATCCCCCTGGCCGAGGACAGCGGGCTCATCTTTCCCATCGGCGCATGGGTGCTGGAGACGGCGTGCAGGCAGTTGAAGGCATGGGAGGCGAATCCCCGCACCCGGGCCTTGAGCCTTGCGATCAACGTCAGCGCCCGCCAGTTCCACCAGCCGGATTTCGTCGAACAGGTCTGGGACCAGGTCAAGCGTTCCGGCATCAAGCCGGCCATGCTGAAACTGGAACTCACCGAAAGCGTGGTGCTGGACCGGATCGACGAGGTGGTCAGCAGGATGCAGCAGCTCAAGGCGCTCGGCTTCAGTTTTTCACTGGACGATTTCGGCACCGGCTATTCGTCGCTGTCCTACCTCAAGCGCTTGCCATTGGATCAGGTCAAGATCGACCAGAGTTTTGTCCGCGACATCACCCACGATCCCAACGATGCCGCCATCGTGCGCGCCATACTCGCCATGAGCGAGTCGTTGGGCCTGCAAGTGATCGCCGAAGGGGTCGAGACCGAGGCGCAACGCGCGATGCTGTACCAGTTCGGCTGCGAGCTTTACCAGGGTTACCTGTTCGGCAGGCCCGCCCCGATCGAGGAATGCCGGCTGTCCAGCGTGTGGATGGGCAAGTGACGGGGCGATCCGTGCGGCCAGTCAGCGGGTCGGGCTGGGCGGCCACATGATGGCGGGGGTCTTGACCCGGATCCGTTCCGCCCGGGCCGGCCAGATGCCCTTGTCGATGACCTTGGCGGCGTCGAACACCAGCCAGCTCTGACGACCGTAGTGGGGCAGGGGGCGTAGCAGGGCGGCCAGGGCTTCCGGGTCGCCGGCTTCGATCACGGCGTAGGGGTGGCCGGTTGCGTTTCCGTTCGACTCGTCCCGCGCTGCCCAGACCCGGGCGCTGCCCTTTCCAGCCACGACAGGTGGCGGGGGCGGCAGGTTCAGGCGGGCCAGCAGGCTCTCCACTTCATCGGTCCGGCCGACGATCAGCACCGGGTCGCTCCCCGGCAGGCCGGGTCCGGTGGCCCGCGCAATGTCCGGACGGGCATCCAGCAGGCGCTGGGCCAAGGCCAGAGCCTGCTCGCCCAGGCCGTTCCCCGCCACCACAAGGCTTGCCCTGGGCGCCACGAATACCTCCCGCAGGATGGGCGGGAAGTGGTCCGGCGCCACTCGCCGCCAGAGCCGGTAGTCCGGGTCCAGTTCAACGGCCTGGACCAGATTGGGAGCGGGCAGGCTGATGCGGGTGGTGGCATCCTTGACCTCCACCCAGCGGGTTTCCGAACGGTCCGGATAGACCAGCAGGCGCAGGGGCACGCGAAGTTGATAAACCGGGCCGACCTGCTCCAGGGTCAGGTTCAGGGTGCCCTTTGCCCAGCGGGCCTCGCTCAGTTGCAGTCGTGGCGCGCCGGCCTGCATGACCCATTGCCGGAAAAAGCCGGTGAGGTCCCGGCCCGCCGCCTCGCCGAGGTCGTGCCGCAGGTCGTCCCAGCCAGCTTGCCGGAAGCGATGGCGTTGCCAGAACAGGCGCAGGCCTTTATCGAACGCGTCGGCGCCGATCTCGTCGCGCAGCATGAGGAACACCATGGCGGCCTTGTCGTAGCCGACGATGGAGGAGATGCCGTGGTGGCGGGCGGTGAAGGCGGTCAGCGGCGTATCCTCCGACTCCGGCACCGCGGCCAGGTCCCTCAGCCAGGTCAGCCGGGCCTCCCGGGCGGCGTCCTCGGACTGGTCCGCCTTGTAGGCGTAGTCGGCCATGAAGGTGGTGAGTCCTTCCGACCAGTTGCCCGTGGCCCAGTCCGGAATGACACCGTTGCCCCACCAGTTGTGCAGCACCTCGTGGCCCAGGGAGGTGGCGCGGATGAAGGGCAGGCGCAGCACATCCCGGCCCAGGTAGGTGAGGCTGGGCATGCCGAAGCCGGTGGGGAGGGGACTGGCCACCACGCTGAAGGCGTCGAAGGGATAGGGGCCGATGAGCGCGCTGTAGCGGGCGATGTAGCGGGCCGAATCGTCCAGGTAGCCCGGAGCCAGGTCCACCATGTCGGCATAGAACCAGGTGCGCAGGCGCAGGGGTGGCTGGCCCGGTCTGGGGATCAGGCGCTCGGTCACCACATACGGCCCGGCCATCAGGTCGATGCCTTCGGCGGGTTGGGCGAAGGCGAACTCGGCGCTATAGCCTTTGCGTTCCGATTCCTTCACCAGGGTGCCCGGCACCAGGCCCTTTTGTCCGGGGGGCAGTTGGAGCCTGACGCGATAGCTGAAAGGCATGCCCGGGTCCGGGTACCAGCCGCTGCCGGCGGGCAGGAAGCTGCCGCGGTTATCGGCCATGGGCGGCAGGTGGGCCAGGACCTGGCGCTGGTCCAGGTCCGCCAGGGGGGCCAGGGTGCCCTGATAACTCAGCCGGAGAGTGTGGGAACCGGGTCCTGGCAGGTCGAGATGGATGCGGCCATCGCCTGATGGAACGGGTACCGGCAGTCCGTGGCCGTCGATGGCCATCCGGGTGATTCTCAGACTGGGCAGCAGGGCGAAGTCCAAATGGTCGTCCCGCAGCGTCAGGATGGCCTGGGCGGCCATCTGCCGGTTGCCGGGGTTCAGTCTAAGGTCCAACTCCTGATGGGGGACAAAGTCGCTCGCCGCCCAGGATGGCGGGGTCGCCAGGAGCAGCAGGGCGATCAGGAACCGTGCCGGGCGTATCACGGCAGGAAGGGATTGCGGGCGTGGGGCGTGGCCATGGCCGGACCGGAGACGGCGGGAAATCGCACCACGATTTCCAGACGAGTGGCACCGCGGCGGATCAGCAGGGGCAGCCATGTGCCGGGGGGCTGCCTCTGCACGGGGCCGCGCACGTCCTCGATGCCGCTGACCTTGTTGCCGGCGGCCTGCAGGATGACATCGCCGTCCTTCAGACCGGTCCGCTCGGCCAGACTGCCGGGCAAGACCTTCTCGATCATTACGCCGTCCGCCGCGGGCTGCAGCGAAACGCCCAGGCGGGGCGGCGGCGGTCCGCGTTCCGGCTGGGGCGGTATGACGAACACCGCGTCGGCCAGGCCGGGGGATATCTCCGCGCAGGCCTGGTCGCTGGGCAAGGTAATCAGGGTGCCGAGTTGGCCCAGGCCCAGGCCCAGGGCCTGGAGCTGGTGCGGCACGCCGTAGCCATGTTGCACGTGGCCGGCACCCAGGATGCCTACCACCAGGGTTTGGGGATGGGCCTGGCGGTAACGGGTAATGGCCTCGGCCATGGCCCGGTCCCATAGGGTCTGGGCCTCGACGAAGTGAGCGAACCGGGCCGTCTGGTCGCCGTCCTTCATGTTGGGATGGGCGTTGAAGATGTGCTGCAATTCCTCGCGGTAGGATGGTGTCGGGTCGGCCGGCCGGCTCACGCCCTCCCGCCGGGCTTCCGGAACCGCATCCCAACCAGCCGTGCGTACCTGCCTGACCAGGGCCTGATCCACATTCATGGCCAGCATGGGCAGGTGATTCTGGCGGGCGAACCGGAACAGGGGCAGGTAAAGCTGGGGGTCGAAACCCCAGACCTCATCCCATTGGGTCTGCCTGAGTAACTCATCCTCCGATAACTGGCCTGCCACCCAGCGGTCCAGCGCCGGCTGCAGCCGGCGCGGGAACATCTCGAAACCGATGGCCATATCCGGGTGGCGTTGGTGCAGGGCGATGAGCATGGAAAGTTGCCAGTGGTGGTCGTCGGCGCAGTCGTGGATCTCGCCCAGCAACACCACGGGTTTGCGGGCCAACTGGTCGAGCAGTTCGGGTACGGGAATCGGTTTGGCGGCAGCTGCCGTGGGCGTGGCAGACGGGATCAGCCACTCTCCCGGCTGGCTGCAGGCAGCTTGGCCGGCTACCGGGCCTGCTGGCGGCAGGGGGGTGGCCTGGACCAGGCAGGGCAAGGCGCTGGCCAGAACGGTCGGCAGCAGGCGGCGCATAGTCATATAGGTTCGCGTCATGAGCAGGTTGAGACGCATTTTGCACTCTCCGGCGGCGAGGCGGTCAAGCTATGGAAGCCGTGTGAATCCGATGGCGGGAAATAGTTCAAGGTGGCGCGTTTGATGCATTTCGTGAATTGCCTAGAATCCCTTCATTAAGTGCGTAAACGGGGCGGACCATGACCTTGCAGGAATTGCGCTACCTGGTGGCACTGGCCGACACCGGCCACTTCGGCCAGGCCGCCGAGGCCTGCTTTGTTAGCCAGTCCACCCTCTCCACCGGCCTGAAGAAGCTCGAGGATTTCCTCGGCATCACCCTGTTCGACCGCTCCCTGAAACGAATCACGCCCACCCCCATCGGCCGGGAGATCGTGGAATCGGCCCGGCGCATCGTCGAGGAGGCGGCGCGCATCCGGGAGGTGGCCGGCTACGCCAAGGACCCCATGGACCGCACCGTGCACCTCGGGGTCATCCCTACCCTGGGGCCCTACTACCTGCCCCACGTGCTGACCCTGGTGCGGAAAACCCATCCCAGGCTGCGCCTGCTGCTGCGGGAGGAGATGACGCCCAACCTCCTCGCCCACCTGGCCGATGGCAAGCTGGACGCCGGCCTGCTGGCCCTGCCGGTCCAGGACCCCACCCTGGAGGTGGCGCCCCTGTTCGTGGAGCCTTTCCTGGCCGCGGTGCCCGCCGACCATCCCCTGGCGAAAGCCAGGTCGGTGAAGATCGACGACCTGTCCCGGGCCGGCCTGTTGCTGCTGGAGGAGGGCCATTGCCTGCGCGACCAGGCCCTGGAGGCCTGTCATCTGAAAGGGCTGAAGAGCGAGGAGATCCGCGCCACCAGCCTGGAGACCCTGCGCCAGATGGTGGCCATGGGCCTGGGAGTGACCCTGATCCCTGCCCTGGCCGGCGCTGGCGAGATCGCCGGCGGCCAGCAGGTGGCGCTGAGGCCCGTGGCCAGGCCGGGAGCCTCCCGCACCATCGGCCTGGTCTGGCGCCGTCGCTCGCCTCTGGCCTACGCCATGGAGCGTCTGGCGGAGACCCTGGCCGGGCGGCTGCCGCCTGGCACCACGCCGATCTGATCGCCGGATACCGCTCAGTTTTCCGGGCGGAGATCCGCCGGGGTGTCGATGTCCCGCAGGACGCCCGGGTCGTCGCAGGGGACGAGGCGCAGCCGGTCCGAATGCAGCCTCAGCAGGTCCCGGGCGCCCCGGTCGCCGTCCAGGCGGGCCAGTTCACCGAAATAGGCCGAACCGAAGGCCACCGGATGGCCTCGGCGCCCCAGATGGATCGGTGCGGCGATGGCCACCGGGCGGTCGATGGCCGCCGCCACCCGCCGGATGGTGGTCGCCTGGATGAAGGGCATGTCCGCCAGGGCGACCAGCCAGCCCCCGGCCTCGGCGGACCGGCCCACGCCCCAGGCCAGGCTGGCCCCCATGCCCCGTTCGGCCATGGGGCAGCGGGTCACCGCCAGGCCCGCCGTCTCGAACAGCTCGGCCAGCTCTTCATCTTGTTCCCCGATCACCGCCAGGGCCCCGGGCAGCGCGACTTGCAGGGAACGGGCCGCGGCCAGGGCCAGGGGCGTGCCGTCCGCCAGGGGATGCAGGAGCTTGTTGGCGCCGAATCGGCGGCTTCCGCCGGCGGCCAGCAGGAGGGCCTGGATCACGCGGACTTGGGCTGGGCGGATAACCGGATGCCATGGCGCAGGGCGGTGACCTCCGCCAGGATGGCCAGGGCGATCTCGGGTGGCGTTTTGCCGCCCAGGGGCAGGCCCACCGGTCCGCGCAGCCGGTCCACCTGGGCGGTGGGCAAGCCCATCGCCAGCAGGCGCTCGCGCCGCTTGGCCTGGTTGGCCGCGGCGCCCAGGGCGCCTACATAGAATGCTTGCGAATCCAGTGCTTCCAGCAGCGCCAGGTCGTCCAGCTTGGGATCATGGGTGAGGGCGACGACCACGCTGCGGGCGTCGGGGGCCAGTTCACGCACCACGTCGTCGGGCATGCCGGGGCGCCAGTCGACGCCGGCGTCGCTCCAGGAACGGGCGTACTCCTCCCGGGGATCGCACAGCAGCACCTGGTAATCCAGCGCCCGGGCCAGGTCGGCCAGATAGCGCGCGATCTGGCCGGCGCCGATGATCAGCATGCGCCAGCGGGGCCCGAACACCCGGACCAGGCAGCGGCCGTCGAATCGGCAGGGACTGTCGTCGCCGGCTTCCACGAAACGGACCGCGCCGCTTTCCATATCAAGTTCGCGGGCCAGCACCCGACGCTGAGCGACGGCCGCCTCAACCGGCGCCAGTCGATCGGCATCGGTAAGGGGCTCCAGAACCAGTTCCAGACTGCCGCCGCAGGGCAGGCCGAAGCGTCGGGCCTCGTCCTGGGTCACGCCGTATCTGGCCAATTCCGGACGGACGGGAAAATCCCTTGCGACCCGTTCCAGCAGGTCCGCCTCCACGCAGCCGCCGGACACCGAGCCGATCAGGCGGCCGTCATCAGACAGGGCCAGCAGGGCGCCCAAAGGACGGGGCGCGCTGCCGAAGGTGCGCACCACCGTGGCCAGGACCACCCGGCGGCCCCCGCGCAGCCAGTCCAGGGCCGCGTCGAGGACCTCCTGGTCGGCGCTGTGCATGGCTCAGGGGTTCAGGCTTGGATCTGCCGGCCGATGGGCAGCTTGCGGATGCGTTTGCCGGTGGCGGCGAACAGGGCGTTCGCCACCGCCGGGGCGATGGGGGGCACCCCCGGCTCGCCCACGCCGCTGGGAGCCTGGTCGCTGGTGACGATGTGCACCTCCACCCGGGGCATCTCCTTCATGCGCAGCAGGGGATAGTCGTCGAAGTTGGATTGCTTGGCATGGCCGTCCTCCAGGGTGATCTCACCGTGCAGGGCCGCCGTCAGGCCGAAGCCGATGCCGCCTTCCATCTGGGCCCTGATCACGTCCGGCGTCACCGGCTGGCCGCAGTCCACCGCGCACACCACCCGCTCCACCTTGAACGAGCCGTCATCGGCAACGCTTACCTCGGCCACCTCGGCCACGTAGGTGTGGAAAGACTCGTGCACCGCCACGCCCCGGCCCCATCCCGCCGGCAGGGGCTCGCCCCAGCCGGCCTTCTCGGCGGCCAGGTTCAGCACGCCCAGGTGGCGCGGATGGTCCTGGAGCAGCTTGCGCCGGAATTCCACGGGATCCGTGCCGGC
This sequence comes from uncultured Pseudomonadota bacterium, assembly GCA_963713085.1. Lineage (GTDB taxonomy): Bacteria > Pseudomonadota > Gammaproteobacteria > Burkholderiales > Thiobacillaceae > PFJX01. The sequence goes on along the minus strand of CAVQKQ010000013.1, from coordinate 35,667 downwards.
GGCATGGGCCAGTTCGTCCAGGAAAACCTCGGTGACGAAGGCCGTATGGGAGCTGCCCACCGAGCGCCACCACAGCACCGGCACCGGCAGGGTCGGGGAATGCAGGTCGACGAACAGGTTCGGGATGGCGTAGGGCAGGGTGGAAGCGCCCTCCACCGAGGTCTGGTCGACGCCGTTCTTGATCATGCCGGCCGCGAACGGGGTACCGGCGACGATGGACTGGCCGACGATGCGGTGCTTCCAGGCCACGGGCCGGCCCTCCGCGTCCAGGCCCGCCTCCAGGGTGTGCAGGTAGCAGGGCCGGTAGTAGCCGCCGTGGATGTCGTCCTCCCGGGTCCACATGGTCTTGACCGGCACGCCCATGTGCTTGGCGATGTGGACGCCCTCGACGACGTAGTCGGAATGGGCGTTGGCGCGCCGGCCGAAGCTGCCGCCGGCGAACAGGGTGTGGATACGCACCTGGTCCGGGGTGATGCCCAGCACCTGGGCGGCATTGTTCTGGTCCATGGTCTGGAACTGGTCTCCGGTCCAGATGTCGCAGCCGCCATCCTTGACGTGGACCACGCAGTTGAGGGGTTCCATGGGGGCGTGGGCCAGGAACGGCACCTCGAATTCGCCCGCGATGCGCTTGGCGGCGCCGGCCAGGGCCGCATCCGCGTCGCCGTCCTTGCGGGCCACCGCGCCGGGTTGCTTGGCGAGGTCCCGGTAGGAAGCGAGGATGGATTCGCTGGACAGGCCCGCCGCCGGCCCGGGCGCCCATTCCAGGACCAGGGCCTCCCGGCCCTTGATGGCGGACCAGGTGTCCGCGGCCACCACGGCGACCCCGGCGGGAATCTCGAACACCGCCTTCACGCCGGGCACGGCCAGGGCCTGGTCCGCGCTCATGTTGTTCAGCGTGTCGCCGAACCGGGGCGGCCGGGCCACCACGGCGGTCAGCATGCCCTCCGGATACAGGTCCAGCCCGTATCGGGCGCTGCCGTCGGACTTGGCGCGGGTATCGGTGCGCTTGAAGCCCTTGCCGATGACCTTGAAATCCGCAGCGGGCTTAAGTTCCACATGCTCCGGTACCTCCAGCAGGGCCGCGTATTCCGACAGCAGGCCGTAGGACAGGCGCTGGTTCGAAGCGGGATTCACGATGAAACCCGCCTCGGCCTTGAGGGTGGCGCGGTCCACCCCCCAGAAGCGGGCGGCGGCCTGCTTGAGCATCTCCCGGGCGGTGGCGCCGGCGCGGCGCAACTGCTGGTAGGAGTTGGCCATGGCGGTGCTGCCGCCCGTGCCCTGCATGGGACCCCAGAGCAGATTGTTGTAGAGGCGGGCGTCGGCGGGCGCGGCTTCCACCCGGATCAGTTCCCAGGGGACTTCCAGTTCGTCCGCCACCAGGGCGGGCAGGCCGGTCTGGACGCCCTGGCCCATCTCCAGGTGCTTGACCAGTACCGTCACCGTGCCGTCCGGGGCGACGCGGATGAAGGCGTTGGGCGCGAAGGCGTCGCCGGCCGGGGTCGGGATGGACAACTTGGCGGCGCGGGCGGAGGTGAGGTGAAACCCCAGGCTGAGGCCGGCGCCCAGGGCGGCACCGGCCTTGATGAACAGACGACGGGCGGGATCGTGAAGGGTATCCATAATCAGGCTCCCAGGCATTGGGCGGCGGCGTGGATGCCGGCGCGGATGCGCTGATAGGTGGCGCAGCGGCACAGGTTACTGTGCATGGCGCTGTCGATGTCCGCGTCGCTGGGTCGGGGGTTGGTCTCAAGCAGGGAAACGGCCCGCATCAGTTGGCCGGAATGGCAATAGCCGCACTGGGGCACGTCCAGGTCCGCCCAGGCGGAGCGCAAGGCGTCGATGACCGGCCCCCGGATGCCTTCGATGGTCACCACCGACTTGCCGTCCAGTTTGCCGATTTCCACGGAGCAGGATTTGACCGGCTTGCCGTCCACATGCACGGTGCAGGCGCCGCAGAAGGATTCGCCGCAGCCGAACTTGGTGCCGGTGAGGCGCAGGCGATCGCGCAGCACCCAGAGCAAGGGGGTATCGCCGGGGACATCGACGCTTTGGGCCGCGCCGTTGATGGTCAGCGTGATCATGGTGCCCTCCTATCTAGGTATCGGATTCGGGCCATGTTATTCCCGACGGAAATGCCCGTCCATCGCCCAAGCGTGTCCATTCGGAGACCGCCGCAGCCGGGATCAACGCGGCGGGGCTGCCACCTCCGCCAGTTCCACGGGCCGTTCCACGATCAGCCGGAAGCGGCCCCGGCCGGTCTTCTCGATGGCGATGGGGGCGCGGTGTTCGGCCAGGCGGCGTTGCAACAGGATGAGGCGGGCCTCCAGGTTGTCGCTGACGTCGGGCAGGCGGATGGCCGGGTCCAGCCGGAGTTCCCGGTTGCTGAATTCGCGGCGCCCGTGTTCCAGGTGGTCTTTCAGCAACTTCCAGAAGATGGCGCCGGCGACGCCCTTGATCAGGTAGTCCTCGCCGATGAAGACGCTGTCGTTGACCGCATAGCGGCGCAGCATGATGGGATCGCCCTTGGCAACCGGTTCGGGGCTGGCCGGCGCGGCCGCCTCGGCCGGTTCGACGCCGGGATGCTGGATCAAGCCCATGGCCAGGGCGAAGTGTTCCATCAGGATGGCCAGGGTGTCTTCCATTTCGTAGCCGAAGCGGCCGTCCTCCGGGCTTTCCACGTAAAGCACACCCAACAGGCGGCTGCCCTGCAGAATGGGAACAGCCATCTGGCTGTTGGGCATGGCCAGGCCGGGCAGGGGGATCTCCGTTTCCAGATCCGCGCCGCCGCCGCTGGCCTGAAGGCTCTCGCGCACCGCCTGGCTGTAGGCGTATTCGGCGGTCCAGTGGCTGATGCGGATGGGACAGCGCTCCCGCGCCGCCACGCCTATCACGCCCGTTCCCAGCGGGATCTCCGAACCCACGCCGGAATGCTCGTAGCCCAGGCTGGCCACGGTGTAGAGCCGGGCGCCGGCGGCGTCGAACATGAGTAGCATGGCATGGCGGATTCCCAGCGGCGTTTCCAGGCAGGCCAGCAGGTCTTGCATCAGGCCGTCCAGATCCGCGCTGGCGGCCAGGCGCCGGCAACAGGCCCGCAGGGTGGGCAGCAGGTTGGCCGCGGGCAGCGGGGCGGGCAGCGTGGGGCCGAGATCGGGATGGATGGCCAACACCTGGTAGACGTCCGAGCCCCGCAGGCGGAACACCTTGCTCATCCCGGTAAGGGAGGCGATGCCGGCCAGCTTGGCCTTCATGCTTTCGAACAGGGGCCCGGCGGTCTCGGTGCGCAGGTAACGGGCATCCAGGCTGTACCGGGCCGCGGTGTCCGGGTCCACCACCTCGATCTGGGCGAAGGGGTTGGCCAGCACGTTCTCCCGGGTCTTGTTGAAAAACTGGAAGCTCAGGGCCACGTGGCCGCTGTCCAGGTAGTCCACCTGGGAGATGCGCGCCACGTTGGGCATGCCGTCCGGCGCGACGGTGGTGATCGCGCCGGGGATCGCGCCGTCGAGACAGTTGCGGATGGCGTCCAGGGTGAGGGGCGTCATCGCAGGGGCCGTCCAGCCAAGTGCCCCGGCGTCTGGTTGAAGGCCTGGCTGGGGATGAAGGCCACGGCCGTCAGGGTGTCGTTCGGTGCGGGAATCACGATGCGCGCATAGGTCTCGCCATGATGGATCAGGGCCAGATCCGCCACGAAGCTGTCCCGGTAGGCGGAGATCAGGGCAAGATCGTCCGGCAGCAGGGGAACGACCCGGGCGTCGATCCCCTTGAACTGGATGCTGCGGTGGGTGCTGGGCCGGGAAAAGTTGACGGCGATGGCCCCGGTGTCTGTCAGGTTGGCCAGGGTCCTGGCCGCTCGGTCGGCATTGAGGAAGACCGTGAGCCGCCGCCGGTCGGATGCCACCCGGCAGCCGCAGGCCACGGTGGTGGCCGCGCGCAGCGCGCGGTCGCGGGACCCGACCAGGATGGTGACACCATACTGGACGAACAGGGCATCGGCTTCGTCCAGCAGGGGTTTGCTAGGGGCAGGCGCGTTCATTTGCAGGGGGACTAGGGGAAGGGGGCCGGAGGGACACGCGACAGGACACGTTATCATTGCCCAATTCCGTTTCCGCCGATAGATCATGCGCAACACCGCCGTCCTGCTCATCGCCTGCCCCGACAAGAAGGGACTGGTGGCCGCCATCGCCAATTTCCTGCTCCGGCACAACGCCAACATCCTCCACGCCGACCAGCACCAGGACGGCGCCGCCGGCCTGTTCCTGATGCGGGTGGAGTGGTCCCTGGAGGGTTTCGAATTGGGCATCCACCGGTTCGACGAGTCCTTTGCCCCCATCGCCGCCGAGCACGGCATGTCGTGGAACCTTTCCCTGTCCAGCGTCAGGCCGCGCATGGCCATCTTAGTCTCCAAACACGACCATTGCCTGGCGGACCTGCTCTACCGCTGGCATGCCGGCGAACTGTATTGCGACATCCCTCTGATCATCAGCAACCATCCGGACACCCACTGGCTGGCGGAGGCCTACAAGGTGCCGTTCCAGCACATCCAGTTGAGCAAGGACAACAAGCCGGAGGCGGAACAGCAGCAGCGGGCCATGCTGGAGGCCCATCACGTGGACTTCATCGTCCTGGCCCGCTACATGCAGGTACTGAGCCCGGCGTTCATCGCCCACTGGCCCAACCGCATCATCAACATCCACCACTCCTTCCTGCCCGCCTTTCATGGCGCCAAGCCCTACCAGCGCGCCTTCGAGCGGGGCGTAAAGCTGATCGGCGCCACCAGCCACTACGTCACCGAGGTGCTGGACGACGGCCCCATCATCGAGCAGGACGTGACCCGCATCAGCCACCGGGACGACCTGGAGGACCTGGTGCAGAAAGGCGCCGACCTGGAGAAGGTGGTGTTGTCCCGGGCGGTGCGCTGGCACATCGACAACCGCATCCTGGTCTACGGCAACAAGACGGTTGTCTTTGACTGATGTCTCCCGATCTGGGCAACCTGTTCGGCTACTCGGCCGCGTTCCTGACCACTATTGCCTTCGTGCCTCAGGTCTGGAAGTCTTGGCGCAGCCGGGATCTGTCTGGCATCTCCCTCCCCATGTACGTCCTGTTCACCCTGGGTGTTGCCTGCTGGCTGATCTACGGTCTGTTCCTCGGTAGCCTGCCAATCTCCCTGGCCAACGGCATTACCCTGACCCTGGCGGCCGTGGTGCTGGTACTCAAGATCCGGCACGGATGAGTGGCATGCTCCTGGCCTCGGTCATGACGCGGACGGCATAAGCCGGCAAAATACCGGCCAAGCAAAATAACAAGGCCAGCCATGAAAACCATACTTGTCACCGGCGGGGCGGGCTACATCGGTTCCCATACCTGCGTTGAATTCCTCGATGCGGGCTACGACGTGGTGGTGGTGGACAACCTCAGCAACAGCAGCGCGGAGTCGCTTAACCGGGTCCGGCGGATCACCGGCCGGGACTTCCCCTTCGTCCGGGCCGACATCCGCGATCGCACGGCCCTGGACACCCTGTTCCGGAATCACCCCATCGACGCGGTGATCCATTTCGCCGGCCTGAAGGCGGTGGGGGAGTCGGTGGAACAACCCCTGCGCTATTACGATAACAACATCACCGGCAGCATCACCCTGTTCGAGGCCATGCTGGCGGCCGGGGTCAAGACCATCGTATTCAGCTCATCCGCTACGGTGTACGGCGATCCACATGCCGTCCCCATCACCGAGGATTTCCCCCTTTCCGCCACCAACCCCTATGGCCGCAGCAAACTGTTCATCGAGGAGATCCTGGGTGACATCGTGGTTGCCGATCCTACTTGGCGGGTGGCCCTGCTGCGCTATTTCAACCCCGTGGGGGCCCACGAGAGCGGCACCATCGGCGAGGATCCCCGGGGCATCCCCAATAACCTCATGCCCTACATTGCCCAGGTGGCGGTGGGCCGGCATCCCCATCTCAACGTGTTCGGCAATGATTACCCCACGCCCGACGGCACCGGGGTGCGGGACTACATCCACGTGGTGGATCTGGCCCGGGGCCATGTGAAGGCGGTGGAGAAGTTGAAGGAGACGACTGGTGCCCATGTCTGGAACCTGGGCACGGGCCGGGGCTACAGCGTGATCGAGATGGCCGAGTCCTTCGCCACGGCTTCCGGCCGGGCGGTGCCCTACCAGTTCGTCCCGCGCCGGCCCGGCGACGTGGCCATGTGCTACGCCGACCCGGCCAAGGCGGAGCGGGAACTGGGCTGGAAGGCGACGCTCGGCTTGGAGGAGATGTGCCGGGACACCTGGCGCTGGCAATCCATGAATCCGCTCGGCTATGGCGAGGAATGAGGAGCGCGGATTGATACTGGTCACCGGCGGCGCCGGCTTCATCGGTACGAATTTCGTGCTCGACTGGCTGGCAGCCACCGGGGAGACCGTAGTCAACCTGGACCTGCTCACCTATGCCGGCAACCTGGAGAACCTGGCCCCCCTGCAAGGCGACGCCCGGCACATGTTTGTAAAAGGCGACATCGGCGACCGGACCCTGGTGGCCGGGCTGCTGGCCGAACACCAGCCCCGGGCCATCGTCAACTTCGCCGCCGAGTCCCATGTGGACCGCTCCATCCACGGACCGGAGGACTTCATCCAGACCAACATGGTGGGCACCTTTCACCTCATAGATGAAGTGCGCGGTTACTGGACTGCATTGCCCGAGACGGACAAGGCCGGATTCCGCTTCCTGCACGTCTCGACCGACGAAGTCTACGGCTCTCTGGGTCCGGACGACGCCCCTTTCACCGAACAGAGCCCTTTCGCCCCCAACAGCCCTTATTCCGCCTCCAAGGCCGCCAGCGACCACCTGGTGCGGGCCTACCACCACACCTACGGCCTGCCCACCCTCACCACCAACTGCTCAAACAACTACGGCCCCTTCCAGTTCCCGGAAAAGCTCATTCCCCTGATGATCCTCAACGCCGTCAACGGCAAGGCCCTGCCCGTCTACGGCGACGGCATGAACGTGCGCGACTGGCTCTATGTGTCGGACCACTGTTCCGCTATCCGCGCGGTGCTGGAAAAAGGCCGGATCGGGGAGACCTACAATGTCGGCGGCTGGAACGAGATGCCCAACCTCGACATCGTCCACACCCTGTGCACCCTGCTGGACGAATTCCTGCCCGATCCGGCCGGCCCCCGCGCACGCCTCATCGCCTACGTCAAGGATCGGCCCGGACACGACCGCCGCTATGCCATCGACGCCGGCAAGATCCACCGGGAACTGGGCTGGAAGCCGGCCGAAACCTTCGCGACCGGCATCCGCAAGACCGTGGCCTGGTACCTGGATCACATGGGCTGGGTGGAGAATGTGGCCAGCGGCGAATACCGCAAGTGGCTGGATACCAATTACACGGAAAGGTAGGCGAGTGGAGGTGACAGCAATGCGCAAAGGCATCATCCTGGCCGGCGGCACCGGCACCCGGCTCTACCCCGCCACCCTGGCGGTGTCCAAGCAGTTGTTGCCGATCTACGACAAACCCATGATCTACTATCCCTTGGCCACGCTCATGCTGGCGGGGATCCGGGACATCCTGATCATCTCCACGCCCCAGGACACGCCCCGCTTCGAGCAACTGCTGGGCGACGGCGGCCAGTGGGGGCTGAACCTGGAATATGCGGTGCAGCCCAGCCCGGGCGGCCTGGCCCAGGCCTTTATCATCGGCGCGGATTTCATAGGCGATGCCGCCACCGCCCTGGTGCTGGGGGACAACATCTTTTACGGTGCCGAGATGATCATGGACCTCAAGGCCGCCAGCGGCCAGACCCGTGGCGCGACGGTGTTCGCCTACCGCGTCAACGATCCGGAGCGCTACGGGGTGGTGGAGTTCGACGCCGAAGGCAGGGCGATCAGCCTGGAGGAGAAGCCGAAACAGCCCAAGTCCCATTACGCCGTCACGGGTCTGTATTTCTACGATGAACGGGTGGTGGAGGTGGCGCGCGGGCTGAAACCCTCGCCCCGGGGCGAACTGGAGATTACCGACGTCAACCGGCAATACCTGGTATGGAACGAGCTCAGTGTCAGCATCATGGGTCGGGGCCATGCCTGGCTCGACACCGGCACCCACGAATCGCTGCTGGAGGCTTCCCTGTTCATCGAAACCATCGAAAAACGCCAGGGGCTCAAGATCGCCTGCCCCGAAGAGATCGCCTACCGACTGGGCTATATCTCGGCCGAACAGGTGGCCCGACTCGCCGAGCCCCTGAAGCAGAACAACTATGGCCGATACCTGCTGGCCATGCTGAATGAACGAGTATTTACATGCAGGTGATCGAAACCGCGCTTCCCGGTGTGTTGTTGCTGAAGCCCAGGGTGATCGGCGACGCCCGGGGCTTCTTCCTGGAATCCTGGAACCGCAAGACCTTTGCCGACCGGGGATTGGACTGGGATTTTGTTCAGGATAACCATTCCTGCTCGGCCAAAGGGTGTACTGCGTGGAATCCACTACCAGCTCAAGCAACCACAGGGAAAGCTGGTGCGGGTGGTGAACGGCGCGGTATTCGACGTCGCCGTGGATTTGCGCAGGTCGTCACCTCAGTTCGGCCAGTGGACCGGCCATGAGCTCAGCGCTGAAAACCGCCACATGATGTGGGTCCCGCCTGGTTTCGGGCATGGATTCCTGGTGTTGTCGGAGGTGGCCGATCTTCTTTACAAGGCCACGGACTACTACGCACCGGAATGGGATCGCGGCATCTGCTGGGACGACCCGGCCATCGGCATCCAGTGGCCCCTGGATGGTCCTCCGCAGCTCTCCGCCAAGGACCGCATTCAGCCGTTCCTCCAGGATGCGGAGGTGTATCCGTGACGTTTCTCCCCCGCATCCTGCTCACGGGCGCCAGCGGCCAGGTGGGTTGGGAACTCCGGCGCAGCCTCGCCAGCCTGGGCACGGTGACGGCCGTGGATTCCCGAGTATTGGATCTGGCGGACCCGACCGCCATCCGCCGGGTGGTGGCGGAGGTCAAGCCCCGCATCATCGTCAATCCGGCGGCCTATACCGCCGTGGACAAGGCCGAAAGCGAGCCGGACCTGGCCCGGGCGGTGAATGGCGTGGCCCTCGGCATCCTGGCCAAGGAGGCCGCCAAACTGGGGGCCCTGCTGGTGCATTACTCCACCGACTACGTGTTCGACGGTAGCGGCGAGGTTCCCTGGAAGGAAGACGCCGGTACTTGCCCCCTCAACGTCTACGGTGCCACCAAACTGGCCGGGGAACAGGCCGTCACCGCGAGCGGCTGCCGCCATCTGATCTTCCGAACCTCCTGGGTCTACGGCGCCCGGGGCGCCAACTTTCTGCTCACAATGCGCCGGCTGATGCGCGAGAAACCGGAATTGAGGATCGTCGCCGATCAGATCGGCGCCCCCACCTGGTGCCGCAGCCTGGCCGACACCACGGCCCAGGTCCTGGCCCAGATTGCGTCGCCATTCAGGGGGGCCGACAAGCCAGAGCCCTGGGGCGTGTACCACATGACCAACGGCGGGGAGACCTCCTGGCACGGCTTCGCCCAGGCCATCCTGGATCTGGAGGGCCTGGATACCCCACCCCGGCTGATCCCCATTCCCAGCAGCGGCTATCCCACGCCGGCGCCCAGGCCCCTCAATTCCCGCCTGGACAACGGCAAACTGGCGCGGACCTTCGGCCTCCGGCTGCCGGATTGGCGGGATGCCCTCAAGCTTTGCCTCGACAAGACCGATTAACACCCATCCTTAACTAGAGAATTCGCCATGGCCCTTTATCCCGTCATCCTCTCCGGTGGTTCCGGTACCCGCCTCTGGCCCATGTCGCGGTCCGCCCTGCCCAAGCAGCTCCTGCCCCTGGCCGGGGACCGGACCATGGTGCAGGAGACCGTGCTGCGCCTGGCCGGCCTGCCGGACATGGGCCAGCCTTTGGTGGTTTGCAACAACGAGCATCGCTTCCTGATCGCCGAGCAGATGCGCGAGATCGAGGTGGCGCTCAATGGCATCTTCCTGGAGCCGGTGGGCCGCAATACCGCCCCGGCCGCCGCCGTGGCCGCCCTGCACCTGGTCAAGTCCGACCCGGATGCGGTCATGCTGCTGCTGCCCGCCGATCACCTGATCCGGGACGTGGCCGCCTTCCATGCCGCCGTCGCGGAAGGCATGAAGGCTGTGGCGGCGGGCTTCCTGGTGACCTTCGGCATCGTCCCGGACGGACCCGAGACCGGCTACGGCTACATCCAGCGGGGCGAGTCCCTGGCTCCCGGTGGCGCTTATCAAGTGGCCCGTTTCGTGGAAAAGCCCGACCGGGACAAGGCCGAGGCCTTCCTTGCCAGCGGCGATTACTACTGGAACAGCGGCATGTTCCTGTTCCGCTGCGGCCAGTTCCTGGAAGAAATGGAACACTTCCGTCCCGACATCCTCACCGCCTGCGAGCTGGCCTTGGGCGCCAGCGTCCTGGACCTGGACTTCCGCCGCCTGGGCAAGGCGGAGTTCCAGGCCTGCCCGTCGGACTCCATCGACTATGCCCTCATGGAGCACACCGCCCATGCCGCCGTGGTACCGACCGACATCGGCTGGAATGACATCGGCGCCTGGTCGGCATTGTGGGAAGTCGGCGCGAAGGACGGGTCAGGCAACGTGGTCCGGGGCGACGTCTACCTGGACGGCGTCGGCAACAGCCTGGTACGGGCGGAATCCCGCATGGTGGCAGCAATCGGCGTCGACAACCTGCTCATCGTCGAAACCCCGGACGCCGTGCTGGTGGCGGACAAGTCCCGGGCTCAGGATGTGAAGAAGGTGGTGGAGCAACTCAAGGCCGCCGGGCGCAGCGAGCACGAGTTCCACACCCGGGTCTACCGGCCCTGGGGCTGGTTCGAGGGCATCGACGCGGGCGAACGGTTCCAGGTCAAGCGCATCATGGTCAAGCCCGGCGAGAAGCTGTCCCTGCAGATGCACCACCACCGGGCCGAACACTGGGTCGTGGTGTCCGGCACCGCCCGGGTCACCTGCGACGACAATGTGATGATCCTGTCCGAAAACCAGTCCACCTACATTCCCCTGGGTTCCACCCATCGCCTGGACAACCCGGGCAAGATGCCCCTGCACCTGGTGGAGGTGCAGTCCGGCTCCTACCTGGGAGAGGACGACATCGTCCGCTTCGAGGACGTCTACAAGCGGGATTGAAACCCCGGCCGGCCATGAGCAAACGCATCTCCGGTCCGCCCCGCCGCCCCCGCAATCCGGTGGCCAAGGCGGTGCGCACCCCCGCGTTCAAGCAACAGGTGGTGCCCGACAAGCGCTGGCGGGACCGGCTGAAGGACGCGGAGAAGGCCGAGGCCGTCCCCGATTCGGAAAACCCGGAAAAGGACGACTGACCGCGTCGAGCCGTAGGGTTCAGGCCTTTGCTTTGCCCATGATCACCAGGGCGATGCCGCCCAGGATCGCCGTGGAGGCGAGCAGCAGACGCGGAGTGATGCCCTCGCCGACGAAGACCACGCCGCCCAGGGCCGCGATGACGGGCACGCTGAGCTGCACAGTGGCCGCGGCGGTTGCCGTCAGTTCCGGCAGGACCGTGTACCAGATGGCATAGCCCAGGCCCGAGGTCAGGGCCCCGGAGGCCACCGCATAGCCCACGCCGGTGTTGTCCAGCGAGAACCGGGAATACATGAGCAGACTCAGCCCCAGAGCCAGAGGCACGGTGCGCATGAAATTCCCGGCGGTCGCGCCCAGCGGTCTGGCCGCGCCACGGCCGCGCAGGGAATAGATGCCCCAGGCCATGCCCGAGCTGAGCATCAGCAGCGCGTTGAGCAGCGGCGGCGCGGACAGGCCCGGCAACATGAGGCCGACCAGTCCCGCCAAGGCCAGTGCCAGACCGATGTCCTGGCGCGGGCTCAGTCGTTCCCCGGCCCACAGCCCATAGAGGATCATGGTGGCCTGCACGGCGCCGAACAGCAGCAATGCGCCGGTGGCGGTGGACAGCCCGACATAGGCGAAGGAGAGGGCTGCGGCATAGGCGAACAGCGCCAGCGCGGAAACCCAATGGCCGCCGGACAGGACCACGCCGCCGCGCAGCCGCACGATCAGCCAAAGGGCCAGGGCGCCGGAGGCGAGGCGGATGGTGGTGAAGCTGGCCGGGTCGATACCGGTGTCCTTGAGCGCCAGGCGGCAGAGGATGGAATTGCCGGCGAAGGCGATCATGGTAAGCAGGGTGAGGAGCATCACCCGTGGGGAGGACATCAGCGGCTCCTTCAGAGCACTTGAGGAGTAGGAGGTGATTATTCAACGTAAATGAGGCACGGAATTGAAAATTAGTACCGTTCAGGGCGCTGTCGTAGTTGTTGTAGCTCCCTCTCTCACCCCGGATAGCTACAATCAGGCTTCGCTACCTAGTACGGGCGCGGCGAGTTGTAGCTCCCTCTCTCACCCCGGATAGCTACAATCCGCGATGCGGGAAACCTGGCTACCGTGCTGGTTGTAGCTCCCTCTCTCACCCCGGATAGCTACAATCGGCCAAGTTCGTCGGCATCGACCGGCGTGGGTTGTAGCTCCCTCTCTCACCCCGGATAGCTACAATCCCCCTGTGACACTACCCGCTCCATTTTTTTGTTGTAGCTCCCTCTCTCACCCCGGATAGCTACAATCCAGGGTCTGGGTGACGCGGTACTCATGCAGGTTGTAGCTCCCTCTCTCACCCCGGATAGCTACAATCCTTGGTTTTCCAGTCTCTCCGGATACCGAAGTTGTAGCTCCCTCTCTCACCCCGGATAGCTACAATCAATCATGTTCAATGGGTTCGACTGGACCAGGTTGTAGCTCCCTCTCTCACCCCGGATAGCTACAATCGATGCGTTCGGTGTCCTTGGAGCCGAACTGGTTGTAGCTCCCTCTCTCACCCCGGATAGCTACAATCCGAGACGACGCAAATGATGACGCAAACGATGTTGTAGCTCCCTCTCTCACCCCGGATAGCTACAATCTGGGTCGGCCACGCTGTATCGAGGCGATTGGTTGTAGCTCCCTCTCTTACCCCGGATAGCTACAATCATAAGTTTACTTATCTACGCTTCAATCCAAGTTGTAGCTCCCTCTCTCACCCCGGATAGCTACAATCTGACGTGGAAACCTTACAGTATCAGTGCCAGTTGTAGCTCCCTCTCTCACCCCGGATAGCTACAATCGCCCATATCGTAGGGGTCGTTACCGCGTGAGTTGTAGCTCCCTCTCTCACCCCGGATAGCTACAATCGTCGTAACGGCGGATGTCACTCCCTGGACGGTTGTAGCTCCCTCTCTCACCCCGGATAGCTACAATCAATAGCTCGCGCCGGGTTTGCGGTTGTTGGGTTGTAGCTCCCTCTCTCACCCCGGATAGCTACAATCCGCCACAGTAGGCGAAACGACGCTTCTTGTGTTGTAGCTCCCTCTCTCACCCCGGATAGCTACAATCCCATGTGAACCGCCAACGTTGTGCAGGTGGTTGTAGCTCCCTCTCTCACCCCGGATAGCTACAATCTGCTGCACTGCGTTTGAGACTGTATAGCTAGTTGTAGCTCCCTCTCTCACCCCGGATAGCTACAATCTTTTAGCCGCGAACAGCAGCATGGCTTTTAGTTGTAGCTCCCTCTCTCACCCCGGATAGCTACAATCGGATGTCAGGCAGACTGAAATACTCGAGCTGTTGTAGCTCCCTCTCTCACCCCGGATAGCTACAATCAGTTTACGCTAACGATGACGCGAGCGAGAAGTTGTAGCTCCCTCTCTCACCCCGGATAGCTACAATCCTAAATGAAGTCCGCCATATGATCCGGGGCGTTGTAGCTCCCTCTCTCACCCCGGATAGCTACAATCCTCCAGGCCAGGGGGTGCGTGATTGTCGAGGTTGTAGCTCCCTCTCTCACCCCGGATAGCTACAATCCGGGCAAACTGCCGCCCGGCCCCTTAGCTGAGTTGTAGCTCCCTCTCTCACCCCGGATAGCTACAATCCGACCCGCCCCAATTCCTCGCCCGGCGAAGCCGGGCGGGGAATTTTTTTGAAACATTTGGGATTCAGAACAGCAGCATTTGTTCGGCTTTCACGGCTTTTTCCTGGAAAAGCGGCAGGCCCACCAACAGTTTCATGCTGGCGAACTGTTTTTCCGTCACGGTCAGGCAGCGCACTGATCCGGCGGGTGGCAGGTTGTCGATCAGGCGCTTCAGGTGCTTGGGCTCGGCATCGTTGCCGTTGAGGATGCGGCCATAGACCGAGAACTGGATCATGTCGTAGCCGTCATTCAGCAAAAACCGGCGGAAGACGGTGTAGGCCCGACGCTCGGCGCGGGTGGTCACTGGCAGGTCGAAGAACACGAGCAGTCGCATGTGGCGTCGCGTCTCCGTGCTCATGGCTAACCGTCTGCACGGTGCTGGTTGAGCCCAATGAGGATCGGCAGTTCCAGCAGTTGGTCGTCGCCGGTTTCCAGCACCCGGACCAGGCTTTCCACGGACTGCTCGATGGCCGACAGAGCGGACATCACGCCGCGTGGCATGACCACATCCACATTCAGAAGACCGACCAGCGCGGTTTTGTCGCGGGGCGTCAACTCGTCGTTTTCTTCACTTGGATGGTGTTGGATGACGTGCAGGTCCACCAATGGGCGGAAGGGTTCGATCAGATCATCTGCGAGATTGAAGGCGTTCTGTTCGCTGGAATGGAACAGCCCCACGCTGGGGTGGAGCCCGTGGGCCACCAGGGAACGGGCAATGGCGCCGCGCAACACCGCATAGCCGTAATCCAGGGCGGCATTGCCCCAGCGGGGCTGCATGCGGTCGAAGTGAGCATCGAACAGCTTGGTGAAATAGAACGCCGCCGCCTGTCCCTCCAGACGATCCGGGTCGCCAGAACGTACCCGCCGGGAGTAGGACGCCAAGCGTTCCATACCATCGCGGGCGCACAGACGCAGGCAAGCTGCCTGATTGGCGATCTTGCGGCGGATCAAGGCGGCCCAGGTCTGCTTTATCAGCGGGCGAGGCACGTCCTGCTGCAAGCGCCACATGCGGGTGCTGCGCGAGTGCTGCATGAAGGGCAGGAAGACGCCGCTGGGCTGGTGGTTGTCACCGGTGGCATAGAGGCCGATGCCGTATTCCGCGCAAGCCGAGAGCACCGGATGGGTGAGGGTGATCTCCCGATGGTTGAGGACGATGACGGCGATATCTTCGAAGGGCACGAAGGCAGTTTCGTCCTGCTCGATGGCCAGGGAGAAATGCTCGCGCCGCAGCCTCGCCGGGCGGGAGATCATGACGCTACGCCAGGTCACGTCGGGTCTCCGGTGGGGCTGGGTAGAGGTGGCCGAGGACGTCGACGTGGAACTTCTCTAATGCAACGGCAGTTTTTACCCCTATGCCTTCGATCAACCCGTCCTTGCCAATATGCTGGTTGCGGTCATGCGTCCAGAGATTGATGTTTCCAGTACCTCTATGGCAGCTTGAGTAGTAACCAAGAATCGGCTGTTTCCCTTTCTGGGACACACGCACTAAGTCATTCGGATGCAGCGAGAAGCAAAACGCAAAGCTGTCATCGATCAGCGTCCACTCCGCTTCATCCTTGAACGCCACGATGGCCCGACTCGGCAAGCCATTCACCCGGTGATGCACATACACCGGCACCAGGTGGAACTTGCCATTCTTTGTGAACACATCCGCCCGCAGCATGGAGTCGTTCTTGGCGATGCCGCCGCGTACCGGGATGCCCGAGAGTTTGTCGATCACCAGGGTCACGGTACGTACGACGGGGCCGGTAGGGTTGCCATCCCGATCCGGCTTGCGGAGCGGGTTGCTGGCCGGAAACGCCTTGTCGCCCTTGCCGTCGTGGGCCTCCAGGCGGGTGCGGATGGCGGCATAGAGCTTTTCATTGCGGTGGGGGTCGATGAGTTTGTCCAGATCCTTCATGGTCAGGCTGGCAAGGGGGACTTTCTGAGTGACGCCGCCCTGGGCCTTCAAGCGTTCCGGCTGGGCGTAGATGGTGTCCTTGTGGGCCGCGCCGCAATTGCGGCGTTGCGGGGCGCGTGAAACGAACAAGGGTTTCACTGCCGCCAGCGCTTCCGGCGGATAAGTACCCAGGTCTTCCACGGCAGCGCGAAGCAGCACGGGGTCGTCGGTAAATAGCCGGGCTTCCAGTTCGTGGCGGAAGCCCATCCAGGGGTCTGGGAAGTGGGCCTTCAATTGCCGGTACATGGCCGGGTTCACGACCTCGCCGGTTTCCAGATCGACGAAGCCATCGCGCACCACTTCCAGTTCTTTGCGCCGGGCGTAGTCGGACAAACGTTTCACCATGCTGTGGCTGCATGCGGCCACCACGGTGGCATCCAGGGCGTGATGCCGGTCGCTGTCACCGCGTATCTTCAGCAATCCCCAGCGGGCGCGCAGGAAGGCGGTGAGCTGGCCGGAAAGCACCACGCAGCGCTTGGCTTCGCTGGCGTCCGCCAGCTTCAGGTAACGCTCGACATAGTTCTTGAAGAACTTGCAGATGTAGCGGGTGTCGTTGAGGTTCCGTTCGCGGAAGTCCTGGGCTTCTTCCTCGCCGAAGTTCTTGCGCAATAGGCGGGTGCGCTTGGCGAGCCGGTAGGCCTTGTTGCCCTCCACATAGGCCACGAATATTCGCCAGCGCTCGCTGTCTTCCGCGCCGCCCAGGTATTCATACGGCGTGTGGTTGCCCTTGTTGCGGTTCTCGGCGGCAAGGACCAGCACCTTGTTGCTCTTGCTGTCGTCGAAGCTGCGGGAGTAGGGCAGGGCATGGTCGATTTCGACATAACCCGGTTCCAGTAGCCGCTCCAAGTCGATGGGTTCGATGGAATAGACGCATTTGCCTTGCTGTTCCCGGTATAGCCGCCATTTTTCGAACTCCTGGCCTTTGGGCATCTGGCCGAAATGTTCGTTGAAGAGGGCTTTGTCCTTCTCATTGCGTTCCCGGTATTCGGTCTGTTCCTTTTCAACCTTCCTGCGTTCGTCGAAGGGTTTGGACAGTTCCCGGGCCATTTCGATGTGCACCGAGGCCGGCGCGCCATGCTCGCGGATGAGCGCGTTGACCACCTTGCGCGCCTGGTTGAGTGCGCGCAGCACCACCGGGTTGCGGGGGATGTCCATGTCGTCGTTGAACACCATGCAGCCGTTCTTGTCCCGGCCCGAGTAGAAGGGGGGCAGGTAGCGCTGTTCGCCTTCGCCCGCCTTGAATAACTGGCTGTGGTGATACCCCGCTGCTTCACAGGCCTCGTCATAGCGCAGGCCGGATTCCATGTGGGGCACGATCTTGCGCAGAGCCTTGAGGGAGAGATTGCTGAACTTGTCGAAGCTGACTTCGGCCAGCGCCTTCACCATCGCCTTCCCACCCGGCAGGTTGAGCTTGTCGAGTTCGCGCTCTACCTCGGCATCGTCCTTGTAGACCGAGAGCACCCAGGCGATCTGGTCGAGCATTTCTGAGTTGCCGGCCTGGGCCGCGCCTGCCATGCCCTGCCACTCGGTTTCCAGTCCCTTGTCCTTCAGCAGCTTTCGCAGCTCCTGCCAGGCGGGGAGTTTTACCAGTACGGCGGTTTCCGGGTCCTTGGCTTTGCCATCGGTGCTTTGGGCATAGGGAAACTTGGCGAATCGGAAGCTGTTGTCCAAGGCGCCAGCCTTGACCAGCGCAGTCCGCAGATGCTCGTGCTTTAGGTCGCCCGCTCGCAAATAGGGCAGCGGCAGGGCGATCTGGCGTTCCTGTTGGTTGAGCGGCCGGGTGACGCCATCGACGACGATGCGCAGATTGTTGAGCCTGGTGAGCCAGATATGACGCTCGGCTGTGAAGCTGGCCTTGGGAGCGCGATATTCGTCCTTCTCGAAGGTGCAGCGGCCCAGCATCTTGAGGAGATTCTCGCCGGAGAGCGCGGGTTTCTGGGACCAGAATAGCCCGCTCCTGCGGTCGCCGTTGCCTAGTAGCTGTGACTGGAATACCTCGCCGGCATGGGGGTTACCGAGCTCTCGCTGACGCTGGAAGAGTTGTGCCAATTCATTCTCGAGCAGGACACGGGACAGGGCCTTGCCGTAGTCGCCCTGTTTGTTGCGCTGGGCATCGGGGAATTCCGCCATGACCATTTCAGCGGCAGTGCGATAGCCCATTTCGCGCATCAGCTTGCTGGTGGCGGCCAGGCCCTGCTTGACCTTGCCGCCTTCACCCTTGGCATCCTCGCCGGACTTTTTCTCTTCCGCCCGGCTGTTCCAGTGAAAGCCCCGGTGCTTGCAGAGGTGGTAGATCACTCGCGCCCATTCCTCCGGGGTTAGCAAACGATCCAGGCCATCAACGCGCAGCCGCCAGGGCGAGACCGGCGCGGGAAGCTGGTTGTGGAAGAAATTGGCGTCGGCTATGAGACCTTCACGCTTGAGTAGCCGTGCCACCTTGGTTTGCCGCCAGGCCCGGCGGTGCAGGCGGCGGCGCATGAGCCTGGCCATGCGCCGGGTGAGGTTTAGGGATTCGCCTTCCTTTGCTGTTTCGGCCTTGTCGAAGGCCCGTACACCCAAGGCCAAGATCCGGTCCGGCGCCAGCGCTGCCCAGCCCACCGAGGCAATACCGATATCCAGGCCGAAAGTGATGGCGTTATTTGGCTTGTCTGCCATGGCGTTGCTCCCTGATAATCGGCTCCGTTGTAGCTATCCGGGGTGAGAGCCGTTGCTGCAATAAGATTCGAAAGAATCGTACCCGCCCGGTGGTGACCCCACCGGGCTTTTCATTTTAATTTTCCAGAAACCGCATCGACAGATCCACGGCCCGCACGTTCTTGGTCAGGGCGCCGACGGAGATCCGGTCCACGCCGGTTTCGGCGATGGCGCGCAGATTGTCCAGGGTAATCCCCCCGGATGCTTCCAGCTGGGCACGCCCGGCGGTGAGCGCAACCGCTTCGCGCATCTGTTCGGGTGTGAAGTTGTCCAGCAGGACCAGCCTGGCGTCGGCTTGCAGGGCCAGTTCCAGCTGGGCCAGGTCTTCCACCTCGATCTGCACCGTGATGCCCGGGCCGGCTAGCCTGAAGGCCGCCTCCAGGGCCTGGCGGATGCCGCCGGCGGCGGCGATGTGGTTTTCCTTGATCAGGATGCCGTCGAACAGGCCGATGCGCTGGTTTTCGCCGCCGCCGCACCGCACCGCGTATTTGAGGGCCATGCGCAGGCCCGGCAGGGTCTTGCGGGTGTCGTAGATCCTGGCGCGGGTGCCGGCGATGGCATCCACATGGCGCCGGGACTCGCTGGCCACGGCGGAGAGGGTCTGCAGGAAGTTGAGGGCCGGGCGCTCGGCGGAAAGCAGGGCCCTGGCCGGTCCTTCGATCTCGCACAGGATCTGGCCGGCGCTGACGGATTCGCCGTCCCCCGCCCGCCAGGCGATCTTCACTGCCGGGTCGAGGGCGGTAAAGCAGGCGGCGAACCAGGCCGTGCCGCACAGCACGGCTGCCTCCCGGGTGACGACCCGGGCCCGCGCCCGCGTTTCGGCGGGGATGAGGCGGGCGGTGAGATCGCCGCTGCCCAGGTCTTCCTCCAGGGCGGCGCGGACATTGGCTAGGATTAGGTGGTACGGGGGTGGATTCATGGGGCGATTGTAATTGTCGCGGGCACTGGCTGTTGAAATCGCGCCCATCTTCCCCATTTGGGAGTCAATCATCCGAATTGGGAGCAACCATGCGTTTCGACAAACTGACCACGCCGTTCCAGTCCGCCATCCAGGACGCCCAGAGCCTGGCCCTGGGCAACGACAACCCCTACATCGAGTCGGTGCACATGCTGGCCGCCCTGATCAACCAGGAAGGTGGATCAGCCCGGGCCATCCTGCAGAAGGCCGGAGTGCGCGTGCCCAGCCTGGTATCGGGACTGCAGGGCGCAATGAACCGGTTGCCCAAGGTGGAAGGCACCGGCGGCGAGATTTCCATTTCCCGCGATCTCGACAAGTTGCTCAACCTCACCGACAAGGAGGCCACCAAGCGGGGCGACCAGTTCATCGCCGGCGAGCTGTTCCTGCTATCGGCGGTGGACGACAAGGGCGAGGCTGGCCGCCAGCTCAAGGAGAACGGCGCCACCCGCAAGGCCCTGGAGGAGGCGATCCAGGAGGTGCGCGGCGGCGAGGGCGTGGACAGCCAGGAGGCGGAAGGCCAGCGCCAGGCCCTCGCCAAGTACACCCTGGACCTGACCGACCGGGCGCGCCAGGGCAAGCTGGATCCGGTGATCGGCCGGGACGACGAGATCCGCCGCGCCATCCAGGTGCTGCAGCGGCGCACCAAGAACAACCCGGTGCTGATCGGCGAGCCCGGCGTGGGCAAGACCGCCATCGTCGAGGGCCTGGCCCAGCGCATCGTCAACGGCGAGGTGCCCGAGACCCTGAAGGGCAAGCGGGTGCTGGTGCTGGACATGGCCGGCCTGCTGGCGGGCGCCAAGTACCGGGGCGAATTCGAGGAACGGCTCAAGGCGGTGCTGAAGGAGGTGGCCCAGGACGAGGGGCGCATCATCCTGTTCATCGACGAACTGCACACCATGGTGGGCGCCGGCAAGGCGGAGGGCGCCATCGACGCCGGCAACATGCTCAAGCCGGCCCTGGCCCGGGGCGAGTTGCACTGCATCGGCGCCACCACCCTGGACGAATACCGCAAGTACATCGAGAAGGACGCAGCCCTGGAACGCCGTTTCCAGAAGGTGCTGGTGGGCGAGCCGACGGTGGAGGACACCATCGCCATCCTGCGCGGCCTGCAGGAGAGGTATGAACTGCATCACGGCGTCGACATCACCGACCCGGCCATCATCGCGGCGGCGGAATTGTCGCACCGCTACATCACCGACCGCTTCCTGCCGGACAAGGCCATCGACCTGATCGACGAGGCGGCCGCGCGGATCCGCATGGAAATCGACTCCAAGCCCGAGGAGATGGACAAGCTGGACCGCCGTCTGATCCAGCTCAAGATCGAGCGGGAGGCGGTGAAGCGGGAGAAGGACGAGGCCTCGAGGAAACGCCTGTCCCTGCTGGAGGACGAGATCCGCAAGCTGGAAAAGGACTATTCCGACCTGGATGAGGTGTGGAAGGCGGAAAAGGCCACGGTCCAGGGCTCCACCCATGTCAAGGAAGAGATCGACCGGCTGCGCGCCGAGATGGCGGAACTGCAACGCGCCGGCAAGTTCGACAAGGTGGCCGAGATCCAGTACGGCAAGCTGCCCGACCTGGAGGCCCAGCTCAAGCAGGCGGAGGCCGGCCAGGGCAAGATGGAATTCAAGCTGCTGCGCACCCAGGTGGGGGCCGAGGAGATCGCCGAGGTGGTATCCCGCTCCACCGGCATCCCGGTGTCCAAGCTAATGCAGGGCGAGCGGGACAAGCTGCTGCAGATGGAAGACCGCATCCACCAGCGGGTGGTGGGTCAGGACGAGGCCGTGCGCCTGGTGTCCGACGCCATCCGCCGCTCCCGCGCCGGATTATCCGACCCCAACCGGCCCTACGGCTCGTTCCTGTTCCTGGGCCCCACCGGCGTGGGCAAGACCGAGCTGTGCAAGGCCCTGGCCGAGTTCCTGTTCGACAGCCAGGACCACCTGATCCGCATCGACATGAGCGAGTTCATGGAGAAGCACTCGGTGGCCCGCCTGATCGGCGCGCCGCCCGGCTACGTGGGCTACGAGGAGGGCGGCTACCTGACCGAGGCGGTGCGCAGAAAGCCATACAGCGTGATCCTGCTGGACGAGGTGGAGAAGGCCCACCCGGACGTGTTCAACGTCCTGCTGCAGGTGCTGGACGACGGCCGCATGACCGACGGGCAGGGCCGCACCGTGGACTTCAAGAACACGGTCATCGTCATGACCTCCAACCTGGGCAGCCAGATGATCCAGCAGATGGCAGGCGATGATTACCAGGTGATCAAGCTGGCGGTGCTGGCCGAGGTGAAGGGCTACTTCCGCCCCGAATTCATCAACCGCATCGACGAGGTGGTGGTGTTCCATGCCCTGGACGAGGCCCACATCGCCCACATTGCCCGCATCCAGCTGCAGTACCTGGAGAAGCGCCTGGCCCAGATGGAGATGAAGCTGGAAGTCAGCGACGCCGCCCTGGCGGAACTGGCCAGGGCCGGCTTCGATCCGCTCTACGGCGCGCGGCCGCTGAAGCGCGCCATCCAGGCCGAGATCGAGAACCCGCTGGCGAAGGAGATCCTGTCCGGACATTTCGGTCCCAAGGACATCATCCGGGTGGATGTGGAGGACGGCAGGTTCGACTTCGAGAAGGTGATCGAGGCGGAGCCGGTGTGAGCCTTCGTCCTAATAGGGAATGCCTGCTTGCATGCGGGCGTTTCATAGTGTCCTGCATGGGCAGTACTCAAACTGGCTGATAGACTCGACTCGGGCTTGGTTCAAGGAGGCCAAATGAAAACCAGCGAATTGATTGCCGAAGCGGTTTCCCTACCGGTGGAAGAGCGCACCCGCATGGTGGAAAACCTGCTGTCCAGTCTTAATCCGCCGGAGCCTGAGGTGGATAAGGCTTGGGCATCCGTGGCTCGTCGCCGACTCGATGAACTGCGTTCTGGGCGGGTGGAATATGTGGCTGGCGAAGTCGTGTTCGAGCGGATACGCCAGCTTTACGCGAAATGAACTTCGCTTTCCACCCGGAGGCGGAAGCGGAATTCCTGGAGGCCATTGCTTATTACGAAGAACGCGCGCCGGGGCTTGGACTGGATTTCTCCACCGAGGTCCGGACCGCGATTCAACGCATTCTGGCTTACCCCCAGGCCTGGCAGGTGTTGGAGGGCGAGATACGTCGCGCCCTGGTGCATCGTTTTCCCTATGGTGTGCTCTACGCGGTGGAGGAAAACCGCATTTGGATAGTGGCGGTGATGAATCTGCATCGACAGCCGGAATATTGGCAAGAACGGCTGGTTTGAGGTTCGCGACTTCAAACCGTACATGCCCCTCACAAGAATATCTCCCCACTTCGATTGGATTCGCTTCTGGCTACCCAGAACGGAGCCTCTTGATTTGAATGGCGGCTTTCTGCCCGATCCCGAAGGCGAGTTTGATCGTTTTCGGAATTCGGCATTACGTACCTTGGACTCTTTGGGAGAGTCCATGATGCAACTGAGTGGGAAATCGTCGATCTGGCGCGTCGGAGATGAATGGCGATCCAAGGAAGGCGACCTGATTCGGCGTGAGTTGCTGGGCGGCCAGGAGTCGAGCGATCGTCTGGCGTTTTCCGTGGATGAGAAAGCGCTGGAAGAAACCCTGGGCGATAACCCCTTGGCGCCGTTCTTGTGGAATGTGGCTGAAGACAACCATTCCGGCCGCCCGAAAAGTGAGGACAGACTGTCCGATTTCGTGTTGCAACATCTCAGACGTGCTTTGAAGTCAGCGGTCATTGACCGGGAAGTCCAGGTGCGAAATATCCAGGAAAGTGGCATTCCGGAGCGGACTGATATCAAGATTGAGGCGCTAGCGGAAGGGTTGCCTCCTATCGTGCTGATCATCGAAACCAAGGGTTGCTGGAATGACGAGTTGACGACTGCCATGCAAAGCCAACTCAAGGAGCGGTATTTACTCCGGCTTGGCGCACGTCATGGCCTCTACCTGGTGGGGTGGTACGCCTGTGATTTCTGGCAGGGCCAAGTCGATAAACGGCGCCGTTGCGAGCGCGCCGCGTCTGATCCGGCAGACCTTCAAAATAAATTGACGGAAATGGTTATAAGCCACTCCGATCAGGAGTTCCGACTTCGTGCATTTGTACTGGATGTTCGCCATCCGGCGTAAGCGGGATCAACCTTTGCGTAACCCACCCGGCGGCCTGATCAGACTTTCCGCCGGTATTCCAAGTCCCTCGTGTAACCGCCAGATCATCGCCAGCGTGAGGGGCCGCTTTCGGTTGAGGATTTCATACACCCGGTTCATCCGCCCGATCATGGGTTCCAGATCTTTGGGTGTCAGCCCGCCCTGTTCCATTCGGAATTTGATCGCCTCCACCGGGTCGGGCAGGTCCAAGGGGAAATGCTTGGTCTCATAGGTTTCCGCCAGGGTTAGCAGGATTTCAAAACGGTCACCCTCGGGCGTGCCCGGTTCCGGTTCGTTGTCGAAGAAAGCGGAGATTTCCCGCATCGCGGCGCGGTAGTCGTCTTCAGTGTGAATGGGGCGGATGTCCATGTTCATAACTCCATTTCTATGTTCTCGGCGTCGATGGCGTCGTATTCCGCATGGGTGCCGATGAACTTGATGTAGAGGGCGCCGAAGCGGTAGGCCACTGCAACGATCAGGCGGTAGTCGTTGCCCTTGATGTTGAACACCACGCGTCGGTTTTTCAGGATGCTGGCACTGCGGAACATTGCCTTGATATCCGATGGCTGTTTCCAGTCCGCCTTGCGTGCTTCGTCTATCCAGGCTTCCAGATGTGATTTCGAGTCTGGATGAAGTATCCAGAAATCACGCAGTACCTTGATGGCAACGATACGCATGGCCAGATGCTAGTCCCAAAATGGGATCAAGGCAAATTTCCCATTTTTTGTAGAACGTAAGCCTCCTGCAGGACTAGGTTATCGACCACATTCTGCGCCTCTGTCAGCCGGGTGTTTTCGCAGTCGCCCAGCGCTCCCCCGCCGAGCCCGGAAGTGCCGCCAAAGTGATGTTCCAGGCCAGGGTGATGCGCGGCGTGTGGCCGGTATAGGGGTTGACGTAGTGCACCATCTGGCTGGGGAAGATGATCATGCTGCCGGCGCGCACCTCGGGGATCAGCGAGTGGGTCATGCGTCCCTCTTCCATCTGGCAACAGACCTGGACGCGCGGGTCGCCGATGCAGAAACGGCCGCTCAGCGGGTGCGCGGGGTCGTCGTCGCCCAGAGCGAGAAAATACACGACGCTGGCGGTGGAGCGCAGGTGGCTGTGCGGCATGCAGTAGTCCCCGCCGCGATAGACATTTCCCCAGGCGCTGTCGACGAACAGCTGGTCCCGCCCCAGCATCAGTTGGCACATCCGCAGGGCGCGCGCGTGGATCAGGCGCGCCGCCGGAAAGCGCCATTCGTCCAGCTTGCGGACCTTGTTGCCGCAGCCGCCCTTGAACAATTCGCCGGCGTAGCGCGGGTCCTTTTCCATCTCCAGGATCTTGCCCACCAGCGCCGCTTGGTGAGCCGCCATATCGGGGAAGTCGGTCATGCGCACCGTCGGCTCAGCGAGCGGCACGATCTGTTGCCCCGCCGGCCAGACGTCCAGCTTCTCGCCGCCGACGTTGACCTGTTCGGGGACCTTCTCCACGGATGCCTGTTTTGTATTCACCATGAATTCGCCTCGCCTCGCCTCGCGTCGGCCGAGGAGCGGACCGGTGCATGGGTCCACCCGTTGATCCGGCCAAGCTGGTCGCTGAATTTTATGGGTCGGATACGGTGAGGGCCAGCTTTTCCTTGCGGCCCTCCAGGCAATGGAATGGGCGCATCCCTGGCGCCGGAAAGCTTGCTGGACATCACCCTCGGCAGCGAGTGCCGGCCGGCAAGGGAACAAAGGCCGTCTATAGTTGACTAAAACACTATGGAATTACCTGTGATCATCCATGCAAGGAGAGTTACATGAGCCTACCTTTGCCTGACACCCCCTATCTGGACCAATTGGAAACCGGCCCCTGGCCATCCTTCGTGACCGGCCTGAAGCGCCTGGCGGGGGACAACCCCATGATGGTCGATCTGCTGGGCCACCTGGAGCATTCCTACGAGACCCGCACCGGTTACTGGAAGGGCGGCACGGTAGGGGTGATCGGCTACGGTGCCGGCATCATCCCCCGCTTCACCGAACTCAAGAACCCCGACGGCACGCCCAAGTTCCCCGAGGCGGCGGAATTCCACACCTTCCGGGTCCAGCCGCCGGCCGGCATGCACTACACCTCCGACCTGCTGCGCAACCTGTGCGACGCCTGGGTGGAATCCGGCGGCTCCGGCCTGATCGCCTTCCACGGCCAGTCCGGTGACATCATGTTCCAGGGCATCAGCAGCGAGAACGTGCAGGGCGCCTTCGACCGGCTCAACGCCATGGGCTTCGACCTGGGCGGCGCCGGCCCGGCGCTGCGCACCTCCATGTCCTGCGTGGGCGCGGCCCGCTGCGAGATGTCCAACTTCGACGAGGCCCGGGCCCTGCGCACCGTCATCAACAGCAACCTGGACGACATGCACCGGCCCAGCCTGCCCTACAAGTTCAAGTTCAAGTTCTCCGGCTGCCCCAACGACTGCGTCAACGCCATCCAGCGATCCGACATGGCCACCATCGGCATGTGGCGCGACAACATCCAGACCAACGAGGCCATCGCCAAGGAGTGGATGGATGGGCACCGCATGGAGGACCTGGTGAACATGGTGGTCAACCTGTGCCCCACCAAGGCCATCACCCTGCGTGCTCACAGCGAGGACACGGCGGACCACGAATCCGTGCTGCGGGTGGGGCTGGACACCGACATGGTGATCGACAACCACAACTGCGTGCGCTGCATGCACTGCCTGAACGTCATGCCCGGCGCCCTGCTGCCCGGCAAGGACAAGGGCGTCACCGTCCTGATCGGCGGCAAGGGGGTGCTGAAGATCGGCGCCACCATGGGCACCATGATCATCCCGTTCATGAAGTTGGAGACCGACGAGGACTTCGACAAGCTCAACGACCTGGCCCGCGACGTGCTGGACTTCTTCGCCGAGAACGCCCTGGAGCACGAGCGCACCGGCGAGATGATCGAGCGCATCGGACTGGTGAACTTCCTGGAAGGCATCGGCCTGGAGGTGGACCCGCGCATGATCATGCACCCCCGCACCAATCCTTACGTGCGCACCGACGGCTGGGACGAGGAGGCCGAGAAATGGTGGGCCCGCAAGAGCGAGGCGGCGTTGCATCCTGAGGAAAAGCGCGCCGCGTGAGCTTCCCCCGGATGTGAACGAGGCCTCCGATTGGAGGCCTCGTTGATTTCAGGCGTCCGGTTTTCTAGTACTGGTTGGCCGTCCATTCATCCAGGGGAATGCAGGCTACATCGTTGGGGACCATGGAGGCGCGGCCCATCATGGCGGTGTAGCAGAGATAGGGGTTGCCCTCGCTGTCCTCCAGGTTGCGCAGGGTGTTGTCGCTGCCCAGGATGTCATAGCCGCGGGCGTCCATCATGACGAACTGGTATTCGTCTCCCACGCAGATTTCCAGGCGGCCGCCATTGCCCTCGCCGTATTTTGCCCACCAGGTGTCGGGATCGGCGCCGTCGTAGTAGGGGATCATGTCCTTGTGCATATGCCAGGCCATGATGGTCGGGTCCTTCATCTGGTTTTCCCTGGCTACGCCCTTGGCCAGTAGGCTGGCGCTTTCAAAGGTCAGCGGTTCTCCCCGGTAGTCGATCTGAACGTTGCGCATTGCTGGTTCTCCTGTGATGGAATTCATTATGGTCAATCGGCGAGCAGGACACTGCACGGTCTTCTCTATGTATACGC
Source organism: uncultured Pseudomonadota bacterium (assembly GCA_963713085.1). Classification (GTDB taxonomy): domain Bacteria; phylum Pseudomonadota; class Gammaproteobacteria; order Burkholderiales; family Thiobacillaceae; genus PFJX01. Next base: position 8,259 of record CAVQKQ010000013.1, on the reverse strand, counting down.
CAATACCCGATTAAAACAATCAGGTATTTGCCCGGACTGCGGGAATCCGGATAGGCACGTCAGCCTTGCCCGGCCCCGCGCCTTCTGTTTCCATAGCGCCTTCCCGATCCCGGCTATTTATTGGTGACCCATTGGTGACCCACACCGTTTCGCGCAGACCCGTCATCCGCTTCCTGGGCATCCTGCTGCTGCTTTGGCAGTGCCTCGCCTGGGCCGAAGTGGCCGTGCCCCCGCTGAAGTCCCGGGTCACCGACCTGGCGGGCGTCCTGGACGCGGCCACGGCGCAATCCATGGAGGCCGACCTGGCCGGCCTGGAGCAGGCCAAGGGCAGCCAGCTCGCCGTGCTGATCGTGCCCACCACCCAGCCGGAAACCATCGAGCAATACGGCCTGCGCGTGGCCGAGGCCTGGAAGCTGGGGCGCAAGGGCGTGGATGACGGCGCCCTGCTGCTGGTGGCCAAGGACGACCGTGCCCTGCGCATCGAGGTGGGCTACGGCCTGGAAGGGGTGATCCCGGACGCGGTGGCCAAGCGGGTGATCGAGGAAATCATCGTGCCCCGCTTCAAGCAGGGGGATTTCCCGGGCGGCGTCCAGGCCGGCGTGGCGGCCCTGGTCAAGTTGGTCCAGGGCGAACCGTTGCCGCCACCCAAGGCCCGCCAGGGGCATTCGGGCTCCTTCGACATCGGCGAGCTGCTGCCCATGGCCATGATGTTCATCTTCGTGGTGGGCGGGCTGTTGCGCGCCGCCCTGGGCCGTCTGCCCGGCGCCGGGCTGGCCGGCGGGGTGGCCTTTTTCGGCGCCTGGCTGCTGCTGGGTACCCTGGGCACGGCCCTGATCATCGCGCTGGTGGTGTTCTTCTTCACCATGATGGGGGGTGGCGGCGGCGGTTTCCGGGGTGGCGGTTATTACGGCGGCGGCGGGGGCGGCTCAGGGGGCGGGGGATTCAGCGGCGGCGGCGGCGGTTTCGGCGGGGGCGGTGCCTCCGGACGTTGGTAGGCGACCAATATGGCACACAGCTCCATTCCCCGACTGATCCGCCACCTGTTCCATCCCCGCTGGCTGGTACGCCTCGCCTTCCCGAAGGCCGCGATGGCCCGCATCGGGGACGCCGTCGCGGCCTCCGAGCGCCATCACAGCGGCGAGATCCGCTTCGTGGTGGAAGGCGACCTGCATGTCGTGCACCTGATGCGGGGCGTCACCGCGCGGGAGCGGGCGGTGCAGGTGTTTTCCGAGCTGCGGGTGTGGGACACCGAGGCCAACAACGGCGTGCTGATCTACCTGCTGCTGGCGGACCGGGACGTGGAAATCCTGGCGGACCGGGGGCTAGACGCCAAGGTGGCCCAGGGGGAATGGGAATCCATCTGCCGGGAGATGGAGGGCTCGTTCCGGCGCGGGGCGTTCGAGGCGGGGGTGCTGGAGGGCCTCGCCCACGTGGATGCCCTGCTGCGCATGCATTTCCCCCTCGCGGAAGGCGAGGCCAATCCCAACGAACTGCCGGACGAGCCGGTGGTGATCTGAGCCGGTTTTGGTTGCCGGCCGCGCCGGGCTCCGCCCAGCCCCTCACCCTGCCCTCTCCCAGAGGGAGAGGGGAAAAACCACCCCCTCCCCCGCAAGCGGGGGAGGGCCGGGGAGAGGGCGCCTTCCCCCACATCGCCCCCATCCGGGCATCAAACAAAAAGGGCGCCGTTGGCGCCCTTTTGCATCACTTCAAGCCAAACTCACTTCACCCGGTTGCGGTACTCGCCGGTGGCGGTATCGATCTCCACTTTGTCGCCGATCTCGACGAAGGCCGGCACCTGGATGGTGTGGTTGGTGGGCTTGATGCGGGCCGGCTTCATGACCTTGCCGGAGGTGTCGCCCTTGACCGCGGGCTCGGTGTATTCCACCTCGCGCACCACCGAGGAGGGCATGTTCACGGAGATGGCCTTGCCTTCGTAGAACACCACTTCCAGGGGCATGCCGTCGTCCAGGTAGGGCAGGGCGTCGGCCAGGTTGTCGGCCTCCACCTCGTACTGGTTGTACTCGGCGTCCATGAACACATACATGGGGTCGGCGAAGTAGGAGTAGGTGCAGTCCTTGCGCTCCAGGTTCACCGTCTCGAACTTCTCGTCGGCCTTGTAGACCGTCTCGGTGGCGCTGCCGGTGAGCAGGTTTTTCATTTTCATCTTGACCACGGAGGCATTGCGGCCGGACTTGGAGAATTCGGCCTTTTGTATCACCAGCGGGTCTTTGCCGACCATGATCACGTTGCCGGCGCGGAGTTCTTGAGCGATCTTCATGAAGGGTTGTCCTGGGGAGGGATTCGGAAAAGCCCGCTATTTTAACAAGTTGCCGCAAAAAATCATCAGCTTGGCGGCAAGATCGCGCTGTTCCGCCAACCGCGCGGCCCAGCGCCGGGAATGGCCCCGCAGCTCGGGCAGGCGCGCCAGAAAAGCGGGCCAAACCTCGGCTACGGCCTCCTCCCGGTTCCAGGCCCGCCACATCCCGCCCAGGGCATCCGCCGCCTCCGGCGCCAGGTCCGCGCAATACAGTTTCAGGAAGGCCTCCAGCTTGGCGAAGTGGGCCGCCTCCTCCTGTCGGTAGGCCTGCCAGACCAGGGGCCGGGCCGCGAACTGGGCGCGCACGAAGGAATCCTCCCCGCGCACGAAATTCAGGTCGCAGGCCCACAGCAGACGGTCGTAGCCGTCCTGGTCCAGCATGGGCAGGACATGCAGGGTGAGGGCATCGCGCCTCAGCACCGCCCCCGCCGTCAGGTCGCCGGCCCCGAACCAGGCCGCCACCTGGGGCAGGGCCTTGCCCTCGGGCACCAGGGCCCGGATGGGGCGATCGCCACCCGCCCAGGCCCGCAGCAGTTCCGGCAGGGCCCGGTTGTCGTAGCTGAACAGGGAAACGCGCAGTTCGTCGTCCCGCTCCGCCGGCAGGCCCAGGCCGGACCAGAACGCGGCGCGGGCGCTGTCATCCCCCTGGAAGGCATCCCGCCGCGCCGGCAGCCAGTCCTCCCGGGTCAGCCCGCCGGTGTCCGCCGTGTAACCAGGCATGAAGAAATACTTGGTCAGCGGCAGTCGCGGGTGGGGGGAGGGCAGGCCGTGCACCCCCGCCACCCAGTCCTCCGCCGAGAGGTATTCCAGATTCAGCCAGACCGGCTGGGGCTCTTGCCGCGCCATGCGCGCCACGAACTCGTCGGGAAGATTGCACGCCAGGGCCTCGATCACCACCTCGCCGGGCTCCACGTCGGGCAAGGGCCGGGTCCAGCGGCGCACCTCCACCCCGGCCAGATGCTGGGTGTCCAAATCGGCATCGATCTCCGGCCGTATCCGCCGGAACGCCGCCAGGTCGTCCACCCACAGCCGCACCGCAACGCCGTGCTCCGCCGCCAACTGCCGCGCCAGGCGCCAGGTGACGCCGATGTCGCCGAAGTTGTCGATGACGGTGCAGAAGATGTCCCAGGCCACGGGCTAGCGATCCAACGGGCTGACCACGCCCCGGCCGCCCTTGTTGAGCACGTGGGTGTAGATCATGGTGGTGGATACATCCGAATGGCCCAGCAGTTCCTGAACGGTGCGGATGTCGTAGCCACCTTCCAGCAGATGGGTGGCGAAGGAATGGCGCAGGGTATGGGTCGACGCCGGCTTCGCCACCCCGGCCAATTGCACCGCCCGTTTGATCGCCCGTTGCAGGCGTTTCTCGTCCGCATGATGGCGTCGGACCACGCCGCTACGCGGATCTGTCGAACGCGCGGCGGATGGGAACACATACTGCCAACCCCAGGATTTCGCGGCACTCGGGTATTTTCGGGCCAGAGCGTCCGGGAGGTACACCTCCCCGAAACCCGGGGTCAGGTCCTCCGCGTGAATTGCGCGCGTGCGTTCCAGATGTTGCTGCAAGGGTTCCGAAACCGTGGTGGGCAGCATTGTCACCCGGTCCTTCATCCCTTTCCCGTCCCGGACGAGAATTTCCCTGCGGGCAAAATCCACATCCTTCACTCGTAGGCGCAAGCACTCCATCAGTCGCATGCCCGTCCCATAGAGCAGGCTGGCCATGAGCCAATGAGTCCCGTCCAGATGGATGAGCAGACGCGTCACTTCCTCGCGTGTCAGAACGACGGGCAAGCGTTGAGACGCCTTGGCCTTGGTGATATTGTCAAGCCACGGGAGATCGCTATTCAATACTTCCCGATATAAGAACAAGAGGGCGCTCTTGGCTTGGTTTTGTGTGGAGGCGGCTACGGTCCGTTCCACCGCAAGATGGGACAGGAAAGATTCCACTTCCTGAGCACTCATATCCACAGGGTGGCGTTTGCCATGAAACAGAATGAAGCGCCGGATCCAATCGCAATAGGCCTGCTCGGTACGCAGACTGTAATGCCTGGTGCGCAACTTAGCGCGCACTTGGTCCAGCAACTTAGGGGGCGGGTTATCCTGCATGGGGCTTCCTCCTGATTTTTATGGGGTACTAAAAATGCACCGCCATGTTAAATCAAGTGGTTACATCGTAGCCATGTGGATATGCCCCCGGGGCACTAAATTTTATCGGTCGGTTTTGGTGTCGAATTTACGTTAGCCCTGCCGTAATGGATCGTTCCCATGTTTCCGCGTTTTCATTCTGGAGCAACGATCATCAGGCGGCACCTTTGGTAGCCAATATCGTGACGCATTTGCTAGGCATTTCTCATTCATTTCAAGTTCGCGTTTTCAAGGCTCCGCTTGAAGGAGGCTTGCTAGGCTTCAATATTCCATCCGCATACCGATTTGAAACATACTTAGACAACCTCGTTAAGGAACTTCAGCCACAAGCCGTCTGCGAGGAATATAGCGATACAAGAATATTGGAACATCGGAATATTGACGATAAAGCCTATTCAATACCCAAGAACGTAAGTGCCCATCACAACTTGATGCACATTTTCTGCGACCCGAATCAGCATGAGCGCGTCTCACTTTATTCTGCCAATGGAACAACAGAGGCAGAAGATGAGAGAATTGGTTACCCGGTGCGGGAAGGAGAGTGGCTAAGGCGAATCGCTCCGCTATTGCCCCATACCGATATATTGTTCATTTGTGGCGCGAACCATATCGCGACCTTTAAGCAGAGGTTGGAGAAGAAACACGTTACCGTTGAAGTGATCTGTCAAGACCTGGAGGAAAAATGGAAACTTGGTTACTGATCGTTGCACTGTTATATAAGCACCCTGCAATGCCTTCTGCTACCTCAACATCGGTACAAGCGGAGTTCGCGACTGCGGATGCGTGCAACAACGCAATGTCAAAGGTGAAGTCGGAGTGGGGTTCTCCGACAGGAGTTAATGTGTATGCTGTGTGCGTACCGTCGGGGTTCAAGAAATGAGAGCTTAAATCGTGTCGCGCGCAGATGGCCCAGCAGGGCTAACCCGGCGGTGCAAGGGACGCTCCGCCTATCGGCAGCGCGCCCCTGAACTTGTACGTTAGACCTCACAAACACTATCCTCGCTGTCCATGACCCTCACTAAACACATCGAGGACGTGCGCGCTGGCATCAAGGCGGGCCGATACGGCAATGAGGCAGCAGTCTCGCAAGGCATCGTCTTGCGCCTACTGCAAGCGCTCGGATGGCCGACATACGATACCCAGGTCGTATGCCCTGAATACTCGCTAAGCGGAAGACGGGTTGACTACGCGTTGTGTCACCCTTCGAACAAGCCTGTCGCTTTCATTGAAGTCAAGCAGATTGGGCAGAGCGACGGCGCGGAACGCCAGCTCTTCGAGTACGCGTTCCATGTCGGCGTGCCCCTCGCCATCCTTACGGACGGTCAAGAATGGAACTTCTTCCTGCCGGCAGAGCAAGGCGACTACACAGAGCGCCGCGTCTACAAGCTCGACATGGTCGAGCGGGACGTCGCCGAGAGCGACGCGCGGTTGGAGAGGTACTTGAGCTATGCGCAAGTCTCGTCAGGGGCTGCCATAGCAGCCGCTCGAGAGGACTACAAGAACGTATCTCGCAGTCGACAGATGCTCAGCACACTGCCCGAAGCCTGGGCCAAGTTGGTCGCGGAAGAAGACGAGCTTCTCCTTGAGCTCCTCGCGGACAAAGTCGAGAGCCTGTGCGGATTCAAACCCGATGTCGATACGGTCGCGCGCTTTCTCAGAGACAACGTAGGCCTTCGCGGTAGCAGCCAGAGCGTCGCGCAAGGTCCTAGAACTCCACCGTCGACGCCTACGCCACCGGCGCCCGCTCCAACGTCGAGGCCGAACAGTGCGCCATCGCCAGAACCGAGGCTGGGCGGCGTCGGATACAGCTTCGAGGGAAGGTTCACGCCATGCCGGAACGGCCGGGAAGTTTTGGTAGCTGTATTCGAGGCCCTTGCGAAGCGGGACTCAACTTTCTTGGAGCGCTTCGCCGCAAGGCCAAAACACGGAAGAACCAGGAGGTACTTAGCTCGCACAGCTGAAGATCTCTACCCTGGCAGGCCCGATCTTGCCCGAGAACACTCCTTCAGGCTTCAATCCGGCTGGTACGTTGGAAAAACGTAAGTCACGCGCAGATCGAACGAATCATCGAAATGGCATGCGAAGTCTCCAAAGTCCGGTTCGGCAAAGAACTCATCGTCAACGTTGGCGAGTGAGGCCTAACCCCTCGCTCAAGCGGAGCGCCAACGGCAGGCCACCAGGCCCGGTCTGGCGGTACGCGGTACATTTTCGCCAGCCCGGGCCTGGCGTCCTGCCGTCGTCGCCCGCTTAGCTCGAACGTTCGACAGATTGGGAAGTCGGGGGCTTATGATCCTAATAGGGGGCGCACGTGCCAGCTTCGATTGAGCCGGATGAGGAACCACAGTCGGTGAGGATCACGGCCGCACACCGACGCGAAGTCGTTGCCAGCAAGTGGCGAAGCCTGCCGTCACTCTACTGGTCTATGGTCGTAGGTGTGTACTCACTGTGTTCTCGGTGGCACAAGCGTCTGCGCTACGTGATTGGAGCACGCTGTCGATGCTAGCCTTGCTGGGTGCGCTCCTGCTCGGGCTCTGGTCGTTGCGCTGGTAGTCGCGTGGAAACACCATACCCCGACGGAGAAGCTCGCTATGGCGCGAGCTCTCTACTCCGAAGGCCGGCGGCGGTTTGGCGAGAAAGACTACCTGGGGGCGGAGGACGCCGCCGCGAGGAGCGCGACTCTTGACCCTAACGACTGCACGACGTGGAACCTCTTGGGTCGCGCCCGCGTTCGCCTCGGCGATGGTGCCGGAGCAGTCGCCGCTTTCAGCGAAGCTAGCAAAGTGAACGTGCAGCCCGACTGGCGGACCGTGTACCTGCACAATCGAGCGGTCGCCTACATTCAAAAACGGGACTTCGGCCGCGCACGTAACGACCTTGACGAATGCGTGAAGGAGCAGCCTCGCAACTGGACAAGACTCCGATGGCGTGCTCTCGCGAATTTGTACTTGCGCGATATTCCCGCTGCCCTCGATGATGCGCGCGCCAGTGTGAAGGTAACGAAGCGGGTTTCCAACCTCGCTGTCCTAGCTTTAGTGGAAGCTGCGGCCAACGGAGGCTCAACTTTCGACTCTCAGGCCTCGCGCGCACTCAAGCGGGAAAAGGCTGAGAAAGCAGAGGACTATTACTACCAGGCGGCATGGGAAGCTCGATCGGGTCGCCTCACCGAGGCGACTCGCCTTCTGGTAATTGCTCAGGAGCTCGACGACAAGATGTCTGCACGCGCTGCCGCGGACCCTCTCTGGGACTCCGTTCGCTCTGACCCGCAAATCATGCACTTGGTCACCAGGTCGGCGTTGTTCTCCCTTGATTCCTGACTGTCGAACATGGCGCTCAATCGGACCTTCGCCATAAGGCCGGCGAAGTCCGGTTAGCTCGACGTTAGGGCCACAACGGAATGGCATCTATTCAGGAAATAAGCATCTATGTAAGCGGAGGGGCATTCTTCGTTTCTATGGCTTCATTCCTTTTTGCGGTGATGTCATGGCGAGAAACGCATCGCCCAATCGTCACGGCATACACCCGTTGCCCAGTATCCGGCAAAAACGCGTCATTCCTGCGCTTGAAATTGTAGTTTCAAATTCAGGAACCCCCTGCGAAAGAATATTCGGCTTCACGTATCCAAGAATGAGCTTGCGAAAGCATTGTCCGCCCCACCGGGCGAGGCTATGCGATCAGCAGTTGAACGATGCTTTTCCGCCGAAACCTTTATTCCGGTATTGGAAGGGGGTGCAGCGGTAACAAACAGCTTTGGGATATTCACTAGCGAAAACACACCAGATACATGGCACTATAAATCT